>NZ_JAOWLC010000009.1 GCF_025751535.1 Lentibacter sp. XHP0401 | reverse complement strand
TTTTATTAAAAACCCCCCGTTATACTTTTTTTTTTTTTTTTTGTGGGGGGGGGGGGGGGGGCGTTTGCCGCCCCCCCCCCCCTGTGAGCGATTTGGCGAAGCCAAAGCGCAAAACCTGATGTGTGTCTTCAGCCTTTGCGTTTGGCTGCGGTGATGGCCTCGGACAGCACGTCACGGTCGCCGATATGGTTGGCCAGAACAAGAATGAGCCGCGCGTTGTAGCTGTCGCTTTCTTCTTTGCTGAGGCCTTCGTGGGCGTCGAGCAATTCTGCATAGAAATCGTCACCGTTGGCGATATTGGGGGTGAGGGTCAATGTGCTCATCGGGATTACTCCTTGCCTGTCGCGCGGCGCAGGGCTGTGCGGAAAAGGTTTTCATCAAAGCTGTCACGGCGCGCGGCGACGTGCTGGTCGGGGCGAATGAGGTAGACCGCTGATTTTGCCTCCCCCAGATAGCGCTCGGTCAGAGCGCCGGTTTTGTCATCGGATGTGGAGAGCGCGAGGCGTTCCACGGTGATCCCGCTTTCCTCGAAGCTGTCTGGCGCCTCTGCATTGATTGTCAGCAGAGTGAATTTTCCGCCGAGTTTGGGCAGCAGGAACTCTGCGCCCAGCGGTGCATCGGGGCAGGGTGCGCCGGGGCGTGTGCGCTCGGGGCCATCGCTGAGGCCATCGGCTGAGTTGAGTGGCGAGCCGTCATAGACGCAGGGCACAGAGAGCCGGCCCGAGTTGACCAGCGGACGCGCGAACGGGTAGTGCTCGGAGAGCTCGAGCACAGCGTTGCGGAAGATGTGGCTTGTCTCGCTTTTCGGCGTGATGAAGTCGGTGGCGCGGGTTGAGTTGAGGATGTTCTCATCGGCGCCGTGGACACGCTCCATATTGTAGCTGTCGAGCAAGTTTTCGGGTGCTTGACCGTTGATGACCATGCCGAGCTTCCAGCCGAGGTTGTCGACATCCTGCATTCCTGAATTCGCGCCGCGTGCGCCGAAGGGAGAAACCTGATGCGCGGCATCTCCTGCGAACAGCACGTGGCCGTGGCGGAATTTTTCCATGCGCTTGCATTGGAACGTGTAGATCGAGGACCAAACCATCTCGTATTCGACGCCTTCGCCAAGGAAGGCATCAAGACGGCGGCGGATGTTTTCTTCTTTCATCTCTTCCTTGCGGTCGACATCCCAGCCGATCTGGAAATCGACGCGCCAGACATCATCGGGCTGTCTGTGAAGCAGTGTTGATGCGCCTGAACCATGGCTTGGCTCGAACCAGAACCAGCGTTCTGTCGGGAAGTTGTCATTGAGCATCTTGATGTCGGCAATGAGGAAGCTGTCCTTGAAGACTTTACCGGAGAAGTCATGGCCGAGCATCTCACGTAGCGGCGAGCTTGCACCGTCGCAGCCGATGAGCCAGTCGGCTTCCATCGTGTAGGGGCCATCGGGCGTCATGATTTCAAGCACAACGTGGTCGTCTTTGACAATCACATTATCGACGCGGTTTTTGCCGCGGATTTCAACAGGCGCACCTGCTTTCTGCATCTCGAACAGACGTTCGATCATGAAACTTTCAAAGTAAGGCTGCTGGAGGTTGATGAACGCGGGGAACTCGTGGCCCTCTTCTGGCAGGAGGTTGAACTCAAACACTTTATCGTCTTTGTGAAAGACTTTGCCGAGGTTCCAGACCACGCCTTTTTCAACCATGGGTTTGCCTGCGCCGTAGCGGTCGGCAATTTCGAGGCAGCGTTTCGCAAAACAGATTGCGCGCGAGCCCATGCCCACACCTTCATGGTCATCGAGCACCACAACGGGGATGCCTTGCTGGCCGAGATCAAGCGCGGTGGCAACACCAATTGGGCCACCGCCCATAACCACGACAGGGTGGCGCACGGGGGCCTTTTGGTCTTGGTCGGCATGGCGCTTATAGGGGTAAAGCTTGTAGGCGAGTGTGTAACGGTCATCAAACATGTCAGTGTCCTCCTGTGACATGGGGGCGCGCGTTTTTTAAGTGCGACCAGCCGCGCGGTATACGGCGCGGCTGGTCGCAAGGGCATCAGCTTTGCAGCTGTTCCCACATTTCGATATCGCGCTGGTCGGTCCAGATGCGCGGATGGTCGAGGCCGCGGGCTTCGTCGTAAGCGCGGGCCACGTTGAAGGGCAGGCAGTGCTCATAGATCGCGTAATCGGCGAACTTCGGGTCACATTCGGCGCGGCAGGCATCCCATGCGTCTTTGAGCGAGCCGCCGCCTGCGGCGACACGGGCCACGGGGCGGTAGGTGCTGTCGACGAAATCACGGGTGCTTTCAATCGCGGCATTCACCATTTCTTTGCCGACAAGAGCGTCACCACGGCCCGGTGCGATGGCATCGACATCAAACCATGCGATGTTGTCGAGTGTGTTGCCCCAATCGGAGAAGTGACCATCGCCACAATAGCAGGCGGAGTGGTATTCAACGATATCACCCGTGAACATGACGTTCTGGTCGGGCACATGGATGACGGCATCGCCGGCCGTATGGGCGCGGCCAAGGTGCATGATATCGACGCGGCGGTTGCCGAGATAGACTGTCATGCTGTCGGAGAATGTTGTGGTCGGGTAGGTGAGACCGGGGATGCTTTCGTGGCCTTCAAAGAGGCGCGGGAAGCGTTGGAATTCGCTGTCCCAATCTTCCTGGCCCCGTTCAACAACCATGGAGCGGGCCACATCGGACATGATGACCTGTGGTGCGCCATAGGCCGAGGCGCCAAGCACACGAACCGCGTGGTAGTGCGTGAGCACAAGGTGGCTGATGGGTTTGTCTGTGACGGTGCGGACCTTCTCGATCACCTTGTTGGCGAGACGGGGGGTCGCTTGTGCTTCAACGATCATGACGCTCTCGTCACCGATGATGACACCCGAGTTCGGGTCACCCTCGGCTGTGAAAGCCCAGAGGCCTTCGCCGACCTCTGTGAAGGAGATTTCTTTTTCGGTCATGTCGCCTTGTGAGGCAAATTTCTTGGACATTTCTGTTTCCTTTTCTCAAATCTGTTCGCAGGGTTTAGCGCTTGTAGGGGTCTTTGAGGGCGGGCAGGAGCTTGCCTGCACATTCGCCAAAGCCGATGGTGTAGCCTTGGCCTTTGGCTGCGCCATGCAGGGTCAGCGTGTCGCCGTCTTCGAGGAAGGAACGCTCTTCGCCTGTTTCAAGCGTGATCGGTTCTTCTCCGCCCCAACTCAACTCAAGAAGTGCGCCGCGCTGGTGCTTTTCGGGGCCAGAGATTGTGCCTGACCCCAAGAGATCACCGGGGTTCATCGGGCAGCCTGATGTTGTGTGATGGGCAAGCTGCTGGGCGGAGGAGTAATACATCTCTTTGTAGTTGGTCGTGGCGATGGTGCTTGCGGCTTTGCCCTCGGGTGCCAGCGTCACCGACAGGTCGATGTCGTAAAGCATAGGGCCACAGTCTTTGAGGTGCGGGAGAAGCTCTTTTTCGCGCTTGGGTGTATCCACGCGGAAAGGCTCAAGCGCGGCTTTTGTGACAATCCACGGGCTGATGCTTGTGGCTGTCGCCTTGGCCTGAAACGGGCCGAGCGGCTGGTATTCCCATGCCTGAATGTCGCGTGCTGACCAGTCATTGAGCAGCACGTAGCCGAAGATCATTTCGTCGGCTTCTGCCACCGTCACGGGGCCGTCTGACGGTGTGCCGACGATGGCACCCATCTCAAGCTCCAGATCAAAGCGCGCGGAGGGCGCCCAGCGGGGGGTATCATCATTCGGCCCTTTGAGTTGGCCCCAGGGGCGACGCACATCGGTGCCTGACACCACTACCGAGGAGGCGCGGCCGTTGTAACCGATAGGAATGTGCAGCCAATTGGGCGGCAGAGCGTTCTGGGAGCCGCGAAACATGGTTCCGACGTTGGTGGCGTGATTTTTGGACGCGTAGAAATCTGTGAACTCACTGACGAGGAACGGCAAGTGCATGTCGGCGTCTGACTGCGCGGTGAGCATGGCTTCAAGCTCGGTTTTGTCGGCGGAGCCTTCGGCGAGAAGCTCTGTGAGGCGCGCGCGCAGGGCGGCCCAAAGCTCGGGGCCTTCTTCCATCACCTCGTTCCAGAACGGCACATCAAAGAGTGGTGTTTCTGTGAGGGTGATGAGACCCGCTTCTTCGGCTGCCGCCAGATCGAGGATCATATCGCCAATCGCCACGCCACAGCGCGGGTCTTTATCGGCTGTGGAAAAGACGCCGTAGGGCAGATTGTTGAGCGGGAAAGGGGCATCGGCTGTGTTGGCCGAGGTGACCCATGATTTGAGCAATGTCATTTAGATGTCCTTGGTTTGTGGGGTGCGCCAGAGGGCACACCCTACGGTATTGAAAGTCGGGCGTATATGCCGTGCGCTATTTCTTGCCTGGGGTGCCATCGAATTTCTTTTCGATGTCTGTCCAGCAGTCGATATAGTCGTCCTGTAACGGAGCCTCGTTGGCCGCAAAGCCGGTGAGGTGCTGCGGGAAGCGGGTTTCGAACATGAAGCTCATGGTGTTGTCGAGCTTTTCGGCCTTCAGGTCAGCATTGGATGCCCCCTCGAAGGCGTTTTTATCGGGGCCGTGGGGCAGCATCATGTTGTGCAGGGACATGCCGCCCGGGACGAAGCCTTTTGGCTTGGCGTCATACTGGCCGTAGATGTTGCCCATGAGCTCGGACATGATGTTCTTGTGATACCATGGAGGGCGGAAGGTATCTTCGGCCACCATCCAGCGCTCGCGGAAGAGAACGAAGTCGATATTCGCCGTGCCAGCCTGACCCGAGGGGGCGGTGAGCACGGTGAAGATGCTGGGGTCGGGGTGATCAAACAGGATCGAGCCGACGGGGCAATATGTGCTCAAGTCGTATTTCACGGGGGCGTAGTTGCCATGCCATGCGACAACGTCCAGCGGGCTGTGGCCAATTTTGGTTTCGTGGAACTGGCCACACCATTTGATTGTGACGGTAGAGGGGGCGTCGCGGTCTTCAAAAGCGGCGACAGGTGTTTTGAAATCACGGCGGTTGGCCATGCAGTTTGCGCCGATGGGGCCACGGCCCGGCAGCTCGAACTTCTGACCGTAGTTTTCGCAGACAAAACCGCGCGCAGGGCCTTCGAGAACTTCGACACGGTAGAGGAGGCCACGAGGGATGATCGCTATTTCCTGCGGAGCGAGGTCGATGATGCCGAGTTCTGTCGCGAATCTCAGGCGGCCTTCTTGAGGGACGATGAGCAGCTCGGAATCAGCCGAGTAGAAATATTCATCCACCATGCTTTCGGTGACGAGATAGATGTGCGACGCCATGCCGACTTGGGTGTTCACATCACCCGCCGTTGTCATGGTGCGCATGCCTGTGAGCCATGTGAATTTGTCGCCAGTATGGGCCACAGGATCCCAGCGGTATTGGCCCAAGGATATGACATCGGGGTCCACATGCGGAGCCGACTTCCAATAGGGCAGATCAATTTTTTCGTAGCGGTGTGAGTGCTTTACGCTTGGGCGGATGCGGTAACACCATGTGCGCTCGTTCTGATGGCTTGGCGCTGTGAAGGCCGTGCCGGAGAGTTGCTCGCCATAAAGGCCGTAGTTGCATTTCTGCGGGGAGTTCATGCCTTGCGGCAGGGCACCGGGCAGAGCTTCTGTCTCGAAATCATTGCCAAAGCCGGGCATATAGCCCGCATGTGTGCCGCTTTCTGAGGGGGCTTGCGTAAAGCCCTTGGGGGAGGTTTGTTTGTTCATAGCGCGTCTCCTGTCGAATTTGGTTGCGTAATTAACAGTTGATTTTGTAACTAACAACAGAGGGAGAGGTGCCATGACCAAAAAAGATGACTTTGACTTGCAGGATTTCCTGCCCTACCTGCTCAATCAGGCGGCAGAGGAAAGCAGCCTTTCCTTTCAGAATATATACAAGGCCCGCTATGGGATGCTGCGCACGGAGTGGCGGGTGCTGTTTCACCTCGGGATATACGGGCGGATGAGCGCCAAGGAAATCTGTGAGCGCTCCAAGATGCACAAGACCAAGATCAGCCGTGCTGTGGCACGGCTTGAGGAGCGGCGCTTTCTCACCCGCGAGCGGGACGCGGGAGACAGGCGGCTTGAGGCGCTGGAGCTTACGGCTGCGGGGCGGGCGGCTTATATCGAGCTACGCGGTGTTGCTATGGACTATGATGCGAAGCTTGCGGAGGCGTTTTCGCCTGACGATGTCGCAGTGTTGCGCAAGCTCTTGCATCATCTGGCCAAGCTATGAGTGATCAGCTCAAAGGGTTGCTCATCACGATGATGGGTGTGTTGTTTGTTGTGCCTGATAGTTTGTTTATCAGGCTGATTGATGTGCCGCCTTTGGAGATATCGTTTTGGCGGGGTTTGAGCACAGGAGCCTTGGTGCTTGTCTTTGTGCTGGCGCGTTCGGGGGCTCGCTCTGTGACAGCGGCTTTGCGGGGCGGGCCTTATGCCTATGTGTACCTGTTTGCGATGAGCGGGACGGGGATTTTGTTTACCCTTGCCGTGAGCCACACAAGCGTGGCCAATGTGGTGTTTATCATCGCTTCCATGCCTGTTTTTGCCGCGATCCTGAGCCGTGTTTTTCTTGGGGAAGCGATCAGCGCGCGGATGAGCCTGACGATGGTCGCGGTTTTTGCGGGTCTGGGAATTATCGCCTATGGCTCTGGAGAAACAGAGGGGGCAAGCCTGACGGGGGATTTGTTTGCTATTGCTGTGTCGTTTGTTTTTGCTGTGGCGCTCACGGCAGCGCGCAAGGTGCGCTCGGTTTCGATGGTTCCGATGTTGCCTGTGGCTTATCTATTATGCGCGGTTTGCCTTTGGCCGTTTGTGCAGCCGTTCCAGCTTGGGCAAGCGCAGTATTATCTTGTTGCGCTGCACGGCCTTTTCATCGCCATCAGCTCTGTCGGTCTGGCGCTGGGGCCGCGGTATATTCCATCGGCGGAAGTGGCTTTGCTGATCTTGCTGGAGTCTGTGTTGGCGCCCTTGCTCGTTTGGTTCGCGCTGGGCGAAGATCCGGGGGTTTATGCGCTGATCGGGGGCGCGGTTGTGATCAGTGCGCTGGGAGTGTCCAACCTAGTGGTCTTGATGCGCAAGCGGACTAAAACTGGCCCGATTGATAGAGCCGCACTTTGAGGCCGCCGTGGGGCACGTAGGGGCCAGCGGTAAGATTGAGGCCCGTGGCTTTGGCGAGCGAGGCCTCTGTGGTGATGATGGCAACGCGCCAGCCTTTGAACTCGGATTTCAGCTTGGTTCCGAGCGAGGCGTGCAGCGCGAAAAGGGGCTTTTTGTTGCCGATGCGCCCGCCGTAGGGCGGGTTAACGATCACGAGTCCAGCGGGGCCATCGGGGCGCTTCAGGTCGGATATCGACGTGCAGGTGAAAGTGGTATGGGCGGAGACGCCCGCCGCCTCGGCGTTGCGGGCGCTCATTGCGATTGCGCCTTGGTCGCGGTCGGAGCCGTAGAAGTGTTGATCTGTGGTGCGAGGCTTGACTGAGCTGCGCATGGTGTTCCACGCCTCGGCGTCATAGCTGGCGAGGCTTTCAAACGCGAAGCTGCGCGCTCGGCCGGGGGCGAGGCCCATGGCGATTTCGGCAGCCTCGATGGGGAAGGTGCCGGAGCCGCACATCGGATCAAGCACAGGCTCTGTGCCTGAATAGCCCGCTTCGCGCAGGAAGAGGACAGCTAAAGTTTCACGCATGGGGGCTTTGTTGACGGCCTCCTTGAAGCCGCGCTTGTGCAGGCTTTCCCCCGAGCTATCGAGGCTGAAGGTGACGAGGTTGTCATCGAAGCGCGCCTTGAGCGTAAGCGCGGCCTCGGGCGAGACAGGCGCGCCGAGGGTTTCCTTGATTGCGGTTTCGATGCGCTGCGCGGCGGCGCCTGCGTGATAGATCTTGGAGCGCTTGTTGGTTGTAACTTCAACGCGTATCGGCACATCGGGGCGCAGAATGTCACTCCATGGAAACTTGCGTGCGCGTTTATCAAGCTGGGCGAGGTGAAAGGCCCGAAAAGAGCCTATGCGCACGAGCACACGAACCGCGCCGCGTAGCATGAGATTGGCGCGCCAGACCTCGGGCCAGTCGCCTGTAACCTCAACGCCACCCGCAACAGCGCGGGCAGGGGCAAAGCCGTGCCCGGCCGCTTCGGCGGCGAGAGCTTTTTCAAGCCCGGGAGGGCAGATCAGGAATATATCAAGAGGTGCGCTCACTTAGAAGTCGACGCTGACATTTGGAAGCTTGAGCGATTTCATCATCTCGCGCAGCTCTTGGCGAGCGGCGATGTTGGAGATGTTGAGCTTTTGCACTCCCACATCCTTCAGATCAAGCAGGGTCAGGCCACGCGGGAAGAGTTCTCGAAAGATGACCCGTTCGTTGAAGCCCGGTGCTACACGGAAGCCGATGCGCTTTGCGAGGTTGTCCACGGCGCGCTCCATTTTCTCTTTGTTGACCATGCGTTGAGCACCGAGGCGGTTGCGCATGACGACCCAGTCGATTGGCTTGAGGCCGGCTTGAGCGCGAAGCTGGCGGGCCGACCAGACCATCTCGGAATAGACCGACGGGCCAATGATTTTCTCGCCTTCATCATCAATATGAGCCAGCAGATCAAAGTCGATAAAGCTGTCATTGAGGGGAGTCACCAACGTATCGGCGAGCGAATGTGCCACCTGGCTCAAGCGGGTATGAGAGCCGGGGCAGTCGATCAGGATGAAATCATTGTCGGACTCAAGCGTGGCCACGGCGGCCGAGAGGCGGTGATCATAGATATTTTCGCCTGGTTTCAGCGTTGATTTGTCGATTTCCGGGAGTTCGTGATAATCGGGCGTGGGCAAATCAAGACCCGCCTTGGCGCAGAAGGCGAGGCGGTTTTCGAGATAGCGGCCGATTGTCTTTTGGCGCAGGTCAAGGTCGAGCACCGAGGTTTTGTGCCCCAGCCGCGAGAGTGCGGTTGCAATGTGCATCGAAACGGTGGATTTTCCTGCGCCACCTTTTTCATTGCCGACGACGATGATGTGAGCCATGGCTCTTGCCCCTTAAAGTCTTGGCGCGCTGCGCTTTTGTCTGTTCCCGCGTTTATATGTGCTGCAAGCGCAAAGGGGAAGCGTAAGAAACACACGGTATCGAGGGCAACTTACGCTCGCGCAAATAGTTACAAACTGACGTGAGGGCTTGGCATCTTTAGGGGATGGCGCTAACTTTCCAAATGATAGCCCGTTAAACAGGGCTGCAATCAGGGAGGACTACCATGAACACAGTTGCAAAACTGGCGGCGACAGCCGTTGCGTTGAGCTTTGCCACCGAGGCTGCGGCCACGGAATGGAATGTATCGGTCTGGGGCAAACGCCGTGCCTTTACCGAGCACATCGAGAAGCTGGCCGAGCTTGTGTCTGAGAAGACAGGCGGCGAGTTTACGATGAATGTGAGCTATGGTGGCCTTTCAAAGAACACCGAAAACCTTGACGGGATCGCCATTGGCGCATTCGAGATGGCGCAGTTTTGTGCGGGCTATCACAGCGACAAGAACCGAGCGATTACCGTTCTGGAGCTGCCTTTCCTTGGTGTGAACACGCTGAAGGAAGAGGTCGCGGTGAGCCACGCAGTGTACGAGAATCCTGCTGTGATCGAGGAAATGGCGCAGTGGAATGCCAAGATCATCATGACCTCTCCCATGCCACAGTATAACATTGTTGGCACAGGCGAGCCGCGTGACGAGCTTTCCGAATTTAACGGGATGCGCGTGCGGGCCACAGGTGGGATCGGTGATGCGTTTAGAGCTGTGGGTGCTGTGCCGACATCTGTTACGTCGGCTGAAGCCTTTCAGGCGATGCAATCAGGTGTTGTTGACACAGTGGCTTTTGCTCAGCACGCGCACCTCAGTTTTGGTACGATCAACGAGGCGACATGGTGGACAGCTAACCTGAACCCCGGCACGGTGAATTGCCCTGTTGTGGTGAATACAGATGCTTATGACGCTCTCACAGATGCGGAGCGTGAAGCGCTGGACAGCTCGATTCCCGAGGCCATTGACCACTATCTTGCCAACTATGGTGAGCTCTTGAAGAAGTGGGATGAAATTCTTGTCGAAAAGAATGTCACCAAAGTCGAGATCAGCGAAGAGCAACTGGCCGAGTTCCGCAAAGTGGCTGCCGATCCAATCCGTGATCAGTGGATTGCCGATATGAGCGCGCAAGGCTTGCCGGCGCAGGAGCTTTACGACCTTGTTGTAAGCTCGCTTGAAAAAGCGCGGATGAGCAACTGATCATCCACATATCAACGGGGCGCGCCAAAGGGTGCGCCCCGAACATTTATAGCAAAAGGCAAAACACATGGCAGGTGCATCACCCGTCCTGGAGGACGACTCATGGCTCAGTCGTGCTGATAGGGGGCTTCTGAAACTTGAGCAGTTTATGGCGCTTGTGGCGGGCTTGGCGATTTTCTCGCTGATGCTTCTAGCTGTGCGCTCGGTTGGCGGGCGTCTGACGCTGAATGCGCCGCTGTCGGGGTATGTTGACTGGATTATGCAGCTTATGCCTGTGATTGCCATTCTGGCAGTCTCCTATGCGCAACGCGATGGCACGCATATCAGGATGGATATTCTGGTAAGCCGTCTTGGCGGACGGGCTATCTGGCTGTTTGAACTGATCTCGGTGTTGATGATCTTTGCTCTGGTTGTGCTGTTGGTTTGGGGCAGTTGGGCACATTTTCAGCGCTCGTTTGATTTTGATGCACGGATGTGGAGCCGCGATTCAACGATTGATATCGGTCTGCCGATCTGGCCTGCAAAACTGGTTGTGCCTGTGGCACTGGGCGTGTTGGCACTGCGGTTGCTGATCCAGATCTACGGGTATGGCCGCGCCTTTGTGCGCGGAGACGAGGCCCCTGCGGCCGTTCCTCTGGTGCTGAGTGCCGCCGAAGTGGCCGCTGCCGAAGCGAGACTGATGGAAGAGGGAGGCCGCAATGGAGCCGATTGATATTGGCCTCTGGGTCACGGGTGGGTTGCTTGTCCTTGTCGTTCTGGGAATGCGGGTGGCCTTTGCTGCCGCTTTGGCAGGGCTTGTCGGGTTGTTCCTCATTTTCTGGTCAAAGAAGGGGTTTGACCCCGAAGATATCGGCTGGGCCCTTACGGTGGCCGCCAAAACGGCAGGACAGGTTCCGCACTCCAAAGTGGCGAGCCACGAGTTGAGCTTGATCCCCACGTTTATCCTGATCGGGTATCTTGCATATTACGCGGGCCTGACGCGCGCGCTGTTTGAAGCGGCGAAGCGTTGGATTGCCTGGGTTCCGGGTGGCTTGGCTGTGAGCACGGTGTTTGCCACAGCAGGCTTTGCGGCTGTTTCAGGCGCAAGCGTCGCTACGGCGGCTGTATTTGCGCGTATTGCTATCCCCGAGATGCTCAAGATCGGCTATAATAAGCAGTTTGCTGCGGGGGTCGTGGCGGCGGGCGGGACACTGGCGAGCCTTATTCCGCCATCAGCTATTCTGGTGATCTATGCCATTATTGTGGAACAGGATGTGGGTAAGCTTCTGCTCGCTGGCTTTATTCCGGGGGCGTTTTCGGCCGTCGTTTATGCGCTGATTATCATCGGCATTGCGCTTGTGTTCAAGAACGTCGGGCCGCCTGTGACAGGTTTCACCTGGCGGCAGCGCTTCGAGAGCCTGCCTGCGGCTCTGCCTATTTTTGCGGTGATCTTCATCATCATCTGCTTTGTTTACAACCCGTTCGGTGAGAAGGCTTGGGGCACACCCACAGAGGGCGGGGCGCTTGGGGCGTTCATCGTCTTTCTAATGGCGCTCTATCGCGGGATGCGCTGGGCCGAGCTTAAGGCCGCGCTGTTGGAGACAGCCAAGCTGACAGTGATGATTTTCACGATCATCTGGGGAGTGCTGATCTATGTGCGCTTCCTTGGATTTGCCGAGCTGCCAGCCGCGTTTTCCGATTGGATCACCTCGCTGCAAATGTCGCCTATGGTGATCCTGATATGCATTCTGCTGGCCTATGCGGTGCTTGGCATGTTCATGGACGCGATCGGGATGCTCTTGCTGACTTTGCCTGTTGTATACCCTGCGGTCATGGCGCTGAACGGCGGTGAGACTGTTGCCGCGGCAGACAGTGCATTTGGCATGTCGGGTGAAATGTGCGCGATCTGGTTCGGAATTTTGGTGGTGAAAATGGCTGAGTTCTGTCTGATCACACCGCCGATTGGGCTTAACTGTTTTGTTGTGGCAGGCGTGCGTGACGACCTCACGGTGCAGGATGTGTTTAAGGGGGTTACACCTTTCTTCATTGCGGATGCCTTTACCATTGCGGGGCTGGTTGCCTTTCCGGCGATTGTGCTTTGGTTGCCATCGCTCGCTTAATATGTATGGACATATTATTATTAAGTCGGTAATTCACTCTCGAGATTAACGGGAGGGACTGCCATGACCACGCTTGTTTTGACACCTATGAAGGTGAGCCTTGCTCAGCTTGAACGCATTTACCGCGAGGGGCTTGCAGCCACGCTCGACCCTGCCTGCAAACCTGCTGTGGAACTTGCGGCGAGCCGTATTGCCGAGGCGGCGGCCGGCAGTGAGGCGGTCTATGGTGTGAACACGGGCTTTGGCAAACTGGCGAGTGTGAAAGTTGCGCCCAAGGACACAGCGCAGCTTCAGCGCAACCTGATCCTGAGCCATTGCTGCGGTGTGGGAGATGCGATGCCCGAAGCGCATGTGCGGCTGATGATGACACTCAAGCTGCTCTCGTTCGGGCGTGGGGCATCTGGTGTGAGGTGGGAGCTTGTGGCGCTTCTAGAGGGTATGTTGCGCGAAGGTGTGACACCTGAGGTGCCTGCACAAGGCTCTGTCGGGGCATCTGGCGATCTGGCGCCCTTGGCACATATGGCGGCGGCAATGATGGGCGAGGGTAAGGCGCGCTTTCAGGGGGCTTTGATGCCCGCGTCCGCGGCTCTGGCCAAGGCAGGGTTAACTCCTGTGCAGCTAGGTCCGAAAGAGGGTTTGGCCTGTATCAACGGCACGCAATTCTCCACGGCCTACGCGCTTGCAGGCCTGTTTGAGGGCTGGCGCGCGGCGCAGACGGCACTTGTTGTCTCGGCGCTTTCGACCGATGCGATTATGGGCTCCACGGCGCCATTACAGCCCGAAATTCATACACTTAGAGGCCACGCGGGGCAGATTGAAGCGGCCGCTGTGATGCGTGATTTGCTGGACGGATCCGAGATTCGCGAGAGCCATCGCGAGGGGGATACGCGGGTGCAGGATCCTTATTGCATCCGTTGCCAGCCGCAGGTGACAGGCGCGGCTATGGACGTAATGCGACAGGCTGCCAGCACATTGATTATCGAGGCCAATGCGGCGACAGATAACCCGCTTGTTTTGACCGAGGCGGGGCTGATCGTTTCGGGTGGTAACTTCCATGCCGAGCCTGTGGGCTTTGCGGCTGATATGATCGCGCTGGCGCTCTCTGAAATTGGTGCGATTGCGCAGCGGCGGGTGGCGCTGATGGTGGACCCGACTTTGAGCTTTGATTTGCCGCCGTTCCTCACGCCCAATCCCGGACTGAACTCGGGGCTGATGATTGCCGAAGTGACCACGGCTGCTTTGATGAGTGAAAATAAGCACTTGGCTAACCCAACGGTGACAGACAGCACACCGACATCGGCCAATCAGGAGGACCATGTGAGCATGGCCGCGCATGGCGCGCGGCGCTTGATGCAGATGGTGCGGAATTTGGAAAACATCCTCGGGGTCGAGCTGCTTTGCGCGGCGCAGGGTGTTGAATTTCGCGCGCCTCTGGCGACAAGCGGGCCGCTTCAAAGCGTCATTTCACGGCTGCGCGAGAGTATCGCCACCTTGGGGGATGACCGCTATATGGCCGATGATCTGGCCAATGCGGCAGCTCTGGTGCGAGATGGCGACGTGACCCGCGCGGCAGAAGCCAAGCTGCCTGAACTGGGCTAGAAAGTGACCACCGTACGGGGTGGTTAACACGCCTGATTGGCCCGAAAACAGGGGGGTGAAAGGCGTGCACACCCCGTGCACCATGCGTGCACCGCCCAATCGTTAATTTCTGTTAGGGAAATGTGGTTAACGTGGCGTGCGCTGCGCCGTGTGAAAAGTCTTGGTGCGCAGCGGATGCGCACCCGACGCGAGGGTGCCAGATCGTTTGAGTTTCTGGCTAAATAGGGTGTCATGGAGGCACCGGTATAATTCAATTCCCGCCGTTCAAAGTGTCCAAGCTGAAAGGGAAAAATGCTGGACGAAATGGGCTTTGGCTGCGGCTGCGTTAATGACCGATCTGGAACAAAGCGCTGGACGGCTCACGACTGTCCTTGGGTCTTTTGTGTCAATTCAACATTCACTTTGTCGAGGTATCTCGCAAATAGTTTGCCGCCCTCATCATCAAAGAAGCTGCCAGTGCGACGGCAATCGGTGATGCGATCTATCCTGAACGATCTGAAGTCGTCTCGCTTTTCACACCAGCACGTCATGGTCCAGACACGGCCCCAATAAGCATTTTGCAATGGCCAAACCACTCTAGTAGATGATTGGTCACCCAAGGACTGATACGTAATTTCTAGCTTTTCATTGTTACGGATCGCCGTGCGGATGCGTGGCATATGCGCAAAGCCGATTTTTGCCTGCGCGAAGGGATAGACCCCAAAGCCCCAACTTTTTGGAACTGTGCCGTTTGCTGTGGCTACTTTGTTGACTTTCGAGGTGAGAGAGGCCGCTGCCGTCTGTAGTTCGGCGTCGGCGGCTTCCGACACGATAGCCATCCCCAGATGCAAGGCCTCCAATTCTGTCAAGGAAAGGTTCATCGGAGGTAAGAACACAGGCTCGCGCAGCATGTATCCCACGCCGCGCTCACCTTCTATCGGGATACCTGAGGCTACAAGTGTGTCGAAATCCCGATAGATCGTGCGCACCGAGACCTCCAAGCTGTGAGCAATGTTACGGGCAAGGTGCAAGCGACCATCCTGAACAATCTCAATGATCACTGAAAGACGGTCGCTCCGACGCATTTTGCCCCCTTAGTTCACGCTGATCTCAAGGGTGGTATGATGCAAGACAACGCTTGGCCCGTCGATGGCTTTCATACATGTCGCAAGGGTTGGCTCTTTTCCGATTTGAGCTGCCGCCGCTTTGGCCGCGTCAAGCGTTTCCCATTCGATATGCTCGATCCAAAGCCCATCGTCGCTGCACGACAAGCGACGCGAGATAAAGCCTGCCTGCTTGCGGGCGAAGTCGGTAATGGCTTCGGCATCCTTGGCAATAGCTTCACGGCTAATGCCGTCGACCAACTTGAAAGTTACTGTTTCGATTGCATGTTTTGTCACGTCTCGTCTCCTTAACTATGTTGACGAAATCAGACTTAACGCAACCCAACTGCCAACCTATGTCAGTTGATCTATGCTCACAAGCTGTTGTCCATTGGGGCAGGCGCTGTGGGCGCTTTCCCCTATGGTGCGGCGGTGATGATCAGGTCCATCGGGATGTCATGTGGTTGCGGGTAGATTGTCGGCAGTTGGGCCGAGCTATACCCGACACCTATCTTGTAGGGCGAGGGGGCGAGGGCTGCCAATGTGCGGTCAAAGTATCCGCCGCCGTAGCCGAGGCGGTAATTTGCGTTGTCCCAGCCCACCAGCGGCGCGAGGGATATGTCGGGCGTGAGTTGTTCTGCGTCGGCGGGGGGCACGGGGATGTTCCAATCGCCGCGCACCATTTTGGTGTCGGGTGTCCAGCGGCGGAACACCAGTGGCGCTGCTTTTACCTCGACCAGCGGCAGCGCGATGATGACGCCTGCGTGGTGCAGTCTTTCCATCAGCGGGCGCAGATCGGGCTCGCCTTTTATGGGCCAATACATTGAAAGGGTTTGCCCGCGCGCGCCATTAAACCTATCTTGCAAGACGGCCTCGAGCTTTGCCGAAAGTTTTGCGGACACAGAAGTGTGTTCTGCCACGCTTAAGGCCTTGCGCGCGCTTCGCAGGGCTTCGCGTTTGGCTTTGCGCCAGCGTTGCACATCGCGGGCCTGCTCCGGTGTGACGGCGAGGGGGTCAAAATAGGCGGGGTCAATCTCGTGGGCCAGACAGGGCGGGGAGGCGTAGGAGCCGCTTTTGGAGATTTTGTCGTCTTTGTCGCTCATATTGGCTCCCTTCTGAAGGCGCGCGTCTTTCAGCTAGATCACGGCGCGTTCCAGGATCGGCTCGTTTGCAAGGATGCGCTCGTAGTGGAAGGCGGAGAGATCAAGGCTGCGGTATGCGCCATAGGTGAGCCATTCGGCTGTGCCGCGGCCCATGGCCGGAGATTGTTGCAAGCCGTGACCTGAGAACCCGTTGAGAAACAGGAAATTACCGACTTCGGGGTGCGGGCCTGTGACGGCGTTTTGATCAAGCGTATTGTAGGCGTAGTGGCCTGCCCATTCGGTGATGACTTTGATCGCCTCGAACTGCGGAATGCGCGTGGCGATCGTGGGCCAGACGTGATCCTCCCAAAGGCTGTGATCCATAGTGAAATCATCATAGGCGACGGCGGGGTCTTCCTCGGTGTGGGCGCCTGCCATATAGGTTCCGCCGCTCACTTCGCGCACATGCACGCCTGAGGGATCAATCGTCAGGGGCAGCGGGCGATCAAGCGGTGTGGCGGCGGCAAAGACCCAGGTGAAGCGCTTGCGGGGCTCGACGGGTAGGGCGATGCCTGCCATGGCGGCTGTCCGGGCCGCGCGGGGGCCTGTGGCGTTGACGATCTGGCCGCAAGCGACCGTTTCGCCCGAGGCCAGTGTGACGCTTTCAATGCGGTTGCCTGCCGCGTTTTTGGTGAGGGTGACCACTTCGTTCGAGATATACTCAACACCTGCTTCGCGGCTGATGCGGCGCTGCCAGTCAAACACGGCCTGACCATCAAAGAAACCTTCATCGACGGTGTTTATGGAGCCGAGCAGAATGTCATCAAGCGCGTAGAACGGGTAGGCGGCAGCGATCTCGTCTGCGGTCATGAGCTGTGTGGCTGCGCCTGCGCTGTGCTGGATTTTGTGGTTGGCGCGCAGCACATCGGCGCGGGCCTCGGTATCGGCGAGATACATGTAGCCGAAATTCTGGATGGCGAGCTGGGGCACGCGGCTGTCGCAGAGGTGCCGGCCGAGGTTTTTCACATAGTCCGCTGCAAACTGAGAGATGCGCACATTGAGCGCGGTCGAGAACTGCTGGCGCATGCAGGAATTGGTGTGCGAGGTGGAAGCGAACTCGTAGGTGGGGTCGCGCTCAACCACAAGGACTTTTCCGTTGAAGTCTTTGTTCTGGCTCAAAAAGCAGGCTGTCGAAGCCCCCATGATGCCGCCGCCGATGATGACGATGTCGTAGCTGCTGTTTTTGGGAGATTGTGCGCTCATCGTATGTCCTGATTGGTGTTTGAGTTTTGAGATTGGCAGATTTTTTGGCAGGTGCAAGCTCTGTGAACATCTTGTGCGACAGGGTTTGCCCTTCTTTCAATGCGCTGTCATTGTCGGGCGTGAAAATCGCAGGATTTGAGCGTGGAGAGACACATGAGCCAAGGCATTCAAGCAACGCCCGTTTTGAGCAACCATGAGCTGACACAGCTTATCGAATGGCGGCGCGAGCTGCATATGTATCCTGAGGTTTCGGGGGAAGAGGCCGAAACGGCGGCGCGGGTTTTGAACATGCTGAAGCCTTCAAAGCCTGATGAGGTTGTCCCGGGGCTGGGTGGACACGGGGTTGCGGCGGTCTATGACAGCGGTGCGCCGGGGCCGACCGTTATGCTCAGGTGTGAGCTCGATGCCCTGCCGATCGAGGAGGTTGGCGCGCCTGCGTATAAATCGACCATCGCGGGCAAAGGCCATCTTTGCGGCCACGACGGGCATATGGCAATTCTGGCGGCTGTTGCGGGCTGGCTGGGCCGGATGCGGCCCGAGCGGGGGCGGGTTATCTTGCTGTTCCAACCCGCCGAGGAGGACGGATCGGGCGCGCAGAAGGTGCTGGATGATCCTCGCTTTGAAGGGCTTGCGCCTGATTATGCCTTTGCATTGCACAACTTTCCGGGCTTGCCTCTGGGTCATGCGGCCTTGGCGGCTGGGCCGATGAATTGCGCCTCGCGCGGTATGAAGGCAAAGCTTCACGGGCGCACATCACATGCTTCGGAGCCTGAAAACGGAGTATCGCCAGCGCAGGCTTTGGCACAGCTTCTGGAGCAGTTGCCGCGCCTCGGGACGGGCGGAGATGTGACGGACCCTGCCTTTTCGCTGGCGACGGTGACACACGCCCGCCTCGGGGAACCGGCCTTTGGCGTGGCGCCCGGATATGGCGAGATATGGGTGACATTGCGCACGCAAAAGGACGCTACGATGGAGGCTTTGGTGGCGTCAGCGGAAGCGGCTGTTGCCGCGGCGGCCAAAGCGGGCAGGCTCGGGCACGAGACCAGCTATGAGGATGTGTTTCACCATTGCGAGAACGACCCCGAGGCCACCGCGCTTTTGGTGGATGCGCTCGAGAAGGCGGCAGTGCCGATTGAGGAGTGGGCTTTGCCGATGCGCGCATCAGAGGATTTCGGGGGCTGTGCCAGGTCGGCGATGTTTTTGCTTGGCTCGGGCACGGACAGCCCGAGCTTGCACAACCCTGATTATGACTTCCCCGACAGCCTGATCGAGACAGGCGCGCGGGTGTTTATCCAGCTCCTGCGCGGGCTGTGTTTTAAGAACTGACGGTTGATCACACAAAGCCTCGCCTTGGGGACCAGCTATTCCCATTCCATCTGCTGAAAGGCGGTTTGGGCGTTGCGGCCAGCGAGGCTTTCGAACTGTTCGAGATAGCTGAAGGCAGATTGATCAACTTGCGGTGCGGCCATGATATCGCCTCCGTCGTCGATCAAGGCAGCAATCTCTGTGCGCAGATTCATCAGGTAATCATAGGTGTCGCGCTTGGCCTGCGCGAGCGTTGTGGCGTGGCCGTGGCCCGGAACAACATGGGCAGGCTCAAGGGCTGCGAAAGCCTCAAAGCTTGCAGGCCATTCTGCTATGGAACTTTGGTCGCCCACGCCAAGGATGCGCTCGACATAGACGATATCGCCTGTAAAGACCGTCTCTTTTTCGGCGACCCAGACAAAGCTGTCGCCCGGTGTGTGGGCGGGGCCTACATGGATGATCTCGATGTTCAGCCCGCCAAGTTCAAGCGTATGGCGCGTGTCAAACTGCGTGTTGGCGGTGCTGCGCTCGGTTCCCTCAAGGGCCGCTCCGATAAGCTGGGACAGTCCTGACATCTGCATGGAACCGCGCGCCTCTTGGTCGGCAACGGCGGCGGCGGAGGCGATGACTTCGGCGCCCTGCGTTTGCCAGTAGCCGTTGCCGAGCCAGCGATGATCTTGTCCGCCTGTGTTGATCACATATTTGATCTCGGAATCGGTGACGGATTTGACGGCTTCATGCAGAGCCTTCGCACCTTTCCAAGAGCCACCCGGATCAACCAGTACCGCGCCTTCGGGGGTGACGATCAGCCCGAAGGTGGCGTTGTTGGCAAGGTTTTCGGGGCTGCGCTGCTCTTTTTCACCGACGATGGCCCAGATGCCATCGGTTACGGGCTGGACCTCAAGCGCTTGCGCGATGAGGTGTGAGGGGGCGAGGCAGGCGGTTGCGAGTGCCGTTGTTACAAACAGCCCTCTCATGCAGAAAGCCATTCATCGAGCTTGGCCGTGTCGGGCAAGCCACCTGCGTGCACCAGTTTGCCATCAATGCTGATGCCTGGAGTGGACATGATCCCTGCCATTGCGATTTCGCGCTGGTCGGTGACTTTTTCGACGGTGACATCGACAGAGAGCTTGGCGGCGGCATCTTTTACCATTTGCTCGGTTGTTTCACAGCGTTTGCAGCCGGGGCCGTAGACTTTGACGGTTTTCATGGTTCTCTCCTTCAGAGGATAGCGTTGAACAAAAAGCCGGTGGCAAGAATGCCTGTGGCGACAACGGCGATAAAGACCGCGATGAGGCGCAGGGTGAGCACCTGTTTGAGGATGATCATTTCGGGCAGGCTGAGTGCGATGACCGACATCATGAAGGCCAGTGTCGTGCCAAGGGCTGCGCCTTTGCCCAAGAGGGCTTCGACAATCGGGATTGCGCCTGCGGCGTTGGTATACATGGGGATGCCGACAGCCACGGCAGCAGGAACCGACCACCACGCCTCGCCCCCCATGATTTTGAGCATCATGGCTTCGGGCACATAGCCGTGGATGAGCGCGCCGATGGCGATACCGATCACAACCCAGATCCAGACTTTACCTAGGATTTCAGCAACCTGCTCGATGCCGATCTTGATGCGGTCCACCATGGTCAGGCGCTCTTCTTCAAGGCCGGGGGCTGCGCCGGCGTTGAGTTCGCGCACCCAGTCTTGCAGGTAGCGCTCGAGATTCATTTTGCCCATGGCCCAACCTGCAAGTGTCGAGATTGTGAAGCCGAAGACCAGATAGATTGCGGCGATTTTCCACCCCACAAGGCCGAAGAGTAGGCCGAGGCCGACAGGGCCGACCATCGGACCTGCGATGAGGAAAGAGAAAGTCACGCCCAGAGGGATGCCCGCCGAAACGAAGCCGATGAACAAAGGCACGGAAGAGCAGGAGCAGAAAGGTGTCATCACGCCGAGCGCTGCGGCGAGGGGGTAGCCCATGACTTCGCGCTTGCCAGAGAGGATCGCGCGGGTTTTCTCGGGGCTGAACCAGCTGCGCAACACACCTGTGACGAACACGATGAGCGTGAGCAGCAAGAGAACCTTGGGCACGTCATAAAGGAAGAAGGCAATCGCCTCGCCTGTGTGGCTGTGACGACCGACAGGGAGGAGCGCGGTGGCCCATTCCGAAAACGGGATGAGCTGACGATAAAGCAGCAGCCAGCCCGCGCCGAAGGCGGCAACACCAGCATACCAGTGCCAGTCAGGGTGCCCTTGATCTGGCTTGATGTCTTGGGTCTCGGCGGTCATGCGGCTGATCTTTCCTGTTCGGGTTCGGCGTCTAGCACGGCTTTGAGGACGCTTGTGATATTCCGGGGCATGTGAGGGTTCAGCCTGTAGCGCACCCATTGTGCATCGCGGCGGTCTATCACCAGACCTGCTTGTTTGAGGGTTTGCATATGACGGGACATCCGGCTCTGTGTGGCGTTGAGCTTGGGCATCAGCTCGCATATGCAGTGCTCGTTGCCGTCTGCCAGCAAACGGATGGCTGCAAGCCGTGTCGGCTCGGCCAAAGCGGAAAGAACGGATAGAATCATGTGGTACCTCTCTTAATGCGCTTATGCGCATAAGCTGCGAGCGGCACCTTGATCTTGGTCAAGCGGGTTGACCATGCGACATAATATCCATAATTCGTGATATATGGATAAAACTCACGCCCTTGCAGCCTTTGCCGCCCTTAGCCAGCCCACGCGGCTTGATGTGTTCCGTCTGCTGATCAAAGCAGGCGATGAAGGCATGTCGGCAGGTGATATAGGAGAGGCGCTTGACGTGCGGCAGAACACGATGTCCGCCAACCTTTCGATACTTGCCCGCGCCGACCTTATTCGCAGCAAGCGGGAAGGGCGCAGTATCCGCTATTATGCAGATATGGACGGAATGCGCGGGTTGCTCGCCTTTCTGATGGAGGATTGCTGCGGTGGTCACCCGGAACTTTGCCAACCGGTTATCAGCAAGCTCTCCTGTTCCTGATGTTTCCAACGGCCTCAAACCCTCAACGTTGAAAGACTGCCATGACTGATGAATCTCTCCCCACCGCCGCAGGCCTCGGGCCTTTTGAGCGCTGGCTCTCTGTCTGGGTCGCACTTGCCATAGGCGCGGGCCTTTTGTTGGGCAACATTTTCCCAAGCGCTTTTGGGTTTCTTGCCTCGCTTGAAGTGGCTTCGGTCAATCTGCCTGTGGCGGTGCTGATCTGGGCGATGGTTTACCCCATGATGGTGGGTGTCGATTTTGGCGCTTTGCGGCAGGTGGGCGACAAGCCAAAAGGACTGGTCGTGACGCTGGTGGTGAACTGGCTGATAAAGCCGTTCACAATGGCGGCACTCGGGGTGTTGTTCTTCGAGTATGTCTTTGCAGGCCTCATTCCGCCCGACGATGCACAGGCCTATCTGGCCGGGGTGATCCTGCTTGGCGCGGCCCCTTGCACGGCGATGGTTTTTGTCTGGTCAAACCTCACACGTGGCGATGCGACCTATACGCTGGTTCAGGTGAGCGTAAATGATGTGATCATGGTGTTTGCCTTTGCGCCCATTGTGGCGCTTCTGCTTGGCGTGACAGATATCATTGTCCCGTGGGACACGCTGCTTATTTCGGTTGCGCTCTATGTCTTGCTGCCCCTTCTGGCGGGCTACTTCACACGCAACAGCCTTGTTACAAAGGGCGGGGAAGTTGCCGTTGATGCGTTCAAAGCTCGAGTGCAGCCGTTCTCTATTTTCGGTTTGCTGGTCACGGTCGTGCTGCTTTTCGGCTTCCAAGGCGAGGTTATTCTCGAGCGCCCGCTTGTTATTGCGCTCATCGCGGTCCCTTTGCTGATCCAGTCCTACGGCATCTTCTTTGTGGCTTATTTTGCCGCGCGGGCCTGGAAAATCCCGTTCAATGTTGCTGCACCCTGTGCGCTTATCGGCACGTCAAACTTTTTTGAACTGGCGGTTGCTGTTGCCATCAGTCTCTTTGGCCTTGGCTCGGGTGCGGCGCTGGCAACGGTTGTCGGGGTGCTTGTGGAGGTGCCTGTAATGCTCTCGCTGGTGGCGTTTGCCAACCGCACGCAACACTGGTTTCCCTCTGATAACCATGCTGCATAAGGCTTTGCAGCAGGTGCGTTTGCGGTTTCTCCTGCGCCTGAGGTATGGCAAACAGGGGCCAAGACCCGCCCCGCGGACCTGAGGAGAAGACCTATGCCCAACACCGCAGTCGACATGGCCGCGAGATTGTCTGTTGCGCCCATGATGGATTGGACGGACAGGCACTGTCGATTCTTTCATCGGCTTATGTCGCGGCGCACGCTTCTTTATACAGAGATGGTCACATCGCCCGCTTTGGTGCGCGGTAAGGCATTGCATTTGTTGAGATATCACGCCGATGAACACCCTGTGGCCTTGCAGCTTGGGGGGTCTGACCCCGACGAGCTGGCCAAGGCGGCGCGGCTTGGGGCCGAAGCGGGCTATGACGAAATCAACCTCAATGTGGGCTGTCCGTCGGACCGTGTGCAATCGGGGACATTCGGGGCCGTGCTGATGCGTGAGCCTGCGCTTGTGGCCGAGTGCTGCGCGGCGATGGGGGAAGCCGTTGATGTGCCAGTGACGGTAAAGTGCCGTATTGGTGTCGATGATCAGGAGCCGCAGGATGTTTTGCCGGATTTTCTGGAGAAAGTCTCGGCGTCGGGCGTTTCGCGCTTTACCGTGCATGCGCGCAAGGCTTGGTTGAAGGGGCTTTCGCCCAAGGAAAACCGCGATGTGCCGCCGCTTGACTATCCGCTTGTCTATGAAATGAAACGAAACTTTGCGCATTTGCATCTGTCTGTTAACGGCGGTGTCAACACGCTGGATGAAGCGCTGGAGCAACTGGCAAACGGTCTTGACGGGGTGATGATCGGGCGTGCCGGTTACCATCAGCCATGGGATATTCTGGGGGCTGCGGACACGAGGATTTACGGCGCCGACAACCCGCTGAATGACCCTGATGAGGCGGCTGAAAAGATGATGCCTTATATCGAGGAGCACCTTTCTGACGGCGGGAAGCTCGGCCAGATCAGCCGCCATATGCTGGGCCTTTTCGCAGGCCAGCCGGGTGCGCGCATTTGGCGGCGCGTGCTGTCGGAAGGGGCGCATAAAGCCGGGGCCGGCGTGCCGCTTGTGAAAGAAGCGCTGGACGCGGTGCGCGAGGCGCGCAAGGGTGCGTTTGAGGCCGAAGGATAAGGACCAAGACATGCCAGAGACAGGTTTGCTCATTCAGATGCTCGTTATGCTTATGGCCATCGGGGCCTTTGCAGGCGTGCTGGCGGGGCTTTTGGGTGTGGGCGGCGGCATTGTGCTTGTCCCTGCGTTTTTCTATGCGTTTCAGACACTTGGATATGACGGGCCACAGCTCATGCAGATCTGTCTGGCGACTTCGTTGGCCACCATTGTGGTGACTTCTGTGCGTTCGGTTCTGAGCCATAACAAGAAGGGCGCAGTCGATTGGGAGATCCTGCGTGGCTGGGCCATCGGGATTGCGCTTGGCGCGGTTGTGGGGATGCTGGTGGCGTCCTTGTTGCGCTCGGTGACCTTGCAGGCGATCTTTGGCTGTTTTGGCGTTGTGATCGGGCTATATATGGGCTTCGGGCGCAGTGAGTGGCGGCTGGGGCAAGAGATGCCCAAGGGGCTTAGGCGCGCCGTGCTGTCACCCTCTGTGGGTTTTCTTTCGGTGTTGATGGGTATTGGCGGGGGCAGTTTTGGCGTTCCGCTGATGAGCCTGTTCAATACGCCCATTCACCGCGCGGTGGCGACCGCGGCGGGCTTCGGGGTGATTATTGCGGTGCCTGCGGTCATCGGTTTTTTGTTTGTGAGCATTGAAGGTTCGCCGCCGTTTACGATCGGGGCTGTGAACCTTGTGGCCTTTGCTGTTATTGTTTCAATGACAATGATTACAGCTCCTTACGGGGTGAAGCTCGCTCATGCGATGGACCCGAAGCCGCTGAAACGGGTGTTTGCTGTATTTCTGGTGCTTGTTGCCTTAAATATGCTGCGTAAGGCTTTGGGGTATTGAATAAATATCTCGATAAGGGGTGGTTTGAATTCCCTTATGATGCCCGTTTGGCCCGCTGGGTGCGCGAGGGGCTTCAATCGGCTTGGTCTGCCGTAGACGCGCCCGAAAATGCGCATTGGCATCAGTGTGAGGGCACGTGGTTTGTTGGCGTCAATGCGTTGCCCAATGACGCGGCGGGCGCTGTGGCGGGCGGTGGGCCGCTTGCGGGCGCGGCGTATGAGTTTGCCATGAGTTTGTTTGGCGCTTTGCCCCTACATGCGGCGCAACTATCGGTTGTTTACGCAGGTTATCCGAAGCCGAGGGCGGGCGAAAGCGCGGCGGCGGGGCGGTATCGGTTGAAGCGGGATGCGGCGCATTTGGACGGGTTGAAACTTGAGGGTGAAACGCGGGAACGGCGGATGGGGGAGTATCACGCCTGGGTGCTTGGCATTCCGTTAACGGAGAGCGCGCAGAGCCCGATGGTTGTCTGGGAGGGAAGCCATTTGCGGATTGCGGCGATGCTGAAACGGGAGCTGGAAGATGTGCCGCCTGCGCGCTGGCACGAAGTCGATTTGATGGCGGCTTACACGGAGACGCGGGCCGAAATATTTGAGGAATGTCAGCGGGTTGAGGTGCGTGCGAAGGTTGGTGAGGCCTATATTCTGCACCGCTTTGCACTGCATGGGGTTGCACCCTGGAGGGGAGCGGAGGAGAGCCCACGGATGATTGCCTATTTCCGGCCGGAACTGGCGGATAGGGAGCGCTGGCTTTTGGCGGGTTAAGCAGAGATCACCGCAGCGTTTTAGCGGGTTAACGGGAGAAAGAATTGCTGATTCCAGGGGGGTGATTTGCGCGCACCACGCGTACACCACGCGTGCACCGCTAAAACGGGAAAGAGTTAAGCGAAATTAGGTTAAGGTGGCGTGCGGACGCGATGTGGGATTGCGCTTTGGCTTCGCCAAAACGCTCCGCCAGCGGCACAGGCGCGTTTGTGTTGCGCTCAAGCGAGGCTTGGACGCGATGCAAAACAGCGTTGGCGGGAGGGTCCGGTTTCGGCGCGCATCCTCAGCGGCGAGTCTGTGGAGGGGGCAGGATTTGGATATTTATAGCAAGAAAAAGAGGCAGGTTGGTCTGCGTCTTTTGGACCTTAGCGGTTGAGGCGGGCGGCGCGGCCGCCGCGGCGGCCTATGGGGGCGGCGGTGCGGCCCGGAAGTTCGGCCATGACCGCTTGCCGCTCCTCGACGCTCATGCGGGACCAGCGTGCGATTTCGTCAATCGAGCGCGCACAGCCTGTGCAGAGGCGGGTTTCGGGGTGAACCACGCAGATCTGGATGCAGGGGCTGTCAACTTCGGCCCTTTGCCAGACGGGGGGAGAATTATCGGTCATCGCGCGCGCCTTTCATGTGACTCAACCTGTCGAGCAGCCCTTGCAGGATATAGGAGGCGGCGACATGGTCGATCACCTCGGCGCGACGCTTTCGGGACGTATCCGCCTCGATGAGGGCCCGTTCGGCGGCCACTGTCGAGAGGCGTTCATCCCAATAGGTGATGGGCAGGTCGGTGAGGCGGGTGAGCGAGCGCGCGAAGGCGCGGGTGGATTGGCAGCGCGCACCTTCCGAGCCGTCCATGTTGCGTGGCAGACCCAGCACGAGGCCTGCGATGTTGCGCTCGGAGGCCCGGGCAAGCATTTCTGTTGCATCCGGGGTGAACTTTTTGCGGCGGATGGTGAGCAGCGGCGAGGCCGAGCTGCGGAATGTATCGGAGACGGCGAGGCCGATGGTTTTGTCGCCCAGATCAAGGCCCATGAGGGCGCCGAAATCCGGTAGGGCAGCGGCGAAATCTTCTGCGGTTTCGCAGATCATTCGGCCACGCCTGCGCGCACGGCCCCCTGGCGGACAAGCTCCAGCGCTTCGGGCATTTGGGCAAAGACGGTTTGGGCCTCTGTCCAGACCGCTCGGGCGTGATCTGTTTCACCGAGCACGCCGAGCGCACCGAGGAGGCGGGACCATTCTTCAGGTGTGCCGCCTTCATTGGCGAGGCGCGCGTTGAGGTTTTCGACCATGCCGCGGATCATTTCCTGGCGCTCTTCGGCGCTCATGTTGGAGGCGTTTTCCATATCTTCGGCGGTTGGGCCTGCGAGGGGGGCGGCGCTGCTCTCGGCTGCGGGAAGGGTATAATCGACGCCTGCGAGCCACGCGATGTCCTGGATCGAGCCACGGATGGGTGCGATCCACGGGGCATTGGCGGGGCCTTCGGCGAGAAGTTGTGACCAGAGGCCAAAGGCGCGGTCGGGGCGGTCGTTCTGGAGCCACATCTGGCCGAGGAAATACCGCGCGACCTGATTTTGCGGATTGGTGCGCAGGGCAGCGCGCAGGGCGGCCTCGGCCTCGGGGGAGACATAGCCGCCTGCTTCGGTGATATACATTTGCGCCAGTGTCACATGGTCCGATGCGTCAGCGCTTTCGCCCTTGAGGGCGATCACGGCTGATTGCGCCTCTCGCGCGGCGGAAAAGTTGCCAAGGCGGGCTTCGCTTTGGGCGAGGAATTGCTGGCCTTGCAGGTCATCGGGTTTGCTGGCCACGGCATCGCGCAGGCGCTGGACGAGGGCGGCGTAGTCTTCATCGGGCTGCGGGAGTGTTGGTGCGGGGACGCGGGCCATGAAGCTGTCTTGGGTTGCGCGGGTTGAATAGATATCGCGCGCCGCGGCGAGGCGGGCTTTGTGCGGCAGATCGGAGAGGCCCGGTGTGCCGATTTTGGTGTAGATTGCAAAGCCGCCGCCGGCGAGACAGAGGCCGACGAGGCCGGCTGTGAGCACTGTCAGAGCGCGCGGCTGGTTGCCTGTTTCATTTGCAACGGCAAGTTGGGCATCGGCGGCCAGGACGCGGCGGCCGACTTCGGTGCGGATGCGCTCGGCATCGGCTTCGCTGAGCACGCCGCGGGCAAGATCGCGCTCCACTTCCTTGAGCTGGTCGCGATAGATGCGCAGGTCATAGGCGGCGGGGTGCTCTTCATCGGCACGGTTGCGCAGAAGCGCAAGAGCGAAGAGAGCGGCAATGAGCAGGGCCAGAGCGGCTGAGATGATCCAGAACAACATGCCGCGTATTTAGGCTGCGCGCGGGCCGCATGGAAGAGCAAATCGGAGGCCTGAGCGATGATGTCGCAATTGTGAGGCATTGCGGCGGAAAAAACGGGGGGTGCAGGCCCGCTTTGGGGCAGATACGGTGCAGCATCTAACACGATGGGATTCGAGCCATGAGACGGTATTCTGCATTTGCTGTGGCGCGCGAGGCGGCACGCTTTCACTCCGGTTGGGAGCGCGCCTGGCGCAGCCCGCAGCCGAAGAAGAAATACGATGTGATTATCGTCGGCGCGGGCGGCCACGGGCTTGCGACAGCCTTTTATCTGGGCAAAAACTTCGGCATCACCAATGTGGCGATCCTTGAGAAAGGCTGGCTGGGTGGCGGCAACACGGGGCGCAACACGACGATTATCCGCTCCAACTATCTGCAAGACCCCTCGGCGGCTTTGTACGAGAAGGCGCGCTCGCTTTACGAGACCCTTTCGCAGGATTTGAACTATAACGTCATGTTCTCCCCGCGCGGTGTGATCATGCTGGCGCAGACCGAGCATGAGGTGCGCGGCTACAAGCGCACGGCCCATGCGAATATGCTTCAGGGGGTACAGACCGAATATATCAACGCGGCGCGGGTGAAAGAGCTTGTGCCGATTATCGACACCAACGGGCCACGCTATCCTGTGCTGGGCGGCTTGTATCAGGCGCGCGGCGGCACGGCGCGTCACGATGCGGTGGCCTGGGGCTATGCGCGGGCGTGTTCCGACATGGGCATGGACATTATCCAGCAGTGCGAAGTGACGGGTGTGCGCTCATCGGGCGGTAAGGTCACGGGTGTCGAGACCTCAAAGGGCGCGATTGACTGTGACAAGCTGGGGCTTGTTGTTGCGGGCAACTCGGGCGCGCTGGCCAATATGGCGGGCTTCAGGCTGCCGATGGAATCTGTCGCGCTTCAGGCACTTGTGAGCGAGCCGATCAAGCCTTGTATGGATGTGGTTGTCATGGCCAACACGGTGCACGGCTATATGAGCCAGTCCGACAAGGGCGAGATGGTCATCGGCGGCGGCACCGACGGGTATAACAATTACACGCAGCGCGGCAGCTTCCACCACATCGAGGAAACGGTGCGTGCGCTTGTCGAGACCTTCCCGATGGTGAGCCGCCTCAAGATGCTGCGCCAGTGGGGCGGGATTGTGGATGTGACGGGGGACCGCTCGCCTGTGATTGGCAAGACGCCTCTGGGCAACTGCTTTATCAACGCGGGCTGGGGCACGGGGGGCTTCAAGGCCATTCCGGGCGGCGGCTGGGCCACGGCCGAGCTGATCGCCAAGGGCGAGCCGGGGCCGCTGAGCGCCGAGTTTGGTATGGAACGGTTTATTGAAGGCCGGTTTATTGATGAATCTGTGGCCGCTGGCGTGGCTCACTAAGGAGGATATGAGATGCTTATCCTTGAATGCCCATACTGTGGGGTCAAAGGCGAAGAGACGGAGTTTCATGGCGGGGGCGAGGCGCATTTGAAGCGCTTTGGGCCGGGCTCGTCTGATGCGGATTTCGAGACATATCTTTTCATGCGCGAGAACCCCAAGGGGGTGCATCTGGAGCGCTGGCGGCATGTGAACGGCTGCGGCAAGTGGTTTCATGTGGCACGTTGCACCATGACTTTGGAAGTTTTCGGGAGCTACAGCGCACAGACGCTGGAGCCGCCCAAAGAGATTAAGGACATCCTGAGCGCCAAGCGGCCGGGGTGGAGCTGGAGGAATTTCTCATGAGCACACGTCTGGCCAAAGGCGGCGCGCGGATTGACCGCAGCAAGCCCGTGACATTCAGCTTCAACGGCAAGAGCCTGAAGGGGTTTGAGGGCGACACATTGGCCTCGGCCCTTCTGGCGAATGACCAGATGATGATGGGGCGCTCGTTCAAGTATCACCGCCCCCGCGGGGTTGTGGCCTCGGGCGCGGAAGAGCCGAACGCATTGATGAACATGGGCGAGGGCAGCAAATTCGAGCCCAACCAGCGCGCCACCACGACCGAGCTGTTTGAGGGCCTCAAAGCGGGCAGCCAGAACCACTGGCCGAGCCTCGAGTTTGACGTGGGTGTTGTGAACAACGCGCTCGCACGGTTCTTGCCTGCAGGGTTTTATTACAAGACATTTCTCTTCCCGCGGTTTGCGTGGAAGCATATTTACGAGCCGATTGTGCGCCAGTCTGCGGGCCTTGGCCGCGCACCAGACAAGGAAACGCGCGACGCGGACACATATGAGCACTTCTATTTCTTTGCCGATATTGTTGTGATCGGCGGCGGGCTTGCGGGCTTGCAGGCGGCCAAGACGGCGGCTTTGTCGGGCGCGAAAGTGCTTCTGATGGAGCAGGATCCGCATTGGGGCGGCCGCGCCTCTGTGGATGGGGGCGAGCTGGATGGGGCGCCTGTGGCGGACTACATCGCAGCCCTTGTGGCCGAGCTTGAGGGCATGGAGAATGTCACGCTGCGCACACGGATGATGGGCGCAGGGGTTTATGACCACGGTTATCTGCTTGGCTATGAGCGCCTGCGTGACCATGCGCCGAAGGTGGCGGGGCCACGCCACAGGCTTTGGCGTATTCGTGCGGGGCAGATTATCACCGCGACAGGCGCAATCGAGCGGCCTTTGAGCTTTGCGGGCAACGACATCCCCGGTGTGATGCTGGCGGGGGCGCTGCGCGATTATATCGCTGATTATGGCGTGAGCGCGGGGGATCGTGTGGTTGTTGTGACCAACAATGACGATGCTTACAAAACCGCGCTCGCTGTGAAGGCCGTTGGCCTTGATGTGCCTGTGATCATTGATGCCCGCGCCGCTGGCGGCGGGGCGATTGCCGATGAGGCGCGCGCGCAAGGCATCCGTATTGAGAACGGCAAGGCGATTGCCAAGGTGACGGGCGGCAAGCGTGTGAAATCGGTGAAGATTTGTGCGCAGGCGGGTGAAGGCGGTGTTCTTGAAGAAATCGCCTGTGACGCGGTGGCCATGTCTGGTGGCTGGTCGCCTGTTGTGCACCTCTGGAGCCATTGCGGCGGCAAGCTTGTCTGGGATGAGGAGCACGCGATGTTCCGCCCCGACGAGACGCGCCCGCCTTTGGGGGCGTCCGGCGAGGGCTTTGTTGTGCCTGCCGGTGCGGCCAATGGTGTGATGGATATGGGCGTAGGTCTGGCCGATGCGGACCATGCGGGGCGCAAGGCTGTCGAGGCTTTGGGGCTGACGCCTGTTGATGTGAGCTTGCCGATGTTTGATCAGGCGGCAGAAGCGCCGCTTGAGCCTGTCTGGATGATGCCGCAGGGCGCGGGGCCAAAGCTGCGCATGAAAGCCTGGCTCGATTATCAGAATGATGTGAAAGTCTCTGACGTGCAGCTTGCGGCGCGCGAGGGTTACGAGAGTGTCGAGCACACCAAGCGTTACACCACGCTCGGCATGGCGACGGACCAAGGCAAGCTGAGCAACATCAACGGGCTTGCTGTGCTTTCCGAAAGTTTGGGCCAAGCTATTCCCGACACGGGAACAACGACCTTCCGCCCGCCGTATACGCCGATTTCGATGGGCGCGATTGGGGGCGAGGCGCGTGGCGAGGTCTTCCAACCTCTGCGGCGCACACCGATGCACGCGTGGCACGAGGCGCATAATGCAACCTTTGAGCCTGTCGGCCAATGGCGGCGGCCCTATGCCTACCCTCGCGGTGAGGAGAGCGTGCATGAGGCCGTGAACCGCGAGATACTGGCGACGCGTGCGAGCCTTGGTTTGCTTGATGCGTCAACGCTGGGCAAGCTGATCGTGAAGGGCCCTGATGCGGGCAAGTTTCTGGATATGCTCTACACCAATATGATGAGCAGCCTGAAACCGGGGAAGTGCCGCTATGGGCTTATGTGTTCTGAAAACGGCTTCCTGTCTGATGACGGCGTGGTTGTGCGGCTCGATGAGGAGACGTTCCTGTGCCACACCACCACAGGGGGGGCCGAGCGCATTCACGGCCATATGGAAGAGTGGCTTCAGACCGAATGGTGGGACTGGCAGGTCTATGTGACCAATGCGACCGAGCAATGGGCGCAGATCGGTGTTGTCGGGCCGAACTCGCGTAAGGTGCTTGAAAAGCTTGGTGGCGTGGACGTGTCCAAAGAGGCGCTTGGCTTTATGGAGTATACGAGCGGTAAGCTTGGCGGCTTTGATGCGCGTATCTTCCGTATCTCTTTTGCGGGCGAGTTGTCTTACGAGATTGCCGTGCCGGCCTCGCAGGGGGCCGCCCTTTGGGATGCGCTGTTCGAGGCGGGGGCCGAGTATGATGCCACCCCTTACGGCACCGAGGCGATGCACGTGATGCGCGCCGAGAAGGGCTTTATCATGATTGGCGACGAGACTGACGGGACGATTATTCCGCAGGACTTGGGCCTTCACTGGGCGATTTCGAAAAAGAAGGAAGACTTCCTCGGCAAGCGCGCGCAGGAGCGTGAGTTTATGGCCAACCCCGAGCGCTGGCAACTTGTCGGGCTTGAGACAGTCGATGGATCGGTGATCCCTGACGGGGCCTATGCTGTCTCGGAGGGCACAAACGCCAACGGCCAGCGCAATGTTGAAGGGCGCGTGACCTCTACTTATTATTCGCCCACCTTGGGCAAGGGGATTGCCATGGGCCTGTTGCATAAGGGGCCTGACAGGATGGGCGAGACAGTCGAGTTTCCGGGAACCGACGGCAAGAGCTATAGCGCCAAGGTTGTGAGCGCTGTTTTCTATGACCCTGAGGGGGAGAAGCAAAATGTCTGAAGCAAGAAGCGCATTGCCCAACGCGAAGTTTGACGGGATTGCCCATGTGGAAGATGCGGGCCTCAGAGGCATGATCAGCTTTCGCGGTGATCTGTCCGCAAGCAAGGTGAAAGCTGCGTTGAAGGCTGTGAGCGGTGTCGAGATGCCTTCACAGCGCGGCTGTAACGTGACGGGTGAGAGTGGCCTCGCCTGGATGAGCCCCGACGAGATATTGGTGATGGTGCCGCACGCCGAGGCTGCGGCGGCTGTTGAAAAGCTCTCCAAGGCTCTGAAAGGCCAGCACTTTATGGCCGAGAATGTCTCGGATGCGCGGGCGGTGTTTACCGTGGCTGGCAAGCATGCGCGTGAAGTGATCGGCAAGCTTGCGCCTGTTGATATGGGGACGTTCCAGACAGGTGAAATCCGCCGCACGCGGATTGCCCAGGTGGCGGCGGCCTTCTGGATGCACGGGCCTGATGCCTTTACTGTGGTCTGCTTCCGCTCGGGGGCACAGTATATGTTTGATGTGCTTTCGGTGGCGGCGCAGTCCGGCAGTGAAGTGGGCGTGTATTAAGCCTTAGAGGCGCCTATTTTTTGCGCAGGGCCCTCGCCATGTGCGGGGGCCTTTTATATTTTGCTGCGCGAGAGGCTTTTCTTAAGCCAAAAGGCGTATTACCAATGCGCTTATGAAACATGAACCAGTCAAGCGCCGCCCTGTTGTGGGCATTATCGGCAACCAGCACCTGATTAACGAGACTTACATGACCCACGGGGGCGGGGTGATGAACACTGAAGCTGTGGCCACGGTCTCGGGTTGCTTGCCACTGCTCATTGCGGCCGATCCGCGCTTTGTGAGCGTGGAAGAGCTGATGGAAACCTGTGATGGCTTCCTGCTCACCGGCGGGCGGCCCAATGTGCACCCCGAGGAATATGGCGAAGCCGAAACCGAAGCGCATGGCGAGTTTGATCGCGCGCGTGACGCCATCGTGCTGCCTCTGGTGCGGGCCTGTGCTGCGCGCGGCCAGCCGTTTTTCGGCATCTGTCGTGGCTTTCAGGAAGTGGCGGTGGCCTTTGGCTCAACCCTCCACCCCGAGATCCGCGACTTGCCGGGGCGGAGCAATCACCGGATGCCGCCCGAGGGCACGCTGGAGGAAAAGTTCGAGCTACGCCACGAAGTCCGCTTTAAGAGTGGCGGGCGCTTTCACAAATTGCTCGGCGCAGAGGCGGTGATGACAAACACGCTCCACGGCCAGGGCATCAGCAAGGCAGGGCCGCGCGTGGTGATCGAAGGACATGCCCCGGATGGCACGCCCGAGGCGATCTACATCAAAGACGCCAAGGGCTTTACCTATTCGGTGCAATGGCACCCCGAGTGGAACGCGGCCAACGACCCTGTCTCGCGCCCGCTGTTCGAGGCCTTCGGCGCCGCCGCACGTGACTGGGCTGCGCAAAAAGAGCAACAGTCGCAGCTCTACTCTGCTTAACCCTTTTTTCTTGCTCTAAATATCCAACCGATTCCGCGCAATAAGTGCGCTCTATCGGTCTGCGCGTTTGCTTGGCAAACAGCTTGGGGGAGCGCGAGGGGGCTGGCCCCCTCGCAATGGTCGGATTTTTCCGAAGGAAAAATTCGAAATCAGGCCACAGCTTTATGTTACCGCCGCACGCGCATGATACTCGGGCCTGTCCCAGAGCTTGCCTGTCATAACCTCTTCAATCACGTCAGCCGCGCGCAGGACATCGCTTTTGTCGATAAACAGCGGCGTAAATCCGAAACGCATGATATCAGGGGCGCGGAAGTCACCGATGACGCCGCGCGCGATGAGGGCTTGCATTGCGGCGTAACCCTGATCAAAGCGGAAAGAGATCTGGCTGCCGCGGGCGTCTGCATCACGTGGCGAGGCCAGCTCGAGCATTGGGCAGCGGCGCTCGACTTCCTCCAGAAACAGCTGGGTCAGGTCTTGCGAGCGGGTGCGCAGATCACCCATGTTCACATCATCCCAGGCGTCGAGCGCGGCTTCAAGCGAGGCCAGCGCAAGAATGGGCGGTGTGCCGACGCGCATGCGCTCGATGCCGGCCCCTGCGCGGTAGCTGAGATCGAAAGCGAAGGGGGCTTCATGGCCGAGCCACCCCGAGAGGGCGGGGCGCACCACTTCGGCGTGTTTTGGGGCGACATAGATGAAGGCCGGCGCGCCGGGGCCGCCGTTGAGGTATTTATAGGTGCAGCCCACGGCGAAGTCGGCCCCGGCTTCGGCGAGCTTCACGTCGGTTGCGCCTGCGCTGTGGGCCAGATCCCAGATTGCCAATGCGCCCACGCTATGCGCTTTGGCGGTGAGGGCTTTCATATCGTGCAGGCGGCCTGTGCGGTAGTCGACTTCGGTGATCAGTGTCACTGCGACCTCTTCGGTGATGTTGGCTTCGACATCTTCTGGCGCAACCACGCGCAGTTCATGGCCTTGTTTGAGCGAGGCAATGAGGCCCTCGGCCATGTAGAGATCGGAGGGAAAGTTGCCGCTGTCGGACAGGATGACTTTGCGGTCGGGGCGCAGTTCCAGCGCCGAGGCGAGGGCTTGGTACACCTTGATCGAGAGCGTATCGCCCATAACCACATGGCCCGCTTCAGCGCCGATGAGCTTTGCCACACGGTCACCCACCTTGGTGGCTTTGGCCATCCAGCCTGCTTTGTTCCAGCCGGTGATGAGCATTTCCCCCCATTCATCCGTCATTGCCTTTGCCACCCGCGCGGGGGCGGATTTGGGCAGGGGGCCAAGCGAGTTGCCATCGAGATAGATCATCCCTTCCGGGATATGGAACATGGCTTTTGTCGCGGTAAAGTCGGTCATGGGCTGTCCTTTGATCTCGGGCGCTATTTACTTTAGGCTTAAAATATATTGCGATCTGCAAGATTGCAAGGCCAGTGAGCGGGTGGTTGAAGAATTGCGTTAGACATTCGCTCGAGTGAATGTGTATGCTGTGCGAAACAAGACCTGGAGGGGGAAAACATGTTGAGATTTACGAGCATTCTTGCGGCGACTCTGGTGGCCGGAGCGGCTATTGCGAGCGAGGATATTGCCGACCAGTATCCGCAGAGCGAGCTTTATTCAAAGCCGGTGGAATTTGTTCCGCATGTCTTTTCGGCGATCGGGGCGACGGCTCCGCCGACCTATGAAAACTCGGGCCATAACAACAACCTGAGCTTTGTTGTGACACCTGAGGGGGTTGTCGTGGTGAACGGCGGTGCCTCGGCGCGTCTGGCCAAGGCGCTGCATGACGAGATCAAGCTGATCACCGACCAGCCTGTGAAGCTCGTGATCAATGAGAACGGGCAGGGCCATGCTGTGCTTGGCAACTCTTATTGGGCCGATCAGGGCGTTGATATCCTTGCTCATGATGATGCGATTCACGAGGTTGAGGAAAACGGGCATTTCATCCTTGAGGGGATGAAGGGCTACAACGGTGACAAGGCCGAAGGCACGCGCATTGCCGTTCCGAACCTCAGCTTTTCGGACAAATACGATTACGAGCTTGGCGGCGTGAAATTCGAGATACTGCACCTCGGGCCGGCCCACGGGCCGGGTGACACGCAGGTCTGGATTCCCGAGTGGAACACTATGATTGCGGGCGATATTGCCTTTCACGAGCGGATGCCGCCGATTTTCGGCGATACCTGCACAAGCTGCTGGATCGAAACCTGGGAGACCAAGCTCGAGCCATTGAACCCGACTTACCTTATCCCCGGTCACGGCCACCCCACCAACCTTGCGCAAGTGCGCCGCTTTACGCGTGACTACCTTGTTGATCTGCGCGAGAAGATCGGCGCGCATATCGATGAGGGCGGTGACCTTGGCGGGGCGTATTACGTGGACCAGTCCAACTGGGAGATGCTCGACACGTTCGAGGAGCTTGCCACGAAAAACGCGGGACGGGTGTTCGAGGAAATGGAATGGGAGTGAGCTTTAAGGCTGTCCTTTTTGGCCTCGCCATTGTGGCGGGGCCAGCATTTGCGCAAGATGAGGCTGTGGCCGAAGCTGTGCAGGGCTACATGGACTTTGCCACCTACGAGCAGGGGATTATCCTGCCCCAGCAGATTGATGCGGATGTCTTTGCTGCGGCGCGTTTTATCGATACGCGGGATGCAGAGCAGTATGCCGGAGGCCACATAGAAGGGGCGCAGAATATCGAGTGGCGCGAGATTCCTGCGCGGCTCGCGGAATTGCCCGAAACCGGCATGGTGATATTGTATTGCAACACCGGCTCGTTGAGCGCGCAGGCCACGTTTGCCGCGCGCCTTATGGGGCGCGACAATGTGCTTGTGTTGCAATCGGGCTATCTGGGCTGGCAAGAAACGGCGGCCTATAAGCCGTGATGCAATGGGTTGATCTTCCGCCTGTCTGGCTTGTCGGGTTTATCGTGCTGGCGTGGCTGCAATCGGCGTTTGTGCCGCTTGGGCTGGCGCTGACCTTTCCGACAGCGCCGTTCGGCTTTGCGCTGATCGGCACGGGGCTGGCCCTGATGCTGGCGGCGGTTTGGCAGATGTATCGCCATCACACCACGATTGTGCCACGGTGGGAGCCACATGCGCTGGTGACGGGGGGCGTGTTTATGTTGAGCCGCAACCCGATTTACCTTGGAGATGCACTGGTTCTTGCGGGATTTGCGCTTTATTGGAGTGCAATCCCTTCGCTTTTGCTCGTGCCTGTGTTCATGTGGCTGGTGAGCTGGCGGTTTATCGAGGGCGAGGAAGACAAACTGAGAAAGGCCTTTCCAAAAGCCTTTCACGAGTATGAGAAAGAGACGCGGCGATGGCTATGAGACCGGCTCTGGAACGAAGCTTTGACAAAGATGCCGCGATGCGGCATTGATTTCACTGCGAACTTTTACAAAAGCATCTTCAGGGGATTGCGCAATAATATTTCCCCATGAAGATAGCAAACAGACAGACGCGTAAACTAGAGGGGATGCGAATTTGATAATCGGGACACCAAAAGAAGTGTTTGCAGGCGAGGCCCGTGTGGCAATGACGCCAGCTTCGGCACTTGATCTGCAAAAGCTCGGCTACGAGTGCATGATCGAAACAGGCGCGGGGGCGGGCGCGGGATATTCGGATGCGGACTATAAGGCCGCGGGCGTGAGCGTGAAAAAATCTGCCGCCACCCTTTGGAAAGATGCCGATATCATCGCCAAGGTGCGCCAGCCCGAAGCCGAAGAGCTGAAATACCTCAAGGCGGGTAAGACGCTGATTTCATTCTTCAATCCGGCGGCAAACGACGCGGGCATGAAGGCGGCCAAGACCAAGGGCGCGAATGTGATTGCGATGGAAATGGTCCCACGGATCAGCCGCGCGCAGAAAATGGATGCGCTGTCTTCCATGGCCAATATTGCGGGCTACCGTGCGGTTATTGAGGCCGGCAACAACTTTGGCCGCTTCTTCACCGGCCAGATCACGGCGGCAGGCAAGGTGCCTCCTGCGAAGGTTCTGGTTGTGGGGGCAGGTGTTGCGGGCCTTGCCGCGATCGGTACGTCAACCTCTTTGGGCGCTGTGACCTACGCCTTTGACGTGCGCCCCGAAGTGGCGGAGCAGGTCGAATCAATGGGGGCGCAGTTTGTTTACCTCGACTTTGAGGAAGATCAGGCGGACGGCGCGGCAACGGGCGGTTATGCGGCTGTCTCATCCCCCGAGTTTCGCGAAGCTCAGTTGGCGAAGTTCCGTGAGCTTGCGCCCGAGATGGATATCGTGATCACCACGGCGCTTATTCCGAACCGTGAGGCACCCGAGCTTTGGACCGAAGACATGGTCAAGGCGATGAAGCCCGGTTCTGTTATTGTCGACCTCGCGGCGGAGAAGGGTGGCAACTGCAAACTGACTGTCATGGACGAGAAGATCGTGACCGACAATGGCGTGACCATCATCGGCTACACCGATTTCCCGAGCCGTATGGCAACGCAGGCGTCTAACCTTTATGCGACGAACATCCGCCACATGATGACCGATCTGACGCCTGAGAAGGACGGGCAGATCAACCATAATATGGAAGATGATGTGATCCGCGGTGCGACTGTGACCTTCGAGAAGGAGATTACGTTCCCGCCGCCGCCGCCCAAAGTGGCCGCGATTGCGGCCAAGCCCAAGGCTGAAGTGAAAGAGCTGACGCCCGAGGAAAAGCGCGCCGCGGAAGTGGCTGCGTTTAAGGCACAGACCAAGAGTCAGGTGACATTGCTTGCCATTGGCGCGGTTCTTTTGCTGGGGGTTGGACTTGTCGCACCTGCGAGCTTTATGCAGCACTTTATCGTCTTTGTTCTGGCGGTTTTTGTCGGCTTCCAGGTGATCTGGGGTGTGGCACACAGCCTGCACACGCCGCTCATGGCGGTGACCAATGCAATCTCCTCGATCATCATTCTGGGCGCGCTTATGCAGATTGGCTCGGGGTCGTTCCTTGTCATTCTTCTGGCAGCGGTCTCTGTCTTTATGACGGGTATCAATATTTTCGGCGGGTTCCTCGTCACACGGCGCATGCTTGCCATGTTCCAGAAATCTTAAGGGGGGCGGATTATGGAATTCGGTTTTACAACAGCGGCTTATGTTGTCGCGGCGGTTCTTTTCATCCTCTCGCTGGGCGGCCTTTCGGGGCAGGAAAGTGCGAAGCGTGCGGTTTGGTACGGCATTGCGGGGATGGCTCTGGCCGTTGCTGCAACGCTTGTCGGCCCCGGTGCCGGCTATTGGTTCCTCTCGATCCTGATGATCGCGGCAGGCGGGGCCATCGGCTACCAACTGGCCACCAAAGTGCAGATGACGCAGATGCCCGAGCTTGTGGCAGCGATGCACTCGCTCGTTGGTTTGGCAGCTGTCTTTGTGGGATATATCGCCCATATCGAACTGGGCCGCGTATTGGCTATGGACGCAACAGCACGCGAGGCGCTTGAGGGCTTTGCTGGCCTCTTGGCGCACAAGAGCGGTGTTGAAATCGCTATTCTGCGGGTCGAGCTTTTCCTCGGCGTGTTCATCGGTGCGGTGACATTCACCGGCTCGGTGATTGCTTATGGAAAGCTTGCGGGCAAGGTAGACAGCGCGGCCAAGAAGCTGCCAGGCGGGCATATGCTGAACGCTGCGGCGGCTGGTATTTCTGTGCTGACGTTGATCTGGTATTTCAACACCGGTGGCTTCATGCCGCTCTTCATCATGACGCTGGCGGCGCTGTTTATCGGCTATCACCTGATCACAGGGATCGGTGGCGCGGACATGCCAGTGGTTGTGTCGATGCTCAACTCCTATTCAGGTTGGGCTGCGGCGGCGATCGGCTTTAGTCTCGGCAACGATCTGTTGATCGTGGTTGGCGCGCTGGTTGGCTCGTCTGGTGCTATCCTGAGTTACATCATGTGTAAGGCGATGAACCGTTCGTTCATTTCGGTGATCCTTGGTGGCTTTGGCGGCCCTGCGGGTGAGCAGATGGCTGTGGAAGGCGAGCAGATTGCCATTGAAGCGGAAGGTGTTGCGACAGCTCTGAATGAAGCGGACAGCGTTATCATCATCCCCGGCTATGGCATGGCTGTGGCACAGGCGCAGGCGGGTGTTGCCGAGCTGGTGCGTAAACTGCGCGCGAAGGGCAAGAATGTGCGCTTTGCCATTCACCCTGTTGCGGGGCGTTTGCCGGGGCATATGAACGTGCTGCTTGCCGAAGCGAAAGTGCCTTATGACATCGTGATGGAAATGGACGAGATTAACGAGGACTTCCCGAGCACGGATGTGGCCATCGTGATTGGCTCCAATGACATCGTGAACCCTGCGGCGCAGGACGATCCGAACAGCCCGATTGCCGGTATGCCGGTGCTTGAGTGCTGGAAAGCCAAGCAGGTGTTTGTCTCCAAACGGGGGCAGGGCACGGGCTATTCGGGTATCGAGAACCCGTTGTTCTTTAAGGAGAATACGCGGATGTTCTATGGAGATGCGAAGGCAAGTCTGGACAAGCTGTTGCCGATGATCGACTGATCCTTCGGGCTTTGAGAGTAAGGAGGGCGCCTTGAGAGGGGCGCCCTTTTTCTTTGGGTTTCAAGCGCGCGCAGGAGCGGTTAGCATGAGGGCATGAGCCGCCTTCTGATTATCTATCATACCCGCACGAATGGCAGCCGGCAGATGGCCGAGGCTGCCCTTGCCGGTGCGTGCGAGGAAGGCGAGGCGCGGCTGATGCGGGCACGCGAGGCGGAGCCTGATGATGTGCTCGCGGCGGGGGGATATCTCTTTTGCGGGCCGGAAAACCTTGCGGCGCTTTCGGGCGAGATGAAGGAATTTTTTGACCGCTGTTACTATCCCGTTCTCGGAAAGATCGAGGGGCGGGCCTATGCACAGATGATTTGCGCAGGCTCGGACGGGGAGGGTGCGGCGCGGCAACTTGCCCGGATTGCCAAGGGCTGGCGGCTGAAGGAGGTGCAGCAACCGCTCATCCTCTGCACCAAGGCGCAAACCGCAGAAGAGATTTTGGCCGAAAAGCACTTGAGCGCGGGGGAACTTGCGCCTTGCCGCGAACTGGGACAAGCGCTTGGCGCGGGGCTGGGTATGGGCCTGTTCTGATGGCGCGGAGGCAGTGGCGCGTGATTGTATACGGTTGCATTCCGCTAACTCACTGATTTTGCGACAAATTGCACGTTTACTTATGGCGCGTGCGCGTTAGGGTGCAGGGAACACAGGAGTGCGCCCCATGACGGCTTTGCAAGACCATCCGCTAAGATACGAGCTGGCCAACGAGCTGCATGCGCGGCCTTTTCCACGTATCGAAACGCCTTCAACGGCGGTTTTTGTCGCGCTGAGGCCCAAGCGGGATGCGGCAGGGCGCAACCGTGTGGCGGACCTTGAGCATCTTTGCGCGTTGTTGGACCGTTTCGGCGCTGCGCATCCTGCACCGCGTGCCACGCATTATTCCGGCCAGATCGGGCGGCATATGCTGAAATGGGAGAGCCATACCGAGTTTGTGACCTATACCGCCTTTTCAGCGGGTGCGTCTGACCGTGCGTTTGACGGGGCTGATTTTGATGTGTTCCCCGAAGACTGGCTGGCCGCGGCGAACATGGAGCGGGTGACGAGTGCCATGCTGCGGGTTGTGCCGTTGCCCGAGGCGCGCAGCGAGCTGCATGAAGCGCTTGCAGGGTGGTTTGCGCCCGAGAGCATGGCTGTGTCTTATGTGCTTGATGAGGCGGCGGTGATTGCGGGGGATTTTCATATCGATTCAGCGGGGCACATGCGATTTGCGGTGTTTGTATCCAACGGAACGGGGCCGCAACGCACAGGGCGGATTGTGCAGCGGCTCTGCGAAATCGAGACCTACAAGACGCTTTCAATGCTTGGGTTTGCGCGGGTGCGCAGCCTTGGGGGTGAGCTTGCCAGATTTGACAGGCAGCTCTCGGGGTTGATGGAAGATATGACCCTTTCCGAGACGCCTGCGGAGGCGACTCTGGATGAATTGCTTACGGTTTCTGCGGAGCTTGAGGCGCTATCGGCGGCGGCTTCGTTTCGCTTCGGGGCAACACAGGCCTATGAGGCGCTGGTTCATGAGCGAATTTCGGTTTTGCGCGAGACGCGGATCAACGGGCGCCAGACGTTCGGGGAGTTTATGATGCGCCGCTATGACCCTGCTATGCGCACCGTTGCCGCAACGCGCGCAAGGTTGAGTGCAATGGCTGACAGGGCAATGCGGGCAGGGGAGCTTTTACGCACGCGCGTTGAAGTGGAGCGCTCGGCACAGAGCAGTGCATTACTTGAGAGCATGAACAAGCGCGCGGATTTGCAGCTGCGCTTGCAGCAAACTGTTGAGGGGCTGTCTGTTGTGGCGATCAGTTATTATGCGGTGAATTTGGTGAGCTATGCGGCCTACCCCTTTGCCAAGAGCCTTGCGGGTCTCGACAAAGGGATGGTGAGCGCGTTGGTTACTCTGCCGGTTGTAGGGCTTGTGTGGATGGCTGTGCGACGGATCCGGAACCGCTTTCATTGAGCACGCGGCCAGCGATTTTTGCGCCCGCGATGATGGCGGCGAGAGCGAGGAAGGCGGAGAAACCCAAGGTCGGGATGCCTGAAAGGCCCGCGCCCAAGGTGCAACCGCCTGCAAGCACACCGCCAACCCCCATGAGAATTGCGCCGAGCGTGTAGCGGCCTGTTTGAGCAGGGCTCTCGAAGCTGACCCAAGCGAAGCGCTTGAAGGCAAGGGCCGAAACGGCTGCGCCTGCGAGGATGCCGCCAACGATACCGACGCCGAAGCCCGGTGCGATCGAGGTGCTGGCGATTGCCCAGAAGAGTGTCGCTGTGGCGGGCGCGGTGAGGCTGAGGCTTTCGGCCACGATGGGATCAAATTCATCATATAGGACATAGCCTGTGCCGAGCCATGCCGCGGGCACGATGAGGCCGATGAGCACGGCCAGGGCGAGGTTGCGCCAGCTTGCACCCGAGCGCAGCGCGAGGGCGAAGAAAGTCAGCGCGAGCCCGCCGGTATAGGGCAATGCACCACCCGGAAGCGCGGCAAGGGAGGTGAAGCTGCCCAAAGGCAGTGTGACGCTGGCCAGAGCAGCAGAGAGAGGAGCCAACACACCTTTGAGGGTTGCGTGGGCGGCAATGGCAAAGAGCACGAGCACAAAGCCGGCGCGCAGGTTGCCCGAGCCCGTAAGAACCGCGAGGCGTGAGGCGCAGCCGCGTGTGAGCACCATGCCCGCGCCGAAGGCGAGACCGCCAAGGACGATGGCCAGCACGGGAAGATCGGAGGCGAGGAACCTGTGGGCATCAAAGTTGATCAGCCCGGCAGAGACACCTGCTTGTGTGCCGATGAGCGCCACTGTAAGCGCCATGAGCCAGACCCCACCGGCTGCGCGGCGCTCTGATTGATCGGCGCTTACGAGGGCGCGGCGCAGGCAGAAACGCGTGATTTCGGCCAGAACACCGAAGGCTACGCCGAGGGCGAGGGCGAGGTAAAGGCTTGCCTGAACGGGTGTCAGGCTCTCGAAACCGAAGGATTCAAACATGGCGCGTCTCCTGTTGAGCGGGTGTGTTGGCCCTTGGGTGAACGGGTTTGAGCTTTTGGGCAAGGGCAGGGGCGCCCGCAGCAGGCTTCAGAGGGAGGAGGATTTTTCTACGCTGTTGGCGGTGCGGATTGCCCGTTCCGGCGTGGAGGGCCGTATAGAACAAAAGAACAAACGCGCGTCCCTATGTAGGACGCGCGTTTTTATTTCGGGGTTCGGGCCAAAAGCTTCTTAGAGGCGCGGTTTGGGCGAGGCTTCGCGATCAGAATCGCCTGAGTTAGGCTCGCCCTTGGGCTCGATCAGAAGCACTTTGGCTTCCTCGGCAGCGCGTGGCCTGTGAACCACGCCTTTGGGGATAACAAAGAGCTCGCCCGCCTTGACGGTGTGGGAAGGCTGGTCCTCGATGTCGATGATGATCTCGCCCTCAAGGACGAAGAAAAAGTCATCCGTCGTGTCGTGCTTGTGAAACGGATACTCACCCTTGATTTTCACGACCATCACATCGTTGTCGTTATAGTCCGCGACAACGTGAGGATCCCAGTGGCTTGCGAACCGAGCCAGCTTGTCAGTGAGGTTAATGGCTTTCATGCGTGTCTCAGCGGCCCCTGATGCGGGGATCGAGCGCATCACGCAGGCCGTCACCGAGGAAGTTAACGGCAAGAACCGTGAGCGAGATGGCGATTCCCGGGAGCATGACAAGCTCGGGGTATTCTGTCATCCGCATGACGCCATCGGCCAGCATTTTGCCCCATGTGGGGAAATCGGACGGGAAGCCGACGCCGAGGAAGGAAAGCGAACTTTCTGTGATGATTGCTGTGGCGAGGCCGAAGGTTGCCGAGACCACGATGGGTGAGATGACGTTGGGCAGAAGGTGACGCAGGATGATGCCACGCGAGGTTGTGCCTGCGGAACGTGCGGCGAGAACGAACTCACGCTCTTTGAGGGCAAGGACATCGCCGCGCACGATACGGGCGGTATGCATCCAAGAGGTGATGCCGATGACGCTGACGATGAGCACGAACATACCCATTTCGGGGGTACCGAAGATTACTCTGAGGGGCTGGCGGAACAATGTGACCGCGACCAGAAGCAGAGGCAGGATCGGCAGGGAAAGGAACAGGTCTGTCAGGCGCATGAGCATACCATCGAGGTGTTTGAAGTAGCCCGCGAGAACGCCGATGGCGGCGCCGAGAAACAGCGAGAGCAACATGGCGGCCCAGCCAACGGCCATAGAGGTGCGCCCGCCTGCGAGCATGTTTGCCAGATAGTCGCGGCCGAGGTTGTCGGAGCCGAAGGGATGTGCCCAGTCGACTTTGGCCTCACTATTCCAGAGCGCGGTGTAGATCGGGCGGATGTTTTTGGAGCGGATGTCGAGCTTACCGGGATCGACATCCCAGAGGATGGGGCCGACCACCACCGCGAGGGTGATGAACAGAAGGAAGCCCCCGCCGATCATCGCGCCTTTGTGTTGGCGGAATTGCAGCCAGACCTCGCTCCATTGGGAGCGGTGCGGCTTGAGCGGCTGGTTGTCTTGCAGGGCCTCGATGGCCTGAATTTCATCAGTCATAGCGGATTCTCGGGTCAAGCACGCCGTAGAGCACATCGGCGATGATATTCGCCATGACGATCAGGAATGCAAAGATGAAGGTTAGGGTCATGACCATAGGCATGTCGGAAGCAAAGAGAGAGCCGATCAACAGGTCACCGATGCCGTTCACCTTGAAGACCCGCTCTGTGATAATCGAGCCACCGAAGATGCCTGGAATGGCGAGGGCGATCACGGTCACGACGGCGATCAATGAGTTGCGTAGAACGTGGACGAGCACAACAACCCGCTCGGGAAGGCCCTTGGCGCGGGCGGTGCGGACATAGTCTTGCTTGAGGTTGTCGAGCATCGAGGCCCGCATAAAGCGGCTGATTTGCGCCGTGATCTGGAGCGCGAGCACCATCACCGGCATGATCATCTGTTTGATCTGGATCACGAGGTCGTCCCAATTGTTGATGGTATGGGTCGTGTCATAGATCGAGGGGAACCAGCCGAGGTAGACCGAGAAGATTACGATGAGCAGCGGGCCTGTGAAAAACGGCGGAACCGAAAAGCCGATCATGGTGATGAATGTGCCTGTCTGATCGAAGGCCGAATATTGCTTGTAAGCGGAGTAGATGCCGATGGGAATGGCGATGAAGAAGGCCACCACATAGGCGAGGCCGACAACCCAGAGAGTTTGGGGCAAACGCTGGATAACGATGTCCATGACGGGAGAGCGGGTCTGCCAACTGATCACGCGCAGATCGCAGGGGCCTTCGACGCCCGCACCACAGGCGGTATAGACATTGGTGTCGGGCAGCCAGCTGAACCAGGCGCTTGAAGTGGTGAGCCAGTCAAGGAAGACCTTTGGCTCGATCCAGAGCATCTGCACCAGCCATTTCCAGAACTGGACATACCAGGGCGCGCCGAGGCCGAGCGCCTCGCGCATCTTTTCTTTTACTTCGGGCGGAACTGTCAGCGGAACCTGCGCCATAGGATCGCCGGGCGCGAGTTGCAGGAGCATGAAGATAATAAGAGCAATAAACAAAAGCACCGGAACGGAGAGGATCAAGCGACGGATTGTGTATGTCAGCATGAAGGAGTGCCTTGGGTTATGGATCTTGTTTATGAAAGGAGCGGCGCGAGGGACAGCTCTGGAAGAGGTGGCGCCCCGCAGACTGCGGAGCGCCTGTTAAGCACAAGGCTTATTCTTTGATGCGATACCACTCGGCGGAATCCCAGAGGCCTGAGTCCCATACGTTGAGCTTGTGACCACCCAATGTTGTGGAGATGGCCTCAACGCGGCCGCGTGCGACCAGACCAACGATTGTGTGGCTGTCTTTTGTCAGCATATCGTTCATCTTTTTGGCGATTTCGCCGCGCTTGTCGTAGTCGCCTGTGCGGCCAAGTTCGTCGATCAGGGCATCATACTCTTCTTCACAGAAGCGGTTGATGTTTTCACCCTGCCACTGACTTGCCGGGCGTGGCTCGTTGCCGCAACGGTAGGCCGCAAGATATTGCTGCGGATCTGTGCCGTTGTAGTTGTTGGCATACATTTCAACGTCTGCGTAGAAACGCTGGAAGGTGTCGGGTGAACCGGGGTCACCGCCGAAGAAGACAGAGGCGTCTACGTTGCGAAGCTCGACTTCAACACCGATCTCTTCCCACCACTGTTTGATCAGGGCCTGGAAGTCCTGACGTACCGCGTTGGTTGATGTTTGGTAGAGAAGCGAGAGTTTTTTGCCGTCTTTGTCGCGCACGCCGTCGCCATCGCTGTCTGTCCAGCCGGCTTCTTCAAGAAGTGCTTTGGCGCGGTCCATATCCTGCGTGAGGCAGAAGGTGTTCATTGAAGCATAGTGCAAAGGTGCCGGAACGAGATCGCATGTCGGGCGACCAGCCTGACCATAGCCGACTTCAACCAGCAGGTCGCGGTCGATCGAGATCGAAAGCGCTTCACGCACGCGGATGTCCGACAGGATCGGGTGTGGACGTGCAACAGTTGAGCGCTCGCCTTCGGGAACGTCAGGTGACGGGTCTGTCAGGTTCATCTCGAGGCGTTCAACAAGTGTGCCGAAGTCAGCCAGAGTGACACCTTTGCCGCCTTGTTCGAACTTCTGGATCACGTCGGGGGCGAGTTGGAGGTTCCAAGCGTAGTCCATTTCGCCGGTTTCATAGACCGCCCGGGCAGACGCAGTTGCATCGCCGCCGCCTTTGAGAGTCATGGTGGCGAATTTGGGCTTGTCGGCTTCGCGGTAGTTCGGGTTGGCCGAGAGCGAGATCACATCGTTTGGCTTAAATTCGTCAACAACGAAGGGGCCAGTGCCGATTGGGTTGAAGTTGGCTTCTGTGCACTCGGGGGCTTTCGCTCCAAGGCAGTCGGCAAACTGGGCCGCCTGAATGACCGGTGACTGAACGCCGACCAGCGGGCCATATGGGTTTGGCTTGGGTTCGTTGAAAGTGATTTTAAGCGTCATGTCGTCAACGGCTTCGACGCTTTTTACACCATCAAAGAATGCCGCCTGTGCGCAGCCGCCTTCGGGGTGCATGCAGTATTCGGCTGTGAACTTGGCATCGTTGGCTGTGACGGGTGTGCCGTCTGACCAAAGGATACCGTCACGGATTTTCCAGGTGATTGTTGTGAGATCTTCGCTCACGCCACCGTTGTCCAATGTGGGCACTTCGGCAGCGATGAAAGGCACAAGCGCGCCTGTTTCGTCATAGCGTGCGAGGGGTTCGAGCACAAGTGAGGCGGCTTCGACATCTTTTGTGCCGCCTGACAGGAAGGGGTTCATGATCGAAGGCGCTTGCCAATAGATCAGGTTTACGTGGCCATCGGAGCCTCGCTCGGCCATGGCCGCAGGGGCCATAGCAAACGATGCCGCTGCGCCAAGCAGAAGGGTTTTGACTTTCATGTGTTACTCCATGTTGGACGGCGCTTGCGCCCCGCCATAGCTTATCCGCTTTTCGCGGTTTCATTGGTGCGGAGATGCCTGAAACCAGACTTAAGCCAGATGAACCGACTTCCCCCCGCGATACAGACCATACGAAACAGAGATTCGGAAAATTGCAAGCCCTTTGGGTGTCCTGTCACATAAAGCCAATCCGGATGAGGGAGCGTTTGACACTTGCGGCTTCCTCTCTGTAGCGTGGTGCAATCTGCATTTTAAGGACGGATGACGCGATATGCTTGACCAGCCACTTGCCACGATAGAAAACCTGCGCGTCGAGTTCCAGACGAAGGATGGCCCCGTTGTCGGGGTTGAGGATGTTTCCTTCGAGATCAGGCCGGGTGAAACTGTTTGTATTGTTGGAGAATCAGGCTCGGGGAAATCGGTTTCCTCGCTCGCGCTGATGCGGCTGATAGAATACGGCGGCGGTGATATTTCGGGCGGGCAGCTCTTGTTCAAGCGCGGTGACGGTGAGGAAATCGACCTCGCCAAGACCGACCAGAGCCTGATGCGCACGATTCGCGGCAACGAGATCGGGATGATCTTTCAGGAGCCGATGACGGCCTTGAACCCTGTCTTTACCGTAGGTCGTCAACTCACCGAGGGCGTGCGCATGCACAAGGGTTTGAGCAAGGCTCAGGCCGAGGCGCGCGCGCTTGATTTGCTCAAGCAGGTGCGCATTCCCGAGCCCGAGCGGCGGCTGAAACAATATCCGCACGAGCTTTCGGGCGGGATGCGCCAGCGCGTTGTGATTGCGATGGCGTTGGCTTGTGAGCCACGCCTGTTGATTGCGGACGAGCCGACCACGGCTTTGGATGTGACGATTCAGGCCGAGATTCTGGCACTGATGGACCGCCTCAAGCGCGAGACCGGCACGGCTGTTATGTTTATCACCCACGATATGGCTGTTGTGGCGCAGATGGCGGACCGTGTTGTTGTTATGTTTCGTGGCAACAAGGTTGAGGAGGGCACTGTCGAGGAAATCTTCGAGAACCCGCAGCACAACTATACCAAAGCGCTTCTGGCAGCTGTGCCCAAGCTTGGCGAGATGCGCGGCAAGCACTATCCCGAGCCGATGAAGCTGCTCGGGCGCAAGGACCAGAACCTTGACCCGATTGTGGGCAGCGAAGAGGTGTTGCTTGAGGTGAAAAACCTAACCACGCGGTTTCCTGTCAAAGGAGGCTTTTTCCGCCGCACTGTCGCCAATGTGCATGCTGTCGAGGACATTTCATTTACGATCAACAAGGGCCGCACGCTGAGCCTTGTCGGGGAAAGCGGCTGTGGCAAGTCCACCGCCGGGCGCTCTTTGCTCAGGTTGGTGGAGCCTCAGTCGGGCCATGTGAACCTTGATGGCAAGGATATCATGGCGCTGAACCACCGCGACTTGCGCGCGGCAAGGCTTGATATGCAGATGATTTTTCAGGACCCGTTTGCCAGCCTCAATCCGCAGATGAACCTGATGAGCCAGGTGGCGGAGCCGATGCTGAATTACGGTGTGGCTAAGGGGGAAGAATTACGGGAACGCATTGCGGCGCTGTTTGACCGTGTGGAGCTGCCACGCTCTTTCCTGCGGCGCTTTCCGCACGAGCTTTCGGGCGGGCAACGCCAGCGCGTGGCGATTGCGAGGGCGCTGGCTTTGAACCCCAAGCTGATCGTCGCGGATGAAGCGGTGAGTGCTTTGGATGTTTCGGTGCAAGCACAAGTTTTGAACCTGATGATGGAATTGCAGGCAGAATTGGGACTGTCGTATCTGTTTATCAGCCATGACATGGCCGTTGTGGAACGGGTGAGCCATGATGTGGGTGTGATGTATCTGGGCCGTATTGTGGAGCTTGGGCCGCGTGAGGCGGTGTTTGAAAACCCGCAGCACCCTTATACGCAAGCTTTGATGAAGGCGGTTCCGATTGCCGATCCGCGCAACCGCAAGGACGAGCGCGAGCTGAATTTCAAACCGATCCCGTCGCCGATCCACCCTGAAGGATATGAGGCTGCGCCGAGCGAGTATCGGGACGTCGGGACGGGACATTATGTTCTGACAACAGACAGCGGATACTGAGACGCGCGGTTTCGCCTGCTGGCGCAGGCGACCAGCTGGGGGGCCAGCCCCCCAGACCCCCCGGGATATTTGAGGCAATAAGAAAGGGGGAGCCGCGCTGGTTGGCGAAGCTTGAAGCAATGATGGAATTGGAGAAACTCATGACGGTCTTGACGCCATATGAAGTGATGGAAAAGCTGGTTGGCTTTCCGACTGTGAGCCGTGATCCGAACACGGATCTGGTGGATTGGGTGGAGGGCTATCTGGCGGAGCATGGCATCGAGAGCCACCGCCACTGGCGCGACGAGGCGCGCACGCATTGCGCGCTTTTTGCCCACGTCGGGCCTGATGTTGAGGGCGGTGTGGTGCTTTCGGGACATACCGATGTTGTGCCGGTGGACGGACAGCCCTGGACCTCGGATCCATTTACCGTGACCGAGAGGGACGGGAAATATTACGGGCGCGGAACCTGCGATATGAAGGGGTTTGACGCGCTGGCGATCTGGGCTTTGGTCGAGGCCAAGCGGCGCGGTGTGGTGCGGCCACTGCAGATTGCATTGAGTTATGACGAAGAGGTCGGCTGCACGGGCGCGCCTGCCATGATTGAAGCGATGCAGGGTGTTCTGCCCAAGGCCGAACTGGCGATCATCGGCGAGCCGAGTCTGATGAAATGTGTGAACGGCCATAAGGGCGGTGTGGGGGCCGAGACACATGTTGTGGGATTTGAGGTGCACAGCTCGATCATGCACCGTGGCGTGAGCGCGGTAATGGAGGCGGCGAAGCTTCTTGAGTGGGCCAACGAGGTGAATGCCGAGCGTATGGCGGCGACACCTGACAGCCTTGCGGCGATGTTTGATCCGCCCTGGACCAATGCGCATGTCGGCACGATCGAAGGCGGCACGGCCAACAACATTACGGCCAAGGATTGCAGGTTTGTCATGGGGTTCCGTGTGGTTCCGAGCGAGGACAAGCAGGACTGGATGGACCGTTACACCAAGCGTGTGCGCGAGGTTGAGGCGGATATGAAAGCCATTCATCCCGATGCGCGGATTGATCTGGACCCACGGTTTGATGTGCCGGGTTTGAAGCCCGAGAAAGACGGTGCGGCGGAGGCTTTTGTGCGCGGCATCACGGGTGACAATGCGAGCCATGTTGTGAGCTATGGCACCGAGGCGGGCCAGTTTCAGGATGCGGGCTATTCGGCTGTTGTGTGCGGGCCGGGAAGCATCGAGCAGGCGCATCAGCCTGACGAATATATCACCAAAGCCGAGTTCGAAGCCGGGCACCGCTTTATGGAGAAGCTGGTGGAGGAGCTTGCGGGCTGATGAACATTCTGCACGGGGTTCCACTGGGGATGAGCCACGCGCCGGAACATGAAAGCGCATTGCCTGCCGAGGCGGATGCGGTGATCATCGGCGGCGGGATTATCGGGATTTGCACGGCTTACTACCTTGCCAAGCAGGGGCTGAAGCCACTTGTGCTCGAGAAGGGGCGCGTGGCGGCCGAGCAGAGCGCGCGCAACTGGGGCTGGATTCGCAAAACAGGGCGGGACTATGCCGAACTGCCGATTGTGATTGAGGCGCAGGAACGTTGGGAAGAACTGGCTGCAGTTTGCCGTGATGACTTCGGGTTGAGGCGCGCGGGTGTTACTTTTCTGCCAAAAGATGAGGCGCAGCTAGAGAAATATGAGGCATGGGCGCGCGACTTTGGTGAGGCGTCGGGCACGGTGATGCTGGGGCACGCGCAGGTTGCGGCGATGTTGCCCGACGCGGTGAACCCCTGGGGCGGCGCGATGCATACGGCGAGCGACATGGTGGCCGAACCGTTCGAGGCGGTGCCTGCGATTGCGCGGGCGGCCGTTGCGGCGGGGGCTGTGATTCGTGAAGGCTGTGCGGTGCGCGGGCTTGAGCGTGCGGGCGGCGCGGTGAGCGGCGTTGTAACAGAGGCCGGAGCCGTGAAAACCAAGCTGGTGCTTGTGGCGGCCGGCGCCTGGTCTTCGCTGTTCTTGCGCCGTGAGGGGGTGAGTATTCCGCAGCTTTCCGTGCGCTCCAATGTGCTGGCGACCGCGCCGATGCCTTTGTTTTTTGACGGGGCGGCGGGAGAAGATGCCATGTCGTTTCGCCGCCGTAAGGACGGGGGCTATACGATGGCTTCATTGGGCGTGAACCATTTGTGGGTTGGTCCTGATGCCGTGCGCAATCTGCCGCATTACCGCCAGCTTATTTGGGGCGGGGACTTTGGCATGAGCTACCGCCTGCCTGCGGCGAAAGACTGGCCCGACGGCCTGCGGACCAAGCGGCGATGGGCTCTGGATGAAGAGACGCCGTTTGAGCGGATGCGGGTTCTGGACCCCCGACCGAGCGATGCGGCGCTTGACAGGATGCTTGACAAATTTGCCGCGCGCTTCCCCAAGGTGGGGCGGCCCAAGGTGGCGCGGCGCTGGGCCGGGATGATTGATACGATGCCCGATGTTGTGCCGGTTGTGGACCATGCGTCCATTGAGGGACTCAGCATTTGCACGGGAATGTGCGGACACGGTTTTGGCATCGGGCCGGCTTTTGGGCGGATCATGGCGGATATGATGACAGGGCATACCCCGGGGCATGATTTGTCGCGTTTTCGCCTTGCGCGTTTTGACAGCTATGCCAGACTTGAACTCGGGCCTGACGTTTGATCTCGCCGGTTTTAGGAGAGGCGCTATGCCCGTTAAGAACAGATTTGCCGAATTGAGCGATGAAATAACCGCTTGGCGACGTGATTTTCACACCCATCCCGAGCTGCGCTTTGAAGAGACGCGCACCGCGGGGCTTGTTGCCGATAGGCTCAAGGCGTTTGGCTGTGACGAGATTGTCGAAGGCTTCGGCAAGACTGGAGTTGTGGCGGTGATCCGCGGGCGCAAAAACGGCAGCGGGCGCACCATCGGCTTTCGGGCGGATATGGATGCGCTGCCGATCGAGGAGGCGACGGGGCTGCCCTATGCCTCTGAAAACCCCGGGAAAATGCACGCTTGCGGGCATGACGGGCACACCAGTATGCTTTTGGGTGCTGCGCGGTACCTGGCGGAGACGCGCAACTTTGACGGCACGGTGGTGCTGTGCTTCCAGCCTGCGGAAGAGGGAGGTGGCGGTGCGAAGGCGATGCTTGATGACGGCCTGATGGAGCGTTTCTCGATTGACGAAATATACGGAATGCACAACTGGCCGGGCATTGAAGCGGGGCAGTTTGCCGTGCTCGAGGGGCCGCAAATGTCGGCGGCGCAGGCGTTTACAATTACTGTTAAAGGCACGGGCGGGCACGGGGCGATGCCACACCTGACAGTGGATACAAGCCTTGTGGCCAGCCACATCGTTGTGGCGATGCAATCGGTTGTGGCGCGGGCTGTGAACCCGCTGAAATCGGCGGTGATATCGCTGTGCGGGCTGCGCAGCGACACGGATATTTTCAATGTGATCCCCGACACGGTGACGATCAAAGGCACATTGCGCTACTTTAACAAGGATGTACGCGTGGTGATAGGCGAGCGGATGGATGCGATTATCAAGCATACCGCCGAGGCATATGGCGCGCGTGCCAGCCTTGAATTCTTGGGCGACGGCGTGCCGCCGACTGTGAACGATGTGCAGGCTGCGCGCTATGCGACCGCAGCGGCCAAGGCGGTGACGGGGCGCGAGACGGTGGATATTGACCCCGTGATGCCTGCCGAGGACTTCTCGCAAATGCTGGAAGCGCGGCCAGGGGCTTATGTGTTTATCGGCAATGGTGACAGCGCCGATCTGCACAATCCGCATTACAACTTTAACGACGATATCCTGCCTGTGGGATGTAGCTTCTTTGCCGAACTGGCCGAGAGCCGCATGCCTATTGCAGACTGAAAAGGGAGAAAGACCATGGCTGTAAAGAACCGATTTGCCGAACTTCACGACGAGATCACCGCGTGGCGGCGCGATTTGCACGAGCACCCCGAAATTCTGTTTGAAACCCATCGCACCAGCGCGATTGTGGCCGAGAAACTCAAGGAGTTCGGATGCGACGAGATTGTCACAGGAATTGGCCGCACAGGTGTTGTCGGGGTGATCAAGGGCAAGACGGATACATCCGGCAAAGTGATCGGGATGCGCGCGGATATGGATGCGCTGCCGATGCCCGAGGAAACGGGGCTGCCTTATGCCTCCAAGATACCCGGTGCGATGCACGCTTGCGGACATGACGGACACACGGCAATGCTCCTCGGTGCGGCAAAGTATCTGGCCGAGACGCGCAACTTTGACGGCACGGCTGTTGTGATCTTCCAGCCCGCCGAAGAAGGCGGCGGCGGCGGTAAGGAGATGTGTGACGACGGTATGATGGAAAAATTCGGGATTCAGGAAGTCTACGGAATGCACAACTGGCCTGGTAAACCTGTGGGCGCATTCTCGATCCGCTCGGGGCCGTTTTTTGCCGCGACGGATGTGTTTACGGTTGAGTTTACGGGAACTGGCGGGCACGGGGCCAAGCCGCATGAGACGGTGGACACGACCGTCATGGCGGCGCAGGCAGTGCTTTCGCTTCAGACGGTGGTGAGCCGCAATGCGAACCCTGTGGACAACATTGTGGTTTCTGTCACGTCGTTTGAGACAAGTTCCAAAGCGTTTAACGTGATCCCTGGTGGCGTGACCATCAAAGGCACGGTGCGCACGATGAGCACTGAGATGCGCGATTTGGCGGAAAAGCGTATTGTCGAGATTTGCCAAGGGGTTGCGACCACGTTTGGAGGCAGTGTCGATGTGGAGTATCGCCGCGGTTATCCTGTTATGGACAACCACGCAGCGCAGACCGATTTCTTGCGCGAAGTGGCGACAAGCGTCTCGGGGTCTTGCGACGAAGCGCCTTTGGTGATGGGCGGTGAGGACTTTGCCTTTATGCTGGAAGAGCGCCCCGGTGCTTACATCCTGATGGGCAATGGCGACACGGCCATGGTGCATAACACGAAGTATGACTTCAACGACGAGGCCATCCCTGCCGGTTGCAGCTATTGGGCGGAAATTGTCGAGCAGCGGATGCCTGCGGCGGGCTAAGTCTTAGGACAAAAGCAACGTGCGGCGGCAGGCCATAGGTTTGTCGCCGCTTTTGCGTTTGACCTGCGGTCTGTTTTGCCGCCAGATCAGCCGCCTGTGTGGCTCATGTGGCGGGTCATTTTGCCAGCGACGCTTTGGCGGTCGTAATCAAAGTCATGACCTTTCGGCTTGAGCGCGATGGCGGCGCGGATGGCCTCCTCCAGCGGAGTGTTGCTGTCGGGGCTGTCGCGCAGGGCGGCGCGTAAATCGGCGTTGTCTTCCTGCCCGAGGCACATGAAAAGCTCGCCCGTGCAGGTGAGGCGGACACGGTTGCAACTTTCGCAGAAGTTATGCGTGAGCGGCGTGATGAAGCCGATTTGCTGTCCGGTTTCCTCAAGGCGCACGTAGCGGGCGGGGCCGCCTGTGCGGTGTGAAAGTTCGGCGAGCGTGTAGCGCTCTGCGAGTGTGTTGCGCAGGTCTTTCAGCGGCCAATATTGATCAAGCCGGTCTTCATTGCCGATGTCGCCCATGGGCATGACTTCGATAAAGGTGAGGTCCATGTCTTCGGCCTTGCACCACTCGGTGATGCTGAACAGCTCGTCTTCGTTGAAGCCTTTGAGGGCGACGACGTTGATTTTGACGCGCAGGCCTGCCTTTTTGGCGGCTTCGATGCCTTTGAGGACTTGAGGCAAGCGGCCCCAGCGGGTGATGTCGGCGAATTTTTTCTCATCGAGCGTATCGAGCGAGATGTTCACGCGGCGTACGCCCGCAGCGTAGAGATCATCGGCAAAGCGCACAAGCTGGGAGCCGTTGGTTGTGAGGGTGAGTTCTTTCAAAGCGCCGCTGTCGAGGTGTCGTGTCATGGCGTTAAAAAACGTCATGATACCTTTGCGCACGAGGGGCTCGCCGCCTGTGATGCGCAGTTTTTCAACGCCGAGGCCGATGAATGTGCTGCACATGCGGTCAAGCTCCTCAAGGGTGAGAAGCTCTTTCTTGGGCAGGAATGTCATGTTTTCGGACATGCAGTAGACGCAGCGGAAATCGCACCTGTCGGTCACGGAAACGCGCAGGTAGGAAATCGGACGGGCGAAGGGATCAATCAGCGGCTGTGTCATGTCTTCACAGTTAAGTGCTGCAAAGGGTCAGGGCAAGGGTGTTTCTGCTCTGGCCAAGTGGCATACGGGCGCATAATCTGGCCGTATGAGACATGTTTTTTTCAGTATGAGTCTGGTGGCGTTGCTTGGCGCTTGCGCATTGGTGCAGGGAGCTGAGGTTGCTGCGCCTGTTGAAACGTCTGATGGTGAGGGGCCGCTGCGGCCCAATGCGCGCCCTGAGGCGCTGAACACCACGCCTGCCGCCCGCCCGCCCGCCGGTGCGCGCACTGTGGAGCAGTTTGACACCACCAGTGCGGACGAAAAAAGAGCAGCTGCGGTTGCGGCCGAGCAGAAAGCGGCAAGCGGTGAGGGCCGCGCGCTCGGGCGCACTGTGGCCTCATTGGGCGACCCTGCGCAACCGGGGCTCTGGATCAGAACGCCGCTTGTGAGCGCGCCTGCCAAGGGGCGGGTTGTTTACCCCAAGAACGGAAAAGCGGTCGAGCTCGACCTGCTGCCTCTTGACGGGCCGAAGACGGCGGGCAGCCGTATGTCGCTGGCGGCTCTGCGGGTGATTGAAGCGCCTTTGACGGACTTGCCCGAGGTTGATGTCTTTTTGAACTGAAGCGGAGCCGCAGATGCCCGAAATAAAACCCGCGTTCGGCTATTTGATTGGCATTGATCGCAGCGCGCTTGCGCTTGGGGATGAGGTTGCCGAGCGTGAAACGAGCGGCGGCTACCGCTGGCTGCATGTGCAGGGTGATGTTGAGAGTTTGCGGACGAGGCTTGAGGGCTTCGGCCTTGACGAGACCATCAAAACAGCACTGACAGCCGAAGAAACACGCCCGCGCTGCACGCCGCACGGGAGCGGAGCTATTCTTGTTTTGCGCGGTGTGAACCTGAATGAAGGTGCCGAACCTGAAGACATGATTTCGCTGCGTCTGTGGATCGAGGCGGGGCGGGTTGTGAGCTGTGGTGTGCGGCCTTTGAACGCGCTTGTTGATATTGTGAAAATGGTTGAGGACGGGCGCGCACCGCTTGGGCCTGCCGAGTTTGTCGCCGCTGTCGCGCTGCGGTTGGCGGACCGTGCGGAGCCTGTTGTGGCAGAACTGAACGAGAAACTCGACACGATCTCGGACGGGCTGGAAGAGGGGACGCTGAGTGAAACGCGGCGTGCTTTGGCCGGTATCCGGCAAGTGGCCACCGGGCTCAGGCGCTATATGTTTCCGCAGCGCGATGCTTTGACGACCTTTGAAGTGGAGGGGTTTGACTGGGTGTCGCGCGAGGCTTTGGGGCAGCTGCGCGAGGCGATTGACCGGCTCACGCGGCTGAGCGAGGAGCTTGATGCCATTCGGGACCGTGCGCAAATTGTGCATGATCAGGTGATGGATGCTCGGGCCGAACAGATGAACACGCAGATGCTTGTGCTGACGGTGGTCTCGGCGTTTTTCCTGCCGATCGGGTTTTTGACCGGGCTTTTGGGAGTGAATGTCGGCGGTGTGCCACTGGCGGACAGCCCCAACGGCTTTGCCATTATCTGCGGAGTGATTGTGGCCGTTTTGGTGGCCCAGTTTGTTTTGTTCAAGAAACTGAAGCTGTTTTGACACCCCGACACAAGGTAGGTGTTTACTCTGCCGCCGCAGCGGGCGAAAATGCGGCCCTGTAGACTTTGAGTGCTAGAAATCGGGAGAGAGAATATGGCTGGATTTAACAGGCGTCAGACGCTTGGGATGCTGGGTGCGGCGGCAGGGGTGAGCCTTGCGGCGCCTGCGATTGCTTCAAACAAGAAGATTGTGGTTGGCGCACTGCGCTTTGCTTCTCATGCGGGCAGCTTTGTGGCCGTTGAGCGCAACTACTTTGCCGAGGCCGGCCTTGATGTAGAACTGCGTTTTTTTGAAGCCGCGCAGCCCATGGCCGTGGCGATTGCTTCGGGGGATGTGGACTATGCTGTGACGGCTGTGTCCGGCGGTCTGATTTCACTGGCCGACAAGGGCGCGATCAAGGTGATCGGCGGCTCTCTGAGCGAAGAGCAGGGCATTGACGGGCAGAAAATTCTTGCCTCCGACGCTGCCTTCAAGGCCGGAATAACGACGCCGGCCATGCTGGGCGGCAAGAAGTTCGGCGTCACGCAGGCGGGTTCTTCTTTCCATTACATGGGCGCGAAAATGGCCGAGAAAGAAGGTATCGAGCTGAGCTTTACGCCGCTTCAAAAAGTGGGCGCCGTGATTGGCGCGCTGAAGTCCGGCCAGATTGATGCGTGGAGCATTGTGCCGCATATTGCCAAGCCTTTGGCTGGCTCGGGGGCTGTGCATATCATCGGTAATGTGTCTGACTATCTGCCAGCCTATCAGGTGACCACGGTGTTTACCTCGGCTAAAAACGCGAGCGACGAGCGTGACCAGACAGGTGATTTCCTTGCAGCCTATTCCAAGGGTGTGACCGATTATAACAGCGCGATGATTGACCGCGCTGGCGGTGACGAGGGTGAGGCAGCGATGGTCGATCTGATCCATAAATATGTCTATACCGACCGTCCGCGCGAAAAGGCGGCGCCAAGCATCATCAACGGCACGATGCGTCTGAATGAAGGTGCGAAGCTTAATATGGCTTCGATGGCGGATCAGCTTGCATGGTTCCAGGCCGAAGACCTCGTGGGCAAGGATATCACGCTCGATACGCTTGTGGATACAAGCTATGTCGAGACGTTTGAAGCCTGAGCTTTGAGGTGGGAGGCTGTTATGGCCTCCTGCCGTATATGGGACATATAAATCATGGATCTATCGCTTGAGCGCATCAGCCATTCCTATGGCGGCACTGAGGTATTGCGCGACATTTCATTAGAGGTGGCAAGCGACGAAATCGTCTGCCTTGTGGGGCCGTCTGGTTGCGGGAAATCAACTTTGCTGCGGCTTGTCGGCGGGCTTGAGAAGCCCACATCGGGCCGTGTTTTGCAGCTTGGCGAAGCACCCGAGGGGTGCTTGAACCCGCTGACATATGTGTTTCAGGATTTTGCACTGCTTCCGTGGCGCTCGGTGCGCGGGAATATATCGCTGGTGCTGGAGGATCATGGCATAAAGGGAGCGGCGGCGGACGCAATTATCGGCGATGTGTTGGCGCGCACGCGGCTGAGCGACTTTGCCGAGGCTCTGCCGCGCCAACTTTCAGGCGGGATGAAACAACGGGTCGCGATTGCGCGGGCACTGGCGGTGAAGCCTGCTGTGATGTTGCTTGACGAGCCGCTTTCTGCGCTCGATGCGCAGACGCGCGAGTTGTTGATGGACGATCTGGTGAGCCTCTGGACGCGCCAGCCGTTTACGGCGGTTTATGTGACGCATAACCTTGCTGAAGCTGTGCGCCTCGGGCACAAGATTGTGGTGCTGTCGCGCCGGCCGGGACAGATCCACGAGATCGTTGAAATCGCTACGCCTCTGGAAGCGCGCAGCCATGGTGACGAGGCGCTTGAAGCGGTGCAAAAGCACCTCTGGGAGCTGATGCGCGCCGAGGCTAAGGCGGCGGATGAGGAGTTGCTTGATGTCTGACGCAAGAGAGGTCCGTTTTCGTGGCGGTGGCTTTGCGCCAACGGCGCGCAGGGGTGTCGGGCTTGTCGTTTTCGTTGTGCTCATCGCTATTGCAGAATGGGGCACACGGGCGGGCTGGATATCGCAGTTGACGCTTCCGCGGCCGTCCGATGTGTTCGCCACCTTTGGCGAGCTTTGGCAAAGCGGGATGCTTGCGAAGCATCTTGCGCCTTCACTCACACGGCTGGTTGTGGGCGCGTCGTTTGGTGTGGCTGTCGGGGTGTCTGTCGGCGTGTTGATCGGCCTCTTTTCATATGTGCGCGCGGGGCTTGTACCGCTTGTCGCAGCGCTGTTTCCCATTCCCAAGATCGCGCTGTTGCCGCTGTTTGTGATCTGGTTTGGCATCGATGAGGCGAGCAAATACGCGCTCATTGCCTTTGGCACTTTTACCCCCACAGTTGTCGCCACCTACGGTGCGGTTGATAATGTGGACCGCACGCTTATCAGGATGGGGCAGAGCTTCGGGCTTGGCTGGTGGTCGATCGTGCGCAAGATCGTGCTGCCCGGGGCGATGCCGGGAATTTTATCAGGGCTTAGAATTAGCCTCGCGATTGCGATTATCCTGCTGGTGGCTGCGGAAATGCTTGGCGCGGAATATGGCATTGGCGCTTATATTTTGCAGGCGGGTTCGCTTTATGACCTTGAGAGGCTGTTTGCGGGTGTTGTGATCCTGTCGCTGATTGGCGTGGTGGTGAGCACACTCATCGGACAGGTGGAAAAACGCCTGCTGCGCTGGCGCGGTTAAGCTTCTTTCGGGAGAAACTTGGCAGCTTCCTTGCGTGCAAAGGGCTTCATCTTTTTCGCGTGGTTGGCGAGGAAGTATTCAACACGCTGCGGATCATGCTTGGACAGGTCGCGCAGCCACCATGCGACGGATTTCTGGATGAACCACTCGGGGTCTTCCACATAACGCACCGCCCAGCCGAGAACGCGTTGCCGGATGGCCATTTCCTCGGGCTTGGGGTGATTTTGCTTGGTATAGGGCAGGGTGATGACCATGGCAGCGCGGCGCGTCCAGTGGACATCGGATTTGGTCCATTGCTCCACCTCTTCGATGCGGGATTGATCCGCCACGAGGCGTTTCTGGCCAGCCATCATGGCGTGATCGGCAATTGCCCAACTGTCAAAATCGGGAACCCACGACACAATCAGATCCCAGACGGCTTGATCGGGGGAGATACGCGCTTGGGTGAGCAGTTTGGCGGCGGCGAGGCGGGCTTCGAAAATGTTGGTTTTCCAGAGCTCATCGGCCAGCTGCACGCGCTCCTCGAGGCTCATTTCCCCGCGCCATTCTTTGGCGAGATCGTTGATCGCGGGGTTGGGCACGCCGAGGTATTCACGCGGAACTTTGTGATACTCGGCCATGCCTTCGGCGCGCCCCTCTTCGGCGGCGGCTTTCAGGGCATTGAGGGCGTCGTCTAGGGTCATATCAGCCTGCTGGATATTAAGTGGCCCAGCGGCCCCCTGTTAGTTGGGGTCGCGCTGGTTGAATTGCGGCACAAAACCAGAAAGGGGCTTCCAGCGCAAATCATAAATCGGTTTTTCGAACTTGCGATAGCTCAGCTCACCCAGAGCGATGATAAGAGGAACGCCGATCAGCAAAATCAAGTTCGCGATCCAAGGCACTTCCAGCACATCGGTTTGCAGCGCTTCTGGCGCGATATCGGGAAACAGGCGCACAAGCACGCGTGCTGTTTGCGCCATGATCCACCAGACGGCCGAATGAATGAGGTAGATGCCGAAGCTGATTGTACCGAGGCGCACGAGATAGCGGTTTGACAGGGCGCGTTTCACTGCGCCGTCTTCGGGCGTGAGGAAGAGCGCGAGGAGCAGAACGATAAAGATGCCCGAGAAGAAGACGCTATAGCTCTCGGTATAAGGCCATGGGCCTGTGCAGATGATCACGAGTGTGACCGTGAGCGAAAGGTTCAGTGTCCATGTGGGCAGCTGGATTTTGCTGGTGCGGATCACATGGCTGATCAGAACGCCCACGAAAAATGCATAAAGCGAGCGGGCGAGACCGTGTTGGGCGCTCATGTCGTGTGTATAGAGAAAATAAAAGGCACTCAGCGCCAGAATGGCGCTGGCCCAGAGAAAGAGGCGCTCTGAATGACGCAGGCTATAGGCCAGCGCGGCATAGGCCACATAAGTCCAGAATTCTGACGAGATTGACCAGCTTGGTTTGTTCCATGTCAGCTCATCGACGAAGAGCATCTGTGTGAGAAACAGGTTGTGCACGAAAGAACTCAGATCATTCGAGGAGAAGGCGGCTTGCTCAGAAGAGAGCCCGAGGCGGGCTGTGGCGAGAAACTTGATGCACTCGAAGCCGAGGAAGACCAACAGCATCAGGACATGCAGCGGATACAGCCGCAGCAGGCGGCCCTTGAAGAAAGAGGAAATGCCTGCGCCCGTGTTCATTTGATGATGAAAGGCCATCGTGATCACGCAGCCTGAGAGCAAGAAAAAGAAATCCAGCATCAGCCATGCGTTGCTGACCAGCGCATTGGTGACCAGCGCGGTGTTGGCTTGCAGATGAAAGAAGACAAGCACCATCGCGGCGAGCCCCCGCAGGGACTCAAAATAAGCGATGCGTTGTTTTATCTGCGACATGGTCGGACCCGTAGCCCCCTGCGTAAGCGCGAGACGTTTTGTTTACGCAAGGGAAGGCCACTTTTCAACACTTTGCTTGGAAACACTGTGTCCCAAGGCCCTATGGCCGCTTGGCCTTATTCTACTGTAACCGACTTGGCGAGGTTGCGCGGTTGGTCCACATCGGTGCCTTTGGCGACAGCGGTGTGATAGGCCAGAAGCTGTGCAGGGATCGCGTAGAGAATGGGCGTGAGCGCCGTGGGGACGGTGGGCATGACGATGGTCATCCAGGTCTCGTCGCCCGCTTCGGCTGCGCCTGCCTCGTCGGTGATGAGGATGACTTTACCGTCACGCGCCATGACTTCCTGCATATTGGAGACGGTCTTTTCAAAAAGCGCATCACGGGGCGCTTTGACGACCACGGGCATGGTTTTGTCAATCAGGGCGATGGGGCCGTGCTTGAGTTCGCCTGATGCGTAAGCTTCGGCGTGTATATAGCTGATCTCTTTGAGTTTAAGAGCGCCTTCAAGGGCGAGGGGGTACATCAGACCACGCCCGAGGAAGAGCACATCATTAGCCTCGGAGAGCTTGAGGCCTGCGTGGGCGAGTGTCTTGTCCAGCGCGAGCGCTGTGTTGATTGTGGCGGGCAGGCTGCGCAGCTCGGAGATTCTGTCGGTGAGCTCTGAATCTGTCAGGCGGCCACGGGCATGGGCCGCTTCCAGCGCCAGAAGGTAGAGCACTGTGAGCTGGCAGGTGAAGGCCTTGGTGGATGCCACGCCGATTTCGGGGCCAGCCATGATCGGTAGGGCCAGATCACTTTCACGCGCGATAGAGCTTGTGCTGACGTTGACGACCGAGAGGATTGTCTCGGCCTTGCCCTCACAGTAGCGGAGGGCGGCGAGGGTATCGGCTGTTTCACCTGACTGGCTGACAAAGAGCGCGGCTGTACGCGCGGTGACAGGCGGTTCGCGGTAGCGGAATTCGGAGGCGATATCGACTTCGACAGGCATGCCTGCGATCTGCTCGAACCAGTATTTGGCGGTGAGGCAGGCGTAAAAGGCTGTGCCGCAGGCGACCATGGTGAGGCGGTCGATTTTTGTGAAATCAATGCCTTTTCCGGGCAGTTTGATGCCTGTCGCATCATCGGTGAGGTAGTATCCGATGGCCTCGGTGAGCACGCGGGGCTGCTCGGCTATCTCCTTGGCCATGAAATGCTTGTGGCCGCCTTTGTCGATCTGATCGGTCTCTATATCGACTGTTTTGATTTCGCGGTTGGCGGGGCGGCGGGCGGCATCGAGGATTTCGACATGCGCGCGGGTGATAACGGCAAAGTCACCTTCTTCCAGATAGGTGATCTGGTTGGTCAGCGGGGCGAGCGCGATGGCATCGGAACCGACAAACATTTCGCCTGTGCCATAGCCGATTGCCAGAGGGGAGCCCTGGCGTGCGGCGATGAGTAGATCGTCCTCGCTTTCAAAGAGAAAGCAGAGCGCATAGGCGCCTGTGAGCCGCTCGATTGTGCCGAGCGCGGCCTCGCGCGGGCTTTGGCCCTCGTCCAGTAGTGCCTGCGCCATGAGGGCGACGGTTTCGGTATCTGTATCGGTTTCATAGCCGATGCCTTTGGTGGCCAGTTCTGCGCGCAACTCGCGGTAGTTTTCGATGATGCCATTGTGCACCACAGCGACTTGTCGCGTGCTGTGCGGGTGGGCGTTTTTTTCGTTGGCAGCTCCGTGCGTGGCCCAGCGGGTGTGCCCTATGCCGGCCTTGCCGGTGAGCGGCTCGTGCACCAGCCTGTCTGAGAGGTTGACGAGCTTGCCAACGGCGCGGCGGCGGCCAAGGCGGCCATTATCAACCGTGGCGATGCCAGCGCTGTCATAGCCGCGATACTCAAGCCGCTTAAGAGATTCTACAAGCAGGGGGGCTGCTTCATGATCGCCCAGAACACCTACGATACCACACATGTTACTCGTCCTCTTTCTGTTGGCGGGCCTTTTTGGCGCGCAGCTTGTCAAAAAGTTTGCGCGCAAGGTTTGGCTTGTTTTCCTGCGGGGTGCGCGAAATGGCCATTGCACCTTCGGGCACATCCTTGTTCACCACAGCACCTGTAGCTGTCATGGCCTCGTCTCCCACAGATACCGGCGCGATCAGCATGGTATTGGAGCCGATGAAGGCGCGCGCGCCGATGTGGGTGTGATGTTTGAAGACACCGTCATAGTTGCAGGTGATCGTGCCCGCGCCGATGTTGGTTCCCTCGCCGATGCTGGCATCGCCTATATAGGTGAGGTGGTTGGCTTTTGCGCCTTCAGCCAATGTGGCGTTTTTGATTTCGACAAAGTTGCCGACGTGGACATTTTCGCTCAGTTCCGCACCGGGGCGCAGGCGGGCGTAGGGGCCGACAACTGCGCCGCGGCTGACATGCGCGCCTTCAAGGTGGCTGAAAGCACGGATGTGTGCGCCATTCTCAATGGTGACTTTGGGGCCGAAAACCACGTTCGGCTCCACGATCGTGTCGGGGCCGATGTAGGTGTCATGGGCGAAGAAGACGGTTTCGGGTGCTGTGAGGGTGACGCCTGCTTCAAGCGCTTCACGGCGCGCGCGGGCCTGAAAGGCGGTTTCGGCAGCGGACAGATCGGCGCGGGAGTTGACCCCCATGGTTTCGGCTTCATCGCAGGCGACGGCTGTTGCCGTAAGCCCTGCGGCGCGGGCGAGGCCGATGATATCGGTGAGGTAGTATTCACCGCTGGCGTTGTTGTTGGTGACCTGCGCGAGGAGCTCGAACATATGTGCGGCCGAGCAGAGAATAACACCACTGTTGCAGAAGGTTATGGCGCGTTCGTCATCCGAGGCGTCTTTGAATTCGACGATGCGCTCAAGGGTGTTGCCGTCCATGACAAGGCGGCCGTAGCGGGCAGGATCGGCGGCTTCAAAGCCGAGCACGACCACATCGAATGTGGCGCGCGCGTCGCGCATGTCGCTTAGGGTTTCGGGGCTGATAAAGGGCGTATCACCGTAGAGGACAAGCACATCACCCGTTGCCTTTGCGAGCGCGTCTTTGGTGCAGAGCACAGCGTGGCCCGTGCCATTCTGCTCGGTTTGCAAAACGATCTCGGCGCTCTCGTCATAGGCGCGGGCGGCTTTGCTCACTTCGTCGGCCCCATGGCCCGCCACGATGACGGTGCGGGCGGGCTCAAGGCTGGCGCCCGCTTTCATGGCGTGGATGAGAAGGGGTGCGCCGGCAACGGCGTGCAGCACCTTCGGGCTGTCGGAGTTCATCCGTGTGCCTTTGCCTGCGGCGAGAATGATAAGGTTGGTGCTCATTGGTTTTGCTTGCCTTTTTGTGTTGTGGCCCGTTTTATCCGCTCTGGCGCATAGCACAAGGGTGCAGTTATCAAGCAATGTTGCGGGATGTGTCACTTAAGGAGCAGGCATGGAAACGGTTATCTTTGATTTGGACGGAACGCTGGCAGACACCAGCGGTGATTTGCTGGCGGCGGCCAATGCCTGCTTTCGACAGATGGGCGAGGGCGATGTGCTGACACCAGCGGATGCCGGCGTTGCTTTGCGCGGCGGCAAGTTCATGCTGCGTGCGGGGCTTGAGCGGCTCGGGCGGCCTGACGAGGCTGTTATTGAAGCATACTACCCTGTGTTGCTTGCGGCCTATGGCGAGGCGCTGGATACGCATACGGTGTTTTATGACGGGGCTTTGGAGGCGGTTGAAGCTTTGAAATCAGATGGTTTTGGTGTGGGTATTTGCACCAACAAGCCCGAAGGGCTGGCTGTGGAGCTCATGCACCGGTTGGGTGCGCTGGATCGCTTTGCCTCGCTTGTTGGAGCGGATACGCTGGCTGTGCGCAAGCCTGACCCTGAGCCGTTGTTTGAAGCCGCGCGACGCGCGGGGGGCGCTCCTGAGCGCTGTTTGCTGGTCGGCGATAGTGACACCGATCGCAACACGGCCCGCGCGGCAGGTGTGCCTTCTGTTCTGGTCACCTTCGGACCATCGGGCGAGGATATGGCGGCGCTTGAGCCAGAGGCGCTTTTGCATGATTTTGCCGATTTGCCTGCGATTGCGCGGCAGTTGCTGCGCTGAGGTCTTGCCTGATGTTCCAAGCTTTTGAAACAAGGTTTTAACCATCCGAAATATGCGCGTGAGTGATTGACGCGGGGCGCGTGGGCGCCCAGAAAGGTCTTATGACAGAGATTTTCAAAGGCAGTTTCACCCAGCAAGAGCCGATCCCCGAAGAGGGGGTTGAAGCTGCCATTGCCGTGATGCGCGCGGGGCGGTTGCACCGTTACAATCTGGCCGAGGGCGAGCTGGGTGAGGTTGCGCTGCTGGAGCAGGAATTTGCCGACAAGATGGGCGCGAAATACTGTCTTGCGGTTGCGTCTGGCGGCTATGCCATGGGCTGTGCCTTGCGTGCAATCGGGGTGAAGGCGGGTGACAAGGTTCTGACCAATGCGTTTACGCTCGCGCCTGTGCCCGGCGCGATTGCGAGCGTTGGCGCTGTGCCTGTTTTTGTCGGGGTGACAGAGAGCCTGACGATTGATCTGGAGGATCTGGAGGCCAAGGCGGACCAGGCCGATGTGCTGATGCTGAGCCATATGAGGGGACATCTGGCGGATATGGATGCGCTGATGACGCTGTGCGGCAGTCATGGAATCCGTGTGATTGAAGATTGTGCGCATACCATGGGGGCGCGCTGGAAAGGGCGGCTTTCGGGGACGGATGGTCTTGTCGGCTGTTACTCGACCCAGACCTACAAGCATATGAATTCGGGCGAAGGCGGATTGCTGATCACCGATGATGCGGAAGTGGCTGCGCGGGCAATTATGCTGTCGGGGTCTTATATGTTGTTTGAGCGGCATCTGGCTGCGCCGCCGCCCGAAGCTTTTGCGGAGATCAAATACCAGACTCCCAATGTATCGGGGCGCATGGACCATTTGCGCGCGGCAATTCTGCGTCCTCAGCTTGCGCGCCTCCAGAGTCAGTGCGAGGCGTGGAACGCGCGCTACCGTGCGCTCGAGGCAGGGATTGGCGACACGGCTGGCCTAACGGTGGTGCAACGGCCCGAAGGGGAGAGCTATGTCGGCTCCTCGATCCAGTTCCTGCTGCTCGACTGGTCAGAAAAGGCAATCGGCGAGGTGCTGTCGCGTTGTGCGGCGCGCGGCGTTGAGCTCAAGTGGTTTGGCGGCGCCGAGCCCAAGGGTTTTACCAGCCGCTATGACAGCTGGCGCTATGCACCAAGCGCGCCGATGCCTGCCAGTGACAGGGTGCTCAAGGCGATTGTCGATATGCGCTTGCCGCTGACTTTTAGCATTGCGGATTGCGAGCTGATCGCGCGGATCATAAAGGCAGAAGTGAGTGCCGTGTTTCAAGCGGGTTCTGCTTAGGCAGCCGCTGCGCCTGGTTGTTCTGTTGGATGCCTCCGGCCGAGGTATTTGAAAACAGAAGAAACCTCGACGCGAAAAGTCACCCCCGCTTGCACAAAATTGGTTAACAGACCCTTTCTTCTTCTGTTCACAAATACCTCGGCCCGACTCCGCGCAGCAAGTGCGCTCTGTCGGGTTCACGCTCGCTCTGCGAGCTGCTTAGGGTTTGGGCGCAGCGTCCCCAACGGGTCGGCCCGCGCCGAAGGCGTGGGCCGAAACCGAAGCCAGACCTGTGTTCAAAGGCACTATTGCTCCGAATCGCAGTCTAGGATAAGAAATGAACAAGCGTTCAATAAATTGGGAGGAACGGCTCATGTTCATGGGGTCAATGAAGTTTGATTTGGGCGAGGATGTAAGTGCCCTGCAAGAAATGGTGCATCGCTGGGCGCAAGAGCGTGTTAAGCCGATGGCTGCGGAAATTGACAAGACCAACGAATTCCCCAACGCGCTTTGGCAAGAGATGGGCGAACTTGGTCTGCTGGGCATCACCACGCCTGAGGAATACGGCGGTGCGGGTATGTCCTATCTTGCGCATGTCATCGCTGTAGAAGAGATCGCGCGCGCGAGTGCTTCAGTGTCGCTTTCATATGGTGCGCATTCCAACCTTTGTGTGAACCAGATCAAGCTTAACGGAACGCATGAGCAGAAAGTAAAGTATCTGCCCAAGCTTCTGAGCGGCGAGCATGTCGGTGCTTTGGCGATGAGCGAGCCAAGCGCTGGATCTGATGTTGTTTCGATGAAGCTGCGCGCAGAAAAGCGCAATGACCGCTTTGTGCTCAATGGCTCCAAATACTGGATCACCAACGGGCCAGACGCCGAGACGCTGGTCGTGTATGCCAAGACCGACCCGGACGCGGGGGCCAAGGGCATCACGGCGTTTATTGTCGAGAAGTCGATGAAAGGCTTTTCCACATCCCCGCATTTTGACAAGCTCGGGATGCGCGGTTCAAACACTGCCGAGTTGATCTTTGACAACGTAGAAGTGCCGTTCGAGAACATTCTTGGAGAAGAGGGCAAGGGCGTGCGTGTGCTTATGTCGGGCCTTGATTATGAGCGCGTTGTGCTTGCGGGCATCGGCACCGGGATCATGGCGGCCTGTCTTGACGAGGTCATGCCCTATATGGCGGAGCGCAAGCAGTTCGGCCAGCCGATTGGCACCTTCCAGCTCATGCAGGGCAAGATTGCCGATATGTATACCAAGATGAACTCGGCGCGGGCTTATGTTTATGAAGCGGCGCGCGCCTGTGACCGTGGCGACATCACCCGTCAGGATGCGGCGGCGTGCTGTCTTTATGCCTCCGAGGAAGCCATGGTTGTGGCGCATCAGGCCGTGCAGGCCTTTGGCGGCGCGGGCTTCCTTTCAGACAATGCCTGCGGGCGCATCTTCCGCGACGCGAAGCTGATGGAAATCGGCGCTGGCACAAGCGAGATCCGACGGATGCTGATTGGCCGCGAGCTGATGGGCATGTATCTCTGATGCTCCCGAGCGCTGCGACATATGAGGCGCTGAGGGAGGGCTTTGACTGGGCGCTCCCCGAGCGTTTGAATATGGTGGCGCAGGTTTTGGCGCAGCCCTCTGAGCAGGTTGCGATCATTGATCTGTCGGGCGTGCGGCGTGAGGTGACTTACGGTGAGTTATCCGCGATGGCGGGGCGCTTGGCGCTGGAGATGTCCAAGCGGGTGGCGCGCGGGGATCGTGTCGGGGTCTTGTTCTCACAGGATGCATGGTGTGCTGCGGCGCATATTGCGATCTGGAAGATCGGGGCGATTTCTGTGCCCCTTTTCAAGCTCTTTCAGCGTGACGCTTTGGAGAGCCGCATTCGTGACAGTGGGCTTAAGCTTGTTGTGACGGATGCAGAAGGCGCCCAGATGCTTGGGGGCTTGGCCGAAGCGCTATTGCCCTATGATCTGCCAGAGGGTGATGTGCCTATGGTCGATACGGGCCGCGAAGAGCCTGCCGTGCTCATTTACACCAGCGGCACGACAGGCAAGCCCAAGGGCGCGCTACATGCGCACCGGATGCTGACGGGGCATTTGCCCGGTGTCGAGATGAGCCATGACTTTCTGGGGCAGGAGGGTGATGTGATCTGGACGCCTGCTGATTGGGCCTGGATCGGCGGCTTGTTTGATGTTCTGATGCCGGGTCTGGCGCTGGGGGTGCCTGTGGTGGCTGCGCGGTTGCCCAAGTTTACTGCCAGTGAAGCGGAGCGAATTTGCCGCGAGGGCGGTGTGCGCAATGCGTTTTTCCCGCCTACCGCGCTCAGGATGCTGAAGGCGGCGGATCAGTCTATTGCCGGGCTGCGTTCTGTTGGTTCTGGCGGCGAGCCCTTGGGGGCGGAGATGCTGGCTTGGGGGCGTAAGGCCTTTGGCGTGAGCATCAACGAGTTTTACGGGCAGACGGAGTGCAACATGTGTGTTTCCTCTTGTGGCGCGCTGTTTGCGCCATTGGGCGGGGCCACGGGCAAGGCTGTGCCTGGGTTCGACGTGTCTGTGATTGACGAAAGCGGCAAGGTGACGGACAGCGAGGGTGACATTGCTGTGCATTGCGGTGCGGCGAGCATGATGCTGGAATACTGGAACAAGCCTGAGGCCACGGCGGAGAAGTTTCGGGGAGACTGGCTTGTGACAGGGGACCGTGGCGTGATGGAGGGCGATTTCATCCGTTTTCTCGGCCGCGAGGATGATGTGATCTCCTCTGGCGGCTACCGCATCGGGCCGGCCGAGATTGAAGACTGTTTGATGACGCATGCTGCTGTGGCGACTGTCGGTGTGGTTGGCAAGCCTGATGCGCTGCGCCATGAGATTGTGAAGGCTTATGTGGTCCTGAAAGACGGAGCCGAGGCCAGTGCGCCGGAGCTGCAGGACTGGGTCAAGACGCGGCTGGCGAGTTATAGCTACCCCCGTGAAGTGGAGTTCTTGGAAGCTTTGCCGATGACTGTGACGGGCAAGGTGATCCGCAAGGAGCTGAAGCGCCGTGCGGCGGGGGAGGATGCATGAAGCTTGCTCTGGCCTTTGTAATGACAGCGGGCGCGGCGTGGGCTGAGGAGGCCGAGCCGATTGCTGCTTTCGCGCCGTGTCTCCAAGGCGAGATTGCGCAGTTTGAGCGAGACCTGAAGCGCGCACGTTTGGACAGCTATGACGGGCTTGCGCCTTATGTGGATGCGCGTGGTGCTGATGTCTGTGGGGCCAACGGAATTGTTCTCTGTGATCATGGTGATAACCCGGTGCCGTGCCAACACGCGCTGGCCGAGGAACAGGAGGCGTTGCGCGAAGCTGTGCTCTTGAGCTTGCCTGTGCCTGCGGGCGCGGGACTTTATGGCAGGGTCTATGCCTTGGCCAATGGGCACTCGGCGGGGGACGATTGCGCAGGCACAACGCCCGTGATGGAGGCGTGGTGCGAAGCTCGTGAGGCGACACATCGTTTCGAGATGGCGGTGCTGGCTTACCAGCTGGCGCGCGACGCGGGCGTGGTTGCGCCTGCCTACGAACTCGGCTGGGTTCAAGCACCTGCGCCTTTGCGCCCGCGAGCACGCGAGGTGCAGCCGTGACACCATCAGATTTTTGCATTTTCCCAGAAGTGGAGACGACATGAAACTTCAATCTCAAGCGATACCGACCTCGGATCAGTTCAAAACCAATCGCGAGGGGCATCTCGAAGCCTTGCGTGTGGTGCAGGAAGCGGCAGAGGCGGCGGCGCTGGGCGGCGGTGAGCGGAGCCGTGAGCGGCATGTGAGCCGAGGCAAGATGCTGCCGCGTGACCGTGTGGCGAACCTGCTCGATGCGGGCTCTCCTTTTCTTGAGGTGGGCGCAACGGCGGCGCACGGGATGTATGACAATGCTGCCCCTGCGGCGGGGGTGATTGCGGGTATCGGGATGGTGAGCGGTCAGGAGTGCATGATCGTTTGCAACGATGCCACCGTTAAAGGCGGCACGTATTTCCCCATGACCGTGAAGAAACACCTGCGCGCGCAAGAGATTGCGGAAGAGAACCGTTTGCCCTGTATCTACTTGGTGGACAGCGGCGGCGCAAACCTGCCGCAGCAGGACGAGGTCTTTCCTGACCGTGACCACTTTGGCCGAATTTTTTACAATCAGGCGCAGATGAGTTCAAAGGGGATACCCCAGATTGCTGTGGTGATGGGCTCCTGCACGGCAGGGGGCGCGTATGTGCCTGCGATGTCGGATGTGACCATTATCGTGAAAGAGCAGGGGACGATCTTTCTCGCGGGACCACCCTTGGTAAAGGCCGCGACAGGCGAGGTCGTCACGGCTGAAGACTTGGGCGGCGGGGATGTGCACACGCGCCTCTCTGGCGTGGCGGATTATCTGGCTGAGGATGATGCACATGCTTTGGCGCTGGCGCGCCGTGCTGTGAGCCATTTGAACCGCCAGAAGCCTTTGACAGTAGATTGGCAAACGAGTGAAGAGCCGGCCTATGACCCCGAAGAGATATTCGGTGTGGTTCCTGCCGATCTGCGCACGCCTTATGACATTCGCGAAGTGATTGCCCGCACGGTGGACGGCTCGCGCTTTGATGAATTCAAGCCACGCTATGGCGAGACGCTGGTGACGGGCTTTGCCCATGTGAAAGGCTGCCCCGTGGGGATTATTGCCAACAACGGTGTTTTGTTCAGTGAAGCGGCCCAGAAGGGTGCGCATTTTGTCGAGTTGTGCAGCCAGCGCAAGATCCCGCTGGTGTTTTTGCAGAATATCACAGGCTTCATGGTGGGCCGTAAATACGAGAACGAGGGGATCGCGCGGCACGGGGCTAAGATGGTTACGGCTGTGGCCACAACGAGTGTTCCCAAGATCACCATGCTGGTGGGCGGCTCCTTTGGCGCGGGCAACTACGGCATGGCGGGGCGGGCTTACTCGCCGCGGTTCCTCTGGTCCTGGCCCAACTCGCGGATTTCTGTGATGGGCGGCGAGCAGGCGGCAGGTGTTCTCGCCACGGTGAAGCGCGACGGAATCGAGCGCGCCGGGGGCACTTGGTCGGCTGAGGAAGAAGCCAAGTTCAAGCAGCCGACGATTGATATGTTTGAGGAGCAGGCGCATCCACTTTACGCGAGCGCGCGGCTTTGGGACGACGGGGTGATTGACCCGCGCAAGAGCCGCGATGTTCTGGCACTCTCCTTGCGGGCTGCGCTCAACGCGCCGATTGAGGAAACACGCTTCGGCGTGTTCCGGATGTAGCCGATGAGCGATATGCCAGACGAGGGAAAGTTCGACTATGGTGCGCGCGACCCTGTGACGGGGGAGCGCTGGGTTTATGTGAGCCGAGAGATGGCGCATGCGCACCCGAAGGGACAGTTGGGGGCGGTGCTTTACCTTGTCGTGCTGTATCTGGTCGCTGTGGCTGCGGTGCGGTTTTACGAGTTTACCCAGTTCGGTTTTGCGCCGCTCCATTTGCTTTTGTCTGTTGTGCCGATGCTTGGCGCGCTTGGGTTATACTTTCGCTTGCCGCTTGCTGTTGTGCTTATTGTGGTCGTGTTTGTCATTGCGGCCTATCAGCTGGTTACGAACATCGGTAATTTGAACTCCTTAGGGCTTTTGCAGGTTTTTGCGCTGGGTGCTGTTGTGGTTTATTTGCTGACAAGCGAGCGCGCCAACCTGATTTACCGTCACCGCTACCGCAGCTTTAAGGGGCCGGAATGAAAACCCTGCAAGAAATCATTGATGCGAATCCCGAGGCCGAGACCTTCCGCTTTGGTGATAGTAAGAAACTGTGTGACAGCATCCTTGCGTTGATCAGGGCGGGCAAGAAGACAGCCACCTGCGAGGCGCTGCATGTTTACGGCAAGGGCGGCGACGAGATGCCCGAAGTGGGCCGCCGTGATGTGGCGCTGGAGTGGGACGGGCGGCCTGCAGTGATGCTGGAGACCGTCGGGGTTTCCACCCGCCGCTTTGGCGATATGGACGACGAGTTTGTCGCGGCTCAGGGCGAGTTTGCAGATTTGGAACATTGGCGGAAAAGCTATGAAGCTTACTTTCGTCGCAACGGAGGGTTTGACCCCGATATGGAGCTGATGTGCGAGCGGTTCTGCGTGGTTGAAGATTTTGGGAGATAGAGATGTTTGATAAGATACTGGTTGCCAACAGAGGCGAGATTGCCTGTCGGGTGTTTGAGAGCGCAAGGGCTCTGGGAGTGCGCACGGTTGCGGTTTACTCCGATGCAGACCGCGCCAGCAAGCATGTGGCGCTGGCGGATGAGGCGGTGCATATCGGCGGCTCTGCCCCTGCGGAGAGTTACTTGCGTGGAGATGTGATTATTGCCGCGGCCAGGGCCACTGGCGCGCAGGCGATCCATCCGGGTTATGGCTTTCTGAGCGAGAACCCCGAGTTTGTGGATGCTGTCGAGGCGGCTGGTCTGGTGTTTATCGGCCCGTCGGCCAGCGCCATTCGCGCTATGGGCCTGAAGGATGCGGCCAAGGCGCTGATGCATGAGGCGGGTGTGCCTGTTGTGCCCGGCTATCACGGCAAGAACCAAGACCCCGAGCATCTTTCGGGAGCTGCCGATACAATCGGTTATCCCGTGCTGATCAAGGCCGTTGCGGGCGGGGGCGGCAAGGGGATGCGCCTTGTCGAGACGTCTGCCGAGTTTATGGACGCTTTGGAGAGTGCCAAGGGCGAGGCGAAGACAGCTTTTGGCAACGAAGATGTGTTGATCGAGAAGTTTGTGACCCAGCCACGGCACATTGAGGTGCAGGTTTTTGGCGACGGTGAAAAAGCCGTGCATCTGTTTGAGCGAGACTGCTCCCTTCAGCGCCGCCACCAGAAGGTGATCGAGGAAGCGCCTGCTCCCGGGATGACGGAAGAGATGCGCGCCGCGATGGGCGATGCGGCTGTGAAGGCGGCCGAGGCGATCGGCTACAAGGGCGCAGGGACGGTGGAGTTTATCGTTGATGGCTCCAAGGGGCTGCGTGCTGACGGGTTCTGGTTCATGGAGATGAACACGCGCTTGCAGGTCGAGCACCCTGTGACCGAGGCGATTACGGGAGTTGACCTGGTTGAATGGCAGTTGCGCGTGGCGTCAGGTGAGGGGCTGCCAAAGCGGCAGGACGAGCTGAGCATCAACGGCCATGCTTTTGAGAGCCGTCTTTACGCCGAAGATGTGCCTAAAGGGTTTTTGCCTGCGACAGGCACACTGGCGCAGCTTGCTTTCCCCGCGGGTGCGCGGGCGGACAGCGGTGTGCGCACCGGCGATACCATCAGCCCGTTCTATGACCCGATGATTGCCAAGATCATCACCCACGGACCAAGCCGCGCTGTGGCGCTGAAGCGCATGGCGCGGGCATTGGCGGAAACACAAGTCGCGGGGACGGTAACAAACCTCAGCTTCCTCGGCGCGCTCTGTGCGCATAAGGGCTTTGCGGCGGGCGAGGTTGACACGGGGCTGATCGGGCGTGACCTTGACAGCCTTGTGCAGGCTCCTGTGCCGGGCGATGAAGAGCGGGCCTTGGCGGCCTTGGTGGCGCTTGGCTTGACAGATACCGCTTGGCCAACAGGGTTTCACACATGGTCGGCCATGCGTCGGAAAGTGAACCTGAGTTTTGAAGAAGAGGTGTTTGACGCCACTGTCGAAAGCCTGAGTGCCGAAGCGCATGATGTGACGTTGGGCGAGGCACGTGTTGAAGCACGCCGCGTGGGCGGACGCTGGATGCTGAATGGTCACGTTGCGCCTGAAGCGGTGCTGAAGGGCGGACAGGTTTATGTCTTTGCGCAGTATGGCCTCAGCTTTGAAGTGATTGACCCGCTGGAGCGTGCGGCTTCTGCTGGCGCGGGGGCGGCTCTGATCGAGGCCCCGATGCCGGGGCTTGTGAAGGCTGTGTTTGCCAAAGCGGGAGATGCGGTAAAGGCGGGCGACAGGCTGGCCATTCTGGAAGCGATGAAGATGGAGCATTCCTTGCTGGCCGCGCGTGACGGGGTTGTCGCAGAGGTGCTAACGGAAGCGGGCGCGCAAGTTGAGGCGGGCGCGGCGCTTATCCGGCTGGAAGACGAGGAAGAGGCGGCGGCGTGATGCCGCGCCTTCTGGCCTATAAAGACAGTGTTTACAGCTGGTCGGCAAAGGCCGGACTGGCTGTGAAGGGAGTTGAATACGTTTGCGAGGAGATCAACCCGTTTGAGCCGGAGGGGCTCGGGGACTTGCTGGCGCACCATCCCTTCGGGCGCGTGCCCGTGTTTGAGCACGAGGGGTTTTCTGTTTACGAGACACTTGCGATTTTGAGTTATATCGACAGGGTTTACGACGGACCAAACCTGATGCCAGACAAAGCCGAGGCGGCTGCGCGGGCGTTTCAAGTGGCTGAAATTGCGGGGGCTTATGTTTACTGGCCATTGGTGCGACAGGTGTTTTCACACGCTGTATACCGCCCGCTTACGGGAGAAACGGGGGATTCGGGGCTGATCGAGGCGGGGCTTGACGCTTCGAGGCGGGTTTTGGCTGCTTTGGAAGCTGTCGCTCAGGAAGGCTTGGTACTGAACGCCCGTAGCATCACGGTTGCGGATCTGATGCTTGCGCCTATGTTGATGTACTTCAAGGCCTGCCCTGCGGCCAGCGAGCGCTTGGGCGCTTGTGCAGGCCTGACAGGCTGGCTTGACTGGGCTGAGGTGCAACCAGCATTTGTTGCCACGCGGCCTGATTTTTTACTGACTACAGGAGAGACATCTTGATTACCCTCCACCACGTTCCGCAGAGCCGCTCGATGCGGGTGCTCTGGCTTTTGCACGAGCTGGAAGTGCCTGACTTTCAGGTTCAGGTGCATCCTTTTGACAAGTCGCTCCGCGACCCCGAGTTTCTTACGCTGAGCCCTGCGGGGCGGGTGCCTGCGATGGAAATCGAAGGCGAGAGAATGTTCGAGAGCGGTGCGATGATCGAGTATCTTTGCGAGCGTTTTCCCGAGCGCAATTTGGGCCGCGAGGCTGGCAACCCCGACCGTATGGCATGGCTTACCTGGCTCCATTTTGCCGAGACGGTAACGGTGCATGGAGCCGCGCTCACGCAGCAGCATATCATGCTTTATGAGGATTACATGCGCTCGCCTTACATCATGCAGCTTGAGGCCAAGCGGCTGGCAAAGTGTTATGAGGCGATCGAGGCGCGGCTGTCCACGCCTGTCGAGAACCGCGACTATCTTCTGACAAGCGGGTTTTCGGCAGTTGATATAGCCGTCGGGCAGGCGGTTTACGTGGGCAGGCATTTTGCGCGGATTGATGCATTTCCCGAGCTGAGTGCGTGGTACGAGCGGATCACAGAGCGGGCTTCTTTTGCGGAAACCATGGCTGTGGGTGAGCAGAAGCTCTACTTGCAGGAGTTTTACGAACCCTGGCCTTTGCCGGAGCGGAGCGCGACATGAGCGGATATGTAGAAATCTTCGAGGTCGGCCCGAGGGACGGCTTGCAGAATGAAAAGCGCCAGATTCCCACAGCGGAGAAAATTGCGCTGGTGGATTGCCTTTCGCAAGCAGGCTTCAAGCGGATTGAGATTGCCAGCTTTGTGAGCCCCAAATGGGTTCCGCAAATGGCGGACAGTGCCGATGTTTTAGCGGGGATCACACGGGCGAAGGGTGTCTCTTATGCGGCGCTCACACCGAACTTGCGTGGCTTTGAGGGGGCATTGGCGGCGAAGGCGGATGAGATTGCCATCTTCGGCTCGGCCTCGGAGGGGTTTTCCAAGGCCAATATCAACGCGAGCATTTCCGAGAGCCTTGAGCGCTTTGCCCCTGTGGCAGAGGCGGCGAAAGCGGCGGGGCTGCCGATGCGCGGCTATATTTCCTGCGTGACGGATTGCCCTTATGACGGGGCAACGCCGCCTGCAGAGGTTGCGCGGGTGGCGAAAGTGCTGCGCGCGATGGGCTGTTACGAGATCAGTCTTGGTGACACGATCGGGCAGGCACGCCCCGAGAGCATTGATGCGATGTTGGCGGCTGTGCTGGAGGAGGTGCCTGCGGCAGAACTGGCAGGACATTACCACGACACGAGCGGGCGCGCTTTGGACAATATCGAAGCGAGCCTTGCGCGTGGCGTGCACGTGTTTGATGCGGCTGTCGGCGGGCTGGGCGGCTGCCCCTATGCGCCCGGTGCGGCGGGGAATGTGGCGACGGAGGCTGTGCATGACCGGCTTGTCTCGCTTGGATATGACACGGGACTGGACCGTGATGTTTTGATCAGGGCGGCGGATATGGCGCGTGCGATGCGCAAGGAGCAGGGCGATGTATAATACAATCGAGATTGAGACAGACGCGCGCGGCGTTGCCACACTTTGGCTGGCGCGCGAAGAGAAGCACAATGCACTGAGCGCCGGGATGATCCGCGAGCTGACGCAAGCGGCTGAAGCGCTTGGCAAGGATGACGCTGTGCGTGTTGTTGTGTTGGCGGCTAAGGGAAAGAGCTTTTGCGCGGGCGGGGATTTGCGCTGGATGCAAGAGCAGATGGAGGCCGATGCAGACACGCGGCGCGCGGGCGCGCGGGAGCTTGCGATGATGCTCAACACGCTCAACGAACTGCCCAAGCCCTTGATTGCGCGGGTGCAGGGCAACGCCTTTGGCGGCGGCATTGGCATGATGTCGGTGGCCGACGTGGCACTTGGCGTGCCTGAGGCAAAGTTTGGTTTGACCGAAGTGAAGCTGGGGCTGATTCCTGCCACGATCAGCCCCTATGTGTTGGCCCGTATGGGCGAGGACAAGGCGCGGCGGGTGTTCATGTCGGCAAGGTTGTTTGGCGCGGCAGAAGCGCGCGATCTGAACCTCTTGGCGCGGATTGTGGAGGCCGATGCACTTGATGCGGCGGTTGAGGCCGAGGTTGTGCCATATCTTGCGGCGGCGCCCAAAGCGGTGGCGGCATCAAAAGCGCTGGCGCGCAGTCTTGGACCAGCAATCACTTCCGAGATTATCGAAGCGACGATTGACCGCCTCGTGGAAACCTGGGAAGGCGAGGAAGCGCGTGACGGGATTGCGGCGTTCTTTGAAAAACGCGTGGCGCCTTGGGTGAGGTAGCGCCTGTTTTGGCAGTCAGAAATGACTGAGTATTTTTGTCGGAAATGTATTGGCGCCGCAAGGTCTTAGCGCTCTGCGCGCCTCTGATGCGGCACATATAGATTTTTCTGAATGTAGCGGTCAGTCGGTTGACCCTGCCAAGGGGCGGGAGTAAACCCGATGGCAATGAAAAGCTGCCACACCTATGCGCGAACCGGCGCATGAAAGGAGCCTCACGTGGAAGAGATGCTTCGGGAATACCTTCCCATTCTGATTTTACTGGTTATCGCTATCGGGCTAGGCCTTGTTCTTATACTGGTGGCGCTCGTTCTTGCTGTGCGCAACCCTGACCCTGAAAAGGTCTCGGCGTATGAGTGCGGGTTTAATGCCTTTGACGATGCGCGGATGAAGTTTGATGTGCGGTTTTACCTCGTGTCGATTCTCTTTATTATTTTCGATCTGGAGATTGCGATGCTCTTTCCGTGGGCTGTTGCCTTTAAAGACATCAGCATGGTTGGTTTCTGGTCGATGATGGTGTTCCTCGGAGTGCTGACAGCGGGCTTTGCTTACGAGTGGAAAAAAGGAGCGCTGGAATGGTCATGACCTCGACAGGCATCCAGACGGGCCTTAACACCGCTGGCGCTGACAAAGACACCGCAACTCAGGCACTGAATGCCGAATTGCAGGACAAGGGCTTTTTGCTGACTTCGGCGGAAGACCTTGTGAACTGGGCGCGCACAGGCTCGCTGCACTGGATGACGTTCGGTCTTGCGTGTTGTGCTGTTGAAATGATGCATACTTCGATGCCACGCTATGATGCGGAGCGCTTCGGGATTGCACCGCGCGCCTCGCCGCGCCAGTCGGATGTTATGATCGTGGCTGGCACGCTCACCAACAAGATGGCCCCCGCTTTGCGCAAGGTTTATGACCAGATGCCGGAGCCGCGCTATGTGATCTCGATGGGTTCCTGTGCAAATGGTGGCGGCTATTATCACTACAGCTATTCTGTTGTGCGGGGCTGTGACCGGATTGTGCCTGTAGACATTTATGTGCCGGGTTGCCCTCCGACAGCCGAGGCGCTGCTTTACGGGATCATGCAGCTGGCGCGCAAAATGCGCCGCACAGGAACGATTGTGCGCTGAGCGCACGCGAAAGGGATGAGACATATGAGCGAAGAGCTGCAAGAGCTGGGCGCGTTGATCGAGCTGAAACAGCCTGATTGTGTGTTGGGCTGGGATGTGCGCTTTGGTGAGTTGAGTGTGGATGTGACCCCCTCAAGCATCGCAGGGCTTGTCGAGTTTCTGAAAAATGACTCTGCGTGCAAGTTCTCAACGCTGGTGGATATCACCGCGGTTGACTATCCCGAGCGCCCCAAGCGGTTCGAGATTGTTTATCACTTTCTCAGCATGTTCCAGAACCACCGTATCCGTCTGAAGATGGCGATCCGTGAAGACGAGATTGTGCCTTCTATTACGGGTGTTCATTCGGGTGCGAACTGGTTTGAGCGCGAAGTGTTTGACATGTTCGGCATCCTCTTCAGCGGGCACCCCGATTTGCGCCGTATTCTTACAGACTATGGTTTCCGCGGCTATCCGTTGCGCAAGGATTTTCCGACAACCGGCTATGTCGAGCTTCGTTATGACGAGGCGCAGAAACGCGTTGTTTACGAGCCTGTGAAGCTGGTGCAGGAATACCGGCAATTTGACTTCATGAGCCCGTGGGAGGGAGCGCAGTATATCCTTCCGGGTGATGAGAAAGGTGAAGGCGCGAAATGATGGACGGCACGAGCTTTGAAGACGCCCAGACAGGCGAGCAAAAAATCCGAAACTTCAACCTGAACTTCGGCCCGCAGCACCCTGCGGCGCACGGGGTTTTGCGCCTTGTGCTTGAGCTTGACGGCGAGGTTGTCGAGCGTTGCGATCCGCATATCGGCTTGCTGCACCGTGGCACGGAAAAGCTTATGGAGAGCCGGACTTATCTGCAAAACCTGCCGTATTTTGACCGTCTTGATTATGTTGGAACGATGAACCAGGAGCACGCCTGGTGCCTTGCGATCGAGAAGCTGACAGGTGTGGAAGCGCCGCGCCGTGCGAGCCTTATCCGCGTGCTGTATCTCGAAATCGGCCGTATTCTGAACCACTTGATGAACGTGACCACACAGGCTTTGGACGTGGGCGCACTGACGCCGCCTGTCTGGGGCTTTGAAGAGCGTGAAAAACTTATGGTATTTTACGAGCGCGCTTCTGGCGGACGGTTGCACTCGGCCTATTTCCGCCCCGGGGGGGTGCATCAGGACCTGCCGCCTGATTTGATTGACGATATTGAAGAATGGGCCAAGGGCTTTCCGAAGTTTCTTGAAGACCTCGGCGGGCTGTTGACGGAAAACCGTATTTTCAAGCAGCGCAATGTCGATATTGGCGTTGTCACCGAAGAAGATGTGCTTGAGTGGGGCATGTCGGGCGTTATGGCGCGCTCGGTTGGTATGGCTTGGGATTTGCGCCGCGCGCAGCCTTACGAGTGCTACGACGAGTTTGAATTCCAGATCCCCGTGGGCAAAAACGGTGACTGCTATGATCGCTACCTGATGCGCATGGAAGAAATGCGCCAATCGGCTTCGATCATGATTCAGGCCTGCCAGAAGCTGCGGGCGCCCGAAGAGCAGGGCGATGTGCTTGCCCGTGGCAAGCTGACACCGCCGAAGCGTGCCGAGATGAAAACCTCGATGGAAGCGCTGATCCATCATTTCAAGCTTTACACCGAGGGCTTTAAAGTGCCTGAGGGCGAGATTTATGCTTGCGTTGAGGCGCCCAAGGGCGAGTTTGGCGTGTTCCTTGTTTCGGACGGGTCAAACAAACCTTACCGCACCAAAATCCGTGCGCCGGGCTACATGCATCTTCAGGCGATGGACCATATCGCCAAGGGGTATCAGCTTGCGGATATCGCTGCGATCATCGGGACACTCGATGTGGTGTTCGGGGAGATCGACAGGTGAGACTGCGGTTTGCATTCCTGACGGTGGCAGCGCTTGGCCTTGCGGGCTGTGCGACCTTGCCAGGCACAGACGGGCTGACGGCGTATGATGTCCAGCGTTTCAGTGCCGGTGTCGAGAAGGCAGGCTGCGTCATTCAATCGGATGCGAAAGCGGCGATTGTCGAAAAACACACGGGCTTTAGCGACGAGAAGCTCAGAGAAGTAACAAGATATATGCTTGATCAAAAAACTTTGGTTCATGAGGACCGTGGGATCAAGCTTGTGACCGGGAACTGTGCCGATGCTTAGACGCCTTTACCATACTCAACCCGAGAGCTTTGCTTTCACGCCTGCCAACCTGGAATGGGCGGAGGGGCAAATCACGAAATACCCCGAGGGCCGTCAGGCCAGCGCGGTCATTCCGCTTCTGTGGCGTGCACAGGAGCAAGAGGGCTGGGTGAGCCGTCCGATCATTGAAACGGTTGCAAAGATGCTTGGTATGGCGGAAATCCGTGTGCTTGAAGTGGCTTCGTTTTACTTTATGTTCCAGCTTCAACCTGTTGGCTCTGTTGCACATATTCAGGTTTGCGGGACACTTTCCTGCATGATTTGCGGCGCGGAAGACTTGATTGCTGTCTGCAAAGACAAAATTGCGCCCAAAGCGCACCAGTTGTCGGAAGACGGGCGCTTTTCATGGGAAGAAGTCGAGTGTCTTGGCGCGTGTTCAAACGCTCCCATGGCCCAGATCGGCAAGGACTATTACGAAGATCTGACAGCTGAGAACTTCGGCAAGATTCTGGATGAGTTGGCGGCGGGTCGCGTGCCCGTGCCGGGGCCGCAAAACGGGCGCTATGCGGCCGAGCCTCTTTCGGGTCTCACGTCTCTTACCGATCATGAAAGTGGCAAAACACAGTATAATGCGAGTGCGCAGGCGGCTGTGGATTTGGGCGAAACCATCAAGCGGATTGACGGAACCGAAGTACCGATCCTGACACCATGGCTTGACCGCGCGGACAAAGGCAAGACGGGTAAGGCGAAAAAAGCACCGGCTAAAACGGCGGCAAAGGCCCCGCAGAAAGCTGCTCTTGAGACCACGCCTTCAAAGGCGGCTCAAGCTGCGAAAGCCAAATCTTCGGCCCCAAAGGGTGTTCCGAGCGATAAGCAGAAGGTGGCCAAGCCAGCCGCCGCAAATGCTGTGACCGGCGAGAAAAAACCACGCACGATGAGCGCGCCGCGCAAGTCGGGAGCGGACGATCTGAAGCTGATCAGCGGTGTCGGACCAAAGCTTGAGCAAACGTTGAATGAACTGGGCTTCTGGCATTTTGACCAAGTGGCGAAATGGACGGAAAACGAGATTGCTTGGGTGGACAGCCGCCTCAAGTTCAAGGGTCGCATTGAGCGCGATGACTGGATGGCGCAAGCCAAGATTCTTGCGGCGGGTGGCGAAACAGAATTTTCGAATAAAAATAAGAAGAAATAATGTAATGCCAAAGGTTTATGGCAAGGGGGACGAAATATGAAACAATCATCTGGTTTGGGATTTTGTGGCTGGGTTTGCTGGCTGCTTGGTCTGGTCGCGGGTATTATTGCCTATTCCATGAGCCAAGGACCTGTCGGCGTTTTTGCGGCTTTGCTTGTTGGCTTGGCGGTTGGTATTTTTGTGGGGCTGGTTCTGAGCTCGCTGTTTTGCAAAGGTGCTCAAAAAGTTCCCGAAGCTGAAACCAAAGCGCCAACTGCTGCTGCGGTTGCGGGAGGAGCTGCTGCGACTGCGGTAAATACGGCCTCTGCCAAAGCAGATGATGGCACATCTGCGACCCGCGCGGCAGAAGACAAGCGTGCTGCCGAGAAAGCCGCCCCTGCCAAGCCTGCAACTGTGATGAGCTCGGACAGTTCTGTGGCCTCTGATGCGCCAAAAACGAAGAAGGCCGCAAGCAAGAAAGCTGCGGATGCGAAGCCTGTCAAGAAAACAGCGGCGAAAACGGGTGGCACAAAGGCCAGCACAACCACGAAAGCGGCTTCGGCCAAATCGGCGGATGTGAAGCCTGCGAAGGCTAAGGTGGCAACAGAAAAAGCTGCCGCTCCGAAAAAGGCAGCGGCAAGCAAAGCAACTTCAGAGAAGCCAGCCGCGACCAAGAGTAAGTCAGCTCCTAAGGCGGCGGCCAAGCCAGCCACGAAGGCAGCACCAAAATCTGCAGCCAAGTCTACAGTCAAAGCGGCACCAAAGACGCCTTCAAAAGCCGTTGCAAAAAGTACTGGTGAGAAGAAGCCTCGCACGCTGAGCGCGCCGCGCAAGGCGGGGGCGGACGATCTGAAGCTGATCAGTGGTGTTGGCCCCAAGCTTGAGAAAACCCTCAACGATCTGGGCTTCTGGCACTATGACCAGATTGAAAAATGGGGCAAGGCCGAGATAGAATGGGTCGACAGCCGCCTGCGCTTCAAAGGCCGCATCGAGCGCGACGACTGGATGGCGCAAGCCAAGATTCTTGCGGCGGGTGGCGAGACCGAGTTTTCAAAGAAAAGCAAGAAAGCTTGATAGGATATGGCCATGAGCGGTGAGCGTGATCAGAAGCAGGCACGGACGGGGCGGGTGGTTTCACTCGTCATCGTGGGTGCGATGCTTTTGTGGCTTGCCGCTCAGTGGCTCGGGCCCCGGTTGGGCCTTGAGGGGCGCTATGCGCTCCTGATAGATTTTGCGGCGATTGGCGCGCTCGTTTGGGCGCTGGTTGTCACGTTGCAGCTCTGGCGCGCGCGCCGGGACAAAGAGGGTTAAGGCATGCTCAAAGATCAGGACCGTATCTTTACCAATATCTACGGGATGCATGAGCGCACTTTGAAGGGTGCTCTGGCGCGTGGACATTGGGACGGGACCGACAAGCTCATCGGCAAGGGCCGCGACTGGATCATCGACGAGATGAAAGCAAGCGGTTTGCGTGGACGAGGCGGTGCGGGCTTTCCAACCGGCCTCAAGTGGAGCTTCATGCCCAAGGAGAGCGATGGGCGCCCATCCTATCTGGTGGTGAATGCAGATGAATCCGAGCCGGGCACATGCAAGGACCGCGAGATCATGCGCCATGACCCGCATACGCTTATCGAGGGCTGCCTGATTGCCAGCTTCGCGATGCAAGCGCATGCCTGTTATATCTACATTCGCGGCGAGTATATCCGCGAGAAGGAAGCGCTTCAGGCCGCGATTGACGAAGCCTATGATGCAGGCCTTGTTGGGGTGAACGCTTGCGGGACGGGCTGGGATTTTGACATTTACCTGCACCACGGTGCGGGCGCTTATATTTGCGGTGAAGAGACTGCACTTCTGGAGAGCCTTGAGGGCAAGAAGGGCATGCCGCGGATGAAGCCGCCGTTCCCTGCGGGTGCGGGCCTTTATGGATGTCCGACCACAGTGAACAACGTGGAGAGCATTGCTGTTGTGCCGACAATCCTGCGGCGTGGGGCGAGCTGGTTTTCAAGCTTTGGCCGCCAGAACAACGCCGGCACCAAGCTGTTTGCGATTTCGGGCCATGTGAACAATCCCTGTGTTGTGGAAGAGGCGATGAGCATCAGCTTTGAAGAGCTGATCGAGAAGCATTGCGGCGGTATTCGTGGCGGTTGGGACAACCTCAAGGCGGTTATTCCGGGCGGCTCATCTGTGCCTTGTGTGCGTGGCGAGAACATGCGCGATGCGGTGATGGACTTTGACTATCTGCGCGGCGAGCTTGGCTCGGGCCTCGGCACGGCGGCTGTGATTGTGATGGACCAGAGCACCGATATCATTAAGGCGATCTGGCGCTTGGCCAAGTTTTACAAGCATGAGAGCTGCGGACAATGCACTCCTTGCCGCGAAGGCACAGGCTGGATGATGCGTGTGATGGAGCGTCTTGTCGAAGGCAATGCCGACCCCGAAGAGATCGACATGCTTTGGGATGTGACCAAGCAGGTGGAGGGCCACACGATCTGCGCGCTTGGTGATGCGGCGGCTTGGCCTATTCAGGGTCTCATCCGCAATTTCCGTGACGAGATCGAAGACCGTATCAAGGCCCAGCAAGCGGGCAAGACATTGGCAGCGGAGTAGACATGCAGCTCGCAGAGTTCAAAATTGGCCGTTTGATTGCTGTTCAAGGCAAGCCGAGTTGTGCGAGCAGCTTCGGCCAACCTGCACATCTGCGGGCAGAACTTTGCAGGGCCGAGAACGGGTATGCCAGGCAATGTGTGGGGGCTTCCGAATGAAAGATTTGAAAACCAAATCTGTGCGTGACCTTCTGCGGCTTGAGAATGCCTTCGAGACATACGAATTTGACGAAAGTCGCGTTGATCTTTCTGGCTGGAATTCGACCCACGGGTTCTTTCGCAACCTGTTGGAAGAGTTTAAACCTAAGCTTATTCTGGAACTAGGCGTCTGGAAGGGGAAATCCTCGATCCATATGGCGCAGGAAGCCAAGAAGCTTGGGCTTGAAACCGAGATTGTTGCGATTGACACTTGGCTTGGATCGTCGGCGCATTTGTCTTCCAAAGGGCGGCGCAAAGAGCTGAGCCCGCGCAATGGCTATCCGACACTTTATGAGACATTTCTGGCCAATGTTTACTCGGAAGGCATGCAAGACGTGATTGTTCCGCTGCCGATGGACGGGAATTCGGCGGCCTATGCGCTGAAGCGTCTGAAGGTGAAGGCGGATATGATCCATATTGACGCAAGCCACGAGTATGAGGCCTGTCTGGCGGATTTTCGCAACTACTGGGATTTGCTTGCGGATGACGGTGTGTTGCTCTGTGACGATTATGGTAACTGGCCTGATGTAAGCCGCGCTGTCTGCCAGTTTGCAGCAGAAGTGCAGCGGCCGATCTGGACGAGTATGGCCAAGGCGATCATCTGTAAGGATCCGCGCATCGGCTTTGACCTTGAAATCACCAAACGTAGAAAGATCAGGATTTGAATATGTTGAAAACATCCACAAAACTTGCTTTCTGTGTTGCCCTTGCAGTGATGGCCTCAGGGTGTGCCCGTACAAAATCGGCGCTCGGTGGCTCGCAAAGCTATAGCTATGAGGGCTATGCCTATAAGGGCAAAATCCAGCGATCAAAAGAGGATCGTGCTGACTTTGGTGTGACGGTGCGGGGGGCAGACAGAGGGTTGTCCGGTGCTTTGGAAGCCGCGCGTATTGAAGCCAACCGCTATTGCATCGACCAGTATGGCAACACGGATATCAGCTGGAGTGGGCCCACACCTGACACGGACCCAAGCGAGATTTCTATAAGCGAAAATGGTATTCTTGAGCTGCGTGGGCGGTGTAAAACATGGTGACAGCCGCGCAACATATGATGCGAAAACCTGCCGGTTTTGGCGGGGCGGGGAACTGTTATTGCATAGCAGCGGTCACAACTCCCATCTCATGCAAGACAGGGCGCAGTGTATCTGCCGCTCCGGTTATGCATGAGAGGAGTTTAGAGATGCGTATGTTTACAACTGTTTTTATGGGCGCGGCATTGGCTGCATCCATGGCTTCGGCCAAACCTGCGTTGCGGGATGTTAAAGAGATCGACGGCAAAATGCTCGAAGTGGGGCTGGCGCTGGAAATTTCGAAGAAATGCGACACGATTTCGGCGCGCAAGCTGAAAGGTTTGTCTCTTCTTTGGGATGTGAAAAGCCGCGCGAATGATCTTGGATATAGTGACGACGAAATTGACGCCTATCGCAAAAGCGAGGCTGAAAAAGCCCGCATTCGTGCGAAGGGCGAGGCCTATGTGAAATCAAAAGGGTTGAACCCGAAGAGCGCTGCTGATTTGTGCACCCTTGGCAAAGCCGAGATCGCCAAAGGCAGCGTGATCGGAAGCCTGCTGAAAGCAAAGTGAGACGACATGAGCGATTTACGCAAGATCATCATTGATGACAAAGAGGTCGAAGTTGAGGGCGGAATGACGCTGATTCAGGCCTGTGAAGAAGCCGGCATCGAAGTGCCGCGTTTCTGTTATCACGAGCGCCTCAGCATCGCGGGCAACTGCCGGATGTGTCTTGTGGAAGTTGTGGGCGGCCCACCCAAGCCTGCGGCCTCTTGCGCGATGCAGGTGAAGGATTTGCGCCCCGGCCCCGAGGGGCAGCCTCCTGTTGTGAAGACAAATTCGCCTATGGTGAAGAAGGCGCGTGAAGGTGTGATGGAGTTCTTGCTCATCAACCATCCGCTTGATTGCCCTATTTGCGACCAAGGTGGAGAATGCGACTTGCAGGATCAGGCCATGGCCTATGGCGTTGATTTCAGCCGTTTCCGCGAGCCGAAGCGTGCGTCTGACGATCTTGATCTCGGACCGCTGGTTGAGACGCATATGACGCGCTGCATCTCGTGCACGCGCTGTGTACGCTTTACCACAGAAGTGGCCGGGATCACCCAAATGGGCCAGACAGGACGCGGCGAAGATAGCGAGATCACTGCATATCTGGGCGAAACGCTTGATAGCAACTTGCAGGGCAACATCATTGATCTGTGCCCCGTTGGTGCGCTTGTGAGCAAGCCTTACGCGTTCACCGCGCGGCCTTGGGAGCTGACAAAGACCGAGACGATTGATGTGATGGATGCGCTCGGCTCATCCATTCGTGTAGATACGAAGGGCCGCGAAGTGATGCGGATTCTGCCACGCAACCATGATGGCGTGAACGAAGAGTGGATTTCGGATAAAACCCGTTTTGTCTGGGACGGTCTGCGCCGCCAACGGCTTGATAAGCCCTATGTTCGTGAAAACGGCAAATTGCGTGCAGCGGACTGGGGCGAGGCTTTGAGCCTTGTGGCGCAGAAAATTACGGGCGCAAGCAAAGTGGCTGGCCTTGTGGGGGATCTTGCGCCAGTTGAAGCCGCTTTCGCTTTGAAAGAACTTGTTGAAGGGCAGGGCGGTTCTGTCGAGTGTCGCACTGATGGTGCGAAACTCCCTGCCGGCAACCGCTCGGGATATGTCGGCACTGCGAGCATTGAAGACATTGATACGGCGCAGATGATTCAGCTCATCGGAACCAACCCCCGCGAGGAAGCGCCTGTGCTTAATGCACGTATCCGTCGGGCATGGTCACGTGGGGCGAATGTGGGCCTGATCGGGCAAGCTGTTGATCTTACATACGATTATTCGCATATGGGAGATGATCGTGCGGCACTTGAAAAGGCGCTTGGCAGCAAGTTCAAAGAGGTTCTTGAAGTCGAGAGCCTTGTGATTGTCGGTCAGGGCGCGATCCGTGAAGCGGATGGTGCCGCGGTTCTGGCGGCAGCGATGCAACTGGCCGAGGCCACGGGCTCAAAGCTTCTGGTTCTGCATACGGCAGCCAGCCGCGTTGGCGCTATGGATATTGGTGCTGTCACCGAAGGCGGCATGGTATCGGCGACCGAGGGGGCAGATGTTGTTTATAATCTCGGCGCTGACGAAGTCGACATCGAAGCAGGCGCTTTTGTGATTTACCAAGGTAGCCATGGCGACCGTGGGGCACACCGCGCCGATGTGATTTTGCCGGGCGCGGCTTACACAGAAGAGCAGGGGCTGTTTGTAAACACCGAAGGCCGCCCTCAGATTGCTCTGCGTGCAGGGTTTGCACCGGGTGAGGCCAAGGAAAACTGGGCCATTTTGCGTGCGCTCTCGGCAGAACTGGGCGCGACCCAACCATGGGACAGCCTAGCGCAGTTGCGTCAGGCGCTTGTGGCTGCTGTGCCACATCTGGCACAGATTGACGAGGTGCCAGAGAACGAATGGAAAGCCGAAGTGAAAGGCACGCTTGGCAAGGCCAGCTTCCGCAATGCGGTGTCAGACTTCTATCTGACCAACCCGATTGCGCGTGCTTCCGAGCTTATGGCAGAGTTGAGCGCCAATGCAAAAGCGCGCGGGCAAAAGAAGGTGGCGGCCGAGTGAGAAGGTTTGCCGGCATAATTCTGGGCTTGGCCACTTTTGCCATGCTTGGCGCTTGCGAGGAGATTCCGCGCGAGGATGTGACCCGTGCGGCCACACCGGACGTGCCGCGTGTGTTTGGCTATGACGGAATCGAGACACGCCTTTTGGACGGCGATTTGGTGCAATTTGTGGTTGCGATGAATGGCGAAGCGCTGCCTGATGACGTGAGCCGCTATGCGGAATGCGCCGCAGCGCAGTATTCGCTTATTCGTGGATACGGATTTGCGCGTCATGTGCGCACGAATGTTGAGATTAAGGGTGGCCAGTGGCGCGGAGATGCGGTTTATACCATCTCGGCTGCACTGCCACGTGGTTTGAAGACGATTGACGCGGAAGTCACCGTTCAAAACTGCATAGAAGACAAGATACCGATGGTGTGAGGGGCTGATGGCTGAATTCTTTACCAACACGAATCTAGGGATTTTCCTGCTTATTGTGGGGCAGTGCCTATTGATTATCGTGCCGCTTCTCGTCGCGCTGGCGTTCTTGCTGTATTTTGACCGTAAGGTCTGGGCAGCCGTGCAAATGCGCCGCGGGCCGAATGTGGTCGGCGTCTTTGGGTTGTTCCAGAGTTTTGCCGACTTTATCAAATACGCGGTGAAAGAGATCATCGTGCCTGCGGGAGCTGACAAGTTTGTCTTTTTTCTTGCCCCGCTGGTGAGCTTTGTGCTGGCCATGGCTGCTTGGGCGGTGATCCCGTTCAATGACGGCTGGGTTCTGGCCGATATTAACGTTGCCGTGCTCTATATTTTCGCTTTCTCCTCGCTTGAGGTTTACGGCGTGATCATGGGGGGCTGGGCCTCGAACTCGAAATACCCGTTCCTCGGATCGCTCCGGTCTGCTGCGCAGATGATTTCTTATGAAGTCTCGCTCGGGCTTATCATCATCGGCATCATCATTTCGTCAGGATCGTTGAATCTGAGCGAGATCGTGTATGCCCAGAATGGTGACTACGGTATGTTCAGCTGGTACTGGATCCCGCATTTCCCGATGCTGTTTCTCTTTCTGATTTCGGCCATGGCCGAGACAAACCGCCCACCTTTTGACCTTCCCGAAGCGGAGTCAGAGCTTGTGGCAGGTTATCAGGTTGAATATTCATCAACGCCGTTCCTGCTTTATATGATCGGGGAATATGTGGCGATTGTGATGATGTGCGCGCTCGTCTCGGTTTTCTTCTTTGGCGGCTGGCTCTCGCCCATTCCGGGCTTGCCTGACGGCATCATGTGGATGTTCGGCAAGATGTTCCTCGTCTTCTTCATCTTTGCGATGGTGAAGGCGATCACACCGCGCTACCGCTATGACCAGCTGATGCGGATCGGTTGGAAAGTATTTCTGCCGATGAGCTTGTTCTGGGTTGTCTTTGTAGCCTTCGCGGCGAAATTTGACTGGTTCTGGGGCACGTTCGCGCGCTGGAGCGTAGGAGGGTAATATGGCGAATATCGACTATAAACGCGCGATCGGTTACTTTTTTCTCTCCGATTTTCGGCAGGGTATGAAGCTTGGCCTCAAGTACTTTTTTGCGCCGAAAGCCACGCTCAATTATCCCCACGAAAAGGGCCCGCTGAGCCCGCGGTTTCGCGGCGAGCACGCGCTGCGCCGCTACCCGAACGGGGAAGAGCGCTGCATTGCTTGTAAGCTTTGCGAAGCGATCTGTCCTGCACAGGCGATTACAATTGATGCGGAGCCGCGCGATGATGGCTCCCGCCGCACAACACGCTATGACATTGACATGACCAAATGCATTTACTGCGGTTTCTGCCAAGAGGCTTGCCCAGTGGATGCAATTGTTGAAGGGCCGAACTTCGAGTTTGCCACCGAGACCCGAGAGGAGCTGTTTTATAACAAAGACAAGCTCCTGGAGAACGGTGACCGCTGGGAGGCAGAAATCGCCCGTAATCTCGAGCTGGATGCACCGTACCGATGACCAAAACGCCCTTTGAAATGATGATGGAACAAGCGAGCGAAATGGCAAAAGCCATGGCGCCCGCGCTTGAGACGTTTTCGCCCAAAGGGTTGGAGGCGATGTGGCCGACCATGTCCAAGGAGATGATGGAAGCGACATTCGGTAAGGGGCTGAACGAGAACGGCCTCGATTCCAAGACGCGGCTTTTGCTCACCCTTGCAGGGCTGACCATGCAAGGTGCACAGGGCGAGGCCCAGATCAGGCTGACAGTGCGTCATTTGGGCGAGGCTGGAGCCACGGACGAAGAAATAGCCGAAACAATAGCCATGATGGCGATGTTTGCGGGAATTCCTGCCATGACGCGGGCGATGGAAATTGCCAAGGACGTGATGGACCAAAGCAAGGATGTTGATAAATGACCGTAGTGACCTTTGCCTTTTATCTCTTTGCGATTGGCGTGCTAACGGGCGGGCTTTTCACCGTTCTCAGCCGCAACCCGGTGCATTCGGTGCTATGGTTGATCCTTGCGTTTATGAGTGCGGCAGGGCTTTTCGTTTTGCTCGGGGCCGAGTTTATCGCAATGCTTCTGATGATTGTTTATGTCGGCGCGGTTGCGGTGCTTTTCCTCTTTGTCGTGATGATGCTTGATGTGGATTTTGCAGAACTCAAGGCCGGCATGGCACAGTATATGCCCATCGCTCTGGCGATCGGGATTGTGATGCTCATGGCACTCGGGCTGGCGTTTGGCGATTGGCAGATGGCGGATGGTGCGGAAGCTGCGCGTGCCGCTGTGACGCCTGAAGGCACGCAGAACACAGCTGCTTTGGGGCTGTTGCTCTATGACCAGTATTTCCTGATCTTCCAGCTTGCAGGTCTGATCCTGTTTGTGGCGATGATCGGTGCGATTGTGCTGACACTGCGCCATCGTGATGGCGTGAAGCGCCAGAATGTTTTGACGCAGATGTGGCGCGATCCGAAAGACGCTATGGAACTGAAAGACGTAAAACCGGGGCAGGGGCTTTAAGCCACTCGCCGCGAGAACAATAAAGAACCGAGGGACGACATGATCGGACTTGAACATTATCTGACGGTGGCAGCTGTGCTGTTTGTCATTGGCATATTCGGGCTCTTCCTGAACCGGAAGAACATCATTATTTTGCTGATGTCGATCGAGCTCATCCTTCTTTCGGTGAACATCAATTTCATCGCTTTCTCGTCTTTCATGGGCGATCTGGCGGGGCAGGTGTTTACCCTCTTTATTCTGACCGTCGCCGCTGCCGAGGCCGCGATTGGCCTTGCGATCCTTGTCGTCTTCTTCCGCAATCGTGGCACGATTGACGTTGAAGACGCCAACGTGATGAAGGGATAAGAATTATGGAACAAATTATCCTTTTTGCACCGCTGCTTGGCGCGCTTATTGTCGGCTTCGGCCACCGTATCCTTGGGGATAAGGCTTCGCAGTGGATCACCACCGGCCTGCTCTTTCTGGCGGCCGTTCTCAGCTGGGTGGTTTTTCTTGGCTTTGACGGGGTTACACGCCAGATCGAGCTGATGAGATGGATCCAGTCGGGCACGCTTGATACCAGCTGGGCCATCCGCCTTGATCGGCTAACTGCGATTATGTTCGTTGTAATCAACTCGGTTTCGGCCCTCGTTCATCTTTATTCCATGGGCTACATGGCCCATGACGAGAATTGGAAAGAAGGCGAAAGCTACCGCCCGCGTTTCTTTGCCTACCTGTCGTTCTTTACCTTTGCGATGTTGATGCTGGTGACAGCGGACAACCTGATCCAGATGTTCTTCGGCTGGGAAGGTGTGGGCGTTGCTTCTTACCTGCTCATCGGGTTCTATTACCGCAAGCCAAGCGCCAATGCCGCCGCAATCAAGGCGTTTGTGGTGAACCGAGTGGGGGATTTTGGCTTCCTTCTCGGTATTCTCGGGCTGTATTTCCTTGTCGACAGTGTAAACCTTGATGACATTTTCGCAGCGGCTCCGACGCTTGCAGAAACGGAGATCAGCTTCTTGTGGACAGAGTGGAACGCGGCAAATCTGCTGGCCTTCCTTCTGTTCATCGGTGCGATGGGCAAATCGGCACAGCTTTTCCTGCACACTTGGCTGCCGGATGCTATGGAAGGCCCGACACCTGTTTCGGCGCTTATCCACGCCGCGACTATGGTAACGGCGGGGGTCTTCCTCGTTTCGCGCATGTCACCTTTGTTTGAGTTCGCACCCGAAGCCAAAGCCTTTATCGTGATTATCGGGGCGACCACAGCGTTTTTCGCTGCCACTGTCGGCCTTGTGCAGAACGATATCAAACGCGTGATTGCTTACTCGACTTGCTCGCAGCTTGGTTACATGTTTGTGGCGGCAGGTGTCGGTGTTTATTCGGTTGCGATGTTCCACCTTTTCACGCACGCTTTCTTCAAGGCGATGCTTTTCCTTGGTGCGGGTTCGGTCATTCACGGAATGCACCATGAGCAGGACATGCGGAACTACGGCGGGCTGCGTAAAAAATTGCCCTATACCTTCTGGGCGATGATGATCGGCACGCTGGCCATCACCGGTGTGGGTATTCCGCTGACACATTACGGCTTTGCCGGCTTCCTTTCTAAAGATGCCGTTATCGAGAGCGCGTATGCCGGCACAATGGGAGGCTATGCCTTCTGGATGCTGGTGATTGCTGCCCTGTTCACAAGCTTCTATTCGTGGCGTCTTATGTTCATGACGTTCTTTGGCAAAGCGCGTGGCGATAAGCATACGCATGAGCACGCGCATGAAAGCCCTGCTGTTATGTTGGTTCCGCTGGGTGTTCTGTCACTTGGGGCCATCTTCTCGGGGATGCTTTGGTATAACTCTTTCTTTGGCCATACCGATACTGTCGGCAAGTTTTTTGGCGTGCCTTATGCCGAAGCGGGGGCACATGGTGAAGAAGACCATGCTGAGGCAACAGCCGAAGAAGGCCACAGTGAAGCCGCCACGCAAGGCCATGGCGCAGCCGAAGAGCATCACTATGCCTTCACGGGCAAGCCAGGTGAGGGCGCTATCTACACTGCGGAGAGCAACACCGTACTGAACGATGCGCATGCCGTGCCCAAGTGGGTCAAGATGAGCCCGTTTTTTGCGATGCTGATCGGTTTTGTAACGGCACTTTGGTTCTATATCTGGAGCCCGAGCCTGCCTGCCAAACTGGCAGAGAGCCAGCGCCCGCTTTATCTTTTCTTGCTCAACAAGTGGTACTTTGACGAGGTCTACAACTTCCTCTTCGTCAATCCAGCCAAAGCCCTTGGCCGCTTCCTTTGGAAAAAGGGAGACGGCACTGTCATCGACGGAACGATCAACGGGGTTGCCATGGGCATTATCCCGTTCGTCACCCGCCTCGCAGGCCGCGCCCAGTCCGGTTACATTTTCACTTACGCATTCGCCATGGTTATCGGGGTTGTTGTCCTCGTCATGTGGATGGCCTTTACGGGGGGCACACGGTAATGGACAATCTTCTTTCCATTGTCACTTTTATTCCTGCGCTGGCAGCGCTCATTCTGGCGCTTTTCCTGCGCGGAAATGATGCGGCATCGGCCCGCAATGCAAAGTGGGTGGCTCTGATTGCCACGTCGATCACCTTTCTGGTCTCGCTGTTTATTCTGGCCGAATTTGACCCGAGCAATACCGGATTTCAGATGGTGGAAGAACGTGAATGGCTGATGGGGCTGAAATACAAGCTCGGCGTTGACGGGATCAGCGTTCTGTTTGTGTTGCTCACAACATTCATGATGCCTCTGACGATTGCGGCGAGCTGGAATGTTGAAACGCGCGTAAAAGAATACATGATCGCGTTCCTTCTGCTCGAAACCCTGATGCTCGGCGTGTTCATGGCGCTGGATCTTGTGCTGTTCTATGTCTTCTTTGAAGCGGGTCTCATTCCGATGTTCCTGATTATCGGAATCTGGGGCGGCAAAGAGCGTATTTACGCGAGCTTCAAGTTTTTCCTCTACACCTTCCTTGGTTCGGTTCTCATGCTGGTCGCTATGGTGGCGATGTTTGCGGATGCAGGCACAACCGACATCCCGACCCTCATGACACATACCTTTGGTTCCGAGGCGTTCTCTATCCTGGGTGTGCAGGTTGTTGGCGGGATTCAGACACTCTTGTTCCTCGCCTTCTTTGCGAGCTTTGCTGTGAAAATGCCGATGTGGCCTGTGCATACGTGGTTGCCGGATGCCCACGTTCAAGCGCCCACGGCAGGCTCTGTTGTGCTTGCCGCAATCCTGCTCAAGATGGGCGGCTACGGCTTCCTGCGGTTTAGCTTGCCGATGTTCCCTGTCGGGTCTGATGTGATTGCACCGTTGGTTCTCTGGATGAGTGCAATTGCGATTGTTTACACGTCTCTTGTAGCGCTTGTTCAGGAAGATATGAAAAAGCTGATTGCTTACTCTTCGGTCGCCCACATGGGTTTTGTAACCATGGGCATCTTTGCTGTGAACCAGCAGGGTGTTGACGGCGCGATTTTCCAGATGGTCAGCCACGGCTTTATCTCGGGCGCGCTTTTCCTCTGTGTCGGGGTCATTTATGATCGTATGCACACCCGCGAGATTGATGCTTACGGCGGCCTCGTGAACCGTATGCCGGCTTACGCGTTGATCTTCATGTTCTTCACAATGGCAAATGTCGGCTTGCCAGGCACATCTGGTTTTGTGGGGGAATTCCTGACGCTGATGGGGATATTCCAAGTGAACACTTGGGTTGCGGCTGTGGCTGCACTCGGGGTGATCTTCTCGGCAGGCTATGCGCTTTGGCTGTACCGCCGGGTTGTCTTTGGGGACCTTATCAAAGAGAGCCTCAAGACCATCAGCGATATGACAACCCGAGAGAAGGCGATCTTTGCGCCGCTGGTTGTTATGACATTGCTGCTCGGCGTCTATCCGAGCCTCGTCCTCGATATCATCGGGCCTTCTGTCGAAGCGCTTGTTTCTAACTATCACACTGCCTTGCATGATGCAGGCACGGCCGCCGCTGCGCTGGCCCAATCGCACTAACGGAGAGACTTATGCAGGCTGATCTGAATACAATCCTGCCGGAAATCGTAATTTCCGTCTATGCGATGCTGGCACTTCTCGGGGCTGTCTATACGAGCAAAGACAAGCTCGCTGGGCTGCTGACATATACCACAGCGGGCCTGTTTCTGCTCGTCGCTGTCTGGATCGGGCTGGGCAGTAGCGGAGCGAGTACGGCTTTTGGTGGGATGTTTGTCGATGACGCATTCGCCCGCTTTGCAAAGGTAACGATCCTGTTGTCTGCGGCAGCAGTGCTTGTCATGGGCATGGGCTATCTCGAACGCCACAAGATGATGAAGTTTGAATACCCTGTTCTTATCGCTCTCAGCGTTGTGGGCATGATGTTTATGGTTTCGGCGGGCGATTTGATGGCGCTTTATATGGGCCTCGAGCTACAATCGCTTGCGCTTTACGTGATCGCTGCGATGCGCCGTGACAGCTTGCGTTCGACGGAAGCAGGCCTCAAGTATTTCGTGTTGGGCGCACTTTCTTCAGGCTTGCTGCTGTATGGTGCATCGCTCGTATACGGCTATGCAGGCACCACGCTTTTCTCTGGCATCATTGCCGCTGCAGGCGACGGGCTTGCGCCTGTCGGGTTGCTCTTTGGACTCGTGTTTGTGATGGCGGGCCTTGCCTTCAAAATCAGCGCGGTTCCCTTCCACATGTGGACACCCGATGTATACGAAGGTTCGCCCACGCCTGTGACAGCTTTCTTCGCCACAGCGCCCAAAGTTGCCGCGATGGCACTGTTTGCGCGCGTGTTGCATGACGCGTTCGGCGGTGTCTCGCAAGACTGGAGTCAGGTTCTTGTGTTTCTGTCGATCATGTCGATGTTCCTCGGAGCGATTGCCGCGATCGGGCAAACCAATATCAAACGCCTGATGGCCTATTCCTCAATCGCCCACATGGGCTATGCGATGATTGGTCTGGCGGCGGGCACGGCGCTCGGCATCGAGGCGATGCTGACCTACATGGCGATATATGTGACAATGAACATTGGCACATTTGCTTTTATCCTCAGCATGGAGCGGGATGGCGCGCCTGTGACAGATATCAATGCGCTGCGGATGTATTCCAAGGTTGAACCCGGAAAGGCGCTTGCGCTTCTGGTGCTGCTGTTCAGCCTTGCAGGTGTGCCGCCGATGCTTGGCTTCTTTGCCAAACTCGCGGTCTGGCGTGCGGGTATTGAGGCTGATCTTTTCTGGCTTGTTGTCGCAAGTGCCGTGGCTTCGGCGATTGGCGCTTACTACTATCTTCGGATTGTCTACTTCATGTATTTCGGGGAAGAGACGCAGGCAGCCCTTGATGAAAATCGCGCACCTGTTCTCTGGGTTATGCTTATGGGGGCGGCTCTTGTCATGGTGGTTGGTATTGCCAGCCTCTTTGGGGTTGATGGTGCGGCGGCTACTGCGGCGGCGGCGCTTGTAAACTGAGCGTGTCAGCACCCTCGGACTGGCCTGCGGGATATGAACTGCGCAACTTGAGTGAAGTTGACAGCACGATGGCCGAGGCTTCGCGTGTGCTCAACGGGCTTGCGGGGCCATGCTGGATTTTTGCCAAACATCAAACCGCCGCACGCGGGCGGCGCGGGCGAGCTTGGAGCATGCCTGCGGGCAACTTTAGTGCAAGCCTTGTGTTGCCACGTGCGGGAAGCCCTGCGGAAATGGGGTTGCGCTCTTTTGTGGCCTCGCTGGCGCTCTATGATGCGGTGCGCGCTGTGGCCGGGCCCGAAGCGCGGTTGAGCCTCAAATGGCCCAATGATGTTTTGTTGAGCGGAGGCAAATTGGCGGGGATCCTTCTGGAGAGCGCCGGCGAGGCGCTTGTCATTGGTATCGGAGTGAACCTTGTGGCTGCACCCGGCATGACTGATGTTGAAGAGGGCGCTCTAACGCCTGTTTCTCTCAAGAGCGAGACGGGAACAGAGATTGCCCCCGAAGATTTCCTGCCCCATCTGGCGCAGGCTTTTGCCTTTTGGGAAGAGCGCTTTTGCACCTATGGTTTTGGGCCTGTGCGCGAAGCGTGGCTTGCGAAAGCCGCCAAGCTCGGAGAGCCGATCCGTGCGCGCACGATGCGCGAGGAGATGCATGGCACATTCGAGACGGTGGACGCGCAAGGCCATTTGGTATTAACCAGCGCTGAAGGGCGCATGAGCATCCCTGCGGCGGATGTGTTTTTCTGAAAAAGGGCCAGAGCCTATGCTACTAGCAATTGATTGCGGCAATACAAACACGGTTTTCTCTATCTGGGATGGCGAGAAATGGCTGTGCACCTTGCGCACCTCTACGCATCATTCACGCACTGCGGATGCCTATTTTACTTGGTTCAGCACGCTGATCAGCCATTATAAAATCAAGCCCGATATCACCGATATCGTGATCAGCTCGACGGTGCCGCGCGTGGTTTGGAACCTACGGGTTTTTTCCGACCGTTTCTTTAACTGCCGCCCGCTTGTTGTTGGTAAACCCGAGTGTCTTTTGCCTGTGGCGCCCGTTGTGGACCCGGGCACAGGTGTCGGCCCCGACAGGTTGGCAAATGCGGCGGGTTGTTATAACAGACATGGTGGCAACGCCATGGTGATCGACTTTGGCACAGCAACCAACATTGATGTGGTCAATGAAAACGGCGCTTATGTGGGAGGGGTGATTGCACCAGGTGTAAACCTGAGCCTCGAGGCGCTTCACCAGGGGGCCGCTGCGCTGCCGCATGTGGACATTACGCAGCCTGAAAAGGTAATCGGAACAAACACAGTTGCTTGTATCCAGTCGGGTATTTTTTGGGGCTATGTCGGGCTCATCAAAGAGCTCACCAGCCGCGTGCGCGCGGAGTATGGCCAGCCGATGAAAGTGATCGGCACAGGCGGGCTTGCCCCCCTTTTCGCGCAGGGCGAAGAGCTGTTTGATACGATTGAAGACGACCTCACGGTGCATGGGCTTCGTGTGATTCATAACTATAACAAAGAGCAGGGTAACATATGAGCACGGAGCGGCTAATTTACCTGCCCCTTGGCGGGGCTGGCGAGATCGGAATGAACTGTTATGTCTACGGCTACGGCCCAAAAGACAAAGAGCGGCTTATTCTTGTTGATTTGGGAGTAACCTTTCCCGACATGGATACAAGCCCCGGGGTCGATCTGATTTTCCCTGACCTGGCCTGGCTGACCAAGCGGCGAGACCAGCTTGAAGCCGTGTTTATCACCCATGCGCATGAAGACCATGTCGGCGCTGTTGGGCATTTCTTTGGCGAGCTGAATGTGCCTGTTTATGCGCGGGCCTTTACGGCTAATATTGCGCGGCGCAAGCTGTCCGAGCATGGCTTTGGCGAGGACACTGTGAAAACGGTTTCACCCTATCCATCAGCTGTTGAGGCCGGCCCCTTCAAGGTAAGTTTTGTACCGGTTTCGCATTCGATCCCCGAGAGTTCGTCACTGCTCATTGAAACAGCGGGGGGACGTGTATTTCACACTGGTGACTTCAAGATTGATCACAACCCGATTGTGGGCGAGCCCTTCGATGAAGCGCTTTGGGAAGAGATTGCCAAAGGCGGCATCAAGGCAATGATCTGTGACTCAACCAATGTGTTCAGCCCCAATGCCGGGCGCTCGGAGAGCGAACTGGGTGGCAACCTCACAGCGCTTATAAAGGGCGCGGAAAAAATGGTCGTGGCCACAACATTCGCTTCCAACGTAGCGCGTGTGAAGACCTTGGCGGAAGCAGGCGCACGCGCCGGTCGCTCGATTTGCCTTATGGGCCGTGCGATGCGGCGTATGGTGGAAGCCTCAATCGAGACCGGTGTACTGAAGGATTTTCCGCCGGTTGTTTCTATAGAGGATGCGCGTAGCATTCCGCGCGAAAGCCTCATGCTTCTGGTGACGGGCAGTCAGGGCGAGCGGCGCGCCGCCTCTGCCCAGCTGGCGCGCGGCAAGTTCAACGGGATCGAGATGAAGGAGGGGGATTTGTTTCTCTTCTCGTCCAAAACCATCCCTGGCAACGAGCGCGGTGTGATCTCTATCATGAACCAGTTTTCCGAAATGGGCGTTGATATCTTTGATGATAACGACGGGCTTTACCATGTGTCTGGCCATGCCAACCGCCCTGATATCGAGAAAGCACATGAGTTGATGAATCCGCAAATGGTTATTCCGATGCATGGCGAGCACCGCCATTTGCGCGCCCACGCCAAACTCGCGGAAGAGAAGGGCCGCGCCAGTATCGTTGCTGTTAACGGGATGATGATCGAGCTGACGGGCAATGCCCCCAAGGTGGCTGAATACATCGAAACGGGACGGCGGTATCTCGATGGCTCAACCCAGATCGGAGCACTTGACGGGATTGTGCGCGACCGTATTCGCATGTCGCTGAACGGGCATGTCATTGTCACTGTGATTTTGGACGAGGACGGCGAGCCACTTGGCGAACCTTGGTGCGAGCTTATGGGGCTGCCCGAAACCGGCCGCAGCAAAGCGCCGCTTGTTGAGGTTCTGGAAGAAGACCTCGGGCAGTTCCTTGGCCGCGCAGGAGACAAAACGATGGCAGATGACGATAAGATCGAGCAGGAGCTGCGTAAGATCGCGCGGCGCACGGCGCTTGACGAGATCGGCAAAAAGCCTGAGGTGACTGTGATTATCTCACGTCTGTCCTAAACCAAAAAAAACGCCCCGAACCTGATGTGGTTTGGGGCGTTTTGTTTTTAAAAACAATGACTTATCAGCCCATCCGCTCATCAAAGCTTTTGGCGATAAAGGCGGGCATGTCATCCCCCAGACCGACAGACTTGCCGCTGCCGCCGCCCGAACGTGAGCGGCCCGAGTCACGGTTGCGGTCGTTGTTACGATCACTGTTGCGCTCTTGTGGTTTGTCCTCTGGTTTTGTCTCGGACTTTTCGGACTTTGCTTCGGGCGCGGGCGCTTCAGCTTGTTTTGGAGCGGCCTCGGCCTTTGGTTTGTCTTCATGTTTGGGCTTCGCCGAGCGAGACCTGCGTGAAGGTTTGGGTGTCTCTGCTTTGACCGCTTCTCCGGCATCGTCCTCGGGCAGAGGCTCACCACTGCGCGGAATTGCGTGTTTGACCAGCGCTTCGATGTCATCAAGATTGCGCGTATCACGCGGACTACAGATCATGATGGTTGTGCCCTTTTTGCCCGCTCGACCCGTGCGACCGATGCGGTGCACATAGTCTTCGGCGTGGCTTGGCACATCGTAGTTGAAAACGTGGCTCACATTGGGAATGTCGAGGCCACGCGCGGCCACATCTGAGGCCACGAGGAAGCGCAGGCTGCCATCGCGGAAGCCATCAAGCGTGCGCATGCGGTGTGACTGCTCCAAATCGCCATGGATTGCCGCGGCGTCGAGACCGTATTTCTTCATGGACTTGGCCACAGTGTCCACATCAACTTTACGGTTGCAGAAGATGATCGCGTTTTTGCATTTCTCGCCTTCGGATTCGATCAGATCGCGCAGGAGCTTGCGTTTTTCTGTGCCCTCACGGTCTTTGCGCGAGCCTTTGAACATGACCACGGATTGGGTGATGTTTTCTGATGTTGTGGCCTGACGCGCCACTTCGATGCGGGCAGGGTTCGAGAGGAACGTATTGGTGATCCGCTCGATCTCGGGCGCCATTGTGGCCGAGAAGAAAAGTGTCTGGCGGGTGAAGGGTGTGAGGCTAAAGATGCGCTCGATATCAGGTATAAAGCCCATGTCGAGCATCCTGTCGGCTTCATCGACAACCATGATCTGCACGCCTGTGAGCAGCAGTTTACCGCGCTCGAAATGATCAAGCAGGCGGCCGGGGGTGGCGATGAGAACATCTGCGCCGCGGTTGATGACGGCCTCTTGCTCTTTGAAGCTTACACCGCCGATGAGCAGAGCTTTGTTGAGCTTCACGTATTTCGCGTAGGCGTCAAAGTTCTCGGCGACCTGAGCGGCGAGCTCGCGTGTGGGGCAGAGCACAAGGCTGCGCGGCATACGCGCACGGGCGCGGCCACGGGCCAGCATCGAGATCATCGGGAGGGTGAAGGAAGCGGTTTTGCCTGTGCCTGTCTGGGCAATGCCCAGAACATCGCGGCCTTCAAGGGCCGGAGGAATCGCACCTTCCTGAATGGGGGTTGGTTTTTCGTAGCCTGTGTCGGCAACAGCTTTGAGAACCTTTGGATCAAGATTCAGATCAGAAAATTTTATCATATGTATCCGTTTTGTACGGACACATCTTGGCCCGTAGCGTCTGTGAGAGGGTCAGGCCCGTGTGGCCCAGCCTATCGCTTGATCGACCCTATGCTTGCTCTTTAGTCAAAAGGCGTGCTGGCGTCAATCAATCCGCATTTTTGCCACTGTTCTACAGCGGATATGCGGCGATTTTGATACGGCCTGCACACGTTTCAATCGGTGGGGAAGTGCTTTCTACGCTTCTCTTCAAGGGCGAGATCATAGCTCCGTAAAAGACCATGAGCTTTGAGGCGCTGTAAAAGTTCGGGTGTTGCGGTGCAGACTTCCTGATAAAACGCTTTCAATCCTTCGGTGCCATCACTGTCTTCGATAGTCCTTAACAACTCGTTGAGGGTTAGGCCGCCGCGCTCTGGCGGACGGTTTGGCTTGAGCCCGGCGCGGTAGACGCCATGAGCGAGACGATAGCGGATGTTTTCCATCCAATGCTCAAAGCTTGTTGCATGGAGGTGGCAAAGCTCCGTGCCGATGAACTCGACCTGGCCGGGGTTTTCATCACCTTTGATGAAGACGTTGTGGATGCGCAGATCAACTTCCTCGGCGCCTGTGCGCACGAAGAGTTTGCCTGCGACATGACTGAGGAAGCCGCCGTTGAGATGCGTGCCGAAGGTGGGATAGATCGCCTCGGTTTCGCGTTGGCGCTGCTTGCGGTCATTGGTCATGGCCTTGAAGTGGGTTTCGGTTCTGTGCCAGAGCGCCTCGACAGGGCGCACGCGGGCGGCCATGCAAGTGACGGGCAGGGCGGCGAGCTGTTCAGCTATAGGTGTCTTGATAGGCCAGAGAAACTCGTCGACATCTATATGGGCGAGCCAGTCTAGCTCGTGTGCCTTGCGCTTGTAGGCGTGGCGGGCGTTTGCGCCTTGGCGGGCCTGATGCTTCACGGGGCGGTTCCTGCTGCGCCAGTGCTCGCCATGCGTGCGCAAAACGCGGATTTTGGGGTGGGTTTTCAGCGCTTTGAAGGCGGCTTCGTTATCGTCATCGAGATAGATAAAGAGCCGCTCGGCACCTAACTCCAGATGATAGGCGGCGAAGCGCTCTATAGTGCCGATCGGGGCTTTGATGGTGCTGACGATGCCCCATTTCGGGAGATGTGTGCTCATGTGTAAAGGCCTTCAAGCTTTGGGAAGAGCTTGCGCGCCTTGGCATTGAGCTGCAAGTCATGGGTGACAAGAAGCCCCAGCTTTTCAAGGGTGGCGAGGTGCTCGGGGCTGGCTGAGCGCAGGCTGTGATAGAAGTGTTTTACACCGTCTGCGCCGCGCTCTGCTGTGATCATCTCGATGATATCGGCGATGGAGGCTTCGCCTTCGCGGGCAGAGGTATAGGATGTGCCCGTCATGCGGCGGTGCATGTGGGCGGAGAAGTTTTCCCATGTGGTTGCGTGGTGGTGCAGAAGATGAGCCATGAGCGCTGCCGGTTTGGGCTTCTTGCGGCCGCGCAATTTGTGGATGCCCATGCGCGCGCCTGCAAGGCCCGTGCGGGCGATGGCTTTGCCTTCAGTATGGGAAATGAAGCCTGTGCGTAGGGCGAGGCCATAATCAGGGTAGAGCGCTTCCAACACGCCACGTTTGAGGCCTGCATGTTGGGGCGCGCGTTTGTAATGCGTAAGCGGTTCGGAGGCGAGGGCTTCGGCGGGGAGCAGACGGACCCATTCTGTGCTGTCTGGCAGGGTGATGAGCTGCTCTGTGAGGTCTGTTTCGGGGAGGATGAATTCATCAAGGTCGATGTGCGCGAGCCAGTCTGTATCAGCCTGCTGGTAGGCGTGGGTTGCGTTATCCATCTGGCGTTGGTTGAGCGGCTTTTGCGCGCTTGTGCCTTGGTGAAAGTGCAAGTTTCGGTGCGCGAGCAACTCAAGGCGCTCAGTGGGGCCGTCGAGGTAGATATCAATGCGCGCGCAACCGATCGAGATGTGATGCGCGGCGAAGCGGGCGATCTCTTCCGGGCTGGCCTTGGCAGTGCTGACAACGCCCCAGTTCAAACGCGGTTTTCCTTTTTGGAACGGGCTTTTGCGCGGCGTTCTTTCATCGTGTCGAGGCGGCGGAAGATGGTTCCGCCTTCTGCGTTGAGCGCGTGAAGCAGGGTGAGCGCGAGGGGCTTGAGGACAGGCGCATCCTCGGCTTGGGCATAGAGCGGCGCGAGCAAAGCAACATCGAGGCCGCCGTGGTTGAGCGAATATTGGTCCATTTTGAGGGGCATAGCGGCCTTGGAGCGGCTTCCGAAGCGGTGAATTTCGCTTGGGGCGAGGCCTGTGAAGAGGCGCTCGAACTCGTAGAGCTTGATGAGGCCGAAGAGCATTTTGAGGGAGGCGCCGAGGGCTTGTTCGGGGCCTGCTTGCCCATGGTCGGCAAATGTCATTGCGGAAGAGACCTGCCAGCGCAGATCAAGCTGGCCGAGGAGGTGCTCGGGATGCTCGGCCCAGAGGCGGCGGAAGAGGGCCGGCGCCTCGGGCGGATAAATGCTGCGGCGCAGGTGGGCGATGAGCTGGGCGTTGAGAAAAGCGAGTTCGGAGAGGCCGATAAACTCGGGCGCTATCATGCTGCGTTTCAAGGCGAATGTGCCGTGATTGCCCTTCGGCTCGGCTGCGCTTTCGGGCACGATACGACCAGCAAGGGTGGCAAGATCAAGGTCAGGTGCGTAGGCCGCGCCCTCAAGTTTGAAGGGACCGCGGCGCTTGTTCCAACGGGCGAGAATCTCTTCCGCGCCGCCTGTGTATGTGAGGGTCTCGTTGCTCATGGGCGCAGTCTGCCACGGGGGATAAGCCTAGACCATCATTTCCTTGGTGGCGGTCAGTTTGATCTCGGGATGATCACGCTCGACACGGTCGATATCCCACTTGAGGCGGGTGAGATACACCACGTCGCCGTCATGGTCTTCCGCGATGTGTTGTTTGTTTAAATTCACAAACTTTTCAACATCTTGTCGTGCACCGTTCACCCAGCGTGCCGAGGTAAACTGCGAGCTTTCAAAGCGCACGGGCAGGCCATATTCAAGCTCGATGCGGCTTGCGAGCACTTCAAATTGAAGCGCACCGACCACACCGACAATATAGCCCGAACCGATGCTCGGCTTGAAAACCTTGGCCGCGCCTTCCTCGGCGAATTGCATCAAAGCTTTTTCAAGGTGCTTTGACTTCATCGGATCCATCGCGCGGACACCTTGCAAAAGCTCGGGCGCGAAGGAGGGGATGTTTGTAACCCGTAATAGTTCACCTTCGGTTAACGTATCGCCGATGCGAAGTTGGCCGTGGTTGGGGATGCCGATAATGTCGCCTGCCCAAGCTTCCTCGGCTAGTTCGCGGTCGGATGCGAGGAACAGCACCGGATTGGTGATGGCCATTGGCTTTTTGCTGCGCACATGGGTGAGTTTCATGCCGCGTTTGAAGTGGCCGGACGCCATGCGGACAAATGCCACGCGGTCGCGGTGCTTTGGGTCCATGTTGGCCTGAACTTTGAAAACAAAGCCGGAAACCTTTGTTTCTTCAGGAGAAATTTTGCGCGGCTCGGCGTTCTGGATTTGCGGCTCGGGGCCGTAATGGCCGATGCCGTTCATCAGCTCTTGCACACCGAAGCTGTTGATCGCGGAGCCGAACCAGATCGGGGTCATGTGGCCTTCGAGGACGGATTGCGGATCAAGTTTGGGCAGCAGTTCGCGGGCCATTTCGACCTCTTCGAGCAGCTTTTCAAGCAGGTGCTTAGGCAGGTGTTGGGCAAGAAGAGGGTCTTCCAGGCCGTTGATTTTAACGGATTCACCAACTTTGTTACGGTCGGCACGATCCATCAGCTCAAGGCGGTCATTGATCAGGTCATAGCACCCCAAGAACTCCGAGCCGACCCCGATGGGCCAGCTTGCCGGTGTCACGTCGATCGCCAGCATCTCTTGGATTTCATCAATGATATCAAATGTATCGCGGCTCTCGCGGTCCATCTTGTTGCAGAAGGTGAGGATGGGCAGGTCGCGCATCCGGCAGACTTCAAAGAGCTTCTGTGTCTGGCTTTCAACGCCTTTTGCACCGTCGATGACCATAACCGCAGCGTCAACGGCTGTGAGGGTTCTGTAGGTATCTTCGGAAAAATCGGAGTGACCGGGAGTATCAACAAGATTGAAGCGCAAGCCGTTGAAATCAAACGACATGGCCGAGGCCGAAACAGAGATGCCACGGTCTTTTTCCATCTGCATAAAGTCCGAGCGGGTGCGGCGGGCTTCGCCCTTGGCGCGCACTTGTCCGGCCATCTGGATGGCACCGCCATAGAGGAGGAACTTTTCCGTCAGCGTGGTTTTGCCGGCGTCGGGGTGCGAGATGATCGCGAAGGTCCGGCGGCGGGCAATTTCAGCGGGAAGCTTAGGGCGGTTTGAAAGGTCTGTAGCCATGAGCGCGCGTATAGGTAAGGAACGCGGCTTTGGCAAGAATTCATAGCGATTCTAGGGGGGTGAAAAGCGTGCACACCCCGTGCACAGCCCGTGCACCGCCAAAACGGGCGTTCGCCCCCCTCTGAAAACGTTAACGCATGGCTGCGAGGATGCTTCAAAACAACGTGAGGTAAAGACATGACCCAAGCCACGAGAGACGCCGCCGAGCGCGACCTGATAATGGAACTGAAAGAGCTTCAGGAGGCGCTGAAGGACGAGTGGATTGACGCGGCCTTGCCCGAGGACTGGGACGGACTCAACTCGGCGATGCCCGTGCATCGCGCCAAGACGCGGGTGACGGTGCGGCTTGATGCGGACATGGTGCGCTGGTTTCGCAAGATGGGGCCGGGCTATGGCGCGCGCATCAACCAGATTTTGCGGCTTTACTGGCTTGGCCTTGCCTCGGGCAAGGTGAGCACCCATTGGGACGGAGAAAGCCATGTGCCACGGTTTGAACGCTATATGGAGCGCAAGATTGCCTTGCAGATGGAGCGCTCTGCGCGACGGCGTGAGGAGCTGGACGATTAGGAGCCGCGCGAGGCGCGCAGCAGTAGTTCGGCGGCATCGGGGCGGTTGAGCAGGCTTTGGCTGACTTCAAACTCGCTATGGCTGCGGGTGCGGTGACCCGTGAGTGTGCCACCAAGGGTTTCGGCGACATTTGCAGGCAGGGCGCTGCGCGTGCGTGGATCAATCAGCAGGGTTTCGGCGGCGATGCCTTCGGCAAAGACGATCTGGTGGGCGTCAAAGAGGATCTGGAAGTAGTCGACAAAGCCACCCTCCTGCACAAAGACAGTATTCCCATTCACAAGATGCTGCGCTTTGAGAAGCACCTCGGAGCGGCCTGCACCGAGCTTGTCTTCGCGTTGATAGACAAAGAGGCGATGATCGGGGGAGACGAGGAGGTCGTTCTCGTTGTGGAGCGTGCCTTTGGTGATCATCACGGGAGCGAAATCGCCCATGGCGCGGACGGTATGGTGGCCGATCCAGCGGATGGGCTGGGGGCCGTCATCGCGGGTGAGGAGTTTATCGCCGACTCGCAGGTCTTCGACGGCGCGCTGCTCGCCCGTGGCGAGGCTGAGGCGCGTACCACGTGTGAAAGAGACGCAGGCGACCTGGGCAAAGCGCAGCGGCGCATTTTCGGTATCAATGCCGACGAGGCGGTAATCGGATTTGGGCTCAAGCGGTGCGAGCGGCATGGCATAGACTTGCGCCACATGGCCAGCTTCATCGACTTCGACCAGGAGCAGCACTTCGATGGGCTGGCTTTGGGTATCCATGAGCGTGATGCAACTGTCGAGCACGACGGTTGCACCCTCGCGGCCAGTTTGGGTGTCTGTTGCGATGCGGAAGTGTCCGTTCTCCAGCGCGTGCAGGCCGAGGCGCAGGGGCGCGGCCTCGGGCGCGAGGTGATAGGAATCATCGAGCATGAGGTCGGCGGCGAAGCTGAGATTATCGCCAAAGTTTGCGCCGTTGGAGACAGGCAGCATCGGCGCGGTATAGACTTGAAGGGCGTGGGCGGTTTCGCTCATGGACTGGATGGCTCATTGTGGTGGGTATTTCAGTAAAGCGGCTATCATAGGATTGGGGCGAAAGCGCGGCAAGTGTGCGGTGTTGCTCTGGTCTTCCTCTTGGATATGCGCTTTTGTGGGGCGTGAAACAGAAGGAGTTTGCACGATGGATTTGGGAATTGCGGGTAAGAGAGCGCTGGTGTGCGCTTCTTCAAAGGGTTTGGGGCGCGGGTGCGCCGAAGCGCTTGCAGAAGCGGGTGTGAACCTTGTGATGAACGCGCGTGGCGCCGAGGTGCTTGAGGCTGTTGCTGCTGATATTGCAGGGAAATACGGTGTCGAGGTAACGGCTGTGGCGGCGGATGTGACCACCGAGGAGGGCCGCGCAAAAGTGCTTGCTGCGGCAGGGGATGTGGACATTCTGGTGACAAATGCGGGCGGTCCGCCTCCCGGGACATGGACGGATTGGGCGCGCGATGATTTTATCGCGGCACTTGATGCGAATATGCTGACGCCGATTGCGTTGATGCAAGCGCTTGTGCCGCATATGCAAAAACAGGGCTGGGGGCGTGTAGTGAACATCACCTCGCAGTCGGTGAAGGCGCCTATTCCTGTGCTTGGTTTGAGCAACTCAGCACGTGCGGGGCTGACCGGGTTTGTTGCAGGCACAGCGCGGCAGGTTGCGGGAAGCGGTGTGACGATCAACAATCTGCAACCCGGGATACATGCGACAGACAGGGCAACCTCGCTGGATGCGGGCGTGGCGAACGCGCAGGGGATTACAGCAGACGAAGCGCAAAAGCAGCGCGAGGCCACTATTCCGGCGCAGCGCTATGGCACGGCGGAAGAGTTTGGCGCGACCTGTGCGTTCATGTGCTCCCAATATGCGGGGTTCATGGTCGGGCAGAACATTCTGCTCGATGGCGGCGCTGTTAACTCCACGATGTAAGTATTTGTTATGGCTTTGGAATAAGCTTTAACTTTAACAGGTCATTGAATACGGCTTCGCCAAAGATGGTGTTGCCGTGTTTGCCGTCTTCATGGGCGAATTTTGCGGGCAAGGTGCCGTCATTGTCAGCCAGCGTTTCATTCGGATCATAGAGCGGCAGGCCATGGGCGCGGATGAGACTGTTGAGCGCGTCGGTGAGCGCGAGCAGCAATGGATTGCGGTCAAACGCGGGCGGGGTCACCACGACGAGAGGAGCGCTTGCGGCTATGGCTGCAAGGCCGTCGAGCGCATCGCGGCGGGCGTCTTCCAGCCATGCGGTGAGGAAGGCAGGCGACAGCAAGGTTTCGGCTGAGCGGGTTGGCACGGTTGTGAGGCCAAGCTTCTTGATGCGCATTTCGGTGAGGAACTGCGAGGCGTGATGCCCTATGCTGGCCACGACGGGCGCGCCTGATGTGAGGGGCGGCGTTGTGCCGACTTCTTCTGCGAAACTCTCGATTTTCTGGCGGGCGCGGAAACGATCGGATGCAAGTGTCCCATCCGATTGCAGGCGGACGACACCATCGCGCCATGCGGCGGCGGAGTTGGCGTAGGTGAGGGTTTCATAGCCTGCAGCCGTGGCGCCAAGGGCGAGGGCGCGAGCGTGGCTATCGCCGACAACGATGAGGCGGGTCATGAGCGCGCCCCTTGATCAAGCAGTATTTCCTCGCAGGCGAGGTCATCGGCCTCGGTCTCGGCTGTTATACTGGCGCGACGGGCTGTTTCGGCGGCGTTGTCTGCCAGTTGCTTCTTGGAAAAGCGCATACCCTTGAAGAAGTGCTCCATCACCAGCGCGACCCCGTCAGGCTCGACCGAGCGCATGTTGGGTGCAAAGAACTGCCCGCGTGTGGGCGGGCTTGCGATGATTTCGTAGCTGGGGAAATAGTCGATATCGGCTGCCACTTCGGCCAAGTCCCCCGCCACGGCGCGCAGGACCGATTTCGAGTATTGTGTGGCGAGCAGCACATGATCATCCGTAGCAGTGGCTGTGAGCGGCACGGGCGAGACCGTGAGCAGGAACTTGAGCGAGGGGTTGATCGCCCGCAGACCCTGTATTGCGGTTTTCATAGATTTGAGAATTTGCGGATAGCGATAGTTGATAAAGCGGTGTTGGGCCGCATCATAAGTGCCCGCGAGCGTGCCGGGGCATAGGGCATAGGGCTGGCCGGTGACGGCATTCTCGAAGCCTTCGGTGAGGCCCATGGTAAAGACAAAGACCTGTGCCTCGCGCGCCGAGCGCCTGAAAGCGCGGGCGGTTGCCTTGAGCATTTCGATACAGTCTTCATGGCTGGCGAAGCCGTCCGGCTCGATTGTGGGGCGCAGGGAGTCGCGGAAGCGGCCTGCCGCGTCTTCCCAGATTTCGATGGAGTCGCAGCGCTTGGGCTTGATGGCAAGAGCTACCCAGAGTTCCAGCATCCGTGCGGTATAGATATTGGCAGTGCGCGACGAATAGACACCGTATCCGAACTTTGAAGCAACGGACGCAGAGGCGGAGGCAGGGGCAGGCTCGGCATTAACCCATGGTTTGCCATTGGCCTGCACCGCGCGCGAGATGTGCTGGGCAAAACAACTGCCATAAGTGGCGAAGGCGGCATTGGCGGGCAGTTTCCATTTGGAGCGGAAGAGGCCTTCATAGCCATAGATGCCCGCATCGGCGACGCCGGTGCGCCAGAAGGCCTTGGGGGGCTGGGAAGAATAGGGGGTGTCGCTCATGACGGCCTCGTTTTTGGCGAGTGTCGCCTTTGGGTCATGCCGCGTCAAGCGGGGCTGTGGAGGGCCAGAAATATTTGATGCTTGCGCGACCTTTGTGAGGGTCGCCGCGAAGGGTGGCTTGGAGGCCAGTTTGACCGATGCTTGGGCGGCAGCTAAGCGCAGGAAGCGGGCTTTGCAAAGCCATGGCCAGTTCACGGCAGCGGCCATTCGTGCAGAGTGCAGCGAATGCCGGTTGAGAGCACATTGCAGACCATCGCTGTTGACGTTAACCTGTAACCACGCACACCAATAAAAGAGCCAGCATGGTCGGTGGTTTGCGCCTCCAGTCCCTTATCCAAGAGTTAGGATGGCACATGTGTGACCATATGTTTGTCATAACCGGTGGTCCCGGTTCCGGCAAAAGCACTCTGATCGACGCCCTGCACAGCAAGGGATTTGCGTCAATGCCTGAGGCTGGGCGTGCGATTATTCGCGATCAGGTCCAGATTGGTGGAACCGCATTGCCTTGGGCAGACAGAGCCATGTTTGCCGAACTCATGCTCGGATGGGAGTTGCGGTCGTGGCACGAAGCATCTGCGTTGGAAGGACCGGTCCTCATGGACAGAGGAGTTGCTGATGTCGTTGGCTATTTGACGCTTTGTAGCCTTCCTGTTCCTGACCATGTGGAGGCCGCAGCGAAAAAATATCGCTACAACAGCACAGTCTTCATCACCCCATATTGGGAAGCCATTTTCTGTCAGGACGCCGAACGCAAGCAGGATCGAGAGGAAGCTGAAGCAACTGACCGAGTCATGGCTGATACTTATGCCCGTTTCGGCTACCAACTTGTCGAGCTTCCCAAGGTGTCAGTCGAAGAACGCGTTGCTTTCGTCGTGGATCACCTAAACGAGGAATGACCGCTCCGTCCCGGGGGTGCTGTCTTTCAGCGCCTTTATTTACGCCGCAACGCGGAAAATGTCGGCAATGAGGCCATTGGGACAGTAGTTTCCGTGATTTCAGCACTCGCTTGGTTGCTGGATTAAACACGCCAATTGTGTCATCTTGAAACTCCAAACGTTCCGAGACTCCAGCGGAGGATTGCCCAGACATGCCTGCATTCGTTATCGGCCAAATGTACATTCATAACCGTGACTGGATGGAAGAATACTTCGCTAAGATTCCAGCTGTGGTCTTTGACAACGCAGGTGAATTTTTGACGCGGGGCGGTGACCCAGAGCATCTGGAAGGTAACAACGAGTTGCCCGACGCGGCTTTCATCATCGAGTTTCCTGACAGGTGCAGCGCCCGCAATTTCTGGAATTCAGATGAATTTCAATCACTAGCAGCGTTGCGTCGTTCAGGCTCTACGCTCAATGCAATTCTTGTAGATAGGCTACCATAGCTAAGCGTAGCAAAGCCCCGCACAGCAGCCCTTGGCCTGCGGTGAGGCGCATGTCAGGTTTGGGGCAGGGTGGCTTAACCGGGCCGTTGTCGGGTGTCAGGAATTTCGCTGTATTGCGCTATAGAAGTTGGTGCTCCCCAGTGGTGCTGCGGCTGCCGCGGCAAAAGCCATGCATTGAACTGAATATGACGGTATACAAACGAAGTTAAATTCAATATTGTGAATAAGATCGAAAACAGGGAGGCGAGATTCGATGACGGATAGCTCGGGAATTAAAGGGCCATCGCGCCGCGCTTTTTTAAAAGCGGCGGCCGCGTCTGTGCCAGTGGCGGCAGTGGCCGGTGCGGCGCGGGCAGACGACCCGCTGATTACTGAAGTGCAGGAGTGGGCCAGCGGCCTTGGCGAAGGCGTTGACGCCACGCCTTATGGTCTGCCGATTGAATATGAAAGCGACGTGATCCGGCGCAATGTTGAATGGCTGACAGCGGATGCTATCAGCTCGATCAACTTTACGCCCATTCATGCGCTTGACGGCACGATCACCCCGCAGGGCTGCGCGTTTGAACGCCATCACTCGGGTGCTATCGAGCTGAAGAAAGAAGATTACCGCTTGATGATCAACGGGTTGGTAGACCGGCCTTTGGTTTTCACTTACGAGGATCTTGAGCGTTTTCCCCGTGAGAACCACGTGTATTTCTGCGAATGTGCGGCGAATACCGGCATGGAATGGGCCGGTGCACAGCTGAATGGTGCGCAGTATACCCACGGTATGATCCACAATATGGAATATACCGGTGTGAGCCTGCGCACATTGCTTGAAGAAGCAGGCCTTGATGCGGCGGGCGATCTCACGGACAAGTGGGTTTATGTCGAGGGCGCGGATGCGTCTTCAAATGGCCGTTCTATCCCTATGGAAAAAGCGCTGGATGACTGCCTTGTGGCCTTTAAGGCCAACGGCGAAGCGCTGCGCATGGAGCACGGTTACCCTGTGCGCCTGTGTGTTCCCGGCTGGGAAGGCAACATGTGGGTCAAGTGGCTGCGTCGTATTGATGTGAGCGACTCTGCTGTTGAAAGCCGCGAAGAAACCTCGAAATACACCGACACGCTGGCAGACGGCACAAGCCGCAAGTGGACATGGGCGATGGATGCGAAATCCATCATCACAAGCCCGAGCCCGCAGATGCCTATCAAGCATGGCAAGGGACCGCTTGTTATCACGGGGCTTGCATGGTCGGGCCGTGGCGCGATTACGCGTGTGGATGTGTCAAAAGACGGTGGCAAAACGTGGGAAACCGCGCGGCTTGCGAAGCCGGGTGAGCGCATGGCGCTGACACGCTTCTATCTCGACACCACATGGGAGGGCGAGGAGATGTTCCTTCAGGCCCGCGCGATGGACGAGACAGGCTATGTGCAGCCCACGAAAGACGAGCTGCGCGAAGTGCGCGGCGAGAACTCGATCTATCACAACAACGGCATCCAGACATGGTGGGTGCAACCAAACGGGGAGGCAGACAATGTCGAAGTATCTTAAACTGACAGTTGCGGCTCTTGCGCTGGTTGCGGCCAGCCCTGCGGCGGCGGAAAAATTCGGCCTTGGCCGCGTGGCCACAGATGCGGAGGTTGCGGCTTGGGATCTGGATGTCCATCCCGATGGTTCAGGCTTGCCGGAAGGCTCGGGCGATGTGTGGACGGGTGAGACCGTGTTTGCCGACAACTGTGCCGTTTGTCACGGTGACTTTGCCGAAGGTGTGGGCAACTGGCCCAAGCTGGCAGGTGGCATGGGAACACTTGACCGTAAAGATCCGTTGAAAACGGTTGGCTCTTATTGGCCATATCTTTCAACGACTTGGGATTACGTGAACCGCTCGATGCCATTTGGTAACGCGCAAACACTGACGCCTGACGAAGTCTATGCGATCACGGCTTACATTCTCTTCTCCAACGATCTTGTGGATGATGATTTTGTGCTGTCCAAAGAGACATTTCTGGACGTGGAAATGCCGAATGCGGACGGGTTTATCCTTGATGACCGGCTGACTTCGGAAGCGCATTTTGTCCGCGAGCCCTGCATGGAGAATTGTAAGGGCGAAGTGAAGATCACCAAGAACGTTGTGTTCAAGGGCGATCCAAACTCACCTGACGACCCCGAGGCGGAGCCTGCGGCTCAAGAAGCTGTTGCAGAGGAAGCTGTCGAGGAAAAAGCGGCGGCAGAACCTGTCGCTGAAGAAGCTGTGGTGACCGAAGCGGCGCTCGACATGGATCTGGTTGCCGAGGGTGAAAAAGTCTTCAAGCAATGCAAAGCCTGCCATCAGGTTGGCGAAGGCGCAAAGAACCGCACAGGCCCGATTCTGAACGGGGTTGTCGGGGCGGCTCTTGGCCACCGTGACGACTTCAAATACTCCAAAACCATGGCTGAAATGGGTGAAGAGGGCGTGATCTGGGACGAAGCCAATCTGGCGACGTATCTGGCCAAGCCGAGGGCCTTTGTGAATAAGACCAGAATGTCTTTTGCGGGCCTCAAGAAAGAAGAAGATATTGCCGCCGTGACGGAATATCTGAAATCATTCCCTGAATAAGGGACCTTCGGGGGCGCTGTTCCGGCGCCCCCGTTTTGCCGCGGCGCGAATCTGTGGCATGCTGTGTGGCAGGAACCTTTGGGAGGAGGGGCAATGCTTACAAGACGGCAGTTTACAGTCACGAGCGCGGCTGCGCTTGGCACGGCGGGAGCGGGCTTTGCCGCGGAGCTGGGCGATGACGGTTTGCACAAGGAACCCTGGTTTTCCGATACATTTCTAGAACTTGGAGACGATCTTGCCGCAGCAGCGGACAAGGGCCGTCATCTGATGATCCTTTATGAGCAGAACGGCTGCCCCTATTGCCGCGAACTGCACGAGGTGAATTTTGCGAGGAGCGAACTCACCGATTATATCAAGGCCCATTATGATGTGATCCAGCTCGATATGTTTGGCGCGCGTGAGGTGCTCGACTTTGACGGCGAGGCGCTGGAAGAGCGCGACCTTGCGGCCAAGTGGGGGGTGAATTTCACGCCCACGACGATTTTGATGCACAGCTTGAACAGTGGTGCGCAAAGCATTGAAGAAGCTCAGACATTTCGCATGCCCGGTTATTTGAAGCCGTTTCATTATTTGTCGTCGCTTGAGTATGTGGCGGAAGAGAAATTTGAGGGGCAGACGTTCCAGCGCTATTTGCAGGACAAGTTTGCCGAGTTGGAGGAAAAAGGGATTGATCCGGACGTTTGGTAAGGCTTTAGCTTTTGTTATTGTGGCCGGGACCGCGCAGGCCGAGGAGATCGGCGATGCGGAGCGTGGTGAAAAGGTGTTCCACACCTGCACGTCCTGTCACCAGATCGGCTTTGGCGCGGAAAACCGTGTGGGCCCGCATCTGAACGGTATTTTTGGCCGTAAGGCGGGCGCGTTTGCGGAAGATTACCGGTATTCCAAGGGATTGCTGCGTGAAGGGGAGAACGGGCTTGTCTGGGATTTGCGAACGCTCAATGCCTATATCGAGAATCCCAAAGCGCTGGTGACGGGGACGCGGATGAACTTCCCCGGTGTGAAGGAGCCTGAAAAGCGGGCAGACCTTCTGGCCTATCTGCGGACCTTTTCCGACAGTCCGCAGAACATCCCGGAAGCGCAGCCAACGGGTGTGCCACGGGAGGTGGAGTTGTCCCCCGAGATCCTCGCGATTGTGGGGGACCCTGAATATGGTGAATACCTCGCAAGCGAATGCACCACTTGTCACCAGAGCAGTGGGAGCGATGAAGGTATTCCCTCGATCACCCATTGGCCCGAGGAAGACTTTGTGGTGGCGATGCACGCTTACAAACGTAAGATCAGGCCGCATCCTGTGATGCAGATGATGACCTCAAGGTTGACCGATGAGGAGATTGCGGCGCTTGCGGCTTACTTTAAGAGCATTGAATAACAGGCTGTTATAAAAGGGAGGACGACCAAATGACACTGAACAGAAGAGCCTTTATCGGAACGGGCGCAGCGGCAGCAGCGCTTTTGAGTGCGCCGCATGTGCGCGCGCAAGGCGGTGGTGCCGGCAAGGTGATTGTCATCGGCGGCGGCGCGGGCGGGGCCACGGCGGCGCGCTATCTGGCGAAAGACAGCAACGGCGAGATAGATGTCACGTTGATCGAGCCGACGCGTGCCTATTACACCTGCTTTTTCTCCAACCTCTATATCGGCGGTTTCCGCGAGATCAGCTCGCTCGGGCATTCTTATGGGGGGCTGGCCAAGGCGGGTGTCAACGTGGTGCACGACTGGGCCGTGGGCGTTGACCGCGATGCCAAGACCGTAACCCTCGCGGGCGGTGCTGTGCTGCCTTACGACAAGCTTATCCTCAGCCCCGGGATCGACTTTGTTGACGGTGCTGTGCCCGGTTGGGACGTAAGCAAGCAAAACAAGATGCCCCATGCTTACAAGGCTGGCTCGCAGAGCGAATTGCTTAAGGCGCAGGTCGAGGCGATGCCGGAAGGCGGCACATATGCCATGGTCGCGCCACCCAACCCGTTCCGCTGCCCTCCCGGGCCGTATGAGCGTATTTCGATGGTGGCGCATGTCTTGAAAGAGAAGAACCCGACCGCGAAGATTATCATTGCGGACCCCAAGCCCAACTTCTCCAAGCAGGCGCTTTTTGAAGAGGGCTGGGGCAAGCATTACAACGGCATGGTGAGCTGGGTTGGCCCTGATTTCGGCGGCGGCAATGTAGAGGTGAACGCCGACGAGATGACGGTGAGCATTGATGGAGAAGTCACCAAAGTTGATGTGTGCAACGTTATTCCTGCCATGAAAGCGGGGCGGATTTGCGAGATTGCCGGTGTGAACGAGGGCAACTGGGCGCCTGTGATCGGCCACACAATGCAGAGCCGGATGGACGAGAATGTCTATGTTCTGGGCGATGCGAGCAATCAGGGGGATATGCCCAAATCAGGCTTCTCTGCCAACTCTCAAGCCAAGGTTTGTGCTATGGCCGTGAGGGGCGCGCTGACGGGAAGCAAGGTGTTCCCTGCGAAGTTCTCCAACACTTGCTGGAGCCTGATTGAGACTGACGATGGTGTCAAAGTCGGTGCGACTTACGAGGCGACGGATGAGAAAATCGTCAGTGTTGACGGGTTTGTCAGCCAAACGGGTGAGGACGCGGCGCTGCGCAAGGCCACCTATGAAGAAAGCATCGGCTGGTATGCCGGGATTACGGCCGATATGTTCGGCAGCTGATGGACTGGTGGGTTTGCACCCACCCTACAGATCGGGACAGGGCGCGGGTGAAAACCCGCGCCCGGTTTTTATTCACAACCTGCTTTCTGTTCACAATTTGTTAACCAAGTTTTTCCGCTCGTTTTCCCGAGTGCCCTTGCGGCCCTTGGAGCGCACCACTAAGACTCTGTTAGCAATGATCCGATACAGATCGCAAGAGACCCAAAAAGCAGGCAGGAAAAGATGAAAGACCCGTTTGAGACATACATGAATACGCTCGTGCCTATGGTTGTTGAGCAAACGAGCCGTGGTGAACGCGCCTATGACATCTTTTCGCGCCTTCTGAAGGAGCGGATTATCTTCCTCAGCGGCCCTGTCCATGACGGGATGAGCAGCCTGATTGTGGCGCAGCTTTTGCACCTTGAGGCAGAGAATCCCTCAAAAGAGATCAGCATGTATATCAACTCGCCCGGCGGCGTGGTGACAAGCGGTCTGTCGATCTATGACACGATGCAATATATCAAGCCGAAGGTGAGCACCCTGGTGATTGGCCAGGCGGCGAGCATGGGCTCGCTTTTGCTGACTGCGGGTGAGAAGGGCATGCGCTTCTCGTTGCCCAACAGCCGCGTGATGGTGCACCAGCCCTCGGGTGGCTATCAGGGGCAGGCCAGCGACATTATGATTCACGCGGAAGAGACGCTGAAACTCAAGCGCCGCCTCAACGAGATTTATGTGCACCACACCGGGCAGAAGCTTGCCGATGTGGAAGCAGCGCTTGAGCGCGACAAATTCATGAGCCCTGAAGAAGCCAAGGACTGGGGCCTGATTGACGAGATTGTCACCAACCGCGAAAAAGCGGGTGACGCAGACGCCTGACCGCCTGTGAGGGCGGGAAGACGAATTTGAGATTGTGGCGCGGGGCTGGCTGACTTAAGCTGCACCCCTAGCACGAAGCGCAGAGGCCAAAGCCGAGCGCGAGACGAAGGCCGGAAAGGGCGAACTGATGGCGAATACTTCAGGCGGTGACAGCAAGAACACGCTTTATTGCAGCTTTTGTGGCAAGAGCCAGCACGAGGTGCGAAAGCTGATTGCGGGGCCGACTGTGTTTATCTGCGATGAATGCGTCGAACTGTGCATGGATATTATTCGCGAAGAGACCAAGGGCTCCAGCCTCAAATCGAGCGAAGGTGTGCCGACGCCGCAAGAAATTTGCGGTGTTCTGGATGATTATGTCATCGGACAGGCGACGGCCAAGCGCGTGCTGTCTGTTGCGGTGCACAACCATTACAAACGCCTCAATCACGCCCAGAAGGGCGGCGATATCGAGCTTTCGAAATCAAATATCCTGCTGATCGGCCCGACGGGCTGTGGCAAAACCTTGCTGGCGCAAACGCTGGCGCGGATTCTGGATGTGCCGTTTACCATGGCGGATGCGACCACGCTGACCGAAGCGGGCTATGTGGGCGAGGATGTTGAAAACATCATTCTCAAGCTTTTGCAAAGTGCTGAATACAATGTGGAACGTGCGCAGCGCGGGATCGTTTATATCGACGAGGTCGACAAGATCACTCGCAAATCCGAAAACCCTTCGATCACCCGCGATGTGAGCGGCGAGGGTGTGCAGCAGGCGCTTTTGAAGCTGATGGAAGGTACGGTTGCCTCTGTGCCGCCACAGGGCGGGCGCAAGCATCCGCAGCAGGAATTCCTGCAAGTGGACACCACGAACATCCTGTTTATCTGCGGTGGCGCTTTTGCGGGCCTTGACCGGATTATCAAGCAGCGCGGCAAAGGCTCGGCTATGGGCTTTGGCGCGGATGTGCGTGACGAAAGCCTTGTCGGCATTGGCGAGACGTTCAAATCGCTTGAGCCGGAAGATCTGCTCAAATTTGGCTTGATCCCCGAGTTTGTCGGCCGTTTGCCTGTTTTGGCAACGCTGGAAGACCTCGACGAAGATGCGCTTGTCACGATTTTGACCGAGCCGAAGAACGCGCTTGTGAAGCAGTATCAACGCTTGTTCGAGTTGGAAAATGCGCAGCTGACCTTTACCGATGATGCGCTGAAAGCGATCGCGCGCCGTGCGATCCAGCGCAAGACAGGGGCCCGCGGGCTTCGCTCGATCCTCGAGGACATTCTGCTCGACACAATGTTTGATTTGCCTGCACTTGAAAACGTGGAGGAAGTTGTTGTGAATGAAGAGGCTGTTACGTCGGATGCACAGCCGCTGATCATTTATGCGGACCAGAAGAAAAAGGAAGGCGCGGCCAGCTAAAGCCAGGCCTGCTTGAAATGTGAAAGCCCCGTAGCCTCATTCAAGGCGCGGGGCTTTTCTTTTTGGAGCGGGATCAAACGGGGCGGAACTTGCCGCCCAAAAGCTCCTGAACGCCGGATTGAGAGAAATTTTCCCAGACCTGCGCAGAAGGTTCGATAAATCCGCCAGCGAGCAGTGCATTTTGCAGGCTGGGAAAGTCTATTTCACCAATCGCATGGCGTGCCTTGCGCTCGCCTTCGGGCATCCAGCTGCGCACAAGGGCATCAACGCTGAGTGCGGTGACGCCCGCGAAGGACTGTAGATGGGTCTCGATATAGTCGGTGGCGGAAGAGCGGCGGCGCACCACAATGGCAAGCTTCTGGTGTGGGCCCATAACCATGGCGGCAAGGTGAATCGCGGAGCCTTCGGCGGCGATGATATGGCTTGCGGCCTTGTAGCGCGCGATTTGTGTTGCGATATCATGCTCTTGGGGATGAAATATTTCATAGCCTTGCGCTGCGAGCTGGGTTTCAAGCTCACCTTCTCCCACAAGCGAGCCTTTGCGGAACTCGAATTTGGAGCGTGAGATATAAAGCTTGTCCGGGCCAGAAGGCGAGATGGTTGCGCCGAATGCTCCGGCTATGAAGGTGCGAAACTCGGGGGTGCCGCGCGAGATTTTGCCAAGGCCAAAGCCCTGACCCGGCACGATAAGGCGCTCAACGCGGGTGGGTGCTTTTGCAACACGTACGGGCAGGCCGGGGGCCAACTCTTCAAGGAACTTCCATTGCCAGCGCTTGACCAGATCGGCGTTGCGCGGGCGCTTGGGGGTGAAAAGAATCCCGTCGATTTTGCCCTCATAGGCCTGAAGCCCCCAGAGGCGCGGCGTGCTTTCGGCCAGAAAATGCCCGAAGTGCAGCCAGAGTTGCCCGCCCCAGAGCCACGTGCCTTCAAGGGTTTCCGGCACGGTTTCGGGCATTGCCGGGGCTTCTGTGAGTGGCCGTGTGCGCCGCCAGAGCGCGCCTTGGTTGACATATGCTCCCTTGGCGGTGAGAACCCCTGTGGGCTGCACAAGCCCTGCCACTGCGGGCGGAACCACGATGGCGTCTTCGACTTCTGTGATCTTGCGTGACCAGCCTTCCTCGGGGTCGGGGGCTGATTTTGGCACATCGGGGCCGCGCAGACAGGTCCAGACCAGCCGTGTGCTGACCTCGTTGACCTTTGAAAAGCCTGCTTTACGCAGGATATCCTTGCATTCGCGCATGCCGTCTTTGCCGTAAGCCTCGGGGTGAAATTCGAGCACGATGGCGCGGATGCCTTCAAGGTTGGCATGACGCAAGAAGTCGAGTTCGCCGCCTTCGATGTCCATCAGAAGGACGGTGGGTTTGAAGCTTGTGCGCAACTCTTCAAAATGCGCTGTCGGGATGCTGACGGCGGTTGTTTCGCGGGCTTCACTGTCGGTGAGGGACGAGCCGAGGAAGCTGTTGCGCAGAAAAAAATCAACACTTTCAGGTGGTTCAGGCTCGGTGAGCAGAACCTTGTTGTGCAGCGTGATCTTGGATTTGATCCGGTTGAGAGCATAGAGCGCCTCGATATGCGGGATCATGTTGGGGTTGGCCTCAAAGGAAACCATGGCCGCGGGGCGGGCATTGCATTGAGTAACCGCGCCGACGATGCCGAGGCCTGCGCCCATCTCCACAACGCGGTCTTCAGGCCCGACGACATGCAAGGCGCCTGCGATTTCCTGCCCCTCGTAGCGGGCGGCGTTTATGCGCTCGATGCGTTTTTCGGTGAGGTAGGGAGATGGTGGAACTTTGACACCCATGCATTCTGCGACATGGGGAGAAGTGGTTCGGGTGTTCATTTTGCGCTGCTCGGCTGCTTATGTTTTTAGGATGTTAGCAAAATTGTGGTGAGGGAGCTACGAGTTTGAGCGAAGATGCGCGAAGTTTTCGCGCCATAGGCTCATTTGCGTGAGGCGAGGCTGGACCTTGGCCGAGATTTGGGCCATATCTGGGCCGAGAATTGTGGAGGCTCATATGGGCATTTTGAAATCAATCCTGCGAGTGGCCACATGGTGGAACGGCTCGACGCTGAACACACAGCTTTACACATGGCGCAAAGGCAAGCGCGTGGGGGAAGATGCGCAGGGCAATGTCTATTACACGAGCCGCGACGGGAAACGCCGTTGGGTGATTTTTAACGGCACGGTCGAAGCAAGCCGCATTGATGCGAACTGGCACGGCTGGCTGCACCACACGTTCAAGGAAACGCCCACAGACGCGCCTTTGCCGCATAAGGCTTGGGAAAAGCCGCATGAAGCAAACCTCACGGGCACGCCTTTGGCCTATGCACCAGACGGCTCTTTGCGCCGCGCTGAGCCGAAAGAGCGGCGCGATTACGAGGCTTGGGTTCCCGAGTAGGGGGCGGGCGCGATATGTCGGAAAATACAACAGAAGTTTTGGTCGGCGGGGCCGTTTTGGCGGCAGCGGTGGCGTTTGTGCTCTACACAGGGCAGGCAACAGGCTTTGCAGCGCAGGGCGCGGGCTATCCTTTGAGCGCCTCGTTCCGCTCGCTTGAGGGGGTCACTGTCGGCACGGATGTGCGGCTGGCCGGTGTGAAGGTTGGCACGGTGACGGATGTTTCGCTGAATGCCGAAACCTACCGCGCCGATACCACGATCAGCGTGAAAACAGGGGTGCAGATCCCTGATGACAGCGCAGTGATTGTGAGCCAGGAGGGGCTTCTGGGCGGTAATTTCGTTGAGATTATGCCGGGTGGCTCGCCGTTTTTCTATGAGCAGGGCGACGAAATTCTCGATACCCAGGGCTCTGTTTCGCTGATTTCCCTGTTGCTCAAGTTTGTAGCCGGCGACTCGGAGAGCAGTGAATGAGCTTGCGCGTGGCTGTTCTGGCTTTTGCGCTGGCTGCAAGTGCCGCACAGGCCGAGGACGTCAGCCTTGGGGCCGGTGCGGTCTTGCGCGGGCTTGATAAGGTGAATGGCAAGACAACCGACCTTGAGCTGGCCAATGGCACAAGTATTGAATACGGGCGGCTTGTGGTCTCGCTGGGCGAATGTCGTTACCCTGCCGGCAACCCTTCGGGCGATGCTTATGCGTTTCTGACGATCCGCGAGATCGGCAAATCGGACATGATGTTTTCGGGCTGGATGATTGCTTCATCGCCTGCGCTCAATGCGCTGGACCATGCGCGTTATGATGTCTGGGTGACTCGCTGCAAGACGCAGTGAGGATCTTGCTCTAATTCCTTCGAGAACAGATCGGCTCTGCTGCTCAACGCTTCGGCGAGTTGGGCGCGATAGCTGGCGCGGCTGATCTCGATGCCGCCGAGAGAGGCGAGGTGAGGCGTGAGGAACTGTGTGTCAAAGAGCGTGAAGCCCGTGCGCGCCAAGTGATCGACCAGATGGGCGAGGGCGAGTTTTGACCCACCTGTGGCACGGCTGAACATGCTTTCTCCGAAAAATGCGCGGCCGAGCGTGATGCCGTAAGTGCCGCCGATGAGCGCGCCATTTTGCCAGATTTCAAAAGAATGAGCGAAGCCAGCTTCATGAAGCTCGTTGAAAACCTGCTCGATACCGGCGTTGATCCACGTATCTTCACGGTCAGCGCAGGCCGTGATCACTTCGGAGAAGTTATAATTGATTGCAGGGATGTAGCCCCCTTTCTTCATCTGCCGCGCGAGACTGCGGGAGATGTGAAAGCCGTTGAGCGGGATGACACCCCGCTCGCGCGGATCGACCCAGAATATCTCGGGGTCGGTACGGCCTTCGGACATCGGAAAGACGCCCGAAGCATAGGCATGAAGCACAACTTCGGGGGTGAGGCTCATGCCTCTCCGAAGTGTGTTTCGAGCCAGTGTTCCAGCCAGTGGATGTTGTATCCGCCGGTCTGGATGTCTTCTTCGGCCAGCAGCGCGTGGAAGAGCGGCACAGTGGTGTCGATACCATCGACGATGAGTTCGCCAAGCGCACGATTGAGACGCGCGAGCGCTTCCGGGCGGTCGCGTCCATGGACGATGAGCTTACCGATGAGGCTGTCGTAGTAGGGCGGGATGGAATAACCGTCATAAAGCGCGCTATCCATCCGCACGCCGAGGCCGCCCGGCGCGTGAAACTGCGTGATCTTGCCAGGGCAGGGCGAGAAGTTTGGCAGTTTTTCGGCGTTGATGCGCACTTCGATGGCGTGACCGTTGATCTGCAAGTCGTCCTGCGTGAACGACATCGGCAGCCCTTCGGCAACGCGGATTTGCTCGCGCACCAGATCGACACCAAAGATGGCTTCGGTGACAGGATGCTCGACTTGCAGGCGGGTGTTCATTTCGATGAAGTAAAACTCGCCGTTTTCATAGAGAAATTCGATCGTGCCCGCGCCGATGTAGTTGATATTGGCCACAGCATCGGCACAGACCTTGCCGATTTTGGCGCGTTCTTCAGCGGTGATTGAGGGGCCGGGGGCTTCCTCGAACACTTTCTGGTGGCGGCGCTGGAGCGAGCAGTCGCGCTCGCCAAGGTGGACAGCATTGCCCTTGCCATCGCCAAACACCTGAATCTCGATATGGCGGGGGGTTGTGAGATATTTCTCGATATAGACTTCGTCGTTACCGAAGTTCGATTTGCCTTCGGCGCGGGCGGTCTGAAAGGCTTTTTCCATTTCAGCGGCATTTTGCGCCACTTTCATGCCCTTGCCGCCGCCACCCGCTGTGGCTTTGATGATGACAGGGTAGCCGATCTCTTCGCCGATGCGCTTGGCATCTTCCAGCGTGGCGACACCGCCAGTGGAACCCGGAACAACGGGAACGCCAAGGTTGATCATGGTTTCTTTGGCGGTGATCTTGTCGCCCATGACGCGGATGTGCTCGGCTGTCGGGCCGATGAAGATCAGGTCATGATCTTCGATTATTTGCACGAAATTGGCGTTCTCGGAGAGGAAGCCATAGCCCGGGTGAATGGCCTGGGCGCCGGTGATTTCGCAGGCGGCGATGATTGCGGGAATCGACAGGTAGCTGTCGGTGCTCGGCGCGGGGCCGATGCAGACGCTTTCATCGGCCATGCGAACATGCATCGCGTCAGCGTCGGCTGTGGAGTGCACGGCCACGCTTCGGATACCCATCTCACGGCAGGCGCGAATGACCCTCAGGGCGATCTCACCGCGATTGGCGACAAGGACTTTCTCAATCATATCAGAGCCTTATTCGATAATCATCAGGGGGGCGCCATATTCGACAGCATCGCCATCGGAAACGAGAATGCGCTTGACCTCGCCCGATTTGGGGGCGGGAATGTGGTTCATTGTTTTCATCGCTTCGACGATGAGCAGTGTATCGCCTTCGCTGACGCGCTGGCCAACAGAAACGAAGGAAGGCGCATCGGGCTCGGGCTGAAGGTAAACTGTGCCGACCATCGGTGAGTTTACAGCGCCCGGGTGGCTTGAAGGATCTTCAACAGGTGCCGCGGCTGCGGCGGGTGCGGCAGCAGGGGCAGCGCCAACAGGCGCGGCAGCGGCCACGGGGGCTGCAACGTGCTGCACCACTTCGGCTTTGCGACTGACGCGGACATTCAGGCTGTCGTTATCGCCATATTCGCGTTTTACGTTGAGCTCGGTGAGGTCGTTCTCGCCCAAGATTTTCGCCAGTGCCTCGATGAAAGCCACGTCGGTGTCATGAGTGCCGTCTTTTTTTGTCATCATGTCCTCGGTTTATTGGCCCCGTGCTTTACGGAGCGTCAGGTTTTTGCGCCTTATAGGCGAAGTTTTTGGGCGTGAAAAGCCAGATATCTTACGCAAGTGTTGAGGCTTTTGGCAGGAAATTGCGAGGGGAAATTGTGCTTCATAGCGGCATTCCCGAGAGTTTGGCCACCAGCTCGGCCAGTTTGCGCGCGCCGAACTTCTCTTGCAAGCGGGCGCGGTAGACTTCGATTGTGCGGTAGCTGAGGCCCAGTTCGCGTCCGATTTCTTTGGAGGTGAGGCCACGGCAGGTGAGCATGGCGACTTCGCGCTCGCGCACTGTGAGGGCGACAAGGGGACGCTCCTGGGAGAGGTCGGCAAAGCTCCAGACGCCATGGCGGAAGGGAGCGTCAGGGGTGAGGCTTTGGCCGCGCACGCGACACCAGAAAAGCGCGCCTGCGCGGCGGCGCATGATACGCTCGTCTGCGTAGCGGCCTGTTGTGCGCATGACGGCAAGGCCACGCGCGCCGATGCGTTCATAATCCTCGCGGCTGGGGTAGAGCGCTTCCAGCGGCGTATTGATATAGCTCTCCGGTGTGCCGCCGAAGACCTCGGCAAAGAGCGCATTGGCTGATTTGATGATGCGGTTCTCCAACACCACAAGCCCGATAGGGGCGTGAGTGAAGGCCAGATCATGTTGGGTGGGCTGCGTCATGGCACGAGTTTGACTGCTTTTCACGGGCGCAGCAAGGGCGCGTATTTCTACAGCATTGATTGAGCGGAGAATGCGGTGTTTGAATAGGTTAAAGTCTGGGAGGGCCTCATGAATATTGCTGAATACCTTTACCGCATTGCGCAGATCAACCCTGCGCGGGAGGCGGTTTTTCTGGGAGAAACCTGCGTTGCGGATTATGCGCAGTTTTCGCGGCAGGCGCGGCAGGTGGCGGCATTTTTGAAGGCCGAGGGGGTGGGCAAAGGCGCGCCTGTCGGTATTTTTATGAAGAACCTGCCGGAGTATCTGGTGGTGCAATACGGTATCTGGATGGCAGGCGCGATTGCTGTGCCGATCAATGCGAAGCTGCATGGGCGTGAGGCGGAGTGGATTATCGGGAATGCGGAGGCGCAGATTGTCTTTACCTCGCCCGAGTTGACGGCAGCTCTGCAAGACGTGGGGTGTGCGGCGCGGCTGATTGATGTGACGGGGCCGGAGTATGCCGCGATACTGGAAGGCGAGGCGTTGGCGCAGCCCGAGAGCTGTGCAGCCGATGATGTGGCTTGGCTGTTTTACACATCCGGCACGACAGGGCGGCCGAAGGGGGTGATGATGACCCACCGTATGCTGCGCTCGATGGCGCTGTGTTATTTTGTTGATGCCGATCAGGTGAGTGACAAGGATACAATTTTATATGCGGCGCCGATGAGCCACGGGGCGGGCATTTACAGCGTTATGCATGTGATGGTCGGGGCGCGGCATGTTTGCCCGCCGTCGGGAGGGTTTGACGAGGCCGAAATCTTCGAGCTGGCGGCGCATTTCGGCAATGTGCATATGTTTGCCGCGCCGACCATGGTGAAGCGAATGACGCTTGCGGCGAAAGCGGCGGGCGTGCGGGGAGAAGGCTTGCGCAGTATCGTTTATGCGGGCGGGCCGATGTATAACGCCGATATTATCGAGGCGGTTGAGCAGTTCGGGCCAGTGTTTTTGCAGATTTACGGTCAGGGCGAGTGCCCCATGGGGATTACGGCTCTGTCACGCCATGATGTGTCTGATCGCAGCCACCCGCGTTGGCGCGCGCGGCTTGGCTCTGTCGGGCGGGCGCAATCGGCTGTTGAGGTGAAGATTGGCGGCGCAGACGGCAAGGAGCTTGCACGCGGCGAAGTCGGCGAGATCATGGTGCGGGGCGACACTGTGATGAGGGGTTATTGGAAAAACCCCGAGGCAACGGCCAAGACGCTTGTGAACGGCTGGCTTTTGACAGGTGACATGGGGAATATGGACGAAGACGGCTATATCACCATGCATGACCGCTCCAAGGATATGATTATCACAGGTGGCAGTAATGTTTACCCACGCGAGGTGGAAGAAGTGCTGCTGGAGTTGCCTGATGTGGAAGAAGTGAGCGTTGTCGGGCGCGCGCATCCCGAATGGGGCGAAGATGTTGTGGCCTTTGTGGTGATGGCTGATGGGGCAGAGTTGGACCGTGCCAGGCTTGATGCGCAATGTCTGGAGAATATTGCGAGGTTCAAGCGGCCGAAAGATTATTATGCGCTGAGCGAGCTGCCGAAAAACAACTACGGCAAGGTTTTGAAAACCGAGCTGCGGGCGATGCTGGAGGAGAAAGCATGAGTGAGTTGAGCGGAAAAACAGCACTGGTGACTGGCTCGGTGCAGGGGATTGGCCTTGAGGTTGCAAAGGCGCTTGGTGGGGCTGGTGCGCGGGTTGCTTTGCACGGGCTGGCGAGCGCAGTCGAGGCGGAAGCCGCTTGTGAGGCAGTGCGCGCGGCGGGAGCTGCGGAAGCCAAATTTTTTGGGGGCGATATGCGGGACGCCGCCGCGATTGATGCGATGATGGCCAAGGTGAAGGCCTGGGGGCCGGTGGATATTCTGGTCAACAATGCGGGCATTCAGCACACTGCACCTTTGGCAGAAATGCCGCGTGACAAATGGGACGCGATCCTCACGATTAACCTGTCGGCGGCGTTTCATACCATGCAGTCTTTGATGCCCGATATGGCGGCGCGCGGCTTTGGACGGGTGGTTAATATTGCCTCCGTTCACGGGCTTGTGGCGAGTAAGGATAAGGCGCCTTACGTAGCGGCGAAATTTGGTCTTGTGGGGCTGAGCCGTGTTGCGGCGCTGGAATATGCCAGCGCTGGCAGCAAGGAGAGCGGCGGCGTGACAGTGAACTGCATCGCCCCAGGCTGGACGGAAACGGCGATTATCCAGCCGCAGATTGAAGCGCGCGCAGCCCTGCACGGTGGCGACCGCGCTGCTGGTATTGCAGATTTGCTGAGTGAAAAGCAACCGACGCGGCGCACCTCGGACCCAGCGGAGATTGGCGCGCTTGCGCTTTGGCTCTGTGCGCGGGTGGCGCATAATGTGACGGGCGCGACCATTCCGATTGATGGCGGTTGGACGGCGCAATAAGAGCCTAGCCGGTTTTCTGCTCTTCCTGAAGCATGGCGATTTCCTGCGTGAGGCGCATTTCGATGAGGTAGGCGGCTGTCGCGTTGCCAGTTAAGAGCAATTTGCGTGGTGGCGGGGCTTCTTTGGGGCGGCTTTCAAGCCTGAGGCGTGAGGTGTCGGAGGCGTTTGTTTGTGAAACGGCTGTTGGCAATTCAACTTTGCTTGCGGAGGCGCGCGCGTTTTGGGATTGGGCCTGCCGTTCGTGCAAGAGAGGTGTGTAGGCTGCTCGCGATTGAGATGCGATGCCGAGGCTTTCTATTGATGACATTTGCGGCTCCTTTGCTGGAGCCCCCACCATGAGTGAGTGTGGGCCTGAAAGCTTAACGACAGGTTAAGGAGTGGGGTTTGAGGCAAATGCTGCTTATTCGGTTTCCAATGGCGCTGCGCGCCATCGGACCCATGCCAAGCTGGGGCCAGCCCCCAGACCCCCGGGATATTTGTGGCAAGAAAAAAGCAGAGTGCTTTCATTATGGAAGGAAGAGAAAAACCGCGCCGAGGCAGGGCTTGGCGCGGTTTCTCAATTGGCTTTAAGCGTTTGTCAGTCGCGGTTCATGCGGTTTTCGATGAGTTCGTCGACAACTGACGGATCGGCCAGTGTCGAGGTATCGCCCAATGCACCATAGTCGTTTTCGGCGATTTTGCGCAGGATGCGACGCATGATTTTGCCGGAGCGGGTTTTGGGCAGACCCGGGGCCCATTGGATAAGGTCGGGCGAGGCGATTGGGCCGATTTCCTGGCGGACCCAGTTGCGCAGTTCTTTGCTCAACTCATCGCTGGGCTGGGCATCGTTCATCAGGGTGACGTAGCAGTATATGCCTTGGCCCTTGATGTTGTGCGGATAGCCGACGACAGCAGCTTCGGCCACGGCGGCGTGAGCGACGAGGGCGCTTTCGACTTCGGCTGTGCCCATGCGGTGACCCGAGACGTTGATCACGTCATCGACGCGCCCGGTGATCCAGTAGTCGCCATCTTCGTCGCGTTTGCAGCCGTCACCTGCGAAATAGTAGCCTTTGTAATCGGAGAAGTAGGTTTTCTCGAAGCGGTCGTGATCGCCCCAGATGGTGCGCATCTGGCCGGGCCAACTGTCTTTGAGGCAGAGAACGCCTTCGGCCGGGTATGCGCTGATTTCCTCGCCTGAAGTTGGCTCAAGCACCACGGGTTGAACGCCGAAGAAGGGCTTCATTGCGGCGCCCGGCTTGGTGGCGTGGGCGCCGGGCAGGGGGGTCATCATGTGGCCGCCTGTTTCGGTTTGCCACCACGTGTCAACGATCGGACAGCGTCCGCCGCCGACTTTTTCGTTATACCAGTTCCAGGCCTCGGGGTTGATCGGCTCGCCGACTGTGCCGAGCACTTTGAGGCTGGAGAGATCACAGCTTTCAACAAAGCTGTCGCCCTGGCCCATGAGAGCGCGCAGGGCTGTGGGGGCGGTGTAGAACTGGTTGACCTTGTGTTTTTCGCAGACCTGCCAGAAGCGCGAGGCATCGGGGTAGGTGGGCGTGCCTTCGAACATCAGCGTGGTCGCGCCGTTGGCCAGAGGCCCATAGACGATATAGCTGTGGCCTGTGACCCAGCCGACATCGGCGGTGCACCAGTAGACATCGCCATCATGGTAATCGAAGGTCAACTCCTGCGTCATTGCGGCGTAGACAAGGTAGCCACCCGAGGTGTGCACGACGCCTTTGGGCTGGCCTGTGGAGCCTGACGTGTAGAGGATGAAGAGCGGATCCTCGGCGTTCATTTCCTCTGGGGGGCAGTCGGCGGAGACTTTCTCGACTTCTTCGTGATACCAGTAGTCGAGCTCACCGCGCCAGGCGACCTGATCGCCTGTGCGCTTGACGACGAGGCATTTGACATCATCGACATCGTGCAGGAGCGCTTGATTGACGTTGTCTTTGAGCTTGGTTTTGCGGCCACCACGGGGGGCGTGATCGGCTGTGATGACGACTTTGGCGTGACAGCCGTTGATCCGTGCGCCGAGGGCATCGGGTGAGAAGCCTGCAAAAACGATCGAGTGAATCGCGCCGATGCGGGCGCAGGCGAGCATGGCATAGGCGGCTTCGGGGATCATCGGCATATAGATGATGACGCGGTCGCCTTTTTTGACCCCCATGTTTTTCAGAACATTGGCCATTTTGCCGACGTGGTGATGCAACTGCGAATAGGTGATGTGCTGCGCGGGCTCTGCGGGGTCGTCTGGCTCGAAGATGATCGCGGTTTGATTGCCACGAGTGGCAAGGTGGCGGTCAACGCAGTTGGCGGCGACGTTGAGGGTCCCGTCTTCAAACCATTTGATGTCGATATTGCCCGGCGCGTAGGAGACGTTTTTGACACTTGAGAACGGCTTGATCCAGTCGATGCGCTTGCCGTGTTCAGCCCAGAATGCATCCGGATCGTTTACAGATGCGGCATACATCTCGTCATATTTGGCAGCGGTGATATGTGCGTTAGCGGCCATTTCGGCTGAGGGTGGATAGGTCTTGGACATAGCGGTTTCCCATTTGTCTTTTTGCTGATGTTCTCTTTGCTGGCCCACCCGTGACTCTGAGAGATATCGGGCGGGCCTCATTTAGAGAGCTTAGATGGCAAGATACTCGGAACGCAACTCTGCGTTTTCGAGTACTTCTGCTGCGGAGCCGTCAAAGACGATGCCGCCAGTGTCGAGGATCACGGCGCGGTCCGCAAGCTCAAGCGCGCGAACGGCATTTTGCTCGACGAGAATAGTTGTGATGCCTTGCTCTTTGATGATGCGGAGCGTTTTTTCGATTTCGTCCACGATAACTGGTGCGAGACCTTCGTAGGGTTCGTCAAGGAGGAGCACTTTAATGTCGCGCGCGAGGGCGCGGGCGACGGCGAGCATCTGTTGTTCACCGCCTGATAGGGTGACGCCTTCTTGCTTGCGGCGTTCTTTGAGGCGGGGGAAAAGCTCGTAGAGGCGCTCAAGCGACCAGCCAAGGGGCGGGGCGATTTGTGCGAGTTGCAGGTTTTCCTCAACGGTCAGGCCAGAGATGATGCAGCGGTCTTCCGGCACAAGGCCGATACCGGCTTGCGCGGCCTGATAGCTTGACATGTTGTGCAGCGGCTGGTGATCGAGCCAGATTTCGCCATGTGTCACTTGCGGTGCATCCATGCGCGCAATCGAGCGCAGGGTCGAGGTTTTGCCCGCGCCGTTGCGCCCCAAGAGGGCGAGAATTTCGCCTTCGTGGACGTTGAAGCTGATGTTTTGCACGATGTAGCTTTCGCCATAGTAGCTTTCCATGCCCCAGACAGAGAGGAAAGCCGGTGCTGTTTCGGCGTAGTTTTTGCCTTTGGAGAAGTCGGGTTTGACGTTCATCTGATTGTTCTCCCTTACGCCGCTTCGCCGAGATACGCTTCGCGCACTTTCGGGTGGCCTTTGATGTTTTCCGGGCTGTCCTCAACCAGTGGTGTGCCTTGGGCCAGAACGGTGATCCTGTCGGCCAAAGAGAAGACAACGTGCATGTCATGCTCGATGATCGCGATGGTGATATCGCGCTCTTCCTTGATTTGTTTGAGCAGGTCGATCGTGTTGTTTGTATCGGCGCGGGCCATGCCGGCTGTTGGCTCGTCCAGCAGTAGCAGGCGGGGTTCCTGACTGAGGCACATCGCGATTTCGAGGCGGCGTTTGTCGCCCCGTGACATCGATGAAGCCTGCATCTCGCGCTTGTTGGCAAGGCCCATATCTTCGAGCATGGCCTCGGCCTTTTCGACAATGTCTTTCTCGCCCATCATGCCTTCGAGGGCGTGCATACGAAACGACCCGTCACGCTTGGCAAAGACCGGGATCATCATGTTTTCCATGACCGAGAGATCCGCGAAGATCTCGGGAGTCTGGAACACGCGGGAGATGCCCATCTGGTTGATCTCGTAAGGCGTGCGGCCCAGAACCGACTGGCCGTCAAACATGACGGAGCCTGTGTCGGGGATGAGCTTGCCCACAAAGCAGTTGAGCAGGGTGGATTTGCCCGCCCCGTTGGGGCCGATGATGGCGTGGCAGGTGTTTTCTGCAACGCTCAGGTTTACATTATTCAGAGCTTGCAGGCCACCGAAGCGCTTGCCGACGTTTTTGACTTCAAGAATTCCCATAGAAGCTCTCCTTATTCCGCAGGTGTCTGTTGGGTTTCGTCGCTGTTCTTTTTGCGACGGAACAGTCTGGCGATGCGTTGTCCGCCTTGAACAAGGCCACCGGGCAGGAAGATGATCACCAGCATGAACATGATGCCAAGCGTTAGGTGCCAGCCTTTGCCAACGAAGTAGTGCAGGAAGCCAACCAGCAGGTTTTCAAATCCGTCAGGCAGAAAGCCGAGCCAGTCGTGCAGAACATTGTCGTTGATTTTGGACAGGATGTTCTTGAAATACTCGTTGAATCCTGCGCCGAGGACGGGGCCGATGAGCGTGCCGACACCACCAAGAATGGCCATGATCACGATTTCGCCTGAAGCTGTCCAGTGCATCCGCTCGGCACCTGCGAGGGGGTCCATCGAACTGAGCAAGCCGCCCGCAAGGCCGGCGTAGATGCCGGAGATCACGAAAGCCGCGAGAATATAGGGGCGCGTGTTGAGGCCCGTGTAGTTCATCCGCTGCTGGTTTGACTTTACAGCGCGCAGCATCAGGCCGAAGGGGGAGCGGAAGATGCGGATGCTGACATAAAAGCTGACCAGCATGATGATTGCGCTGAGGTAGTAGCCTGCGTTGAAGGTGAACAACCAGCCGCCAACGTCCATCTGGTAGCTTGAGCGCATGGCCAGACCAAAGAAGTTTGTCACCGGAAGGGCGCCTTCGGCTGTGACGCTTTCGCCTAGAATGCGCGCATCGTCGAGCGAGAGCTGCAAACCCGTTTCGCCATTGGTGAGGTTGAAGTTTGATGACGGGTTGCCAAGTACCGAATAGGCGAGGTTGTAGCACATCTGTGCGATCGCCAGTGTCAGGATCGAGAAGTAGATTCCCGAGCGACGCAGACTGATGTAGCCGATGAGCAGGGCAAACACGCCCGAGACGATCATTGCCAGCAAGATTGCCGGGATCACGTTCATGCCGACAAGCTTGAACATCCAGACCGCAGAGTAGGAGCCTATGCCGAGAAAGGCGGCGTGACCGAAGCTGAGGTAGCCTGTGAGGCCGAAGAGAATGTTAAATCCGATGACGAGGATCCCGAAGATTACGAAACGCTGCATCAAGTCGGGGTAACCCGCGTTGAACATTTGCGCCAGTGAGGAGCCTTCAGGAAAAGGGTTGAGGATGAACGGAGCCAGGAGAGCCAGGGCTGCGACGATCCAGAAGAGTAGGGTGTCTTTTTTGTTCAATCCGAGCATGGTTATTCCTCCATCACGCCTTTTTTGCCCATCAAGCCGCGTGGACGTGTGAGAATGATAATGATGGCAATCAGATAGATGATGATCTGGTCAATGCCGGGGATAATGGCTTTGACTTGGTTCATGGAGGCGAAAGCCTCGAGGATACCGAGCATGAAGCCAGCCAGAACGGCACCGGGCAGCGAGCCCATGCCGCCCACAACAACAACCACGAAGCTCAGGACAAGGAAGTCCATCCCCATGTGGTAGTTGGGCGAGTTGATTGGAGCATACATGACGCCCGCAACGCCGGCCACGGCGGCAGCAAGGCCGAACATGATGGTAAAGCGCTTGTCGATGTTGATGCCGAGAAGGCCGACTGTTTCACGGTCGGCCATGCCTGCGCGCACAACCATCCCGAAGGTGGTGAACCGCAAGAAGGCAAAGACCGCGCCGATGATGAGAGCCGAAAAGGCGAAGTAAACCATGCGCCAGTAGGGGTAAATGATCGCGTTCGGATCAAAGCCCAGCATCACGCCGAAATCAAAGCTGCCGCGGAAGACTTCGGGAGCAGGTGTCGGGATCGGGTTGGCTCCGTAGAATGATTTGATCAGCTCTTGCAAAACGATAGCAAGGCCGAATGTCACAAGGATCTGATCGGCATGGGGACGCTTGTAGAAATGCTTGATCAGCCCGCGTTCCATGATGAAGCCGACGGCGATCATGACGGGAATCGAGAACAGGATTGCGAGCGGAACAGACCAGTCAATCAGCGCTTCTCCTGTTGCCTCGCCAAACCAGCCGTGCACATAGGGCGTTGCCACCTGTAGGGGTTTGCCGAGAAAGTCGGTTCTGGTGGGGTCTTCCACCATGTAGCTCAGTGACAGCAGCTTGTTGAGCGTCACTGCGCAAAAAGCACCGATCATGAAAAGTGCGCCATGCGCGAAGTTTACAACACCGAGCGTGCCGAAAATAAGCGTCAGGCCAAGCGCGATAAGCGCGTAAGCCGAGCCTTTGTCGAGCCCGTTGAGTATCTGCAGGATGATTGCGTCCATCGTCCCCACCTTGGATTGGATGTGATAAGAGCGTCGTGGCACGGAGCCGCGCGTCTATTTTATAATTGGATCGTGTTTGGGAAAGTGTCGGGGCCCCAAAGAGGCCCCGACGTGTCCATATGGCTGGTTAGCCCGCGTTACAGGCACCCAGAGCGCCGCCTGCAAACATCGGATGGTCAACCGGATACTCGACTTGAGCGCGTGGTGTGATTTCAACCACTTCCAGAAGGTCGAATTCGGATGTCGGGTTTTCTTTACCCTTCACAACGAGAACGTCTTTAAAGCACTGGTGGTCGCCGGCGCGATAAAGGGTCGGGCCGTTGCCGAGGCCGTCAAATTCGAAGCCTTCAAGCGCTTCGCCGATGCCACAAGGGTTGAACGTGCCTGCACGCTCACAAGCATCTGCATAAAGCAGCGTTTGAACGTAGCACGTGTGCGCCGCCTGTGAGGGCGGGAAGCCGAATTTTTCACCGAACGACTTGACGAAGGCTTGTGAGGCTTCGTCTGTCAGTGACCAGTGCCAGTTTGTCGAGCCAAGGATGCCTTTGACGTTTTCGCCCGCACCGCGTGCCATCAGGCGTGAGTAGAGCGGAACGACGATTTCAAACTGCTTGCCGTTGACCATCTTTTCACGCAGGCCGAACTGAACGGCGTTTGTGAGCGAGTTAACCATGTTCCCGCCGTAGTGGTTCAGAACCAGAACATCGGCACCGGAGTTCAGAACAGGTGCGATATAAGATGAGAAATCGGTTGCGGCGAGCGGTGTTCGCACCTTGTTAACAGTTTCCCAACCCATCTCTTCAGTCGCGGCTGCAATGCTTTCTTCCTGTGTCCAGCCCCATGTATAGTCAGCTGTCAGGTGATAGGCTTTACGGTCTGCGCCGTAGCGGTTTTTCAGCACCGGTGCGAGAGCTGCAGCCGACATGTAGGCGTTGAAGAAGTGACGGAAGCCGTTGGCTTTCTTGTCCTTGCCTGTCGTGTCGTTTGAGTGCGTAAGGCCTGCCATGAAGATAATGCCAGCCTCCTGGCAGAGACCTTGAACCGCGACGGCAACACCTGAAGACGAGCCTCCTGTAATCATGATGGCGCCGTCTTTTTCGATCATTGATTTAGCAGAAGCACGTGCCGCGTCTGATTTGGTCTGCGTATCACCTGTGACGTACTCGACCTTCTTGCCGAGGATACCGTTGCCCTGGAGGGCTTTGGAGCTGAACGTGTTCATCATGCCGCCATCGCCGCCACCGTTGAGGTGTTCGACGGCCAATTCGTAGGCGCGCAATTCGTCGGCGCCTTCGTCTGCGTATGCGCCTGTTTGCGGCACGTTGAAACCAAGTGTGACAGAGCCACCTTTTGGCTCGTTCATATAGGCTGCCGCTGACGAGGCTGTGAAGATCGTCGGAAGCGCAACGCCAGCGCCTGCCAGGGCACTGGTTTTCAGCATACCACGACGGGTAAAGTTTGATTTGGACATTATATATCCTCCCTTTTCGATAATACGGGAAGGAGCCTCCTCCTGCGCCTCCCCATAGGCACGTTTGTGCAAATACAATATGCAGGTCAGACCGAAAATTACGCAATAAGGCATTTGAACGACACAAAAGTTTTGTAAATTTCTGCACAAAGCCTTTGCTGATTGTGTAAATTTGTTTATGTTGCGTTGCAGAAAATGACTGAAATTATGAGATAATTGTCATGGCCACACGCACTCTCGCAGGCAGCCGTATCCGCGAACGCCGCATTGCCCAGGGGCTTAAACAGGCTGATTTGGCGGCTGATGTGGGGATTTCTCCATCTTATCTTAATCTCATTGAGCACAACCGGCGCAGAATCGGCGGTAAGTTGTTGCGTGCTATGGCGTTGCGCCTCGAGGTTGAACCAGCACTTTTGGCCGAGGGGGCTGAGCAGGAAGTGATCGCGCGGCTGGGGAATGTGGCTGCTCGGTTGGGGGAGGAAATCGGAGTGGCGGAAAGCACGGCTTTTGCGGGCCGCTTTCCCGGCTGGGCCAACCTGATGATCCGTGCCGCGCGCAGGATCGACGAGCTTGAGCGCAATGTTGAAACCCTGACCGACCGTTTGACACATGATCCGCATCTGGCGGCGACGTTGCATGAGGTGCTTTCCACTGTGACATCAATCCGCTCCACGGCGTCGATTTTGCAGGACACCCGCGAGATTGAGCCTGAGTGGCGCGACCGCTTCCACCGTAACATTAACGAAGATTCCGCGCGGCTGGCCGAGCGTGCGCAGGCGCTTGTCGGGTTTCTGGACGGGGCGGGCGATGCGCAAAGTGAAGTGAGCTCGCCGCAAGAGGAGGTGGCCGGGTTTCTTTCGGCTTTTGACTGGCATTTTCCGGCACTGGAAGAGGCGCGCGTTGACGCGGCCGAGGGATACTTGCGCGGTGCGGCACAGCTCAAGTCTTCAAGCGCGCAGGCGATCGCGGGGAGATATCTTGCCTGCTATGCAAAAGATGCCGAAGATATGCCACTCGAGGCCTTTCGGGGGGCGATTGGTGAGCATGGCCCCGAACCGCTCAGGCTGGCGGCAGAGTTTGATCAGGACCTGGCTAGTGTCATGCGCCGCCTCGCAACCTTGCCGGAGCATGGCTTCGGGCTGGTGGTGTGCGATGCTTCGGGAACCATGCTGTATCGCAAGCCGGCCGATGGGTTCCCGATCCCGCGGTTCGGGGCGATGTGCCCGCTGTGGCCTCTGTTTCAGGCCTTGAGCCGCCCAATGATGCCGCTGGCGCAGCGGGTGGCACAGCCCGGGCGCGGCGGAACAAGCGAGAATGTGTTTGAAACCTACGCGATTGCGCAGGCGGTTTTGAGCACGGATTATGGCTATGAGCCGCTTTTGGAGGCAACCATGCTGATTGCGCCCATGACTGCCGAAACGGGAACGCAGGGCGCGCGGTTGATCGGGGCCAGTTGCCGGATTTGCCCGCGTGAAGGCTGCGCGGCACGGCGGGAGCCTTCGATCGTGTCGTCACGGCTCTAGGCTGTGCGCACACGCGCTGCGCTTCATCTTTTGACAGGCGGCGTTTTTGTGGTGATAAAGAAGAGGCTAGAGCGTGAACCCGCGCAAAGGCACGTCAGGGGAGGGACGTAATATATGGGGAAAACCGTGGTTCTGGTTGAAGATGAACCAAATATCATCGAGGCGATTAGCTTTATTCTGTCGCGAGACGGTTGGACAGTGCACACCCACTCCAACGGGGATACGGCGATGGCGACGCTTGAAGTGCGTGCGCCCAATCTGATTTTGCTTGATGTTATGCTGCCCGGACGCAGCGGGTTTGATATTCTGAGTGATATTCGAGGACATGCTGTGTTGGCACAGACGCCAGTAATGATGTTGACCGCGCGGGGCCAGACAAAGGACCGCGAACGCGCTATGGAACTTGGTGCGAGCCGATTCATGACCAAGCCATTCTCCAATTCCGAGGTGCTTGACGCGGTGCGCGAGTTGGCGACATCTTGAGCGAGGCCCGCGAGCCCGCGCAAAAGCATCCGCATGGGCGGATAAGCGGGCAGGTATTTTTGCCCAAAGACAGCTACCGCGCGCGCCGTGTTGTGGATGCGATCCGGGTTTGGCCGGTTTTGGGTGTGTTGTGTTTTGCCTTGCCCATCATCTGGACGGGGGCTGCCAAGAGCAATGTCGGTGCGATGGCCTATCTTTTTATAGTCTGGGCGGTGCTTATCGCTGGAGGAGCGCTATTGACGCGACGGCTTGGCCCCGATGGGGAAGCGGAACCCGGGTCTGACGCAAACCGCGCGTTGCCGCATGCGCCTGACGGGCAGGGTGATAGAACCCCGTGAGCAATGCCGTCAACATTCTGGCAGCCGTTTGTGCGAGCTATGCAGCAATGTTGTTTGTTGTGGCGTTTCTGGCGGAGCGTGCAGCGAAACGGGGCCGCGCACGCTGGCTCAACTCGCCAATCATCTACACGCTTTCGCTTTCGGTGTATTGCACCGCCTGGACATTTTACGGCGCGGTCGGTTTTGCGGCGCGCTCTGGGCTTGAGTATTTGACGATTTATATCGGCCCGACGCTTGTGATGATCGGGTGGTGGTGGGTGCTGCGCAAACTCGTACGGGTGGGCCGTGCTCAGCGAATTACCTCGATTGCTGATTTGATTTCGAACCGCTTTGGTAAATCAAACACCCTTGCTGTTTTGATCACTTTGATGGCCGTAGCAGGCACAACGCCTTACATAGCGCTTCAGCTCCAGTCTGTTACGTTGTCCTTTTCAGCCTTTGCGGCTGCGGGGCCGAATGCGGAAGGATTTGGCAGTGCCGCCACCGCTTTCTGGGTGGCGACGGGGCTTGCGCTTTTCACTGTCCTCTTTGGCACGCGCAATCTTGATGTGAACGAGCGCCACCATGGCGTTGTCATGGCGATTGCTTTGGAGGCGGTTGTGAAGTTGATAGCGCTTCTGGCTGTGGGAGTGTTTGTTGTCTGGGGGCTTGGTGGCGGTCTTGGCCCCGTGATTGAGCAGATCGAGGCCAGCGAGATTGCCGAATGGGAGATTGCCCCTTCAAGATGGGTTGCGTTGATCGCGCTGTCAGCGGCGGCATTTCTCACGTTGCCACGGATGTTTCAGGTGCTGGTCGTCGAAAACGATGACGAACGCCACTTGCGCTTTGCTGCCTGGGCTTTTCCAACGTATCTTTTGTTGATCAACCTGTTCATCGTTCCGATTGCTGTTGTCGGGCAGAACATTCTGCCCGAGGCCACAAACCCTGATTTGTACGTTTTGTCGGTTCCGCTGGTGTCGGGGGAGGCAGGGCTGGCAACACTGTCTTTTCTGGGTGGATTTTCCTCCGCCACGTCAATGGTTATTGTGGCGGCGATTGCGCTTTCGACCATGGTGTCCAACCATATTGTCATGCCGATCTGGCTGCGGGTGACCGGAGGCGGAGCGCTTGTGTCAGGTGATTTGCGCAATGTGGTGCTGTTGTCGCGGCGCTTCTCAATTATCGGTGTCGTGTTTTTGGGATATGTCTATTACCGCATTTCAGGCGGTGGTGCTGCTTTGGCGGCGATCGGTCTGGTGTCTTTTGCGGGGGTATCGCAGTTTTTACCGGCGCTTCTGGGCGGGCTTTTTTGGCGTGGAGCGACACGTAGCGGTGCGTTGGCAGGCTTGCTTGTCGGATTTGTGATCTGGCTTTGGGCGATGTTTTTGCCAAGTTTCGGACCTGATGCAGCCCTTTCGGCGGATGTGCTGGCACACGGACCTTGGGGCATAGCGGCGCTTAAACCCCAGGCGCTTTTCGGGTTTGTCGGGCTTGATCCGCTTGTACATGCGGTGTTCTGGAGCCTGACACTGAATACGGTATCTTTCGTCGTCGTATCCTTGGCGAGCTTTCCCTCACCTATGGAGCGCTTGCAGGGGGCGCAGATTGTCGATGTGTTCAAACATTCCAGCAGCGGGCAGCGCTGGCGCGGGGGGATGGCCCAAAGTGAAGATCTGCTTTTGATGGCGCAGCGGATTGTCGGGGCCACGCAGGCACAAGGGCTGTTTCGGCGGGTGGCGAGTGAGCAGGGGCTTGAGGGGTATCTGCCCGAGCCGACCCCCGAGTTTCTCAACCTGTTGGAGCGCGAGCTTGCGGGCTCTGTGGGAGCGGCAACGGCGCATGCGATGGTGGGACAGATTGTGGGCAGGGCCGCTGTTTCGGTGGATGATCTGATCGCTGTGGCGGATGAAGCCGCGCAGATTATGGAGTACTCGAGCCAGCTTGAGGAAAAATCCGAAGAGTTGATCCGCACCGCGCGTCAGCTACGGGAGGCGAATGAAAAGCTCACCGAGCTGTCGCACCAGAAGGATGCTTTTTTGAGCCAGATCAGCCACGAGCTGCGCACGCCGATGACATCAATCCGGGCATTTTCAGAGATTTTGCGCGATTCTGACGGGCTATCCGGCGATGACCAGAGTAAATATAGCTCGATTATCAATTCGGAATCTGTTCGGCTGACGCGGCTTCTGGATGATTTGCTGGATTTGAGCGTGCTTGAAAACGGGCAGGTTTCGATGAACCTGGAAGACGGTTTGCTTGTGGATGTGCTGGACCGTGCGGTTGCGGCTGCGGGGTTGATCGGCAAAGTAAGCATCGTGCGGCGCCGGGAGCGTGAGCAGATGGTCATTCACACGGATCTGGACCGGTTGTGTCAGGTTTTTATCAACCTGATTGCCAATGCACAGAAATACTGTGAAGCACTAGAGCCGGAACTGAAGATTATGACCTCTGCAAAAGACGGGCGTTTGTATATCGATTTTATCGACAATGGGCTTGGAATTTCGCGTGACGAGCAGTTGGTTGTTTTTGAGAAATTTTCCCGCTTGGGAGACGATCGTGAAAGCGGTGCAGGGCTCGGCCTTGCGATTTGCCGTGAGGTGATGCAGCGCCTTGACGGGACGATCAGCTATTTGCCCGGGCAGGGCGGAACGGCCTTTCGGGTTTCTTTGCCTTTTGAGGATTAGCGGAAAAACTTTGCGGCGCTAAGAAGATGGTAACGGATTGGCGCTAAACCAGAGGCTCAAACACCGCAAAGAATGGCGGCGGAGGCTATGGGCGAAACCAGTGCAACACATGTATTGCGCCGCAAGGCGAAGGCGGGCCGCGAGGAGCATCAGGCCCGTGTCATGTCGCCCGCGAGGGCGATGCGGCTGGCTTTGTCGCGCTCGGCTGAAAAGCTGTTCGAGCTCGCGCTGAGCGTAAGTGGTGTGCAAAGCGAGCAGTTGGGGCAGGATGCTCTGATGCGCAGTGTTGATGAGGACATGCTGTTTATTGTGCTCGACGGCCCATGCGGAGCGATTGGTGCTGTGGCACTGGATGTGCCTTTGGTGAGCGGGTTTGTCGAAAAACAGACGATTGGTCAGGTGAGTGCGCGCGAAGGCCCGCTGCGTGCCGCCACAGCCACCGACGCGGCGCTGGTTGCGCCATATGTAAGCCGTGTTTTAAATGAGATGAGTGAGCATTTGGGCCCTCAGGAGGGCCAACTTTGTGAACACTTCCGCTTTGGTGCGCGGATAGAGAGCAAGCGACATCTCGGATTGATTATTGACGCGCCAGACTATCAGGTATTGCGTGCGCAAATCGAGCTTGAGGGTGGCGCGCGGCGCGGCGAATTTGTGCTGTGCTTGCCGTTGTCAGGAGGGAAGGCGCAACCTTCTGAACCGGCGGCTGCCGAGGCTCATCCTGAAAGCTCCGAGCAGGCGCGGAGCTTGATGAAAGACGGTGCCCTCATGGAGGCGCGCGCGGTGTTGCGCGCGGTCATTCATCGCCGAAAGATCAGCCTTGGGGAACTGTCGGAGTTGAAGCCGGGCGTGCGGCTACAGTTTGGCGCGGCAGCTCTTGGGCGGATCGAGCTTGATGCGGGTTCCGGCTCCGAGCGGTTGGGGCCATGCAAACTTGGCCAACAGGACGGTATGCGCGCACTCAAGGTTCAATTCGGTATACGTGGAGCAGGGAAGGAAACGTTCGAGCCGATGGACGTGGCTGATGTCTGGGCCGATCTGGGAGAGGCAGAAACATCAGCCTACTCCAGTGTCGATGTGGATATGACCCCTTTGACTGTTGATGACATGCCTGACCTGTCGGATTTGCCAGGTTTGGGTGAGGAGCAGCAACACGATTATCTGGCACCCGAGCGCGAGCCAGAGCCAGAAGCGCAAAGCCTGTCAAACGTAGGCTAATCCGGTCTGGCCGGGCTTGGCAAATTTGAAGCCGTTTTTGATGATGTTATCAAGTTCTTCAGGAGCTGAGAAAAACTCCGGCCGCAAGGGGGCGAGCGCGGCCAGAACGCTGCGGAAACGGGTGAGACCCATGGCCTCAGCCTCGAAAAACGCACCGCCATAGTTTGGTGCGAAGCCGAGAGAGGAAATTACAATCAGGTCGATTTCCCAAGGGTACTGGATTGTGCCATCGCGTAAAAGCTGCGTGCCTGTATGAAGCAGCGCGGCGGTTGCAAGAGTTGTGATGGCGGCAGAGTCTGGAGTGTTGCTGGCTTGATGACCTACATGCTCGCGCCAGTCAGAGAGTGTTTGGTCTGCCTCGGGGCTAAGGCATCCAGAGACGAGTGCCGATGCGCCTTTTCCTCCTTCAATCCCAGCCTTCAAAAGTGCGGCGTTTAGCCCGGGAGCGGTACTTTTTACGAGATCGCCGAAAAACGCAGTTACGCGGAAGGGCTGGGCGCGAAAGCCCTCTGCGTTTTGGGCGGCAAAGGGCTTCACGCGGCAGGGCAGAGCAGCATCGACAGCCTCGGGTGAAGCTCCGCAGGCAATGGCCTCTTCGGCGGCCAGACAGAGGGCTGTAAACAGGCGGCTGGAGGCGAGCCCGTTCTGAGCCGCTTGGAATACGGGGGTGACTCCGATGCGGCGCAGCGCGGCAACCATAGGTGCTCTGTGCCTGTCGGTGCGGGCTAGTTCGGGTTTGAGCGCGATTTCGGCAAGCTCTCCGCTGCCGACATCGGCGTGAAATTGTAAAGCGGCGACGCGCGGGGCCAAGACCTCCGCAAATTCGCCTGCACCGCTGCGCATCGCGGAGGTCAGCATTATGACGGCCTCTTCGGAGGCTGCGCCTTTGATCTGTGCAATCAACCCGCCGATAGTATCAATCGAACGGGCGGCAGCTTCAACGATCCAATCGGCCGTTTTAAGTGCTGTAAAATCAGGCAGTTCGCTAAGAAGCGCAAGCATAGGCCTGGCCTGACCAGGAGCGATTTGTCGCTTGGCCGTGCGTGTATTGATTTGGGCTTTGATTGCTTCGCGGAAGGCGGCGAAATCATCGCCTTCAAGAGCAAGAACGCGAACAGGAAGCTGTGCACGCATGGCAGACAGAGCGATGCGTGCGGCTTGTGTGCCTGTGCCAACCAGTGTGAGCGCTTCGGGCGCCTGTGCTTCCGGGAAGGCGCAAAACGCGGCCAGTTTGGCCGCACGGCGGTAGCCTTTGCGCTTGCTTGACAGGTTCTCGGCAAGATCTGCGATCTGGGTTTGTGCAAACTTCAGCGTGGCTTCACGGGGAAGAAGAAGGGCCGCTTCCAGCACAGTGGCAAGGGCTGCTTTATCGGCCGAATATGCGCCGAAATGTGTTGTGCTGCGCAGGGCTGTGATCTGGTTTTGATAGTTGACGGGGTTGTCAAAGGCCGGCTGGGGCAAAGCTGCGCAGGGCGCAAGGCTGCGGGCGTGCTCGGCGGCTTCTCCAACCGCATTTTGAGAGACTATTTTGTCGAAAAGAGGCTCGAGTTGTGGATGGCTGACGGACATGTCCGATGGCGTTTCCAGAAAGTGACGTGTCAAATCGGGGCCCAGCCGTGCGGCCAGAGTGTAAAGTGCTGCGGGGCTCGGCAGGCGGGCTGCGTGCAGACTGGGCAGGGATATCCGTGTGCCCAGATGTGCAACCCGTGCAGCGGCGGCAAGCGCCAATTCCAGTCCGGCATCTGCGGCGCGGCCTCGCAGCGCAGCGACGACGGGCTTTTGCGCAGTGGCAATGGCCTCTGTGAGGGTTGCTAAAGTCGGGTTGGCTTCGCCAAGTTGGTGCTCGGGCAGGGGCAAATCGAGGGTGAAGCCACCGCCATTGGACGTAAGCACAATGGTGTCAACTTCGGGATTGTCCAATGCGTCTTGCAATGCCGCCAGAAAGGCGGCACGTAATGCGGGAAAAAATGTGCCCTCGGGGGGGCGATGCAGGCTTACAACAGCGGTTTTGTTACCTGTTTTGGATGTGACCCATTCACTTGAGGCAGTCATAACTGTTCCGCTCCGCTGACTTGATGGAGCAACTTTGCCTTTGGGCGCAGGTAATGGCAAGCTTTGGGCAACTTTGTAAAGCTGTTTGACGGCGGGTTATTGACACATATCAAAAATTGAATATATATAGCATCCAATTGTTGGATGGAAACGGGAGAGGACTATGAAGGCCGAAGTAAAAGGATTTTTCGACGACGCGACCAACACGATTTCCTATGTGGTGAAAGACCCTTCGGGAAGTGCTTGTGCGATTATCGATTCTGTTCTGGATTTTGATTATTCATCAGGAAGGACAGACACGCGCTCGGCGGATGCTGTTGTGGAATATGTGCGCGCAGAAGGGCTCACTGTGGAGTGGCTGCTTGAAAGCCATGTGCATGCTGATCACCTTTCTGCTGCGCCTTATTTGCAAGAACGGCTTGGCGGCAAGATCGGGATTGGTGAACAGATCACGGTTGTGCAGGATACTTTTGGCAAAGTGTTCAATGAAGGCACTGAGTTTCAGCGTGATGGTAGCCAGTTTGACAAACTTTTCCGCGAAGGCGACAGCTTTCACATCGGGCAGTTGCGTGGAGATGTGTTGCACACCCCTGGTCATACGCCAGCCTGTCTGACGTATGTGATAGGTGATGCGGCATTTGTGGGTGACACGTTGTTTATGCCGGATTTCGGCACGGCGCGTTGTGACTTCCCCGGAGGATCATCGGAGTTGCTGTTTGACTCGGTCCAGAAAATTTTGAACTTGCCAGATGAGACGCGGATTTTTGTGGGCCATGATTATATGGCACCCGGGCGTGAAGAATTTGCTTGGGAAACCACTGTCGGCGAGCAAAAAGCCAAGAATATTCATGTTGGCGCGGGCCGCTCCAAGGGTGAGTTTGTGAAGATGCGCGATGATCGCGATGCGACACTGGCAATGCCCAAGCTGATTATTCCGTCGCTTCAGGTGAATATGCGCGCGGGGCAGATGCCGCCGGCGGATGAGCAGGGGGATGTTTTTCTGAAAGTGCCGGTTAACAAGATATAATAGACTAGGCAGGCCTTATGCGAACGGGCCTTTAATTCTACAGGACGGAAGGAAACGGGAATGGAACCAGATTGGATCTGGGGGCTCGCTGGCGGGTTCCTCATCGGGCTTGGCGGGGTTGTGCTCTTGTGGGGCAACGGGCGCATTATGGGCGCGAGCGGAATAATCGGCGGGCTGGTTGACGGCTCGGGGCGCAGTGAGTGGGCCGACAGGCTTGCCTTTTTGGCTGGCACGTTTGGTGTGCCGTTGCTGCTGTATCCGTTCTTTAGCGAAGTTGATACGCATATCAGCCAGAGTGCCGCGGTGCTTGTGGCGGCGGGGCTGCTTGTGGGCATCGGCACACGACTGGCTAATGGGTGCACCTCCGGGCACGGGGTCTGCGGAATTTCGCGGCTTTCGGTGCGCGGAATTGTGGCGACGTTGCTTTATCTCCTTGCGGGGGGGGCAAGTGTTTTGCTCTTCCGCCATATCTGGGGGATCATCTGATGCGGCTGATGTTTTCTCTTCTATCAGGCATGCTCTTCGGGGCAGGGCTGTTTATTTCGGGCATGACCGACACAACAAAAGTGCAAGGTTGGCTTGATATCTTTGGTGCGTGGGATCCGACGCTGGCCTTTGTGCTTGGCGGTGCGATCATCCCGATGTTTTTTGCATGGCGTATGACAAAAGGGCGGCGGCCTGTGACAACACCGCAGTTTCCGCCCCAACCGCCTGTGAAGATTGACCGCCGCCTCGCTATCGGCTCGCTATTGTTTGGTGCGGGCTGGGGTCTGTCGGGGCTTTGCCCTGGCCCTGCGATGGCATCGCTTGGCTATGGTGGTGTGTTTCACTGGGTGTTTTTTGCCGCGATGCTTGTAGGCATGTGGCTGACCCCTCATATTCTGCGGCTCGTCGTGCGCCCTGCAACTGCATAAAAAATGGAAAGGAGCCAGAGAATGGTTCGGAAATTGACAGAAACTTACTATGTTTCGCCACAGATTACACCTGAGGCGATGGCTCAACTGGCCGAACAAGGCTTTAGCGATGTGATTTGCAACCGGCCTGACATCGAAAACGGTCCTGAGCTGCAACATGACCTGATGCAGAAGGCTGCCGAGGCTGCGGGGCTGATCTATCATTTTCATCCGCTGGTGAGCCAGACCCTGATGCTTACCGACAATGTGGCCCGCCAGAAAGAGCTGGCCTCATCTGCCAAAGGCAAAGTTCTTGCCTATTGTGCTTCGGGAACGCGCTGCACCTATGTTTGGGCGCTTGGTCAGGTGGGCGAAATGCCGGCGAACGATATCATAGATACCGCTGCGCAGGCGGGGTATGATTTGAACCCGTTGCGTCCGATGCTGGTCTAAAGCGGTTCGATTTCAGGCGGTGTCCCACCTCAAACTCGAAACGATTTAGGCGAGCAGAACGCCTGCGACAACGCAACCAAGACCCAAGGCTGAGAGGCCGAGCGCGCCGAGGTTCCATGGCAATACAGCTTGTACGCGCGCGCGCAGAGCCTCGTCGGAGAGGTTTTCGCGACGCGCGGCATTGACCTTTATGATCGAATATATGAGGCCGATGAGGCCCAAAACGGTGAGCGCGGCACCTGTGTAGACGAGGTATTCCATGGGTGTCTCCTTTGCACGGGTTGCGCCTAGCGCATCACGGCGTGCGCAGCAAGGGAAAGCCCTTGCAGGGCGCGCGAGGGAGCGATAGCAAGGCGGTCTGAGAGAGTGCCCAGAACTGGAGAGAGCCCATGGACGACAACTCAACCCCATCGAGCTACCGTGTGACAGCAGATGAACTGCGCCAGTTTATCGAGCGCTTCGAGCGGCTTGAGGCCGAGAAAAAAGACATTGCCGAGCAGCAAAAAGAGGTGATGGCCGAAGCCAAGGCACGCGGTTACGATACCAAAGTTCTGCGCAAGGTTGTGGCCCTTCGCAAACGTGATGCCGATGATATTGCTGAAGAAGAGGCAATGCTCGAGATGTACAAAGAAGCGCTTGGAATGTAAGCGCCTGCGGCCGCAAACCTAGGGGGCGATAAAGTTCACTCCCGGGATGCGGCTGATTTCAAAGACATCTTCATCATAGATTTCAGTGAGTTCATCCACCAGAGCGTCTGTCCAACCGGGCAGATCAAGCTCTTCCTCGATCATGTCTTCTCGGGCGAATTTGTCGAGGAAGGCGGCGATCACGCGGCGCTTTTGAAATTCTGTCATATCGGTGTGTTCTGCGAGATAGGCCCGAAAGCGCGCCATACCCTCGGCTGACATAATCTCGGAGATCAGATCAAACCCGCCTTTGATTTTGGCGTTGGGATCAATACCAGCCAGTTCGCGGATGATTTGCCCCCAGATCAGCGGTGTATCTTCGTTGCACCAGACGGTGAGGGCGATATTCGGGTTGTTCTCGCGGATGCGGTAGACCAGATCGGACCAGCGCAGATCACGCGGATCAGCGCCGAAAGTCATATCGGCGAAGTCGTCAAATTTGGTGCGGCGAAACTGTGCAGGCAGATAGGTTGCCGGATTGCAGATTCCGAGGAAGATTTCGATTTCGTCTTCGGCAAAAAGCTGGGAGAGCAGATCTACGCGCTCGTGGCCCTTGTCATAAAACTGCGCGCCACGCAGCGCCATGTTGGGCACGCAGAAGAAGTTTTCATTGGATAGAAGCATACGCTCGCAGGGTTCTTCTTCAAGGATTGTCTCTATCAGAATGTCGCGTGCATCTGGGCTGGGCGGGGCCTCGGACATGGCCAGCAACGTCTGGTGCATCAGTTTTCGGTAGCGCCCTGGAGGCGGCACATTGATGCCCAGTGCGTTGAAATCGGGGCGGTTTTTAAGCAGACATTTGATGATGCGGTCTTCATCGGTGTTATGTGCGCCAGCGTGAAACACGATTTGCATGAGAGCGGCTTGTCCTTATGGATCGTCTTTTATGTACCTTCGTTAATATACGGTCTTTTCTGGACAGTTAAACCGCAATCGGGCATGAGCGGGAATATGGAACATGTGCTTCAAAACCCCAGGCGCAGATGGCGTCTTTTGCCTGATCCCTGGTCTTTCACAGCGATCTTGATTTCACTTGTGGTTCTTGGCCCCATTATAGCTGTGGCTACGATTGCGCTGTTTCCCACCGAGAACATCTGGCCGCATCTTCTGGCGACAACTCTGCCACGCTATCTTGGCAATACGCTCGTTTTGATGGGAGGAGTCGGGATTTTGGCGGCGCTTACAGGCACGGGTGCGGCCTGGCTTATCGCGCGCTATCAGTTTCCTATGGCAGGCTGGTTTGAATGGCTCCTGTTGCTGCCTTTGGCCGTGCCTGCTTATGTCGGGGCCTATGCGCTGGTTGATTTGCTGGAATATGCCGGCCCGGTACAAACGGGCTTGAGGGCCGTTTTTGGCTGGGAGAGTGCACGAGATTACTGGTTCCCTGAAATACGCTCGATTGGCTCGGCAATAGTCGTTTTGGCGGCAGCGCTTTATCCGTATGTTTATTTGTTGGCGCGCGCGGCGTTTCACGAGCAGTCGGGAGCAAGCGAAGAGGTGGCTATGTCGCTGGGCCAAGGTGCACTTAAGCGACTTTGGCGAATAGGTCTGCCATTGGCACGGCCTGCTGTGGCTGCTGGCACGGCGATCGTGATGATGGAAGCGGTGAATGATTTTGGTACGGTTGATTACTTTGCCGTGCAAACTCTGACCACTGGGATATTCAGTACATGGCTTGAAGGCAACAATGCGGGCGGGGCTGCGCAAATAGCCTGTGTCGTGCTTGTGCTGGTGATTGTGCTTGTAACCCTTGAAAAAGTATCGCGCCGCCGTGCACGTTTTTTCAACCAAGGCGGGCGGCATAGGCCGATTGCCCGCAAGCGGCTTCGCGGGGGGCGGGCGCTTCTGGCGACACTTGGTTGTGCGCTGCCCTTTACAGTGGGTTTTATATTGCCGGCGGGTACGATTTTTTTACATGCGCTTGAGCGTGCCTCGCTCTGGACTGAGCCCGAGCTTTACCGCGCGGCGTGGAATACCATTACAGTCGGCTCAATCGCGGCCTTTCTGACGGTTTTTGGCGGGCTGCTGCTGGTTTATGGTGTGAAGCTGTCGGGGAGGGTGCTGCCGCGACTTTTGCAGCCGATCACAACGATTGGCTATGCCGCGCCCGGGGCTGTGTTGGCTGTGGGGATATTGTTGCCGCTGGCCGCGTTTGACAATGCTCTGGCCGACTTCACACTTGCGCTTACGGGCTTTGACCCAGGGTTGATTCTGACAGGCTCGTCCTTTGCGCTGATACTGGCATACTTTGTGCGCTTCTTTGCCATCGGGCAGGGCGCTGCTGATGCGGCCCTTGAACGGGTTTCACCTTCACTGGGCATGGCGGCGCGTTCTTTGGGCCGCCAGCAAGGGCAGGTTTTGCGCGAAGTTTATTTGCCACTGATCAAAGGCTCGGTGGGCTCTGCTTTGCTTCTGGTGTTTGTGGATTGCGTAAAAGAACTGCCTGCAACCCTGCTTTTACGCCCCTTTAACTATGATACGCTGGCCACCCGCGTGCATGATCAAGCGAGCTTGGAGAACCTAGTCGAGGCCTCGCCAGCGGCTATTTTTATCATTGTTGTGAGCCTTTTTGCTGTGATCTTGTTGGCGCGTGCAAATAGGGCGAATTTTTAGCTTGCAAGCGTAAGATTCCTGCCTTAAATCGGCCCGCAGTGCCCCTATAGCTCAGCTGGTAGAGCAATTGATTTGTAATCAATAGGTCCGCGGTTCGAGTCCGTGTGGGGGCACCATTTAACCAACAAGCTTTATCCGAAAATATCCGAGAAGCCCTGTGTTATATGGGGTTGGTGGATATATTGTTCTATCCCGTTCACGTCGGTTTGGCTTTATCCGGCGCAAATGTTGTATGTTTGGAGGAGGCGGAGATTCTCGAAAATAGGATATACTTGGAAATGTTGTTGTCTGTTTAAAATTTTCGAAACCTGAAACCAAAAGAAAAACTCTAGAAATGTCTTTCGTCATCTGACGTCAGACTTCAGATCGGTTTAAGCGTTGGAGCATCTACAGCTTGCGGAAGGCCTCGGGCTTTGCCGCGAAGTGTGAGCATTGCGGACTGACAGGTTTCTAGCCACATTTTATTATGACAGCGCCCTAAGTCACTTGGCATGAGGACACGAATCTAAAGTGATGCCTCGAATAACTGCCGTGTGTAAGGGTGAGAAGCCTCCATTGATCTCAGAGCTGCAACGCTCAGGATATCAACAACCTCTCCGCTTTTCATGACAGCAAGGCGATCACACATATGCCCGACTACGGATAGATCATGCGACACCATGAGATATGTCAGGTTACGGTCTGCTCGCAAATCTGTAAGCAAATTAAGGATTTCAGCCTGCACCGATACATCCAGAGCCGATGTTGGTTCATCAAGCAAAAGCAACTCCGGTTCTGGCGCCAGAGCCCGCGCAATGGCCACCCGCTGACGCTGGCCACCGGAAAGCTGATGTGGATATCGAAAGCGGAACTTTTGGCCGAGTCCCACATCATCAAGCAGTTTGACGACCCGATTGTCTATATCCCGAAAGCCGTGCAGTTGCAGGGTTTCGCCCAGCACCTGATCAACAGAATGGCGCGGGTGAAGCGACGCGTAGGGGTCTTGAAAGACCATCTGCACTTGTTTGTAAAAGGCCTTGGGCCGCTTCTGTGGCACGGGATTTCCATCAATGCTGAGTTGACCAGACCAATTCGGGGCAAGCCCTGTAATGGCACGCAAGATCGTGGATTTTCCGGACCCGCTTTCCCCGACCAGGCCAAAGCTTTCGCCACGTGCAACTTCAAATGTTGCATCCCTGACGGCGTCTACACGCTGTTGCCGCTTGCCAAACCATACGTTTAGGTTCTTGACGTTCAACATGCTCATATCCGGCCACTCACACTTGGGGTTTGTGACCATTCGGGATCACGTTGCAAGACTTCCAACCGTTTGCTGGGCTGATCCAGTCGTGGCAGAGAGTTCAACAAACCTCGGGTATAGGGATGTTTGGCGTCATGCAGTTTATCCGCCTCACAAACTTCAACCACACGACCGGCATACATTATCAAAACCCGGTCACAAAAATCGGCGACAAGGTTCAGGTCGTGGCTAATAAAGATTAGCCCCATGCCGCGTTCTTTCACTAGTTTGTCCATGATATCCAGAACTTGACGCTGGACGGATACATCAAGCGCCGAGGTCGGCTCATCCGCGATCAGGATTTCGGGGTTGGGGATCAACATCATCGCGATCATAATCCGCTGGCCCATGCCACCTGACATCTCGTGAGGATAGGCGCGCATCACGCGCTCCGGATCGTTGATCGATACGGCTTCGAGCATCTCAAGCGACTTGCGATAAGCATCCGCTTTGGACGCCGAGTTATGAAGCCGATAGGCCTCGATAATTTGGCTGCCAATTGTCATGACAGGGTTGAGCGAGAACTTGGGGTCTTGCATGACCATACTGATGCGTTGCCCCCGCACGGCGCGCATTTCCTTTTCAGTTTTGGTCAGCAGGTCCACACCATCAAGTTTGATATGATCGGCTTCAACGATGCCGGGCTTTCTGATCAGGCGTAAGATGGCACGGCCCGTCATTGACTTGCCGGAGCCGCTCTCCCCGACAATACCAAGGCGTTCTCGCCCAAGGGTAAAGGATACGCCGCGCACGGCATCAAACACACCTTGGCGGGAGGGGAATTTGACCCAGAGGTTTTCAACATCGAGAAGCGTTTCCATCAGTCACCTGCCTTTGGATCGAGAACATCGCGCAACCCGTCACCCAATAGATTGAACGCGAGCGAGACCGTGAAAATGGCAAGGCCAGGGACAGTAGCCACCCACCAGTGATCGAGAATAAACCGCCGTCCTTCAGAGATCATCGCTCCCCATTCCGGGCTGGGCGGTTGTGCGCCAAGGCCAAGAAATCCAAGACCCGCAGCTGTCAGAATAATGCCTGCCATATCGAGCGTGACCCGCACAATCAGAGAGGAGATACACAGAGGCCAGATGTGCTTGGTGATAATCCGGATCGGCCCAGCACCTTGGAGCTTGATGGCGCTGATATAGTCGGATGAGCGGATCGTGAGTGTCTCGGCACGCGCTATACGGGCATAGGGGGGCCATGCGGTGAGGGAAATCGCAATAACCGCATTCTCGATGCCAGCTCCGAGGGCGGCAACAAACGCCAAGGCTAGAACCAAACGGGGAAAGGCGAGAAAAATGTCAGTGATGCGCATCAAGACAGTGTCGGTCCAACCCCCGACATAGCCGGATACAGTGCCGACCAAGAGGCCGGCAACAGGGGCAATCAAGGTCACCAATGTTACGATATAGAGTGTGATCCGCGTTCCATAAATCAGCCGTGAAAGAATGTCGCGTCCAAGGCTATCAGTGCCGAACACATGCCCGTCACTCCAAAGCGGCGCAAGACGGTTGCCGAGATCCTGTGTAAAAGGGTCATGTGGAGCCAGCAGAGGCGCAGCGGCAGCGACAAAGAGCATCAGCACAAGAATGCCCAGCCCGATCATCGCCATTGTGTTAGAGCGTAGTGTTAACCAGCCATGATAAAACGCAGAGATCTTGGCATGACGGCGCGAAGTCGGCGTTTCGGTCAAAAGCCACTCGCGTAAAGTTTGAGTATTAGACATGAATGAACCGCCCTTCTATTTCGCTCGGGGGTCAAAGATCTTGTAAAGCATATCGGACAAGACATTGAGGAGGATGAAAATAAGACCGACAACCACAGTGCCGCCTAAAACGGCGTTCATGTCAGCACTGAGCAAGGCGGTGGTGATGTAGCTGCCGATGCCTGGCCAGCTGAAGATAATCTCGGTGAGAACCGAGCCCTCAAGCAGCCCTGCATAGCTTAGCGCGATGACCGTGATCAACTGGACCCGGATATTTTTGAACGCATGCTTCCAGACGACGTTCCATTCCGACATTCCTTTCACACGTGCAGTTGTGACATATTCTGCGCTGAGTTGTTCCAGCATGAAAGAACGTGTCATCCGGCTGATGTAGGCCAGCGAGTAATACCCAAGCAGCGAAGCTGGTAACACGATGTGGCTAAAGGCGCTTTTGAATACGTCCCAATTCCCGTCCAAAAGAGCATCTACAAGGATAAGCCCGGTTACGCTCGGCACCACATCGACATAGAAAATTCCGACACGGCCCGGCCCTCCGACCCAGCCCAGAATGCCATAGAACACCAGCAAGCCGATCAAGCCCAGCCAGAAAATAGGCATGGAGTAACCGATGAGGGCGACGAGCCGGGCGATCTGGTCGATCCAGGTGCCCTTGTTGACCGCAGCCAGCACGCCGAGTGGCACGCCTGTTACAATGCCGATTATGATCCCGATGGTCGCCAATTCCAATGTCGCCGGAAAAACCCGTGCGATGTCTTCTGAAACTGGTCGCGCGTTCAGAACCGAGATCCCGAAATCGAGGTGGAGCACATCCCAAATGTAGAAAAGAAATTGCACAATAACCGGACGATCCAGCCCGAGCTGTTGATAAACTTCGTCATATTGCGCTTGTGACGCGCGCTCGCCGACGATGGCAAGCACAGGGTCAATCGGCATGACGCGACCTATAATAAAGGTAATGAACAACAGGCCCAGCATGGTCACCGCGATTGAGCCAATCGTGGAGATCACAACCTTCAATGTAGGCCATATGCGATCAATAAAGAGCGCCCGCATCGGGCGCTCTTCGTTGCTTTCATTGGTCAACGCCATTTACTTGGTAACCGGCCAGTACGCAGCGTTTGTAACCGCTTGCCCTGTTGAGAAGTTCATCACGTTTTCACGCATGGCGGATTGTTCGATCCGTTGGAACATGACGATGAATGGTGACGTATCGCGGAATTCCTTTTGAATATCCTGATACATCTGAATCCGCGTATCGCGATCCCCTTCCGTTACGGCTGCTTCAACCGCCGCGTTCATCCCGGGGCTTACTTCCCAGCCCGTGCGCCATGCCAGAAGGCCTGTTGCATTGGCTTCGTCCGAATTGTCGGGGTTGTAGGCAAAGGTGCCTGCATTGGTCTGTGGATCAGGATAATCCGGTCCCCAGATACCAACATACATGTCCAATTCGCGTGCGCGGTAACGACCAAGGATCTGCTTGGCTGTGCCGACGGTGATGTTCAGCTTGATGCCGACTTGAGCAAGCGTATTTTGCATGGATTGTGCAATTTCGATCCGCTCTTGGGCCTCACGAACGCCAGCTTCGATCTCCAAACCTTCAACGCCAGCCTCTGCCAAAAGCTCTTTAGCTTTTTCTATGTTAAGCGAGAACGGTTTCTCAGTAGATGCACCGAGATACGTTGCAGGAAGGAAGTTCTGATGGGTTGTGTATTGCCCATTCAGAAAACTGTTTTGCATGCCTTCATAGTCAACAAGGTATTTGAAGGCCTGACGCACTTCTGGCTTGGACAGAACCGGATGTTTGCCGTTCAGGGCAAGATACATCAGGTGACCTTTCAGCTCGTCTTCAACCTTGACGCCGCCTGCCGCAGTTACGCCGGCGATATCTTCAGGGTTCAGGTTTCGGGCAATGTCGATATCCCCACGCTCAAGCAACAAACGCTGTGATGCGCTTTCGGTGACGTGGCGCACAATAACACGTTCCATTGCGGGTTTGTCGCCAGTGTAGTTCGGGTTCAATGACATGGTCACGCTGTCGTTTGGTTTCCAGCTGTCCAATTTGTAGGGGCCTGAACCCGCTGTGTTTGTTTTGAGCCAGGTGTTGCCCATATCGCCGTCGACTTCGTTTGCCATGACGGTTTCTTTGTCGACGATCGCGCCGATAGTTGCTGTAAGGCAGTTCAAAATAAACGATGTCGCATATTTTTTATCGGTGGTGATGGTCAGCTTGTTCCCATCGGCTTTGATCATTTCGGCGGCATTCTCGGGGGTGAATCCGAATTGCCCCAAGATGAACGAAGGCGTTTTGTTCAAAATCACGGCGCGCTGAAGCGAAAATGCAGCGTCTTCGGCGCGAACAGGGTTGCCGGATTCGAACGTAATTCCTTCCCGCATGATGAACGTGATTGTTTTGCCGTCTTCGGAGACCTCCCAGCTTTCGGCCAGTGCGGGCTTATACCCTGCTTCCAGATCCATTGGATCAAGGTAGACAAGACGTTGATACACATTGCGGCTCACGTCAGATCCCGCGAACTCAAAGCTCTCGGCTGGGTCGATTGTGATGATGTCATCAATGCGGTTTGCGATTACCAGCATATTTGCAGGTGTTTCGGCATAAGCTGCCATGGACGACATACTGACAGCGGCCCCAATCGCGACGCTGGTCAGTAATCGGTTAAATACATTCATTTCAGAAACTCCCATGTTCTGTGGTTGGTTATTCATAGGCTGGCAAAGGGTTATTTTCCCCATGTTTTCTTCAGCACGCGCAGCCAGTTTTCGTGGCAAATTTTTGCGATTAACGCTTTGTCGTAGCCGTGTTTTTCCATGGCCTGTCGTAGTTTGGGCAAACCCGCACAAGAGGTCAAGTCTTCGGGAACCACGGCTCCGTCGTAATCAGACCCCATGCCTACGCGGTCTTCGCCAACATGCTCGATCAGGTGATCAAGGTGGCGTATCATTTGCTCCAGCGGCACATCAGCCAGCATTCTCCCGTCGTCACGCAGGAATGCGACAGCGAAATTCAGGCCAACCATACCGTCGCTTTCTTTGATTGCGGCGAGCTGTCTGTCCGTCAGGTTTCGGCTATGCGGACAGATTGCATGGGCGTTTGAATGAGTGGCAACCAGTGGTTTGGTCGAGTATTTGGCAACATCCCAGAACCCTGCTTCATTCAAGTGGGATAGGTCCACCATAATGCCCATTTCATCGCAGCGCTTGATCAGTCGCACGCCGTGTTCGGTCAAGCCATCGCCAATGTCAGGTGTGCCCGGATATCTGAACGGAACCCCATGGCCGAAAATAGTGGAGCGGCTCCAGACGGGGCCAAGTGATCTCAGGCCAGCCTGATACAAAACTTCAAGAGTATTCAAGTCTGGATCAATTCCTTCGACGCCTTCAATGTGAAAGATTGCTGCCATTTTGCCAGCGTCCAATGTCGCACGGATGTCGGCAACAGACCGACATATACACAGCGCGCCTCGTTTCTCGAGATCAAACAAAATGGCGGCCTGCGCCATAACCACGGGTAATGCGTCGCACCATTCAACGGGCGCGGGGAGCGGCAAGTCATATGCCGACTTTGCCATCTCTTCCATTTTGAAATTACGATCAACAGGGGAGGGCACATAGACAGCGAAAAAACCGCCACCAAAGTTTCCCTTTTTTGCAGAAACAGCATCAATGGCGCCATCTCGCCCTGTCAGAAAGCTCTCGGTTGCAGACAGCCCTCCGGCCATATGTAATTTCAACAAGACGTCATTGTGGCCATCAAAAATGACGGGGCTATCTACTTTGGTCATGCTCGAACACCTCTAACTTTAGCCCGACACTAGAGACACGGATTGGCTTTAGCCAGATATCCGGGCGAGAAATATGTCGCTTCGATCCTAAAGTATTGAAATTAAATCAAAGTGCCAAATTTTTGGTCTCTATTTTGATCTGACTTATGAGGTGAGATGATATTCAATAGGCCGAACCGTTTGACCAGCTCGTGCTGTATTGTGGAGCTGGCCAAGAGCAGAGCGGCTATACTTCGTATACATTTTGGCTGGGGCAGTTGTGCCGGGCTGCCTGTGGCATTAGGCGAGTAATTACGGGCGCTTCTGGCCGTTTCCGAAGACGAGATATTTGAAGCTTGTCAATTGCTCTGCCCCGACGGGGCCGCGTGCGTGCATTTTACCTGTCGCGATACCGATTTCAGCGCCCATGCCGAACTCGCCTCCGTCAGAAAACTGGGTGGAGGCGTTATGCATGACCACAGCAGAATCAATCGCGGCCATGAAGCGTTTGGCTGCGTCCGTGTCTTCGGAGATAATCGCGTCGGTGTGACCCGAAGAATGAGATTGCACAAACTCGATTGCCTCGTTCAGATCGCTTACGATCTTTACGGAAATGACATTGCTCAGATATTCCGTATCCCAATCTGCATCTGTAGCGGGTGTTATTTCAGGCAGGATTTTCTGTGCTTCACTATCCCCGCGCAGCTCACAATTGCCAAGCGCCTCTTTCAAATGTGGCAGAACCTCAGAGGCGATCCGACGATCAATCACCACGCATTCAGTGGCCCCGCAAATCCCAGTCCGGCGCATTTTAGCGTTCTGGATAATGCCTGCTGCTTTTCCGATATCCGCACTTTCATGGATGTAGCTGTGATTGTTTCCATCAAGGTGCAATAAAGTCGGCACGCGAGCCTCTTTTTGCACCAGAGACACCAAGCCACGCCCGCCGCGCGGGATAACCAGATCAACGGTGTCTGTGCTGTGCAACAAAAGCTTGACTGCCTCCCTGTCGCGGGTGTCGACGAGTTGCACCGCATCTACGGGCAGGCCCGCTGCCTTGAGCCCTTGCGCCAGGCAGGCAACAATCACCCGCGATGAGTGCAGGCTTTCGGAGCCGCCGCGCAGGATAACCGCATTGCCTGACTTCATACATAGTGCGCCTGCGTCAGAGCCGACGTTGGGACGCGATTCATAGATCATCGCGATGACACCGATAGGCACGCTGACGCGGTCGATCTTTAGTCCATTGGGGCGTTCGAAATGTGCGAGTGTGCGGCCCAGAGGATCGGATTGCCGGGCAATGGCATCAACAGCTTCGGCCATGGCGGCGACACGATCTTCTGTCAGGGTAAGGCGATCAATGAAGGCGTCATCCTTGCCGCTAACGCTGGCAAGATCTGTGGCATTCGCGTCTAGTATTTCGGGGGTACGGGTGCGTAAGGCCTTCGCTGCCTCAATCAGCGCCAGATTGCGTTGTTCAGCCGTTGCCAAAGCAAGGCGGTGCGCGGCGGCTTTCGCCCGCTGGCCAAGGTTTGCAACCGATGTTGTGATATCAATTTCTTTCGTCGTGTCGCTCAGATCATTCATACTTCATCTCCTGTTGCTGCTTGCAGCGCAAAAACGCGGCAGCTATCTCAATTCGGCAGCGCGGCGGTATGCGGCCTGCACGGTTTTATCCAAAAGCGTGTCCAGTTTTCCGTCGCGCTGCAGTTCGTCCAAACCTGCCTGTGTGGTGCCATTCTTGCTGGTCACCGAGTTTCGTAGCTCTTCCAGCGAGACATCTGATTGGCGGGCCGTTTCGACGGTGCCCGTGATCGTATCAAGCACCAAGGCGCGGGCGGTTTCCTCGTCAAAACCCAAGCCCTTGGAAGCCTCGACATAGCTGCGCATGATTTCAAACACATATCCCGGCCCACTTCCGCTCACGGCAGTCAGGCGATCGATTTCATCTTCGCTGGTAAGCGGGACGCAGCGGCCTGTTTGCGCTATGAATGCGGTGACGTCTGTCACCTGTTGTTCCGTGCAGGCAGGATTTGCATACAAGCCAGACACACCCATCCCGACCATCGCCGCGAGATTTGGCATCACGCGGATGATGGCAGCATCGCCTACGATGTTGGCCAGTGTCGTAATGCTGCAACCCGCTGCGATTGAGACAAAGCAGCCCCCAGGCTTCAAGGCCGGGATGTAGTCGGGGAGCAGTTCCGCGATCATCTGCGGTTTGATTGCGATGACTATTACGTCGAATTCGGCTTGCGGAAGCGATGTCGCTTTTGTGACATGTCTTGTGCCCTCCGGTAGCTCTGTGACGGCGGGATCGGCGACGGTAAACTGGTTGCCGCCTTGGTTGACCCACTGGCGCAACATTGCGCCACCCATCTTGCCGCACCCGATCAAAAGTATCTTCATCTTCAGCTTTCCTTTTTCTTCGGCGACCCCTCACGTGCAGAGTGCTGCGCCCCTTCAAGCGGGCGCCCGTTCAGCCGGTGATTTTCTTTCGGCGCCAAGTGGCCCAAATGCGCTTTAGCTTACGCTGCGGCGCAGCGACCTGTTTGCATTCACACACGGGGTACGTGTTATACGTCACTCAAGCACCTGAATGAGGTCTTGCTATAGGGCTGCGCCCAAGGACGCAACCGGTTAGCACTTTTCCTCATAAAACAGATAGTTATTGGAGACTTCATATGTCTGAGAAGAAAAAAATTGTTGTTAAAATCGGATCTAGCCTTCTGGCCAATAGTGAAAATTTGACACTTCGCTATGCTTTCATGAACGGCTTGCTAAGCGATCTCGCGGAACTCCAAAAGCAGGGCCATAATATCATTTTAACCTCATCTGGATCGGTTGCGCTAGGGCTGAACATGGTTGGAAAACGTCCTGAAGAAGCGGGTGTGCTCGACAAGCAAGCCGCGGCGGCCTGCGGCCAACCGCTCTTGATGAACGCCTACCGTCAGGTCGCGTCAGAATACGATTTGGACGTGGCACAGATGCTTGTGACTGTCGAAGATATGGAGGAAAGACGCCGTTTTTTGAACATCAAGAATACGATGCTGAGATTGTTCGAAAACGACATTTTACCGATCATCAACGAGAACGATTCCATCGCGACCCGCGACCTTCGTGTCGGCGATAATGACCGGTTGTCCGCCAAAGTTGCGCAAATGGTCGAGGCCGATGAATTGATCATTCTGACCAGTGTTGAGGGGCTATATGATCGTGATCCCTCTGATCCCAAGGCGAAGTTTATTCATGAAATCGAAGATGTCAGTGAACACCTGGAATCCACCACAGGTATTAGTGAACTCGGAAGCGGCGGTATGCTTACAAAAATGCACGCTGCAAATATGGCGCAGAACGCAGGAGTTGAGACTATTATCGCTGAAGGCATCATCGAGCGTCCCGTCTCGTCTGTGCTGAACAACGAGCGCCGTTTCACACGCTGTCTTGTCCGCGGTGCAACTGCCTCACCGTTGAAAGTTTGGCTGAGCAACCGTTTGCAAGTGTCAGGAACGCTTGTCGTCTATAACGATATTGCATCAGGGATCATTGATAGAAGACAGGGTGTTAGTAGATTGGACATTATTTCGATTCAGGGGGACTTTACCAAGGGTGACGTTTTGCACATTTATAATGAAGACGGCGAGGAGGTCGCCCGTGGGCTGACAAATTTCTCCTCGGAAGAAACGATGCTGATGGCGCGCCATCTGGATATGCCGGTTGAAAATGTGATCGGCTATAAGACGAAAAGTGACATTGTCGGTGCAGAAAACATTCTGGTGCTTGAGGAAAACCACCTGCAACTGGAAGCTCCAGAGCATGATCCAAAAATCGTAATACCGGCATAGGCTCGGGGCCTCGCGGCGGGTCTAATGGGAAGACACTTTACGAAGCTCTCAGAGAAAAGTTATAATAAACAGAAGGGAAGCCTCACGAGTAACCGGACCTTGAAAATATGCGGAGCATGTGCGTCTCCAAAAATGGAAAAGACACCAATCGTCAGCAGGCTAAAATTTTCTGGCATTATTGTTCTTCGAGAACTAGCCTTAGCGGATAATTTTGAGGCTGATTGTTAGAACAATCAGGAGCAGTAAATCCACGTGTCAAATTTATGATTGCTTTTGGGCAACTCTTTATACAGGCATTTTGAATAGCAGGTAGTGGCGATGAAATTGGTTATACTCGCGGGCGGCTTCGGGACACGCATCAGCGAAGAGTCACATCTCAAGCCCAAGCCGATGATTGAAATCGGTGGTCGCCCTATCATTTGGCACATCATGAAGCACTACAGTGAGCATGGGATAAATGAATTTGTGATCTGCTGTGGCTACAAGGGCTATATGATTAAGGAATACTTTGCGAATTACTTCCTGCATATGTCAGATGTCACGATCGATCTGGAAACCAACGGGATGGAAATACATTCCCAACGTGCAGAAACATGGAAAATCACTCTGGTCGATACAGGTGAGACGACGCAAACGGGCGGACGGATCAAGCGTGTCAAAGATCACTTGGATGGAACATTTTGTCTGACGTATGGCGATGGGGTCAGCGATGTCGATCTGACGGCGTTGATAGCGCACCACCGTGCGCAAGGGACCGAAGCAACAGTAACCGCGATACAGCCTGCCGGGCGCTTTGGCGGCCTTGTAATCGACGGAGGCCTGGTTTCGCGCTTCCAAGAGAAGCCCGAGGGGGACGGTAGGTGGATCAACGGTGGCTTTTTTGTATGTGAACCAGCCGTTATTGACAGGATTTCAGGCAATCAAACCGTGTTCGAGAAGGACCCATTGGAAACTTTGGCGGCGGAAGGCCAGCTATCCGTATGGAAGCATAACGGCTTTTGGCAGTCTATGGATACGTTGCGCGACAGGAATACATTGGAAGAGCTTTGGGCAAAAGATAGTGCCCCTTGGAAGACTTGGAAATGAATAGCTTCTGGAGCGGCAAGAGTGTTCTGGTTACCGGGCACACCGGTTTCAAAGGAAGCTGGCTGTCTTTTTGGTTGAACCAGTTGGGCGCCAATGTTGCAGGTATGGCCCTCGCGCCAGACACGAAGCCTGCGCTTTTCGATCAGCTTGGAATTGAGGCGCTGGCTGATCATATGATCGGTGACATTCGTGATGCAAATCTGGTTGCCCGCCGGGTGGCTGAGGTTCAACCCAACGTCATATTCCACCTTGCAGCACAGCCACTTGTCATAGAATCCTATAAAACCCCTTTGGAAACTTGGCAAACGAACGTCATGGGCTCGGCGCATGTTATGCAGGCCGTTCGTCAGCTGACAGGTCGCTGCGCAGTCGTCATGGTCACGACTGACAAAGTTTATGAAAACCTTGAAAATGGAAAAGCCTATAATGAGTGTGACCCACTTGGCGGTCATGATCCTTACAGTGCTAGCAAGGCTGCTATGGAAATCGCAGTGTCGAGTTGGAGGCGTTCTTTTCTTGCAGGCACGGACATCAGGATGGCCTCGGCAAGGGCAGGGAATGTAATCGGCGGTGGTGACTGGGCTACCAACCGGATTGTGCCGGATATTGTGCGAGCACTGAAGCTCGAGCAGCCTATAGCTGTGCGCAACCCAAACGCCGTGCGCCCGTGGCAGCATGTTTTGGAACCACTTGCAGGCTATCTTGTTTTGGCTGAGCGGCTCTGGTCATCGGAGGACAAGGCCTATCAATCTGCTTTCAACTTCGGACCAGACCCAAAGGATGCACGCCCAGTCGTTGATTTGGTGACCGAAGCTTTGCGCCATTGGCGAGGAAGTTGGGCTAAGATACCCTCCAAGGATGCCGTGCATGAGGCTGGTTTTCTCAGCCTTGATTCCGCTAAAAGCGAAGCCCATTTGGGCATCAAACCACGCTGGTCGTTCGAGCAAACGATCGAGAAAACTATAAATTGGTATCGGGCAGTTGCCGACGGGGAATCGGCGAAGGACGTCACCTTGGCGCAAATTTCCGAATTCGGGGGCCTATGATTTTCAGACCTCTTTCACTCAATGGTACGTTTGAAGTGTTGTTGGAACCCAAAGGGGACCAGCGTGGCTTTTTTTCACGGTTTTATTGCGATGACGAGTTTGCAATGCAGGGCCTCAATACAGATTGGGCTCAGATGAACCTCTCGCTCACACGAGGGGTGGGGTCGTTGCGTGGTTTGCATTTTCAACGTGGGGATGCGGCTGAAGTCAAGCTGGTTCGCTGTCTTCGTGGTCGGGCCTATGACGTCATTGTTGATCTTCGCAAAGGGTCCAAAAGCTACGGGAAACACGCCAGCATCATACTAGACGCCGAGAGCCGTAATTCAATCTACATCCCTAAGGGTTTTGCACATGGTTTCCAAGCGTTGGAAGACGAAGTTGAACTACAATATTTTCACTCGCGACCCTATTCCCCCAATCAAGAGGGTGGTGTTAACTTGATGGATGGCGATTTGGCAATCAACTGGCCCTTGCCGGTTGCTCAACTGTCGCAACGTGACAGAACTCTTCCTGCCCTTACAGAGGTTACACCGCTATGACGCAGGTTTGTCGCCATTGTGCTGCCCCTTTAGAAACCCGGTTTCTGGACCTTGGATTTGCCCCACCGTCCAATGCCTATCTAACTTCTGACGATTTGAAAAAACCTGAAGTCACCTTTCCGCTCAGACTGCTGGCATGCGGCAATTGCCGCCTTGTGCAAACCGAAGACTTCGCGGCTGCTGATGCTTTGTTTACCGACGACTACGCCTATTTCTCATCCACCTCACAGGGATGGTTGGATCACGCGCAGCGCTATGTGGATATGGTGAGCAAGCGGCTTGGTCTCGGGCCTCAAAGTCACGTGATGGAGATCGCGTCAAATGACGGCTACTTGTTGAAGAATTTCGTTGCAAAGGGAATTCCTTGTGTTGGGGTCGAGCCTACCGAAAGCACGGCTGCCGCCGCTCGAGGGCAGGGTATACCGGTGATACAAGACTTCTTCGGTATGAACCTTGTGAAGCGTTTGGAGCAGGCTGATCTTATCATTGGCAACAATGTTTATGCCCATGTGCCGGAGATCAACGATTTCACTGCAGCCCTGAAGGCGGTATTGAAACCGCAGGGCGTTATTACGCTTGAGTTTCCACATTTGATGCGCCTGGTAGAGCTCCGCCAGTTTGACACTGTCTACCATGAGCATTTCTCCTATCTTTCCTTGCTGGTCGTGGAGCGGATATTCAAAGCTGCCGGGTTACGGATTTTTGATGCCGAGGAGTTGCCGACCCATGGCGGCAGCCTTCGCATATACGGCTGCCATGAGGCAGCCACGCATCTGCAGCTCAATTCGGTGGCCACATTGTTGGATCAGGAACGGGCACGCGGAATGGATCGTGACGCGTTTTATCTGGCGTTCCAGTCGCAGGCGGATGAGGTCAAAAACGGCTTTCTCGAGTTTTTATTACATGCCAAGGCCGAGGGCAAATCCGTGGCGGGTTATGGAGCCGCGGCAAAAGGCAACACGATCATAAATTATGCGGGTGTGAGGCCCGATCTACTCCCGTTCATCTGTGACGCCGCATCAGCCAAAATTGGCAAACTGATGCCCGGTAGCCATATTCCGATACTGGCGCCTGCGGCTTTGCGCGAAAACAGGCCAGACTACCTGATTATTCTGCCTTGGAATATTGCGACAGAAGTCAAAGCCCAATGCAGCGACCTTGCTGCGCTTGGCACCCGGTTTGTCACCGCTGTGCCAAGGCTTGAGGTGTCACAGTGAGCCGCATTCTGATCACCGGAGCCACGGGGTTTGTCGGGTTGCCAGTGGCGCAAAAGCTCGCTGCTGCGGGACACGAACTCACCTGTGTTATAAGAAGGGGAACAGAAGGCAGGCTCGAGGGGCTAACCACACAGATAGTCTTTTGTGACGACGTCTTTGAACAGTCTTCCGACTGGTGGACCAAAGTGCTGACAGGCCATGATACAGTTGTTCACCTTGCATGGTACGCCGAGCCTGGCAAATATTTGACATCGGAGCGCAATCTGGACTGCCTGACAGGAACACTGTCTATGGCGAAAGGCGCAGTTGCTGCAAAACTGCGCAGGTTTGTGGCGGTGGGCACATGCTTTGAATATGACCTAACCGTAGGAGATCTATCTGTCGACACACCGCTTGCGCCTAAAACCCCGTATGCAGCGGCGAAAGTCGCAACTTTCCTGATGTTGAAGTCCTGGTTTGCTACAGCCGATATAGAGTTTCTTTGGGCGCGATTATTCTACCTTTACGGCGCGCGCGAGGACAGCCGCCGGCTTGTTCCTTATCTGCACAATCAGCTGAGCAGGGGGCTGGTGGCCGAGTTGACGAGTGGAAATGCGGTGCGTGATTATCTTGATGTCGCGGCAGCCGCAGACTTGCTCGTAAAAGATATCATGAGCATCTGCATTGGGCCAACAAACATTTGCAGTGGCAAGGCGGTTACGATCAGAGCTCTCGCAGAAGAGATAGCCGACCAGTATGGCCGCCGTGACCTCCTGAAATTTGGCGTGCGTCCGGACAATTTGACTGATCCGCCAAGAGTGGTTGGCCTAAGGAAAGAGTGCACAACATGACCCAAGCTGCAAAGACCCGGCTGCTTTATGCGCAGGATGAATTTCCCGTTTTTCAGAACCGTATGTATACCAGCACCGAAGAGGCCCGAAATTGCCCCAAAGGCAACATCCGTATTGTCGAAGATCAGACAACGGGGTTGGTGCGGAACGATGCTTTCGATCCGGCCCTGGTTAACTATGATTCCGCTTACCAGAATGAACAGGCCAATAGCGCGCCGTTTCGCGAGCATCTGGACTGGGCCGCCGATCTGATCTCCGAGACAATAGGTCTTGACGATCTGGTCGAAGTCGGCTGCGGCAAGGGAACGTTTTTGGAAATGCTGTCGTCTAGGGGCGCATCGATCACAGGGTTTGATCCGACCTATGAGGGTGATAACCCGCTCATTCAAAAGCACTACTTCGGGCCTGATTTGGGCTTATCGGCGAAGGGGCTCGTGCTGCGCCACGTGCTGGAGCACATTCCTGATCCATATGCATTTCTGTGCCAGTTGCGTGATGCTAATGGCGGGGGCGGCTTGATTTATATCGAAGTGCCCTGTTTTGATTGGATTTGCGAGGCACGGTCATGGTTTGATGTGTTTTACGAACACGTTAATTATTTTCGATTGTCAGACTTTCAAAAAATGTTCGCTCATGCGCCGGAAATGGGGCGATGCTTTGGAGGCCAGTATATCTATGTTGTCGGCGACCTCTCGAACCTGCGCGTCCCCTTGTATGATCCGAAGCATCCAGTTGAGTTCCCCGATGATTTTAGCGCATCGTTGCAGGATCCAGCCGCAAAATTATCGGACATAGTCTGGGGCGGAGCCTCGAAAGGTGTAATCTATGCGTTGCTGCGGGAAAGGGCGGGAAGCCCTGTCAATGCTGTGATTGATATCAATCCTAACAAGCAAGGGTGCTTTCTGGCCGGAACCGGGTTACGCGTGAGTGCGCCTGAAGACATCCTGCCGCAATCACCTAAAACAACAAGAATCCTTGTGATGAATCCGAATTACTCTGAGGAAATCCGGCAAATATCGAACGATAAATTTACTTATGTAGAGGTGGGAAATGACTGAATTCAAGAAAGAGATCGTAGGCCGTATCTCGAACATGATGGACAACAAGCCGTTGAACGATCTGGCGCTGGAGTTCTTGCAAGCCACAACCCAGCCGAAGTATTCGTATAATTTTCATTGGCAAGATCGCCCCATCATCCAATACCCGCAAGACATCGTCGCGATGCAAGAACTGATCTGGAGTGTTAAACCCGACCTGATCATCGAGACGGGCATTGCACACGGTGGATCACTGATCTTCAGCGCCTCCATGCTTGCTCTTTTGGATATGTGCGATGCGATTGAGGCTGGGACAGTCATGGATCCTTCAAAATCATCTCGCAAGGTTTTGGGCATCGATATCGACATCCGCGAGCACAATCTTGCCGCCATTCGGGAGCACCCGATGGCGTCGCGCATTGAAATGATCGAAGGGTCCAGTATCGACCCGGAGATATTTGCAAAGGTTCAAAAAGCCGCCCAAGGCTATGAGCGTGTGCTTGTCTGTCTGGATTCCAACCACACACATGACCATGTCCGAAACGAACTGGAGCTTTATGCACCGCTAACATCCGTTGGGAGCTACTGTGTCGTCTTTGATACCCTGATCGAAGACATGCCTGCCGACGAATACCCAGACCGCTTATGGGGCCCCGGGAACAACCCCAAAACCGCCGTCTGGGACTACTTGAAGACGCACCCGGAGTTTGAGATTGATAAAAGCATTCCAGCAAAACTGCTGATCACCGTCGCTCATGATGGCTTTCTTAAGCGGGTTAGATAGTCACAGCCTACGTTTAAATCCCTTTGAGCGGCGCTTTGCCTGTTTCCACGCCTTGCGCGGTTCCATCTCGCCAGACAGAACGGCTCCGAAGTCTTCTCCAAGCAAACTGTCCATAGTGTTGGCTGCTGTAAGTATTGTGTTCTCACCATCTTTGAGGGTGGCAACTCTGATACTGTCAAGTTTCCTCCTAAGCCGTGAAAGATTTTCCTTCAGGCTGCGTTTTGCTTTGGGCGGGGCCGCCAGTGCAGCAGAGAGCATTTCAGTGGTCCCTGTTGCCACCGCATGGTCTGTCAGGATGCCGTGCAGCGCTTTCGCGAGTTCAGCGTTTCTGCGACCGGAACCCAGAACGTAGTGATACCAACAAAAATAGTCGGGCTGGAATTTATCAAGCCCATGATTGCGTCTTAGGGTTTCCAAAGTTGAGAAAAACGCCAATGGAACTGATTTCGCGTGAGGCATCACATCGCTCAACTTGTCGGTTTTGTTTTCTTGCGCAAAAAGCTCGCTGCTTCCGGTTTGAGGGCGGTTTTTCTGTGCTGCACCATGGCCGCCGCCTGTGCTTGCGGGGCTATGTCCGTTGATGGAAAATGGATGGTCAACTCCGATGAAATTGCCATCTTTCAAAATGGATCGATAACTTAGATTGATATCAGGTATTGCACTGTCAAAAACTGTCTTCTTATCCATCGAAGTTTTCAGCATATAATCGCGCGAAAGGCAGCCATGATAGATTCGTGGAACCGGACGCAGATTGCCTACATCTGCTGCCAACAGTTTCTTGAGGTTGTCCGAACCTTGATAATGCTTTGGGGCGCCGAAGAAATCTTCGGGATACAACCGGAGCCTCCCCGTGCTCTTGCCATAATCTTTAACTGGCCATCCATAGTTTGGATTGATCCAACTCACCCCATCCGGTTTGTAGGTTTCCAAAATCTGCCGCAGGAACTTGAACTGTTTGGGAAGTAAGCCGTCGTCGTCGCCAAAGAAAATCAGGTAGTCGCCTGTGGCTGCGTTGAAAGCATATTCAAAGTTTTCACGCATCGACAGCCGCGCGCCTGTGTTTACGTAAACCAAACGGGGGTCATCAAGCGTCTGGACAAGATCCTGCGTGTCATCGCTACTGGCATTATCACTGACGACTATCTCGATATTCGCATCTTCGATCTGAAGGGCTGTTTGAACCGAGTGCCGCAAATACTGGCTGCGCTCTCTGGTGGGAATGATGATACTGATTTTCACGAATAGATACTTCTTTCAGTCCGGTCTGTCTCAAGAGCGGATTAAGGGCCTAACGTTTCAGTTCAGCCAGTATTGCCGTTTTAAATTGTGAACTCTAACTTAGCTTAAATAGGGTTCATCAAACTATCTAGTTCCAAATATAGGTTTTGTTACGTTGGCGTTTCATCTGAGTGCGGCTCAGCGCTGGTTTCGCTGAATAATCCTCGAAAAAGCGCTTGTCGGCATTTTGCTACCGCCTACCAGTTAGAGTTTAACTTAGAGACGCAATGCCATTATCGGCTTGAAGCTTTACAGGCCCGACCTTGACAAGAACATCTCCACCGCGCGTCAGGTCTACCTCGGGCTTGGCGGCTCACAAGTGGCCGCGTATAATGCGGGACATGGAGTATGTCACTTCGCTGTTCGCACAGAAGGTGGTCGCCACGGCGGGCGATGAGGTCGATTCTGCGGCGATGCTGGCCAGTGTCGGGATCGCCCCCGACGACCCTTGGGACGCCGGACAGATGGTTCCGGCTGAGCGCTACTACGACATGCTCGAAAAAATCGCCGATCAGATCGATGTGACCGACCTGCCGGTGCGCACCGGTGCCTCCATGCGTCTTGACGAATACGGCGCGCTCGGGCTGGCCTTCAAAGCCGCGACGACGCTCGGTGCGTCCTACGCACGGGTGGAACGCTATGCGCGGCTTTGGACCAGCGTCGTCGAATACGAACTGCGACCGACGACCGGGGGCACGCTTCTCATCCTGCATCGGGCAGGCGAACGGCGCCTCGGGATGCGGCTGTCGAACGAAGCGACCCTTGTGAGCGCAGTTTCCATCGCAAGGCAGGTTTGCCCGATGCCGCTCGCGCCCGTGGAAGTGCTGGTCCGACATCCCGCCCCGCGCTCGACCGCTGCTCACGAGGAGTGGTTCGGCTGCCCGGTGCGCTTCGGCGCCGAGCTCGACGCGATCCTCTATGCCGAAGCGACGCTGGCAAGGCCCAACATCCTCGGGGACGAAGGAATCTCGAAGTACCTCACGTCGCATCTGGACGCGGAACTGTCTAAGGTCACCCGGGAGCCCGTGATTGTCACGCAGGCGAGAGCCGCAATCGCCCAGGCCCTAAGCGAGGGAGCTCCTAAAATGGCCGAGATCGCCCGCGGGCTCGGGCTCAGTGCCCGTTCCTTCCACAGGCGCCTCTCAGAGCACGGACTGAACTTTCAGACGCTGACCGAGCAAACCCGCCGCGACCTCGCCAAGGGACTCTTGCAAGACGAGGGCCGGTCATTGGCCGAAATCGCGTTTCTGACTGGTTTCTCCGAGCAGAGCGCCTTTACCCGCGCGTTTAAGCGTTGGGTCGGCGCGACCCCCGCGACCTATCGCAAGGATACTGCCCACCGCTGACGGGCGCATTGGCGACGGCAGTCAAAAAGCTGGCATCGCCGGTCAATACTGCATGGGGCCGCGTCGCCTATGCCTTGGCTACCGATACCGAAGCCAAGGAGATATCCGATGCAAGACCGACCAATCCTCGTCATCGGCGCCACCGGCAAGACCGGCCACCGCGTCGCCAGCCGCCTCGAGGCGCAGGGCCTTTCTGTACGCCGCGGCGCGCGTAGCTCCGCAACGCCCTTTGACTGGGAGGCGCCCGTAACCTGGGTACCGGCTCTGCGAGGGGCCCGTGCGGCCTAAGTCACGTATTTTCCCGATCTAGCCTTCCCCGGAGCCGTAGACAAGCTCGAGTCCCTATGCGAAACGGCGCGCGACGTCGACGTCGAACACCTTGTGTTGTTGTCGGGGCGCGGCGAACACCATGCGCGGCTGGGTGAGGAGGTGGTGCGCACTTCCGGCATCGACTTCACCATAGTCCGGGCTGCTTGGTTCGCGCAAAACTTCTCCGAAGGCTACTTGCGCGATCCGGTGTTGGCCGGCGTTCTTCCGATGCCCGGCGGCGATGTCGCTGAGCCGATCATCGACATCGACGACATTGCCGATGTCGCAGTGGCAGCGCTGACCGAAGAGGGGCACAAGGGCGAGCTTTACGAGGTGACAGGCCCGCGGCTTATGTCCTTCGCAGATATGGCGAGTGAGCTCTCGCGGGCCACCGGGTGTGAGATCCGGCATATCCCCATTAGCTTCGAGGAGTTTCACGAGAATGTCGCCGAGGCTGGCGGCAGCTTTGTTGCCGATGTTTTTACTGCGATCGCGCGCGAAACTCTGGATGGACGCAACGCCCACACAACGGATGGGGTGATGCGCGCTCTCGGCCGGGCCCCTCGCGACTTTGCTGACTTCGCCCGGGCCACCGCTCAAACCGGCGCATGGACAAGTGCCGCCTGACACCGCCAATAGAAAGGAGAATGGCATGAAGCCCACCCTACTTGAGAAAATCGCGCTTGGCCTCTCCGGTCTTACCGCATTCACCATTGGCGCTTTCATCCTGTTTGCACCACACACCTTCTACGCAAGCTACGGCATCACGCTTGGCGAAGATGCCAGCTTGCTAAGCGAACTGCGCGCCCCCGGCGCCGGTCTGGCGGGGTTCGGCCTTCTGATGCTGCTCGGTATGTGGCGGCACGCGGTCCTGCCTCTTGGCATGGCGGCGGCTCTGACGGTCTTTACCGCTTTTCCAGTTGGGCGGCTGGTCGGACTTGCGGTGGACGGGATGCCGTCAGGCAACGTCGTCGGCGCCCTCGTCGTGGAGTTGATCATTGCCGCGCTGTGCCTTGCCGCCTTCCGCCGGCGCCTCTGGCTACCGGCACCCGACCTCTCCACGGCGAAGCCCGCGCGTTGAGCCTGTCGCGGCGGTTTGGCGCATGACGCCTTGCCGTCGCCCCAATCCAAGGAACCCGTCCCCATGTCTGCAGTCTTCTTCTTCCTCGCCCACCTCGCCGTGCTCGCCTATGCGCTTGTCGGCGGCGTCTTTCTCGCTTTTTCGGATTTCATCATGCGCGCCTTGTCCCTGACCCCCGGTCAGGGGGGCGTGGAGGCCATGCAAGCCATCAACCGAGAGGTGTTCCGCTGGGTTTTCATGGCGCTTTTCCTCGGGCTGGCTCCGGTATCTCTGCTAATCACGGCCTATGGCGCAATCGTTGTTGAGCACGGCCCGGGACACGTGATGATGCTGTCTGGAGTGACGTACTTCGTCGGATGCTTCGGGGTAACAGTGTTCGCCAACGTGCCAATGAATAAAATTCTGGCGAACATGGATGCCTCGGCGGATGCAACGCTGGACTACTGGACCGGCACCTATCTGCCGCGCTGGAGCTTCTGGAATACCGTGCGCACGGTCGCCTGTGGGCTGTCTGCGGCCCTGCTGCTGTTCTCGCTGATCTGGGCGGCGTAGTCACAGGCGCGCAGTATGAAAAACTGAGCCGCATCAGGGCGTCGACCTGAACAAGGAAGTTGAGGTCGCAGGTGTCTACCGACATATTCGTTCACGACCCACATCATCCTATGAAATGGTCGGCAATTAAGAGAGAGGATATTACTCATGGCTGAACCGCATTACCGCCGAGCAACCGCAGAAGACCTCGAAGCGATTGTCGCGATGCTGGCCGATGACGTGCTTGGTGCGTCGCGGGAAAACGCTTTGCCAACCGTAGACGATTGCTACCGGGCTGCATTTGCCGAGATTGATGCCGACCCGAACCAGTTTCTTTGTGTGGTTGAGGATGGGCAGCAGATCGTAGGAACCTTGCAACTCACCTTCATCCCGGGTCTCTCTCGCCATGGCACTAAGCGCGGACAGATCGAGGCGGTGCGTATCGCGAGCGATCGTCGCGGCGGAAAGCTTGGCGAAGCGATGTTTGCCTGGGCGATCAGCGCATGCCGAGCACATGGGTGTTCGTTGGTTCAGCTCACCACGGACAAGGCCCGGCCAGACGCCCATCGTTTCTATGGCCGTCTGGGCTTTGAACCGACCCATATTGGTTACAAGCTAAAGATATAAAGAAGGGCGGCCAACCATCTTTGACGGTGTGGTGAATGTTCTGTCTGGTGGGCCGCACCGAGGCACGACCGTTGGTAGAGGTGAACGGCCGCTTTGGGCCGTGAGTGACGCGACCGCTCGACGCGATGGCGGTAGATGCCGCGGGGCGGCTTGTAGCAGCAGAGAGCCCAACGCACACAAAGCGGCTCTACAGAAGGTTCGCAGATGAACCTTCGTCTTGACGTGTCTCGGTGTTCTGTATTTGCATTGACGTCGAATTGGAGCACGCCTTTGAAAAACAACTACATCCTGATCGACTTTGAGAATGTTCAGCCCAGGAACCTTGAACTCCTCCGTGGGCATCCCTGCAAGCTGATTGTATTCATAGGCGCCAACCAAAAAAGCGTTCCTTTCGACTTCGCGGAGCAATTGCAAGGATTGGGAGAAAATGCCTGTTATCAAAAGATTACAGGGAATGGATCGAACGCATTGGACTTTCACATTGCGTTCTACTTGGGAGAACTCGCAGCGCAAGATGCCGATGCGTACTTCCACATTATTTCCCGTGACAAGGGCTTCGATCCGCTGATTACACATTTGCGACAAAGAAAGATCCCCGCTCTCCGCCATGTTGACCTATCCGAGGTGCCTTTCGTCAAAATCTCGAATGCAAGCTCGCTGGACCAGAAAATCGAAGCAATTGTTGACAGTTTGAAATCTCGAGGAAACTCGCGTCCAAGAAAGATCAGCACGCTCAAAGGAACGGTGAACGCCCTTTTCAGGAAGACCTTGGATGACGCTGATTTGGAAGCGTTGGTTCGGGAGTTGAAAGAACGCGGCCACGTTGACTTTTCGGACCAGGCCGTCAGCTATGGCCCACACATTGTCCGACACTGATCAATTCGTCCGGAGACTGTGGGTCCGCGACCTTGGCGATGTCCCCGCCGCAGCGAATGGCCGTTTCGACGGGCCGCACTGCAGCATCTTGACCGGTTGATGAAAGGCAGCTTAGGGCCGGGCTCGTTTCGGATGGCGCTTGGTGCATCAAGTTGTAGGATGGACCGAATTTAGCGGAGGTGCGTTATTAATGAAACCAAGTACAGATTGGAAAGGTGTGCGTTGGGAATCCGTGAAGGGTGTTGCAAACAACGACTTCACGCGGGTCGTGGCACTGATACCTATAGCCGGTTACCTGATCCTGTTTAACGATGAAATCGCTGGAATGGCCTCTTTCGATGCCTTAGCAGGCGCTGGCGAAGCTGATCGATCGCCCTTCCTATTGGACGGCCTAACCAAGTTTCGATTGGTGTTCTTCGGCAGCCTATTCGTGCTCTGCTCATTTCTGACCTACAGATTGTTCCGTCCAGAGGTGTTGGAAGCCTCCAAAAACGGCCTAGAGTTTTCTGAGCTAGTAAGGCAACGATACTGCGTCTACGAACTCGCCCAAATAGAAGAGAGCGTTCATTCTGAATCGTGGGTCGAACGAACCGAGGCTTTTTGGATAGTGCTGGGTAAGCAGCGCTCCAAGAAACCCGTGGTTTCAGGTTATAGGCCAGACGTCAGAGCCCATATGTTCTCGAAGCATGGCGACTACATAGGCTATCTCGCTAGAGAGTGGTGGGAGGGTATGATGCATACCTATAGGCCCGCGCGGATATGCTCCCTGGCGTTTGGAGTTGGGGGATATGCCATGCTGGCAATCCCCACCTTGGACGTCGCTCAGGCTGTTCTACGGCACCTATTCACCGGCTAGTCGTGCGCTCGCGGCGAAGGTCCGGTCTGACGGGCCGCACTGCGGCGTGGCCGGAGAATGATCAAGGTCAACTTAGGGCCGTTCATGTCGCCAACAACAGCAAAGATTGAGCAGATGCTGCGCTGCATCCGATGGCGGCAAAGAGGCCATAGCAGAAGTGCCAGATGTTCACTGCATGCACGGTCAGCGCATTACGTGCGCCAAAGCGCTCAGGTCACGACGCTGCTATGCAGTCGTTAACACGGCCGTTCATGCGAATCGCGGACAAAGCGATGCAAAATCAAATTAGCTGCGGATAGGAAAAACCTTGATTCGGAACGGTTTCTTGGGTGCTTTCCGGTTTCGGTGTTCAAGTTATTTCTGCTTACAATCAGCAAATTCCCTTACTCCCAGTTTTGAGGATATTCATTTCTTGTCCCGTTTCTGCAATTCTAACAGTGTGCAACAGCAAGAGGGCTTCCGAACTCCAAGAGATTTCGGGTACATAGTAAAGTGGACAAGCTTTCGGTTATGAACGCATTTTGCCGGATCGTCGATCGCGGCAGTTTCGCCCGAGCTGCCGAGGATCTCGGCGTGTCATCGGGACTGCTCAGCCGCGAAGTCAAGCTACTTGAGGAAAGCCTTGGCTGTAGTCTTCTGACGCGGACCACGCGTTCAATGTCGCTGACGGATCACGGGCGCATTTACTACGATCAAGCACAGGCGATACTTAATGCGGTGGGTCAAGTCGAAGACCAGATACGGCGGCATTCGGGCGAAGTGCGCGGGCATCTGAGGATCAATGCCCCGAGCTCTTACGGGCAGATTGTCTTGTCCCCGCTTTTGCCAACGTTTCTGGACGCACATCCTGAACTTGAAATGACACTGGCGCTGGATGATCGGGTTGTAGACATGGTCGAGGGCGGATTCGATCTGTCGATCCGAGTTCGCGCGGAGCTACCGGATTCCGCTCTGGTTGCCCGCCGTCTTGCTCCGGTTCATCAGCGCCTTTTCGCGAGCCCCGCATATCTTGCGGATGCTGGCACGCCGGAGACTCCAGTCGCGTTGCATGATCATGTAAGCGCGACCTATACGCTTGCCGATGATATGCTGCACTGGACGCTGACGGGTTCATCGGAGACCGAAGTCGTCACGCTGCAACCGCGGCTGCGGATCGGGTCGAGCCTGATTCTGCGCGATATGCTGATTGCCGGGTTCGGGATCGGCGCTCTGCCCGATTTCATATCCGAAAGCCCCCACGCAAATGGGGACCTCGTTCGGGTGCTGCCTGACTACGAATTGCCGCCACGCCATGTGTTTGCAGTAACGGCCTCTCGACTTGGCTCAGATGCCAAGGTCGCAGCCTTTCTCGACCATCTGCGCGCCGCGCTTGCGCCCTGACACTCTTAACACAGCGTAAAGAGTGTTTTGCGCTTGGTCCGGTTAATCCGACGCCGCCCATAGCCCATCCTCTGAGCAACGAAACATCTAGCTCAAGAGGATCCCATGACCCGCGTTCTCATTCTTTATTATTCCAGCTACGGACATGTCCGTGACCTAGCTCAAGCCGAAGCCGAAGGCGCGCGTTCGGTTCCGGGCACCATCGTCGACATTCGCCGTGTCCCCGAAACTGTCCCAGCAGACATCCGCAAATCCTCGGGGTTTGTGGAAGACGACACGCCCGAGGCGGCTCCGGCCGAAATGGCGGATTACGATGCCGTCATCTTTGGCACGCCGACACGCTTTGGCATGATGGCCAGTCAGATGAAGCAATTCCTCGATATGGCAGGTGGATTATGGGCGCGGAACGCCCTGGTCGGCAAGGTCGGCGCGGTGTTTGCGTCCACTGGTTCGCAGCATGGCGGGCACGAGGCGACGATGCTGTCCTCGCATATCCCGCTTCTGCATTTTGGCATGATGATTGCAGGTTTGCCCTACACCTTTGCCGGTCAAACCACACGCGACGGTATCATCGGCGGTGCGCCATACGGTGCCGGGACCATTGCCGGGGCTGATGGTGCGTTGCTGCCGACCGAGACTGATCTGGACGGTGCCCGTTTCCAAGGTGCTCACGTTGCTCGGATTGCCACTGCGCTGAGTTCTGCTCGGGCTTTGGAGGAGGTTGCGTAATGACCCGCTCCCCCAATCTTACCATCGACTTCTTCCATGATGTCGTCTGCTGCTGGTGCTTCAACATCTCATCGCGGATGCGCCAATTGGCTTCGGAATTCAATATCGACATCCGGCACCGGACATTTGTTCTGCAGGCCAGTACCGCCGAAATGCAGACGCGGTGGGGTGCGGCAGAGGCTGCCCGTGACACAATTCTTGGCCATTGGGCCAGCTGCCGCGCGGTGAGCGACCAGCCCGAGTTGATCAATATCGACGACATGGCCCGGGCGGAGTTCGATTATCCACACGGGTACACGGCGGCGTTGGCCTGCAAGGCGGCGGAAGCGCTCGGAGGTCAGGACGCACATTGGACCCTCTTCGACCGGATCCAGCGCGCGCATCTTTCCGAAGCCCGCAATATCGCTGATCCCGCGGAACTCGCGCGGCTTGCACAAGATGTCGGACTTGACCCCGGGCGCGTCGCCTTGGCCATGTCAGACACTGCAACATGCCAAGCCGTCGAAGCTGACCGACAGCGCGCCCGCACTTTGCAAGTGCGTTCGATTCCGGCGCTCGTCGTCCGCGAGACCGGCACCCGCCTGGTGAACGGCCCCATTGACGATTTGCGCGCACAAATCCGCGCGGCAATCCACCTCAACCCCAACTGAAGAAAGGTTTCTCCCATGTATGGCAAACGCTCTCCCCGTTCCGAAACGCGCCGCCTCCGCCATGTCCTTCGGGATCTGCCGCCGCACCTGATGCGCGATATCGGTCTTCTCCCTTGGCCTGAACGGCCCATCACTATCACACTCCTTTGGTAACCTTCCTGTTGCCATTGGCTTATTAAGGAACCCCGCTATGAGCCCCCTGAAAGACATCATTCTGACAGCCCTTGCACCTGCGATATGGGGCAGCACCTACCTTGTCACGACGCAAGCCCTCCCTCCCGACTATCCGTTGACGCTCGCGGTGCTCAGGGCGTTGCCGGCAGGACTTCTGCTATTGATGGTGACCAGAAACCTTCCATCGCGGGCATGGCTTGGACGGACGTTCCTTCTGGGCGCATTCAACTTCGCGATTTTCTGGTCGCTGCTCTTTGTTGCGGCGTATCGTCTTCCGGGCGGTGTGGCGGCAACACTCGGCGCAACGCAGACACTGATCGTGCTTGGTTTATCGCGCGCCTTGCTCGGCTCACGCGTTTCGGTCGTATCCATTTTGGCCGCAATTGCGGGCATTGGTGGAGTCGCCTTGCTCGTTCTTGGCCCTGCTGCCGAGCTCGATCCAATCGGGGTGGCTGCCGGGCTGGGCGGGGCGGCGTCGATGGCCGCCGGGACGGTCCTGTCGCGGAAGTGGCAACCGCCAGTTCCGGCGCTGACCTTCACCGCATGGCAACTGACGGCGGGCGGTTTGCTGCTCTTGCCTGTGGCGTTCGTCTTCGAACCGGCCCTGCCACCGCTCACGGCGACGAATCTGGCCGGACTTGCCTGGCTCGGTCTGATCGGCGCGGCGGCGACCTATTGGCTTTGGTTTCGCGGCGTGGCCCGAATTGAGCCCGGTGCCGTCTCGATGCTCGGTTTGATGAGTCCACTGACCGCTGTTTTACTTGGGTGGCTCTGGCTAGGCCAGGCCCTTGGGACACTGCAGACCATTGGTGCCGCTGTCCTGCTCGCCTCAGTCTGGCTCGGTCAGGTTCCCACATTCACAACTCGTTTCATCAACAAGAAGGTGATCCCATGAAACCCATAATTCCTCTGACTACCGCTGTTCTCTTTGCCCTGCCAATGCTTGCGTTTGCTGAAGAAAGTACTTTTGTTTCTGACGGCGTGCCCCTCCACTTCACCGAGAAAGGCACCGGTCCCACCGTCGTAATGCTGCACGCCTTCGCCGGATCATCGACCCTATGGGAAAGCAATGGGCTTTTACCGCTCGACGGATTTCGTGCGATCAGTTTTGACGCGCGCGGTCATGGTGCCAGCGGCAAGCCCGCTGACGCCGATGCCTATGGCACCCAATTGGTCGATGACGTGATGGGATTGATGGACGATCATGGCATCGAAGCCGCGCATACCGTTGGTTACTCAATGGGAGCCGAAACCGCACTGAAACTCGCCACCACGCACCCTGACCGCGTCCTGTCGCTGCTCATCGGCGGCTTCGACCGGTCGGGGGCCAACGCGATACAAACCTACGGTTTTATTGCCGACGCCTTTGGCCGTGTCGACACGTTTGGCGACTTCATCACCGCTATGGCCCCTGATGATGAAGGGGCCAGTGAAGAGGAAATGATGGCCGGTCTTGCGATGCTCTCGCCCCATGGCATCGCCACCGATCAGGACGCCGCTCCGTTGGCGGCAACCGCAAGTGCGATGCATCAACTTCTGGGTCTTGGGTCGGACGAGCTGGAAGCCATTCCGTTCCCGGTTCTTGGTATCGCCGGTGAAACCGATGGAGAACGCGCGAATATCGAACGCCTGGGTCAAGCGATCCCGGATTTCACTTTCGTCCATACCCCGGGCGCGGATCATCTGTTGGCCCCTTTCGACCCGCTCTTCACTGAAACTGTCACTGCCTTCTTACGGAAGTGATCGCGTTATAGACAGAAGGACCTACCAAATGAAAACGCACCTCACGCCGCCCGAGATCTCTATCGCCCGATGGGCAGGATTGCTCTATCTCGCTATCATCTTCCTCGGCATCAGCTCCGAAGTGGTCTTTCGCAGCCCGCTGATCGACCTGAGTGACGCGGGCGGCACCGCCCGCGCGATCCTTGCCTCGACGAGAAACTTTCAGCTCTCCATTGCGTTCGACCTGATCATGGCGCTTGCCGATGCCGGACTTGCAGTGCTTCTGTTTGTGTTGTTTCGACCAGTCGCACCGACACTCGCGCTGGCCGCGCTCGTCTTTAGACTGGTGCAATCCGTCATTATCGGCGCAAACCTCATGAACCTTCAGGCGGCGTTGCTGTTGCTGACGCGCGCGCAGGATGTCGCAGCACTCGCTCCGAGGCAAGCCGAAGCTATGAGTGCGCTTTTTCTCAACCTGCATGGTCACGGTTACGACCTTGGGCTGGTCTTCTTCGGGATCAACAGCCTGTTGACCGGCGTGCTGATCTGGCGGGCGGGATTTATTCACAGGCTCTTTGGCGTGGGTATCGCAGCGGCTGGCATCGTTTATCTGATTGGCAGCACTCTGCGTTTCTTTGCATCAGAGCTTTCGGCTGTATTCGCCCCAGCATACGGGGTAACCGCGATTGCAGAAACCGGCTTTTGTCTATGGCTGTTAACTGCGGGGACCATAAAAAGAAGTTCCGCTTGAACGCCGCGCGTTGCGGATTTCCTCATATCCGGCATTGTCCTGGCACAAACAATAGGAGAGATTTCATGACTGAACGAGGTTTTGAAGTTCGCGCCCTTGGCGAAATCGCCATCCGGTGCATTGATCTAGACGCGATGATTGCGTTCTACCGCGACGTGATCGGCCTTGAGCTGATGAACGATCCAGACAACGGGCGCATCGTATTCTTCCGTATTGCCAAAGGCTTCGGCGGGCATACCGCTGTTCTGGCGTTATTTCGACATGATATCGAAGGTGCAGGCCGCACGAGGGCAGCGGATTTCCCACCCGCTACCGGCGCGGGGTCATCTCTTCATCACATCGCCCTGAGCCTGCCTTGGCGCGAACAGGACGCAGTGATCGCATGGTATGAACACCTCGGCCTGGACTACAACGTCGAGACATTTGACTGGGTTGGCTGGCGAGGGGTGTTCACCTTCGACCCGGATGGCAACACGGTGGAACTCGTTGCCAAGGATCCGGATTGGGCCGTTTCGTAGAGCTTTGCACATTGGTGGCATTCATAAAGTTGAGAAGCGACTACTTGCCCGGACCTAGGTAACAAAACCGAGCACGAACGTTGTGTGGCTAAAGCATCATGACACGAACCCGCGTTCAACCGCCGCTTTTGCGATCTAAGTGTAAGGTGCGGCTACTCGTGAGACTTCCCTTTGTTGATTATAGCTTTTCTCTGAGGGCTTCGTAAGGTGTCTTTCCATTGTGCGCGCCATGCGGTCTGTGGAAGTTGTAAAAGCGCTACCATTCGTCCAGTTTGGCTTCGAGATCGACATCATCTTTGTAGCTGAGCAGCTGATAAAATTCTTGCCCGTCTGAACGGTGAGACCGCTCTACCTTGCCGTTGAGCTGGGGCGTGCCACGTTTGATGTAAGCATGGCGGATGCCGAGATCCTCGACGTGCCAATGGAACTTCGCCTGAAACTCATGGCCGTTATCCGTGCGTATTTCACGGATGCGAAACGGGAACTTTTCGATGATATGGTCGACGAAGTCGATTGCATTGGCCTGGGTGTGCTTTTCGTAGATCTTTAGTGCCCGAACCCGCGTCGCGTCGTCGATAGCCGTATATTGAAAGCGGCGCACCTTTTCGCCCTTTTCTCCGATGCAAGTCAGGAACTTAACATCCATCTGGATGTGATGACCTCCCTCTCGGGACATTGCTGCGCAATACCCTGTCAGGCAATGGGCGCCTGCTTCTTATAACGCTTGGTATGGACTTTTCGCATGCGGGTGCCACGTGGAAGGCGGTTTAGCCCATGCCGGCGCAGAATGCGCTAAACGGTTGCGTCAGATATCTTGATGCCGTGATAGCGCTCCAGATACCAAACGATCCGCATGGGACCGAGGTGGTATTTGCGCCGAAGATAAAGCACCTTTTCCTCGCGCTCCGGTGGCGTTCTGTTCGCGTGCCATTTGGGGATGGGCGGCGCATTGATTAGCCCTGCTTCGCCGTGTTCTGCATAGGCTTTGCGCCAGCGGTAAAAACTGGCGCGACCGATCCCGAAATAGCGGCAGGTTTTGGCAACATGGCCGATCTCTTCGGCGTATCGCAGTATCCGTAACTTGCGTTGTATCTCGCGTTGATCTTTATTCATGATTATCTCCTTCTTCCCGGTGCCGGGAGGTTAAAGGAAATGTCTCGCGAGTAACGGCATATCTACATCTCCAAGTAACTATTGAAAAATCGATCTGCCCTGTAAAAAAACATCTACGACATCAAGATTTCGATTATACCGCACCCCAAATCCGATGGAAATTGTGACATCAATTCCGGTCAGAGCGGCGATCCAGTTTGGCTTTCGTTCGCGATATTGGGTGGCGTTCCAAATCCCCGTGAACACAACCGCAGAATAACTTACATGTGTTTCATCACCTAGCTTCAAATCCGACAACCTGAAGTCATGATAGCGAATCCATTCCTGCATAAGTGAAGGGTGCCTCAGGCTACTGGCAATTCGGAACAAACAGACTTGTCCGGTACGTACAAAATCGCCCTTGGACCAATCAATCAGCAGCAAATTTGGGGCTTCTTTTTTGGCTTCACTCGCAATCAAGCAATCCCGAACATCATGAAATTCTTCAATAACATCCGCATACTTACGCCACGCCGAAAACCTTTCGTCAAATACCTCGTTCCGTACAAAAAACGGCTCATCTGTTTGATTTGATAAATGATTAAACGGGATCGGACAGTCTGGTCCTAGCTCGCAGTCTGGGAGCTCAAGATGTTTGGGAAGCGGCGGCAATGTGTATGCGTCCTCCGCCTCAGCAAGCGGCGCAGATAGACAAAATCCCAACACACAAACGAACCCGAACTTCACCATCAACCCACCATTTTAAATCACCTTAAACGCGAAAGCACGGCGGTCAACACACTTTCCCACGGGCGACCAGAGGAAAATCCCCCTCTTCACAAACTGAGCCCGTCATCGAGGCCATGCTGCTTCTCGCGTTCGCGGTCCAGCTTCAGCGCTCTCTCCCGCTCGACGGTGCATTCGCCCTTGATCTCGTTGGCGCTGGCGTTCACAGGCGGTCAAAATCGTGATTACATCACCTTATGATACGATTTCGCTCCCAGCCGGAGTCGATCCCGATTTTGGCCACCTGTATTGCCGCCATGTGGTGGAACAGTGCGAACAAAGTTATGCCACCGCTTAACACCAGGTTTTTGCGAAGTAGTTTATCCGTATAGCGATCGCTTCGAACTTCAGCTTCATCACCCATACTCCGTTCTACTGCAAGAGCAGCCATTCAACACAAGTCGATCAAGGTCGGTTTTGTCCGCAGACTGTGAGTTCGCTTGCTTCGAGATTTTGCGGGTGCAGCGAATGGCGGAAATGCGGGCTGCAACCGCAGAAATTCATGTCCTCGTTGAGTGACCGCTTTGGGCCGTTAGTGTCGCTCAGGTTAGTAATGGGATGTACCGGCTGCTTCACCCAGCAGGTTAGGCTTGGCCTATACTGCACATAGGAGAAGTAGCATGGCGAC
>NZ_JAOWLC010000008.1 GCF_025751535.1 Lentibacter sp. XHP0401 | reverse complement strand
TTTGTTTTGTGTTGCTTTTCTATTTTCTCTCCGTGGGCCCGGCGGGGCGCGCCCCCCCCCCCCCCCCCCCCGCTTGGGTCGTTTTTTCGAAATGCTAAAATCCGAACCCCGTCACTGCAGCACTTTGCCCTCAGGCCACTCCAGCTGATACTTGAGCGTCACGGCCTGTTTCGCTCCCGCGCCAACATCCAGGTCCCAAACAAGCACACCCTGACGCTCCTCATAGTTCTCCTCGCTCGGGCGCGGGCTCGCCTGCCAGTCAATCGCAAGCTCCTCCTGCTCCGAATAGGGCACACGGTCAAACAGCTTCACAGGCCATGCTTGCCCCGTCAGGTTTTCCACCTCAATGGCAACGTCTTCGCTCAGCTCGGTCGAGCGGCTGATCATCCCGCGGTCACCTTCATTGCGCGTCACATTCCGCGTCAGCCGCAAACCGTCAATCGCCCCGAAGGCGATATCCGCCTCCGCTCCCGCAGGGATCACCTTGCCCAAGCTGCTGCGGCCCATAAAGCGCCCGTCGAGATAGAGGTTCATAAACGGCGTCGGCAAAATCAACTCACCCGTGTCATTGCTGATATGCGCCATCATAAAGCCCGTCGCGTCGTAAAGCGGCGCAGCCCACGCCAACACCTCGGCATCCGTCTCCACTGTGCCAAGCGTAATCCGCAGGCTGTCGGCACGGTTCGCCACATTCACAGGCTCGGGGTAGTCATAAGTCACAGCCAGCCCGTCATAGCTCGGCGCAGCCACTGCCTCCTCTGCTACAATCATAGGCTCGGGCGCAGCAGCCCCCACCATATCCGCGCGCGACAAACTGTCCATCTCGAGCTGCTTGCTCTGACGCGGCATCGCCTGGGGCGGGTCCATCACACCGCGCTGCCATGCATATACTTCGTTCGGCTCGATCTGCTCGCTCGGCCGCACCGTCGAAAGCGTAAGCGCCACACCCGTCCAGTCTTCGCCCGTGCCCTGACGGATCATCGCACCGCGCTCGATCCCGAGCCGCCCCGCTTGCTTATCAAGCCGCATGTCATACGTCGGAATCCAACCCGCGTCATAATGCGTGTAAGACACGGTGATCACACCCTCCGCCGCACCACCAGACGTTGCCGCAATGCTCAACTGCACTGTGCCCTCGTCTTCGGTCTGAAGCGCCGCCAAAGCCTGCTCGGCCTTGGCCAGTTCATCGCGTGTGTCCTTCAAAGCGCGCTCGGCTTCATCCGCCCTGAACTTTGCCTCAAAAGAAAGCTGGCGCGCCGCCAAAGTCTCGTCGCCAATCATCGCAGCCAAATCGCGCAGACCGGCTGCATCCATACCGGTGGTCTCCTCACCCTCGCCCAGTCCGCGTAAAAAGTTCACTCGCGCCTCCGCCGCCTCGCTCTCAAGGCGGATCATCAGCACCTCTTCCTCACCTTCGCGCAAAAGGCCCTCAAGCCGCTCCACCTCGGCCTTCGCCGCCTCGATCTCGGCGCTCTCGGCTGCATCCCGCGGCGGCACATAATCGCTGCGCCCCGTGATCGCCCCCATCGTCGCCCCTGTCATCCCGACCCGCACCTGGCTCAAATCGGTCGAGCGCGGCAAATCCGTCAAAATCAGCTCGTGACTCCCCGCAGGCATGGAATAAGGCACCTCCCGCACGATCGTTGCTCCTTGCGGATAAAGCGTTACCGCCGAAACATCGCTGGTCAGCGGAATGATATCGGCCACAAGAACCGATGGAAAAAGCGAAAGAATAAGAACTGTAGCGCGCATGAAAGCCTCCTGAGAATACAATCCACACCAAAGGCCAACAGGAAGAGAGGCGCAAGCCCACAGCCGGAACAAGCCCCCAACACAGCACAGATCTAAGCAAACCTCCGCCGACCCACATGTCTTTTTTCTTGCCCGAAATATCCCGGGGGAGGGTTCAAAACCTCTGGTTTTGAACCTTGGGGGCAGCGCCCCCACAGGATCGGACGCGAAGCGTTCGAGCCCACACCTCAAAGAAAAAGGGCCAGCCTCTCGGCCGGCCCTCCCAAATCCTGAAAAAACACGTCTTAGCCCTTTTTCAAAACCTCACGGCCCAACAGCTCGGCAATCTGCACCGCGTTCAGTGCCGCACCCTTGCGCAGGTTGTCGCTCACACACCAAAGGTTCAGCCCGTTATCAATCGTACTGTCCTGACGGATGCGCGAAATAAACGTCGCAAAGTCACCCACACATTCAATAGGGCTCACATAGCCGCCGTCCTCACGCTTATCGATCACCATAACACCGGGCGCCTCGCGCAGAATGTCGCGCGCTTCGTCCTCGTCAAGGTGGTCTTCAAACTCGATATTGATCGCCTCTGAGTGCCCGACAAAAACAGGCACGCGCACACAGGTCGCCGTCACTTTGATGCTCTTGTCGATGATCTTCTTGGTCTCGGCGACCATCTTCCACTCTTCCTTGGTGGAACCGTCTTCCATAAACACATCAATATGCGGGATCACGTTAAACGCGATCTGCTTGGTAAACTTGCGCGGCGGCTTGTTATCCGTAGGGTTGTAGATGCTCTTGGTCTGGTCCCAAAGCTCGTCAATGCCCTCTTTTCCCGCGCCCGAAACAGACTGATAGGTGCTCACCACGACGCGCTTGATACGCGCACGGTCGTGCAAAGGCTTAAGCGCCACAACCATCTGCGCCGTCGAGCAGTTCGGGTTGGCAATGATATTCTTCTTGGCATAGTCGTGGATCGCCTCGGGGTTCACCTCAGGCACAATCAGCGGCACATCCGCATCATAACGATACAGCGATGAGTTATCGATAACTACACAGCCCGCCTTGGCGGCCAGCGGCGCATATTGCTTTGTCGCCTCCGAGCCAACGGCAAACAGCGCCATGTCCCAGCCCGTAAAGTCAAAGGTGTCGAGATCCGTCGTCTTGAGCGTCTTGTCCCCAAAGCTGACTTCCGTTCCAAGCGACTTCCGGCTCGCAAGCACGGCAATCTTGTCCACAGGGAACAGGCGCTCCGCAAGGATGTTCAGCATTTCACGGCCCACATTTCCAGTGGCCCCGACGACAACAACGTTATAGCCCATCAAAAAGACTCCTTATGTCTAGGACGATGCCCAATAGCGCAGCCCGCATCCAGAATAAAGAGCTAGTCGGTCCGCTCGCGCGCAAAGAGGTAAATAACCAGCCCAAGCGCCACAAGTGCGCCATAAAAGACAAAAAGCGCCTGATACGGCTCGGCCGGGCTCACCGCATGAGCGGCCACGCGCCCGTAAAGCCCTCCGGCAAGCATCTGCATGATCCCGACACCCCCGATGGCAAACAGGTTCATAAGCGTCACCCCGCGCCCGACAAGATGAGGCGGATAAAACGCGCGCCCATGCGCCATCATCATCGGGAAAGACGCCCCGAAAAAGCCGATCGCCCCAAACAGCGCCACCGCCAGCCAAAGGCTTTCAACACTCGTCAGTCCAAGCCAGAAACACGCCGCCATCGACAGGATGTTGCCGCCAAAAATCACCCACTTTCGCGTGCCCAGCAGGCGGTCAAGCGGCCCGTAGGCAAACGTCCCGGCAATCATCGCCGCACCCATCAAAAGCGTAATTTGCCCGACAAGCGCATTATCCGCGCCAAAAATATCGCGCAAATACGGCCCGATCCACAGCCCCCGCGCGCCCGCAGCCGGTGCATATTGAAACGCCATCAGCGGAAAGATCAACCAAAGCGCAGGCATCCTGAGCAAGTCCAGAACCGAGCCCTTCACATCACTCACAACCCGCTCTGGATCACGCACAATAAAAAACAGCCCCAACGCCGTAATCACACTCACTCCGGCCGTAAACCAAACCACTGACCGCCAGCCAAAGGCCTCGACAGCCAGTGTCGTCGGCAAAGCCGAGGCAAGGTTCCCAACAGAACCAACCCCCAGAATAACAGCTGCCAATGTGGCAAACACAGCAGCGGAATAGGTTCGCGCAAAAATATAGTAAGACGCCATGAGAACTGGCGAACAGCCCACCCCGATCAGCAACATCGCAATCGAAATATGCGCAGGCACCGTGGCCATAGCAAACACAACCGCACCGCCCCCGCCGCCAACCAACAGCAACACAGAGGCCGTGCGTCGCGGGCCCACCCTGTCCAAAGCTGCGCCCACAGGAATCTGCATCGCCGCAAACGCCAGAAACCAAAGCCCCGAGGCCATTGCAAGGTCTTCAGGTGTCGCGCCCACATCGCGCTCCAGAACCTCGGTCAATACCGCCAGAAATGCGCGATAAAACTGGCTCAAAACATAAGCAAAACACAGCAAAATCAAATCAACGCGCATGTCTCACGCCCTTCCGGCTTTTTCTTGCCAAAAATATCCTGGGGGGAGCGCGAGGGGGGCAAAGCCCCTCTCGCACAGGTCGCCGCAGGCGAAGCCTGCGGCGAAATCAAGTCACCCATGTTTCCCCTCACACCACATGGCAAGCCTCTATCACTGCTCTGACAAAACCAGAAATGTCTCGTGGCGCGCCGCCGCATCCATGTTCATCACCACATCCATAAAAAACAGCCCTGCATCGCAGGCCGCCGGGTTGCCCACGCTCTCAAGGCGGGCAAAAGCCTTCATCGCCGCCCGCCCCTCGGGCGTGGCTTCCGCCGCCTCGTTCAGCGCCACATTCAGCCGTGTCGCCACCCGCTCGCGCAGCGCATCCGAAAGCACCTTGGGCCCCCGCGTCACACCCAGCTTCGCCGCCTTATACTGGATACGGTAATACTCCTTCAGCGCAGGCGCGTTCAGCCGCGCGGCAACTTTTGCTGTCCGCCGCGCAAGTTCGTCCGGCGGCAGACGGTTGCGAAAGGAAAGCCCGCAATCGCGCTTCGTCATAGCCTTCAAAACGGTCGTTTCAACCTGATAAAAATAGCCAAGTTCACGCTCGCTCAAATGGCCCATGCCGCGCGACAGCAACGGCTGGATCAACCCCTGCGCTGCCTGCGCGTTTACAAAATCACCCCGCCCTGCCGCAAGAATGCGCTCTGCAATATGGTTGGCAATCTGGCGATCGCCCAGCATTATTCCGATCTGGCGCACCGCCAGCTCAAGGTTTTCACCCGTGAAACCGTTTCGCTCCAATGAGTCCCGCATCCCGGGAAGCGTGTGAATCTCGCCCAGAATACGCACAATCTCCGCCTTTTCCGGCGCAGCTTGCGCGGGCGGTGCTGGCAACACAGCCAGCCCAAGCATCATAAGTCCGACGAGGAGTAGTTTGCGCATCATTTGTCCTTTTCCATCAAGCGCCAAGCATCACCCGCATCGCACTTAATGAAAAGCACCAAATCGCCGGGCAAGCGTGCTCACGCCTGTCGCTTTTCGGGAAGCTGCGGGACAGCGCCAATCAGCTCCTTGGTATAAGGATGCTGCGGGCGCTCGAATATATCATCGGTTACGCCCTCTTCCACAATCTCTCCCGCCTGCATCACAAGGCAGCGGTCCGTCACGTTTTTCACGACACTGAGATCATGGGAAATAAACAAATAGGTCAGCCCGAAGCGTGTGCCCAAATCGGCCAACAGGTCGAGTATCTGCGCACGAATGCTCACATCCAGCGCAGACACCGCCTCATCGAGAATAATCAACTCCGGCTTGATAATCAGCGCCCGCGCAATCGCAATCCGCTGGCGCTGCCCGCCAGAAAACTCGTGGATATACTTGTCCGCATCTTCAGCGCCCAAGCCCACCTTTTCAAGCGCACCGATAATGGCCGCCTCCCGCTCCCGCCCCTCGGGCGGCGCGTCCAGCAAGTGAAACGGTTCGGCAACCAGTCGGCTCACTTTCCAGCGCGGGTTAAAGCTCCCGTAGGGGTCCTGAAACACCACATGCATCTTGCGCCGCACCGCGCGGTTGGGTCGCTTGCCGCTGAACACAGGTTCGCCATCCAGCAAAATTTCCCCGCCCTGCACCTCTTCCAGCCCCAGAATGGCCCGCGTCAGCGTGCTTTTCCCGCAGCCGCTTTCGCCCACAAGCCCAAGGCTTTCACCACGGCGAATGTCAAAGCTCACGCCCTTTACAGCGCGAAAGTGCTTTGCCCCGCCAAACAGGCTTTCGCGCGGCAAAGCATAGTCCCGCACCACATCCCGCACGCTCAAGAGAGGCGCGTCAAAAACATGCCCGGCCCGTTCGGGCTGGTGGTCCGAGGCTTCCAGCAAAGCCAGCGAATAGGGGTGCTCCATGGTTGAAAAAATCGCAGGGCAAGGCCCGCTTTCCACAACCTCTCCTTTGCGCATAATCACAATCCGGTCGGCCATATCCGCCACCACAGCAAGGTCATGGGTGATCAGCAAAAGCCCCATTCCGTCTTCCTGCGCCAGCCGCTTGAGCAGCCGCAAAACCTCGGCCTGCGTTGTCACATCAAGCGCCGTTGTCGGCTCGTCGGCAATCAGAAGTTTCGGCTGCAAAGCAATCGCCATGGCAATCACAACCCGCTGCCGCTGCCCGCCGGAAAGCTCGTGCGGATAGCGACTGAGCGGAAAACGCTCCTGCGGCAGCTCACAGCGCCTGAGCGCCTCCGCCGCGCGCGCCATAGCCTCGCGGCGGCTCACATTCTCATGAATAAGGATCGTCTCCGCCACCTGACGGCCAATCGTCTGGATCGGGTTCAGCGCCGTCATCGGCTCCTGAAACACCATGCCGACCTCGTTGCCACGCAGCTTGCACAGCGCCTCTTCATCAAGCTCCAGCATCTCGTGGCCGTTCAGACTCACCCGCCCCGTAGCCACAGACCCCACGGGCAAAAGCTGCATCACCGCAAGCGCCGTCATGGATTTTCCGGAGCCGCTCTCGCCAATCACTCCAAGGATCTCGCCCGCTTTCACACCAAACGAAACATTCCGCAAAATCGGAATGCCGTGAATGTTCATATTGAGGTTCTCAACCTGCAAAAGGCTCATCTCTTCGTCCTCCGCAAGCGCGGGTCAAGCCAGTCGCGCAAGCCGTCGCCCATCAGGTTCAACCCCAGAACCGTCAGCAAAATCGCCAGCCCCGGAAAAATCGCCAGATGCGGCTTGAAGCTGAACATCGTCTGGCTCTCCGCCAGCATCCTGCCCCAGCTCGGTGTCGGCGGTTGCGCACCAAGGCCCACATAGCTCAGCCCCGCCTCCGCAAGGATGCCGAGTGAAAACTGGATCGTTCCCTGCACAATCAGCAAGTTTGTCAGGTTCGGCAAAATATGCTCGAAGCTGATCCGCGCCGCCCCCTTGCCCGAGACTCTTGCCGCCAGCACATAATCCCGCGTCCAGAGGCTCAAGCTGGCCCCGCGCACCAGCCGCGCAAAGACAGGGATGTTGAATATCCCGATGGCAATAATCGCATTCACCGCACTCGCCCCGAATACAGCGGTGATCATAATCGCGATCAAAAGACTTGGAAACGCAAACACCAGGTCATTCCCGCGCATGATCACCTCGTCCAGAAGCGTCCCCGTCCGCGCTGCCGCCGCAAGGCCCAGCGGCACACCAAGCAGCATCCCGATGCCCACGGCCACAACAGCCACAGCAATCGAGGTGCGTGCGCCAACCATGACCATGCTGAAAATATCGCGCCCGAAATGGTCGGTCCCGAACAGATGCGCGCCGCCCGGTTCCTTGAGCTTGTTGGGGATATCCAGCCCCAACACGTCATGAGGCGTCCAGACAAAACTCACGAGAGCCGCGATGACAAAAACCGCCGAAAGCAACGCGCCGAGGATGAGCGAACGGTTCATGCCTTCACCCTCAAACGCGGATCGACAACGGCATAAGCCACATCCACCAAAAAGTTCACCAGAATCACGGCAAAAACCAAAAGCATCACCACGCTTTCAACCACAATCAAATCCCGCGCCGCGATGGATTGGAACACCATCCGCCCGAGACCGGGCAGGAAGAACACATTTTCAATGATAATCGCCCCCGCCAGAAGGAAGGAAAACTGCAAGCCGATGATCGTCAGAACAGGGATCAAAGCATTGCGCAACGCATGCCGCCACAATGCCTGCCTGCGGCTCAGCCCCTTGGCCCGTGCCGTGCGGATATAGTCCTCCCCCAACGTATCAAGCAATGACGAGCGCATCACCCGCGCCAGAATACTCGCCTGCGGAAGCGCCAGCGCCACGGCAGGCAGCGTCAGGCTCTTCATCGCGGGCAAAAAACCCGCGTCCCAGCCCGCAAACCCGCCCGCGCTAAACCAGCGCAGGTTGATCGCGAACAGCAGCACCATCAGCATCGCAAACCAGAAGTTCGGAATCGCCACGCCAAGCTGGGTGAACCCCATCACGAGCACATCCGCGAGGCTGCCGCGCTTGCTCGCCGCCCAAATTCCCGCAGGAAAAGCAATCAGCGTTGAAAGCGTCAGAGCATATACAGCCAGCGGCAGAGATATCCATATCCGCTCGCCAATCATCTCGGCCACAGGCGTGCGATAGGTGTAAGACGTCCCGAAGTCGCCCCGCAGCATCCCGCCAATCCAGCTCAGATAGCGCTCAACCAATGTCCCGTTCAGCCCAAGCTGCTCACGCAACGCCGCAAGCGTATCTTCCTGCGCATTCATGCCAAGCATATAAGCCGCAGGGTCGCCGGGCACGACCTCGACAAACAGAAAGATCACAACACTCGCCACAGCCAGCGAGATCACAAGCGAAAGCAAGCGCTTCAGAACAAATCTCAGCATACGCCCCGCCTGCTCATCCGCGTCTCACCCGGTCTTTCTTTTTGCCAAAAATATCCCCGCCGGAGGCATCCGCCGCTTCAAAGCGTGCTGCCGCCGGCGAGACATCAAATCGTTTCACTCAGCCCAATACACGCCTGTCATGTCGTTGGCTTGCGTCGGCGCATTCTCCCAAAGGCCCACAACACCGGCCTTGGCAATCGTCGGCACAGCCAGCTGGAAGAGGTAGCCGTTCACATAATCGCCCGCAATCTTGCGCTGCATCTTGTCCAGAATGGCTGTGCGCTTTGCCGGGTCGGCCTCGGCCTCAAGTTCCGCGTTCATCGCCTGGAAATCCGCGTCATCATACTGGAAGTAATAATCAGGCCGCGCATAAATCCCGATGTCCATCGGTTCGGTATGGCTCACAATCGTCAGGCCAAAGTCCTTGCCCTTGAACACTTCTTCGAGCCACTGCGCCCACTCCAGATTGCTGATCTCGGTCTGGATACCCACATCCCGCAGCTGGGCGGCAATAATCTCTCCGCCACGGCGTGCATAAGAGGGCGGCGGCAGCTTCAGCGTGGTGGTGAACCCGTCCGCAAAACCCGCTTCCGCCAGCAGGGCTTTCGCCTTTTCGGGGTCATAGGCGCTGTCTGCCGTCAGATCGACATAATCAGGGTTATGCGGCGCAAAATGCGTGCCGATCGGCGTGCCGAGGCCAAACATCGCCCCGTCGATAATGGCCTGACGGTCAATCGCATGGCTCACCGCCTCGCGCACGCGCACGTCATCAAACGGCGCAAGCTTGTTGTTCATCGCCAGAATGGTCTCGCCTTCGGTGTTGCCGACAATCACCTGAAAGCGCGGGTCCGCCTCAAACTGCGGCACATTCTCGGGCGCAGGATAGCCCGAAAACACATCCACATCTTCGGCCATCACAGCGGCAAAGCCGGCGGTCGGATCGGCGATAAACTTGAACGTCACCTTATCAAGCTTGGCAGGCGTGCCCCAATAATCGGGGTTGCGCTCCAACACAATATTGTCGCCCTGCACCCAGTTGGTAAACTTGAAAGCGCCAGTGCCAACCGGCATCTGCGTGATGTTCTCAATGCTCTCGGGCGCCACAATAACGGCATCCCCCCAAGCAAGATTGAAAAGAAGCGAGCCGTTCGGCGCACTCAGCGTAATCTTCACGGTGGTGGCGTCCACGGCTTCAACATCGGCAATACTCGCAAACAGCACCTTCTGCGCGTTGGCGCTGTCCTCTGCGCGCGCACGGTCGAGGCTGAATTTCACATCCTCCGCGTCCATCGTGGTCCCGTCATGGAAAGTCACCCCCTCGGCCAGCTTGAAGGTATAGGTCAGCCCGTCCTCGGAAACCTCCCAGCTCTGCGCAAGACCGGGGATGATGGAACCATCCGAAGCAAACCGCGTCAGCCCTTCGAACACGTTGGAATAAAGCACGCTGTCAATCGCGCCCGCAGCCGCGCTCGTCGGGTCAAGATGCGGCGGCTCAAGCTGGAGCGCGAGCGTGATATCGCTCTTCGCCATGGCCCCGCCCGCCACCATCATCGCCAACGCGCTCACAGTCGCAAATTTCATGAGTTTCATACCGTCTCTCCCTTTGGTCAGGCCAACCTTCGACCCGCTTGAAAGAAGTTTGCCCCCGAATGTGGCGAGTATTCAAGCGCATTTTCCAAATCGCCCCGTAGGGTGCACATTCATTGTGCACCTCACATGGCTGTCGCCCGCCACATTAAGTTAATTTCCGTTAACAAACCCCTGTTTTAGGCGGTGCACGGGTTGTGCACGCCCGGTGCACGCATAACACCCCCCTGGAATCAGCTGCTTTTCGCCCCCGTTAACCAAGCGGTTCGCTGGGTTAACTTTCACGCCCGTCGAGCAGCTCCAAAAGGCTGCGCGCCATCACCTGCGCGCTCTCTACCATGTCGTCAATTCCGACATATTCGTCAGGTTTATGGGCCAGATCCAGAATCCCGGGGCCATAGGCAATACAGTTCTTCAGCCGCCCGATACGGTCAATGTGCTTCTGGTCGTAGGTCCCTGGCGAGATTACATAATCCGCCTCTTTCCCCATAATTTCGCTGATCGCTTTCGCCACAGATTGCACCACAGGCGCGCTCTTTTCCGTCATCGTCGGCAAGACCCGCTGCAACTCGCGCACATTAAAGGTGAAGTTCTCCCGCTCCGATTGCACATGCCGCAAAAGCCCGTGAATCTCCTCCTGCACCTCGTCAATATCCTCCTCGATAAGGAAGCGTCTGTCGATAACCATACGGCAGGAGTCAGGCACGCAAGGGCTTGGTAAACCAGTATAATCTTCCTCTTGCTCCTCCTCGCCACCATGGATGGAGTTGATATTCATCGTGCTTTGTTTTGCTCCTTCAGGCACAACAGGCATATCTGTGCGCTTCCGCGCCAAAGCAGGGAAAAGCGAGCGTTCCATCTCGCTCACAACCGCCCCCATATGCCGCACAGCACAATCGCCGAGGAAGGGCATGGAGCCATGGGCAATCTCGCCGTATGTCTCGATCTCGGCCCACCAGACACCCCTGTGGCCAAGGCAAATACGGTCCTTGTTGAGCGGCTCGGGGATGATCACATGCTGCACTTTTTCGGGGTTAAAGAAGCCCTTTTCCGCCAGATACGCCACGCCGCCAAAGCCGCCAGACTCCTCGTCTGCCGTGCCGGATATCTCGATCGCCCCTGCAAAATCAGGGCAAACGGCGATGAATGCCTCTGCCGCGATAATGCTCGCCGCCAGCCCGCCCTTCATATCACAGGCGCCGCGTCCATAGATTTTCCCGTCGATGACTTCACCGCCAAAAGGGTCGGTCGTCCAGCCGCGGCCCACTTCGACCACATCGATATGAGAGTTGAAGTGAACACACTCGCCAGCGCGCTTGCCCTCTTTGCGGGCCACAAGGTTCCAGCGCGGATACTTCTCGGTATCCCCAATCGCCCCCTTCGCGCGGATCAGTTCCGTGTGGAAACCTTTCTTTAACAAACGGCGGTCAAGATAGTCACATATCTCGCGATAGTTCTCTCCCGGCGGATTCAAAGTCGGAATTTTTATGAGGTCCTGACACAAAGAAACAAGGTCATCCCGCCGTGCGGCGATTTCTTCACTCAATCGGTCTGCAAGTGTCATGGTGCACCTCCTGTAAGCGTTTCCCGAAACGACTTAAAGGCGCACTATGCGAAGCCTGTCAGCCATGTTCAAGAGACCGCTTAAAGCGCGCCTTCCGCTGCCGCACGAATAGCGCGAATGTTCTCGCCGTAAACCTCGGGTTTGTTTACCGAGCCACCACGGAATACAGCCGAACCAGCCACAAGCACATCGGCCCCCGCGGCCGCCATCAATGGTGCAGTGTTTGTGTCCATTCCACCGTCGATCTCGATGTGAATCTCGCGGTCGCCGATCATCTCGCGCAAGCTGCGCACTTTGCCCGCCATGTCGATATATTTCTGCCCGCCAAAACCGGGGTTCACTGTCATAACGCAAATTAAGTCAGCCAGATCAAGCAGATGCGCAACCGATTCCGCAGGCGTTCCGGGGTTCAGCGCCACACCGGCTTTCATCCCGGCGGCCTTAATGGCCTGCAATGTGCGGTGAATATGCGGCCCTGCCTCGATATGCGCTGTCAAAACATCGGCCCCCGCATCGGCGTAAGCGTCGATATACCGGTCCACAGGCGAGATCATCAGATGCACGTCCATCACCGTCTTCACATGCGGGCGAAACGCCTTCACAGCCATCGGCCCGAAGGTGAGGTTGGGCACAAAATGCCCGTCCATCACATCCACATGCACCCAATCAGCGCCTTGCGCTTCAATGGCCTGAATTTCCTGCCCGAAGTTGGCAAAATCCGCGCTCAGAATAGACGGCGCAATCTTGATGGAACGATCAAACATCAAGCGATCCACTGTCATAACGTTTCGCCATTTCGTCCATGGAAACAGGCTTCAGCTTGCCCGCTTGCCCTGCCGTTCCAAAGCGTTCGAAACGGTCAAGGCAGACCTTTTCCATTGCCTCCATCGCAGGGATCATAAACTTGCGCGGATCAAATTCCTTCGGCATTTCCTTGGCAATCTTGCGCCATGTGCCAGTGATCGCCATGCGGTTGTCGGTGTCGATATTCACCTTGCGCACACCAGATTTGATGCCGCGTTCAATCTCTTCCACAGGCACGCCGTATGTCTGGGGCATCTCGCCGCCATATTCGTTGATCAGGTCCTGCAAATACTGCGGCACGCTTGAGGAGCCATGCATAACCAGATGCACATTCGGGATCTTCGCATGTATCTCTTCAATCCGCTTGATCGCAAGGGTTTCGCCCGTTGGTTTCTTGGAAAACTTGTAAGCGCCGTGGCTGGTTCCGCACGCAATCGCAAGTGCATCCACCTGCGTCAGCTTAACAAATTCCGCCGCCTCTTCAGGGTCGGTCAGCAGCTGATCTTCGCTCAGTTTCCCGCTCGCACCCGAGCCGTCTTCTTCAGCCGCTTCGCCCGTCTCAAGGCTGCCCAAAACCCCGAGTTCACCCTCAACAGACGCGCCAACCCAATGCGCCATCTGCGCCACCTTCTTGGTTATATCGACGTTATAATCCCAGTCCGCAGGCGTCTTCATATCCGCCTCAAGCGAACCGTCCATCATAACGGAGGTAAAGCCGTGCTTGATCGCCGAAAGGCAGGTCTGCTCGTTGTTGCCGTGGTCCTGATGCATACACAGCGGAATGCTCGGATACATCTCGGCCAAAGCCCGGATCATATGCGCCAGCATCACATCGCCTGCATAGGCCCGCGCGCCGCGGCTCGCCTGCATAATCACGGGCGCGTTGGCCTTCTCGGCGGCCTTCATAATGGCCAGCCCCTGCTCCATATTGTTGATGTTAAACGCCGGAACACCATAATCGTTTTCAGCGGCATGATCGAGCAGTTGGCGGAGCGTGATAAGAGCCATCGGGAACCTCGTGATGATAAAATGCAGATTTGCGCCTGCTCTACCACGCCTCCCCCCGAAAGGGCCAGCCCGTTAGCGAAAACACGACCCCTCAAAGCCCGCTCTTTTTTATTGCCCCAAATATCCCGGGGGTTTGGGGGCAGCGCCCCCAACGGGTCGGATGGCCCGCAGGGCCATTCGAAATCAGACTTCGTAATGCGCCTTCACCCGCGCAACTTCTTCGCTTGAGCCAAAGATCAGCGGCGTGCGCGCGTGCAGCTCGGGCGCGGTCTTGTCCAAAATCCGCGTCACCCCGTCATGCGCCTGTCCGCCGGCCTGCTCGATCAAAAACGCAATCGGCGCACATTCATAGAGCATCCGCAAACGCCCGTTTTCATACCCATTGCGCGCATCTGCAGGATACAGGAACACACCACCCCGCGTCAGAATCCGGTGCGTTTCAGCCACCAAAGAAGCCACCCATCGCATGTTCATATTCTTGCCTTTGGCGCCCGTCTCACCGGCCTCACACTCTTCAATGTAAGCCCGCGCTCCGGAAACCCAGTGGCGGCGGTTGCTCGCATTGATCGCATATTCTTTCGTCGCCGTAGGAATCTGTTTGCCAGTTTCCACAAGCACAAATTCGCCCGTGGCAGGGTCCATCGCATAGATCAGCACGCCTTCGCCAAAAGTCACCGCCATGCCCGTTTGTGGGCCAAACACAACGTAACCCCCGGCAACTTGCTCGCTCGCAGGCCGCAAGAAGCTTTCTTCAGCCCCGTCTTTGGCCTCAAAAATCGAAAAGATCGTGCCGATCGAAACGTTCACGTCAATGTTTGAAGAGCCGTCCAGCGGATCAATCGCCAGCGCATACTTGCCTGCGCCAAGGTCAAGCACGCCCTCCTGCTCCTCAGACGCATAGTAGCGCACCGCCGTCTCGCGCAGCGCCGCCTCGAACATTTCGTCCGCCATCACGTCGAGCGCTTTTTGCCCGTCACCGTCACTGTTTTCGCCCACTTCAACGCTGAGTGAATCGCCAAGCGCGCCGCGCGCAATAATCCCTGCAACTTCGCGGCCAACACGGGTCAGCGCGTCCATAACAGGCAGCAAATCGGCGGGGATATGATCGGGAGAAAGAGACATGGGCTGATTCCTTTGGACTATCTGCGCTCACCTATCACAGATTTCAGCGGGGAATTGAATCCCCCAAGAATTATGCGCATGCTGGCCGCACCAAGAGGGGGAGCACGGCGCAATGGGTCTCAGGTTTTTTTCCGACAAGAAGCGTCCGCTGCATCTCGGCGGCTATCCTTTGGAAAAGCTCTCCCGCCGCGACCTCCTGCCAGACCTGACGCAGCTCCCGCCTCGTGCCGCTCTCAGCTTTCACCGCCCCGGTAAGCCCGAAAGCATCGTCACCGCCATGGGCGAGTTCCAAGCCATGCTCGACGCCATCCGCGATGGCTTCATCAACCCTGCAAAAGCCGGCATCCCCGACAGCCCCGTTGAACGCGCCGATCACCTTAAGGCCTTCGCCTATTTCAATGATATGTCGATGGTCGGCCTCGGTCCGCTGCCTGCTTCCGCATGGCTCAAAGAACCGCGCCACAACCCCGATATCGCGCGGCTCGCGCAAGCACTCAAAACCCGCCAGACCAAGACATTGGCGTCCGGCATTGATCTCATCATGGCTGATTTGCGGGAAAGCATGAGCGCCGCGCCCCGTGATATTTCAAACCACAAAACCTGCCTTGTGTTCCTCGTCGAGATGAATCGTGATCCCAAGCCAGACGAGCCCGGCTCCGACTGGATCATGGATGCACAAGCCCACCGCGCAGCCCTTCTCGGGGCCGAAACGGCAACTGTTCTCGCCAACTACATCCGCCTTCTCGGCTTTGACGCCCGCGCCCATACAGAAACCTCGACAGAGTTTGATCTTGGCCAGCTCGCCGTGGCCGCAGGCCTGTGCAGCGTGGAAGGTGGAGAGCTTCACGCGCCCTGGCTGGGCACTCGCTTCGGCCTTGCCGCCGTGAGCACCGATATGGAGCTTGCCCATGACAAGCCGCTCGCGCCGTGGGCCGAGCAGGCGAAGTTTGCGCCCGGCTGGTGGCTCGGCATGGGCCACGCCAAATCCGCCCTCAACCGCGATCCTTATGCCAAGCGCACCTACGCCATGGGGGCGCATCCTTTCGAGCGGCTCAAGCGCGTGGATGATCCGACAACCTATATCGACGAGGCCCGCGTCGCCCGCGTGCCCAAGCGCACCGACATGTTCGCGCGCGCCCAGTTCGGCGATATGGGCAAAGGGCTGCAAGACGCGGCCAAGGGGGGGTACTATGTGCGCAAGGCCGCGCCCGCCTTTGCCCAGCGCCGCGCGCTTGGCGCGTTTGTGCTCTTGCAAGACGGTGAAAGCGCCGCTGGCCCCAAGCCCACCGATGCCGCCCGCAACGCCGCCAATCTCAAGGCCGCGAGTTATTTTCTAAGTGTGGATGCTGTAGGTCTGTCACGCTGCCCCGACTGGACATGGTATAGCCACGACGCCACAGGCGAGCCAATCGTGCCCCAACACGATCAAGCCGTCTCGATGATCATTGATCAGGGCTACTCCACAACCGATGGTTCTTCGGGCGATGACTGGATCGCCGTCGCCCAATCCATGCGCGCCTACCTGCGCTTTTCGCTCCTTGGCGGGGTCATAGCCCAGCACATCCGCAACCTCGGCTACAAGGCCAAGGCCCACACGGTGATGGATGGCGAGGTGCTTCAACCACCGCTTCTCCTGCTTGCAGGTCTCGGTGAAGTCAGCCGCATCGGCGAGGTGATCCTCAACCCTTACCTTGGGCCAAGGCTCAAGTCGGGTGTGGTCACAACCGACATGCCGATGGAGCATGACAAGCCCATCGACTTTGGCTTGCAAGCCTTCTGCGAAGCCTGCAACAAATGCGCCCGTGAATGTCCCTCAGGGGCCATCACGGCTGGCCCGAAACTCATGTTCAACGGTTATGAAATCTGGAAGTCCGACAGCCAGAAATGCACGACCTACCGCGTGACAACCAAAGGCGGTGCCATGTGTGGCCGCTGTATGAAAACCTGCCCCTGGAACCTTGAAGGCCTCTTCAGTGAGGCTCCCTTCCGTTGGGCCGCGTCGAACATTCCAACGCTTGCCAAGCCGCTGGCCAAGCTTGACGACATGCTCGGCAACGGCAGCCCGAATGACGTGAAAAAGTGGTGGTGGGATATAGAGCTACAAGACGATGGCAGCTATCGCCCCACAACGCACGAGGTCAACCGCCGCCCGCTGCAAAAAGATCTTGATCTGAGGTATGAAGACCAGACACTCGCCGTCTACCCTGCGCCCCTCGCACCGCATCCCTACCCCTATCCCTTCCCGATGGACCGCGAGGAAGGAATTAAAGCCTATGAGGCGCTGGTCACGGCAGGCGAATATAAGAAGCGTATCAACACAGGCGACACAAGTGTCGTGCATCGCTACACCAACGACACCGCCTCCCCCGTCATGCGCCTCAATCTCTCCAAAGCCGAGGCGATGACCGCAGATGTCACCAAATACGAGTTCACCACCGACGATGGCACGCCCTTGCCCGAATGGGCCGCAGGTGCGCATCTCGATATTCTCGTCTCCCCCGAGTTCCTGCGCCAGTATTCCATGTCAGGTGATCCCGCTGATCGCTCCAAATTCCAGATCGGTGTGCTGCGCGAAGACGCTGGCCGCGGCGGCTCGGCGCTTATGCACCGCATCTTTACAGAGGGGCGCAAAGTCTTTGTTTCCTACCCGATCAACCATTTCGAGCTGAATGAAACGGCTACCAAAACCTACCTTATGGGCGGTGGCATCGGCATCACCCCGATGATCGCCTTTGCCCACCGCCTGCACGCTTTGGGCCGCGATTTCGCGCTGCATTATTCTTGCGCGTCGCGCACATCGGCGGGCTATCTGGATGATCTTGCGGCCATGCCTTGGGCAGACCGCGTTTACTACCACTTTTCCGATGAAGGCTCCCGCGCCGATCTGGACACTGTGCTGGCAAATTATACCACAGGACAGCATGTCTACACCTGCGGCCCGACCCGCTACATGGACGGCGTGATAGAAGCGGCTACGCGGCAAGGCTTCCCCGAAGAAGCGCGCCATCTGGAGTATTTCGCTGTCCCCGAGCAGCCTGACTATGTAAACCATCCTTTCACGCTCAAGCTCAAAAACGGCCGCGCGCTGGCCGTGCCAACCGACAAAACCGCGACAGATGTTCTCGCCGAAAACGGTATCCACATTGATGTCAAATGCTCCGACGGAATTTGCGGTGTCTGCAAATGCGGGCTTGTGTCGGGCGCGGTCGAGCACCGCGACTTTGTGCTCTCCGCCAAGCAACGCGAAGGCGAGATCATCCTCTGCCAATCCCGCGCAGCAGAGCCTGACGGGGTGATAGAGATCGATCTCTAACGCCCTGCGCCGCAACGTCATCCCGCCGGGTATCAAGAAACGCCCTTGGAGACTCCCGCCAGCCAAGGTTAGGCTCGTTCAGGGCAAATAGGGAGGACGCCACGATGATGGGAATGATGATGCAACAGGCGCTGCTGGTCAGCGATATTCTCGAGTATGCAGTCGACGCCCATGGCGATAGCGAGATCATCTCGGTGCGCACCGAGGGCGACTTTCACCGCCAGACCTACCGCGAAACAGCCGCCCGCACGGCACAGCTCGCTCACGCCCTCAAAGCCCAAGGCATCGAAACAGGCGACCGCGTAGCAACCCTCGCGTGGAACGGCCACCGCCACTTCGAGCTTTACTATGGCGTCTCCGGCATCGGTGCGGTTGTCCACACAATCAACCCCCGCCTTTCGCCCGAGCAACTCATCTATATCGTCAACCACGCCGCCGATAAGATGCTCTTCACCGATGTCACCTTCGTGCCGCTGCTGGAGGCGGTGAAAGACCATCTCCCCGAAAATATGCGCTACGTCATCATGACAGACCGCGCCCATATGCCCGAAACCACCCTCAAGGCGCTCTGCTACGAAGAGTTGCTTGAAGGCCAGCCAGAACAGATCGACTGGCCGCAAATGGATGAAAACACCGCGACTGCGCTTTGCTATACCTCCGGCACAACAGGCAACCCCAAGGGCGCGCTCTACTCGCACCGCTCTACCGTTCTGCATGCGCTCTATGTCACGCTGGTGCTCGGCGCAGGCTACCCGCCTGCCTCCAAAATACTCCCCGTCGTGCCACAGTTTCACGTTAACGCATGGGGCCTGCCCTATGCCGCGCCGCTTATGGGCCATTCGCTTGTCATGCCCGGCCCGGCGCTTGATGGCCCAAGCCTGTTCAAGCTCATGGACAGCGAGAAAGTCTTCTCCGCTTGGGGCGTGCCCACTGTCTGGCAGGGTCTCGCCAACGAGATCAAGGCACAAGGCCGCAAGCCCGAGAACTTCTCCGAAGTCGTCGTGGGCGGCTCGGCCGCGCCCCGCTCCATGATCGAAGGCTTCGAAAATCTGGGCGTTGATGTTGTCCACGCTTGGGGCATGACCGAGATGAGCCCCCTTGGCACTCACGGCAAAATGCCCCCATGGGTCAAGGCGCAAAGCTTCAAAGACCAGATCGACAAGAAATCACTCCAGGGGCGCCGCATCTTCGGGGTTGATCTCAAGATCAACGATGAAGACGGCAACCGCCTCCCGCATGATGGCCTGGCCACAGGCGAGCTATTCGTGCGCGGCAACGGCATCATCTCCGGTTATTTCGAGAACGAGGAAGCCACAAAAGAAGCGTTTGATGCAGAGGGCTGGTTCGGCACAGGCGACATTGCCAGCATTGATGAACACGGCTTCCTCAATATTCAGGACCGCGCCAAAGATCTCGTGAAATCAGGTGGCGAGTGGATCAGCTCGATTGATCTCGAAAACACCGCGCTGGCGCACCCCGATATCGCCAGTTGCGCAGTCATCGCGATACCACATCCCAAATGGGACGAGCGCCCCGTGCTTGTCGCCGTGCCTGCGGGCGAAGCACGCCCCGGCCTTGAAGAGCTACATGCGCTTATGTCCGAACATTTCGCCAAATGGCAACTGCCCGATGATGTGGTCTGGGTCGAAGCCCTCCCGCTCACCGCCACAGGCAAGGTGAGTAAACTCACCCTGCGCAAACAATTTGAAGACTACACACTGCCGGAGCTGCGCACATGATGACCCCTGACAAACTCTTTGACCTCACAGGCAAGGTTGCCCTCGTCACTGGCGGCGCCACAGGCATTGGCCGCATGGCTGCCGAGGGGCTTATCGCCGCTGGCGCGCGGGTTCTCATCGCCTCACGCAAGGCTGCGGCCTGCGAGGCCGTGGCAAACGAGCTAAACGCCATGGGCTACATAGGGAAAGCCGAGGGTTTCGGAGGTGACGTCGCCTCCGAGGAAGGCATCGCGGCTCTCGTGGCCGAGGTCGAGAGCCGCACAGACAAGCTCCACATCCTCATGAACAACGCTGGCCGCTCTTGGGGGGCGCCCCTGGGCCAACACCCCTACGATGCATGGGACAAGCTTCTCAAGCTCAACGTGCAAGGCATGTTTCACCTCACCCAATCACTCCTGCCCCTGCTTCTGAAAGCCGCAAACGCCGCAGACCCTGCCCGCGTCGTCAATGTCGGCTCGGTGATGGGGGACCTTCCCAAAGGCACAACAACCTATTCCTACGCCGTCTCAAAAGGCGCGGTGCACCACATGACCCGCGTGCTCAGCAACGATCTTGCGCCCGAGTTTATCACCGTCAACGCCCTCGCCCCCGGCCCCTTTCCCTCAAACATGACAGACTTTGCCCTTGGCTCCGAAGAGGGCCGAGCGCAATCAGCCAAAGGCGTGCCTCTAGGCCGCGTCGGAAGCCCCGAAGACATTGCAGGCGCCATGCAGTTTCTCTGCTCACGCGCAGGCGCATATGTCAGCGGAGCCATCCTGCCGCTCTCGGGCGGCATGCAATCCTCGACACAGATTTCGCTCTTCAACGAGGATCTCTAGTGGCCGAGACACAAACCCTTTCCGAGATGCAGGCGCAGCTTGGCCAAGAAGTCGGCACGAGCCGCTGGTATGAGATGAGTGCCGCCCGCATCAAAGCCTTCGCCGATGTGACAGAAGACTGGCAGCCCATCCACATTGACGAAGCCGCAGGCGCTACCAGCCCCTTTGGCAACACCATCGCGCATGGCTTTCTTACGCTCTCGCTGCTTTCGGCCATGGTCTATGAAATGCCGGCGTTGCAAGGCGAGGCGATGGGCATCAACTACGGGTTCGACCGTGTCCGCTTCCTCGCGCCAGTGCCCACAGGCGCGCGCGTTCGAGGCCGCTTCACACTGGCCGAGCTTACCCCGCGCAGCGACGGTGGCTATATGCTCACCTATGATGTCACTGTCGAGATCGAAGGCGTAACAAAACCCGCCCTCGCCGCCCGCTGGCTCGGCGTGCGCTACCTGAATGAGGCCACACATTGACCGATACCCAATCACTCGATACCAAGGCCGTTGGCCAATGGCTCTCCACCCATTTGGAAGGCTTCTCAGGCCCGCTCACGGCGGAGAAGTTCCCGCAGGGCCAGTCCAACCCGACCTACCTGCTCAAAACCCCTGCGCAAAACTATGTGCTTCGCCGCAAGCCTGCGGGCGTTTTGCTCAAATCGGCTCACGCGGTTGAGCGCGAGTTCCGCGTGCAAAAGGCGCTGGCGGGTTCCGATGTGCCTGTCGCGCAAATGCATTTGCTTTGTGAAGATGACAGCGTCATCGGCTCGGCCTTTTATGTGATGGAGGCCATCATAGGCCGCAGCTTTGGCGAACCAACGATGCCAAGCCTCGCGCCGCCCGAGCGCCACGCCGTGATTGACGAGATGAACCGTGTCCTGGCCGCAATCCACGATGTAGACATTACAACAGCGGGCCTCGCCGACTATGGCCCCGAGGGCAACTACTACGCCCGCCAGATCACCCGCTGGGCCAAACAATACGAAGCCAGCCAGACAGCCGACATCCCCGATATGAACGCGCTCATCGATTGGCTGCAAAGCAATATCCCCGCCGATGACGGCCAGCGCACCTTGGTGCATGGCGATTACCGCATCGACAACCTGCTCTTCTCCCCCACCGAGCCGAACATCGCCGCAGTGCTTGATTGGGAGCTAAGCACAATCGGCCACCCCTACGCCGACCTTGCTGCTGTTATCATGCAGTGGTCCATGCCGCAGGGCGCCGAAGGACGTGGGCTTCTAGGGGTTGATCGCGCCGCCCATGGCCTCATGTCGGACGAGGAGTTCATTGCCGCCTATTGCGCGCGCCGTGGCCTTGCGGGTATCGACAGGTTCGGCTTCTATCTCGCCTTTTGTTATTTTCGCATGGGAGCTATCCTGCAAGGCGTTCTCAAACGCGCGCTTGATGGTAACGCTTCTTCCCCCGAGCAAGCCAAGCGCCTCGGCGCATATGTTCCCGCCTTCGCAACAGCGGGCCTCAAAGCCGCAAGGACAGCCTGATGACCTCTCTCATAGAAGCCCCCTATCCCTTTCAGGAAACCCTCGGTTTCACTGTGACCGACTGGACAGACGGGGCCTGCACCCTCATCCAGCCTCTCCATGATCACCTCGGAAACCGCTATCTCATCCTGCATGGCGGCGTGCATGCCACGCTTCTGGATACCGCCATGGGCTTCGCCGTTGCCTACACGGGTGACCCCGAGTTGCGCCAGCTGGTCATGACCCTGTCGCTCAACGTGAGCTATCTTGGCGTCGCCACAGGCGAGTCTGTCACAGTCACAGGGCGCAAAACGGGCGGCGGGCGTTCCACGGCCTTCGCCTCGGGCGAAATCCACGACAGCACAGGCGCGCTCATCGCAACTGCGACAGGCGTGTTCCGCTATCGCGGCACAGAAAAAAGGACCGATACAAAATGACCGACAGCATGCAGCAAATCACCCTCGCCGCCCGCCCCGAAGGCGCGCCCAAAGACAGCGACTTTGCGCTGGTGGAGAAGCCGCTTCCCGAGCCTGCCGAAGGTGAAGTGCTTGTCCGCGTCCAGGCTTTCTCGCTTGACCCTTACATGCGTGGCCGCATGGATGATGCCAAATCCTACGCCGCCCCCGTGCCCATCGACGGGGTTATGGAAGCGGGCGGTGTGGGCGAGGTCATCGCCTCGCGTTCCCCTCATTTCGCCGTGGGCGACAGCGTTTTCGGCATGTTCGGCTGGGCCACCCACGGCTGCCTGCCCGCAAACCAGCTGCGCAAACTCGACAGATCTCTTCCCGCCACAACGGCGCTTGGTGTCCTCGGAATGCCCGGCTTCACGGGCTGGTATGGCCTCACCGAGCTTGGCCGCCCCAAGGCTGGCGAAACCCTCGTTGTCGCGGCAGCCACTGGCCCTGTCGGCTCCATGGTCGGGCAAATCGCCAAGGCCCGTGGCCTGCGCACCGTGGCCATAGCAGGGGGCGCTGAGAAATGCGCACTCGCAATGGAGAAATTCGGTTTTGACGCAGCGATTGATCACCGCGCTTATGAAGATGCGCGCAGCCTGCGCAAAGCGCTGGCCGAAGCCGCGCCCGATGGCATTGACATCTACTTTGAAAATGTCGGCGGCAAGGTTTTCGAGGCTGTGCTTCCGCTCATGAATACCTTTGGCCGCATCCCCCTCTGCGGGATGATCTCGGGCTACAACGCAGGCGCTCTCAGCAGTACCAAAGCCCAAGGCCCCGACAGGCTCCCCATGCTCTGGAGCTCGATCCTCGTAAAGCAAATGTCCGTCAACGGCTTCATTATTTCCAACCACTACGAGCATTACCCAACCTTCCTCAAAGAGGTTGCACCCCTCGTCGCTTCGGGCAAAATCTCCTATCTGGAGGATATCGCAAAGGGGTTGGACAACGCTCCGCAGGCCTTCATGGGGATGCTCGAAGGGCGCAACACAGGCAAGCAAATCGTTCAGCTTACCTAGACAAATCACCCGTTTTCACTGTGAACGAAATCCACCCGTATTTTGCCACTTTCTCGCCACATTGCAGCATGTAGGGGAAGCTCCCCAAGCTTCCACTACATGTGCTGGAAAATGTTTGCGGCATTCCCCAAATGAAAACTTTATTCAATAACCACGATATGTTAGCCTAGTCTCAAATTAAAATTGGCCAGTCGGGCAAATCGGCGGCACTTGAGGCAGAAAAAGGCGAAAGCTGTGAGGCAGTATATATCCGTGGTCCGTTTGGGCCAGATCTTCTTGGCATGTGTATGGATGATTTTCGCGGTTCCGATAGCCGCGTTGGCAGCCCCCTATGCCGCACTGGTTATGGATGCACGCACAGGAGAAGTGCTGCACGCCACCAACGCCGACACCCGCCTGCATCCTGCCTCTCTCACAAAAATGATGACGCTCTACATTGCCTTCGAAGCCATCGAGAAGGGCGAGATCAGCCTCGATACAAACATTCGCGTATCCAAGAATGCGGCAGCCGAGCCACCCTCCAAGCTTGGCCTTAGAGCGGGGCAAACAATCAAGCTGCGCTATTGCGTCCGCGCTGCGGCGGTCAAATCGGCCAACGACTGTGCTACAGCCATCGGCGAGGCCATCGCAGGCTCCGAGGCCAAATTCGCCCGCCGGATGAACCGCACGGCGCAAGCTCTTGGCATGACCCGCACAACCTTCAAAAACGCTCATGGCCTCACAGAAAACGGCCATATGTCGACAGCGCGTGATATGTCCATCCTTGGCCGCCACGTGCTCTATGACTATCCCGAGTATTACAATCTCTTCTCGCGCAGGTCAGCCGATGCCGGCATCGCACAAGTTGCGAATACAAACCGCCGCCTGCTGGCCGCTTACAAAGGTGCCGACGGCATCAAAACCGGCTATACCCGCGCTGCTGGCTTCAACCTTGTATCATCGGCGCAGCGCGGCAACGAACGCATCATCGCCACTGTGTTTGGCGGCCGCTCCACAGCCTCGCGCAATGCAAAAGTGGCCGAGTTGCTCGACCTTGGCTTCCGCCGCGCTCCCAGCAACGCCCGCACAAACAAGCCCGATACGCCCGACTACGGCAGCGAAACAGGGCCGCTCATTGCCGACAACGGCCAAAGCAACAACGGCAAGGCAGGTAAAACCATCCGCCTCGTGACTGCTGTAAAGACAAGTCTCCGCCCTCAATTGCGCCCATCTTCAGAGCCGGCGCCTGTGATCGTCGCCATGAAAGACGACATCAAGGAAGCTCTGAAACAGGCGCAAGCTTTGGAAGTCGCAGCCGCCGCCTCCCCCGTCAGCAATATCCCCGATACCAACCCCGAGGCCCGGCCCACGGATCTGGTGCTCGCCAGTGTTCAGACAGCCGTGCGCGCCAAGCAGGTTCAAGCTCCCACACGCGAAGTTGTGACCCGTGTGTCCACTTCTGGTGGAAAGCACTGGGGGATAAACGTAGGGCGCTACGGCTCGCGGTATGAGGCCGAGCGCGTGTTGCTCAAAACGGCCCTGAACGAGATGGAAACGCTCGACGGCTCTCTGCGCAAAGTCATACAGCGCCCACGCGGCTTTGAGGCCAACTTCAACGGCCTCTCCCGTGAACGGGCCGAACTGGCCTGCCGGCGCCTACAAGCGCGCAATGTCACATGCTTCATGATCGGGCCGAGCTAAGGCGAGGCTACAGCTCACACGCTTCCATTCGAGCGCTGAAACAAAGTCAAAGCCTCCCCTCGTGGAGGCTTTCCTTATTTTCAGGGGTCAGTCTTGCTTCGGCTTGTCGTCGTATTCGTCCGACAGTATCCGCCGTGCATCGCCCTCAGGATCATCATACTGATTGGTGCGCAGCGTATAGAAGAAAAAAGCAAGTCCGGCCCCGCCCAAGACAAGCGAAATAGGGATCAGATAGGACAGAATGTTCAAGGTTTACCCTCTCAAGCGCATCGCGTTGAGGGAGACAGTAATCGAAGAGGACGACATCGCCAAGGCCGCGATCAGCGGGGTTGCAAAACCGGCAATCGCCAGCGGAACCGCGATGATGTTGTAAACCGTGGCGATCTGGAAATTTTCCTTGATCCGCCGCACAGCCGATTGCGCCGTGAGCGTGGCTTCGGCGATGGGTGCAAGGTTACCGCCCAGCAGCACGATATCGCTCGCCACACGCGCCGCATCCAAAGCGCTCGCAGGCGAGATGGAAACATGCGCCGCCGTCAGCGCCGCCGTGTCGTTGAGCCCGTCTCCCACCATCAAAACCTTGTGGCCCTCGGCCTCCAGCTCGACAATGCGCGCGGCTTTTTCGCTTGGCAGCGCTTCCGCCACCCATGTCTCAATGCCGAGGCGTTTCGCCATCGCCTCAACAGCAAGGCGCGTATCGCCAGACATCAGTATCACATCCTTACCAGCCGCCTTGAGCGCGCTCACAGCCTCTTCGGCCCCGGCGCGCAAACTGTCGGTAAATTCCAGAGCAACAGGCGCTGCCTCTCCGCGCTTGAGCCAGGTGCTCGTGACAGCCCCCGCCTCCGCGCCAACCCATGCCGCGCGGCCAAGCCGCACCGTTGCCCCCTTGTATTCAGCCTCGGCCCCGTATCCCGGAACTTCGCGCAGGTTTTCAAGCCGTGCAGGCTGAACCCCCGCTGCCTTGCCCGCAGCCCAGATCGCCCGGGAAAGCGGATGCGACGACCCCTCCGCCAAAGCCGTGGCCAGCGCCATATCATCGGGCTTGACCCCGTCAAAATTGGTCAGCTCGGGTGTGCCTTCCGTCAGCGTTCCGGTTTTGTCAAACACCACAGTGTCCACCTGCGCCAGCCGTTCCATCGCGGTTTCATGTTTGATCAGCATCCCCTTGCGAAACAGCTTGCCGCTCGCCGCCGTTGTCACAGCAGGCACGGCAAGGCCAAGCGCGCAGGGGCAAGTGATAATAAGAACCGCCGCCGCAATATTGAGCGCAACACGCAAATCACCCGAGTAAAAATACCACCCAAGGAAAGCCAAAACCGAAAGAATATGCACACCTGGCGCATAAAGCTTTGCAGCCGCATCAGCCAGTGAAGTATATTTCGAGCGGCCCGATTCAGCGATAGCTACCAGATCAGCCATACGGTGCAGGGAGGTCTCCTCGCCCACAGCCGTGGCGCGGATTTTGAGCGGCCCTGTCAGATTCACTTCGCCCGCCGAAACAGCCTGCCCAACATCAGCGAACACAGGCAAGCTCTCACCCGTCAGAAGCGAGCGGTCCAACTCGCTGCGGCCTTCCACAATCTCACCGTCCACAGGCATCCGCCCGCCGGGGCGCACGAGAATAACATCGCCAATCACCAGTTTGGCTGTTGCAATCTCGCGCTCTTCCCCGTCTTGCACAATCGTCACGCGCGGCACTTCAAGCGCGGCCAGCTCTTCCGCCGCCGAACGCGCAATCGCGCGGGTGCGGTGGTCAAGATAACGGCCCGCAAGCAGGAAAAAGGTCAGCGTGAGCGCGGCATCAAAATAAGCATGCTCGCCCGAAAGCGTTGTTTCCCAAAGCGAGGTGACAAGCGCCAACACAATCGCCAGCACGATCGGCACATCCATGTTAAGCCGCCCCGCCTTGAGCGCGCCCCAAGCACTGCGGAAAAAGGGTTGGCCCGAAAAGGCGATGGTCGGCAGCGTGATTGCTGCGGATATCCAGTGAAACATATCGCGTGTGGCGTCTTCCGCCCCGGACCAGACCGAAACGCTCAAGAGCATAACGTTCATCGAGGCAAAACCTGCCACCGCCAGCCGCATCAAAAGTTCGCGGCCTGCGCGGTCTGTCTCGGTTGCGCTCAATGTGCCTGCGTCAAGTTCGTGCGCCTCATAGCCAATGCCTTCCAGCACCTCGACAAGCTGGCGCGCCGTCACGTCGTTTTCGGCTTCAATCGTTGCGCGCTTGAGCGTCAGGTTCACCCGCGCGCTCTTCACTCCCGGCTCCGCCGCCAACCGCCGCTCCACTGCCGAAATACAGGCGGCGCAGTGAATTGTCGGCAACGACAGGGCAAGCCGCGCATCCTTTTGCGCGGCACGCTCGGCCAAATCTTCCGCAGCTGGCGCCGCAGAACAGGCTGGACAGGCTGATATACCGGTGCTCACGCTTGTGTCCTTACTTCTTCACATGCAGAACAAGCCGCTGTGTGTAAAGCGTGCCATCCTCGGCAACCGCCTCCATGCGAATGTTCCAATTGCCTCGTTCCAGCTGCACAGGCGCAACAAAAGCAGTGCCGTCGTGCGTAAACTCAAGCACCTGATCATCCTTTACTTGCGTGGCACGGCCCAACACAGCCTCCATAGATGTCGGATAGACAGGGTTGCCGTCGGCTCCGTTCATCACAAGGCGCAGCACCCCCGCCTCAGCACTGGCACTCACATCCCAGCCAAGCGCCTCTTGCGCGGCCTTACGCTCGTTAAACTGCTGGCTGGCCACATAGGAGTTTTTCACTTCAAGGCCCGGGAAAGTTTTGACAGCATTGTAAGCCAGAAGCAGATTCACCGAGATGATAATCCCGAAGGCTGCAACAAACCCGAACAAAACATGCCGGCCCGTGAGTTCTTTAGGCATCAGTTGGCCCTTCCGTTAAAGATGGTGTCCTTATAAGCGCGTTCGCCCGAGGTGATATCTTCGGCCCAAAGGCGGATATCAACCCGTTCGCTTTCGGCAGGCTCCGATCCGGGAGGTGCCACAACATAGGTGCGCACAAGCTGGGTGGTGTCTGCGGGAACGATGATCTCGCCTCCCTCAACCCCCTCAATTTCAAGCACAAGCGATGCATCTCCAACAACAGTTACCGCAAAGGCACGCGCCTCGCCCTGTTTGTTGAGCAAGCGCACTTCATAGACATTGCGGATCGAGCCGTCAGACAGGGTCACATAAGTCGGGTTACGCACCGGCGCGACTGTCATTTCAATATCGGAGCGGATGAACAAAGCAACCACAAGCAAGATACCCACAATCGACCACAAGGTGGTGTAAAGTATCGTGCGGGGCCGCAGAACGTGTTTCCAGATAGGTTTAGGGTCCATACCCGCGCGCTCGTTGGTCTCATCTGTCAGGGCAATATAATCGATCAAACCGCGGGGTTTGCCGATCTTGTCCATAACCTCGTCGCAAGCATCAATACAAAGCGCACAAGTGATACACTCCATTTGCTGGCCGTCACGAATATCAATACCCATAGGGCAAACGTTCACACAGGCCATGCAGTCAATGCAATCGCCCTGATCAGGATCAAGCGCGCCCTTGCGCATCTTGCCACGCGGCTCGCCGCGCCAGTCGCGATACGCCACAGTCAGGGTGTCTTCATCAATCATCGCAGCCTGAATACGTGGCCACGGGCAGGCGTAGATACACACCTGCTCACGGGCAATCCCGCCAAAAGCAAATGTGGTTGCCGTCAGAACAAGAATGGTTGTGTATGCAATGGGGTGTGCTGTGCCATTGATCAAATTCACAATAAGCGTTGGCGCATCCGTGAAGTAAAACACCCAAGCCCCACCTGTCGCCAAAGCGATCAGAAGCCAGCTTGCCCATTTTGTGAGCCGCAGCCTGACTTTGGTAATGTCCCACTTTTTCTGGCGGTGAAGGCGCAGGCGCGCGTTGCGGTCGCCTTCAATCCAGCGTTCAACCAGAATAAACAAATCGGTCCAGACAGTCTGGGGGCAGGCATAACCACACCAGACACGCCCCAAAGCCGAGGTAAACAGAAACAGCCCGAGGCCCGCCATAACCAGCAGCCCAGCGACAAAATAAAATTCGTGGGGCCAGATTTCGATCCAGAAAAAATAGAAGCGGCGGCTCGCCAAATCAATCAGCACGGCCTGATCAGGCAAGCTCGGGCCACGATCCCAGCGGATCCAGGGCGTAATATAGTAAATACCCAAAGCAACGATCATGATCAGCCACTTGAGGTTACGAAACCTGCCATAGACCTTTCTAGGAAAAACAGGTTCGCGGGCTGCGTAGAGACTTGGGGGGGTGCTTGGTTGGGAATCTGACACGGACTCACTCCGTTAGAGGGTTTTATTCAAAGTCTTTCTTGCAGCCGTAGCGGCATTCCTCTTTGACCTGTATCAAATTTATATCTTTGAAGCATCTTTTCTGGTGTTTTCTCTAGCAAGTCTCTAATAAAGAAAGCACCGGGCTTCCTGAAACGCGCGAACAGGACGGAAGCACCGGTGTTAGAGGGCTAACAGGCGTTAGCCGACAAGGCCGCCGTATATTTCGGCGGCTTTTTGTCTTTGCGCCCGCCCTTCCGAGGGAAGCGGCCAGCGTAAAAACCATACCCTAGATTAGAGCCCCCACAGCCCTCGCGCTTTAATCTAAATCAAATCAGGTTCTTTTTTAAGCGTGCTTCCGCCCTCAGCCATGCCGCAAAAGCCTTTGCGACAGGCCTCAGCACCGCGCCCTTTCGGGTGACAAGATAGTAACCTCCCGTCATGCTCCGTTCCGGCTCTTCGTAAAGAAGGCTTAAGCGCCCCTCTGCAATATCGTTCTCAACAAACAACCGCGCCATACTGACAATACCTTGCCCACGCCGCGCAGCCTCAAGCGTCATGCTGCCTGAAAGATAGGTCACGCCCTCAACTCGTCCGTTATCAACACCATGCCCCCTCAGCCAGCGGCTGGCTTCGTGCACCCCTTCCTCCAAAAGCCAGTGAAAGGTCGACAAATCTGTCGGATCGGTTGTTTTGCCCCCCTGCACAAGCGATGGGGCTGCGACCACAACAATGTCTGTTGGCAGAATAAGTTCCGCATCCACGCCCTGCCAGTCTCCTTCACCGTGACGAATCGCAAGATCGATGCCGCCCGCCTCAAGCGATGCAAGAGCGGGGGAGGCGTTCATCATCAATTCGATGTTCTTATGGTTGGCACGAAACGAAGGCAAACGCGGCAAAAGCCAGTTCGCAGCAAAGCTCGGCGTGGTGCTGATCTGAAGCGCGCGCCTGGCGTCACGTCCTGTTAGCTCCCCCACCACTTGCTCTATTGCACCAAAACCCAGCTCAAGCGCGCCGGCCAGCCGTGCACCCTCCTCCGTCAGCTCCAGCCGTCGTCCGCCCCGCACCACCAGAGCAAGCCCCATATGCGCCTCAAGCGCCTTGATTTGCTGGCTTACAGCGGCGTGGCTCACATTCAAAAGCGCGCCTGCCGCTTGCGCACTGCCCGCCTCGGCCAAAGCCGCAAAAGCCCTCAGGGCCGTAAGTGGCGGCATGTTCTGCCAAGCCGTCATGTTAGTTTTCCTTACATATGCCAATTATTCCTGATTAGCAGAAACGCGGCGTTTAGTCGATAAACATAGGCATCAACGCGCAATCAGGAGAAACATCATGCTCGGAATACTCGCCAAATCTTTCATGAATGCCGCTCGGCAGCCTGACCAGAAATGGAACGCCCCTGACCAGTGGACTGAAAAAGACCCGCAAAAGGAAAAAGCCCGTGATTGATCCGATTTTCGATCGGCCGCGTCACCTTATACACCGGCAAGACACACGACGCTGGCCCTGGCGCCGTGGCCGCTGGGCTGGCCCGACAGATCACCGCTAGACACAAAAAAGCCGGGGGAAAATCCCCCGGCTTTTTATGAAAAGAGACACCGGACCTCCAGGAAACGCGCGAACAGGACGGAAGCTCCGGTGTCTCAACCAGAGGCGCGAGCGCCTCCGGATCTCTTGTTACTCACCACCACCAAGCTGGTGAACGTAAGTTGCAACGGCGCGGATTTGCGCCTCTGACAAGCGTTCGTTCCAGTCAGGCATCACGCCGAAGCGCGAGTTGTGAACTGTCTCGCTGATGGAGGCATAGTCGCCGCCATAGAGCCAGATGGCATCCGCGAGGTTGGGCGCTCCTTGGAAGCGGTCACCTGTGCCGTCTTCCATGTGGCAAGCGGCGCAGTTCTCTTCAAAGACAACGGCTCCAGCTTCCACCATAGAAGCATCCTGAGGCGGGTTCACATTGGGTGTCAAAGACATCACATAGTTTACCACTTGCGAAATCTGCTCTTCTTCAAGCAGCTCGTCACGGCCAAAGGCCGGCATCTCGGAGTAGCGTGAATCTTCGTCGGTTTCGCTGCGGATACCGTGCAGAAGAGTCAGATGGATGTCTTCCATCGTTCCGCCCCAAAGCCAGTCATCGTCCTGCAGGTTCGGGTAACCTTTGGCGCCCGCACCGTTGGTTTGGTGACACTGGGCACACCATGTCTTGAACACAGCAGCGCCCGCTGACTTGGCATACTGCTCAAGCTCGGGGTCTGTTGCAATCGAGGCCAGCTCGACCGAAGCCAGCTTTTCGTTGATCGCAGCATTCTTGGCTTCAGCCGTTGCAATCTCTTCCGCAACTTGTGCACGTGTCGAGAAGCCAAGGTAACCGGCCGTTGCGCTCTTGATCCCGGGCCAGGCCGGATACGCGATGGAATACCAGATCGCCCAAACGATACAGGCGTAGAGCACCCAGAGCCACCAGCGTGGAAGCGGGTTGTTAAACTCCTCGATACCGTCCCAGCTGTGGCCGGTGGTAGAAGGATCTTGTTTTTGTGTTGGTTTCTTCGCCATGTCTTAGGCCTCCTTTTCGCCGCCAGAACGTTTGGCTGGCGCAGGCTTGTCTTCGTGCCGGAACGGGATGTTTGCGACATCGCGGTAAGTCTTGTTGGCTCCCGGACGGAACATGACCCAAAGGAACATGCCCACAAAGAAGACAAACAAGGTCAGAAGCATCCAGCTATCCGCAAATTCCCGCAAGAGAGAGTAAGTTTCCATATCGCCCCCCTAACGACTTGCATCGGCAGTGAAGGTCGAGAAGTCGACCAGCGTGCCAAGCATTTGAAGATAAGCAATCAACGCATCCGCTTCCGAAATACCGGGCTGCCCGTCAAAGTTACGTACATTGACGTTTTCACCATAGCGTTCCATCAAGCCGTCATAGTCGCTGTCAGGATCAGCTTGTGCGAGGAAGTCTGCTTGCGCCTCGGCAATCATCTCTTCGCTATAAGGCACACCCACAAAGGCATGTGTCTTCAGAAGATCACCCATATACTCGCCCTCGACCATCTTGTTTTCGAGGAAGCCGTATTTGGGCATAACCGATTCAGGCACAACAGACTGCGGATCGCGCAGGTGGTCAACGTGCCAGTCATCCGAGTAGCGGCCGCCGACTCGGGCAAGGTCTGGCCCTGTCCGCTTCGAGCCCCACTGGAACGGGTGGTCATACTGCGACTCCGCTGCCAGTGAATAGTGGCCATAGCGCTCCACTTCGTCGCGCATCGGGCGGATCATCTGCGAGTGGCAGACATAGCAGCCCTCCCGCACATAGATATCCCGGCCTGCCAGCTCGAGAGGGGTGTAGGGGCGCATGCCCTCCACATCCTCAATCGTGTTTTCGAGCCAGAAGAGCGGTGCGATCTGCACCATGCCACCAATACTGACAACAAGGAAAGCGAAGATCGCAAGGAGCGTAACGTTACGCTCGATGGCGCCATGTTTATCAAGAATAGCCATTCTCTAGCCCTCCTTATTCTGCTGGAACTGTGCCGTTCGTGGCTTCAACAGCCGGCGAACGTCTAACAGTCATGTAGAGGTTGTAGCACATGATGATCGCACCGGAGAGGAACATAACCCCACCCAGTCCACGCACCACATACATCGGAAACTTGGCACTGACAGTGTCGGCGAACGAGTTCACAAGGAAACCGTTTGCATCAACTTCACGCCACATAAGGCCTTCCATAATACCCGTCACCCACATGGATGCCGCGTAAAGGATGATGCCGATGGTGGCGAGCCAGAAGTGCCAGCTTACAAGACGCAGGCTATAGAGGCGCTCACGGTTCCACAGCTTCGGCACCAGGAAGTAAAGCGCGCCAAAAGTGATCATGCCGTTCCAGCCCAAAGCACCCGAGTGCACGTGACCGATTGTCCAGTCGGTGTAGTGTGAAAGCGAGTTCACAGCACGGATCGACATCATCGGACCTTCGAATGTGGACATGCCGTAAAAGCCCACCGAAATAACCATCATACGGATGATCGGATCGGTGCGCAGCTTGTCCCATGCGCCCGAAAGCGTCATCAGACCGTTGATCATACCGCCCCATGACGGCATCCAGAGCACGATCGAGAACACCATACCCAGCGTAGAGGCCCAGTCAGGCAAAGCCGTGTAGTGAAGGTGGTGAGGACCAGCCCAGATATAAAGGAAGATCAACGCCCAGAAGTGGATGATCGACAGCTTGTATGAGAAAACAGGGCGTTCAGCCTGCTTCGGAATGAAGTAATACATCATGCCGAGGAAGCCCGCAGTAAGGAAAAAGCCCACGGCGTTGTGACCATACCACCACTGCGTCATCGCATCCTGCACACCCGAGAACAACTGAACCGACTTGCTGCCGAAAACAGAGACCGGAATACTCAGGTTGTTGACGATGTGAAGCATCGCAACCGTGATGATAAACGAAAGGTAGAACCAGTTGGCAACATAGATGTGTGGTTCTTTACGCTTCACCAGCGTGCCGACGAAAACAGCGAGGTAAGCCACCCAAATGATTGTCAGCCACCAGTCTACATACCATTCAGGCTCCGCATATTCTTTCGATTGGGTCGCGCCGAGCAGATAGCCTGTCGCGGCCAAAACGATGAAAAGCTGATACCCGCCGAAAACAAACCACGAAAGGTTGCCGCCCCAAAGGCGTGCCGCACTTGTGCGTTGCACAACATAGAACGATGTCGCGATGAGAGCGTTACCGCCGAATGCAAAAATAACCGCGCTGGTGTGCAGCGGCCGCAGGCGCCCGAAGTTGGCATAGCCTTGCGCCCAATCAAAGTTGAGCGCCGGAAAGGCCAACTGGAACGCAATCACAACCCCGACAAGAAAGCCCACAACGCCCCAAAGCGCCGTAGCAATCACGCCGGCGCGCACGACGCCGTCCATATATTCACCGGAAAGATCGACATTCGATGTCGGCTCGCCCGTATTGCGCAGTGTCCAGATGAAAAGTCCACCTGCCACAAGCGCTACCGTCAACGCGTTGACCATATAAGCCAGGTCACGCGCATAGTTGGTCGCGATCAACGCAAAAAGCGCGATGACCCCGAGCACAACCAGCTTTATATAATTACCCATGTTTCGTCCCTTCGTCTTCCCCGCGCACGATTCCTTCGCGCATCAGAGGGATTTTACTATCATGCTTTTGTTCCGCACGGCGGATTCTTGCTTTGATCTGCATCAAGAACCCATCTCAAACTTTTTGATCTGGTTCAATGCGCGGACGCAAGCTCCAGTTTAGTTTCGTCTGGAAATATCAACCTTGGAGGCACGAATGTCTTACAAAACGATCTTTACAGCACTCACACAAGCCAGCCTCGCAAAACCGATTCTAGAGCACGCGAGCGCTTTGAGCCAGAATAATGATGCCCACCTCGATGCACTCTGCCTCGGCGTAGACCGCAGCCAGACGGGCTACTACTATGCGGGCGCAAACGCTCTCGTCCTTCAGGAAGTGATCGAAAAAGCCAATGAAGAGGCGCAAACCCTCGAAAAGATGGCGCAGGCCGAGCTCGGGAAAACCGATCTGCGCTGGAGTTGCGATCATGGCATGGCGCAACTGCCCGACATCGGCCGCCACGCAGCCGCCCGCGCCCGCTTTGCCGACATTGCCGTGCTTCCAACCCCCTACGGCGATGATCGTGGCCCGGAACAGGAAGCGCTGGTCGAGGCTTGCCTCTTTGAAGCCCGCGTCCCTGTGCTTGTCGTGCCCGAAAAGCGCGCGCCCATAACAGCGCCCAAAACAATCGTCATTGGCTGGAACGAAAGCGACGAAGCACTTGGCGCCGTGCGCGCAGCCATGCCGCTGCTCAAACAGGCCGAGAAAGTGCATGTGGTGGTGATTGATCCCCCCAAACACGGGCCAAATCGCTCCGATCCCGGCGGTCTTCTCTCGGTCTGGCTGGCGCGCCACAACGTGCACGCCGAAATCGACGTATTGTCAAAAACCATGCCGCGCATTTCCGATGTGCTCTTGCGGCACGCAGATGATCTTGCTGCGGATCTGGTTGTGATGGGCGCCTATGGCCATTCACGCTTCCGCGAAGCCATTCTGGGTGGCGCAACACGCTACATGCTGGAGCAATCCAAGCTCCCTGTCTTTATGGCACACTGAGAAAGGGCTCGAATTTCGCTGCGCGAAATCCGACCAAGCGGGGGACCAGTCCCCCGCACCCCCTGGGATATTTAGAGCAAGAAAAAGGCTAATCAGGCTTTTTAGCGGGTCAGCTCGGCATCCCGCCATCAGAATCATCACCGGCTTCTTCGGCAAGACGGTCAAAATCAGGCACAATGACATGGCGCTTGCCTGTCAAATCGATGACGCCATCACGTTTGAGAGCGTTGATCTGACGGCTGACCGTTTCCAGCGTCAGACCAAGGTAGTCGGCCATTGCCTCGCGTGTGAGCGGCAAATCAAACTCCAGTGGCCCACCGCCGGTACGCAAATTGAGCGTTGCATCACGGCGCGCGATAATGCTCAGCAGGCTGGCGATTTTTTCGCGGGCGGTCTTGCGCCCCAATACCAGCATCCACTCGCGCGCGGCGTCGAGCTCATCCAATGTCATTTCAAGCAGACGCTGCGCGATGTGCGGCGTTTGAAGCATCAGGTTTTCAAAAGGTTTCTTTCGGAAACAACACATCACAAGATCGGTCGTCGCAACCACATCATAGGCCGCTGCATCACGGCCGGGACGGCCGACAAAATCAGACGGCAACAACAGGCCCACCATCTGCGTGCGCCCGTCTTCCATTGTCTGGGTCAGCGAGGCGACACCTTTGACAACGGAGCCGACAAATTCCATGCGATCACCTGACCACACAACAGTCTGGCCGGCCTCATACGTCCGGTAATACTTAACTTCTTCAAGCCGTTCGAGCTCATCGCTTTCACAGCGCGCGCAAACAGCCCTATGGCGAATCGGACAATCGCCACACTCCCGCATCATGTCGGTTGTAAAATTCTTCATTTGGTCACTTCGCGCGTTTGATCTGTATCAATGACGATACCACATCCTCTAAATAAACCTAATCGGATGATGACAAAAACTCAACTCGCAGACTTGGGGCTATTTGACGCAAAGGTGCCGCGTTATACGAGCTACCCGACGTCACCTCAGTTCACCCCTTCCATCACGGGCGACATGTTCGCCAAGTGGATCTCGGTTATTCCCGAGGGTAGCGAGATTTCGCTTTATATTCATGTCCCGTTTTGCCGCCGGCTCTGCTGGTTTTGCGCCTGCCGCACGCAGGGCACGCAAAAGGAAGAGCCCGTGCGCGCCTATCTTCAGGTGCTCAAACACGAGCTGGCCCTCCTCAAAAGCACCCTGCCCCGTGGCGTCACTCTTGCGCGGTTGCACTGGGGCGGTGGCACACCCACACTCCTCAACGCCGATATGATGCGCGAACTCGCCGAAGAGATCGCCGCCGTTGCGCCCTTTGCACCAAATTACGAGTTCTCTGTCGAGATCGACCCGAACGAGATCGACAGCACACGCCTTGATGCGCTCGCCGCCGCGGGTATGAACCGCGCCTCCATCGGTGTTCAGGATTTTGACGATGAAATCCAGAAAACCATCGGCCGCATCCAAAGCTACGAATCCACCCGCAACGCGATCGACATGATCCGCGCGCATGGGGTGGAAAGCCTCAATGCCGATATTCTCTTCGGCCTGCCGCACCAGTCCCCGCAGCGCATCACCGAAAGCGTTCAAAAGCTGCTCGCGCTCTCGCCCGACCGTGTGGCGCTTTATGGCTACGCGCATGTGCCGTGGATGGCCAAGCGCCAGCAGCTTATCCCCTCCGATGCCCTGCCCACACCTGCAGAACGCCTCGAACTCTTTGAAGCCGCGCGCAAGCTTTTTGTCTGGGACGGTTACGCCGAAATCGGAATTGACCATTTCGCCCGCCCCGAAGACGGGCTCACCCGCGCCCTCAAGGCCGGCAAACTGCGCCGCAATTTCCAAGGTTATACCGACGATACAAGCGAGGCTCTCATCGGGCTTGGCGCCTCGTCTATCTCGCGTTTTCCGCAGGGCTACGCGCAAAATGCCCCTGCCACTTCGGCGCACGCCAAGAAAATAGAGGAAGGCCGCTTCTCCACGTCCCGTGGTCATGCCTTCTCTGCCGATGACAAGCTGCGCGGGCGCCTGATCGAGATGGTCATGTGCGATTTCCGCATCAAATCCGATGAAATCCTGCGCGATCATGCTATTGATGCCGCGACACTTGGCGCAATGCTTGCCGAGGTCAACGCGCGCTTTGATAACGGCCTCACGGTCAATTCCGACGGTCTCTTCATTCCCGAAGATATGCGCCCGCTCACACGCCTTATCGCTCGCGGGTTTGATGCTTATGATCTCAGCAAAGCAGGCCACAGCTCGGCCATCTGACGCCTTGGCAAGCTAGTCGTGAACGGGGCCGCCTGCCTTCAGTTCGAGTGCGGCTGTCAGCAGCGTCCTGGCGTAGTCCGTCTGCGGATTTTCAAACAGATCGCTCGCCGCGCCCGCTTCCACAATATCGCCTTGCTTCATCACAATCATCTTGTGGCTCATTGCGCGCACCACGTTGAGGTCGTGGCTGATAAACAGATAGGCCAACCCGTATTTGCGCTGCAGTTCGCGCAAGAGATCAACGATCTGGACCTGCACGGTCATGTCCAAGGCACTTGTCGGCTCATCAAGCACAACAAGCTTGGGCCGCAAAATCATCGCCCGCGCAATCGCGATCCGCTGACGCTGCCCGCCTGAAAATTCGTGGGGGTAGCGGTCCATCGTGGCAGGGTCCAGCCCGACCTCTGCCATCACCTCGGCAACAAGCTCACGCTCGCTCTTGCCTGCAGGCTTGCCATGCACACCCAGCCCCTCGGCAATGATCTCGGCACAGCTCATCCGTGGGCTGAGCGAGCCGTAGGGGTCTTGAAATACAATCTGCATCTCGCGGCGCAGGCTGCGCAGCTTCTTGGTGCTCCAGCTACGCACATCCTCGCCCTGATAGGTGATGCCACCCTCAGAGCCGATGAGCCGCATGATCCCCAGCGCCAGCGTGGTCTTGCCTGATCCGCTTTCGCCGACAATACCAAGTGTCTCGCCCGCCCGCACAGAGATGCTCGCCTCGTTCACCGCCTTCACATGGCCCGTGACCCGCTTCATCAGCCCCGTCTTGATCGGGAACCAGACGCGCAGCTTGTCTGTGCTGACAATCTCTTTTGCCCCTTCGGGCACAGGCGCAGGCACGCCAACAGCACGCGCTGCCAGGAGCTTCTTGGTGTAGTCATGCTGCGGCGCGTCAAACAGCGCTTTCGCTGGCCCGGTTTCCACAATCTCGCCGCTCTTCATCACGCAGACTTTGTCGGCAAAGCGCTGCACCACGCCAAGATCATGGGTGATAAACAACAGGCCCATGTTTTCGGTGGCCTTCAGCTCGTTGAGCAACTCCAGAATCTGCGCCTGAATGGTCACATCAAGCGCCGTGGTCGGCTCGTCGGCAATCAGAATGTCGGGCTTGTTGGCCAAAGCCATCGCAATCATCACGCGCTGGCGTTGGCCGCCTGAAAGCTCGTGAGGATAGGCACTCAGCCGCTCGGCCGCGTTTCGGATACCGACCTTTTCCAAGAGCTCCAAAATCTGCTCGCGCGCCTCGGCACGGCCCACACCCTGATGCAGCGCAAGGCTCTCGCCAAGCTGCTTTTCAATCGTGTGAAGCGGGTTGAGCGAGGTCATCGGCTCCTGAAAAATGAAGCTGATGTCGTTGCCCCGCACACGGCGCAACACTTTGTCGCTGGCCCCGATCATCTCCTGCCCGTCATAGGTCACCGAGCCGCTCACCTCGGCGCTATCGCCCAGCAAAGCCACAGTGCAAAGTGCGCTCACCGATTTACCGGAGCCGCTCTCACCCACAAGCGCAACAGTCTCGCCACGGTCCACACTAAAGGACACATCCTTCACTGCATGGTTGGCCTTGCCGTCCTGCCGGAAGGTCACATTGAGGCCTTTTACGTTCAGCAAGCTCATCGGAAAGTCTTTCTCGGGTCAAAGGCATCGCGCACACCCTCGAAGATAAACACAAGCAGCGAGAGCATCACTGCAAAGGTGAAAAACGCGGTAAAGGCCAGCCACGGCGCTTCAAGGTTCTGCTTGGCTTGCAGCGTCAGCTCCCCAAGGCTCGGCGCGCTCGAAGGCAGGCCAAAGCCGAGATAATCCAGCGCCGCGAGCGAAGAGATCGTTCCCGTCACGATAAACGGCAACATGGTGAGCGTCGCCACCATCGCATTGGGCAGCATATGGCGGAACATGATCACGCCGTTGCTCACGCCAAGCGCCTTGGCCGCGCGCACATATTCAAGGTTGCGCGCGCGCAAAAACTCGGCGCGCACCACGCCCACAAGCGACATCCAGCCAAACAGCACCATGAGGAACACAAGCAGCCAGAAACTTCGCCCCAGAATGGCAAACATAATAATGATCACATAAAGCTGAGGCGTCGAGGTCCAGATCTCGATGATCCGCTGGAACACAAGGTCAAGCCAGCCGCCAAAATACCCCTGCACCGCCCCCGCCGCGATCCCGATGATCGAGGCGAGCCCCGTGACAATAAAGGTAAACAGGATGGAAAGTCGGAAGCCGTGAATGACCCGCGCCATCACATCGCGCTTGGTGGCGTCCGTGCCAAGCCAGTTCTCCCCGTTGGGCGGCAGCGGGGCCGCGCCGGGCCGCTCCACAGCCGTGTCGTATGAATAAGGAATGAGCGGCCAAAGCGCCCAGCCCTTCTGAAAGCCCTCCGCCGCAAATGTGCCGGCCGCGATCTCCTCAACAATGCCCGCGGGGTCATCAAAGCAGGCATCCAGGCCGCCAGAGGCAATGAGGCAGCGCACCTCGGGGTCACGGTAAACAGCCTCGGTTTGAAAATCTCCGCCAAATTCCGTCTCGGGGTAAAACTTCCAGATCGGGGTGTAATATGCCCCCCGATAGTTCACCAATATGGGTTTGTCATAAGCCAGAAACTCGGCAAACAGGCTCAGCACGAACAAAACGCCGAATATCCACATGCTCCAGAACGCGCGCCTGTTGGCCTTGAAGTTGCGCCAGCGCCGCGCATTGATCGGGGAGAGTGTCATCAAAGCCATCAGCCTTCCCTCCGCTCGAAGTCAATCCGCGGATCGACAAACACATACATGAGGTCCGATATGATGCCGACAACAAGGCTGATCAGCCCGAAAATGAAGAGCGTGCCAAAGACGATAGGATAATCCCGCGCCACAGCCGCCTCAAAGCCGAGCCGCCCCAGCCCATCAAGCGAGAAAATAGTCTCGATGATCAGTGAGGCGCCAAAGAAAACCCCGATAAACACGGCGGGAAACCCCGCAATCACAATCAGCATCGCGTTGCGAAAGACGTGGCCATAAAGCACGGCCCGCTCGGACAACCCCTTGGCCCGTGCCGTCATCACATATTGCTTTTTCATCTCGTCCAGAAAGCTGTTCTTGGTCAAAAGCGTCAGCGTGGCAAACCCCGCAATGGAGGAGGCCAGCACAGGCAGCGTAATGTGCCACGCATAATCCTTCACCTTGCCCCAAGCGCTCAGGCTCTCGAAGTTGTCGCCCGTGAGCCCCCGCAGCGGGAAAACCTGCCAGTAAGAGCCACCGGCAAACAGCGTCAGCAGCAAAATCGCAAACAAGAACCCGGGGATAGCATAGCCCGCAATAATCGCGCCGCTGGTCCATGTGTCAAAGGGTGTTCCATCCTTCACAGCCTTGCGGATGCCCAGCGGAATCGAGATCATATAAGCAATCAAAGTTGACCAAAGCCCAAGCGTGATCGAAACAGGCAGCTTCTCCTTGATCAGGTCAATCACAGTCGCGGAGCGGAAATAGCTCTCGCCAAAATCAAAGCGCATGTAATTGCCGAGCATCAGGAAAAACCGCTCGACAGGCGGCTTGTCAAAGCCGAACTCTCGCTCAAGCTCCTTGATAAACTCCTCCGGCAACCCCCGCGCGCCCACATACTCGCTCGTGCCGCTACCAAGCGTGCTCTCCGAGCCGTCCTGCCCCGCAAAGCTGCCAAAGACATTGCCTTCGCCCTGCGCGCGGGCAATCGCCTGCTCAACAGGCCCCCCCGGAACAAACTGGGTGAGCGCAAAGTTGATCAGCATAATGCCGAAAAGGGTGGGGATGATCAGCAGCAAGCGCCGCAGGATATAGGCTCCCATGCGGTTACCTCAACGCCCCCTGCTCTTTCAGATTGGCTGCCTTCTCCGCATCAAACCACCAGAAATCAAGTGTGCCCAAAGCAAACGGCGGGATGGTTTCAGGCCGTCCGTATTGGTCCCAATAGGCAACCCAGTGATCGGCCACATAGCCTGTCGGGATAAGGAAAAACTCGTGGCGCAACACACGGTCAAGCGCGCTCAGCATCATGTCTTCTTCTTCCTGTGTCTCGCTCAAAAGAGCCTTCTCGATGATCTCGTCCACAACAGGGCTTGCCAGCGAGGCCGGGTTAAACAAAAGTGCCGCCGCTTCCGAGCCAAAGCGCTGTTGCAACCCCGTGCCCACACCAAACAAGGCAGGGTAGCCATCCAGCACAAGGTCATAATCATGGTCGCGCTCACGCAGCGTATATTGTGAGGGGTCAACCGATTCAAACTTCGCATCAACCCCCATCACCTGTAGGTTGCTCACAAAGTTCTCCGCCAATGCCTTGTTGGTCGGCGTGTCCGACGAGTTGAACAAAAAGTTGAGCGTAAGCAAATCGCCACCCGCATTCCTGCGCTTGCCGTCACTGCCAACAGCCCAGCCCGCTTCGTCAAGCAGCTTCATTGCCTTGCGCAAATTGCGGCGGTCGTTCAGGCGCTCTTTCTGCGAGCTGTGCGGCACACGCGGCTCGGTGCTTAAAACGTCGGCATCCGGCTGCGCCGCCAGCCCCTGCAACAGCGCAAGCTCAGCGGCTTCCGGCACGCCTTTGGCCTCATATTTTGTGCCTGTGCTGAAAGAATGCTGCTGGCTTTGCAGCCCATAAAGCAGCGAAGCATTGGTCCACTCGAAGTTAAAACCAAGTGCCACAGCATCCCGCACGCGCTTGTCGGAAAGCACCTCACGGCTCAGGTTCATGATGATCCCTGTGTTCGCAGGCGGCATCCCGTCGGGGATTTCTTCCAGCTTCACATAACCGCTGCTCACAGCAGGAAAGTCATAAGACGTGGCCCAGCGCTTCGGGTCGCTCTCGCTACGGTAAGTCACTTCACCCGCCTTGAACGCCTCGAAAGCCGCCGTAGCATCGGCAAAATACTCGATGCGGATGGTGTCAAAGTTGTGCCGCCCCTTGTTGATTGGCAGGTCCGCGCCCCAGTAGTCGGGGTTGCGCTTGTAAGTCACCGAGCGGTTCACATCGACAGCGTCGATCACATAAGGCCCCGAGCCGGGCGAAACCTCAAGGCGGCTCTCGTCAAGCCGTGCGCCGCTCTCTTCATACCATTTCTTTGACCACGCAGGCACAAACCCCACCTGGTCAATCAGCGAGCGGCGTGAAATGCCGTCGGCAAAATAGAACTTGATGGTGTGGTCGTCGATAACCTCAACCTTCGGAATCCGCTTGCGCACCGCATCGGCATAAGATTTCAGCCCCTGATCCAGCAAAAGGTTGTGGCTAAACGCAATGTCATGCGCCGTCACAGGCGTGCCATCTGAGAACTTCGCCTCGGGCCGCATGTGGAACGTCACCCAGGACTTGTCTTTGGGGTATTCAATCGTATGTGCAAGCAGCCCGTAATACTCCCCGTCCACATCCGCAGGCAAAGCGCCCGAGCCCGCCAGAACGCTGCCCAAAAGCGATTCATATCCAACTGTCGCAAGCGCCGCAGCCCGGCCCTTTCGGGTGTAGGGGTTCATCGAATCAAACGTGCCCGCCACCGCAATGGAAATTTCCCCGCCTTTGGGAGCCTCGGGGTTCACGTAGTTGAAATGCGTGTAATCCGCAGGGTAGCTCAGCTCGCCAAAATAGGAATAGCCGTGGCTCTTGATGATTTCGTCTTGTGCGCGCGCCGCAAAGGCCGAGGCCGCGAGAATAACAAAACTCACAAGCAGGAGGGGGCGCCAATCGGGCAAAACCTTCGCGCGCGCCGCCGTTCTAGCCTGTGTCCTGGCCTGTTTCATGGTCATCATCGCCTCCTGCCCGACAAAACTTCCGAGCTTATTTATAATTAGCACACCCTAGTTTCCAAGCCCTCAGACATTCAAGTTGAGAATTCGTGAACAGCGCGACAAGGCGCTTCTGGAACCCGCCCAAAACAAAACCGCCAGTGCGTGAAACACTGGCGGCTCTGTGTCAAAATCGAATGTCCCGATCAGTCGTCGAGGCTGTCAAGATAAGCAATCAGATCAACACGATCTGTTTCTTTTTTCAGGCCAGCAAAGCTCATGCTTGTTCCGGGCGCAGCCTTGCGTGGGCTTTCAAGGAAAGTAAACAGCGCCTCGGGCGTCCATGTGTCGCCCACCTGAAGCAGTGCTTCGGAGTAGCCAAAGCCCTCAACCGCATCAATCGGACGGCCAACAACACCGTAAAGATATGGGCCTGTTGCGTTCGCGCCTTCTTCAACCTTGTGGCAAGCCGCGCATTTTTTGAAAACTTTTGCGCCAGAGGCAACATCAGCCGACGCCATAAGTGTTGCAAAGTCGGGGCCTTCTTCCTCAACCTCGGCTTCGCCGCTGTCTTCCACTTCAATAACATAGCCGGCAACATGTTCTTCACCATGCGCGCCATGTCCGCCGCCAACAGCGTAAAGCGAGTCAGCGCCCCACTTGGCGAAAAGGAAAAGCAGCAGCGCGCCGCAGAATGCGCCGAGAGTTTTTGTAAATGTCATCGTATCAAACATGTGTCAGATTCCGTTTGGTAGCTTTTGGCGGTTATCTATCCGCTTCCACTCCCTTTACGCAAGGTGTAGTTTGCGCGGCTAAATGCCCCGATCATGCGGGGAAGCACAAAAAAGGTTAAAAAATGACCCAGAGGATCGCATTTCAAGGCGAGCTTGGCGCCTATAGCCACGAAGCCTGCACCACAGCCCGCCCTCAGGCTATGCCCGTGCCCTGCGCCTCCTTTGAAGACGTGATAGAGGCGGTGAAATCAGACAAAGCCGATCTCGCCATGCTCCCGGTCGAGAACACAACCTATGGCCGCGTTGCCGATAATCACCGCCTGATCCCCGATTGCGGGCTGTTCATCGTCGATGAAGCCTTCGTGCGGGTGCGTATTGCGCTCATGGCCAATGCAGGTGTGCCGCTTGAAGCGGTCAAAAGCGTGCGCGCGCATCCCGTGCTGTTGCCCCAGTCCGCCACATTCCTCAAAGCTCACAACATTTCGGGCATCTCCGCCGCCGACAGCGCGGGTGCGGCTGCCGAGCTTGCCGCCTCCGGCGCGCAGGATGAAGGCGTGCTCGCCTCCGAGCTGGCCGCCGAAATTCACGGTCTCAACGTGCTTGCCAGCGATATCGAAGATCACGGCCACAACACCACCCGCTTTGTGATCATGGGCCGCGAGGCCGATCATTCCCGCCGCGGCAAACTCGGTATGATGACAACCTTTGTGTTCGAGGTCCGCAACATCCCGGCCGCGCTCTACAAAGCCATGGGCGGTTTCGCCACCAACGGGGTGAACATGACCAAGCTCGAAAGCTACATGGTCGACGGCTCCTTCACAGCCACGCGGTTCTATGCCGATATCGACGGCCATCCCGACGATGCCAATGTCAAACTGGCGCTGGAAGAACTGGATTATTTCACATCCTACGTGCGGGTGATTGGCGTTTATCCGGCTGATCGCGAGCGCTGAGGCAGGCCTCCCATTGCGCGCCTTCATACTCGCTTTCGCCCTCACCCTCACAACAGCCTCACAGGGGCAGGCAAAAAACGTCTGCACCCTCCTGCTGGATGCCGCCTCAGATGAAATACTGCTTGAAGAGGGCGATTGCACCTCGCGGGTGACACCCGCCTCCACCTTCAAGATCCCGCTCGCGGTCATGGCCTATGATGCAGGCCTCCTGAAAGACGCGAGCACCCCCGTCATGGCCTTCCGGACAGGTGATCCCGACTGGGGCGGAGCCAACTGGACGCGCGATACCGGCCCCGCAAGCTGGATGCGCTTCTCGGTGCTCTGGTATTCCCAGCGCATCACCGCCCGAATGGGGGCCAAAACCCTCACCCGCTACGCACAGGCCTTCGGCTATGGTAACGCCGATTTCTCGGGCGATACCGGTTATAACAACGGGCTAGAGCGTGCATGGATCGCCTCGTCGCTCAAAATCTCGCCGCACGAGCAAGCCGCCTTCCTGCGTGCGCTGGCTCTCGATGCCCTGCCCGTTACTTCGCAGGCGATGAAGCTCACCCGCAACATCGTCGCGCGGGAGCAAGTCGCGGGCTGGACAATCCACGGCAAAACAGGCGCCGCCTACCCCCGCCGCGCCGACCGCAGCTTTGAGTATGCCCGCGGTTGGGGCTGGTATGTCGGATGGGCCACCAAGGGCAACAGAACGCTGGTTTTCGTCAAACTCACCCAAGCAAGCCAGCGCACAACAGGCTCCCCCGGAAACCTCACACGCGAAGCTTTCCTGCGCGATTGGCCCGCCCTCGCCAAATCACTGGCGCGCCCGTAAGAAGCCCTACGCAAAGCCCCCCCTGACAGTTTGTGCAAAAACGCTGCTCACGCCCGATCGCCACATTTGCGCAAAAAACAGCCGCGCCTGCAGGGTAAGGCTATGCGCAACGCCTGTTTGCGGGTAAAGCCTCACAAATGCGTTATCAGGCTCAGGAATATCTCACCGCTCACGCCCGCAAAAGCGGCGAGCTTTGGCGCTTTGCCTTGGGGCTGGTGCTTGTTGCGGTCTGCTATCTCGCACTCGGGTATACCTACTTCACCCTGATCGCAGAGCTGGTCACACCCCAGGACTGGCCCGCGCTCGTCTCCGAGATAGACAATGGCTCCAGCAGCCGTGGCATGCTCGCCGTTCTGGCCTCCTTCGGATTCATCATCATTGCGCTGGCCTTCGTGACCAATGTTCTCCACGGGCGCACTCTCGCCACGCTCTTTGGCTATGGCCGCCCCTTCACCATGCAGTTTCTGCGTGTCGCAACGGCGCTTGGCGGGCTTGCGGCTATCTTGTGGTTCCTCCCCGAGCCCAAAATACTCAAGCCGTTCCACAACATTGATTATCTGCGCTGGCTGGCGCTTCTGCCGCTCTCGCTGCCTCTGCTTCTGGTGCAGGTCACCTCCGAGGAGCTTCTCTTCCGGGGCTATATCCAGAGCCAGCTTGCCGCACGGTTCAAGAGCCCGCTGATCTGGCTGGTGCTTCCCTCACTCGTCTTTGGCGCGCTCCATTATGACCCAGCCTCCGCAGGCCAGAACGCTTGGGCACTTGCCTTCAGTGCTGCGCTCTTCGGCCTTGTCGCCGCCGATCTGACCGCCCGCTCAGGGACGCTGGCCGCCGCCATCGCCTTGCACCTTTTTTTCAACTTGGACTCAATTCTTTATGTTGCACCGGGCGACAGGCTCCATGGCCTCGCGCTCTATACCTACCCGTTCGAGCTGTCCGATCCGGCCTTGCTGCCGGTCTGGCTGCCTTATGATATCATGATCCTGCTCTGCGCATGGCTCGCCGCACGGCTCTCCATGAGGCGCTAGGCAATGCAGCATTCTCCCTATACGGCACACCGCGCTTTCATCTCGCCGGCTTTCAAGCGCAGCGGTCTCATGCTGGCGGCCTTCGGCTTCGGCATCATCGAGTTTGGCTATATGCTCGGCTACGATCTGCTCGACGAGGCCTTTCAGGCCGTGCCCCCCGCCTGGGCCGATGCCTTTTACACGGGCGCAACCCCGCTCGGCCTTGCAGCACAACTCCTGTCCTTCATCATCCTCGCCGCACCGGTCATGCTGGTCACACGGTTCCTGCACCATCGCTCCCCGCTCACGCTTATCGGCCCGCTCGGGCTGACATGGCGGCAATTTCTCGCCGTTTTCGTGCCGCTCATGCTGCTCTTGCTCGCGCTCGAGCTGGTCCCCCCGTGGTGGAGCAGCGAAGCCCTCGACAGCACGCGCAGCCTGCCGGTCTGGCTCATGCTCCTGCCGCCCGCTCTGCTGGCCATTTTCGTGCAGATCGGAGCCGAAGAGCTGCTCTATCGCGGCTACCTGCAGCAGCAGCTCGCCACCGTGTTCAAACACCCCGCAAGCTGGCTCATCCTCACAAACCTCGCCTTCGGCCTTGCCCATTGGGATACCGGTGCAGGCGGCACGGCCAGCGCACAATATGTGATCTGGGCGTTTTTCTTCGGCCTCTGCGCCTCCGATCTCACGGCCCGCTCCGGCACACTTGGCCCCGCCCTCGCCCTACATCTGGCCAACAACGCCTTCGCCTTCCTGCTCTATGGCGAGACCGATGGCCCCTCGTCGGGCTTTGCGCTCTTTCTCTTTGCCCCCGAAACAATGGGGGCCGCCTTTGATACGGGCGAACCCTCACTCTTCAGCTGGCCCCTTGCGCTCGAACTTGGCATCCTGCTTGTCATGTGGCTCACAGCCCGCATCGGCCTCAAGCGCTGATTGCATTTCCCGCCCGTCCTGATTATCTGACACTCAGACAAGCGAAACGGCAAAGGCTCTCTTATGAACTGGATCACAAACTACGTCCGCCCGCGCATCAACTCGATCTTCTCGCGCCGCGACACGCCCGAGAACCTCTGGAGCAAATGCGACGCATGCGGCACGATGCTGTTTCACCGCGAACTCGCCAACAATCTCAACGTTTGCACCTCCTGTGGCCACCACATGGCCATTTCCCCGCGTGACCGCTTCACAGCGCTCTTTGACGGCGGCATCTTCACCGAGGTCAGCGTCCCGCAGCCCATCGAAGATCCGCTCAAATTCCGCGATCAGAAAAAATACCCCGACCGCATGAAAGCAGCCCAGAAAGCCACGGGCGAAAAAGAGGCCATGCTTGTGGCCGAAGGCGAAATGGGCCGCACGCCCATCGTCGCCGCGGCGCAGGACTTTTCATTCATGGGCGGCTCCATGGGCATGTATGTCGGCAACGCAATCATCGCTGCCGCCGAACGTGCGGTAAAGCTCAAGCGCCCGCTCGTGCTCTTCTCCGCCGCCGGCGGCGCGCGGATGCAAGAGGGGATTCTCTCGCTCATGCAAATGCCGCGCACCACAGTCGCCGTGCAAATGCTCAAAGAAGCGAACCTGCCCTATATCGTCGTGCTCACCCATCCGACAACTGGCGGCGTCACCGCATCCTACGCCATGCTGGGCGATGTCCAGATCGCCGAGCCAAACGCACTCATCTGCTTCGCCGGCCCCCGCGTTATCCAGCAAACCATCGGCGAGCAACTCCCCGAAGGCTTCCAGCGCGCCGAATATCTGCTTGATCACGGTATGCTCGACCGCGTGACACCGCGCACCGAAATGCGCGAGGAGCTGGTCAAAATCATCCGAATGCTCATGGCCATGCCGCCGCCCGTCGCTGGGGATTTGCCCGCGCCCGAGGCGCTGGAGCCCGAAAAACCCGAGGCCCCTGCCCAAAAAGCAGACGCCAAAAAATGAGCGGTGGATCAGATATCATCCTTGAAAGGATGATGGCGCTTCACCCCAAGATCATCGACCTGACGCTTGACCGTATGTGGAAGCTGCTCGACGCTTTGGGCAACCCGCAAGACAGCCTCCCCCCCGTGATCCACATCGCAGGGACCAACGGAAAAGGCAGCACGCAAGCCATGCTGCGCGCAGGCATCGAGGGCGCAGGCCTCACCGCACACGCCTATACCTCGCCGCATCTTGCCCGCTTTCACGAGCGTATCCGCCTTGCGGGCGAGTTGATATCCGAGCCCCACCTCACCGAGGTGCTCGATGAATGCCTCGCCGCCAACAAAGGCGCGCCGATCACCTATTTCGAAATCACGACCTGCGCGGGCATCCTCGCCATGTCGCGCACCCCTGCCGATTATACCCTGCTTGAAGTCGGCCTTGGCGGGCGGCTCGACGCCACCAATGTTGTCGCACGCCCCGCACTCACCATCATCACACCTGTGTCCTATGATCACCCGCAATTCCTTGGCGAAACTGTCGCCGAAATCGCGGGGGAAAAAGCAGGCATCATCAAACGCGGCGTGCCGCTCGTCATGTCAGCCCAGACCGAAGACGCCGCCGAAGTGATCGAGGCCCGCGCCGCAAAGCTTGGCGCGCCGCTTCTCGCACAAGGCCAGCACTGGCACGTTTCCGAGGAGCGCGGCCGCCTCGTTTACCAAGATGAAACAGGCCTGCTTGACCTGCCCCCGCCCGCGCTTATGGGCGCACACCAGTTCCAGAACGCAGGCGCAGCCCTTGCGGCCCTGCGTCACCTCGGCCTGCCCGAAGCCTCTTATGAAGCCGCTGTCACCCAAGCCAAATGGCCCGCACGGATGCAAAAACTCGCCCGTGGCCCGCTGCTCAATGCCGCGCCAGATGCCGAGCTCTGGCTCGATGGCGGCCACAATGCCGCCTGCGGTGCAACCCTGGCCGAAACGCTCACCCGCCTGCCCAAGCGCCCCACCTATATGATCTGCGGTATGCTCAATACCAAAGACATCGCGGGCTACCTCGCCCCCGTTGTGCCGCATATCAATGCGCTGCACGCCGTTTCAATCCCGGGAGAAGCCAGCACGCTGCCCGCCGAAGTCACGGCCCAAGCCGCGACAGACGCAGGCATACAGGCCGAAGCCGCCGAAAGCGTCATAGCCGCGCTGAACAGGATCACGGCCAGCGAGCCAAACGCACGCATCCTCATCTGCGGCTCGCTCTATCTCGCAGGCTACATCCTGCGCGAACACGAATGAGCCTCTAACATCCTGTTTCCAAGTGCAATTCTACCCCTTTTGCTCCGCAGTATATTGACCCGCCGCCCGCGGGGCTGATAGCTGAAGCCCAAACGGGTGTCAGGTTTCACAATGGTTCGTATTTACACAGTTCTCGCCGCCTTTCTCACAGTCACACTCGCCTTGGTGCTGCTTCAGCCCTCACTGGACGAGCCGCAAACGCGCAGCCCCGATGTCACAACCCGCGACACAGTAAACCTGCTCGACACAGTGGAAAGCGCCCCGATTGATGCTCTCGTCGCCCGGGCTCTCGCCGAAAGCGCTCAGGCCCCCGCCTTTGCCGCGCCCGTTGCCGCCGCTCCCTCGAACGATCTGCAAACACTTACATTTGCCACCCTTGGCAACCTTGATCGCGCCACAGGCCGCAATACCCTTGAAGGCGCCGAAGGCAGCCTGCTCTATCATCTGGTGCAGCGTTCTGTTGCGGCGACAAGCTTGGAAAATGACCCCTATACAGCCAGACTGCGGGCCGAAGCGGCTTTATATTAAGGCTTTCCGCCCCGCTTTCCCGCCCCGCGCCAAAAAAATGCGACTCACTTCCAAAGGCTTAGCCCAATGCCCCCCGTGAATCGCAGAAAAACGAATCACAGCTTATTGACCGATTCGCTCCGATTCGCCTATATATTGTGTCAGCAGTCTAAGCGCGCCCAAGCCATATAAGGCGCGCAAGGATCTCGGGGGATAGTTATGAAACGCCATTTTGGCCTTATTGCCGCTGGTTTGCTCTGCGCACCGGTCGCCACAGTCGCACAAGATGCGCGTATCACACCTGAAATCGCGTCAAAATCGATCACTCTCGGCAATGGTGAAGAACTCCGGATCGAGCGCATTCAAGACCCAGATCACCAGCTCACAGGCGAGTTCACAAAAACCTCCCGCGCCTGTCCACCGTTCTGCATCACTCCGATGACTGTTTCCGCAGGCGTCGAAACAGTCGGCGAGCTTGAAGTGGTCGCCTATCTGGAAAACGCTGTTGCAGCAGGCACAAGCCTGCTGCTTGACAGCCGTATGCCCGAATGGTTCGTCAAAGGAACAATTCCCGGCGCGGTCAACGTCCCCTTCGCCACGCTCGATGAAACAAACCCCTTCCGCGATGAAATCCTCAAGGCCCTCGGCGCCCGGCAAAGCGGCGGCGCATGGGATTTTTCAGTGGCGAAAGACCTTCTGCTCTTCAGCAACGGCCCGTGGTCCGATCAGGCTCCCCGCGCCATCCGCTCCCTGCGCAGCGCAGGCTACCCAGCCGAAAAAATCAAATATTACCGCGGCGGCATGCAAGTCTGGATGCTTCTCGGCCTCACCGTAAAGCAACCCACCTCATGAAATTCGACCTCGCCACCCTCAACCCCAATCTTGTTCGCATGACGGGTATCGGCGCGGCCTTTTTCACAGTCACCCTTGCGCTGATCCTGCTGCAACCCTCTGCGCCAAAACCTGCGCCGCAGCCGGACATGTCCGCAAGCCTGCCCGATAGCAATGATGAAAATACAGTCGCCCGCGGCGACACAAGCCTTCTCGGCCTCACCGAGGCAGAGCCAACCGACCCGCTGTCCGCAACAGTGCTCGCAAGCCTCGCAAGCAATGCGCCGCCACCCGCCGCCGCAAGCGATGATCCCCTGCGCAGCCTCACCTCGGGTGTGCTCGCCAGCCTCTCGGGCAATGCCTCCGTGTCAGATGCGCCCCGCTCTATGGAGCAACTCGTCGTTCAGGCGCTCCGGCAGGGCCAGTCCGATGCCTACATCGACGCACTCGTCAACGAGGCCGCCTCCACAGGCCGGATCGACGTGCCGGAGGCCCTGCGCACCAATCAGGGCCGCGTTGATACACACACCCTGCTTGCCGATCTTGTCTCCAAATCCAGCCCCGCCACGACCGGCCATGTCACCGACACAAACGCAAAAGGCGTCGAAGTGCGCGTGGTCCAGCGGGCGGGCGAAACCAGGAAATACAATTTCTACACCGTGCAACCCGGCGACAGCCTCGGTGCCATCGCGCACCGCTTCTACGGCGATGCACTCTTTTACCGTTCCATCTACGACGCAAACCGTCAGGTTCTGTCCAGCCCCGACCGCGTCCGCGCGGGCCAGCGGCTGAGCATCCCAGAGATCACATCAGGATAAGGCAAACACACCAGTTTCGGGCAGGGGGAATTGAGGGGCCGAACCAACGGCCCCCTTTTCTTTTCTAACGCCTAGTCCTCGCCCCAGCCGTCCGCCTGCATCTCGCGCAAGCGGCTCGCCGTGCGCTCGAACTCGAAGGTTCCCTCACCTTCAACATACAGCATCTCGGGCTCCGCCGCCGCGCTGGCAATCAAGCGCACCTTGGCCTCATACAAAGCATCAACCAGCGTCACAAAGCGCTTGGCTTCGTTAAAGTTGTTGCGCGACAGGCGCGGGATATCTTCCAAAATCAAAACCCGCACCGCCTCGGCAATGGCAAGATAATCCGCAGGCCCGAGCATCTTGCCGCAGAGGTCATGAAACCGCGCTCGCCCGACCCCGTTCTGGAAGGCAGGCAAAACAACCTCGCGCTTGTTCACGCTCAGGCGCAAAGGCTTGGCATCCGCCCCGCCCATATCCGCCCAGATCGCAGCAATCGCCGCGCGCGAGGCCTCATTCGCAGGGGCAAAATACGTTTCTTCCCCCGCAAGCCTGTCTTGGCGGTAATCCGTCGCACTCACCAGCTCATGCACCACGAGCCGCTCTGTGATCAGCTCGATAAACGGCACAAAAAGCTGGCGGTTCAGCCCGTTCTTATAAAGATCATCCGGCACACGGTTGGATGTGGTCACCACAACAACACCCGCCTCGAACAGCGCCTCAAACAAGCGCCCGACAATCATCGCATCGGTAATATCGGTGATCTGCATCTCGTCAAACGCAAGGCAGCGCACCTCCTTGATCACCTTCGCCGCCACGGGCGCAAGCGCATCGGCCACATTGTCCTGCCGCGCCTCATGCATACCCTTGTGGATTTCCTGCATGAACGCATGAAAATGCACCCGCCGCACAGGCACATCGAGACACTCGACAAACAGGTCCATCAACATCGACTTCCCGCGCCCGACACCGCCCCACATATAAAGCCCTTTGATCGGCGCGGGCTTCTTGGCAAACCAGCCGCTCTTCACAGGCTCCGCCAGCTCGCGTCGAATGCGCTCAAGCTCGGGCAAGACTGCCTCCTGAGCCGCATCCGCCCGCAGTGTTCCATCAGCCACACGGGCCGCATAAGCTTTGAGTATATCGCGCGTCATGGGACACTTCCTAAAGCCATTCCCCCCCAAGGCGCAATCCCCCGCAGGGCGTGGCAAACCCGCCATAACCGCCCCCACCGAACGCCGCGTTTACCGAATTCCCTTAACGAAAATTAACAAACAGGCGGTGCACGCAGGGTGCACGGGTTGTGCACGGGTTTCACCCCCCTGGAAGCAGCGCAAATCGCGGTTCTTAATCAAGGTTAACAAATGAATAATTGACCTTCTCGCGATGCCCCGCCAATCTATCCTGCGAGCAGGAGTCACCCATGCAAAAACAAGCCTCTCTTTTCACCCCCGTGTTGCTCACGGGTTGCCTGATTATCCTTGTGTCCTTTGCCATTCGGGCAAGCTTCGGGGTCTTCCAGATTCCCATCGCCACAGAGTTCAACTGGCCCCGCGCCGAGTTCTCTCTGGCCGTCGCTATACAGAATCTCGCATGGGGTATCGGCCAGCCGTTTTTCGGCGCTATTGCGGAGAAAATAGGCGATAGAAAGGCCGTCATCATCGGCGCACTCATCTATGCGGCGGGGCTTGTCCTCTCGTCTTTCGCTGTCAGCCCACTGGAGCACCAACTCTATGAAATCCTTGTCGGATTCGGCGTAGCGGGCACAGGCTTCGGCGTTATTCTCGCGGTCGTCGGGCGGGCAAGCTCGGATGAAAACCGCTCCATGTCACTGGCCATTGTCACGGCAGCGGCCAGCGGCGGCCAGATCCTCGGCGCGCCTGTTGCCGAGTATCTTTTGGGCTTCATGTCATGGCAGGATGTCTTCCTCGTCTTCGCCGCCTCCGTGCTGGCGCTCATCCTGCTTTTGCCCTTCATGCGCGCGCCCGTGGCGGCCACCAAGCAAGAGCTTGAAGAAAGTATGGGAACTATCCTCAAACGCGCCGCGCGCGACCCGTCTTTCACTTTGATTTTCTTAGGGTTTTTCTCCTGCGGCTATCAACTTGCCTTCGTCACGGCGCACTTCCCCGCCTTTGTAACCGAGATGTGCAGCCCCATCGTGTCCGGCTCCCTGCTCTCCAACATCGGCGTCACCTCAACCTCGGCTTTGGGAGCCATCGCCATCTCCCTCATCGGCCTTGCAAACATCGGCGGAACACTCACCGCAGGCTACCTCGGCAAGCGCTACTCCAAGAAATATCTGCTGGCCTCGATCTACCTCGCGCGTACCTTCGTTGCTGCGGGTTTTATCCTCACCCCGATGACCCCCGGGACCGTCCTGCTGTTCTCGGTTCTCATGGGCTCTCTCTGGCTTGCCACCGTGCCGCTTACCTCGGGCCTCATCGCCCATATCTACGGGCTGCGCTACATGGGCACGCTCTATGGCATCGTCTTCTTTTCCCACCAGCTCGGCAGCTTCCTCGGCGTCTGGCTCGGCGGGCGGATGTATGATATTTACGGAAGCTATACAGCGGTCTGGTGGTTCGGCGTTGGCGTAGGGCTGTTCTCCGCCATTGTTCATTTGCCCGTGCGTGAAAAGCCACTGACCGCACCTGCTTAAGAGATTATTATGCTTAGATTTTTTCTCAGTCTTGCGCTTACGCTTTCACTCAGCAGCATTGGTCCGGCAGAGGCCGATCCGGTGACTGATGCCATCGCAAAAGCGCCCTACCAGTATCGGGCGGCGATCCGCAATGTGCTCAATTCTCCCGTGCATGCGAAGGCACTGGCCACATGCCCCGCCGATGTTTTCCCCCGCAAGGGCCGCTATGCAAACGGCATGACAGAATGCGGAAAGAACCCCGACAAGTGCTATAAAGCCTGTATTTCAGGGGATGGAAACGCTTGCTTCGGGCTTGCTCATGCCTTCGAGAAATCACGCACCGACAACAGCCGCCGCGCCAACTATTCCGACTTCACCTACACGCTGTTTCTGGCCTCCTGCCAGCAGGGCAATGCAAACGGCTGCACAAACGCAGCCGCCACATCAAAGAACGGCACATGGATCAAAGAGCCGCCCGCAAAGTCGCGCAGCATACCCTGCCAATACCGCACCTATAAAGCGTCTTGCGATGCCAACGCATACTGGGGGTGCAGCATGCTCGGCGGGCTTCACATGCGCGCCGATGCTGGCCAATACCGCTCGGCGGCCAAATCAAAAGCAGCCTATGAAAAGGCACGCAGACTCAGGAAGTCCGGCAGCTGAGGCTTCGAATTTCGCTTCGCTAAATTCGACCGGCTGGGGGCTTTGCCCCCAGACCCCCAGGATACTTAGAGCAATAAGAAAGACCTAGCGTCGGCGCCAAGCCTCGAGGATATAGCGGCTTGTCATAAGATCTAGATGAGCACCGCCACCGTTCTTGAACAGGGTGATTTCGCTGTCTGATGTCCGCTGCATTTTCTCGGCGCTATAGTAGTCTGCAAGGATATCCTCGCGGCTGATCACCCCCGTTTGCAACGGAATTTCGATCTCGCCAATGTGGCCAACTGTGGTGTTGAAGCTGTCCACAAAAATGCTTGATCGTGTCAGCGCTTCGTCATTGGCCTCGCGCATATCGGGGCGGTAAGCGCCAATCAAATCAACGTGTTGCCCGTCCTGAAGCCATGCGCCCATAAGGTTTGGCTCGGTCACCATTGTGGCTGATGTGATGATATCCGCCTCTTTCACAGCAGCTTCAAGGCTATCAGCCACCTTCATGCCGGGATACTCCGCCGCCATCTTCTCGGCATTGGCGCGCGTGCGATTCCAGACGGTAAACTCCGCTTCGGGGAAGCCCGCGCCATAAGCCTGCCGCAGAGAGCGCCCGACCGTGCCGGCTCCGATGATCAGAATCTTGCGGCTGTCCTTGCGCGCAAGTTTCAGCGCACCAAGCAGCGAGTCTCCCGCTGTCTTCCACTTTGTCACAAGGTGAAAATCAACAATTGCTTCAAGGCTGCCATCGGCATCTGAGTAAAGGCTCACCCCACCACCCACGACAGGCTTGCCAGCTTGCGGATTATTCGGAAAAATCGTCGCCGATTTCACGGCAATCCCCATGCCGTCAATCCAGGCCGCGCGGCTCAAAAGCGTGTCTTTGCCGCGGTAGAGAAAGGTATCGCCGATCTCCGCCTTGGGCAGCTTGTGCCCCGCCTCGAAAGCCTGCGTGAGCCCGACCCAATCAAGCAGCTTCTCTCCCTCGTGAAACGGGACCATCTCAATGCTCATCTCGCAGCCTCCTCGCTTAGCAATCCGTGTGACACCAGAGCTTGCGCCCAGCTTTCCTCACTGTCAACGCGATGGGTCTGCCAGCCGCGCGCGCGCGCCGTGGCAAGGTTGTCATCGCGGTCATCGCCAAACAAAAGCCGCTCCGGGGCTATCCCGCAATCGGCTTCGACGGCGGCGTAAATGTCGGCGAAGGGCTTGCGCATGTTCATATCCCCCGAGATGTAAGCGCGGTCGAACTCCTGCAAAAAGGGATGAGCCTCAGCACTCCAGCGGAAGTTCTCGGAGCCGAAGTTTGACAGCGCAAAAACAGGCACACCCGCCGCCTTCAAGGCCCGCAACAGCCGCACAGAGCGGTGCATCACAGTGCTGGCAATCAACAGCCATTCATCACGCAAGATCAGCAGTTCTTCGGCAAACTCGGGGTGCTTCCCGGCCGCCTCCGCAATGCTCTCGCCAAAGGGCGCGCCTGCGTCGATATCATTCATCAACCCGTGCAAATCATAACCGGCAAAAAAGGCTTCTTGCCGCGCTTGGCCCAGGCGCTTGGTATAATAGCGCTCGGGCTTCCATTCGATCAGCACATTGCCGATGTCAAAAATCACAGCCTCAACACTCATTTTGCAGCCTTTCGCAACTCGCGTTCCAATGCCTCAAGAAAGCGCGAGCGGTCGGTTTTGGAAAACGCCTTGCCTCCGCCCTGCCGAAACGGGTCCGCCGCGCGCAAATCATACATAAGGTCGCGGGTGGCCAGCACATTGCCGATATTCGCCGCTGTAAGAGCCTCGCCATTATGCTTAAGCACCTGCGCCCCCGCCTCCACACATTTCGCCGCCAAGGGAATGTCGGAGGTGATCACCACATCGCCTTTGCCCGCACGCTCGGCAATCCACATATCGGCAATGTCAGGCCCGTCCGGGACAATCTCGTGGCTCACATAGGGGTTGGCCGAGGGGCGCAGCCCGCCATTGCTCACCATCACAGCCATGACCTTGTGGCGCGTCGCCACGCGCTCCACTTCTGCCTTCACAGGGCAGGCATCGGCATCAACATAAATCACGTTTTCTTCTTCACCTTGAACTCTTCGGGAATGGGCATCCGGTTGAACGCATCAAGCCCTGCTATTTTGTAGGCCTCCGCCAAAGTCGGGTAGTTAAACGTGTTCTTCACGAAGTAATCCACAGTCCCTTTCAGATTGAGAACCGCCTGCGCGATGTGAATGAGCTCGGTCGCCCCCTCGCCCACAATCTGCACCCCAAGAACACGCCGCGTCTTGAGGCTCACCAGCATTTTCAGCATACCGTGCTCCAGCCCCATGATATGCCCCCGCGATGTCTCGCGAAAGCGCGCAACGCCGATCTCGTAAGGAATCTCGCGCTCCTGCATCTCTTCTTCCGACATGCCGCAGGTGCTGATCTCGGGGACAGAATATATCCCGTAAGGAAACCACGGACTCTCAGGCAAAGTCGGCGTTTCAAGCGCATGGCAGGCTGCCACACGTCCCTGCTGCAAAGAGGTCGACGCCAGCGAAGGGTGCCCGATCACATCACCCGCTGCATAGATATGCTTCACTTTGGTCTGATAGCCCTTGCGGTCCACTTCAAGCCGCCCGCGGTGGTCTGTTTCCAGGCCAACAGCCTCAAGCCCCAGCTTCTCTGTTGCACCCATACGCCCCGCCGCAAACAGCAGCATATCGGCGCGCACATGGCGGCCGTTCTCAAGGCTCACTTCCACATGGGTTTCCGCATCCTCGATCTTGGAAATAGCCGAACCAAGGCGCAGGTCCACGCCGTTTTCCTTGATCTGGTGAGTGAAATCCTGAATGAGCGCCGTGTCGATGAAATCAAGGAAGCTGTCGCGCGGCTCAATGAGCGTGACCGTGACATCAAGCGCTGAGAACATCGTGGCATACTCAACCCCGATCACCCCGGCCCCGACAACAACAAGCGAGCGGGGAATCTCGGCCATCTCGAGGAACTCGTCACTGTCCACAATCGTGCGGCCATTGAACGGCACATAATCGGGGCGGTAGGTCTTTGTGCCCGTCGCGATCAGAAATTTGTCACCCGTCATGCGCGAGGTGTCACCCGCCTCGGTGGCCACCTCGATCTCGTTTGGCCCGACAAACTTCGCCATGCCCAAAAGCGTATCCACATGGTTGCGGTTGAACTGATGCTCCAGCACATCCACCTCGTGATCCAGCGTCATATGCAGGCGCGCCTTAAGGTCGCCCGCGTCGATATCGTCTTTCACACGGTAAGAACGGCCATAAAAGCTGCGCTCGCGCCAGCCCGAAAGGTTCAGCACCGTTTCGCGCAAAGTCTTCGAGGGGATCGTGCCGGTGTGCACAGAAACGCCGCCCAAACGGTCCTTGCGGTCCACAACGAGAACGCGGCGCTTGAGCTTGCCCGCCTGAATGGCCGCCGCCCGCCCCGCAGGGCCGGAGCCGATGATGATCAGGTCATAATGCGCCATGAAAAGTCCTTATGCGTAGAGAGCTTCGGCATGAAAGGCGATGTGGTCTTCCATGAACGTCGAGACGAAGAAATAGGAGTGGTCATAGCCCTTCTGAAGCCTGAGTGTTGCCTCCTGACGGCGTGCATTTACAGCCTCGGCCAGCGCCTCGGGCTTGAGCAGGTCGATAAACTGGTCACTCGTGCCTGTATCCACCAAAACAGGTCCGCCAAAACCCGTCTCGCGCATCATAAACGCCGCATCGTGGCGCGCCCATGCGGCCTCGTCCGTGCCAAGATAGGCCTTAAGCTGCTTTCTGCCCCACTCGCTCGCTGTCGGATGACAGATCGGGGAGAAGGCCGAAACAGAACGATACTGCCCCTTGCGCCCCATAGCGAGCGTAAGCGCGCCATGTCCGCCCATGGAGTGCCCCGTGATGGCCTGACGATCAGGATCAATGGCAAACTCGCTTGTGACCAGCGCAGGAAGCTCCTCGGCCACATAATCCCACATCTGGAAATGCGGCTTCCAGGGGTCTTGCGTCGCGTTCACATAAAATCCGGCCCCTTGGCCAAGGTCGTAGGCTTCGTCATCGGCCACAACCTCACCACGTGGGGAGGTGTCGGGAAAGACAAGCGCAATGCCCTGCTCGGCGGCCCAGCCCTGCGCCCCCGCCTTCACCATGGCGTTCTCATGTGTGCAAGTCAGCCCTGAAAGATACCACAGCACAGGCACTGGTCCGTCGCGTGCCTCTTCCGGCATAAAAAGCCCGAATGTCATATCGCCGCCCGTGGCCTTGGAAGCGTGGGAATAGACCCCCTGCACTCCGCCAAAACATCTGTTTTCCGCAATCTTTTCCATAGGCCATGCCTCCGCTGATACTCAAATTCACGCACAGCCATAACAAGGCACACGCGCGGGGCATATCCCCAAACCGTCAATCTTCGCTTAATTGAGACCTCAGGGCCGCTCAATACATCTTGGTAACCCAAGCGATCACGGCGGAAACCGTCACAATACTGGCTCCGGTCGAAATCAGAATCGCGGCAGATACCCTATGCGGCGCAACGCCATAATGCTGCGCAAGAATATAAACATTCCCCGCCACGGGCAGCGAGGCCGCGGCAATCATCACAGCCGCAGGATACGGATCAACCTCGAACAGAAAGATTGCCGCAAACGCCACAAAGAGAGGGTGCAACACCAGCTTGCAAAAGCTCAGCCAGCTCGGGACAATAAAGCGCTCGGCAGACTTTGAGGCCAGAGAAGCGCCAATGGCAAACAAGGCGCCGGGCGTGGCAGCCGCGCCCAGAATGCTGACAAACTCGTTCACAGGTGTCGGCAGCGGCACACGGCTGGCCGACCAGAGAAGCCCCAGCACGATCGACACAATCATAGGGTTTTTCAGCAAGCCAAGCCCGACCGTTTTCAATATCCCTATGCTCATCCGCCCGTCCCGCGCGCCCGTGACCAAAATCACAATCAGCGAGCCAAAGACGATGAGATCAATCGCCAGCAACAGCATGATCGACTTAACCGCATCTTCACCCATCAGAAGCGCGAGCATGGGAAGCCCGAGAAAACCCACATTGCCGATCGCGGCACATTGCGCCTCAACGGCGGCCTCCTCAACGCTGCGCCCAAGATAAAACGAAATACCCGTCGCAACCCCGTAAACAAAGGCCGTGCCCCATAGGTAGGCCGCAATAAAGCGCCAGTCGATCAACTCGGCAAAGCTCAGGTTGGCCGCAAAGCGGAACAGCATCGCCGAAAGCGCGAAATAGAACACGAATTTGGTGATATAGGCTGTGGCTTCTTCGGTAAAAAAGCGTGTCTTACCTGCGCCGTAGCCCAGCCCGATAATGGCAAAAAACGGCAGTGTTTTCAGAAAAATCTCGACCATGTCTTTTCCTAAAGCGTTTCGAGACAAACTTAAATCACCAGTTTTTCTCGAAGCGCCCACAACATTGATCTGTTGTGCCGCGTTTCCACATAACCCTGTTTCAGGTTTAAGTAGGAACGCTTTAGGTTCAGATTGGGAGAACATCAATCACAATTGCACCCGCGAAAGCCCCGATATGCTCGACGCCTTCCTGCTTCATCATCGAAACACAGACAATGTCGGTGATCTCTCCTGCTCGCCGCACGACTATTTTGATTTCGGTAAGGCCGCGGTGGCCGATTTCGGCTCTCCTGTTCCACCCACCCACCGCCTGATCATGGGCGGCGGACAGATCTGGAAGTCCTGCGTCCGCACGCAGCGCCGCGGCGGTCACCGCGCCAAACACTCTGTCATCTGGGGTGTCGGTATCGGCCCGCAGGCTGTGCGCTCGCCCGAATATACCGAAATGCGCGAAAGCTGCGCGCTCATCGGCACGCGCTGTGCGGGGCTTGAAAGCCTCGGCGCACGCTATGTCCCGTGCGCCTCGGCTATGTCAGCGCATTTTGAGTCAGCCCCCGCGCCAAGCCACGAACTCGTCATGTTCGCCCATGCCAAATACTCCGACGACATCCCCCGCCTAGCCGGCACCCCCGAAATGAACAACACCAATGTCTCGCTCAAAGACGCGATCCATTTCATCGCTTCGGGCGAAACGGTGCTGACAAACTCCTATCACGGCACATACTGGGCGCTGCTTCTGGGCCGGCGGGTGATCTGCATCCCCTTCTCCCAAAAGATGCGCTTCTTCCCCGATCCGCCCACACTGGCCAAGCCTCACAACTGGCAAAAACACATCGGCAAAGCGCAACGCGCAGAAGGGGCACTGGAAAAAGCCCGCGCCCTCAGCCGCGCCTTTTACGACGATGTGATGAACCTGTCCTAGCCGCCGCCGATGATCACACCCGCTGCAAAAACAAGCGCGCCCCCCAACACAACCTGAAAGGTCGCCCGAAAGAACGGCGTGTCCATAAAGCGGTTCTGTATCCAGACAATCGCCCAAAGCTCGATAAAGACAACGATGATGGCAAGGGACGTTGCCGTCCAGAAATCGGTGATAAGATAGGGCATCGCATGGCCCAAGCCACCCAGCGTTGTCATGATCCCGCTGGCAAACCCGCGCTTCCAAGGGCTGCCACGCCCCGAAAGCTCACCATCATCCGAGGCCGCCTCGGTAAAGCCCATGGAGATCCCCGCGCCCACACTCGCCGCAAGACCAACCAGAAAGGTCGTCCATGTATTCTGCGTGGCAAAAGCCGTGGCAAAAATCGGCGCAAGCGTGCTCACCGAACCGTCCATCAGCCCCGCGAGGCCGGGCTGCACCCATGTCAGCAAAAACTGCCGCCTTGATTGCGCCTCTTCACTTTGCAGCGCGTTTTCGTCGAGGTGCTCTTCTGCCAGCTCGCCCGCGCGCTTCTGGTGGCCCGCTTCCGCCGCCGCCAGATCACCGAGCAGCATGCGCGTGTCTGCATCCTGCGTGCGTTTGGCCGCATTCAGATAAAACCGTTCCGCATCACGCTCCATGCCTTCCGCTTCCTCGCGGATTCGTTCAATCCCGAGGTTCTCGATCAGCCAGACAGGCTTGCGCGTATAATAGCCGGCCACATGCTCTCGCCGCAAAAGCGGAATGACATCCCCGAAGCGCTTGCGGTGCAACTCAATCAGCGCCTGCCTGTGGCCGTCTTCTTCCTCGGCCATACCCTCGAATATCTTCGCCGTATCGGGAAACTCGTCGCGTAGCTGCTCCCCGTAGCTACGGTAAATGCGCGCATCATCTTCTTCCGAAGATATCGCCAGCGCCAGAATTTCCTGTTCGTTCAAATCCGCAAATCTGCGGCGTTGCGGGAGAAATCGCATCACAAACTCCAGTTTAGAATTATTCTAATTTATGCCTTACCTTGCACCGTGCTTCAAGTGAAATTCCTTGCTGTCCCCAGACAGCTGGGGCTAACCTGTCGAAATATCCAAAGGACACATCATGCCAAACCTCATCAAAGTCTCCCCCGATGTAGAGCCCGAAACCGAGCGTCCCGATCCCGCCAAGCTCATCACAGGTGATCCTGTCTTCACAACTTGGAACCTTGAGGAAAAAGACGGACTCTTTGCAGGCATCTGGCAATCCACCGTCGGCAAATGGCATGTCTCTTACGATGAATGGGAATACTTCCGCATCCTTGAAGGCGTTTCCGTCATCACCGATGCAGACGGGCATTCAACCCGCCTTACAGCCGGCGACAGCTACATCCTCCGCCCGGGCTTTTCCGGCACATGGGAGGTGCTCGAAACCACCCGCAAGGATTACGTCATCCGCCTCTGACTTCTGACCAGCGCACGCTGCATTATGTTAATTTCCGTTAACATGTTCCCGTTTTGGCGGTGCACGGGGTGTGCACGCAATGTGCACGTTTTTCACCCCCTGAAAGCAGCCCGTTTTGTGGGCCTTAACCAATCCGAACGCAGCCCGAAAATCCGTTTTTTCTTGCTAAAAATATCCCGAGGGGGGCTTCATAAGCCGCAAGGCTTATGAAGCGGGGGAGCAGCGCTCCCCCGGACGGTCGGATTTGCAAAGCAAATCCGAAAACCTATCCAACCACGTTAAAGTCAGGCCCGTAAGGATAGCCCGTGATGTTCTCGTTGCCGTCTTCGGTAATGATCAGAATATCATGCTCCCGATACCCGCCAGCGCCGGCTTCGCCCTCGGCAACCGTCAGCATCGGCTCCATGGAAATCACCATTCCCGGCTCCAGCACCGTGTCGATATCTTCCCGAAGTTCCAGCCCCGCCTCGCGGCCATAATAGTGGCTCAAAACCCCGAAAGAATGACCGTACCCAAAGGTGCGGTGCTGCAAAAGTTGACGCTCTTCAAAGAACGCGTTGATCTCGTGAGTCACCTCCGAACAGCGCGCCCCGGGCTTCAAAAGCGAAATTCCGAGCTCGTGGGCCGCCACATTGGCCTCCCAGATTTTCAGGCTCGCCGCATCCACTTCGCCCACAAACATGGTGCGCTCCAAAGCGGTGTAATAACCTGAAATCATGGGGAAAGTATTGAGACTCAGAATATCTCCCCGTTCAAGCCTGCGGGCCGTCACAGGGTTGTGCGCGCCATCGGTGTTGATGCCCGACTGGAACCAGACCCAGCTGTCACGATACTCCGCGTCAGGGAAGCGTTTGGCAATCTCAAGTTCCATCGCGTCCCGTCCGGCCATCGCCACATCAATCTCGCGCGCACCTTCCTTCACGGCATCTCGAATGGCATAGCCGCCCACATCGGCAACCGCCGCGCCCGCGCGGATCATGACAAGCTCGTCAGCCGACTTGTGCATCCGCTGCACCATGGTCGCGCCCGCAATGTCGACAGTCTTGGAGGGCGTGAGAAAATCCCCGAGCTTGGCCATCTGCACCATGCTGATGTGGTCACCCTCATAGCCGACAACGCGGCCCGCACCCGACACGGAGAGAACCGCGCGCCAGTAGTTGTCACGCTGCCAGTCGGTATAGGTAATGTTGTCACAAAACGAGCGTCGCCAAGGCTGGCCTGCGTCAATTCCCGCCGAAATCGTCACACACTCATCCGCCGTAACAACAAGCCCATAAGGGCGGCCAAACGAACAGTAGGTGAACCCCGAATAGTAAGAAACATTGTGCATGGACGTGAAGACAATCGCCTCAACTCCCATGTCTGCCATGATCTTGCGAAGCTTCGCAATCCGCGCTTCATATTCGCTCACCGCAAATTGCAGCGGCGCTTTTTCACCGTTGTGAAAACGGTACATTTCTGGGCGTGCAGTCATAATGACCCTCCTTTGCACAAGAAAGGTCCCGGCGTTCAGGACTGGATGATAATGCGCGTGTCGTCAGGCGGCGCCACCGCCCTCGCGTGGTTTCACATTGCTGATTCCGCACAATCTGGCAAGATAAATCGAAACACCCAAGGAGACGCCCCATGCCAAAAGCCGGCCCGCTCAACCTCATCACCGATGTCGCAGGCCTGCGCGTGGGCAATGCCTCTGATCTGCATATCAAAACAGGCTGCACTGTTTTGCTGGCCGATGCACCCTTCACTGCAGGAGTGCACGTCATGGGCGGCGCGCCGGGAACCCGCGAAACCGATCTGCTCGCCGCCGACAAGACCGTTGAGCAGGTCGATGCACTCGTACTGTCGGGGGGCTCGGCTTTCGGGCTTGATGCAGCCTCTGGCGTAGCCGATGCCCTGCGTGCACAGGGCCGCGGCTTTGCTGTCGGTGATCAAACCGTGCCCATTGTCCCTTCCGCGATCCTCTTTGACCTCATCAATGGAGGCAACAAGAACTGGGAAGAAAACCCCTACAAACGCCTTGGCCACGAAGCCCTCGCCAATGCCGCCGTGTCATTCGAGCTTGGCCGCACAGGCGCTGGCACAGGGGCCACAACGGCCACGCTCATGGGCGGCCTCGGCTCGGCCTCTGTTATCCTTCCCTCGGGTCACACAATCGGCGCGCTCGTGGCTGTGAACGCGCTCGGCTCGGCCACAGTGGGCGAGGGCAAGCATTTCTGGGCCGCGCCTTTCGAGCTTAATCACGAGTTCGGCGGTCTCGGCCTGCCCACCGCGTTTCCCGAGCCGCACATGCCCCCCACCAAGCTCGCCTCCCACGCCAACACAACCGTCGGCATCGTCGCGACAGATGCCACCCTTACACAGGCCCAATGCACCCGTCTCGCCACAGCAGCCCATGACGGCTACGCCCGCGCGCTCGTGCCCTCGCACACACCGATGGACGGAGACCTGATCTTCGCCGCAGCCACAGGCGCAAAGCCGCTTGAAAACCCCCTTGCCGACACGCTTTATCTGGGTCACGCCGCCGCCACAGTCATGGCCCGCGCCATTGCTCGCGCGGTCTATGCCGCAACCCCGATGGAGGGCGATCCCTTGCCCGTCTGGCAGAACACCCATTAGAAAGAAGTGATCGAGGCCAGTCAATTTTGAACAAGAGAGTAGACAGAATGCAGAGTTTTTTGAAGCGAACGGGCGTCACCTGCGCCATGATAGTGGCGCTTGTCAGCGCTGTTTCGGCGCAATCCCTCGATAAAGTCAAAAGCGATGTGCTTTCGGCCCTGTCCACGCCCCTCCCAATCACCATTGTCGGGCCGATGCTGGCACAGGATGTTGAAATCACCGAGCAAGCCGAAGGCTTTCGCGCCACACTCAAAGGCGCGTCCCTGATGGGTTTTTTTCCGATAGGTGATGTCTCGATGACGCTGGTTGCGCTTGATGAACAGACCTATCGCATCAGCGATATGGTGTTTCCCACCACGCTTGATTTCCCCGGAATGGCCACAATCACTCATTCAGCCATGTCGCTTGAAGGCACATGGTCAGCCCAAAATCGCTCGTATTCTGATCTGAAATGGGTGATCGACGGGTTGCGCGTAGCGCCCGCCAATACGCCAACTGGTGCCTTTTCCCTGGGTGAACTTTCATTTGATGTCACCAAAGCACCCGATGCATCCAACACGGAGAGCCGCTTTGCAATCAGCGCCAAAGAGGTTTCCATGCGCGGACTCACCCCCGATGATGTGAGCCTCGCGCGTGTCGAGGCGCGACTGCTGGCCAATGGTGATGAACCCGTCGATCTTTACTCAGTCGTCCGTGAGGTCGCCATTCGCAGCACCATGCGCGATAGCGGCGCAAGTATTCAGGCGCTTGCCGCCAGCCTTTTGGGCAATACATATGAAACCGTTTCACTCGAGCTTGAGGCAGACGGGCTAAACATCGAAGGAACAGCCACAAACGACCCAAGCTATCTGCGCGCCGATACAATGGCGATCAGCGCGTCGCTAAACGGTGTTGCCCCGCGTAACTGGGAGGCCGCCGACATCACCCTGAAGCTCGGTGGAGTGCGCCAGAAAGACACCGCCATGGACGGGCAATATTCCGTTGGCGAGGCGCTGCTCAGCTTCCGCGCGGCCGAGTTGCCCGTGGCCGCTATGTTCAACGCTTACAAACGCCTTAAAGCGGCTGGCTCGGGCCGCCCGGTTATGGCGAGCGAGCTTCTGGACGGGCTGGCCAAATTCGGCAAAGTCGAGATTGTCACCAATGGTAAAGCGCTAAACGCCGAAACGCTGAAGCGCTTTTACCCAAGCGATTCCTCACAACCGTCAGAGCTGAAGCCATATTTCGATGTCGCTTATGATCGTTGGGACATGCAGCTTGCCCTCGCCGGTTTCAACCGCAATCAAGGCAAAATCCTGCTGAGCGCTGCACTCGACGGCGGAACGTTCCTTCCTCAAGAGACCTTCCCTGAAGACACCCTGCGCGATGTTGAGGCTTGGTTCCCGATCACGTTCAACCAGTCGGGTAGCGTAAGCGAAATTAATGAAGGCTTTCTCAAAACCATGCTTGAGGATGTCTCGATCCAAGACCTGAGCGAGCCTGTCGAACTGATCATGCCACTGGTGCTTTATGCCAGCGCCACGGTTTTCGAGGTGACATCGGGCGAAGATGTCTACGAAACCGCGCTCTTCCGCCTGTCACACAATGGCAACTTCAAATTCTACCCCACCGAGCTGTTCAATCTCTTGCCATATGAGGGCGAGGCCACAGTGCGCTTTTCGGGCTTCAGCAAGCTCATAAACTACTTTGAAGCAATGCCCGAACGCGGCACGATGTCCCCCGACGAAATGTCTGCGGTCCGTGCCGGAATGATGGTCATGCGCAACCTTGGGCGCAAGGCGGGAGATGATACCTATGAGTGGGATATCAAGCGCCCTGACGTGACGAAGATGGAACTCTTGGTCAACGGCGTGACCTTCCGCTACCCGAGCATCGCCGCCATAATGCCGCTCATGTTCGGGGCGGTTATGGGGCGCTATTAAGCAGGGTGCCGAGCAAGTCGCTGTCCTTGCTCTCTAACGGCTCCAACACATCAAAATGGTGCCTGCCCTCCTCAACGTGGAGAGGGCAACCCCAGGCCTCACTGAGCCAGCGCGCCTGATCGAGAAACGCAGGCCGTTCAGCGGACCCGACACAAACCGTCACAGCACAGTCCACACGATCCGTCATAAAGATAGGGCTTTCCGCCACGGCCTCGGCTTCATCCAGCTTGAAATCAGCGTTCATCGACGTGCGCATGAGAGGGCGCAAATCCGACAGGGGCGAAATCGGCATCACATGCCGAAGTCGCGACGCCACAGCCACAGGCAGCATCCCCCGCGCCATCATCCGCGCCACCAAATGCCCGCCCGCCGAATGCCCCGCCATCACGATTGGCCCCTCGACAGCACCCGCGGCTAGGCTCACTGCAGCGGCCACTTCACGGGTGATCCCCGTAATCGACGTTTCGGGGCAAAGCGTGTAACTCGGCATCACCACAGCCCAGCCCTTGGCCAAAGCTCCCGACGCCAGATGCGACCAATAGCTTTTATCCAGCATCCGCCAGAAGCCGCCGTGCACAAAAATCATGAGGCCTTTGGGCGTGCCTTCAGGCCTGAAAATATCCAGCCTCTGACGCGCCGCTGGCCCATAGCCCAGATCAAGCTCTGCTGCCTTCGCACCGGCCCGGAAAGCCGCCGCAGCGGCCTCCCATCGCGGCGGATAGCTCTCGCCTTCTGGTATGTAGGCCGCGTTGGCGTAGGCGTCGTCCAGCTCCATAGCTTGCTCCAATTTGATCAAATCATCTGGACAAATCTAAGCGCAAATGGTTTCCCTTGGCGAGATATATTCTCGGGAGGCCGCCATGCTTGACACAATCACAAACCTCAAATCTCTTCTCAACGACCCTTCGCTTCTGGCCCAAAAGGCTTACGTGAACGGCCAGTGGGTCGATGGTGAGGGCACATTTGATGTAACCAACCCCGCCCGTGGCGATGTGATCGCGCAGGTGGCTGACCTGTCGCGCAGCCAAGTGGCCGAGGCCATCTCCGCGGCCGAGAAGGCGCAAAAAGACTGGGCCAAATGGACAGGCAAAGAGCGTGCAAATGTTTTGCGCCGCTGGTTCGATCTGATGGTCGAGCACACCGATGATCTCGCAACAATCCTCACCGCCGAAATGGGCAAACCTCTAGCCGAAGCCAAAGGCGAGATCGGCTATGGCGCGTCGTTCATCGAATTCTTCGCAGAAGAAGCCAAGCGCATCTACGGCGAGACAATTCCGGGTCACCAGCGCGACAAACGCATCACCGTCATCAAACAGCCGATCGGCGTTGCAGCCTCGATCACGCCGTGGAACTTCCCCAACGCGATGATCACACGCAAGGCAGCACCTGCCCTCGCCGCTGGCTGCGCCTTCGTTGGGCGCCCCGCCGCCGAAACGCCGCTGTCCGCCACCGCCATGGGCGTTCTCGCCGAGCGCGCGGGCATTCCTGCCGGCGTGTTCAACATCGTAACAAGCTCGCGCAGCTCGGATATCGGCAAGGAATTCTGCGAAAACCCTGCCGTGCGCAAACTCACCTTCACAGGCTCAACCGAAGTAGGCCGCATCCTTTTGCGCCAGGCCGCTGACCAAGTGATGAAATGCTCCATGGAACTGGGCGGCAACGCACCCTTTATCGTGTTTGATGATGCCGATCTCGACGCCGCCGTCGAAGGTGCGATCCTTTGCAAATTCCGCAACAACGGCCAGACATGTGTGTGCGCCAACCGGATTTATGTGCAAGCGGGCGTCTATGACGCTTTCGCCGAAAAGCTCACCGCCAAACTCAAGGAAATGAAGGTTGGTGACGGCCTTGAAGAGGGCACAAGCTTTGGCCCGCTGATCAACTCCGAAGCCGTCGAGAAAGTCCGCGAACATATCGAAGATGCACTTTCCAAAGGCGGCAAAGTCGCTTTTGGCGGCTCACAGCACAACTTGGGCGGCACATTCTTCCAGCCCACAATCGTCACGGGCGTGACCCAGGACATGCAAGTTGCCCAAGACGAAACCTTCGGCCCGATGGCGCCGCTGTTCAAATTTGAAGATGAAGACGAAGTGATCGCCATGGCCAACGACACGATTTTCGGGCTGGCCAGCTACTTCTACGCCAAAGACCTGAGCCGCGTTTATAAAGTCGCCGAGGCGCTTGAATACGGTATTGTCGGCGTCAACACGGGCATCATCTCGACAGAAGTTGCGCCCTTCGGCGGTGTCAAACAATCTGGTCTGGGTCGCGAAGGCAGCCACCACGGAATCGAGGATTACCTCGAAATGAAATACATCTGCATGTCGGTCTAAACCGCACAAAAAGGGCGCCAGCTTTCCAACTGGCGCCCTTTCTCTATTCAGATCAATCAGTTTACAGCTTTTGCATCCACCACATCGGCCTCACTGGCCGGCGCCGACGCAATCTCGATGCGCCGTGGCTTGAGCGCCTCGGGCACTTCCTGTACGAGATCAATGTGCAGCATTCCGTCAGCATGGCTTGCACCTGTCACGCGCACATGCTGCGCAAGCTGGAAGCGGCGCTCAAAAGCGCGTGTGGCAATCCCGCGGTGCAGGAATGTGCGCTCGCCCTCGTCTTCGGCTTTGCTGGCCGACACAACAAGTGCGTTCTCTTTCACTTCTACAGACAGGTCAGAATCCGCAAACCCTGCCACCGCAATAGAAATACGGTAGCCGTCATCGGCTGTCTTTTCGATGTTATAGGGCGGGTATGTCGTCTGTCCGACATCTTTTGCCATTGCGCGGTCCATCATGTCGGCGATCTGGTCAAATCCGACAGTGGCGCGGTAAAGCGGGGTCAAATCAAAGTTACGCATGGGTCATCCTCCATTGAGCGATACCAAAGTTTCAAGCCTTCCGATCTGGACAGGCCGTTTAGCGCAAAGCCCACCATTGGCACTTTGCATAAGTAAAATGGGAACGGTTTTTCAGAGTTTCAAGAGGGGCGGAGCAGTGCTCAGTTCTTGATAAATTTTGCGCCCGTGTCACGACGAATCTGGCCAACAGTGATGCGGTTCACGTTTGGCCCCTCGTGTTGAAAGACGCCGCCACCAGCAGCAAGCTCGGCACGGAGCAGCGCCAAAGGTGTCTCAAGCTGCGTGCCAAGCGACACTGGCAGCCCCTCCACTTCGGCCTTTGCCGACACCACAGAGACAATCCTCGGTGTGCCATTGCGGAAGCTGAAAATTGGTGCGCCTGACGAGCCGAAATCAACATTGCACGAAGTCACAAGCACGCCTTGTTGCCGCGCCAGAACACCGCAAACCTCCTGCAAACTCGGTGCTTCGGCGCGATCAAGCGCATAGGAAACCACACCGATTTCATCACCCTTGGCAGGGCGCGCATCGGTTGCAAAAGGAATGATGGTTGTATTGCGAATGGGGTGATGCAGCTCCAAAAGCGCCACATCATTGCGCACGCGGTCGGCCGTAACATTGCTTGAAAAATCGTAATCGGGGTGCACAACCGCGCGACGCACCATACGATAAGCCGAGGCGCGGCCATTGCGCCAGCCTGCCAGAAACTCGATCTGCGCATGGTCGATCCGCTGCTTGGTGCTTGAGCTGTAAAGACAATGCGCCGCTGTCAGCACAAGGTTAGGCGCAATCAATGCGCCCGTGCAAAAGCCCTTGCCATCAATATTGAGCCGCCCGACAGCTTCCCACCCGCGGCTGTCATCGCCCGTATCGAGCCGTTTGAGGCCCGTGGCATCCGCCGAGGCAGGAGAGGCCACCAGCGCCGCCAAAGCAGCAAGAAAAATAGCACGCAGCATAGAGTTGGAAGCCCTTGTTCAGGTCAGGTCACCCGAACTAGCGAAAACTTGTGTCAAAATTAGGGCACAGGCGACCAGTTTTGCAAGGCGCGTGGCTTTGGCCCGCCTGTTGCCCAGTCGAGTAGCTCGACAGTATGCAACACGGGTACGCCCGTCGCCCCGCCGATCTGCATCATGCAGCCAATGTTGCCCGCCGCTATCACATCGGGCGCTTTAGCCTCCAGTGTATCTACCTTACGGCGCTTCAGCTCCTTGGATATCTCGGGCTGCATCAAGTTATATGTTCCTGCCGATCCACAGCAGAGATGGCTGTCTGCTGGCTCGACAACCTCAAACCCGACGCGCTTCAGCAAGTCCTTCGGGAAGGTCTTGATCTGCTGGCCATGTTGCAAGCTACAAGCCGCATGATAAGCCACACGAATGCCCTTGGCCGCGCCTTCCGGCAGATCAAGCTGCATCAATAGCTCACTCACATCCTGCGCCAGATCGGCGACGTGCGCCGCCTCGGCTGCCTTACCGCTTTCGCGGAACATATGGCCATAGTCCTTCACAGTTGTGCCGCACCCCGAGGTGTTGATGACGATGCTGTCGAGCCCACCCACCTTTGCCTCGGCCATCCATGCGTTAATGTTCTTCTCCGCCGTCGCATGGCTCTCGCGGGCCTTGCCCATATGGTGCGTCAACGCTCCGCAGCAGCCCGCCCCCTCGGCAATCACAACTTCACAGCCAAAGCGGCGCAGCAGGCGGATGGTTGCGTCGTTGATATCGGTGTTAAGCGCCTTCTGCGCACAGCCGGTCATGAGCGCAACGCGCAACTTCTTTTCGCCCGCAGGTACAAAAACCTGCGGGTCATCATTGCGGCTCACAGGGGGGATAACCTTCGGCGCCATCTCAAGCATCGCCCGAAGCCGCGCATCCGGCACAAGCGCCTTGAACGGCTTGGCGATTTTCGCGCCGAGAAGAGCAACCCGAAAGCGCATGGGGTAAGGCAAAATCTGCGCCAGAATCCAACGCAAGGCCCGGTCCGTCAACGGGCGCTTATAATGGTTCTCGATATACTCGCGCGCATGGTCGACAAGATGCATGTAGTGCACACCGCTAGGACAGGTCGTCATGCACGCAAGGCAGCTCAAACAGCGGTCAATGTGCATCACCGTCTTTTTGTCAGGCACACGCTCGTTCTCAATCATGTCTTTGATCTGGTAGATCCGCCCGCGCGGGCTATCGAGCTCGTCACCCAAAATCTGATAGGTCGGGCAAGTCGCTGTGCAAAAACCGCAATGCACACAGTTGCGCAAAATCTCGTTCGCACGGGCCGTGCCTGCGTCCTTGAGTTGCTCGGGGGTAAAGTTCGTCTGCATCAGCCAACCATCCATTCTGCTGCCGCCAGCCCGATCCAGGGGATCACGCAGGCCATAGCACCTATCGCTTTTGTCAGGGCTAAGCCCCTCTTTGTCTCAATCCGCCGCATCACCGCACGCACACAAAGCGCAACCGTGCCAACCCAGGCAAGCCAAAGCATCCCCAGTGTTTCAAGCCCGGGTGCGGCATTTGAAAACAAGGCGGCCGCGATCAGCGCGGTTACAATGCCAGCGCCCAAAAGAAACGCCATCTGCGTTGCCTCGCGCCGCGTGAGTAACAGCATCAAGAGCGGCCCGCCCAGAAAGACTATTACATATGCCCCGCCATAATTCATCCGCGCGCCATGAGCTCCGGGTTAAACAACCCCTTCGGGTCAAACCGCTGCCGCAGCCCATAGCTCAACCTTGCAACACCCGCTGCTTCTGGCTGAAAGGCACAGGCCTCAAACGCGCCTTTCACACGAGTCGCATGCCCGCCATTCGCGGCGCAAAAACTTTGGGCAAAACCGCCAAGGCTCTCCTTATCCGTCGCAAGCCATGCCAACCCCCCGCCCCAATCAAGCATCGCATCAAAGCTGTGTTCCGCCTGAGCCGCTGCTAGAAACGCAGACATATCCGAAGGGCGCAGCGACACGCGGGTCACAAAATCCTGCTCGGCAAACGCGCGCACATCACGGATATCGGTCCAAACCTTTGCAGAGGCCGCCGCCACCAGCCGTTCCATCTCGCCAAAGCGACCCAGCAGGTTTTCCAGCTCCTCCAAGCGGTAGGCAACCGAGGGCGCAAAACCCTCAAGGCGCAAGTATACCGCACCACTTTGCGCCGCCCCGGTTACCTCATAGGGTGAGCCTAGGGCCGCCGACATGGCCTCAACAGCTTGCGCCGCATCAGTCACATGCAAAACCAAAGTCGTTTCAACTTCCGGCACAGGCATCACCTTCAGGCTCACTTCGCTCATCGCGCCCAACGTGCCCCGGCTTCCGGCCATGAGTTTGACAAGGTCATAGCCCGTCACGTTCTTCATCACTCGGCCGCCGTTTTTCACCACACGGCCCATCCCGTCAACAAACCGCACGCCAAGCGCAAAGTCGCGGCAGGCGCCCACAGAAATCCGCCGTGGCCCACTTACATTCGCCGCCACAACACCGCCAATCGTCGGTTCGCCCTTCGTGCCCAAAAGCACACGATGGTCCATCGGCTCAAAAGACAGCCGCTGCTTTTCCGCCGCCAGCATCGCCTCGATCTCGACCAAAGGCGTGCCAGCCTTCGCCACAAGCGTCAGCGCGCCGGGTTCATAATCCACCACGCCAGCAATGCCGCCGAGATGCAGCACATCGTTCGCCACCACACTCCCAACAGCCCGCGTGCCGCCGCTCTGCACCCTGACAGGCGCTTGCAAGCCAGCCACAACTTCGGCCAGCTCGGCCTCACTCTTTGGATGAAATTCCATGCGCCCTACTCCGCCGCAATCCGCCGCGCCTCGGATGAGGCAAGCGGGAAGACTTTGGCAGGGTTCAAAAGCCACTTTGGATCAAACACATCTTTAACGGCCATCTGCATGTCCAAATCTTCAGGCGCAAACTGGTCAAGCATCAGGTCGCGTTTTTCTATGCCGACTCCGTGTTCACCCGTCAGGCATCCGCCCACTTCGACACAGAGCTTCAGCACTTCCGCGCCAAATGCTTCGCAGATTTCCAAGTCCCCGGGCTTATTCGCATCATATAAAATCAGCGGGTGCATGTTCCCGTCACCCGCATGAAAGACGTTGCCCACAGCAAGCCCATATGTCTGACTCAACTCACCAATCCGCTTCAAAACAAAAGGGAGCTGGCTCACAGGAATCGTGCCATCAAGGCACATATAATCGCTCACCTTGCCAATCGCCGAGAAAGCCGCCTTGCGACCGGCCCAGATGCGCCCGGCTTCTTCGGCACTCGTCGCCTTGCGAAATTCCACAGGATTATGCCCTTTGGCAATCTCGTGAATAAGCCCGAGCTGATGTTCAATCTCGGCCTCGCTGCCTTCCACTTCCACAATCAGAAGCGCCTCACAGTCAGGATAGCCCGCGCCGGAATAGTCATCGCAAACGCCGATTAGCATACGGTCCATAAACTCGATTGCCACAGGCAAAATCCCCGCGCGGATAATATCGGACACACAAGCGCCAGCCACCTCGTTACTGTCAAATCCGATGAGCACCGGCCGCGCTCCTTCGGGCTTGTGAAGGATACGCAATGTCGCCTCTGTCACCACACCGAGTTGCCCCTCGCTGCCGCAGATCAGGCCAAGCAGGTCCAGCCCGCCCGAATCCAGATGCGCACCGCCGATTTCGACAATCTCGCCGTCCATCATCACCATGGTCACGCCCATGAGATTATTGGTCGTCACGCCATATTTGAGGCAATGCGCCCCGCCCGAGTTCATCGCGATGTTGCCCGCAATCGCGCAGGCAAGCTGGCTCGACGGGTCCGGCGCATAGAAAAAACCCTCCCCCTCAATAGCACCCGTGACAGACAGGTTGGTCCGCCCCGTTTGCACACGGATAATGCGGTCTGCATAATCGGTTTCAAGCACCTCGCTCATACGGCTCACACCCAAAATCACGCTGTCGGCTGTGGGCATCGCTCCGCCCGCCAGAGATGTCCCCGAGCCACGCGGCACGACAGGCACATCCATCTCGTGACAAATCCTAAGCGCCGCCGCGACCTCTTTGGTGGTCCGCGGCAGTAGCGCAAGCATCGGCGGACAGCGATATGCGGTAAGCGCGTCACACTCGTAAGCTTTCAGCGCAATCTCTTCCGATATCACTCCGTCTTTGCCCAGAACAGCCCGCAACCGCTCGGTCAACTTGGCCTTTTTCGCAAGCGTTACAGGGTTTGGTACGGGCATTTGCATGGGCTTCTCCTTAATTGGTAAGTTATTATTACCAATTCACCTCAAACTCAATCGATTCCTTCAATCCTGCGGCATTTCCTCGTGCATTCACACAAAAATGTGTCGTGAACTTCGTCCTCCTCAGTGTTACTTCAGTCTCATGTTCAAAACCTTAACTCTCCTCGCCGCGCTTATAGTAACCTCAGGCGCTCACGCCGATGCTCCGATCATCACCAAGGTCGAAGCCTCCCGCGCGGGCATGGGCTGGCGCTTTGATGTGACCCTCCAGCACCCAGACACAGGCTGGGAGCATTACGCCGATGGTTGGGAGCTTATCGACGCAGCAGGCAACCAGATTGCCTATCGCGAACTGATGCACCCGCATGTCGAGGAACAGCCCTTCACCCGCTCTTTGCGCAACGTGATGCTGCCCGACGGGATGACCAAAATCTGGGTGCGCGCCCGCTGCTCCGAAAACGGCTGGAGTGAAAAGGCTTTCGAAGTGAGTCTCCCCTACTAAGCCGTTTTGACCCTCCTCAGTCTTCCAGCTCTTTCAGTATCGCCGCTGTATCAGCCCCACGCGCCGGCGGCTCAACCGGCTCCCAACCGCCCTGCCCCTCAAAACGTGGCGCAGGGGCGGCTTGCAGCACACCGTTGACTTTGGCCCAAGTGCTGCGCGCCCCGTTCATCTCGTGGCGCGCGGCCTCATCCGGCGAAAGCACAGGTGCCGCACAGGCATCCGTTCCAAGGAAAAGCGCCGCCCAGTCATCACGGCTCCTGGTCTTGAATATTGCGGCCAAGCGCCCGGTCAACTCAGGCCAAAGCGCTTTGTCATACTGGCGCTGGAAGTCCTCGTCGCCTTCAAGCTTTAACAGGCGCAAAAACTCGGCATAAAACTGTGGCTCAAGGCTCTGCACCGACAGGTAGCCGCCGCAGGCGCACTCATACGTGCGGCTCCAATGCGGCCCGTCAAGCAGCCCTTGTCCGCGCGCCTCAGGCATCCCCCCACTCTGGCGCAGCGCCATAACAAGGTTCATCATATGCGCAGAACCGTCATAAATTGCTGCGTCAACAACCGTGCCTTGCCCCGAGGCCCTTGCCTGCAAAATTCCCGCAAGCACACCGCTCACCAGATACATCGCGCCACCGCCGATATCCCCCACAAGCGTTGCAGGCGTCAGCGGCGCAGCCTCGGGCGCACCTGCGTACCAGAGTGCGCCCGACATCGCGATGTAGTTCAGATCATGCCCCGCCGCATGGGCCAGCGGCCCGCTCTGCCCCCAGCCGGTCATACGGCCAAATACCAGCTTAGGGTTCACCGCATGGCAGGCTTCAGGCCCAAGCCCCAGCCGCTCCATCACACCGGGGCGAAACCCTTCGATCAGCGCATCAACCCGCCCAACAAGCTTTAAGAATACTGCCTTGTCGCCCTCATCCTTCAGGTTAAGCTCAATCGAGCGCTTGCCACGGTCCAGCACCGATCGCTGGGGCATCCCGGGGGCAGGCGTGCCTCCCTTTCGGTGCACCACAATCACATCAGCTCCCATATCGGCCAGCAGCATCCCCGCAAAAGGCGCAGGGCCAAGCCCCTCAACTTCAACAATTCGCACACCACTCAACGCGCCCATGGCTGTCTCCTTCTGCTTGGCCAATCCTAGCGCAACCCGCGCAAAAGAAAACCGCCGCCTCGTCTCCGGGGCGGCGGTTTGTTTGTTTTCCTGCAGATCAGAAGTTCAGCGAGATATCGCGGTGCGTCGAGCTACACGACGCCATGAAAAGCGCCGCTTCACGGTCCAGTCGGGGCTGGCTGCGCAGCCCCAAAGTGCCGCGAATACCATCGAGGTAAGCTTGAAGCTCCGGCTTGAGCCCCTCAGCATTTGCACGCCACACCTTCTGCGCCTCAAACTCCGCAACCGCATCGTTATAGTCTTCCAAAGCCGTCTCGCGGTTGAACTTGCCCACACGCAAATCACGGCGCGCCTTGCCAAGCGCCGACTTCACATCACCTGCGCCCTCAACTTCACCGAACTTATCCTCAAGCGCTTTCACTGTGTCTTCACCCGCAGGGTCCGTCTCGGAAACCGTTTCGATGAAGCCGCGCAAATCACGCAACTCACCTTCGAGCGCGGCAAAAGCCTCGTTGTCTTCCAGAGTTGCCAATGCTTCGGCAGCGGCTTCCCAAGACTTGTCTGCATTGCGCTGATAGCTCGTGCGCGCCTTTTGCTCGGCTGTTGTCAGCTTCGCAAACTCGTCGTGCACCGGCTCCCATGTCTCGGGGATTTCCCCTTTCAACTGCTCGGCCTCGGCCAACATCGCATCGCGACGTGCCTCCATGCGCGCACGGCGTGGGGCCTGTTCCTCGTCTCTCATACGGTTTGCAATCGTCGTGATATCCGCCGCTTCCTCTTCAAGCTTTCGGATCTCTTTCTCGATCCTGCGCACCAAAATCTGCTTGGGGCGATAAATAACAGCCGCTTCCTCAACCGCATCTTCCATCGCAAAAGCCTCTTTCAAGCTGGCAATCGCTTCCGGACCTGCCGCAAAGCCTTCTGCCAGATCTTTTGCCATACGATCGGGCAAACCGGACAGATCAACGCCCTGCATCCGTGCAATCGCCTGCTCGAATCCGGCTGTTCCGTCCGTCAAATCACGGCCAACAAACTCTTCCATGCAGTATTGCAGCCTCGGGTTCCGCGGAGGCGGAGCCGTTTCCGAAAGAAAGGCTGCGCGGTTTGGCAGATAATTCACCAGCGGCGGGTAAAACCCGACAACACCAAGCGCAAGAAGCTGCAAGCTGATAAAGGCCACAACGCCCTTATACATCTGCATCGTTTTCACTGTGGCAGGCGCGACCCCCCGTAAATAGAACAGCGCAAAGCCGAACGGCGGGGTCAGGAAGCTGGTCTGAATGTTCAGCCCGATCATAACGCCCAGCCAGACTGCCGTAATATTAGCACTCGGATCCGCCAGAAGAATAGGCGCAACGATCGGCACAACAACCACGGCAATCTCGATGAAATCAAGGAAGAAACCGAGAATAAAGATTACCAGCATTACGATCAGGAATTGCGTCCAGAAACCACCTGGAAGCGAGTTAAGAAACTCTCGCACAAGCTCTTCACCACCAAAGGCACGGAAAGCCGATGTCAGCATGGCTGCGCCCAGAAGGATGATAAAGACAAGCGATGTTGTCTTTGCAGTTTCCATCATCACACCATCAAGCGTGCCATGCGTGCGGAACACCCGCCAGCCACTCCAGACGACCGAAACAATCAGCATCCCCGAAGCGATCATACCAAGCGAAATACCCATCTGGTCTTGCGCCGTATCGACCGACTTCAGGTTCATTTCAAAGTTCTTGATGAGAAATGCCAGACCGACAAGTGCAACCAGACCAATAATAGCCGGCACATAAGTCAGCTTTTTGTTCGGCCCTTCATAAAGCCTGTAACCCGCCATAACCATCGCACCGGCAGCGCCAATCGCGCCCGCCTGATTCACCGTGGCAACCCCCGTGATGATCGAGCCAAGCACAAGAAAGATAAGCGTCAGCGGCGGAATAAGCGTCAGCGCAACCGAGCCCCAGAAGGCGCGGTCAAACTTGCCCTCGACTTTCACCGCAGGTGCGGCGGAAGGCTTGAAAAACGCGTAAATCAGAATGTAGGCCATGTAGATCAACACAAGCAGAATGCCGGGCACAAGCGCCCCCAGAAACATTTCGCCCGCCGAAGTGGACGACACATCAAAACTCGATGGCATGGAAAGCTCGCCTGTCGAGGCTTTGTGCAGCGCCTTACGTGTTGTGCTGGCTTGGTCTGTTGCGCTCGCAAGCTGGTCTGCCAGAATGATCAAAACAATCGAAGGCGGAATGATCTGCCCCAAAGTGCCCGAAGCCGCAATCGTGCCTGTGGCAAGCGAAGGCGAGTAATTGTTGCGCAGCATCGCGGGCAAGCTGATAAGGCCCATGGCCACAACAGTCGCGCCAACAATACCCGTGGTCGCCGCCAGAAGCGCGCCCACAAACACAACCGAAATCCCGAGGCCGCCCGGCACAGGGCCGAAAAGCTGCGCCATCGTCACAAGCAAATCTTCCGCGATCTTTGAACGCTGAAGCATGATCCCCATGAAAATAAACAGCGGAATCGCAATCAGCGTATCTCGCTCGACTTCCCAGAAAACCCCCCTGAGGTTGGTCACCCCCGCCGAGAGCCATTGCTGCGGATCACCCGAGTGAAAATAGGCGCTGGCATCGCCGGCAAAAACAAGGCCTGAAAGGCCCGCAAGTAGGATGGTAATAATTGCAGCTCCTGGAAGCGCAAAAGCCACTGGATAGCCCGAGCCCAAAGCCGTCGCCATGCTCAGTACCAGAACAGCTAGAAAAAATAGTTCCATTATGGGTGCTCCTCAGTGGCCGGTTGGTGTGACGGTGCGGTGTCCCGGCTCGTCGCGCTTGTCAGCCACCGATTCAAGAAAATAGCTCACAAACTGAATGAGCATGGTGATAGCGAAAACCCCGAGAAAGGCCGCCATCTGGTATTTTACATAAAGCCCCGTGGGGCCGGACTGTGTGATCTCGAGGTTCATCACAGGCGAGTTGATGATCGAGGTTTTGCTGCCAAGGCCGATCCAGATGATCACCCAGGCCGTCGCCATCCCCAACAAGATCGAGCCCCATGCGTTCACAAAGCCCTTCTTGGTTTTTCCGAAGCCCGCATAAAACACATCAACGCGCACATGCCCGTCGTCAAACAGCGTGTAGGCGCTCGCGAAAAGAAACAGCGCTGCATACCAGTAGCGCACAAGGTCGCCCATCAGCGCTTGCTCGTAAGAGAAAACAAAACGCGAAATCACGATCGCAAGCTCAGCTCCAACGATCAAAAGCGCCAGCCAGTGAAAACCAAGGCCACGATGCCAAAATGCAATCAACGCCCCCAAAACGATAAGCGGTGCATGCACCATCGGCCCGATAAACCGCGAGCGCCCCAAACTGCCCATCAGTTCGGCACTCACTACGCCGTTGAGAAAGCCTTCAACCCGCGACATCGCTATGAAAGCATCAACAAAGCCGATCAGGACAACACTCCAGAAGCAAGCGCGTATCAGATAAGTGTTGAATCCGTGGATTTTCATCGCATCCCATCGCAGGGCGTTGTGAGGCGTGCTCAGCGCAAAGCCGATACCTCCGCCAATGCCGAGCAAGCCGATGAGAAGCGGCACCCAAATCAGGCCGCCCGCTCGCCCCGCAAACGCATCCGCCAAATTGGGAATACCCCATCCGAGGTTGAGAACATTAATAATGAGGAAAGCAGCCAGAAAGCCGAGCATCCCCCATGCAAAAGCGCGTGGCAGGAGCGCAGGGGCTCCCCCCGTGCGCGATAGATCAGCAGTGTAGGACATGCGCTTGGTTGCCTCCCCTAAACGGCTTAGGCCTCAAGAGCGCGTGGCCCGAGGCATCTTGTGCCGCTATAGTTGTTGTTCGTTCAAAAAGAGCGGGGCCCAGAAGGCCCCGCTCGTCTTGTTCCTGCCGCTTAGACCAGACCCAACACACGGTTGCGCTGGTTGACGAAAGCTCCGTCAAAGTTCGCAAGATATGTGCCGTAGCTGCGCAGCGCCGCTTGGAAGCTGTCGTCAATCTTCGCAGCCATTGCCGAGTGGTTGCGTGTCTCTTCGAACACTTCTGCTGATGCTTCACCGAAGGCATCCCAGATGTCGTCGCTGAACGAACGCACTTCTACGCCGTGCTCATTCACGAGTTTGGAAAGGTATTCGCCGTTCTTCGCGATTGCTTCTTGGTGTGCAACGCCGTGCTCTTCGGCACAGGCAACTTCAATGAGAAGCTTTTCATGGTCTGTAAGACCGTCGAACCATGCTTTATTCATGCCAAAGGCAATGCTTGCGCTCGGCTCGTGCATACCGCCAGTATAGTAATACTTGGCTGCTTCGTAGAACTTCATGAAGTAGTCGTTGTAAGGACCAACCCACTCGGTCGCTTCGATAGAACCTGACACGAGGTTTTCATAAATCTGGCTGCCAGGAAGCGATACAGTCGATGCCCCCAGCTTGGTCAGAACCTGCGCACCCATGCCTGGCATACGCATTTTGAGGCCTTTGAAATCGTCGGCGCTTTCCATCTCTTTGTTGAACCAACCGCCCGCTTGCGTGCCTGTTGGACCACACTGGAATGCTTTGACGCCATATTCGGCTGACAGCTCGTCCCAAAGCTCCTGGCCACCACCAAAGGCGATCCATGCGTTGCGCTCAGCCACGTTCATTCCGAAAGGAACCGCCGTGAAATAGGCGAAAGCCGGGTGCTTGCCTGTCCAGTAGTAATCCGGGCCGATGTAGGCTTGGCTGTTGCCAGATGACACTTCGTCAAATGCGTCAAACGCACCGACGCGTTCACCCGCGGCAAAATACTCAACGTTAAACGCACCGTCTCCGATTTCGGCGATACGGGCTGCGAGACGCTGGGCCGACATACCAAGGCCCGGGAAGTCCCGTGGCCATGTTGATACGATTGTCAGCTGCTTGCCTCCTTGAGCAAGAGCCGGTGCGGCCAGAGCCGTTGCACCTGCGCCAATAGCAGCGCCTTTCAGAAATTTACGACGATCCATATTCATCCTCCACGTTCGATATGGTTATATTTTTGAACAGTCCCGATCTTTGCCGGTCCCCCTCCGTAGGTAATTACTAAGCATGTCGATGTAGAATACAACGAAAATTTCCGCAGATTGGTAACATAAACTTACCAAAGCGCCGCAAATTTAGGCAACTGGTTCCAATTTAGCAGATTTGAGGCAAAAAAATGGTAAAGGCCTTGGAAAAAATAGATAATTAACTTTTGAAGTATCAAGCCGGCCTTGCAGGCCACGCTGCCGAATCAACGGTTGCCAGAGTGCTCTGTTGCCCAGCTCAACTGCTGCGCCGTCTCCACAGCACAGGGCCGCACAGCGCGTAATCGCTTGAGGGCCGCATCGGGCGCTTCGCCCGCCTCGATCATCAGCCTCAGCGCTGCCATTCCCGAGCGCCCGCAGCCACCTTTGCAATGGACAATCACCCGTCCGCCCCCCGCAAGGGCCGCACGCGCGCGCTGGCTTGCTTCCGGCCATTTCGCAATCGTCTCGGGCGTCGGCGTGCCATAGTCATCCACAGGTAAATGCGCCCAACGGCTACCGAGCGCCTGAATGTCCGTGCCAAAATGCAGAGCGCCCACATGATGCAGCTCTGCCTCGGTGACCATGGTCAACACAAGACTTGGCTTAAACTCGCCAAACTGCGCCAGATCCCCCTTCAGATCGCCTCCCCTCCCCGGAAGCGAAGCCAGCGCCAATGTGCCCTTTGCCACAGTCAAAGCCGCAAGTTCCAGCCCACTCATGTTACAACCTTGCTGCGCCAAAAGTGTCGCACTGGTTTGCATCACCCGATTCAAAACCCAGCGCAAACCAGCGTTGGCGCTGCGCGCTCGTTCCATGCGTAAAAGTATGCGGTTGCGGCACGCGCCCCGCACGACGCTGGAGCGTGTCATCGCCAATCTGCTTGGCTGCATTCAGCGCTTCTTCAAGATCACCCGGTTCAAGCGCTCCCTCAACGGCTCGCGCCCAAACGCCGCTCAGGCAATCCGCCTGTAGCTCAAGCCGGACTGTCAGCTCGTTGGCCTCTGTCTGGCCGACAGCTTGGCGGCGCTGGTTCACCTGCGGCAAAATCCCGAGTTCATTCTGCACATGATGCGCCACCTCATGCGCAATCACATAGGCCGCAGCAAAGTCGCCCTTGGCGCCAAGCTGCTGGCTCATCGTCACGAAAAACTCGGTGTCGAGATAGGCCTTCTTATCCGCAGGGCAATAAAACGGCCCTGTCGCGCCGCTCGCGTCCCCGCAAGGGCTCCTTGTAACACCTGCATAAAGCACCATCACGGGCGGCTCGTAAGCGCGGCCTGTCAACTCGGGGAAAATCTCGCCCCAAACATCTTCGGTTGTCGCCAGAACCCGCGAGGCAAATTCGCCCGCCTGCTGTTCTTGCGGAGTCAGCTCCCGCGCCTCACCGCTCTGGCTGTATCCGCCCTGGTCTTGCAAAAGCGGCGTTACATCTATCCCTGCAAAATAACCGATCGCCAACACAACAAGCAATCCGACACCGCCAATGCCGGCGCCCTTGCCCACGCCACCACTGCGCCGCCTGTCTTCCACATTGCGGCTCCCCCGCTGGCCTCTCAGTCGCATCTCTTGTCCTCCAGCCCCTAAAGCTGAACACAGATTGGCGTATTTGTTCACGCCTGCCAAGCTTTCGCTTCGGGTAAATTGCAAACCAATCAAGCTGAAACGGCACAGCAATCGTCGCAACAGGCGCAGCCATCTGGCTGATTTAGCCCGCAAGCGCTAGACCTCCCTCCAAGGGACAGCTACCTTGGGCGAGCTTCGAATCTGACAAGGCACACAATGAGCGATACTCCATCCACCGGCGATCAAAAAACAGGCTATCAGGTTCTCGCGCGCAAATACCGCCCCGAGACTTTTGTCGATCTCGTCGGCCAGGAAGCCATGGTGCGCACCCTCAAAAACGCATTTGCGGCCGATCGCATCGCGCAGGCCTTCATCATGACAGGCATCCGCGGCACGGGCAAAACAACAACAGCCCGCATCATCGCAAAAGGCATGAACTGCATTGGCCCCGATGGAACAGGCACGCCCACAACCGAGCCTTGCGGTGTCTGCGAGCATTGCGTGGCCATCATGGAAGGCCGCCACGTCGACGTAATGGAAATGGACGCCGCCTCTCGCACCGGCGTCAATGACATCCGCGAAATCATCGACTCCGTCGCCTATCGCGCCGCCTCTGCGCGCTACAAGATCTACATCATCGATGAGGTGCACATGCTGTCCACCTCGGCCTTCAACGCACTCCTCAAGACGCTAGAAGAGCCGCCCGCCCATGTGAAATTCATCTTCGCGACAACCGAAATCCGCAAAGTCCCCGTGACTGTGCTGTCGCGCTGCCAGCGCTTCGATCTGCGCCGCATCGAGCCCGAAGACATGATCGGCATGCTCCGTCGCATTGCCGACTCAGAGCAAGCCGAGATAGCCGATGACGCCCTCGCACTCATCACCCGTGCCGCCGAAGGCTCCGCCCGTGATGCCACCTCGCTGCTAGATCAGGCCATCTCTCACGGCGCAGGTGAAACAACCGCCGACCAGGTCCGCGCCATGCTCGGCCTCGCCGACCGCGGCCGCGTCATGGACCTGTTCGAGATGGTCATGAAGGGTGATGCCGCAGGCGCGCTCACCGAGCTTTCCGCGCAATATGCCGACGGAGCCGATCCGATGGCCGTTCTGCGCGATCTGGCCGAGCTTACGCACTGGGTCAGCGTGGTCAAAATTACGCCAGATGCCGCGAATGACCCAACGATTGGCCCCGACGAGCGCGCCCGTGGCCAAGGCTACGCTGAAGGCCTCAGCCTGCGCGTTCTCGCACGCATGTGGCAAATGTTGCTCAAATCACTTGAGGAAGTTGCGCACGCGCCCAACACCATGATGGCCGCCGAAATGGCGATCATCCGCATGACCCATGTCGCCGACCTGCCCACACCCGACGAGCTGGTGAAAAAGCTCGCCGATGCGACCCCGCCTCCTGGCGGCCCGCCCTCAGGCGGCGGTGGTTCAGGTGGCGGCACAAGCGCTGGCGCGCAAGCCGTGGCCCGTGCAAGCTCGGGCGGCACAGGCTCCGCTGGTGGTGTCACCGCACTTGCGCAAGACCCTGCCGAGGCGCTCTCGCGCTATCCCACCTTTGAATATGTGGTCGAGCTGATCCGCGCCAACCGCGATGGCAAACTCCTCATGGATGTCGAGGCCGGCGTGCGCCTCGTCTCCTATCAGCCGGGCCGTATTACATTCGAGCCAAGCCCCAAGGCGCCGTCCGATCTGGCCAACCGCCTCGGCCAACGCCTCCAAGGCTGGACAGGCAACCGCTGGGCCATCACGTTGGTAAATGAAGACGGCGCAGAAACCATTGAAGAGCGCCGCACCGCAGGCAAACGCGCCCAAGAAGCCGAGGCCCTCGCACATCCGCTCGTCTCCGCCGTGTTCGCCGCCTTCCCAACGGCCAAAATCGTGAGCATCCGCACCGAAGATGATATCGCCGCCGCCGCGCAGGTCGAGGCACTTCCGGAAGTAGAAGACGAGTGGGACCCCTTCGAGGAAGACTGAGAGCAACACACGCCGTTGCGCCCCCCCAAAAAAGCCCCAGGAAAAGGCCTTAAAGTGAACGAAACACGTGACAGGTTTTTTGTCGAAGCCCACCTCGTGCTCATGCGCGAGGATCAGGTGCTCATGCTCCTGCGCCAGAACACCGGCTATATGGACAACCATTGGGGCCTCGTCGCAGGCCATGTCGATGCAGGCGAAACCTTTCGCGAAGCCATGGCGCGCGAAGCGCAGGAAGAAGCAGGCCTAACACTTGGGCCTGAAGAGCTACACCTCGCCCACATCATGCATCGCAATTCCGATACCGAGCGCGTTTCACTGTTCTTCACCACAAACGCGCGGATAACCGAACCACAGAATATGGAGCCTGACAAATGCGCCGCCCTCACATGGCATCCGCAGACGGCGCTCCCCGACACCACAATCCCCTACATCCGCTCCGCCCTCGGGCATGTCGCCGCAGGCACGCAGTATTCCGAATTCGGCTGGTAGCTTGCCCCGCAGCTCAATGCCGCCTATCTAAAGACAACAATGACCCTGAAGGAGACAGCAATGCTTAAAGGACTTGGCCAGCTCGGCGATATGGCGGGCATGATGAAAAAAGCGCAAGCGATGCAAAAACAGATGGAAGAGTTGCAAGAAGAGCTACACAATCTCATGGTCTCAGGCGAAAGCGGCGCGGGTCTCGTCAAGGCCACCTGCTCTGCCAAGGGCGAGCTCAAAGGCCTCGATATCGACCCGTCGATCTTCAACCCTGATGAAAAAGAAGTCGTCGAAGATCTGATCCTCGCCGCCATCAAAGATGCTCAAGCCAAAGCCAGTGAAAAAGCCCAATCCGAAATGGCCCGTATCACCGAAAGCCTCGGCCTGCCCAAAGACATGAAGCTGCCTTTCTAAACGTCACCCTTTTTTCTTGCTGCAAATATCCCGGGGGGTGCGGGGGGCTGGCCCCCCGCCTCTGCCCCGGCCACAGAAAGCCCCGCATGAGCAACTCCACCCGCGATATCGACGCGCTCATCGAGCTGATGGCGAAGCTACCGGGCCTTGGCCCGCGCTCTGCGCGCCGCGCCGTGCTGCACCTCATCCGCAAGCGCGCGCTCCTGCTCACGCCTCTGGCCGATCTTATGCACACCGTTGCCGTCACCGCGCGCGAATGTCTGCGCTGCGGTAATATCGGCACAACCGACATCTGCGATATCTGCACCTCCAACAAACGCGCAACAGGCGAAATTTGTGTGGTCGAGGATGTGGCCGACCTCTGGGCCATGGAGCGCTCGGGCGTCTTCAAGGGCCGCTACCATGTTCTCGGCGGCACTCTTTCGGCACTTGATAGCATCGGTCCCGAGGACCTGCGCATCCCGCAGCTCGTCACCCGCCTTGAAAGCGAAAACATCACCGAAGTGATCCTTGCTGTCGGCGCAACGATTGATGGCCAGACCACAGCGCATTACATCGCCGACCAGCTTCAGGGCCGCGTAAAACTCACATCACTGGCCCAAGGCGTGCCCATCGGCGGCGAGCTTGATTACCTTGACGACGGCACAATCACCGCCGCCCTCAACGCCCGAAAAGAAATGTGAACGCGCATATTCTCGCGCCACAATTCGTTTATTTTTTCTTCACAAAACTTTCAGATTTTCGAAAAATACTGCGCTTTACTTAAAAATTCAGAAGTTTTCGCACACCAAAAAGTTACCCTGAGTGTGTCCGCGACAGGACAAACACAAAACAGGGAGGGCACAATGTCCCAAAAAATAGTCGTCGGTTACGATGGAAGCAGTGACTCAGACAAGGCTCTGGCATTCGCTGTGAAACAAGCCAAAGCAGGAAGTAATGCGATCATAATAGCGCATGTTCTGGAATGGTCGCCGTACTCGTTTCTTACCCCGCAAGAGATCGAAGAGCGCAGCAAACGTCGCAAGGAAGAGCTCAAACGCGCCGAGGAAGCGGTGCTCACTCCCGTCGTGAAAAAGCTCTCCGACAGCGGCCTCACCGTCACCACTGCGCTCAAATACGGTAACATCGCCGAGGTGCTCATCGACATCGCCAAAGCAGAAAACGCCGAGATGGTCGTTATCGGGCGCACAGGTCACTCGGGCCTGTCCACCCGCATTTTCGGATCGGTTGCAGGCACACTGGCTCAGGCCGCGCCTGTGCCCGTCGTCATCGTGCCATAATGAAAACAAGGGACAGTAAAATGAAAATGCGAACAAATTTTGCGGCCTCTGTTGCCGCCTCCGGCGCAGCGCTGACACTCTTGCCCGCCGCCGCCACGGCCCAAAGCTTTGACCAGAAGGTCAATGACATTTTTGCCAGCTCAACAGGCTGGTTCGTCAACCTCATCTTCAGCCCGCTCCCGGGCACCTCTTTTCCATGGATCGTCATGTGGCTTGTCGTCGCCGCGACAGTCTTCACAATCTACTTCGGCTTCGTGCAGTTCACGGCCTTCCGTCACTCCATCTCGCTGGTAAAGGGTGATTATTCCGATCCTGACGATGCAGGCGAAGTCAGCCACTTTCAGGCACTCGCAACAGCGCTGTCCGGCACGGTCGGCCTCGGCAACATCGCCGGTGTGGCCGTAGCTGTCGGCATCGGCGGGCCGGGGGCAACCTTCTGGATGATCTTCGCAGGCCTGCTCGGCATGGCCTCAAAGTTCACTGAATGTACCTTGGGCGTGAAGTATCGCAACGAATATGCCGATGGCACCGTTTCGGGCGGCCCGATGTATTACCTCACCAAAGGCTTCGCCGAGCGCGGCCTGCCGGGCGGCAAGTTCCTCGCTGTGATGTTCTCTATCTTCTGTATCCTCGGCGCACTTGGTGGCGGCAATATGTTCCAGGCCAATCAGGCCCATGCCCAGATAGCCAATGTCGTCGGCGATTTTCCGGGTGTCATCACAGGCGTAATCTTCGCTGTTATCGTCGGTCTGGTGATTTTGGGAGGCTTGCAGTCCATCGCCAAGGTCACAGAGAAAATCGTCCCCTTCATGGGCGTTCTTTACGTGGTCACAGCGCTGGTTATCATTGCCATCAACTATGACAAAATTGGCTGGGCTTTCGGCCAGATCTTTGAAGGCGCCTTCACAGGCCTCGGTGTTGCCGGTGGCTTTGTCGGCGCTCTCATTCAGGGCTTCAAACGGGCCGCTTTCTCCAACGAAGCGGGTGTTGGTTCTGCAGCCATCGCCCACTCCGCGGTTAAAACCAAAGAGCCGATCACCGAAGGTTACGTTTCATTGCTCGAGCCGTTCATCGACACAGTGGTAATCTGTACCATGACCGCTCTCGTAATCATCATCTCGGGCCAGCTCGTCTCCGATCCGAACACAGGCCTCTACCTGCTGGATGAAGGCGCGGGCACAATCCAGACAGTTGGTGACAACAAAGGTGTGGCCCTCACATCGGCAGCCTTCTCCTCGGCGTTCGGCGGCTTCAAATATGTGCTGGCACTCGCGGTGGTTCTCTTTGCTTTCTCAACCATGATCAGCTGGTCCTACTACGGCCTCAAAGCCTGGACCTACCTCTTCGGTGAGGGCAAAGGCAAAGAAATGACCTTCAAGGCCATCTTCTGCATCTTCATCGTCATCGGCGCATCGGCCAGCCTCGGCCCTGTCATCGACTTCTCCGATGCAGCAATCTTCGCCATGGCCGTGGTCAATATTCTGGGCCTCTACTTCCTGATGCCAATCGTGAAACGCGAGCTTAACAGCTACGTGTCACGCCTCAGATCAGGCGAGATCAAGCGCTTCAAGTAAGCCTTTGCTCCTATGAAAAATGGAAAGGCCGCCCCGGATACAAAGGGCGGCCTTTTTGCTGATCTGCTTTGGCAGTCAGATCAACCGAGCCGGAGCAGGCGGCTCTCGTGGGCTTTCAGGCAAAGGCGCGCAGTGTCACCATAAGCGCCGTCATGGCTGCGTAGCTCAGGAAAAAGCGAGAAGAGTTCTTCGCGCGCTTCTTCCTCCACAGCGTTCAAGCCCGTTCCTCCGGGGAAGAAGCTCTCGCTTGCTGCCCCTTCGGCATAGATAATTTCATGCTCGTCGAACATGATGTGCACATAGGTAACATCACCGCCCTGTGCCTCGGTCACAGTCGAACCGTTTACAAGATGCTTGGCACTCACCAACACTTCACTTTCACCAAAGAGCAGTGACGCTTCCGGCCCCTGCATCAGCATCCGGTGCTGCGGCGAAACATAGAGCGCACGCTCGTTGCCAATGACATTCGCCTCAAAACGAATTGGCGCAAGCGAGCCGCGTGCAGGCACGGTGCGTTTTCCGATCCAGCGAATAGGCTGCAAACCATGGTCGCGCGTCACTACCAGATCACCGATCTCAAGCGCCGCCACATCGCGCGCGCCGCGTGGTGTCGCAATCCGCGTGCCCTCCGTGAAGCAGATGATGATGTTTTCGATCTCGGTGAAGTTCACAACCGTTCCGTCACCAAGTGTCGCGAAGCCCGTCAGCCCACCGCCCACACCGGGGTCGGTGTTGGTATAGGTGATGTCACCCCAGTGGATCTGGCCCTCGAAATCGAGCGTGTCACCCAGCGTTTCGTCGCCTTCTCCGCCAATAATGCTGATGCTTCCTGTGCCGGTTTCACCTGTCGGGTCGATGGTAAAGTGGTCGTCACCATCGCCGCCTTCGGCCGTATCGTTTTCACCGACGGTGAGCATGTCATCGCCCGCGCCGCCCAGAAGGCTGTCTGCCCCTGCGCCGCCGTCAAGCGTGTCATTGCCTGTGCCACCGGAGATAAGATCGTCACCGCCGCCGCCTGCGAGGCTGTCGTTTCCTGCGTCACCAATGACCGAGTCGTTACCAGCGCCGGCCAATACGGTGTCATCACCAGCGCCCGCTTCGATGGAATCATCATTGTTCTGGGCAAGGTTGTCGCCCGCGTCCACCATGTCGCCATCCGGATCGCCGGTATAAGAGCCGTCGATCAAATCACCCGCTGCCGTGCCGCTGACAATCTCGTCAGTCCCGGGGATACCGAGGGCTTCAAGCGCGCCATAGCTGTCGACTTCACTGGGCAGCACACCCGTCAAAGTGATGCTCTCGCCGTTGGGGAAGCTCAGGATCGCATCGCCCGTGCCGTCACCGTTGGTGTCGGTTACTGTCACGTCGAGCACATTCACAGGGTTGCCGTCGGCGTCGGTCATGCCGCTCACGTCAAGCTGGTCATTGCCGGTGAAGTTGCCGCCGCCCAGATCTGTCGGTGCTTCAAAGCCGTCCACCGTGTCGCTGCCCGAGCCATCGGCAAGAACAACTGTGTCAGTTCCCGCACCCAGAACGATATTTTCAATGTCGATGAATGTCGCTGTATCACCGCCCGAAGTCACGCTGCCGTTTTCCGGGTTGGCACTGGTCAGATCAACTGTTGTGTCCGTTGTCACCGCGCTCATGTCGAGCGTGTCATAATCGGTCACACCGCCGTCGCCACCGTCGATCGTGTCGTTACCGAAGCCGTCTTCTAGGATGATCAGGTCCTGATCATCACCGCCTTCGATACTGTCAGCACCCGTGCCGCCAGCAATCGTGTCATCACCCGTCCAGCCAATGAGGCTATCATCGCCCGCACCGCCCTCGAGAGCGTCATCGCCAAACCAGCCTTGCAACGTATCGTTACCGGTGTCTCCGGCAAGTGTGTCGTCACCGTCACCACCATCAAGGCTGTCATTGCCTGCGCCACCGTCGATGGTGTCATTGCCTGCGTAGCTGAACACGGTATCATCACCCGCGCCCGCAACAACGCTGTCATCATTCGTGCCGGCAGCGTTATCGAGCCCGTCAATCACATCCCCCTCAGGATCAGCGATATAGCCCCCGTCGATCAGATCACCGCCGGCCGTGCCCTCAACAATATAGTTCGGCTGCGGAATACCCATGGCTTCCAGCACATCGGGATCAGTAATGCTTGCTTCCGTCACGCCAACAAGCGTGAGGCTTTCACCGCTCGGGAAGGTCAGAACAGCATCGCCGTTCGCATCCGTGCTGAGGGTCACATCATCGGTGTTGACAGGTGCACCGTTGGTATCAACCAAAGTGCTCACATCCAGAAGATCAACGCCTGTATAAACACCGCCGCTCTCTGTCGGGATGCTGAACCCTTCCACACGGTCCTGGCCTGACCCTGTGCCAAGCACAAGCGTATCCGCACCGCCACCGAGAATGATATTCTCGATCTCGACAAAGTTCACAGTGCCTGTGCCGTTGGTGAAGGTTCCGTTCTCGGGGTTGGCCGAGGTCAGATCAATCGTCAGATCAGACGTGACGCCGCTCAGATCAATCGTGTCGCCGTCTGTCTCAAAGGCTTCTTCACCCTCGACAGTGTCATTGCCGAAGTTGTCAGCAAAAATGAGGGTGTCATCGCCATAACCGCCCCAAAGGAAATCATCCCCTTCACCGCCGTGCAGCTCGTCGTTGCCGTAGCTACCGCGCACCCAGTCATCACCAGCGCCGCCTACAAGCGTGTCGTCACCTTCGTTACCTTCGATGTGGTCATCACCATCACCACCAGCAACATAATCGTTGCCGAACTCACCATAGATGGAGTCGTTGCCAGCATCACCGGTAATGCTGTCGTCACCCTCGTTGCCGTACATAGAATCGTTGCCATCGCCGCCGTCAATCGTGTCGTTGCCGATCCCGCCGCGGGCTGTGTCGTCACCTGCGTCGCCCGAAATGACATCATTTCCAAGGCCGCCATGAATGCTGTCCTGGTCGTCGCCGCCATAGAGAGTGTCTTGACCTGCACCGCCATCAAGGCTGTCATCCCCCGTGCCCCCGACAACCACATCATCGCCGGTCATCCCGTTGATTGTGTCGTTGCCCGCGCCGCCGTCGAGAGAGTCATCGCCTGATGGAACAATCTCAAAGTTCAGATCACCAATGCCCGCGAGGCCCGTGTTACCCACATCGGAACCGGGTTCATAGATGATCTCGATGCTGACGACTTCAAACGGAATGTTCACAGTCACCGCATCTTGAGTACCGGTATGGCCGCTATCAAGATCGGCTTCGCCTTCGATTGTGTTTCCTGTAACCGTGTGATGGGTCACGCCTGTGAAGGTGACCGGCACCTCGTTGCCATCCGCGTCCAGCGCGATGATGGTGAACTGGTCGTCAAACGTCGTGCCGTTGGAATCGACATCAAAAAGCTCGAAGCTCACATTTTCAACGGCCCCGTCAAACTCGATCAAAGTCGAGTTGGCCTCGGTGATCTGGACGTTCGTCGGCCGGTAATACTCATCGACGCCATAGCCCGTGTTGATCAAGCCGCTGCCAGTGACGGTCACACCGACAGTATCCGTGCCGTCAGAGACTGTGGCCACGCCATCGCCATTGGTGAGCGGAACATTGGTCCAGTCCAGTGTCGCGGGCGCCCCTGTCCCTGTTCCGCCATCCCCCATGATGCTGTCGTCACCGGTCCCGCCCTGGATGGTGTCATTGCCACCATCGCCCCAGACGGTGTCATTGCCAGCGCCTGCAACAACGCTGTCGTCGCCATCTCCGGCAGTTACGCTATCGTCATTCGAGCCGTCTGAATGGTCGTTCGCGTCGATCATGTCGCCTTCGGGGTCACCCGCATAGGCCGCGTCAATCGTATCGTCACCGCCGGTGCCCTCGACAATATAGTTTGGCGCGGGAGGCGGGAGGATGAGGCTCTCGATTTCGGTGAAGTTGAAGGTGATCAGGTTGCCCGAGGCATCCTGCACGGTCACGCTGCCCGAGGTGCTGTCGCCGTCGGCGTCAGGCGTTTCGCTGAGCGCGGTGTAGTATGTAAAATCCGAGAGGTTCAGCGTGTCATTGTCGACACCACCTGTGCCGCCATCTACCGTGACGGTGGTGCCGTCGGCGTAGTTCGTGGCGTCCACGACGATGTTGTCGGCATCATCACCCGCGTTGACGATGTCCGCGCCACCGCTCAGCGAGATGAAGTCTCCGCCCGCGCCGCCGAGGATACTGTCATCACCAGCGCCGCCATAGAGCGCGTCGGCCTCCGAGCCGCCATCTATTGTGTCATTACCGGTGCCACCCCAGATGCTGTCGCTTCCGGTGCCGCCGTAGAGCATGTCGTCGCCGGCGTCGCCGTCGATGTTGTCCCCGCCCGCATCGCCGAAGACGGTGTCGTTGCCGTTGCCGCCGTCGACATTGTCGCTGCCATCGCCCGCGACAATGTTGTCGTTGCCGTCGCCGCCGCTGATATAGTCGTTTCCGGCCTCACCATAAAGGCTATCATCGCCCGCACCGCCGTAGACGAGGTCGTCGTCGTCGCCTGCGTAGATGGTATCCCTGCCCGTGCCGCCATAGAGGCTGTCATTGCCCACATCACCGATGATCTGGTCATTGCCCGCACCGCCGTCGATGTAGTCAGCCGCGCCCGTGGCGAAGGCGTCATCACCGTCAAGGTTGTCATCACCGTCGCCGCCGAAGATCGTATCGGAGCCGTCTGCGCCGAAAACGGTATCATTGCCCGCACCGGAAACAACGCTGTCGTTGCCCGCACCCGCTTCAACGTAGTCAGCATTCGAAGCATCTGAGTGGTCCGTGTTGTCGATCATGTCGCCTTCGGGGTCACCCGTGTAGGCCACGTCGATCACATCAGCGCCTGTCGTGCCTTCGACAATGAAGTCCGGAGGATTAGCTGAGGTCTCGATCGTGGCAAGGCCCGTTGAAACATTCCCTGCGGAATCGATGGTGGAATAGGTGAAGTTGTTGGTCCCGATGTCGCCGTCAGTCAGAATATCGACCGTCATATCCGCGTTGAGCGTTATCTGCTCGCCAGAAGGCAGCGTTACCGTGTCGCCCACGTTCACAGCCACGTTGTTGATGTGGGTGATGGTCAGCTGGTTATTGTCAATGTTGATATCATTCGACAGAAGGTCATGCGACTGCGTGACATTCGCGCCCTGCACAAGCTCGTCCCTCTCGGCAATCGAGACGGTCTGGATCGAGTTACCCATAATCAGCAGGTTGGAATCATAGGACGAGTCGCCCCCGTCACCAATCCCGATACGAATGGTATTGGACTCGCCCGCATTCACAGGCGCCGTGAGCGAAAGCACAACAGTGCCCCCGTCCATCTCCGTGTTGTAGGTGTCTAGTGCTGAAGGGTTGTCGACATACAGGTTTGAATTGGTGCCGTCGTTGATCGTGTCAATCGTCACGTTCTGGGTCGACCCGTCGGCCAGCGTCAGCGGAATATATGTTCCGTTGACCCAAACGCCCATAGCATCATTCACACCGCCATTCACATACTCAAGATACTCTTCCGAGGTGAAAACAAACTGCATCGTGAGCAAGTCACCGGCGGCAACAAACTCGGCCTCGAAAAAGGCACCGTCAAAGGTGTCCTGCCCCGAAACAGCGTTAAGATCAGTATCTCCAACGATTCCGCCCGCGCCGGTATGATCCGTGCTTGTGCCATCCGAAACATTGGTGTCGCTTGTGCCGGAACTGTTGGTAAAATCAGCGGCATTACCGGTCGACAAAATAACGCCCGTGTCAGACTGCGTCAGCGAACCAAGCGTCGAAAGGCCGCCAGTATAAGTGCCAGATGCCGAAGCAGCCCCCGTATAAGTGGCGTTTGTTATGGTGACGCCATCTCCGAACATCGCCTCCGCCATGTCCATTGCGGTTGCATTAGTGTTTAAGTTCAGCTCGTTGGCGGTAGGCATAACTCGAGACCTCAATATATTACCAACGCGGTTTCCGCGCTCATTTGTATTGGGGGTATGCCTTTAGAAAGGGTCAAATTTCCGAGCGAAATAAATCGATTTTGTGGTAATATCCGACGCTCAGCGCCACATTTTTTTGAAATAAGGCGCCATGAAGGAAACGTTAATTTCGCCCGTATGCCCTTATCAATAAAGCTGCAAGGGCTTGTCTCGCCGGGCGCATCGGCGACAAATCAGACTAAATCCGCCATAAAATAAGGCGTAGCCGCGACCCTTTATCACAAAAGCCATGGCTACGCCTTATTGTCTCAACAGGCCCGCACGCAGCAGGCCCAATGATCAATTCTCGTCGTCGTCTTCGTCGTCGCCATCGGGCAGATTGAAAAAGCTGTCCGCATCGCGCGAGCTGTCGTGCTTGTCTTCCTCATCGTCGTCATTCCCGCCCAGAGTGAAGGTCTCAAGCCCTTCAATCGCCGTCGGAATCTTCGGCTCGGAATCCATGCCGAGGCTTTGCTCGGTGCTCACCAGCTTGCGGCGCTCGTCATCTGTCATCACTTCGCCATTGGCGGCTTTCTTGGCTGCAGCCTTCTGCACGGCTCCGTCCAGCTCGGACTGTTTGCACAGGCCCAGCGCCACAGGGTCGATCGGATCAATGTTGGAAATGTTCCAATGCGTGCGCTCGCGGATTGCCTGGATGGTCGGCTTGGTTGTGCCGACAAGCTTGCTGATCTGACCATCTGACAACTCGGGGTGAAACTTCACCAACCAGAGAATCGAGGCAGGACGGTCCTGACGTTTGCTGAGCGGCGTGTAGCGTGGCCCGCGGCGTTTTTCCTCACCCACAGCCGAGGCGTAGAACTTGAGCTTCAGCTTGTGTGCGGGGTTTTCCTGCGCCGCGTCAATTTCTTCCTGAGTCAGCTGGTTGTTGGTGATCGGGTCAAAACCCTTCACGCCCGCCGCCACATCACCATCGGCAATGCCCTGAACTTCAAGCTCGTGCATGCCAACAAAGTCAGCAATCTGCTTGAAGCTGATTGTTGTGTTGTCCACCAGCCAAACGGCGGTGGCCTTTGCCATAATCGGTTTCTCAGACATATTCGCCTCCATCAAAAAACTCTCTTCCCATACAACTTTCCCGTGCCCTTGAAGGGGCGAGCCTTTGGAGGGGCTCAGGTTGCCGTTGTCGGGGAACTCAAGCGCTATATACTGGCCCATGAAACATAAGGAAAGAGTGAATGTTACTGCGTGCTTTTGTCGGTTTCCTTCTGCTTACAGGCGCAGCTTTCGCCAAAGGCGAGCGCGCGGGGGAGTTTGACTATTATGTCATGTCGCTCTCGTGGTCGCCCAACTGGTGCGCTCTGGAGGGCGATGCCAAAGGCTCACCGCAATGCAACGCAGACAAAGAGCACGGCTGGGTGCTACACGGCCTCTGGCCACAGTATCACCAAGGCTGGCCCTCGTTCTGCCCGACAATCGAGCCCCAACCGCCCCGCAGCCTGACAAACACCATGGCCGATATCATGGGCACATCAGGGCTCGCCTGGTATCAGTGGAAAAAACACGGCGTCTGCTCGGGGCTGTCTGCACCTGCCTATTACGACCTGTCCCGCAAAGCCTTTGAGAGCATCATGCGCCCACCCGTCTTTCGCAAACTTGACAAGACCATCAAGCTCCCCGCCTCTGTGGTTGAAGATGCGTTCATCAAAGCCAACCCGAGCCTGCGCCGCGACATGATCACCATCACCTGCCGCGCGGGCCATATTCAGGAAGCGCGGATTTGCCTTGGTAAAGACCTGTCCCCTGTCCCCTGCGGGCGCGATGTGTCGCGGGACTGTTCTTTGAATGATGCGCTGTTCGAGCCTGTGGATTGAGAAGGTTTTGCGCCGCGGCTTCGCCGCGTCGCTCCGCTGGGGGCTTTGCCCCCAGACCCCCAGGATATTTTTGGCAATAAGAAAGGGCTAGGAGACTTTCAGCACGATCTTTCCGATATGGGTGCTGCCTTCCATTCGCATGTGGGCCTGCGCGGCATCTTTGAGCGCGAACTCCTGATCCATCACGGGCAGCACACGGCCTGCTTCAAGGAGCGGCCAGACGTGGTCGCGCAGTTCTGCAGCGATCCGCGCTTTGGCGAGGTCCGATTGCGGGCGCAAAGTGCTCCCTGTCACGGTGAGGCGGCGCGCCATAATCTGCGCGAAGTTAAGCTCCACTTTCGGCCCTGTCAGGAAAGCGATCTGCACCAGGCGCCCGTCATCCGCCAACGCACGGATGTTGCGCGGAATATAATCGCCCCCGACCATATCAAGAATGAGGTTCGCGCCGCCCTCGCCCTTGAGCACCTCAACGAAATCTTCCTCACGGTAGTTCATCACCCGCTCCGCCCCGAGCGCGCGGCAAGCCGCTGCTTTCTCGGCATTGCCCACAGTCGTGAACACCCGCGCGCCAAAAACATTTGCCAACTGGATCGCCGTTGTCCCGATACCCGATGAGCCACCATGCACCAGAAAGCGCTCACCCGCCTTAAGGCCCCCGCGCTGGAATACATTGGTCCAGACCGTGAAAAACGTCTCGGGCAAACAGGCCGCTTGCTTCAGGCTCATGCCCTCGGGCACGGGCAGCGCATGCGCCGCTGGCGTGGTGACATACTCGGCGTAGCCCCCGCCCGGCAAAAGCGCGCAAACCTTGTCTCCCACCGCCCATTCGCTCACGCCTTCGCCCAGAGCGGCAACCTCGCCACTGGCCTCAAGGCCAGGCAAATCGCTCGCGCCCTTTGGCGGCGCATAGGCCCCGGCGCGCTGCAAAGCATCAGGGCGGTTCACCCCTGCATAGGCCACCTTGATCAGGATCTCACCATAAGCCGGCTCGGGGCGCACACGCTCTGCCAGCCTCAACACATCGGGCGCACCTGCTTCGGCAATCTCGATCACACGCATCAACGTCTTCCTTATTTCTTTGCTGTTCCGGGCATATCCGTCACAGTCTTCGGCGCGCGCACAGCGCCTGTTACGCGCCCCAGAATATCACCAAAAATCTTGTTTCGCCCCAGCGTATGCTTCGCTTTTTCAATCCGCATCACATCGTCAATGCGCCGCTCGAGAAACGCCCATGTCGCCTCGTGGCCCTCGCTCGTATCACCGAGCCAATATAGCACAGTCGAGGAATACACCCCCGATAAAGTCATACGCTTTGTGTACCAATTCAGGTCGTCCGAGGTGTCACCCAGCGCCCCCCAAATGGCGTCACATGTCTCCCAGATCAGCCGCGCCCCATCGGGCGCATAGGCAGGTAAAGCAAACAGAGTCATTCCACGGCGCACCAGTTCTTTGTCTTCCACCGCTTCAAGGCGGTACCGCACCGCTGCCGCCACACGCGCGGAATAGCGCATCTCCTCAAGCTCGGGTTGCGCCAACCGCGCAAGCATCCGCTCGTCGCCGCGCTTGTGGTAAGCCACAGCAAGGTCCACCGCCCCGCGCGGGCAAAGCCCGTGTGCCAATGCAGGCTCCATACCCGACTCAGCAATAGCCGCTTCAAAACTCGCCGCGCTCCAGCCGTCAAACGGCACATGGTCAAGCGCGGCATCCAGCAATCTGTCTTTTAAATCAGCCATATTCGCCTCCTGCTCTCATACTAGACAAAACCACAGAGGTTTGCTATACGCCAACTTCCTGCAAATCCTTGCAACTTCAAACTAGAAAGGTGGTGAAAACCACATGCAGGTTAGTGTTCGCGACAACAATGTCGATCAGGCGCTCCGCGCCCTGAAGAAAAAGCTACAGCGTGAAGGCGTTTTTCGTGAAATGAAGCTCAAGCAACATTTCGAGAAACCGTCCGAGAAAAAAGCACGCGAGAAAGCTGAAGCTATCCGCCGTCAGCGCAAGCTGGCGCGTAAGAAAGCACAGCGCGAAGGTATGATGTAAATCAAGCCTCTCACAGAGCTTCTCTCTGACACGTAAAAGACAATTTCCCCCGTAGCCTCGCTGCGGGGGTTTTTTATAGCCCCTCGCGCTTTTGTGCATCAACGCAGCCCCACCCTGCGCATTTTCCGCACGTTTCACCCTGTCATTCGCGCCCAAAAGCATTACCTTCGCCTTCAAGAAACCCGAAAGGCACACAACATGACCGACACATATACCCCCCCGAAAGTCTGGACATGGGAGCAGGAAAGCGGCGGCACATTCGCCTCGATCAACCGCCCCATCGCCGGTGCGACCCATGACAAAGAGCTGCCCGTGGGCAAGCACCCTTTGCAGCTTTATTCTCTGGCCACCCCCAATGGCGTCAAAGTCACGGTGCTTCTGGAAGAGTTGCTCGCAGCGGGCCACACCGGAGCAGAATATGACGCATGGCTGATCAACATCGGCGAAGGTGACCAGTTCGGCTCGGGCTTCGTCGAGATCAACCCGAACTCCAAGATACCCGCGATGATGGATCACTCCGTCACGCCCCCCCGTCGCATGTTCGAAAGCGGCAGCATCATGCTGCAACTGGCCGAAAAGTTCGGTGCATTCATCCCGAAAGACGCCACAGCGCGCGGCGAATGCCTCAACTGGCTGTTCTGGCAAATGGGCAGCGCGCCCTATCTCGGCGGCGGCTTCGGACACTTCTACGCCTACGCCCCTGAAAAATACGAATACCCGATCAACCGCTTCGCCATGGAAGTCAAACGCCAGCTCGATGTGCTTGATCGCCGCCTGTCCGAGCACGAATTCCTCTCAGGTTCAGACTACACCATCGCCGATATGGCCAACTGGGCATGGTATGGCCAGCTCGTGCTCGGCCGGCAATATGACGCCGCCGAGTTCCTCGATGTAGCGTCTTACAAAAACGTCCTCCGCTGGGCCAAAGCGATTGATGCGCGCGCGCCCGTGCAGCGCGGCCGCATGGTCAACCGCGCCATGGGCGAGCTCTCAAGCCAGCTGCGCGAGCGTCACGATGCCTCGGATTTCGAAACCAAGACCCAGGACAAAATCGAAGCCACCCAAAGTTAAGCACCACGGCGCCAGCGCGCCGTAGCCTCATAAAGCCGCTCAGCAAAGCGGCGGGCGGTGGTCACATCGCCCGCCCGTATCATCTCGGTCTTGTCGCGCACCGAGCACGCCCCAAGCCCAAGGCAATATCCGTCCTCGTTGATGCCGGCCTTGTCGGGGTCCACGGGCGCGCCAATGTCATCAAGCCCCACCCAGACCATCCCGTGCTGCGCCGCAAACACCGCCATCTGCATCAAGCTGCTCTGCTTGTCCCCGCTCGGATAAGTGGCCACGGTCATGCCTGCCGCGATCTTGTTCTGCCAACTGTCAGGCCCGCCCCAGATGTCACTGCTCGCATCCATAAATGCCTTATAGGGCGCTGACACACTTCCCATATAGGTCGGCGCGGCAAAGACATGCGCATCCGCTCCCCGCATCGCCTCCCAGTCACCTGCCCCGAGCGCCTCCACATCAGCGATATGCACCTGCGCCCCGAGCCGCTCAAGCTCTGCACCGAGCACATCGACAAGCCGCCGCGTATGCCCGTTCCCGGAATGATAACTCACAACAACTTCAATCATCCCTGCACCTTTCTTTTTGCCTCAAATATCCTGGGGGAGCGCGAGGGGGCAAAGCCCCCTCGCAACGGTCGCGTGCGTCAGCACGCGAAATCCCTCAGCATCATCTCCGCCACCTTCTCTGCAATCATGATGGTCGGCGCATTGGTATTGCCGCTCACAATCTTCGGCATCACACTCGCATCCACAACCCGCAGGTTGCCCACGGCCTTCATGCGGCACGCCCCGTCCAGCGGCGCGCTATCCTCCTGCCCCATCCGCACAGTGCACGTCGGGTGAAAAATCGTCGTGCCGATCTCCCCCGCCGCCATCACAAGCTCACCGTCACTGCTCAAATGTGCGCCGGGTTTCATCTCTTCGGGCGCGTAACGCGCCATCGCAGGGGCGCTCATAATCTCGCGTGCCTGCCTGATCGCAGCAACAGCCACCGCGCGGTCGCCCTCCGTGCTCAGATAGTTCGGTGCAATCCTCGGGGCCGCCTTCGCATCCGCGCTGGCAATCTCGACAAACCCGCGGCTCTCTGGCCTGAGGTTACACACACTCGCCGTCATCGCCGGGAAAGTATGCAACCCCTCCCCGAAGGCCTCAAGGCTCAGGGGCTGCACATGGTATTCCAGATCAGCCGTCGCGAGGTCAGGGCGGCTCTTCGCAAACGCCCCAAGCTGGCTCGGGGCCATGCTCATCGGCCCGCTGCGCTTGAGCGCATATTCCAGCCCGATCTTCGCCTTGCCCAAAACCGAGTTCGCCAGCGTGTTCAGCGTCTTGGCCCCCGTCAGCTTCCAAGCACAGCGCAGTTGCAAATGGTCCTGCAAGTTCGCGCCAACGTCCGGCACATCGGCCAGAACCTCAACGCCATGCTTGTCCAAAAGCGCCGCTGGCCCCAACCCTGAAAGCTGCAAAATCTGCGGGCTGCCAATCGCCCCTGCACTCAGCACAACCTCGCCACCGCTGCGCACAACGCTCACAACACCGCCACGCTCGTATTCCACGCCCACACAGCGGCCGTCTTCCACAATCAGCCGCCGCACATGCGCATCCGTCATCGTCTCGATCCGCCCCTTGGGCGCGCCGCGCAAAAACGCCTTTGAGGCGTTCACCCGCCAGCCGCCTTTCTGGCTCACGCGGAAATAGCCCACACCCTCGTTGTCACCGCGGTTAAAGTCGTCCACCGCCGGCAAGCCATAGCTCACCGCCGCATCGCGCCAGTCGTCGAGCACATCCCAGTGCAACCGCTGCGCATCCACGCGCCATTCCCCGCCCGCACCGTGCATCTCGTCGGCTCCGGCAAAGTAATCTTCCGAGCGCTTGAAGTAGGGCAGAACATCGTCCCAGCCCCAGCCCGTCAGGCCCATCTGCCGCCAGCCGTCATAGTCGGCCGCCTGACCGCGCACATAAAGCATCCCGTTGATCGAGGAGCACCCGCCAAGCACCTTGCCCCGTGGATACAGGAGCGAGCGCCCGTTCAGCCCCGCCTCTTCCTCGGTGCGAAAGCACCAGTCGGTGCGCGGATTGCCGATGCAGTAAAGATACCCCATCGGGATATGCACCCAGTGGTAATTGTCCTTACCGCCCGCCTCCAGCAGAAGCACCTTGCGCCCGCCGTCAGCCAGCCGCCGTGCCATAACACAGCCCGCACTGCCCGCCCCGATAACGATATGGTCCCAAGTCATTGGCGCCTCCCACCCTTGCTCCGGACGCTAACCCGCTTGCCGGGAACACGCAAACAGCGAGAGCGTTAAAGAGCAACCAGAGGGCTGGCCGCACGCACAGGGCGCATCTTGCCAAACAGCGTCAAGGCTTCTGCATAGCTCAAGACTGGGCGCGCCGCTTTGCACGAACACCCCGCCAGATGCGGCGGCGGTGTGACAAGCGCCCCCGCCTGTTCACCCATCAGCAAGGTCTCGCAATAGGCCCCGTCCGCCGTCACGATCCCGTGCTCGGCCAGAAGCAAATGGTAATACTGAACTTCAACACAAGGCGCGAGACGGATATCCCCGCCATTGACCAGCGCCTTTGCCGGCACAAAAACCTCGTCAGCCCCGAACAGAAGCTGCGCCGCCGCCGAAGCCACAAGCACCCGGTGCTGCTGGGAAAGGCGCAAAGGCGCATGATTGCCAATCGCACCGGGGCTAAACAAAACGGGCGCATTGCGCCCATATCCGCGCACCACTTTCGAACCGGTCCAAAGCACTGGCTGCTCCCCGTGATCCAGCGTCAAAAGCTTGTCTCCCGCCCAAATCTCGTCAACAGGGATCTCTCCCATCCGCGTGGCGATCCGCGTGCCGGCCTCAAAGCAGACAAACTTGTGATCATAGGTAGGCGAACTGTCGGTCACCCAAAAGTTCGGCTCCATCGACGGGTTGTAGTTGTCGCTATACCACTGCTCGAGGTTAAAGCCGGGCGTCCAGATAATGTGGGTCAGTTCGCCGTTTTCGTCGAGGCCCTCAAAGACAATGACTCCGCCGTCCCCACCGTCCGGCGCCACGTCCGAGCGCACAACAACGGCGTTGTCGATCGTTCCACCGCCGCCAAAGCCGCCCCAACTCAGATCATAGGTGTCGCCAAGCTCGAAAACACGCGGATCATCGTCGCCTTCATTCGAGGTGATGACCAGATCCATGAAGGCTCCGGGCGGGTTGTCAAAGCGGGTGCTGTCAGGCGTAACATAGACATTGCTGCCCGTTCCCGCGGCAAACTCCTCGTCTATGGCATAGAATGTAATTGGCATCCACACGGCCTCAGCTATCGGGCCGACCATAGAAAACGCGCTTTAAGAGAAGACTAAGTTTTCGCCGCTTCATGCGGATTTTTAGCTAAAATGGGAGAGAACGCTAAACAGGCAGCGCCGTTGTCTTGAACACAGTACGAAGCGCAAAACTGCTCTGCATCTGCGCAACGCCGGGCAAACGCGCCAGATGTTGACGGTGGATGCGCGCAAAATCATCGGTGTTTTCAGCCACAACCTTCAGCAAATAATCCGCAGAACCCGCCATCAAGTGGCACTCTAGCACATCAGGTATCCGCCCCACCGCCTTTTCAAAGGCGTCCAGCACTTCATCGGCTTGTGTTTGCAAGGTGATCTCGACAAACACTGTCGTCGGAACGCCCATCTTGCGCGCATTGAGAAGCGCGACATAATCCCGAATGTAGCCTTCTTTCTCAAGCCTCTGCACCCGCCTGTGGCAGGCACTCGGGCTTAAATTGGCCGCTTCGCTCAGCTCTGCATTCGAAATGCGCCCCTTGCGCTGAAGCACCTTCAGAATACGGCGATCTGTCTCATCAATCGACAATCTTGCACATCCCTTCGAATATTTAGGCAATTATGCGAAGATTCTCCCGATTAGTCCACATCTCGCGCTGCATTTCTCAAAGCACTTGCGCAGATGCTGCGACATTCTGGCACAATAGAGACTCAAAGCTCAGGGAGAGACGCTTATGAAGATCGGTTGCCCAACAGAAATCAAACCACAAGAATTCCGTGTCGGGATGACACCCAACGCCGCACGCGAAGCCATAGCGCGCGGCCATTCTGTCATCATCCAGAAAGGTGCAGGCCTCGGCGCGGGCTTCACCGATGAAGACTATACAGCCGCAGGCGCGGTTATCCTCGACACCGCCGAGGAGATCTTCGCCAAGGCCGATATGATCGTGAAGGTGAAAGAGCCTCAGGCCGTCGAGCGCAAGATGCTGCGCGAAGGCCAGTTGCTCTTTACCTACCTTCACCTCGCGCCCGACCCCGATCAAACGCACGATCTCCTCGCCTCAGGCTGCACAGCAATAGCCTATGAGACAGTAACAGACAGAAACGGCGGCCTGCCTCTGCTTGCCCCCATGTCGGAAGTTGCTGGCCGTCTTGCCCCGCAAAGCGGCGCATGGGCGTTGCAAAAGGCCAATGGCGGCAGCGGTGTTCTCATGGGCGGCGTGCCCGGTGTGCGCCCCGCGAACGTGGCAATCATCGGCGGTGGCGTTGTCGGCACAGCCGCAGCCCGTGTGGCTGTTGGTATGGGCGCAAATGTCACCGTGCTGGACCGCTCGGTCGCGCGTCTCAGCTACCTTGATGATATCTTCATGGGCCGCCTCACCACCCAGTATTCCGATGCAGGTGCCGTGCAAGAGCTGCTCCCACGCATGGATATGGTCGTTGGCGCGGTTCTCGTTCCGGGGGCCGCCGCACCCAAGCTCGTCAGCCGCGAACAGCTTGGCCTGATGAAGCCCGGCTCTGTGCTTGTCGATGTGGCAATCGACCAGGGCGGCTGCTTTGAAACCTCAAAAGCAACCACCCACCAAGACCCGATCTATGATGTCGACAGCATAATCCACTACTGCGTCGCCAACATGCCGGGTGCGGTTGCACGCACCTCGACAATCGCTCTTGGCAACGCGACCATGCCCTTCATGCTTGCCCTCGCAAGCAAAGGCTGGAAGCAAGCCTGTGCCGAAGATCCGCACCTGCTCGACGGCCTCAATGTCCATGCCGGTAAGCTCACCTACTACGCCGTCGGCGAAGCCCTCGGCCTTGATGTGATGTCGCCACAGCTGGCCATCAAATAAAAACCGACAGAAAGGCGGGCGCGCTGCGTATTAGGCTTATTCAAACCGGCCAATAAGGACGCTCCCGATGCTCTCCCGCCTTTCTCCCTATCTGCTCTGGCTCCTCCTCGCCCTTCCCGCCATCGGCATCATCAGCGATGTGCTCACTTCGGTTGACCCCAAAGCCTTAAAACATGCGCTGCACCCGTCAGGCGAGTTTGCCGCGCGGTTTATGATCATCTCGATGATGGCCACCCCGCTCGCCATGCTCTTCAAGGGCAAAAGCTTCCCGCGCTGGCTCAAGAAAAACCGCCGCTACTTCGGCGTTGCAGCCTTTGCCTATGCCACACTGCATCTTGTGTTTTATGTAATCTCCCGTGGTAGCCTCGAGAAAATTCTCGGCCAGATCACCCATTTTGACATTCTCACAGGCTGGCTCGCCTTCCTCATCTTCCTGCCGCTTGCCGCCACCTCGTTTGATGCCGCCGTGCGCGCGCTCGGCCCCCGCTGGAAAAGCGTGCAACGCTGGGTCTATGCCGCCGCAGTGCTCACACTTCTGCACTGGGCCGCCAAAGACGGATGGGAGGGCCTGCCCCCCGCTCTGGTGAACTTTGCCCCGCTGATAGCGCTGGAAGGCTACCGCATCTGGTATTGGTATATCCGCCCGCGTCCGGCCCGCGCCGCCTGACATACCCGCCCAAATCAAAAAGCCCCGAGCATCGCTCGGGGCTTTTTCGCATTGGTTTGTGGTAGCGTGAGGTGGACTTGAACCACCGACCCCAGCATTATGAGTGCTGTGCTCTAACCAACTGAGCTATCACGCCATTCACAACCAGTGTGGGCGAATTAGCCAAGCCGCGCGGCGGAGTCAAACACAAAACTCACCCCACCGCAGCTTGCGCCTGTTTTACCGCAGATATTTCTCAAAGGCCCAGCCTTTTGCGCCGCCTGAATGCTGCACGCGCACCCAACCGCCCTTGCGTTCAAGGATCCAGACACTCTCGCCGTTATACATTTCCTGCAGGATAGCAAAACTTGTGCCCGGCCCCGAGCGAAGGTTCAAAAAACCGTCACTTGGCGAGCTCACAATGCGCTCGGTGGTATAGGCAGGTATCGTGCGCATATGCTTGCGATAGGCCCAACCTGTCGCGCCGCTCTCATGGCGCACGCGCACCCAGTTGCCCGCGGTTTCAAGCGTATCAAGATAGCTGCCGTGGTCCATCTGCATAACGATGGCATAGCCCCCGCCCGGCCCTGTGCGCAGGTTCAGGAACCCGTCACCCGGCGCATGCACACGCAGCGTCTCGGCCTGTGCCGCAACGGCAAATCCGATCAACATAAAAGTTGCAATAAATCTCTTGAGCATCTCTCGCCCTCCCCAAAGCTTTCGCGCGCGAGTCAAGTTTACGCCCCCAAACGCAAAAGGCCCACTCAAAAGAGCGGGCCTTTCAACCGTCTGTCGCGAAAGCTTATTTCTTGGCAAGCGCGTCGCGAATTTCAGCCAGAAGCTCAAGCTCTGTTGGCCCCGCAGGCGCCTCTTCGACAACTTCGTCTTCTTTGTGGGCCGCATCCTTCACCTTGTTCACGTAGCGCACCAGCATAAACACCACAAAAGCGATGATCAAAAAGTTGATGATCGCCATGATGAAGCTACCATAGGCAAACACAGCCGCGCCGCTTTCGCGGGCCGCTTCAAGCGAGGCTCCCTCGGCAACCGTGCCTGACAGCACCGCATACATGTTGGTAAAGTCCACGCCACCCATGGCAAGCCCGATAATCGGGTTGATCAGATCAGCCACCAACGAGCTGACGATCGCGGTAAAGGCTGCACCGATGATGATACCAACAGCCATGTCCATAACATTGCCCTTGGCAATAAAATCTCTAAATTCGCTCAGCATAAATCTACTCGTCCCCATTTTCTTTTGACATTTGCGCTTTTCTGCGCAGCCAATAGTAACATAATATTGAAATACTCAATACTTCTTTAGCGGGAAACTGCGCGCTATCTTCCCCCCCCAATCAGGCCTTTAGCCTGGCAGTGTTCCTGTCAGCACATAACGCAGAATCTGCGCCACCTCTTCGGGTGCGCGTGCCACGGCCAGCGCCGCCGCATCCACCTCTTTCAAAGCGTGGTCATGCTCGAGCTGCTGCAAGACAATCAGGCTCTTGCCAAGCGCACTCGCATAGCCCGCATCAAACGCGGCGTTCCACTGCTTATATTGCTCGCCAAACCGCACAACAACAACATCCGCCGCGCCAATCGCATTCCGTGTGCGGATCGCGTTGACCATCGCACCCTTGCGATCATGCCAGAACTTGTCAGGCTCCGCCCCCAGAATAGCCACACCGCAATCATCACTCGCCGCATGGTCCGTCACAGGCGCACTGAATGTCACATCAAGCCCCTCACAAGCCGCAATGATCTGCTCGCGCCAATCAGTGTGAATTTCTCCTGAAAGGTAAACCTTCATATCGTTCTCCTAAGCCGTCTTGCGCGCCACAATGTAGCGCGAGATCGCAGGGAAGTTCCCCGCTTCAACCGTCTCAAAGCCCGCATCCGCAATCAGGCGGTCAACATGCTCAAGCCGCCAAAGCCGCACATCAGGCGCTTTGCCGATGAGCTTCATCAAAGGCAGGATAGCCTTCACCAAAAAGCGTTTCCAGCCAAAGGCCTTATCCGCCAGACAAGGTGTCTTGCTGATCAAAAGGCCACCGGGTTTCAGCCTTTTATAAACATCGTCAATCACGGCCTCAACATCAGGCACGAGATGGAACAGGTTATACCCCATCACCACATCAAACCCCTCGTCAAGCTGCGCACTCTCCGCCGCGCCAAGCACACGGAACTCGGCGTTGCCAATGCCCGCCTCCTCTGCCTTCTCGCGCGCAATGCGGATCATCTCGCTTGACTGGTCAGTGCCCACAAAAGCCAGCACATGCGGGGCAAGACGCAGCGCGGTTGTTCCCGTCCCACAGCCCATCTCAAGCACCCGCATATCAGGTGTAAGGTAGCTAAGCGTGCGCGCCAACGTGTGTTCGTAGTCTTCCACGCTGCGCATCTGGCTTGCCGCATATTTGGGCGCCATCTTGTCCCAAAACGTCTTGCTGTCCACCATCGCGCAACTCCAAAAGCTTACCCGCGCAGGCTCCCGCCTGTGGCCTTCGTGACTTTCTCGACAATCTTGGCCGCAACAGCCTCAATGTCTTCGTCCTTCAGCGTCTTGTCTTGAGGCTGCATCCGCACCGTAATCGCGAGGCTCTTCTTGCCCTCGCCAAGCGAGCCGCCGATGAACTCGTCAAAGACATGCACCTTTTCGATCAACGCCTTGTCAGCGCCTGCCGCCGCGTTGACCAGAGTCAAAGCTTCAACATTGGCATCCACAACAAAAGCAAAGTCACGCTCGACAGCCTGCAAATCACTCGCTTGCAGTGCTGGCCGCGTGGCACTCTTGTTGCGCGCTTCAGGCACCTCTTCGGGCCAAACCGTAAAGGCAACTGCCGGACCCTTCACACCCATTTCGCGCAGCACTTTCGGGTGCAGCTCGCCAAAAATCGCCAGGACCTTCTTTGGCCCAAGGCAAATCTTGCCGTGCCGCCCGGGATGCCACCAGCCCGGGCCGTCGCGCATCACCTGCACCTTGGCAGGCGCACCAATAGCAGCCAGCACGGCCTCGGCATCGGCCTTGGCGTCATACACATCAACCGCGCGGCTCTCGCCGTGCACATCTTTTGGCCCCGTCTTGCCCACAAGCAAACCGGACACTTGCAGCGCCTGCTCGCCCGGCTCGCCACCGCTAAACACAGGCCCGACCTCAAACAAGGCAAGGTCGGCAAACCCGCGCGCCTGATTGCGCGCAGCCGCCTGCAACAACCCGACCAAAAGATCGGGCCGCATATGGCTCATCTCGCTTGAAATCGGGTTCTCAAGCCGCGTGGTATCTTCCCCGCCACCAAACAAAGCCGCGCTCTTCTGGTCCACAAACGAATAGGTCACGCATTCGTTGTAGCCAAGGCCCGCCGCCATCCGCCGCGCCGCCTGCTCGCGCTTCTGGAGCGGCAGCAAGATCTGCTTCGGCACACCCGCGGTGGCCCGCGTCAAAGGCTTGCCCACAAGCTTTGTCAGGCTCGCAATCCGCGCCACTTCCTCAACTAAGTCAGCCTCGCCCAAAACATCGGGCCGCCAGCTTGGAACCTGCGCCATATTGCCCTCAAGCTTGAAGCCCAGCGCCGTCAGCGTCTGGCGCTGTTGGGTCTCGGGAATATCCATGCCCACAAGGCTCTGCACCCGCTTCGCATCCAGCTTGTAAGCGCGGCTCACGTCAGGCACTTCACCCGCTATCACCACATTGCTGGGCTCCCCGCCGCACAGTTCGAGTATCATCGCCGTCGCGTCTTCAATCGCCTGCATGTTGTAGCCCGGATCAATGCCGCGCTCGTTGCGATAACGCGCATCCGAGTTGATCTTGAGCGCCCGCCCCGTCATGGCAATCTGGATATGGTCCCAATACGCCGCCTCAAGAAACACATCTGTCGTCTCCATGGTGCAGCCCGTTTCCAGACCGCCCATGATCCCGGCAATGCTCTCGACGCCGTTCTCATCCGAGATCACAACCTGCCCCGCGCCGAGCGTATAGGTCTTCTCGTCAAGGCCCACAAATGCTTCACCGCCCTTGGCCCGATGCACCCGCAAATCACCGCTCACCTTGCCTGCGTCAAACACATGTAAAGGGCGGTTGCGATCGTAGGTGAAAAAATTGGTAATATCGACAAGCTTCGAAATCGGCCGCAAGCCAACAGCCTTGAGACGCTGCTGAAGCCACTCTGGGCTCGGCCCGTTTTCAACACCCTTGATGTAACAGCCCGCAAACACAAAACACCCGTTCTCGCGTGTGTCTTCGTCAATCGTCACCCCGATAGGCGAGCTGAATTTGCTCTCCGGCAGGTGCTTTTCCATCGGCTTGAGCTTGCCCAGCCCACGCGCCGCGAGGTCACGTGCAATGCCCCGCACGCCAAGCGCATCAGGGCGGTTCGGCGTAATGGCAATCTCGATGGTCGGGTCCACCTTCTCGGGCGCATTCTCGGCCAGCCAGTCAACAAACCGCTCACCAATCTCGCCCGAGGGCAGCTCGATAATCCCGTCATGCTCGTCGGACAGCTCAAGTTCGCGCTCGGAGGCCATCATCCCGTGGCTCTCCACCCCGCGAATTTTGCCAACAGACAGCGTCAAATCAATCCCCGGAACATAATCACCGGGTTTGCAGAGAACGATGGTAATCCCCGTTCGCGCATTCGGCGCGCCACAAACAATCTGCTTGCTGCCCTCATCGGTCTGCACCGTGCAGACACGCAAACGGTCCGCATCAGGATGCTGCTCCGCATGGGTCACCTTGCCCAGCGTAAACGCCTTGAGACGGTCGGCAGGGTTAAACACCTCCTCAACCTCAAGCCCGAGGTCTGTCAGTGCTTCGCAAATCTCGTCAACGCTGGCGCTGGTGTCGAGATGATCTTTCAGCCAAGAGAGTGTGAATTTCATGTGTTTAGGCCCTCGAATTCGTCTCCAGCGAGGTATCGGAATTGCGCGAGGTTGAAAAGGCCCATTAGAACCATGCCCGAGGCTCCAAGCCCGAAAATGGCCCGCACCCTCACGCAACCTCCTGTAGAAAGCGCTAGACGCTGATCCCTGTCTGCCCTTTCAGTCTCTCTTTCAAAAAGCCCAGCGCCAAAGACTTGACGATGCCCAGAGTAGCACCGCCGCCTGAAGCAACGACCGCCTTTTGCGTTTTCTCCCATGCAAGACCGTCGCGCACCGCTTCAAGATAGTCGTGCCCCTCCCAGGTAATCTCGAAGGTGGCAAGCCGCCGGGGGATCGCCAGATGGTCGATTGCCTCCGGGCGAAACTGATAAGGGCCGCTGGACGGGTTATCCAGATCAACCAAGCCAGCCTCCGCCATCATATTGATCTGGTAGCGATCCTGAATGCAGAAATCGGCCAGTATGTGTTTGGAAGCCGTTGCCGCTTCACATCTGAGCAAAATATGCCTTATCCGATCCAAATCGCGCCTCACCAATCCATCCCCCCAGTTGGAACCTCTCCCGCAGGCAGTGTTGCGCAAGCGCATGCACCTGTCGAGTTGACCAATTGGTATAGGTAACTGGGTTAGTTCTCTCGCCGCGCTATCCCGGCTTTGCCTTGTGTGGGTTTTGCCTTTCCCTGCCGCTTGTGAAGCCTGTTCGCGTTACCGCGACAAGCCCCCATGCAACGTCGGCACATCCAGGCTCGCAAACCCGTAATGCCGCAACCAGCGCAAATCCGAATCAAAGAACGCCCGCAAATCAGGGATGCCGTATTTCAACATGGCAATCCGGTCGATCCCCATGCCAAAGGCAAAGCCCTGATACTCGTTCGGGTCAATCCCGCCCGCTTTCAACACATTGGGGTGCACCATGCCCGACCCGAGAATCTCCAGCCAGTCGTCGCCCTCGCCAACCTTGAGCGTGCCGCCTTCCCATGAGCAGCGGATATCGACTTCGGCTGATGGCTCCGTAAACGGGAAGTGGCTCGCGCGGAAGCGCAGCTCTACGTTATCCACCTCAAAGAAAGCTTTCACAAACTCTTCCAGAACCCACTTGAGGTTCGCCATCGAGATATCCTTATCAAGCGCAAGTCCCTCGACCTGATGGAACATCGGCGTATGCGTCTGGTCATAATCCGCACGATAGACACCCCCCGGGCAGATCACGCGGATCGGCGCGCCCTGCTTTTCCATGCTTCGGATCTGCACAGGAGAGGTATGGGTGCGCAGCACATGCGGCGGGCGCTCGTCGCCCTCGGCGCGGTGCATATAAAACGTGTCCATTTCCGCGCGCGCCGGGTGGTGGCCGGGAATGTTCAGCGCGTCGAAATTATACCAGTCGGTGTCAATCCGCGGCCCCTCGGCCACAGCAAAGCCCATATCGGCGAAAATCGCAGTCACTTCTTCCGTCACCTGCGAAATCGGGTGAATACTCCCCTGCCCCCGCAAACGGCTCGGCAATGTCACATCAAGCCACTCGCTGCGCAGCCGCTCGTCCAGCGCCGCATCTTCCAAGCCGGCTTTCTTCGCCGCCAAGGCCGAGTTGATCTCGTCTTTCAGCGCGTTCAGCTTCGGGCCGGCAACCTGCCGCTCTTCCGCTGTCATCTTGCCAAGCTCGCGCATTTGCAGGCTCACTTCGCCCTTCTTGCCCACGGCCTGCAAGCGCAAGTCTTCCAGCGTGGCCTCGTCACTCGCCGCCGCAATCGCCGCGATGTATTTATCTCTTAGATCGTCCATGTCTCATACCTATCTGGCTCGCGCTTGACCTAGCGCGCCACGCGCCGTTTCGCAAGGCGCAAGCAATTTCTCTCAAAGCTTCACAAAAGGGCACTGTCCTGCCCTAATCGTGTCAAGTCTCTGCCCATAGCGCGGATCATCTTCATCCCAGATCAAATCTGGAGGATCTTGCCATGACCAACGCAACCAAATTTCTCGCCGCAGCCGCCCTTGCCGTGGCCTCAACCACAACTGTTACCGAAGCACAGACCCGCCCCTCGGCAGGCTATCAGGGCCAATGGTTCACAAGCTCCGATGGCTGCTCCTACTCGCGCACCCAAGCGCCGGGATATCCTGTCTCATGGGTTCTCATCCAGAACCCGCATCACATCAACAAGCCCGAAGTCAAAGATCACTGCGCGAATATGCTCTGAGTTTTCGAGGCTATCCAAAGCTCGGCAAACGAAGCCCGCCCGCGCACCCCTCCGCAGGCGGGCTTTTCCCATGCACAGGGCATTGACGGTGTCTGACGGGGCGCTCTCCCGCCGAACGGCGCATTTACTTAATTTCTGTTAACAAACAGCCGATTCACACGGTGCACGGGCTGTGCACGCAAGGTGCACGCATATCACCTCCCTGGAATCAGCAGATTTTGCCGCCGTTAACCCAGCGGTTCGCTGCCTTCACAAACACAGAAAAACGCCGCGAACCTTGCGGCTCACGGCGTCAATTCTTTAACTTTTCAAGCGTGGCTTAAGCAGCCAGCGCGCCTTGTGCTTGGGCAACAATCGCGCCAAACGCTTCAGGCTCGTGCACGGCCAGATCGGCGAGGACTTTACGGTCCACTTCGATACCTGCAAGGTTCAAGCCATTGATAAAGCGTGAATATGTCAGTGTCTCGTCGTGCGAGCGCACAGCCGCGTTGATCCGCTGGATCCAAAGCGCGCGGAAATTGCGCTTACGGTTCTTACGGTCACGGGTTGCATATTGGTTTGCTTTGTCCACCGCCTGGCGCGCAACCTTAAAGGTATTTTTACGACGGCCATAGTAACCTTTGGCTGCCTTAATAACCTTCTTGTGACGTGCGTGTGTGGTTGTTCCGCCTTTTACTCTCGACATATCTAACCCTCCTTATCGTGCGTATGGCATCATGGACTTGATGATTTTCGCATCAGGTTCAGACAGAGTTGTTGTGCCGCGAGCGTCGCGAATGAATTTGTTGGTGCGCTTGATCATGCCGTGCTGCTTGCCGGCCTGAGCTGCTTTGACTTTGCCAGAGGCTGTCATTTTGAACCGCTTTTTGCAGCTCGATTTGGTCTTCATCTTGGGCATTTCCGTCTCCTTGGTTTGGGTCGGTCTATAATGCGCGACTCGGCATGCCACTTCTGGCCGGTCCCGCAGACGAAAGCGGTGTTTAAGACGGCTTTGGCTTTATTGCAAGGGGTATTCGGCGCAAATTTCAGCCCAGATAACGGCCCACAACATTCACAATCACAGTGGGGATCTGATCAAGCGTGTAGCCCCCCGGTTTGGACGTCGCCGCCCAGGCCACAAGGCAGCCACTGATGATCAACACAACCGCCGCAACCCGCGGTGTGCGATTGTCAGACAAAGCCGACACAACCGCAGGCACCGAAAAAACAGCAATCACCAGTCCGATGGTGAGATAAAGATCATAGTCCAACGTCCGCACCTTTTATGAAATCACTAACTTTACCAAGTCTACTCTGGATCAGAAGCAAAAATCAAACGTTGGTCACAAGGCGCCACGCGCAGAATATTAGTGGTTCCGGGAACATTGAAAGGAACGCCCGCCGTCACAACAATCTGGTCTTCCGGTCCCGCATAGCCCGCGCTTTGGGCTGCGCGCGCCGCGTTGACCACAGCTTGCTTAAAGCGTTCCAGCTCGCCGGTCATAATACAGTTGGTCCCCCAGCTCAGCGCCAGCCGCCGCGCCGTGCCCCGCAGGCTGGTCATCGCAATAATAGGCACACGCGGACGCTCCCGCGCTGTCAGAAGCGCGGTTGTGCCCGATTGCGTGAAACAACAGATCGCCTTGATGTCGGTCGTCTCCGCAATCTCGCGCGCCGCCGCCACGATCCCGTCCGCCACGCTTTCACGCTTGGCCACGCGCGACGCTTCGATAATCTCGCGGTAGGTCGGGTCACTCTCAACTTCGATCGCCACATTATTCATCGTGGTCACAGCCTCAACAGGATACTGCCCCGCCGCGGATTCTGCCGAAAGCATGATCGCATCCGCGCCCTCGTAAATCGCCGTGGCAACATCGCTCACTTCCGCGCGTGTCGGCATCGGGCTTTCAATCATGCTCTCAAGCATCTGCGTCGCCACAATCACAGGCTTCGCCGCCGCACGGCAACGGCGCACTAGCCGCTTCTGGATGGGCGGCACGTTCTGCACAGGCAGTTCAACCCCAAGGTCGCCCCGCGCCACCATGATACCGTCCGAGGCCGCCAGAATTTCCTCAAAACTTGTCACAGCCGTGGGTTTTTCGATCTTGGAGAGCACCGCCGCCCTTCCGTCAATCAGCCCCTTGGCCTCCTCCACATCCGCTGCGCGCTGAACAAAAGACAAGGCAATCCAATCCACACCCAACTGGCAGACAAACTCCAGATCTTTGCGGTCTTTCTCGGAAAGCGCCGCCAACGGCAGCACCACTTCAGGCACGTTCACACCCTTACGGTTGGAAATCGTTCCTCCCGTGGTCACGACACAATCGGCAAAATCAGCACCGCATTTTTCAACTTTGAGGCGGATCTTGCCATCGTTCACCAGAAGCGAGGTGCCGTCTTCCAATGCTTTGAAAATTTCGGGGTGCGGCAGGCAAACCCGCGCGCTCGTGCCCTCGGTTTCATCCAGATCAAAGCGGAAGCTCTGGCCCTCAACGAGCTCTTCTTCCTCATTGGCAAACACGCCCACCCGCAGCTTCGGCCCCTGCAAATCAGCCAGAATAGCAATGGGGCTGTCAAGCTCGCGCTCGATTTCGCGGATGATCCTGTGGCGCTCGCGGATTTCTCCATGATCGCCGTGCGACATATTCAGACGAAACACATCCGCCCCCGCTTCATGCAGGCTCTTTATCATCTCGTAATCGTTTGAAGCAGGGCCCAGCGTGGCCACGATCTTTACATTTCTGAGCCGTCTCATATGTTCTGCCTCTTGATTGGGTCATGCACTTGCTGTCGCCTTTTTATCGCGCGTCTGTAACGCAGGCACAACAGGGCGTTTACCCGCAGAAAAGGAATTTCCAAGCAATGGATTATCAACCCTTCGAGGTTTCAGGCGCAGAGCGCAACGGCCCTTGGGTCATTGCCTGCGATCACGCAACCAACACGGTTCCGCCTTTCGTCAACGGCGGCAGCCTCGATCTGCCCGCAGGCGACATGGGCCGCCACATTGCCTACGATGTCGGCATCAAAGGCGTATCTCTCGCCTTGGGCGCGTTGCTGAACGCGCCGGTGATCTGTTCCAATTTCTCGCGGCTGGTGATTGATCCGAACCGCGGAGAGGATGATCCGACACTGCTCATGAAGCTCTATGATGGAACCATCATTCCCGCCAATCGCCACGCTGATGAGGCCGAGAAAACCCGCCGCCTTGAAGCTTGCTATCGCCCCTATCACGCCGCGTTGAAAGCCCTTATGGATGAGCGCACTGCCCCCGTTTTGCTCACCTTACACAGCTTCACGCCGCAGCTTGCAGGGCGGCCAAAGCGGCCTTGGCATGTGGGCGTTCTTCATGCAAGCGACACCCGCCTGAGCGACCCTCTGCTTGATTTGCTACGCCAGAATGAAGCCCTCTGCGTCGGCCGCAACCAACCCTACGGAGGCCACCTCCCCGGCGATACGATAGACAAACACGCCATCACCCAAGGCCGCCACAACACGCTGGTTGAAATCCGAAACGATCTTATCCAGACTGAAACGCAACAGAGCGAATGGGCCAAACGCCTTGCGCCCGTCTTGCAAGATGCCCTGCGCATCACCCTTCAAAAAGAGGCCTGAGACATGGATGACCAAACCAAACTCGAAGTCGAAGCCGCCGCCTTCCGAACCCTGCGCAAGCACCTGATGGAAGACCGGACCGATGTGCAAAACATCGACATGATGAACCTCACAGGCTTCTGCCGCAATTGTCTTGCCCGCTGGTATCAAGAGGCCGCCAACGAGCGCGGCATCGAGATGTCAAAAGACGAGGCGCGCGAAGCCTACTACGGGATGACTATGGCCGAATGGAAGGCCACCTACCAGACCGATGCCAGCCCCGAAAAGCAGGCCGAATTTGAGGTCGCCTTCAAAGAAAACGTCACTGACAAGCTCGCAGAAAAAGGCTAACTGCTCAGGGTCTTGCCCAACCCGCACCCGAATGCGCGGGCGTCATTCCGTTCTTTCTTATTGCTCGAAATATCCCGGGGGTCTTGGGGGCTGGCCCCCAGCTTGGTTGCGGTCTGGGGGCCAGCCCCCGGACGGGTCTGGTTTTGCTTTGCAAAACCAGAAGCTCGCTTCACGCCTCAGATCGCCTTTTTCAGGCTCTCATCAAGGTAAATCTCACGCAAGCGCTTGGCTACGGGGCCGGGTGTTCCCTTACCCATCATCACACCGTCAATCTCGACAACAGGCATCACAAAAGCACTGGCCGATGTGGTGAAAGCCTCATCCGCTGTCTGCGCTTCCTCAATGGTAAAGCTGCGCTCTTCCACGACCATTTGCGCCTCTTTCGCCATCCGCAAAACAGCAGCGCGGGTGATCCCGTGAAGAATGTCGTTTGACAGCCCGCGCGTGATGATTTTGTTGCCCTTCACGATATAGGCGTTGTTGGATGTGCCCTCGGTCACAAAACCGTCCTCAACCATCCACGCATCATCACAGCCCGCCTTCTTGGCCATCATCTTGCCCATCGACGGGTAAAGAAGCTGCACTGTCTTGATATCCCGACGGCCCCAGCGGATATCCTCGATCGAGATAACTTTCACCCCTTTTTTCGAGGCTTCACTGTTCATCATCCCGGGCTTGCTTTGGGTAAACATCACCAGCGTCGGCACTGTGGTTTCAGGGTCGGGAAACGCAAAGTCACGGTCGCCATCAGAGCCGCGGGTGATCTGCAAATAAACCAGCCCCTCGTCAATTTCATTTGCACGCACAAGCTCGCGGTGAATTTCCAGAAGCTCGTCCATCGTGCAAGGCATGCCCATGTCGAGCTCGTTCAATGAGCGCTCAAGGCGTACGGCATGGCCCTCAAAATCTATCAGCTTGCCGCCCAGAACCGACGTTACCTCGTAGACCCCATCCGCCATAAGAAATCCGCGATCAAAGATCGAAATTTGCGCTTCGTTCTCTGGCACATAGGCGCCGTTTACATAAACTGTGCGTGTCATGGCTGGTCTTATCCCCAAAGCTCTGGTTTCGGCGCGTGGACGCCTTGTTCGTCAAAATAAAGTGGCGTGTCGCGGTCTTCTGCCAGAAGCAGCGGACCGTCAAGGTCGGTCACTGTCGCACCTTGGGCAACCAGCGTTGCAGGCGCCATGGCAAGCGACGTGCCGACCATACAGCCCACCATCACGCCATACCCCTGCGCCAAAGCGGCCTCTTTCAAGCGTAAGGCTTCCGTCAAGCCACCGGTCTTGTCGAGCTTGATATTCACAATGTCATACTTGCCCTTAAGGTGCGGCAGGCTCGCACAATCATGCGCACTCTCGTCCGCACAAACAGGCACAAGCCGCTCAAGCCCGATCAGGCCCTCATCGTCACTCGCAGGCAAAGGCTGCTCCACAAGCGAAACCCCGAGGCGCTGCAAATGCGGCACCAGGTCGAGGTAAACCTCACGCGACCAGCCTTCATTGGCATCAATGATAATCCGCGATTTAGGCGCCCCCGCACGCACCGCCTCGAGGCGGGGCATATCATCGGGCGTGCCCAGCTTGATCTTCAGAAGCGGGCGAAACGCATTCTTCGCCGCCTGCTCCTGCATGCTCTCGGGCGTGCCCAGCGAAAGGGTATAAGCCGTAATCTCGGGCTGGGGCGCGGGCAGTCCCGCAAGCTCCCAAGCACGCTTTCCGGCAGCCTTGGCCTCCATGTCCCACAAGGCACAGTCAACCGCATTGCGCGCCGCCCCCGCAGGGAGCAGATCATACAGCGTCTCACGGTCAAACTGCTCTGGCAGGCCGTTGATTTCGGCGGTGACCGATTCAAGCGTTTCATCATAGCGCGCGTAGGGCACACACTCGCCCCAACCGTTGTTCTTGCCGTCAGACAAACGCACAGTCAGCACCTTGGCTTCGGTGCGCGACCCCCGCGAAATGGTGAAGACTTGCGCGAGTTTGAAGCTTTCGGGTGTGACTGTGATTTGCATATCTTGCCCCTAGCTCATGGCCGCAAGCGCATCAACCAGCTTACCAGCGCCATAGCGGTAAGGGTCTGTCGCCGGCAGGCCAAGCTTCACTTCAACATCCGCCAAATAGGCCCGCGCTGCGTCATCATCCATTTTCTGGGTGTTGATTGCGTAGCCGATCACTTCACAAGCCGGGTTCGCCACGCGAGCCAACTGAAGCGCCATGTCGCGCACGGCCTCGAGGCTGGGCAAGCTATAACCGGGCAGCCCGCGCATATGCTCTCGTGTTGGCTCGTGGCACACAACCAAAGCATCTGGCTGCCCGCCATGGATCAACGCCATTGTCACACCCGAGTAAGACACGTGAAACAGGCTGCCCTGCCCCTCGATGATATCCCAGTGATCTTCGTCATTGTCAGGCGTCAGCCACTCAATCGAGCCTGCCATAAAGTCGGCAATCACCGCATCCAGTGGCACGCCGCCACCGGTGATCAGAATACCGGTCTGGCCCGTGGCGCGGAAGGTTGATTTCATCCCGCGATCCTGCATCTCGCGGTCCACGCAAAGAGCGGTATACATCTTGCCCACTGAGCAATCTGTGCCGACAGCCAGCATTCGCTTGCCCTTGCGCGGCTCGCCGTTGGCGATGGGGTATTTCACTTCGGGAATACGCACATCATGCAGCGCACGGCCCGTGGCCTCGGCAACAGCCACAAGATCGGCCTCTTCGCGCAGAAGGTTGTGCAAGCCGGAGGCAAGGTCAAAGCCCTCTTCCAGCGCCGTCACCAAAACTTTCTTCCACTCCTGACTGATAATCCCGCCACGGTTGGCCACACCGATCACGAGTGTTTTCGCACCCGCGGCCTTGGCTTCTTCAAGCGTCATATCCGTGAGGCCCATATCGGCCTTGCAGCCCTCCATACGGAACTGGCCCACAGCGTTTTCGGGGCGCCAGTCTTTAATGCCCTGCGCCACTTTCGCAGCAAGAGGGTCTGGCGCGTCGCCGAGGAAGAGAAGGTAAGGTGTTTTGATCATGGCTAAGCCCTCATTGGTTTGGTGAAATACTAGCGAAGATCATGCGAAACGCTTCTCGTTTGCATTGCTCTTTGGTCATATTTTTCAAAATTCTCCCGATAATAAATATAATTTTCGAAGATTCTTCGAAACCCGCCCCAGAATCAATCCTATGTGCAGCGCAGCAAAGCTATGCCGCACCTGCAAACAGCCCTTGCAGCCAGGGCCGCAATTTAATATCCAATCGCCAAGCCCAAACGCAACATCATTACCTGAAAGGCCTCGATCATGAGTTTTCGCATCCAGCCCCAAGCCCCCAAACGGCCAAACCGCTGCCAGCTCTTCGGCCCGGGCTCAAACACCAAGCTGTTCGCCAAAATGGCCGCAAGCGATGCAGATGTAATCAACCTTGATCTGGAAGATTCCGTCGCCCCCTCCGATAAAGACGTGGCCCGCGCCAATGTGATCGAGGCCGTCAACACAATCGACTGGGGCAAAAAGCACCTCTCCGTGCGCATCAATGGCCTTGATACGCCCTACTGGTATCGCGATGTGGTCGATCTGATGGAGCAGGCAGGCGAGCGCCTCGACCAGATCATGATCCCCAAGGTTGGTTGCGCCGAAGATGTCTATGCAGTTGATGCTCTCGTCACAGCGATCGAGCGCGCCAAGGGCCGTAAAAAGCCTGTCGCCTTTGAAGTGATCATCGAGAGCGCCGCAGGCATTGCGCATGTCGAAGCCATCGCGGCCTCAAGCCCGCGCCTGCAAGCGATGAGCCTTGGTGCGGCCGATTTTGCCGCCTCGATGGGTATGCAAACAACAGGTATCGGCGGCACGCAGGAAAACTATTACATGCTCCGCGACGGCGCAAAGCACTGGTCCGATCCGTGGCACTGGGCGCAAGCCGCCATCGTTGCCGCCTGCCGCACTCATGGCGTTTTACCTGTCGATGGCCCCTTCGGTGACTTCTCCGATGATGAAGGCTACCGCGCTCAAGCCATGCGCTCTGCCACTCTGGGCATGGTTGGCAAATGGGCCATTCACCCCAAGCAAATCGCACTGGCCAACGAGGTCTTCACGCCCTCGGAAACTGCTGTGGCCGAAGCCCGCGAAATCCTCGCCGCTATGGAAGATGCGAAGGCCAAAGGCGAAGGCGCAACCGTCTACAAAGGCCGTCTGGTCGATATCGCCAGCATCAAACAGGCCGAAGTCGTCGTCGCCCAAGCCGAGCTCATCGCGGCAAGCTAACTCGAACCGATCCACACAAACACCACGGGCGCCCAATGGGCACCCAGAAAAACCATATTAGTGCGCAGCGTGTCCGGACGGTGAAGCGAATCAAAATAAAACAGCTAGACATCAACGTCTTACAGCCGGTCCGAAAAGTAGAAAACCATAAGCGTGCCCACGAAACCATAAACTTACGCAAATTGTTTAGATCCCAGACGATGGACCAAAGCCTAACTGGGCACAAAAAAACCGCGCCGAAGCGCGGTTCCTTATGAAGTTAGTTGTCGAAGAATTACAGGAGGGACACCTGGAAAGGTTTGTCCGGCCTGAACAACGTCTCGTATCCGTCCTGGGTGAAGGGCGTCGCGAGGACGTTGACGTTAGCTTTCTCAGCCCAGAAGTTCACATAGTGTTCCAGGGTCAAGCTAGTTGAGCCTGAATCGCGCGCCTTTCCGATCGAGGCGATTGTCATCTTAATAAGTGTTCCCCATCTCAAGGCAGCCGCTATCGCGAGACGCCTATAGAAATCTTCCGTCATCAGATCTTCGTCAACCTCCAGACCGTTTTCCATAGCATAGCTGCCGACGATCTCGTGGATCACACCCAAGTCCTCAGACAGGTCGATCCCCTCAAAATGGACATGGGTTACCTTGTTCTGGGTCTGGTCTAGAGAGCGGACATGATCTGCGAGTTCAGGAACTCCGGACATGATCAGCATCAAAGGCCATCCTCTTGATTTAAGGAGCGTCTTGAAGTTGTCGAGAACCATTTCCCGATCATTGTCAGACTTTCCGGCGAAAATATGCTGAACTTCATCGAAGTGGATACCAATGATACCCTGAGCCTTAGCCTGATACGTGACCCGCGACCAGATTTCATTCTGGGTGAGGCGGGCATTGTCGGAGAGTTCATACCCCATTGCATTCAGGGTTCTCCTCCCGAGGTCTTTCCATCCTCCTGCCCGGCTCAGATCGCACTGAACAATGCGCGCAGGGTCGCCATTCGGCAGCGGGACTTTCTCCGCGTGGAGCAGGTTTAGAACCTCGTTGGTTTCCCGCGTTTTCCCAGACTCGCTTTGACCAGTGATCAAAAGCAGTTCGCCCTCGAACCACACCTCACTATTCAGGTTCCCGATATGACGACTAAACAGTTCACTGAACGTGGTCCGGAGTTTCTCGCCGCGATGAAGGGGAAAATGCCGGGCGGTATTCCGAGCAGCCGTTTCGGCGATCTGTGGATTAAAGAGGGATTTCATAGCTTGCTCTTCTTTATTGGCTTGAAGGACATTCCGGCTGGCTGGGATTTACGAGAAGTTGATGTTGGCGGGGCAGTCGTATCGCTAACCTTGAAGACCGGAGCACCATCTTCGCGGTCCGTGACGTAGCCCGGCCGCGCAGTAGGTCCAGTCTCGCTATACGGACGCACCGAAACCTGCGCCAGCCCGTCTGCGCGGCGCCTCAGTTGATCGATGGTCTGGTAGTTGGATGGATCTCGCGTATCCGGGAAGTATCCAGAGCTCCGGGCCCGGCTTCTGCGCACGTCCCTCAAGTGAGCGTCGTGGAGCTCTGCTGCCTTCGGGTCGCGACTGCATGCCTCCTCCATCAGGCTGATTGCTTCTTCTAACGTCAAGTCGCTGAAAGCGGTCATGCTCAGATTAACCTCGATTTCCCCAGAACGACCGACAGCGGTCACGTATGCCGTTCGAAGATCATCCGGATCGAGGTGAACCGTCACCTTCCGAGAGCAGCCACCGGCAAACTTCTGAAGCTCGGTCGAGTTGAAGGGAATATTGAAGACCTTGACCCCTTCGGGGGTCGTGCTGACCTCGGTCTTGACCCCCAGGTGGAGGCAGCGTTCTTTCTGGGACGGAGGCTCGATTGTTCGGTAGGTCTCCCGAACTTCTTGATACTTTTCCCATGGCGTTGCAGAAAACATCCCGGTTCCCCGATGCGCCGTATGGGCATATTCGTCGACAAAGTATCGGGTGAGCGTCCCATAAATTTCGTCGTGGGTGACTTCCGTTGAGCCCTTGGGGTCATAGTCCTTCAGTTCGCCGGGGCGGCTACCAGTGTAACCCGGCAGGAAGTTCAGGACCTGCCACTGCATAGTCCCAAATAGGGTTTCTACGTGAGGCTTATCGGACGCGTGATACGTCCGCCCCGGAATAATTGTCATCCCCGCTCCGAGCTGTCTTCCATAGATCACGGCCGCCCGCGTCGCTGTTCCGTTATCCGCTTCGAATTTGCGGATCCGGACCGCTGGTGCAGGGTCCTTCTTGCAGCCGTAACGAATCTTTTCCCGTATCTTGTCGCGGGTCGCCATGCGCAGAAGGGCTTCTGTGTGGTCAGCATCAGCAGTTTTTGAGATAATCCAGGCAAGAGGAAGACGTGTCGCGATGTCAATCATAACATGGAGCCAAAGACGTCTTATCTCATCCTTTTCCAGATCTTCAGATACTTTCTTCGGGTCGATACGCTTGGCTTCAACGGTCCCATCGGTATTCGTGAAAATCGAAAGATAGACCTGATCAACCTGAACGTTTTCGCCATAAGAGAGCGCGCGAATGTCTGTCGAGCCTGCGTTTTTCCGGTTTCGCGCATGCCTGATTCCGTTTCGTCCAATCTCCAAGGCAACAGCTGACAGCGCTTTGATCCAGGCCCGGATGGTTGTGATCGATGGGAACTTAAATCCACTCGCCCGTTCGTGCGGAGGAACATGAAATTCAGCTTCAACAAGCCTCATAATTGGTGCCAACTTAGGTTTTCTTTTATCCTGCCACAGGGATACGACGTGCTCGATATAAGCCTCCTGACAGGCACTCATCCGCCTTGTCCGATTGCCTTTCATATGATCACGGTCCATTAGAACGATAGGATTTTCACCGTATTCGTGAAACGTGGCCTGATATTCCTTAAGCGTGCGCCCCTCTGGCACCGTGAAAACGAGCTTGACCCGCCCACCACGCGTAGGTCCCGAATAGTTTTCTTCTTTGTGGAACGTTGCGGCGCGCCTCAACAGGAGGCTGCGATACTCACCACCCTTACTGATATTTCGTTGAGTAATCTTGTACCCCTCTGCCTCAAGCGCGTCGATCGCAAGGACTATAGCCAAACGGAAACGGATGGTGTTCTGCTGCTCTTCAGAAAGCTGCTCCATCAGTTCAATGCCGCCAGTATAGCGAAGCAGCATATCGCGCTTCTCTGCATCCTTCGGTTTGATGACCTCGCAGTCCCGGTCCTTGATCGCCTGATCGACTCGATCGAACTTGAGGGTCATGCATTCGCTATCATCAACGCCCTCTACCGCATAGCCGTGCTCCTCACGCCCAGTGACAAGCCAGCTGCGCCCGTCAAGGACGAGCTGCGATCCGGTCATAACGTGATAGAGGGGCTCGTAATTCATGCTTTCAATTGCACCCGTGAGTGTATCCAGATGACCGAATACCAGTCGGCGGCGAGGTCGCCGCGACCGATCATGCGCAAGGCAGCGTCAAACCCACGAGGCGAAGGAAGCCCTGAATTTCTGATCAAATCTTTGAGCGACCAGAAGCTCGTCGAAAACGCCGCCCTTTCAATTGCCTTGTCGGCGTCGTTGTCGCTGATCTGAAATGCCTCATGAACTCGGAAAAGGTTATCCCGATACGCTCGAGTGTATAGGTCCCCATTCACGACTATTGCCTCATCGGCGAAGTCACAGGGAATTGCTGCGAAAATATCCTCAATTTCAGCCTTGGTCTCAGGCTTGGCCAAACTCGTGGCGTTCCGAACGAACACGGCGCGACGGAGGCCATCTTCGAAGGTGATACGCATGTCAAAATGATGTGGGAGCCATTCCTCTGTATAACGGCAGCGATACATTACCGGTGCAAGCTGGACCTCGATGCCATAAACTTTGGGATCAAGAAGCACATCGAGCGCGGTCGCATATTCAGCCAGGCTTTCGAAATGATATACTTCAGGGCTCCCTTTCGTGGCCCTCGTCCTGAAAGTTGTCGAAACCCGCCGGGCAACTTCGCTGCGAGTCAGGGGATTCCGAAAGCCGGAATAAGGCCGGACCCCGTGAATAGGCGGAACCGTGAGCGCAGGCTGCTTCTCGGTCGGTCTGCGTGCGAGTTCTTCCTCCAGGAAGATGGACATGACTTTCTCCTTTCCAGAAAGCTCCCCTTTCCGGATTATTAGGTTTTTTATTCTAAGCCTGGTGATCGCGCTTGCCGGGACCTTTGGCGGTCTCTATCGTGGCGGGTGTATTCGGGCGATCAGGCCCTCAACTAACGGGCGCGCCTCTGGCGTGCCCTTTTTTTCCGTTCTTCCGGTTTCGTTAAGCCTTTCATCAGCGATATTTTTTCTTTGAGGTGACCGCGCCTCTCCGTGGCAGACGGCCTAGCGGAAATAACGAGATTGAAGGGGCGGAGTCAAGCTATTGAAAAGTATGCGAAAAAATCTCTGATCTCTGCTTTCTAACAGCAATCAAAAGAGCTCAGCGAACCGACTTACATGACCTTCCTCCCATCTCAAGGTTGCACACAAAGCATAGCCTAGACTGGGGGTTGGAGGAACTACCGCAGGTGCGATAGTTGTGGACAGCCTGTAACGTTAAATAATCAGACAGCCTGTCACGGCCGTAATCAAAACACCGTTTGCGAAAACTTCGTAAACTATTCCTGAGGCGACCGATTCGGATCCCGAGATGAAGGACGCTCCTGCACGTATCGACACCGACCACAGTGTCATCGTGGACGTTGAAGGCACGCGGTCGATCCGACAGGCTGAAGTTGGGTCAGTGCGCACGATGCTGGATCGGATCAAGGTGCAGCATGGTATTGATCCGGAGCGATTGATCGCAGACAGCGCCTATGGATCAGGCCCAATGCTGGGATGGCTCGTGGGTCGCGACATCAAACCCCACATTCCTGTGCTTGATAAGGCAGGTCGAACAGACGGCACATGGTCCCGCACCGACTTTGAATGGGATCCAGAGAATAACCAATACATCTGCCCCGAAGGTGAACCGCTCAAGCAGTTCCGGCGCAACTACTCAGATCCGAACCGGAAACCCACAGGCAAGGGCGTTGCCAAATACCAGGCTCTGAAACACACCTGCCAAGCCTGCCCATCGAAGATGAAGTGCTGCCCGAAAGCCGATGCGCGAAAGATCACCCGTGAAGAACATGAAGATGCCCGACAGGTCGCCCGTGACATAGCCAAAACCAAACAGTACGTCATCTCGATGCGGCTGCGAAAGAAAGTCGAAATGCTCTTCGCGCATCTCAAACGCATCCTCAGGCTGGGACGATTGCGATTACGCTGTCCATGCGGCGCAAATGACGAATTCCTCCTCGCCGCAACCGCCCAAAACCTCCGCAAACTAGCCAAGATCTTTCCTGCACCGCAGCAATCGCGCAAAGCCTGAAAAGAAAGGCGCTCGTGTCCTGCTCAAGACGGGAATTTCTGCGCCAGCAACACGGTGTTTTTCCACAGAATCGGCAGGAAGCGGAAGTTCGCTGCAGCTGCAGCCGAACCTCTCACATGCAGAGAAAGCTGACGTAGCCAAGTCAGCAGCTTATTAACTCAAAGTTCCAAGTCTGTATGGAGCCGCCCGAAAAGGTTTCGCACGAACCAAAAATCCTCCCTTATTCAAATGCTCAAATCTGTCAAATGGGAGCTGACGTCAGACACTATTATTAAAGCAATTGAAAACGATACCTACAATATTGGGGTCGGGATTTCCCCCAAATTTATAATTGATTTCTGGGTGGCTAACGGTATCCGCATTCGGATATTTTTGTGCAGCTGAATCTCTTAATCTATTTTTAATCTCAGTAATTTGATCTTTTCTATCCCACTTACCAGATATATCTGCGTTAACTTCAACTCGCCCTAACATTTTGCATTGGCTCAAGTGTGTAGAGTCGAGGGGAACAATAAAGACTCTTTTCCCCTCTTGTAGTTCACCGGCGCACCCAGCTAGAAAAGTTACTCCCAAAAGCCCCGCAACTAACGATTTATGCATCTTATTCTCCCTTTTAATCTTTATTCATCTCTTACACTTAACGCGGTGTTTAACAACTCTCTATGCGACCAAACGCCGAGATTGCAAGGCCCCATTGAAATTCCTCAGGAGGCAATGAAACGATAAAGAAATCCTCAGATTGTCATGGTGGACAGTGGACAAGTTGCGATTCGACAGAGCTGCAAATAAAGTTACCGGTAACGCGGATATGGACCGCTGGCATCCAACTTCACATCACCTACAGATGACCTGTTTGCGTGCGGCAATCACGCCATTGTAACGCAAGCCAAGGTCCGCTCTAGGCCGTTCGCAACGCTTTGACAGTTCGGGCGGAGACCTGCCGTCGCTGCTCCTTGAAGAGATTTCCGTTCTGCGCAGGAGGCGGACCTTTCTGGAAGCTAGTATCTAACAGAGACTGGATGATCCTTGAGTGCCAATACTCCTGATTTCGAGATCATGTAAAAGCGTAGAGCCGACGTGAATACACCGCCCAAAAAGGGCGGCGTTTGGGTGTATTTAGGAGGGCTGGGTTGCAAGTCAGGCTCGGATTAACTTGACCTCATAGCAATACGGGGCGCACTCAAAAACCTCTACTGCGTCCCCTGCGCGAGCGGTATTACACTCGAAGAACGAACGCACCCAGGACCGATCACGGAAGATCTTCTTCGAGCCATCAATGTCCGTCATGACCGGCGTTGCTCCGCCATAAGAGATGGTAACATTGCGCGGGGCCGCAGTTGCCCTGTTGCCGCCGCCAATAACATCATCTGGGAAGGAAGACAGGAAACTCTTCAGGTAGAAATGGTTATTGTTCAAATTTCCCTGTGTCAGCGTGCTCCGTCCCAAAGGTTCGCCACGCGCGCGCCTGCAATTCAGGCAGTATTTCTTCGCTAGACCCTGATGGAGCATTCGCCAGGAATGGCCTGTCATCTTCGTCGTCGAGCACATCGAAACTATCGACCAAACCTTGAATTCCCTGTTCTGCAAACAATACTACCTGTGCTGCGGCGCGGGCATCCTCACCTGCATCATGGTGTTCAAACCGCAGCCCAAGATGCGTTTTCAGGGACGCCAGACCGTGACCACCGTTGCCCTTGAGCTCGGGCCACGCGGTTCGTGCGACACTCACGCTGTCCTGCCAGTGCCAATCCGGCTCAACGCGATCCAGCTCGTTACAAGCAGCACGGATGGCGCTACGATCAAAGCCGGAGTGTTGATAGATAGTGCGCTGTGTCAGCGCATCTTCCAGAAAAGTGATAACAGCACCGATAGTTGGAGCTCCTTCGACCATATCGCGAGTGATACCGTGGAGATCACTGAAAACCCAACGATCAGTCTTCGGGTCAACAAGTGTGACCCAAGTCTCGATGCTGTTGTCTTCGCGGACACATGCCAGACCCAACTGACAGATGCTGGAGCGGTCATAGTTTGCGGTCTCGACATCCAAAGCAAAGAACCGAAACGGCCCTTCAGGCAGAACCGGTAGGGAACCGGACGTGGCGCTAAGAGTCCTGTTAACGCTCGGAACCGAAATGACACCCCGAAAGCGGCTCTCCTGCCGTCCGATTGCAGCGCGCTCAAAGGGACTGAGCGACAAGCTCTCGATCAACGCGTCGACAAGTTCGACCGGCTCGTCATATGCGTCCATACCGCGCCTGTTCCAACCGATCATTTCGGCCGGCGCCAAGGCAATAACCTCAGCCTCGAGCTGTGCAATCGGGGCGTGATCCGGCAACGGAACCCAAACAGCTCCACAATAGCGCCCGATGAAGGCCTGCCTAAGGCGCCTTACGATCTTCATTTCCTGAACCGTATTGGGGTCTTTGCGATCCACCCACATCCTGCCTGTGTTGTACATACGCGCAAAATAATGACTGTGCGTTTCCGATCCCGTCCGATGGCGCTGATGGATCCGCTTGTAGAAGGTTTCGGCCTCTGAAGAAGTCGAACCAATATAGCGAAAGGCGCCGGTATGATCGAACAAGCCATAAATGCCACGGGCGTCACGCGGTGCGTCGGAAGTCGGGCGGGGCTTTGCCTGCTGCAACATCTGCAGGATCTCGGCGGCGGTAGGGATAATCATCTCTGTTCTCACTTCTTATCGATACGCTTCCAGTCGCGCTGGGAGACGATCCCCCAGTTTCCGGCTTCATTAGGACGCCGCCAACGCGGTGTCTCCATCTTGTTAAGTGCCAGCAACGCGGCATCGAAACTGTCATACTGAACTTCCTCGCCCTTAGCCCCGATCGTAAACTTGCCGTTCCGAACGAGATCAGGATTGAAGTAGCTGCCGTCAGATGCGACAGGAACAAAGGTGACATCACCCTCAAAATCAAGCGCTAGCGGTGCAGGGAGTTCTTCATCAGGCTGCTGCCAGATGGATGAAAAGTAGTCCTTCCGTCCCTTAAGCCATTCTGCAGCGCTGGTCGCTGTGATGCACTGTCCATTGCGCTCAGCCCAACCCGAGTGGTCCACTTTGAATGTTAGTGCATAATTAGCCTGGGTTCCATCGGGACGATGGTTTCCGGGGCCGGAGGGCGATAGCCTAGGGCACTATGTGGTCGTTTTGTGTTGTAGTGTTTCCTCCATTGTTCAATCAGGATTTGCGCTTTCCGTAAGCTATAGAAGATCTCTCCGTTCAGCTGCTCGTCCCTGAAGCGTGCATTGAAGCTTTCGCAGATCCGTTCTCCCAAGGTGATCCCAACTCGATGTAGGCCGTTTTGGCACCGACCGCTGCGATCCAATCGCGGACGGCCTGAGCAATGAACTCCGGACCGTAACACCTTCGGAATGACGCTGATTGAGAGGCTATGACCGAGATTGTTATCGCACAAGATGCACCAGTTTTGGTGGCCATCGACATCGCCAAAGCAGTCATTCATTTTGGCAAAAACAACAGATACATTAAGGGTGGCACATCTTCGTCGCCATAGCTCCCCTTGTTCGACAGCGGGTCATGCGCTCGATACCAGGCAGATAAGGGCTCTCCGCGCAGAAATTTGTCTGCGCGGCGCAGAAGGTCCCGATCGGACCGAATCTTGTGAATCTGCGTCAAAAGAACAACCCGCTTCGCCATATCTGATGCGGTTGCCCCCCCTAGTACTAGGGGTCTAGGCGCGTCGGGATATTGCTTTGATATGATCTTGTAAAATTGATGCCAGCGCTTCGGGTGGACTCGATCTTCCGAGATGACAAATTCAATCAATGCCTTTGCTTGATCATTCATAGTGAAACCTCCTGATAGCACGTCTGTTCAGTTCATCGGCACAGATGTATAGAGGCCACCCTCGCACATGCCGATCCAACGTTGATTGAGGGCATCAGCCAGTTTTCGGCAAGTCGTGACGACGGCCTCCCGATCATGGCTCGCTATTTGAATAAGCAACCTGGGAAGTTCTTTTCCTTCGATAACTCCTAGCGCAGGAAGTAATGTGAACGAAGAAAACAGTTCTCCTACGATTACTAATATCTGTTTTTCTTCGACTTCAGTGAAGGGTTTGAATGCGTTGTTACCAGCATAAATGGAATAAAGTGGTGCGTCGGTTAAGGGCATGTTCGTCACCTTAAGAAATAGCAGTTTCAGTCATGGTATTTAATGCGGGGTTCAGCGTCAGCGCAGCCTCCCAAGGAAACCCTCGCCGACCAAAATGCCCCAAGGCTGCGGTTTGTCGAAATATCGGGGTGCGCAATTGCAGCCTCTCGATGATAGAGGCAGGACGCAGTGCATCACTTACGTCAATTTCCAATTCACGATAACGATCTAACGGTGAAGCGCCGCACCCGGTGCCGAAGGTTTCGAAATCCACTGCCACAGGATGTGCTTGTCCGATGGCATAGGCAGCGCGAACTTCACAAGCTTCGGCCCAACCACGTGCGACGACATCGCGCGCCATCTGGCGCGCAGCATAAGCGGCAGAACGATCAACCTTCGTGGCATCTTTGCCAGAGAACGCACCACCACCGTGACGCGCCATGCCACCATAGGTGTCAACGATAATCTTGCGCCCTGTCAGTCCCGCATCGGCGACAGGCCCGCCCGATATGAATGTCCCCGCAGGGTTGATGTGTAAGATCACTTCCTGCTGGAAATACGGTCCAAGCACAGGTTTGACGACCTCCTCCATCAGGAGCACGCGTAGGTCTTCAAGCTTGACATCAAGGGAATGCTGACTTGAAAGCACGACGGCGGCAACGCCTTCAGGCTGACCGTTTGCATAGCGGACTGTCACCTGTGCCTTAGCGTCGGGACCGAGGAGATGTGCCCACGTCTGCATCTGCCGAAGCTGCCAGTGTCTCTCCATAATGGCATGCGCCAGCGTTACGGGAAGTGGCATCAAGGTAGGAGTTTCGTTGCAGGCATAACCAAACATAAGACCTTGGTCCCCCGCCCCTGTATCGAGGTCATCCACGCGTGCGCCGATTTCACAAGATTGTTTGGATAGTTCTTCAACGATCTTAATCTGATCAACATCGACGCCCCAGAGGCCGCTGGTATGACCAATATCGCGCAAAACCTGGCGTGCAATTGCAGTAGGATTGATGATTGCGTGAGTGGAAATTTCGCCCAGAATGCAGAGAAAATTACTCTTGATTGCCACTTCAACAGCTACCCGGGAGCTTGGATCTTCGGAAAGGCAGGCATCTAGGATTGCGTCGCTGATCTGATCGCATATCTTGTCCGGATGGCCATGCGAGACGCTTTCGGATGTAAACAGGCCGGTCTTGTTTTGCATTGGAGTAATGCCTCTCTTTAGTGCTTTTGGCAGGATGCCGCGGCGCACAAGCTGATTATCAAATGCCGCTGGTTAGTATTTGTGATTATGCGCAGAGCACCAGCTCTGCTACTTTTCCACGCTCGATCCACACGAACGCGTTCTGCTGGTATTTCTGTGCAAGACTGACGGCTTTGTCACGGCTGATGCCCAGAGCGAAAAGGCTCGGTTCAGGTGGCCAGTGGCCAATACGGCCCACACCTTCCCCAGACAAAACCACGATACTCTCTGCTGCGAGTTTTGCACCAAGAACTTCTTGAGCACGTGCATTCTCGAGATCAGTCAGCGGTTGACTAAATGGATTCCACGCGGTGAGATAGGCTGCGGTTGCAACTTTGTAGGCGTCCATCAGTGCATCGCATGCTGCACAAAACTCACCAATACGGAGGGTAAATGGCTTTGCGGCATGGACCTGATAATCGGTTGCTCGGTAAGCCTGAATAATGGCTTCGTCCAAAAAATTCCCTCCGTCGTAAATACGAGGGGAGCTGACAGAACGCTACGACCCCTTGGTTGCCACCATGGCCGCATCCCCTTTCAGGAACCACCTTGCCGGGTCACGGCAGGTTGGCGGAGGCGTCAGCCCCACTCATGATGCTCTGAACAAAATGATGATGGTGGTCGCAAGTGTCAAGCCCCTTCGCCCATTCCGTGCGGCGGATTAAATATCAACCACTCCGAACGAACCTCCCCCTTGTCGACTTTAAACACTCGGTCGTGTTCATTGCATACCCTTGGTGAACATACGACCTGCGTCGCCCTTCAGAGCAGCGCACCTCGCCTGTTACCCATGATGCCCGCAAAGGAGGAACTACCGCAGGTGCGATAGTTGTGGACAACCTGTAACGTTAAATAATCAGACAGCCTGTCACGGCCGTAATCAAAACACCGTTTGCGAAAACTTCGTAAACTATTCCTGAGGCGACCGATTCGGATCCCGAGATAAAGGACGCTCCTGCACGCATACGCTTGCCCCCATCAATCCACCGGCAGGCTGCTGAGACAGGTCCTTTATCAAAGCTGTTTTCAGCCGATGGGCGGCTGGGTAAGAAATCCCATATCGTTTTGCCATGGAATGTCCGTGCAACCGGACATCTTCGTTTCTGTTGGCGTGCGCCGATATGATCTCCTCAGCGGCGATGAACCACATCCGCAGATCAAGCCGGGATCGGTGCGCGACACTTCCGGCGGTTATTGAAAACTGCTTTCGGCATTTACGGCATTGGTAGAGGGTCCATTTCTCAAGAAACGCGACATCGCGCCCGCCGCACCTCACACACTCAATGCCGTCTGGCCAACGCACGGCGGTAAAACGCACTCTGCAGCTGTGAGTATTCGGAAATGCTGCTCTCACGCCACCCTCGGGCAACATGAGGAACATCTCCATCCAGCGAATGTATTCTAACTTATTCGCCTCTTTTCTCTGGATCCATTTCGGGATTCTGGTCATTTTTTGGTGCTTTCACCGAAAGTGATATGTCAGGGCCCCGGACCAGGAAAACAGCAAAACATTCTTTGCCCGAGTCCCGGCCACGTGAAGGAGCGATCGATACTGGATGACAATACCTTCTCTATCCGCCTCATCGACCACTGACTTTAGAGTGCCTGCCGGCGGGAATACACCATCGGACAATAACGGCAAGCCGCGGCAATAGACCTCCCGCTTTGAAATCGTGATGCCCAGCACCTTCCAAAAGGCGGAACGGAGGCTGATTACGGTGCCGCGGATTGGATGCGCTGACATTATTTTCAGCATTTGAGCTGATTTCACCTCGCAAAACTCCGAGTCTTATACCGAACAGCAGTAGGCTCTTTTCTCAAACGGTTTTGGTGAAACGCCACCAGAGAGCAATTCACTGGCCTGACGCGTTCCGGCTAATCTAGAAACATTTCTCTTAGTCATTCAATCCAGTTGAGGATAGTATTGACCGACAAGGATTGAACATTTGACGCGCGTTGGAAATTAGGGAAGCAGTTTCAGAAAAGTGGTCGCGCCCGCGTTGGTGAGCGAATTATCTACCGACAGGGCTCCGGACACTCAGCTGCGACAAAAGATTAGAACCTCGGAACCGATACACGATGCCAAATCCGCTTCCTTTGACTGTTTCGCTCTTGTGGCGAGAGACTGCAACGTCGTTCACGTCGCGTTTGGCGGCTCGCAACGGATTGTCTGCATCAGCGTTCTGCTCGGATTTTGGTGTTTCACTCCGATCCATCGTCGATGGAAACCCGGTCGCCATCTGCGCAATTGCGGAACTTGGTGGTGTTGACCCCGAAAAACTGGCCGCATGGTCGCCTGTTGCAATAGGTGAGCGGCGTCTCAACTTCCGTGGGCACGTGTTCCACGGAAAAACGCTACGGAACCCTGAAATCCGAGGATGCCCGATATGCTTGCAGGAGGATTCCCAGAGCGTCGACCTTCCGCCGGAACAAGCTATGGCCATACGAGGACACTGGAGTGTCCCCCATGTCGCAACATGCGTGCGCCATGGTCATCCTTTAGTTTTATTATATCGGGATCCCCACCCAACCGCACGATATGACAACGCGCAGCATCTGGCTGCGATTTCTACCGCGGTTTTAAATGGCGCACTTGACCAACCTTGTGAAGAAGATCTGACGGCGTTTGAGGACTGGCTGGACGAGCGTCTCTTAAACGGCCCCGGAACGGATTGGCTTTCAGGCCAACCGCTACATGCCGCATCGGTTTTCTGCCGGCTTCTCGGAACCTCACTATTGAGACTTGAAGGGCTCAGGCTCACTCACATCGCTGAAGACTCTCGACACGGTGTGTATGCTCAAGGGTTCGAAGTCGCACAACACGGCGACGAGGCCGTGCGCCGTGCGCTCATGCGCCTTCAAGAACTGGTAGAATCCCCGCAGGAAGGCCCGAAGACGATCTACCCAGCTTTATATGACCGCCTGTCTCATGATTACGTCGATAACCCAGATTTCGCGTCATTCCGGCGCGTTCTCCGTGACCACATGGCCGAGACCTGGCCCTTGGGGCCGGGAGATGAGTTACTCGGAGAACCCGTTCATGAACGGCGTCTGCACTCGGTAACCACGGCGTCCCATGAAACCGGCGTTGATACCCGCCGCCTGAGAAAGCAGTTGATCGCATCGGGTTTACTAAAAAGGGATTGCGCACTACCGGATTGCTGGGCTGTTTTTGACGCTAAAGCAGCTGCACCTATTTTGCGCGATCTGACTATCTTGGTTTCGGCCACGGATTTCCAAGATCTTATTGGTGCTACCCGGTCACAGTTCGACCTTCTGGTCGCCGACGGAATTATCAAGCCGGCGCTCGAAGCGTCTAGAACCAAATCCGTTTGGGATCCCCGGGCCGGGGTAGAGCTTCTGACTAAATTGTTAAGGGGAGCCGTGCAGCTCCGCCAGTCCCAGCACAGTTGGGAACATATTTCAAAGTCTGCGTGGCGCCTCAAGATCACACCGGGCACAATTATCCAAGCGATCATGGAGGGGCGGTTGCGCCGTATCGGCAACCTCGAGGGTAAAATCGGATACGCGGCCGTGTATGTCGATCATGACGAAGTTGCCCGATTACTTGCAAGCGACGCTCCCCCGGGGCACAGTATTGAGACCTTCGCAAAATCTGTGGGTGTCGGTCAGCCCGAAGGCCTGCGTCGCCTCATTGTCGATGGACACACTACGGCGACGCGAGCGATCAATCCGCGGACGAAAGCCAAGCAACTTTACATCACGACTGCTGATGCAGATGCGTTTCACGAGAAATTTTTCACACCCCGCACAATGGCAAACGCTTATCAAAGGAGTTGGCAGAGCCTCCGTGCGGAGCTGGACCGGAATGGGGTCTTGCCATTCGAACATGGCGATCGAAACTATGGCCGGATATTCCTCCGAGCCAAGGTAGCTCGCGTTCTCGATTTTGGATCAACTTAACAGAGAGCAATGTCGTCGCTGCTCTGACCACTGGAAGCGCTTCACTTTGCTGTTGAGCTTTGAGGCAACATGCTGATATCGGCTTATCGAACGCCCTCTCCCACAACATACTATTTGCACATTAGTTGGCGAGCAGACGCAGTAATGCTGAGTGTCGTAACCGCAATTCGCCGCAGTAGTGCAAGTCTGATGCAAGCAAGCCAGCACTGTGAAGTCAAAGCCAGCTTGATGCATACATAGTAGAACCCTCTACTTTTTCAGACGGTTTCTAACGCAACCTGCCCGCGAAGAAGGCTTTCAAAATCATTTGTTTTCTTTGGTATCGATTAGCTAATCGAATTTGATCGAAGGATTCCAATAAGTCGTCGGAACTCAATGTCATTAGAATTGCTTTTCCAGAAGTTTGCGAAGCGGCAAACAACTTGAAGATTACCGGGTTCATAGTGACTGTCGCTGTCGATTCGGTCCAAAGAAGCATACATCGCTGAGTCGCCATTCACTTCATCCAGTTCAAGTGGGAGACCGGTCAGTTCGCAGCAAAACTCCTGAGCCCCCATAAGCTCCGTGATGTAGTCTTGAAGAGCTGACGCGGAGGCAAACCCGAGATCCTTTCTTTTGACAATACGCTCTACCGTCTGACCATTCGCAGAATTTGTGGTGCTAATCGCGGTGCGGGCCATTCGTTCGGCAGCATCAGCTGCATCGAAGAGTTCCGAAGCTCGCTGGTACGCAATTTTGTCGGTCTGGGTCCCGTGTTTAATCGGAGCATACCCGTTCTTGGCGGTGTCACTTCGTTTCGCCCAAAATTGAGTGTCGTGCCATTGGCTCAGGTCTTCCCCCTCGATCAGAGCCAATGTATAATCTCGGTTTGAAGGACTAAGCGATTGTAGCGTGGCCTCTGTGGACAAAAAATCCTTGGCCTTGGGGTGAAGCTCATTCCACCTGAGCGGAACACCTGTCTTAGACCTGTTCGACCATTGCTCACAGGGCTTATGGCAGATCACCACCTCTCGCCCACGCTCGATGGGTTCCTTCTTCAATTCAAAAGATGGCGCCTCGCTGCGCGAAGTGGTCCACCAAAGCTCGTCTCCATCCTTGTGAACCCAAACATCGCCCACAGTTTCAGCGACAGTAGTCATCAAATTGAACCAGCGAGAAGCTGTCGCCTTGGTTGGCTTCTTTCCTGCCGCAGTGGTGTCATTTGCCATTCGGGTGGAAATATAGCCGTCTCGGTCATTCGCCTCCCAATATTTCTGGGCGTCGACTGCGTTCATGGTCGCGACTGTTCCGCGCTCCCGACAAATCGGCCATTCATAGTTCTGACGCCCGAAATTTGCGATGTAGACTTTCATAATTCTGCCCTCGTTGCCTATATGCCAGTAATACCTATTTCCTAGCCCAGTAAATAATCCTATTGGCGAAAGATGCCGACATTGGCCAACCTTAACTGCACGCCAGACAGTAACGTCGTTACCTAACGTTCAAAATCGGCCCATTGCTGCCGTTCAACTCTCGGTTCCAATGCTGCGGTCGCAGCCCGCATAGTGGACATTCAACGCATCAGCATCGTTTCTAAACTCTGGATGACTGCAACGCGGGACAAAGCTCCATTTCGCTGCGGCTGCGCCAAGGTCAGCTTTCGAGAAACCTAGCCGGTCAAAAACGGTGGTTTTTGGAATCAATTCAGTCTTTATGTTTTTCGTGCGCCATCCACACGCGCCCTGGCAACGCGGCAGTAACGAGAACACCAACGGCCTGCTGCGTGAGTACATGCCAAAGGGCAGTGACCTCAGCGGTGCCAGTCAAACGTGGCTCAACGACGTCGCTGTATTGAGGAACAATCGTCCGAGAAAAACACCCGGATGGAGAACTACCGCCGAAGCCATGGCCGACGAAATCCAAGCCTTCAGGTTAAGCGTTACGCTTGATCTTTGAATCAAAGTAGCATCTTCATGTTAGGCGATCTCGGATTATAGGGGCACCGATGAAAAGATTGGACAATACAGATCGACATAGTGCGGCACTTGAACTGTTGCTATTTCCGGGTCGGGCCATCCTTTGGGTTCGCTACATGTTTCCTGGTCACGGAAAATCCATTGCGCGACAAAACTCCAGACATGCCAGAAGTCCAATTATGACTGTTGTATACTCTCTGGGATTTTGGATTATACTTGCGACAATCGTATATAATGGTTTTGTAGATCAATCAAATTAGTGATTCAGTAGGGACTATCGAATGGAGAATGAAGTTAAAGATGTCGGTTGGGCCTTAGTGTTCATTTTATTTTTCGTTTTTGCGCTGCTTTTGGCCCTTCCACGTTACTTGAGACTTAAATCTCTTACCAAGAAATATGGAGATGGAGGTGTAGCTAAAAAGATATTGTCGAGGTCAATTTGGCAAGGAATGACAAAGGGAATGCTGCTTGACTCTAGGGGACGCCCCGCCGCCAAGGACGAACGGGTTATGAAATCGAAGACACGAGAAGTATTCAAATATGGTAAAACCGGAAAAAACAGATTCGACATGACCGTCACGTTAGAAAACGACTTTGTCGTGGGATGGACGCAAAAATAGGAAACTCGGTTTCTAAGGGTAAAAGAATCTAATTTCTCCTGCCCCTCACCACCCCACATCCATCCGCTGATGCAGCACCTGCACTACCGTCACTGGCCAGCGCGTCCTCCCAGAAGAACACCACATGGCTCCCCGCCAGCGCGTGGCGCAGGCCGAGTTCAACCTTCTCGGCTGCGCGGGACGCTGTTTGCTCCCAGACCACGACGATGGAGTTACGCGATCCGCATAGGCGTGGAGGACTGGTTCTGGTTCCAGTGCGGCTTCTACTGCCGCACATATGTCACATAAAACCCTTTCAGCATGCGATGTTCTTGAAGGCGGTCGCCAAGGTTGAAGCCCTCTCGACGCATTGGAGCTTGAAAAATATCCAAGCCACGATCCAGCACGATTTTCCAGCCGTTGTCGGTCACAATATCTCGCGCGTGACCCGTTCCGTTGGTGTCAAAAGCCCAAGTGAAATCTACCCCCGATCCGATGCAGGCATTCGTAATACTGTCCAGTAGATCGCCCTGTTTTTGAATCTCCCCATCGTCAGGACCAGTCACGAGATGGATAGACACTTGATCCTCTGGGGCTTTGCGCCGGATGACCATTTCGGCGAACTCCATCATGTTTTTTATCTGATAAAAGTAACGGATGTATGGATCGGTCACGATAATACGCGTTGCGCCATCAATGTATGAGCCGAACAACGTGTCATAGCTGATGCCTTTGCGGTTCTCAGCATAGACGTGATGCCCCTCTTCGAGCTTTGGCTCCTGAGGAGCTTGCGGCGAAGGTGACGTCAGAGAGCGCTCATCCTCATCTATTACCATAACCGCGTCACTGTTTTGCTCACCATCAGCTTGCTGCTTGGGATCCTGAGCTGGTTTGAGATGATAAAATTGTGGAAACTCCTGCTCTTCGACTGTTTGGATGTGCCGCTTTTCGCCATCGGGCGCAGAATAATAAAAATCGACATCCGGATATGTCGTGTCAATACGAAGCAGTTGATCCTTGACCCTCTTCCGGCTTTCAATGGCCAACTGGAAGAGTTCCTCGACATCTTCGGCACTTTCATCGCCGGCCGGGAAAATGACCTTCAGTAGCCCCGACATGGTCTTGTAGATGGCATCGCGGTCGCGGGTCGAGATCTTCTGGCTGACGCTGAAATGCTGATCCGGGCGGTTGGAGAAATCCTCCTGTCGAAGGTGGCGCAGGATCTCGGCGAGGTAGTCAACGATGAAACCGTATCCGCTGGTGAACATCTCGCCCCGGATTACATCGATCTCCCAGCCCGGCAGGTAGGCGTGCAGGCGATCGATGAAGGCAGAATCGTGGAACTGGGGTGGCAGGGCTTCGAACAGATCGCTGTTCTTCAGCATGTAGGGCACGTTGTGATCGGTATTGCCGACAAAGGCAAAGCTGGCCTCGGCCCCCATGGGATTGACCCCGCGCGAGAAGGTCTTGTTGGCCATGTAGTTCTTCATGATGTCGACCAGCGCCTTGTTCGCGGTCTTCTCGCGCCCGGCAAATTCGTCGAAAGCCACCACGTCCCAATATCCGACAAGGCCAATGCGGCCCGTCGAGTTGTTTACAAACAGCTTCGGCACGGTGACCTCACCACCGGAGATGAGTTGTCCGTGCGGGGAGAGTTCCGAATAGATGTGGGATTTCCCGGTGCCTTTCGGGCCCAGTTCGATGATGTTGTAATTGCGCTCAACGAAGGGGATCAGGCGCATCAATTGCAAAAGCTTGCTGCGCTGCCCGAACGCCTCGGGGTTGAAGCCGATGGACTGCATGAGCAGGTCGATCCATTCGTCCTTGGTGAACTGCGCTCGGGCTTCCTTGTAGCCCTCGTAGTCAACCTTGGCGATCTGGATCGGCTTGATGGTTTCCAGCCTCCATGGCGAGGTGCGCGCATCTTCGGCAAACTCGTATTGAACATCGGAAATGCACCAGACCCCCGTGACCAAAAGCTTGGGGTGGGCTTTCACAGTGCCGCTGTCGACGGCCACCTTCTTGATGCCGAGGTTCTCGAAAGTCGCCTCATAGCTGTCGGTTTTCTCGTTCAAAGCAACGCTGACCTGGTCGATGACCTTGTAATGTCCCTTTTCCTTGATTGTGGATTGGATCAGTCCAGCCTCATTGCGGTGAACGTAGTGCTTGCGCAGAATTTCCTTCACCGTCTCGATGCCGCTTTCGATCGAGGCCTCGTCGTCGGTCGCGCAATACTGCCCCAGAAGATATTCCAGAACGTAAGTCGGGACGATGGCATTGCCTTTGACCGCCTTCACCAGATCCTTTCGGACCACGTAGCCGGCGAAATGTTCGTTTATTTTGTCGTCGAGTGCGCTCATGTCCGCTCCTTAGAAATCGAAATCTGTCGAGATGCCACGGCGCAGCTGGAAACGGTGGCTCGTGTAATCGTCGAAGTGGCTGGTCTTGCCGACCCGCTCTCGCAACTTCAGAAAAACATCCTGATTGTTGAAGCTGTCGGCTGCGCGCGAGAGAAGGAAGGTGATGGGTAATTCCCTCTCGCGCGGATTTTGTGAGGTGAAGTCAAAGGTCAGCTGATGTTCATCGGAAATCAGTGTGCCGTCCTGAGCGTAGATCCCGGCCATAAGATTGCGCTGTTGTTGCTTCTCTGACACCGGTTGTGCCTGATACAAGGCAACAGCCGTCTGGCCTGAGGAAATGAGGCTGCGGCTGGGTGCGATGATCTGAACATCCACCTTGCCGACATCCGCCTCGCGGCGTTTACCCACTCGCAACACCGGGATGACGACCTCTTGCAGGGTCGCGCCACCATGAACAAAGCGGCTGCCTGCACCTTTCACGCGCATCCTATTAATCGAGTTGGGGATCAGCACGTCGAGATCACCGGCCAGGCCAAGCTCAGCCGATGAGAACTTCTTCATGCCTGCCGTCTCATTCAGCCCGCGACCAATGACAAAGCGGCGGTTCTTGAACAGGATTTCCGAGCCTGTGGGGTCGGCGACGGAAAAGTCGGTCTCGTCCAAGGCGCGGTGCTGATAAAGGAACCCGTGATCCGCAGTAATCAGGATGTTCGAGAAGTTCGCGGTGGTCAGCTTGCGGACAAGCTTTGTCAGGTCCTCGATGGCATCTTCCGCAGCCTCGGTGACACGATCCTCGGTTGCCAGCTTGTCACCGACGATGTCGATCCGGTTGTGGTAGAGATACAGGATGTCATGATCGCGAAAGAGCGCTTTGCCCTCATCGGCTTTCATGTTCATGAAATCTTCGGCCTTCATGGCCTTCGCTTGATCTCCGGCGCGGCCTTTGCCGAGGATTTTCTGCCGGTTCGCCGTGCCCTGTGTGGGTTCACCAAATGACAACACAGTGGCATCGCCGGACAGGGTCAACGCCTCGTTCGGCAGCAGAGCCGCCATGCCAAGCTGTGTGTAGCTGGGCAAAGCCGCAATCATCGGCTTCAGCTCCGCATCATAGCGGGGCAGCTTGCGGATCTCGCGCTGGCATTCCTCGGCCACCTCATAACGCAGCGCGTCCGAGATGATTACGACAACCTTCTGATCACGGCGCCGGAACTCGGCTGACTGATCGCGGTAAAAATCCGTTTGTTTCGGATAGCCCGGCACCGCCCAGTCGGACAGGTGTTCCATCTGGTCCTGCCAGGCATCGTTCACGGCCAGCAAGAAATTCGTCGTGTAGCGGTTCTCGACGCTCTCAAAAAGTGACCCCAACAGCGAAGCCTGGCCGCTTTTCTGCATGTGGTAGATAAACTTGCGATAGTGCTGATCGATTTTGAACCCGCTTGAGACATAGCGTTTCACGCCCTCAGCGGGTGATGTCATCCCCAGTGTTGCTTCGGCCAGGGCCTGCTGGAATTCAGTGGCGTAGCCGATGGCCTCATAGACATCGCGGTAGATGGGATACCAGTGGCTTTGGCGCCGTTCGCGCACGGTCTTCAGCACCTCTGCGGAGGTGACCGTCTGGCTCGACATCTCGGCCACCAGCAACCGAATGATTTGGCGGTCGATCTCTTCGAAATGGTCGATGGTGCGCAGGGCTTTGATGTCGCGGTCGCGCAGATCCTCGGGGATGCGTAGGATAACCTGGTATTTACGGCTAAGGGTCTCAAAAGCCTCGGCCCCAAGGCGGTTGTTCTTCCAGCGGCGGAAGACCAGCAGAGCCTCGCTGTTCAGCTTGCCGTCTTCGCCCAGGGCGCGGCAGTAGCAGGATTGGAACAGGGTGATGGCGAAATCCTCGAAGTCGGGCTCGTTCGAGACATATCCGTAGGCATTCGCCACCTGTTTCCAGAAGAATTCGGTCAGACCCGCGCGCTCCATCAGGCGCAGCGCATCATCGCGCTCCTCTGCCAACCCGCCCAGCAGCGCCTCGATCACCGTATCCATGGCGCCATCCGCATCGGCGCAGACGGCCAGCATCTTGCGTTGGACGGCAGAAACGGAATCCGAGGGCTGCTCTGCCTCCATCTCCTTCAGGCGTTCCAGCCGCCTGGCCGACCGGAAGAATTCCATGTGGTCGCGCACGGCAGGCTCATACTTGCCCGGCAGGCCCAGTTCGGCCAGCCAGATCGCGGTCTGGTCGGCCTTGAACACGGCTGTCGCCAGTTGCAGATCCAGCAGCCAATTGTCCTTCATCTCCGGTTCCGGCCCGTCCTTGAACAGCAGGAACTTCTGCTTCGGCTCCTGCCGCAGCATCCGGTATTTCAACCCAAACTCGTTGTTGGCGATCTCGATCTTTTCGACACCGGGCAGGTCCGCCGCGACGTAAGCCTCGCGCATCTCGCGCGCGGCGTCATACCAGAACACGATCCGATGCTCTTCGAACAGCCGTTCCAGCCCAGTCTGAATACGGTCAGACATCAGCTCAACCCCACAACATTCTTCAGGGCCGTGCCGAACTTCGGATAATTCGCCTTCACCCCGTCATCCAGATCAATCTCGATCTTTTGCTGTGCCAGCGGGAAGATCACGTCGCGTTCCCATTCGTTCAGCTCGTCGATCTGTTTGGCCACCGCCGCCACATCCTTCAACGCCTTGGTCTTCTGGCCCTGCGTCGCCGTCGGATCATCGGACAGCTTTTCCAGCCGCGCACGTTCGCCCTCCAGCTTGGTGATGAACTCGCGCAGGTAGTCGTTGAGCAGCACCGACACCGTGTCGCCGCGATAGCGGTGCATGTAGATCAGCGCGTTGAACGTCCCCTTGGGGGAGGAGACCATCCAGTAGATCGGACGCTTCTTATACCGCTTCACGTGGTCAGCGTAGAAATCCTTGGTGAAATACTTGCGAATGTCCTTGCCGAGGGCGTCCTCGATATACCGCAGGTTCTCGCGGAAATGCGCCTCGCCGAAACTCACGCGCAGGAACAGGCGGAAGCGTTCGGTGATGTCATCGGCGAACCAGTCCCCGTCGAGCACGGGAATGACGTTGTCGGCGTCGGGCATGAACGTCGGCTCGGGGATGCGGGCCAGATAATCCTCCAGCCGCTCGCCCTGATTGGCGAGGATCAGGCCCGGCGCGTCGAGGCTGTAGCGCCCGAACATGCAGCCCACGGCATAGCTGAGGAACTCGGCCATGGTCTCAGTTCGCAGGCGGACCTCGCGGTCTTCCTCGCTGCCCTTCACGCCATAGCGATAGGCGGGGTTGCAGGTGAGGGTGATCTCCTCGATCGGCACCTCGGGGGTCAGCTCATCTTGCAGACCATAGGCGTCGATGAAGATGCGGTTGTTCTCTTCCTCCAGCCGCTTCATCTCGTCCGTCATGGACTGCCAGTGGGTGCGCAGGCGGGCATAGGTGGCCTCCAGCGTGTCGGCCTGGTGATCGGGCGAGAGCAGCGGGAGCGTGGTGAAATCCCAGGAAGTTTCGTAGGCGTCCCAGTCGGATTTGGACAACGAAATCAGCGCCGACGCCGTGGTAATGCCGGCATCATCACCTCGAGGGCTTGAAACGATTGGCAAGCATGAGACGTTACCGACTTGGTAGTTCAGAGTGGGATTGAGCGCTGAAATGATTGTTCGGCAAGCTTTCGAGTTCAAGAATCCCATTGCTGGTTCAAGTTTTACTTGGCCCGTTTCAAACAAACCTGGGCACGCCGAGTCAAAGATTAAGCCCTCGGGCTGCAGACGCACACAGTAGGGGCTGGTGGTAATCTTGGACCAAGTTGCGCCCTTCTTGCCGTAGTTTGGTAAACCTTGGAAACCGGCCTTCCCTGATGCACGGAGGGCGCTCCCATTTTTTCCCCACTCTACGACCCAATTATAGTTTCCATACCATCGCCGAAACTCGCCCCCTTTTGAATGAGGCACCCATTTCGCAGCTTTGCTAAAGTGCCTTGTTCTTGATGCTGCGGGTTCATGCCAAAGTCGAATGAATTTCTCATTTTCGCCGGTCTTCAAACCTTCAGAAATTGAGAAATGGTCTCCAAGAGATTCACCGGAATCAAATGCTTGGATCGCGGCCTCAGAAAGCCAGTATGCAATCGGTGAACCTGGAATCTTGGCAAATTTGTCTGATGAGACAGCGTATTTTTCGTCGCTCGACTTTCTGCTTAGAAAGACGTCGTCCTTATTCGCGGATTGAGGAGCGTTATTTGCATTTATGTAAACGCCGACTTTGCCGTGTGCGGCTTTTTCAAGCACAAACGCTGCTGCCTGAACCACCTTCGAGTTCAGCTCCGGGAAGCTGTTAAAGCCAATTTGGAGCAGGTTGACGATACTTGAACGCTCAATAGTGGAAAGTCGAAGTTTCTCGAATGATCCGAGAAACATCCAATTTTGGATGGTGACCATTGCTGTCAACCCGTGGCGCACGGCAAGCGACAAAGACCGGTCGATGAACATGCCAAACAGATCCGTCTGGCTGGCTGGATAGAACCTTTCCGCGAAGACCTGAATCTGCTCGTTCAGACCACTCGCGCCCGCATAAGGCGGGTTGGCAACGACAACGTGATACTTCGGCGACAGCGCCTCTGCCATGCGCAGGACAGCTACGACGCGCGCCTGTACATCCTTCAACAGCAGGTCGCCGCCGAAATCCCGCGCCTCGACCACCCGCAGCGTCTCTGCCGGATCGCGCAGTTTCGGCACGATCAGCGAGCCGAAGTTCTTGGCCTGCTCGAACTGCCCCAGCGTCTCGCGCAGCTCATCGGTGAACAGATCTTTGCCCACCACGGCGGCCACGTCCTGCATCTCGGCGTCTGTAAAGGCCACGTTCTGCAAGACGCAGATGTCGGGCTTTGCCTCGATCCGCAGGAACCGCCGCCGCCCCAGCCGCGCCGCCGCCTTCATCGCCAGCGCAAAGGCGGCCAGCGCGCCCGCGCGGTCGTCGATCTCTACCCCGGTCAGGTTGTGCGTCAGGATCAGCGCGGGGATCTCGGTCGCGTCATAGCCCTCTTCCTCGTAGATGGCGTAGAGCAGGTCAAAGGCATAGGTCAGCATGTGCCCCGAGCCTGCAGCGGGATCGCAGATGCGGATCTCTTCGGGGCGGGTGATCTTCAGGAAGTCCGTCTCGGGCTCTTCGGGCGCGATGTAATAATCCATCCGCTCGGCCAAGCGGCTTTGAGGCCGGTTCAGCAGCCACAGCCGCCCCAGAGAGTTCTCCACCAGATAGCGGACGATCCAGTGCGGGGTGAACAGCTGCGTCGCGGCGGGGATGTTCTCGGCCGTGATTTTCTGGTTCTTCTTGAGGCCCGCGAAAACCTGATCCTTCTTCTCCGAGATGTAGAACTGGTAGAGCCAGCCGATGATCTCGACATCCTGACAGGCGACCTCGGTCATGACGTTGCGGAGTTCGGCGAGGATGGAGGCCTGGGACAGCAAATCCTCGGGCATCAGCAGTTCGGTGTAGTCGTCGATCTCCTCGAAGAGGAAAGGCATGGGGCCGTGCCACTGGTTGCAGGTATGGACAAGCAGGAGGCGGTAGGCCTCGGCCTGCGGATCGTTGGAGGGCGTGCGCCCGTCGAGGAGGGCAGGTATGGTTGCGGGAGCTCCTTCGGGGAGGTTGCCGTTCATCGCCTCGGTCAGGATCTCGGGCCGGGTGCCGCCCTCGGGAGGCGATACGACGCGCACCTGTGTGTAGTTGTTGGCATCCATGAAGCGCAGGGCGGTGAAGCGGTTGAACCAGGTGTAGGCGACCTGCTCGATGACCTGTTGCTGGCCGTTCCGGGCGATGGCGCTTTCCAGATCCTTGATGGCCTGCGGGTGTTCGCGCCGCGCCGGGGCGGCATCATCCAGCACCAAATCCAGCTTGGCCGTGACCTGATCAATCAGCAGGTTGCGCGCCCCTTGGGCGAATTTCTTGAGCACGTTGGTATCCATGTCAGACAATCACTTTCTTGCCCGCGTGGATCTGCTCCAGCAGGGTCTTTTTGTATTCATCGAGGTAATCGGAGACGTCGCCTTCGTTCAGCAAGACGGTCTTGGACGACGTGACTTTCAACTGGGAAGCAAGAACCGTCGTTGGCTCCATCGGAGCCGCACCCGGCGCTTCATTCCAGCCGGGATTTTTATCGGCTAGCGATGGGGCAGGACGGGCAAGGTGATCCACCTTGTTGATGATCTCGGCCAGCAACTGCGTGCGCGCGCTGTTAGCCTTGTTTTGAAGCAGAGGGATCAGGGTAATGTTGTCGAGACCGGATTTCTGGCTGTCGAGGCAGTTGGTGATCTGCGCCTGCTTGTCAGCATCAAGGTCTTGGAAATCCGCCATCTGCGCGACCTTGTCCGCCACCTCATCAATTGCAGCGAGGACGGCCTTGCGTTCTTCCACTACCTTCAGCTCGACCTTATCTTTCAACGCGTAGATCGAAGATTTCAGATCTTGGATTGCATTGCCCGTGTGGCAAGCCGGATCGGCCAGCGTGTCGCGGATCTGTCGCCCCGCCTCGGGGTCGACATAGTCGATGTTGGCCTGGCTCTGCGCGAGAGACTTCCGCGCCTCGTCATAGATCGCGCGCTGCGCGCCGCCCATGAAGGATTTTATCTTGTCGAGTATGTCTTCCTTGGGGTTCAGCAGCTCATCCTCGTGCAGCGGGGCGTCGGTGATGAACCAAGGTGCCGGTTTGGCCTTCATGCCGCGCAGCTGATCACGGAAAGGCTCCAGCGCTGCAAGGAACGGATAGTCACGCGCCTGTCGGGTCAGGTCATCGACCTCCGCCTCAAGCTCACCCAAGCTTTCCAGCCACTCCGCCCCGAGGCTGCGGGCATCACCGCCTGAGGCCGGGCGCGAGAAAAGCTCTTGGTAGAGCTCTTTCGACCGGCGGATTTCGGCGGCAGAGAATTCCTGCTGGGGGGTCAGCAGGATGTTGGGCAAGGCATGGCTGTTGTTGAGCGCCTTGGCAAGATCGTGCCCTTCGGTCGGGGTGCTATCGACACGGGCTTCGATCTTGCCCTTGGCAGAGAGGCTGCCGGCAATGCACAACACGGCGGTTGTCGGCCAGCCGTAGGACTTTGTCGTAAACTTCTCTATTAGGTATTTGACCGAGACCTTCACACCATTGCGAGCCTGACCATTGATGAAGCTGAGCACATCCTGTTCGGCCTCACTGAGACCGGCGCCGCCTGTGCCGAACAAGCTGCTGTCCGGCTGAACCGATTTGTTGATGTCCGCTTCTGAGTAGCTGACACCGCGCAGCATGGGCAGGTTGGTGTAAACCTTGTCGACGAGGGTCTGGAACGCTTTGATGATGCGGTCCTGCGCATCTTCGCCCCCGATGTCGAGTTCATCGCCACGCACGAACAGGCGTGCTTCGCCCATCAGGCGCCGGAGACGCAACTCAAGATCCTTGGCACGGCGGCCGTTTTGTTCGCCCTTCTCGGCAATGATGCGGTCGCGACCGGGTTGCGGTGACCCTGTGCGCGATTGGCGAATGAACTTATCTGTCTGTTTGTAAAGGATCAGGTCGCGGACAAAATTCGCATCCGCCTTCAAGGTGACCGCCAGTTCCTCGCGGGACATGGTTTTCATCCGCACGGCTTCCGGGCTGTCGGCGTCTTCGCTGACCGGCGAGATGATGTTGATGGCCAACTCGTGCTCGCGCCCGAGGGCGTGATCATCGAGTTTTCGGGTGAAGGCGTATTCGTTGTTCGTTGCCGCGTGCTTCAGTTTGCGGTGCCGAAGGATGGTGTCGAAAGCAAGGGTCTCAAGCTCTTTGGAGAGCTCGGACGGATCGATATCGAGCGCCTTGATCTCTGCTTCGACGTCTTTTTCCTCATCGGTAAGGAATTCGTAAACCTCACCATTGCGCTGGATCAGCGTGTTGCGTTCCAGCAGACTGAGCGCCTCCTCGATCTTGCGCCGCTGCACTGTCTGATCTGCATCCAGTTCCGAGAGCAGCAGGATTGAGATGTTGCGCACCGAAGGTTTGAAACCCTTGACGTATTTCACCAGGAAGAGGGCCTTCAGAACCCGGACGGCGAAGTCATCCAGATCCTGGATCTGACGTTCAGCCAGATGGATGGACTGCTGGACATTCGATTTCAGGGCTGTTCGGATTCCCTCAAACATCAGGTCAAACGTGCCCAGTCCGCCAACCGGCTGGTCCATAAGCTTTTTTGAGACTTCCTGGAAAACGCCGAGCATCGAGCGTTCGCCCACAGAGCTGTGCTTGCCTTCAAAGGCGTTGTGCTGGGACAGGGACCGGATCGCCATTTGGAACAGAGTGAACTGGTATGGCGGAAACGGGTAACTGGAGACGAAGTGGTCGCGATCCGTGTAATTCTTCAACTTGATCGACCCGTCCGCAAAATCGAACAGTGTCTTGAGGTTGTTTTCCTCGTGGTCATGCAGATTGCCCAGAGTGACCTCTGCTTCTGGCGTCTTTGCAAGCAAGCGTTTCTGAATCACTTCGGCGACGTTCTGCGAGTCCAGCGGCATCCGGATGGAGAACCGGGCCATGATTTTTGAGAAGTCCTGGCTCTGGAACGCTTTTGTGTCACCAACGATGGCTTCCATGTCCTGCTGGGACGTTACGATGAGCCAGGCCTGTCCCTTGCAGCGGGTATTCAGAGACTCGGCTATCGTCTGAAGGTTCGTCATCAGCTTGACGTTGTCAGCGATATACTGGCCGACCTCATCGACAAAGAAATTCAACCGGAAGCCCTTTGGCTGTTCATCGATCCAGGCTTTGACCGTGTCCGCAAAATCCTCGATCGAGACTCGGGTGTCCTTGCGATATTGCGTGAGAATATCCTTGGCGTCCGTCGGATCACCGCCTGTCGCTGCCGCAAAGGCCGTTGCGACGTTGCGCGCCTCCAGAAGCGCCTGTTCGCGGCCGTGCTCCCAAGGCTTGCCGGCCGCCTTATGGAAAGCCGCACGAAAGGCGTCGAATTGCCCGCGCTGGTGAAGGTCCCGTTCGAATTGGGCGATGTGGGGTTGTTTGCCGTAGAAACCACAGGACTCGTCGAACACTTTCTGGAAAACCGAGAGTAGCGCATCCACATCCGATTTCGAGATGACATCGGCTTTCTGGTCGATGTTGAACAGGATAGATTTCGAGGGGATCGAGACGGCCTTGTCCAGCGCGCCCTTCAGCATCGGATCATCTTTCAGCTTGCCGGCAAAGATCTTGTGGGCTGACACTCCGCCGACGTCACGATCTTCGAGCAACAGGGCAAGCATTTTCAACAGGTGGGATTTACCCGACCCGAAAAAGCCTGAAATCCAGACCCCATTCGATTTATCGTAATTGTTGTATGCATCCAGAAACTGCCCGAGCTTCTGACCAATTTCACCCGTTATGACGTATTCGTCCAATTCAACCCGGAGGCTCGCCTCGTCGTCAGCTTTGATAACGCCATCGATGGCGCGGTCGACCGGTTTTTCGAAAATATCTTTTAGCAACTGGGCCATCAGTTCAGACCTCGTAATTCAGGATGTTGAAGGCTCGGTAGTATTTGTCGTCATGAAGCAGACCAAATAGATCTAATGACGCGCCCGTAGCCAATGCGTGTGTGTAGTTTCCCGGAAAGAACAGCACTGTCGGAGCGACCTTTGCGGTGCTTTGAAGATTGTTCAAGACGTTGTGGGAGCGGATGAACGGGTAGACCTCTCCGACGCCGGACAGAAAAATCACATCGTGTGGCTGTGCCTCAATCGCGGTGCCGATCTTGGGGATCAGATGGGATTCAGGGTCAAGCACGCCCTGAAGCAGTTCCTTGATTTCGGATTTTTCGCTGTCGGCTTCGATTTCTAAAACCTGTTCGAGAATGTCACGCTCTTCAAGGATCTCCAGCGCAATATCGTAAAGGCTCAGATCCAGCACACGCACGCCGGAATGGCCAACACGGGATACCAGATCTTTTCGGTCATCGATGATCGACTGGCCTTCTTCGGCGGGAAACGGACAGATGAAGAACGGCACTTCATTTCCAAGGCCCTCTTTTCTCAGAAAACGGTCGCTTGCAATGACGCGATAGAGGTGCTCAGCACGTTCTTTACGGCTCAATTCGGGCTTCAAGCTCATACTCCGTCCATCACTATGCCGGGAAAGAGGGCAAGCTCTCCCGGATTTTGATCCTCAAGCATCGCTTTCAATCGCGGCGAAAGAATGGCCGTTTGAATTCGATTTTCGCTCGTTATAATCCCTGCTTCACGCATCATGCGAAACAAGACCTGCCGTAGTTTCTTGCGGGTGGATGTGCTGAGTTTTGCCAGATTTTCATCCCATTCCGCCTTCGCCTCAAATAGAATGTCAAAAGACTCCAAAGGCAAATCGAACTGATAGGACAGATGACGCTCGCGGATGACCTCGAGGGCAAATTCACGGACAAACCGATATGCGCGACATGTCGTCAACCAAAGCAATGCCTGCTGGTCTGTGCGATCAGCTTCACTCAGTAGAAAATGGCGCTCTTCAGATGTCAGCGTTCGAAGTCGGTTTGTGATTTCGCGCAGGGTGCGGCGATTGGAGGCAGCTTTGGGCAACGATGTCGCACTTTGTTCCATGGCGCGCAGCATTGTTTGCTCCCAAGCCTCGCCGTCAACGTGAAGTCGCGCCACCGCCACGCTTTCGTTCAGGAAAAGCCCTCCCGTAGTGAATGACATTCGATATTCTTGCGGGCGTTTCATGCTCATGACTCGCGTCTTTCAAGTGCGGATTGAACTTCTGGTGCGTTGATCAGGACAATATGTTGATCCTGCGGACGACGCGCGTCAGGATCAGTATCCAAGCCAAGTCTTTTTAGGTTGTAAAACAGGAGGCATTTCCGGACGACGACCTCGGCTATGCCGTCAATCATACCGTAATCCAGTTCGACCACACGCCGCTGATTATCGGAGAGTGCAGGATGCGCTGCAATCTGAAGGGTGATTGTGTCCACCCAATCGGTATCCAATGCGGGATCTATCTCGGACGCGCCGGATAGATTGCTGGTCAGCATACGACTTAGAACGAAATCCTTGAAGACACCGTCCCTGAAACAATAGGCCCTTGCGTGCCAGCGAAACCCGTCATGGGCCAACCCATGAGGTGCAATGCCACGCTCGGTTGGCTCCGGCGACGACATCGATTGATAAGTGATGGACAGCTGGCGTCGCTGAGCGCACGCCAACAATACGTTGCGCACCGTCGTGGGCTCGAGCCCCCGCGCGGGAATTGTCGGAGTCAGAATGCTGGGGTGATCGATGATCCAATCCGATTTCGGCACCTGCGCGCCTTGAGCGACTGCAGCGAGATCCGCCAGATACTCAGCGGGATCAATCGACAGGTAGTGCGCTTCAAAGTCTTCTCCCATCACGTAGGTCCGAGCGCTCTTGTCATAGAAAAGATGCCCAGGATGATCGGCGATGTAGCCATTCAGATCTTTCGATGCCTGAGCCCGGCTGATCTCCATGACATCCAACAAGTCAGCCAGTCCGATTGAGCCATGCCAAAAAATGCGATGCTCTATGAACTCGCGTCGCTCGCGTTGCCATCTGTTGGGTTGTTGAGTATCACGGTTGGCCATATTTCTAGGGTAGTGTGTATTTACAGAAGGGTCTACTAAAAAGAACCATGGGCGGGCGCAGGATGAAATACGATCCCGAGAAGATCAAATCGGTCTCAGGTTCGCACTGCGGAAAAGGTCAACGAAAATGTCAACGCAAGACGCCACATTGCTTTCCCGCATTGAGGGACGATAACGTGGTGAGAGGAATGAAGATAGAGGAATAGAAATGGCTTTCATTGCGAAGATCGCTCCTATCGAAATGGTAGTTGGGCAGAATATCCGCATCGATGAAAGAACGATGTATGGCGGCAGCCAAATATTGGTTGGCGAGCGGATATTCATCTGGACCTCCGAGCGCCAAGGTGGCCAAGGGCTCGCCGCAGCAGGAAGAGTCATTAACCTCGAAAATACAGGTTCACGTGTGACCGCTGATATCGTCGTAGAGGCAAGCGTTCTGCGCCCGCTTGGCCTTACAGAAATAGCACCCTTTAGAGATATAGCGGATGGCTTACCGGTATCAGAATTAGCGCGGATGCTGTTCCGACATGCCCACAATAAGGTAGCGATGCTCGACCAACAGACAACGACTTTTTTGGAAACGCATTTCCACTAACGAGTTCGGCCCATGTGTATGTACCGACTGCTGTTCGCAAATGATTTTCTGGCATGTTCTCGGAAGTCGCTCATATGTATTCGGCCTGTTTATCGACACGCGGGTCGTGGCCTTGTTGGGGTTACGCACGCGCCGTGATCTCATTAGCGGACAGGTCGATTATGACCTTAAGGGCCGTCAGACTCTGGGGGCGTAGTATTTCCGTTCCATGCTTTGCTATCTATCGCGAACTCCTTTGGATTGCTGCCGGTCTATCAGACGCCGATAGCAACCTCGTCTCTTGGTGCGTCAAACGCCGTTTTATGTCTCAAGATGCTCCACGCCATCCGCGCGAGCTTGTTGGCCAATGCGACAGCTGCTTTGTTGCGGTGCATACGTTCGGAAGCACTTATCAACCACTCACCAAAGCTAAAGTCGGGCCACCGATGTGGCCGCATCATGATGACTTTTGCCGCTTGGACGAACAGCATCCGCAGATATCGGCTACCTCGTTTTGAGATACGACCCAAGATCGTTCGCCCACCAGTGCTGTATTGTCGGGGCACCAACCCGACCCAAGCTGCAAAGTCCCGCCCACGATCAAAAGCCTCGCCCTCACCAACCGCCGCTACCATCGCCGTGGAAATCATCGGGCCAACACCAGGGATCGTCATGACATTCACGCAGTTCTCCTCGGTTCGACTAATCTCTTCGATCTCTCTTGAGACCTTATCGATGCGGTCATCCATCCACATCCAGTCGCCGTAAAGGCCGATCAAGATCGAACGCATCCGGCGTGATATCTCGTCTTTGCGCTCCTCCAGGATCGTCTCAAAGGAATTCTTCAAAGCGCGCAGGCCTTTGCGGACCGTGATCCCTTGTTCTATCAGAAAGGCGCGGATCTGATTGATGGTTGCCGTCCGACGCGACACCAGACGTGACCGCACGCGATGCAATGCCTGTAAGTCGAGCTGGTCCTGAGTCTTCTCGGAAACGGCCTTCAAATTCGGTCGCAGCGCAGCCTCGGCGATGGCCTCAGCATCGTTGTAGTCGTTCTTCTGTCCCTTGTTGAACGGCTTCACGTAAATCGCAGGGATGATACGAGGCTCAAAACCCATCTTACGCAGGGTGCGGCTAACAAAATGGGCGCTAAGGCAAGCCTCCATTCCCACGATACAGCGCGGTAGCTGTTCAAACGTTGCGACCAACGCCAGCCGCTTGATCTGCTTGCGCAGGACCCGCTGACCAGTCGGATCGAAACCAACCAAATGAAACGTGTCTTTGCCGATATCGACGCCAATCGACATCAGCTCATCAAAATCATTCTTCGCCATGCTACTTCTCCTATATGCAGGTGAAACTAGGCTCAGTCTAACCTGCTGGGTGAAGCAGCCGGTACATCCCATTAGCGGACATTCGAACTGGCTACGGCTTTCTGCCGTCATAGCAAGCATCCCAGACACTCACCGCGAGAGTAATATCTGGGTTCGTTCGCACTGACGAGCCGCAGACAAAACCGCTATACCTTTATGCTCACGATCACTGCAATGACTGGGCCATCAGGGAAATTTGCGACCCTAGGCAACCACAGCCCAGCACCAGCGGGCATATGTCGACTACAACTGCCCGCTCTAGATCGACGAGGCCGTAAAGAAGGATGTTTAAAACGCATCCAGGGCGGCATACGAACGGGTGTGCCTCCGCGGTTGACGATGATCATGCTGGCTGCAAAAGCTTCAACGGCGAGCCTCAAAAACGGTGGGGTAAGACTTTTTTACTATTCCCCCTTAGAAAATCCTACTTCACACTCTACTTCATATGCTATAAGGGGGGGGTGAAAATGATGGGAAGACACATGTCACAGCGTTCCGATGACCCACTTTTTGGTGAGGTCCCTGCAAGCGTGCCGCTGGCAGATGCGCCTTTGGTTCGCGTCCTCGCCCAAGTCAGGTTCTCCAAGGTCTCCAAAATCAGCAATGAAAGCTACATCGCTGATTTCCAAGAAGCCTTGCGCTCCCAATATCCTCATGTCCAGGCTGACACGGTTCAGTCTGTAGAGTTGCGTGTTTCCGACAAAGAAATCCAACATCAGGCCATCGAAACAACGGTATGGAGATTCTTTGATCCTGAGAGGGTTATGCGCATATCTCTGGCCACAGACTTCGTAGCACTGGAAACCGCCAAGTATGTTTCAAGAGAGGATTTCCTCGAAAGGATGCGCGTTATCCTTGGGGCGTTGGCAAGCAGCATCTCGCCGCCTCTGGTTGAACGCGTCGGTTTTCGGTATGTAGACCGACTTGTGGGGCAGGATTTTCTTAGCGAGCTCTCAGTCCTCATCCGATCTGATCTTCTCAATGTGCTGCAACCTAATTTGGCCGAGCACATCGAGATTTCGATGAGTGAAGTTGTCGGAAAGACTGCCGAAGGCAAACTGATAGCGCGCTATGGCTTAGCCCCAAAAGGCTTCAGTCATGATCCGGAGGTGGCGCCTCCTGTGGATGAAGCAAGCTGGGTGTTGGACGTTGACTCCTTCAGCACCGGCTGTGCTTCGACTCAACTTGAGCCAGATTTCCTTTGCGCAGAGCTCGACAAAGTTGCGGCAAGGTCTTACGCTTTTTTCCGGTGGAGCATCACCGAAGAATTTATGAATCGCTTTAAGGGCAAGTAGTTATGAGAGTGCAAGGTTCTATCACTGCTATGGCGTTGTGCCTTCCAGTTGGTGCCGTGGGTCACACTGGTCTTCCGGAGGTGATCCCGCATGAAAATCAGCCGGGAATAGCTGCTCCATTTGTCGAGAAGACGAGAATTTCGATTTCGGCAAAAGACGCAATTCAGATGCTCAAATGGCAGGAGTTCCGTTTGGGAACTTCATCTGAAGGTATTCGCGTTTCTATAGCTGCCGACGAAGGCGACGCAGAAACCAGCGCGGAGTCGAGGACAAGTGAGTTAATTGTCGAACTCAAGCGCCTCAGCGACCTTACATGGGCGCAAATTTCTGACGTTTTCGGGGTCAAGCAACGAGCTCTCCATTATTGGAAGGCTGGGAAGCCTGTTACGGGTGAACACCATGAGAAATTGGGCGCAGTTGTTGCCATGCTTCGCTTCATTGACCGCGGAACAAAGGAGGAGAACAAGCGGCTGCTTCTGAGTGAAGCAGTTGATGGCAAAACGTTCTTCGAACTCATGAAGGACGGAGCGCTCCAAGCGATTAGGGATCGCGCAGGAGAAGGCATTGGCCGTGTTTCGTTTGGAGCCATCCTCACCGAAGAGGCGCGGGCCAAAAACGCACCGCTCGAATATTCACCGTCTGAAGAGCTTAGCGATGAAGCTGAGGTCGAGCTCATGGCGCGTCCCAAAACCCGACGCAAGAGCATTCGCCGAGCTAAAGTATAAAGGAATTCCCTGTTGCTCGATGAGGCCGCTGAGGAGACGAGCGTTGCTGATCGCCTTGCTGAATGGCAGCAAGGCGATTTCACGACTGACTGTGATGAATTTCTTTTCTGCACTTCGCCCTTTGATGACGATGAAGATGGGAATGTCTTTTCCGCTGACGTAGAGACGGAACACAAGGGGATCTGCGTTATTTCGCAAACGTGTGATATCGTCCGGGACCCTGTTGAGACTACCGTATCCTATGTAACCGTATGCCCACTCGTCGAGCTCAATGCCGCCCATCTTTCCGCTGTTGAGAAGGGCGAAGTTCCAAGATTTGGCATGCTTGCCGGTGCGCCAGAGAGTATTGTCGTCGACTTCACACGCGCCATGAGTGTAAAGAAAGATCTCCTTGTAGAGTGGTCTAGGCAACGGGGTTGTCCCGAGGAATTAGATTTGCAGTGTTTTGCAAGAGCTCTTGAGCGTTTCTATGGGCGCTTCGGCTTTCCTGACAAATTCAACGCGTGCATGGACACCTTCCGGATTGCTGTGAACAAAAGGTATGGCAAGGGTTCCGACTTCGGTAAATCTCTGCGTTCGATATCAGAGTTCCGTATTTTTCCGCATACGTCCTGGGAAAACACTGAAAGAGTGCCGATCACATTATTGGCGATTCTCAAAGATCCAGAAAACCGTGAAGTGAAAGATGTTGAGGTGATCAGGAAGGAGTTAAACGAGCAGGCAGACAAGATTACCTGGTCAGAGCCGTTTTCTCCGTTTGATCCGGTGCTGAGAATTGCAACGCTGCACGAGCTCTCGGCGGCAGAATACCTCAATACCTATCCTCTTGAGCTGAACGCTCTCTCTTTTGCTAAAAGATATCATAAAGAAGACTGACGTATTTCGTAGTATATTGGGGCCGATCATTCTCCTCGAATAGCGACGAAGTGAGATGATTGATGCCATGCCAGTCTAAATGCAATCTTTTAGTGGGAGGAGCCGCACTTTCGAAAGTGCAGCAAACTTCCGCTTTCCTCACTCTTTTTCGAATGCTGCTCAAGTGAGTTTAGGGATCGCTCACTTTCGGCGAAGAACCAGAAGGTCCGCACAACCGACCACGAGGCAATGCGGAGTGAAGCCTGGCTCAAACCCATTTTTGCCGATCTTCCGTGATTTGACAGAGATGATCAGTGCTGTCTGAGGCCGGTCCAATAAAACTCATAATGATATGCATTTGTCTCCCTCCAGCTCGTCGGAGGGCGACTAAAACAGCAGTTTTCCCGACGGCTGAGTTTAGGTCATTTTTCTAATCACTGCGTCGAGAAGAACTACTTGACAGCCATTGCGCAGACTTATGGTTTCGTTTGCGCACTAATATGGTTTTTCTGGGTTGGGCGCCCGTTCCCGTTTTCAGATCAGCCGCATTTGCTATGGCCGCAGCTTGCGCAGGTCATGCAGCCTTCCACCATGCGCATGTCATACTGCCCGCAGCTCGGGCACGCTTTGCCGCGCGGCGCGCCAAGGTTCACCACAGCCGCTGTCGGGTCTGTTTTCAGGCCCATGCCCTCGCCTTCGATAAAGCCGATCGAGATCATGTGCTTTTCAATCACACCACCAATCGCCGCAAGAATTGAGGGAATATACTTCCCACCCATCCACGCGCCGCCGCGTGGATCAAACACGGCCTTCAGCTCTTCCACAACAAAGCTCACATCGCCACCGCGACGGAACACCGCCGAAATCATCCGCGTCAGCGCCACGGTCCAGGCAAAATGCTCCATGTTTTTGGAGTTGATAAACACCTCGAATGGCCTGCGGTGCCCACCAATCACAATGTCATTCACCGTCAGATAAATCGCATGCTCGCTGTCGGGCCACTTCAGTTTATAGGTCGCGCCCTCAAGCTCTTTGGGGCGGTCCAGCGGCTCGGTCATATAGACCACATCGCCATGCGGCGTGAGCGGCTCGGCGTCTGTGTTGGCGATAACTTCGGGGGCAACTCCCTTTTCTTCGCTCACGGACAAAACCGACCCTGTCACATCATTGGGCCTGTAGGTGGTGCAGCCTTTACAGCCAGTGTCCCACGCCTGCATGTAGACGTTTTTGAACTCCTCAAACCCGATGTCCTCGGGGCAGTTGATCGTTTTGGAAATGCTGGAATCAACCCACTTCTGCGCCGCTGCCTGCATCTTCACATGCTCGGCAGGTGCAAGCGTCTGGGCGTTCACAAAGTAATCGGGCAAAGCGGTGTCGCCAAACTTCTCGCGCCACAGGGCCACGGCATAATCCACCACTTCCTCTTCCGTCCGCGAGCCGTCTTTTTGCAAAACCTTGCGCTTGTATGCATAGGCAAACACCGGCTCGATCCCCGAGCTGACATTGCCCGCATAAAGGCTGATTGTGCCTGTCGGAGCAATCGACGTAAGCAATGCGTTGCGGATGCCATGCTCCGCAATCTCGGCGCGCACGTCTTCGTCCATCTGCTGCATCGCACCGCTGGCAAGATACTTCTCCGCATCAAACAGCGGGAAAGCCCCCTTCTCCTTCGCGAGTTGAACAGATGCCCGATAAGCCGCACGCGCAACACGGTGCAGCCACTCCTCGGTCTGTAGCGCCGCCTCATCCGAACCATAACGCAACCCGACCATAAGCAAAGCATCCGCAAGCCCTGTTACCCCAAGGCCGATCCGCCGCTTCGCATGGGCTTCCTGCCGTTGCGCCTCAAGCGGAAATTTCGAGGCATCGACCACATTGTCCATCATCCGCACAGCTGCGGCGACAAGCTCTTCCAGCTGACTCTCGTCAAGATCGGCCCCCGCTTCAAACGGTTTCGCCACCAGCTTCGCAAGGTTGATCGAGCCTAGCAAACACGCGCCATAGGGCGGCAAAGGCTGCTCGCCGCAGGGGTTTGTCGCCGCGATCTGCTCACAATAGTTCAGGTTGTTCATCTGGTTGATACGGTCGATAAAAATAACACCCGGCTCGGCGTATTCATATGTTGCCTGCATGATCTTGTTCCACAGATCGCGCGCCTCAACCGTGTGGTAAACCTTGTCACCAAACTTCAGGTCCCAGCTTTCACCCGCCTTCACCGCGTCCATAAACGGGTCGGTCACCAGCACGCTCATATTAAACATCCGCAAGCGCGCCGCGTCGGATTTGGCCGTGATAAACGCCTCGATATCAGGGTGATCACAGCGCATTGTCGCCATCATGGCGCCACGGCGGCTACCCGCAGACATAATCGTGCGGCACATGGCGTCCCACACATCCATAAAGCTCAACGGCCCCGAGGCATCGGCCGCAACGCCAAGCACATCCGCACCCTTGGGGCGAATGGTAGAGAAGTCATAGCCAATGCCGCCGCCCTGCTGCATGGTCAGCGCGGCCTCTTTGAGCATGTCAAAAATCCCGCCCATGCTGTCGGGCACAGTGCCCATCACAAAACAGTTGAACAGCGTCACAGAGCGTTCTGTGCCCGCCCCTGCAGTGATGCGGCCCGCAGGCAGGAATTTGAAGTCTTCCAAGGCGCCGTAGAACACATTTTCCCAATGCGCGGGGTCTTTTTCCACCGCCGCGACCGAACGCGCAATGCGCCGCCATGTGTCTTCCACAGAGCGGTCAATCGCGGTTCCGTCCGCCTCCTTGAAGCGATACTTCATATCCCAGATTTGCTCTGCAATCGGCGCGGAAAAACGGCTCATTCGGTGGTCCCCAGATCATATCTTGCAAGAGGTCTAACTAAGCGAAAGCACAGGTAAGGGTCAAACCCTCAATCGCCCCTTACGCAAGATAACGTGAGTGGCAGAATCAAATTCGCTAAAGTATAATACCACATCTTGAGGGAATGCATGAAGAACATAATACATATGGTAAAACTCAGCGTCGGCACCGAAAGTGTCGAATCGCTTGATGCGTGGCAAAAAACCCGCGCCGCCCTTCATCCCAAGGGACTGCCTTTTCATGTCACCCGCATGTGGCCCAAACGCGAGGAAGAGATTCTTGCAGGGGGCAGCATTTATTGGGTGATCAAAGGCAGCATTCAGGCCCGCCAGAAGATTCTCGGCTTTGAAGAACGGATCGGCGACGATGGCATCCGCCGCTGCGCCTTTGTGCTTGATCCCGAGCTGGTGCGCACAGCCCCCGCGCTCAAGCGCCCCTTTCAGGGCTGGCGTTATCTCAAGCCCGAAGACGCCCCGATAGATCTGGCCGAAGGCCGCGAAAATGATGACGCCCTCCCGCCCGAACTGGCTGGTGCCTTGGCCGATATCGGTGTGCTCTGAACGGCGGCTCGCCTCGCTACGTTACATCACAAACAGCGGATCAGTTTTTTCACTACACCCCCTTTTTGCGCTACAAACCGCCGAAAACCCCTTGTTTTCACCGTAAATCCAAGCATTTTTCCGCCAATCGCGAGGTCGTGATCGCGCACCCTGGCTGCACCCCTTGTTTCCGCCATTTGAAGTATATCTCAAGAAGCGAGGGGCAGGTTTCACCCGCCCTGCAAGATTGTAAGACCAAAACGCCGCACAGGTGTGAACCCTACAGAAAGGACGGAACGATGCGTTACAAAATTCCAGCACTCGCAGCTGCAACAGCAATGGCTGCAACTCCCCTCTTGGCAGGCAACCTCGAGCCCGTCACTCCCGAACCCATGATTCAACCGGTCGCAGTGCCGGTACAGGCCAGTGCCGACTGGACAGGTTGGTATGCGGGTGGCCAAGTCGGCTATGCCGATGTTGATGCCACAGGTGGCCTCAATGGCGACGGCGCAATCGGTGGCTTTGTAGCTGGTTACGATTATGATTTCGGCACTTGGGTGCTCGGCGGTGGTATTGACTATGATATCTCCGATATCGACGTCGGCGGCGCAACATCGCTCGAAAATGTAGCACGCCTAAAAATGCGCGGCGGCTACAAGCTCGGTGATGGTCTGGCCTATGCCACTCTTGGCGCGGCGCATGCCGATACCGACACACTCGGAAGTGACACCGGCTACTTCGTCGGTGCAGGCTATGAGCACATGATCTCTGAAAACTTCTCACTCGGTGGCGAAGTTCTTTACCACCAGTTTGACGATTTCGACGGCTCAGGCATCGACGTCGACGCCACAACACTACAACTGCGTGCCACTTACCGTTTCTAAAACAAGCCAGTCCTGAACAGGACCAAAATGCAGTCTAAATCCGGGCCATCACGCATCCGCGTGGTGGCCCTTTTCCATTCCGGTGCATACCTGCCTGAAAGTCGCTCAGTTTATCGCGGCAATGATAATCCAAACTATAATCAGGCTTACCACGAGATAGAAAAACGTGTTGATGCTCCAGCGGATCAATCCCGCATCCGCCTCGGGGTCAACCCCCATCCGTTCGCAGACCTTGGTTCCGGGCCAGAGAATTGCTTCAGCCAGTGTCATTTCGCGCGCTCCCAAATCAGAGGTTCTGATGCCACAATCTTACGCCCATAAAATCCGCTTGCACAACAAAGTTTATGCGAATGACTCGCAATAAGCAGCGTGCAACCCTATATATCAGGCATGGATAGACGTGACTTTCTTCGCACCGCCTCCGCCGCAGGGCTCTTGCCCCTGCTTCCCGTCATGCCCGCCGCTGCCGCGCCAGCCGCCGCACCGGTCGCAAACGAGTTTATGTATGGCATGGCTGTCTTCAACGCGCGCCTGCGCGGAGCGAGTTCTGCAAAACACATCGCCCGCGATCTGGCTATAGGCAAAGACGCCGCCGCCGCCCTGCAAAGTCGCATGGTCCAAGACGGGTTTGTCACCCTCCCCAATGCCGCAGGCATCGCTCGCGCACCAGACCCTCTCATGCAGCGCAGCCAAAGTCGCAAAACCGCCGAGACATTGAAAAACATGCTCAAGGAAAAGGCCGAAGAATTCATCGAGGCCGATGCGCCCGAAGACATCAACCCAGACACGCCGGACCCCTTAGAGGCCTAAACGCACCTCACAGGGCAATCCCCGCTTGCAGCCGTGAAAGCCCTAACAAAACGAAAAAGCCGGCCACAATAGCGGCCGGCTTTCATCCAGTGCTTAACAGGGAATGTTCTTAGAACACGCCCATAATACCTGAAGTCACAACACTACGCCCGCCTTTGGCAATGTTGTTCACCAAGCTGTTTACAGGAACACCTTTAGAGGTGTTGCCGAGCGGAATGCTTACACCCAAGCGAACTGTGTTAAGGTCAGCTGATGGTCCGCCTATATCCAGGCTTGTGCGCGCCAATTCCAACGAGAAAATCATCGGAACGGTGTTCATGCGCGCAGGCTGATAAGCAACGCCAAGTCCGTAGGTCGTCGCATCCGCACTGGCAATATCCAGTGAAATGCGCTGAACGCCACCAAAGACGCTGAACTCGTCGTTGAAAGCATAACCACCGCCCAGCGAGATCATGTCAAGATCAACACCGCCACCAACGCCGGAAATATCCGTGCGTGCCAACGAGCCGACAACAAAGGCTTTTGGTGAAATCTGGTAACCGACGCGAACACCATAGTCTTTCACGTCAACTCCAGCAGGAAGTGACGGGCTGGTGTTGCTCTTGCCAAGAAACACCTCTGCGTCAAGCCGGTCTGTCTCATACCCGAATGTCAGGCCATAAGATGTTACGGCAGCATCGGCCCCCAACAGGTCTACGTCGATTGAACCGCGCTCAACATAGCCACCAGCTGTCATGTTGTTCTGGAACTTGTATTTCCCGTCCAGAGCAAGATAGCCCAAGTCCAGGGCAATGCCAGCGGCATTTGTGGCGGACACGCCCGCATCAAACCCCACGGTGAAACCGTTTTGGAAATCGTAGTAACCGTTAAAATCGAGCGTTGTCGACTTTACGTCAACACCCGCGCCCGAGAGGCTGGATTTCGAGAAGCCGACAGTTGCCATGCCACCCCATTCACCAGCTTGCGCAACTGCAGGCAGCGTGAGAACCAAGCCCGCGGCCAAAAGTGCATTCATTTTCATTTTTTATTTTCCTTCCCAGATGCGCATGTGTTTGTGTTTGTAATTCACTGCGCAGGTTAAATTTCAGCAGAAAGTGCCAAATTTCATGCAAATTCGCTCAAATCGAGGCAAGGCATCAAGCACGTATCGCGTTGTAAATTAACACTTTTTTAACCTTTTAGCTGCGTGGCATTTTTAGCTCACCTAACGAGTCCAGAAAAAGACACATTCAAAAGGATGCGGTCACGCCCTCACTGAGGGCGCAATCGCATCCCTTTTCGGCCCATAAGACTGTCAGGAGTCAGCCGACTTCAAGCTTTGCCACAAGTGCTGCCAGCGCCTCGCGCTCGCCATTGCTTACTGCCGCATTGCGGGCGCGGTAAAGCGTAGCCGAGCTACGCAGAATCAGCCCGTCACTCAAGATTTTCAGATGGTTTGCGCGCAGCGTGTCGCCTGTCGAGGTGATATCGGCAATCGCCTCGGCGGTCTCGTTCTTCACCGTGCCTTCGGTTGCGCCCTGGCTGTCGACAAGCTGGTAATCCGCCACACCACAGTCACGCAGATAATCCCGTACAAGCCGGTGATACTTGGTGGCAATCCGCATACGAAACCCGTGCTCCGCCCGAAAGGCCGCCGCGACGGCGTCAAGGTCGTCCATCGTGTCCACATCAACCCAGGCCTGAGGCACAGCAATAATCAGGTCCGCATGGCCAAAGCCGAGCTCGGCCAACTCCTCGACACGCTGCTCCCACTGGCCAAGTTTCTCGCGGATAAGGTCTGTCCCTGTCACACCAAGGTGAATCCGCCCCGCCGCCAGCTCCCGCGGGATCTCTCCCGCTGAAAGCAGCACAAGCTCCACACCTTCAACGCCCTCGACACGGCCCGCGTATTCACGCTCGCCACCCGCACGCGACAGGCTCACACCGCGCTCGGCAAACCACTCGAATGTCTTTTCCATCAAGCGCCCCTTAGAGGGCACACCCAGCTTCAGGCTCATAAGGTGCCCTCCTTCAGGCCAAGCATGAGGCCGGGGCGGACAACGCCACCCACAGCAGGAATTTCACCCCCCTGCCCAAGCTGACGCGTCAGCGCATCATAGCGCCCGCCGCTCGCCACAGGCGGCAGATCGGCCCGCGCCTCGGCATAAAAGCCAAAGACAAACCCGTCATAATATTCCATCGACGCACGGCCATAGCTCGCCTCAAACGAAAGCTGCGCCACATCGACACCGCGCGCTGCAAGCGCTCCCGTGCGGCGGCGCAGACCGTCCACCGCATCGGCAATCGCCGGCATGTCCACGGCAATATCGCTCAGATGTTCCACAGCGTGCGGCAACATCTCCTGCACCGACAGGATGGCGTCCATCAGTTCAACTTCACCCTGCGCCAGCGGGCCTGCCTCGGAATCCTCGCGCAAAGCGGCAATCCGCGCTTCTACCTCGCGTTTGCTGCGCAGGCCAATCTCGACACCGGCCTCCGCAAACGCATCTTCCGCCGCCAAAAGCGCCACACGGCTGGCAGGCACATCAGCCCGCCCCGAAAAACGGTCAATCAACGCGCGAAAACGCCGGGGCCGCCAGATATGCCGCCGCAAGGCCGCCTTGCGCCGGTCGGTCGTCTTCAACCCGTCCACAGCAGCCAGCAAAATCCCGATATCGCCCGTCGCTGCGCGCACAGGCAAGCCTCTGAGCACCGAAGAGATCAAAGCAAAGACCTCAGCATCCGCTTCATGCGGCGCATCGCGTTCAAACACCTCGTAACCGACTTGCAAATATTCATTGGCGCGCTTCGCATCGTCTTCCTGACGGCGAAATACCTCACCCGAATAAGTATAGCGCGCAGGTTCCGCGCCGTGCTGCATGTGCATCTGCACCACTGGCACGGTAAAGTCAGGCCGTAACATCTGCTCGCCGCGCAAAGCATCCGAGGTCACATAAGCCCGCGCGCGAATGTCCTCACCGTAGAGCTCAAGCAGAGCCTCCGCGGGCTGCAAAACCGATGTTTCCACAGGCTGCGCTCCCGCCGCTTCAAACATCGCCCGCACGCGTGCCGCTTCTGCCCGCTTCGCCAAACCAACAGTCATTAGCCTTGCCCGCTCAGAATTTCGCGCACCTTGCTCACAAGTTCACCGCGCGGCACTTCAAACTGGCTGGGGCGCTCTTTCCACTCTTCATGCGTGGCATTTTCAGCAATCTTCGCGCCCAAAATCAGGTCTTTGATCTGCACGACACCGCGTTCAGCCTCGTCCGATCCGGCAATAATAGCGATAGGGCTCTCGCGCTTGTCCGCATACTTCAGTTGGTTGCCAAAGCTCTTGGGGTTACCCAGATATACCTCGGCTCTGATACCCGCGCCCCTAAGCTCCGCAACCATGCCCTGATACTCCGCCATCCGCGCCTTATCCATAACGGTGACAACAACAGGCCCGGCCGCCTTGCCGCCAATCCGCCCCTTCTCGCGCAGTGCTGCAAGCAAACGGTCAACTCCGATCGAAACACCCGTCGCAGGCACAGCCTGCCCCGTGAAACGCTTCACAAGGTCGTCATACCGCCCGCCGCCCGCAACCGAGCCGAACTGCCGCTTGCGGCCCTTTTCATCAAGGATATCAAAGGTCAGCTCGGCCTCGTAAACAGGGCCGGTGTAGTATCCAAGCCCGCGCACAACACTGGGGTCAATCACGATACGATCCGCGCCATAGCCCTGCGCTTCCAAAAGCGTGGCAATCTCTTCCAGTTCGTTAATGCCCTCTGTGCCAATCGCGCTTTCACCGACAGCGCCGCGCAGGTTTTCCAGCGTCTCGGCGTTGCTCGCCCCCTTGGCAATCAGAAATTGCACCACAGGCTCGGCCTGCTCGTCACTCAGCCCAACACCGTCAATATACGCGCCCGAAGCGTCCAGACGCCCCTTGCCCAAAAGCTGGCGCACACCTGCCTCGCCCACTTTGTCAAACTTGTCGATGGTGCGCAGCACGTCAGCCTGCTGGCCAGCATCACTCACGCCCATCGCCTCCAAAACACCGTTCAAAACCTTACGGTTGTTCACCCGCACAATGTAATCCCCGCGCGGAATGCCCACCTTCTCCAGCACGTCGCTAAGCATCGCGCAAATCTCCGCATCAGCCGCAACACTCGCCGTGCCAACCGTATCGGCATCACACTGATAAAACTGGCGATAGCGCCCAGGCCCCGGCTTTTCGTTGCGCCAGACAGGACCCATAGCATAGCGGCGGTATGGGGTCGGAAGATCGTTGCGGTGCTGCGCATATACCCGCGCCAATGGCGCTGTCAGGTCATAGCGAAGCGCAAGCCAGTCACCTTTATCTTCTTCGTCAAACTCTTGCCATGCAAAGACGCCTTCGTTGGGGCGGTCCACATCAGGAAGGAACTTGCCCAGCGCTTGCACTGTTTCAACAGCAGCGCTCTCCAAGGCGTCAAACCCGTAATGGTGGTAAACCCCCGTGATCACACGCAGCATCTCTGCGCGCTCGCTCACTTCCTCGCCAAAATAGTCGCGGAAGCCCTTGGGCGTCTCCGCCTTGGGGCGCGGGGCTTTCTTTTCCTTGGCCATCGGGGTTTTCCTTGCCTAAATCCTTGTGAGCAGCCTCTAAAGGATCACGCCCCAAGGAGCAAGAAGCCTCCTCTTGCGCTCGCCCCCTACTCGCCCAAATGCACCTTGCAAATGTATTTGCCATAAACCCAACCTTTCACACCTGAATAAGACCAGTCCTGCGAGTTCTGCTGCACAATCACTTCGCGCCAACCCTTCGTCTCGTAAGGCTCCAGAGTGATGACAAACGTGTCTGGTCCCAGTGTGCGGAGCATCTGGCATTTGGTCGAGCCACAGCTGCGTAATGCGAGAAAGTTGTCGCCCTGCGGGTTCAGGTTGCAAACGACATATTGCTCCCCGTCATAGCCATAAGCCGCACCGCTCAGCGCCAGCGCTCCGATAAGTCCAAATAGAATCCGTTTCATGCGCTCACCTATACTTTAATTGGGCCAGCCTAGTGTCGCTCTTCGCGCAATGCGGGGCTATGATACAGATCATAAACCCGCTAAAGAAACGCCATGGAATCTCTTCAAGAAAAAATCGCCCACCTTGAGCGCATAACAGACGAGCTGTCATCCGTCATCGCGCGGCAAGACACCGAGATCGCTTTGCTCACCCGCAAGGTGCAAATTCTGCTGGATGCCGAAGCAGGCCGCAACCGCTCTGAAGGCGCACATATCTTCGGCGGCGATGAACGGCCCCCGCACTATTGATTTGCAACCTTGAACCCTAGCGTGCGCATTCATTGCGCACCTTTAGATACCTCAGTTCATAGCCATAACTGCGCCGTCATGGAGCAGTATATTATGCCAGTTTTGCGCACCGACAAACTGGTCGTAGACCGTGACAAACACCGTGGTTTTCTCAAGCTTGCCTATCTGCGCGCCACAAGGCTTTCCCCTGTTCGCCCTGCAGACGTCCCGCTTGGCTTTCTCATAAGCCTTGTCTGTTTCCGAATAGGGCTTGCCTTTGAGTGGCGCACCGTAACGCATAAACTCGTGGTTGGAAGCCGAGCCAAACATAGCGAGCGCACCAGTGACCTGACGGGTGCAGCCATCATCGAAGCCTGTAATATAATAAGGCCGCTGCGCGGCAGTTCCCTTCGCACTATCATAAAGGCGGTATTTGCCCGAGCGGTCCACCTCCGTGCCCAGAGCCGACTTGGGAAGCGCACAAACACGCGCAATCTGCCCAAAAGACAGCGGCGTTCCGGGAGCAATCTCCTGCGCATCCGGCCCCGTCAAAACAGCGGATTTCTTGCGGCTGAATAACCCGCCCCGCGCACGCGTTTCGCGCGCCTTTGGCTCGGGTGAATATGCTGCGGCCACAACTCCGGCCTCAGGAGCGACTTTTCCCTCCTCGGCCAAGCCTTCCAAGCCCGCTTGCGCAGGCTCTTTCTCGCTGGCCTGCGGTTTCAAAAAGCCCAGCAAACCCCGCGGTTTTGGGTCTTCTGGCTCGGCGAGCGCGACAGTTTCAGCGGCCATTTCGGGCGCATTTTCAACGCCCTCGACCGCCTCGACAAGAGGTTCTTCATCAGGGGTTTCACGCTTGCTCAACAGCCGCTCAAACAGCGGGCGGTCATCTTGTGCAGCCTCGGGCAATTCCATGGCTGATGCCGTCTCGCTGGTATCTTGCAGCTCAACTTCCGCAAGCCGCTCAACATCACGCAACGGGTCGCCACAGCCTGCCACAAGCGAGGCGAAACAAACGCATAATACCCAACGCTTCATAAACCAAACCCTTCCTTTATCGCGTCTTACCCGCTGCGCTCTGTTCGGTCCAGTACCGATCCTGTGGGGCAAAACTTATGCGAAAACCTGCCTGTTTCAGATGTCCTGCACTTCCAGAACACCGGCCAAACTTTTAATCGCCCCTTTGATCTGCGGCGAAATCGGAAAGCTCTGTCCCGCATCGACTTCAACTTCCCCGGGCAAGCTCGCATCCATCAGGCAGAAATAGAGCGGGCCCTTGCTTGCCCCCTGCGCAACATTGGCCGCATTGGCCAGAACTTCGGCAACAGCTCCGATAGCGCCCTGATCTTCCACATAGACTTTCAAACCGGTCTCGCCCGCATCCGCAACAACAGCATCAATCGGCGCAAAAGAGCGCGCCAGAAGCTTGAGCTGGTCACCCTCCATCGTCGCTTCACATGTCACCACAACTTTCGAGCCTGTCTCCAGATAGTCGCGCGCCTTTTCAAGCGTGTCGCTAAACACAGTCACCTCGTAAGCGCCGCTCACATCCGAGAGCTGCACAAAAGCAAAGCGGTTGCCCCTCGCCGATTTGCGCTCCTGACGCCCCGCAACAACTCCCGCCATTTTGGCAAGGAAAGGCCCACCCTGCGCACGCGCTTCAACCTCTTCCAGCGTGATCACCTGCTTGCGTTTCAGCGGCGCCATATAGTCATCAAGCGGGTGACCAGAGAGGTAAAACCCGACAGCCTTAAACTCTTCACCGAGCCGCTCGGCAGGCAGCCAGTCCTGCACAGGGCTCATGCGCGGCTCGGGCAAGTCATCCCCCGCTTCACCAAACAAGCTCACCTGGTTCGAGTTTTTCTGCTCGTTCACAGCGGTTGAATAGGCCATCAGCCCCTCAAGGCTGTCAAACACGCGGCGGCGGTTGCGGTCGAGCACATCAAAGGCCCCCGCCCGCGCCAGCATCTCCAAAGGCCGCTTGCCCACACGCTTCAAATCAACGCGGCGCGCAAAGTCATAAAGCGTCACAAACGGCTCATCGCCGCGCGCCTCGACGATCAGTCTCATCGCCTCGACACCGACGTTCTTCAGCCCGCCCAGCGCATAATGCAGCACTTGGTCCTTCACCGTAAACGTCGCGCCCGAGCGGTTTACACAGGGCGGCTCCCACTTCAGATCAAGCCCCTTGCGCACCTCTTCAAAATATACCGCGAGCTTATCGGTGAGGTGGATATCGCAGTTCATCACACCGGCCATAAACTCGACAGCGTGGTTCGCCTTCAGCCAGGCGGTCTGATAGCTGACAACAGCATAAGCCGCCGCGTGGGATTTGTTGAAACCGTAGTTGGCAAACTTCTCGAGCAAGTCAAAAACCTCTGAGGCCTTCTTCTTGTCCACCCCGTTTTCCATCGCGCCCTTTTCAAACTTGGGGCGCTCCTTGGCCATCTCCTCGGCAATTTTCTTACCCATCGCACGGCGCAGCAAATCCGCGCCGCCAAGAGAGTAACCCGCCATCACCTGAGCAATCTGCATAACCTGCTCTTGGTAAACAATAATCCCCTGTGTCTCTTCCAGAATATGGTCAATCGAAGGGTGCACAGACTCTCGCTCTTTCAGCCCGTTCTTCACCTCACAATAGGTCGGAATGTTCTCCATCGGGCCGGGGCGGTAGAGCGCAACAAGCGCAACAATATCTTCAATACAGGTCGGCTTCATGCGCTTGAGCGCATCCATCATCCCCGAGCTTTCCACCTGAAACACAGCCACTGTCTTGGCCCGCGCATAAAGCTCGTAAGACTTGGCGTCATCCAGCGGGATCGCGCCAATATCATTCTCCGCCCCCGCAGGCGGCTCATAAAGCAGCGTGCCATCGGCCGCATGGTGCAAATCACGCCCCTCGGCATGGATCAGGTCCACAGCATTCTGAATAACCGTGAGGGTTTTGAGGCCCAAAAAGTCAAATTTCACAAGCCCCGCCTGCTCAACCCACTTCATGTTAAACTGCGTCGCTGGCATGTCGGAGCGCGGGTCTTGATAGAGCGGCACAAGCGCATCCAGCGGCCTGTCACCAATCACAACACCCGCCGCATGGGTCGAGGCATTACGCAAGAGGCCTTCTACCTGCTGCCCATAGTCGAGCAGCCTCGCAACAACTTCCTCGTTCTTCGCCTCTTCTCTCAGGCGCGGCTCGTCCGCCAAAGCCTTCTCGATGCTGACAGGTTTCACACCCTCAACAGGGATCATCTTTGAAAGCCTGTCCACCTGCCCGTAAGGCATTTGCAGCACACGGCCAATATCACGCACAGCGGCTTTGGAAAGCAGCGCACCAAAGGTGATAATCTGGCCAACCTTGTCGCGGCCATATTTCTCCTGCACATATCGGATCACCTCTTCACGGCGGTCCATGCAGAAGTCGATATCAAAGTCAGGCATACTGACCCGCTCGGGGTTCAAAAACCGCTCAAACAGTAGCGAGTAACGCAAGGGGTCAAGGTCTGTCACCGTCAGCGCATAGGCCACAAGGCTGCCCGCGCCCGAGCCACGGCCCGGCCCCACAGGGATGTTATTGTCCTTGGCCCATTTGATAAAATCCGCAACAATCAGAAAGTAACCGGGGAAGCCCATACCCTCGATGATATCAAGCTCGAAATCGAGCCGCTTCTGATAGTCTTCCACACTCACAGCATGGGGAATAACCTCCAGCCGCGCTTTCAGCCCCGCATTGGCCTGCCGGCGCAATTCCACAACTTCGTCGTCAGCAAACTTCGGCAAGATCGGATCGCGCTTGTAGGCCTTAAAGGCACAGCGCTTGGCAATCTCGATGGTATTGTCGAGCGCCTCGGGCAAGTCGGCAAAAAGCACAGCCATCTCGCGGGGCGACTTCATATAATGCTGTGCCGTAAGGCGGCGGCGGTCATCCTGCTGGTCCACATAAGCGCCATCGGCAATACAAATCAGCGCATCATGCGCCTCATACATCGACGACTTGGGGAAATAGACATCATTGGTTGCCACAAGCGGCAGGTTCATCCCGTAAGCCATTTCAACAAAGCCGCGCTCGGTGAGGCGCTCTGCCTCGGGCTGGCTGCCGTCCTCGGACGGATGGCGCTGAAGCTCCACATAAAGCCTGTCGCCAAATATTTCCGCCAGCTCTTTCATAAGCGCCTTGGCTGCAGGGTCTTGCCCCGCGCGCAAAAGCCGCCCCACAGGGCCGTCAGGCCCGCCAGTCAGACAGATCACATCACCTGCGTTGGCACGCAAATCGTCCAGCGTCACTTGCGGCAGCTCGCCGCCCTTGTCGATGTAGAGACAAGAGTTGAGCTTCATGAGGTGTTCATACCCCGCTTCGCTCTGGGCGAGCAAAACGATAGGCGCAGGCGGGCGCGGGCGCTCGCCCGGCTCAAGCTTGTGATAGGCCAGATCAACCTGACACCCGATAATGGGCTGAAGCCCCGCGCCCTTGGCCGCCTCGGAAAATTCGAGCGCGCAAAACATGTTGTTGGTGTCGGTCACCGCAACGGCGGGCATTCCCATATCGGCACAAAGCTGCGGCAACTTCTTCAGCCGAACAGCCCCTTCCAAAAGGGAGTATTCGGTGTGGACGCGAAGGTGAATGAATCGGGGAGAATTGCTCATACCGCGAACCCTACCCAAGTGACACGGCACAGGGAAGCAGCAACCGAGCGTTTTTCAAATGCCCATGAAATTGGCAGAGCGCACGCTCCGTTAAGCAAATTGGCGACAAAAAGTTAACAAACAGGCGGTGCACGCATGGTGCACGGGTTGTGCACGCATATCACCCCCGTTTATTTTGAAGGAATTAACGAATTAACCTTTAGATTTTCTCCATATCGTTGAAAGTGTTTACTGAACCCGCTTTCATTCGAATCTTGCAAGCTTGGGGCTTTCAGCATTTGATGAGTGGCAATAAAACAAAGCGCATCCGATGGGGTTACCCGGAAAGGAAATTTGCGTGACAGGGACATTGCTAAAGATCGACGGCTTGACCAAAGCCTACCCCGGCGTCGTGGCCAATTCCGACGTTTCATTTGAAATAAAAACCGGCGAAGTGCATGCTTTGCTTGGAGAAAATGGCGCTGGCAAGTCGACGCTTGTGAAGATGATTTACGGCCTCGTGAAGCCTGACAGCGGCACAATGATGATGAACGGCGCCCCCTTTGCGCCACCCGAACCGCGCGCCGCGCGGGCCTCGGGTGTAGCGATGGTGTTTCAGCACTTCTCGCTTTTTGATGCACTCAACGTGGCCGAAAATATCGCCCTCGGGATGGAACACCCCCCCGCCCTGCGCGATCTCGCCGAGAAAATCCGCACAGTTTCAGAAGATTACGGCCTCCCCCTCGACCCCTACCGCACAGTTGGAGACCTCTCCGCAGGCGAGCGCCAACGCGTTGAAATCATTCGCTGTTTGCTACAGGATCCCAAGCTTCTGATCATGGATGAGCCAACCTCGGTTCTCACACCTCAAGAAGTCGAAATCCTTTTTGAGACTCTGCGCAAGCTCACCGCCGAGGGCGTGGCGATCCTCTACATTTCCCACAAGCTCGAAGAAATCCGCGCCCTCTGTGACGCAGCCACAATCCTGCGGCTTGGCAAAAATGTCGGAACCTGTGTGCCAGCAGAAACCAGCGCCCGCGACATGGCCGAACTGATGGTCGGCACCGAGCTGCAAACGCCCAATAGCGCGGGAGCCGAGCTTGGCGACGTAGTCCTTGATATCTCAGGGCTTTCCATGCCCTCACCCAGCGCTTTCGGCACGGCACTTCGTAACATCCACCTGCGTTTGCGAGCAGGCGAAGTGCTCGGCATCGGCGGCGTCGCAGGCAACGGACAAGACGAGCTTTTGCTCGCCCTTTCCGGCGAGATACGCACAGAACAAAATGCCGTGAAGCTCAAGGGCGAAGCAATCGGCCAGCTTGCCCCCAATGCGCGGCGTTCACGCGGATTGCTCACAGCGCCGGAAGAACGCCTCGGCCACGCCGCCGCACCCAACATGAGCTTGACAGAAAACGCACTGCTCACGGGCAACGTGCGCAAAGGGCTGTCGAACCGAGGCTTCCTAAAATGGGCCAAAACCCGCAGTTTTGCTGAGGAAATCATCGAAAAATTTGATGTCCGCACACCTGGCCCCGACAACGCCGCGCGCTCGCTTTCGGGCGGCAATCTGCAGAAATTCGTGATCGGCCGTGAAGTCCTGCAAGACCCTGACGTGCTGGTCGTGAACCAACCAACTTGGGGCGTTGATGCCTCCGCTGCCGCCTCGATCCGCCAAGCGATCCTTGATCTGGCAGCCAATGGCACAGCCGTTATTGTCATCAGCCAAGATCTCGACGAGCTCATGGAAGTAGCCGATAATTTTGCCGCCCTCAACGAAGGCCGCCTCACAGAAACCCGCCCGACCCAAGGCCTCACGATTGACGAGATCGGCCTAATGATGGGCGGCGCACATGGAATGGAGGTGGCTCATGCTAAAGCTTGAGAAGCGCCCGCAGCCGTCACAGACTTTTGCCTACCTCACCCCCATCTTTGCGATCATCATTACGATGATAGCAGGCGGTCTGCTGTTTATGTTGCTCGGTAAAAACCCGTTTGAGGCCATTCGCACCATTTTTTGGGACCCGCTCTTTGGCGAGTTTGCTTTCTATTACCGCCCACAACTTCTGGTCAAAGGAGGTCCGCTGATTCTGATTGCGATTGGCCTCTCTCTCGGCTTTCGCGCAGGCATCTGGAACATTGGCGCAGAAGGGCAATACATCATCGGGGCGATCTGTGGTGCAGGCGTTGGGCTTGCATTCTACCCGATGGAAGCCTGGTTCATCTTCCCGCTGATGATTATCGCTGGCGCCCTTGGTGGCTGGGCTTGGGCCATGATCCCTGCGCTTTTAAAGGTGAAGTTCCAGACCAACGAAATCCTTGTTTCGCTCATGCTGGTCTATGTTGCCGAGCAATTGCTTGCCTCAATGTCGCTTGGGTTGTTAAAGAATCCTGAGGGCCACGGTTTCCCCGGGTCACGGAACCTTAAGGATTATTCCAGCGCCTTTAACGACGAAATCATCACAGGCTCGGGCATGCACTGGGGGGTTATCACGGCCTTCATAGCAGTGATCTTTGCCTATATCCTGCTCAACCGTCACATGCTTGGCTTTTCCATCCGCCTCACAGGCGAAGCGCCACGCGCAGCCAAGTTCTCCTCGGTCAATCCAACGCGCCTCATACTCTTTTGCCTTGGTATGTCGGGCGCACTAGCAGGGCTTGCAGGGCTCTTTGAAGTGTCGGGGCCCGCAGGGCAAATCAGCATCGACTTCAACACAGGCTACGGATTCACAGCGATTATTGTTGCCTTTCTAGGGCGTCTGCACCCCATTGGCATTCTCTTTGCAGGACTGCTCATGGCACTCACTTACATTGGCGGCGAAATAGCTCAGGCCAATCTTGGCCTACCCGCAGCCGCTATCCAGCTGTTTCAGGGGATGCTTTTGTTCTTCCTCTTGGCTGTCGATCTTCTGACAAATTACCGTATCAAGCGCGTGCGCAAGGAGACTGTGTAATGGACCTTTCGGCAATCAACCCCGCTCTCTTACTTGCTTCGCTTCTTGTTGCAGCAACACCTATTTTGCTCGCCGGCATCGGTGAATTGGTCGTCGAGCGCGCAGGCGTGCTGAACCTTGGTGTTGAAGGCATGATGATCACCGGTGCGATCTGTGGCTTCATGGCAACGATTGTCACTGGCTCACCTGTCTTTGGCTTTGTCTTTGCGGCTATCGGCGGCGCAACACTTGCGTTTCTCTTTGCGCTGCTCACACAGTACGCCCTCGCCAATCAGGTGGCGTCGGGGCTCGCGCTCACGCTCTTTGGCCTCGGTCTCTCATCGCTTTTGGGGCAAGATTATGTAGGCCTCAAACCGCCCTCGACACCTAAGCTCGACATTCCATTCCTGTCGGACTTGCCTTTCATAGGGACCGTGCTTTTCAATCACGATATCATCGTCTATCTCGGCATCGCCCTTGTTGCTCTTGTCTGGGCGGCTCTCAAATATTCTCGCATTGGCCTTATCCTGCGCGCTGTCGGCGAGAACCATGACGCCGCCCACGCGCTTGGCTATAAAGTTGTGCGTATCCGAGTGCTTGCCATCATGTTCGGTGGGGCCTGTGCCGGGCTTGGCGGCGCTTACATCAGCCTTATTCGTGTGCCACAATGGACAGAAGGCATGACAGCAGGGGCTGGTTGGATCGCCTTGGCGCTTGTCGTTTTTGCTAGCTGGAAGCCTTGGCGCGTTTTGCTCGGTGCATGGCTTTTCGGCGGCGTGACGGTTTTGCAGCTTAATTTGCAGGCAGCCGGTGTCGCGATCCCGGTCGAGTTCTTGTCAATGTCGCCTTACATCATCACTATCGTCGTGCTGGTCATCATGTCAGCAGATAAATCACGCGCCCCTGCCTCACTGGGTCGCATCTTCCACGCCTCAAGTTAATGCTCTAAGTTAAGCAAAGAATCTGCATCAGGGAGACTTCAGATTATGAAATTCACCAAACTTCTCGCCACAGCTGCCGTGGCACTCGGGCTGGCCACCTCGGCCTTTGCTCAAGACAAAACCAAAGTCGGCTTTGTTTACGTTGGTCCCGTCGGTGACGGCGGCTGGACATATGAGCACAACAAAGCCCGACTCGCGGTTGAAGCAGAATTCGGCGACAAGGTAGAAACAACTTTCGTTGAAAGCGTGCCGGAAGGTGCTGACGCCGAGCGCGTGATGACACAGATGGCCCTCCAGGGTGCTGATCTGATTTTCACAACATCTTTCGGCTACATGGACCCGACCATCAACGTTGCAAAGAAATTCCCTGACGTGAAATTCGAACACGCAACAGGCTACAAAACGGCAGAGAACGTTTCGGTTTACTCTGCGCGTTTTTATGAAGGTCGCGCCATCCAGGGGCACATTGCAGGCAAGATGACCGAAAGCAATGTCATCGGTTACATCGGTTCCTTCCCTATCCCCGAAGTTATCCGCGGCATGAACTCTGCCTTCATCCACGCCCGTAAGGCAAACCCAGATGTGCAGTTCAAAATCGTTTGGGCTTACACATGGTTTGATCCGGCCAAAGAAGCCGATGCGGCCAAGGTTCTGATTGAACAAGGCGCGGATGTGATCTTGCAGCACACAGACTCAACAGCACCGCTTGCTGCCGCGGCTGCCGCTGGCAACATCATCGGCTTTGGCCAAGCGTCTGATATGGCCGAGTTTGCTGATGGCCCACGGGTTTCCTCCATCATTGATGACTGGGCGCCTTACTATATCGCTCGTGTGAAAGCCGTTATGGACGGCACATGGGAAACCAAGAGCACATGGGACGGCATTGGTGCCGGCATGGTTGGTATCGGTGAAATCACCGACCGCGTTCCCGCTGACGTAAAAGCAGAAGCGCTTGCCTTGAAAGACGCGTTGGCCTCAGGTGAATATCACGCCTTCACTGGCCCGATCAACAAGCAAGACGGCTCCGCATGGCTCGCTGAGGGTGAAGTGGCAGATGATGGCACACTGGCTGGTATGAACTTCTTCGTTGAAGGCATCGAAGGCGACATTCCACAGTGAGCCTACAACAACTAACGACAGAAAGCCTCGCCTTTTGGCGGGGCTTTTTTTGTTAGCGCGACTATGCCAAGAATGCAGAAATACGTCAGGAGGCACTATGCGTGACATCATCGTAATCGGCGGCGGAATTGCCGGAATATCTGTGGCGGCGCGACTCGCACCACATGCCAAAGTTACAGTCTTGGAGGCTGAGAGTGCGCTTGCCTATCACGCCTCGGGCCGTTCGGCTGCGCTATTTGAGGCCAACTATGGCTTGCCCTCAACAGTTGTCCTGAACAAAGCCGGTGAAACCTATTTCCATGAAGCCAACGGGGGATATCTCAGCCCGCGCGGTCTGATGATTGTCGGGCGCGCCGCAGAACACGACAGATTTCTGGCCGATACAGCCACACTTGGCCTTGAGCAAATTGGCTTGGATGACGCGTTAAACATGGTCCCGATTCTTGACCGGGAGCAGGTTACCCATGCGTCCTATCACTCGGCCGCGTGGGACATTGACACTGATCGCATGGTGCAAGATTTCGCTCGGGAGCTACGGGCACATGGCGGCGAAGTGCGTGTAAAAGCACCAGTCACCGCCATAAGTCGCACAGAAGCGGGCTGGGCCGTCCAGACACCTGACGGCCCCTATGAATCCAAACTCATCGTGAATGCCGCTGGCGCTTGGGTCGATGAAGTGGCCACGCTTGCAGGTGTTTCAACCATCGGATTTACCCCACTGCGCCGTTCAATGGCTCGTATCCCTGCCCCGGGGGGGCACGATGTTTCTGACTGGCCCATGTTCTTCGGAGTTGGTGAAAGCTGGTATGCCAAGCCTGATGCCGGCTCTCTCATTGTCTCTCCAGCCGAGGAACATCCGATGCCCCCCATGGACGCCTGGGCCGATGACATGGTGCTCGCGGAAGGGCTGGCGCGCTATGAAGAACTGGTCTCTGAGCCTGTCACAAGAATTGAGGCCAACTGGGCGGGCCTGCGCACCTTCTCCCCGGATCGCGCTCTCACAATAGGGTTTCACACCGAAGCGCCTGATTTTTTCTGGCACGCAGGGCAAGGTGGCTATGGCTTTCAGACGGCCCCCGCAGCTAGCCTGCTGGCCGCCGATCTGATCCTGGGCCGCGCTTCCGAGCTTGACGATAGTGCACGGGCCGCGCTGAGCCCTCAACGGTTTGCCTCATGAGTACTCCCCGCAATCTCCCTTCCGCTGCGAGTTTTGCAGAAGACCATGGCGGTGGCCGCCTCTTTGCACCCTCAGCTGCGCGTAACATCGAGCCCATTGCCGATGTTCTGGCCCATCATGCACCCGAGCAAGGAAGCGCGCTGGAAATCGCAAGCGGCACAGGGCAGCATGTGGCCGTTCTCGCGGAACGCCTCCCGAATCTCGTCTGGCAACCGACTGATATTGACGCAGCGCGCCTTGCCAGCATCAACGCTTGGGCCAGCAACTCGAGCACGCCAAACATTTTGCCCTCGGTCGCGCTAAATGCCACGCAAGAAGGCTGGTCCGCCAGATACACAGGCCAAAGTTTGATCACCCTGACAAACCTTCTGCACCTGATCAGCGAAAAGGAGGCCCGCACGCTCATTCGAGAGGCAGGGCAAGCTCTCGCGCTTCAAGGCATCCTCCATATTTATGGCCCCTTCCTGCGTGACGGAGAAACCACTTCGGAAGGCGACGCTGAATTTAACACCAAACTGCGTGCAGCCGACCCAGACATTGGCTACAAAGACGACTGGGATGTTATCGATTGGATACACACAGCAGGAATGGATCTTGTTCAGGTGATCGAGATGCCCTCAAACAACATATCCTTCGTGGCGAAGCGAGTTTTCTGATCTGGGTCAAAGAAAACGTGCCGCGCGCATGATCATTGTTCGCCAAACACATAGAAGGATCAGAATGTGAGCTGGCAAGAAAAACTCGACAATACCCGCGACCAACTTCGTGGATTGAACAAAACCATCCCCGACACGACCCGCGCCTTCGGTGCTTTGGGCAAGGCCGTGAAAGAAGGCGGCACGCTTGATTTCAAGACAAAAGAGTTTGTCGCTCTGGGCATCGCTGTGGCCAAGCAATGCGAAGCCTGTATCGCGCTCCATATTGAAGCGCTTATCAAATCAGGGGCAACCCGCGACGAAATATCCGATGTGCTATCTATGACCATTCAGATGGGAGGTGGCCCTGCCATGATGTATGCTGCCAAAGCGCTTGAGTGTTTTGACGAACTTTCTGACTGACTTCAGGCGAAAAGCTGCAACAGTTGCAGACATTCGTTGACACAATGGCTCTAAAAACCCAACCTGAGCATCTGTTTCGATTTGCTCGGGTTTTTCATGCGCTGGTTTATTACGATAATAGTGACTTGCATTTTTGCAAATTCAACTATCGCAGGGCCTAGGTTTAGAGACAGTGATCCGGTGGTGTTCAATACGCCCGCGCCGCATCAGTATCCCATTCACGGGATTGATGCGGCCCGATTTCAAACAATGATCGATTGGCCTAAAGCTAGGAAAGCAGGCATCAACTTCGCCTTTATCAAAGCCACCGAAGGTGGAGATTTGCTTGACCCGATGTTCCAAGCTCATTGGTATGGCGCCCAACAAGCGGGCGTTCCTGTCGGGGCATACCACTTCTACTATTTTTGCACGCCTGCGCGCGTACAGGCGCGTTGGTTTATACGGAATGTCCCCAAAGTGCGCGGCGCCCTGCCTCCTGTCCTCGATATGGAATGGAACCCATTTTCCCCAACATGCAAACTGCGCCCGCCCGCTGCTCAGGTGCGTCGCGACATGAAGGTTTTTATGGGGATAATAGAAAAGCACTACGGCAAACGCCCGATCATCTACACAACACCCGTCTTCTTTAAAGAAAACGGCCTGGGTCGCCTCAAAGGAGAGGAGTTCTGGCTGCGCTCAACAGCAAGAACTCCCGCTGAGTCCTACCCGGATCAAAACTGGCAATTCTGGCAATACACCAGCACAGGCATTGTCGACGGGATAGAAGGCGGCGTCGATATCAACGTCTTCAATGGCAATCGTAATGCATGGAAACGCTGGATGAAGCAGCGCTCCAAATAGAAACCGCAACCGCTTTTTCTTGCCCCAAATATCCCGGGGGTCTGGGGGCAGAGCCCCCAGCGGGTCGGGTGCGAAGCACCCGAAAGGCGCCTCATCCGTCTTTGCGGATTGTCTCGTTTTTGGGGTCGTAAGGGCTATCGCAAGTCACAACCGCATCCCAGAGCTTGTCTTGGATTTTAACTTTAAGCTTTGTGCCTTCTACAGCCAATTCTGGTGTAACGTAGCCCATACCAATCGATTTTGAGAAGGCAACGGAGTAACCGCCCGAAGTTAGGCGACCCACGCGCATGCCATCCACTGTGTAAAGCACTTCGCGGCCCCACGGGTCTGCGTCATCCGGCCCATCAATAAGCAGCGTGCAGCATTTAGAACGAACGCCTTTAGCAACCATTTCGTCTTTGCCATGAAACTCTTTTTCAAGGTCGATAAAGCGCGGCAAGTCAGCTTCTGCTGGCGTTGCATCGCGACCAAGTTCGTTGCCGAAAGCGCGGTAGCTCTTCTCTTGACGCAACCAGTTTTGCGCACGCGCGCCGACCAGTTTCATACCGTGCGACGTGCCAGCCTTTTCGAGCAGATCAAACAGGTAGTTTTGCATTTCGATTGGGTGGTGCAGTTCCCATCCGAGCTCGCCCGTATAAGCCACGCGAATCGCATTCACGGGGCACATGCCAAGCTCAATTTGCTTGGCCGAAAGCCATGGAAAGCGCTTGTTTGTAAGCGCTGTTTCGGGATCCGCATCATTGATCACCGATTTCAGAACATCACGGGATTTGGGGCCTGCAATGGCGAAGACACCCCATTGGGTTGTGACATCCTGAATTTCGATATATCCGAATTCGTCCATTTTACTAGCCGCTGCCTTGCGCAGGAAATCAGCGTCATACTCTGTCCAAGCGCCGGCAGAAACGAGGTAGTAGTCGTTCTCGCCGTTGCGCACGATGGTATATTCCGTGCGCGTTGTGCCGTGAGCCGTGAGCGCATAGGTCAGGTTGATGCGACCGATTTTTGGCAGCTTGTTGCAGGTGAACCAATCAAGGAACTGGGTTGCGCCCGGGCCTTTGACAACATGCTTGCTAAAGGCAGTCGCATCAATCAAGCCAACGCCTTCGCGGATCGCCTTGGCCTCATCTACAGCATGCTGCCACCAGCCGCCGCGTCGGAAAGAGCGGGCGTCGTGATCGAAACTGTCTGGCGCATCGAGCGGGCCGTAATAGTTCGGCCGCTCCCAACCGTTTACAAATCCAAACTGTGCGCCGCGCGCTTTCTGGCGATCATAGGCTGGTGCTGTACGCAGCGGGCGGCAAGCCGGGCGTTCTTCGTCAGGGTGATGCAGGATATAAACGTGATCATAGCATTCTTCATTTTTGCGCGCAGCAAACTCGGTTGTCATCCAGTTTGAGGAATAGCGTTTGGGGTCAAGGCTGGCCATGTCGATCTCAGCTTCGCCATCGACCATCATCTGGGCGAGGTAGTAACCTGTGCCGCCTGCTGCTGTGATACCAAAGCTGAAGCCCTCAGCCAGCCACATATTGCGCAGCCCTGGTGCGGGGCCAACCAGCGGGTTGCCATCAGGTGTGTAGCAGATCGGGCCGTTGAAATCGTCTTTCAAGCCGCTTTCCTCACAAGAGGGGATACGGTGAATCATCGCCAAGTACTGCTCTTCGATACGCTCGAGGGCGAGCGGGAAGAGGTCGGCGCGGAAGCTGTCCGGCACACCATGTTCAAAGACGGCGGGCGCGTTTTTCTCATAGACCCCGAGAATCCAGCCACCGCGTTCTTCGCGCACATAGGATTGCGCATCCGCATCGCGGATAACCGGGTGCTCAACACCACCCTCGGCGCGGAACTTCACCAAGGCAGGGTCTTGGTCCATCACGATAAACTGGTGCTCAACAGGTATGGCGGGCATCTTTATCCCGAGCATCTTGGCGGTGCGCTGCGCGTGGTTGCCCGACGCTGTGACAACATGCTCGGCTGTCACAACAATCTGATCTTCGGACGGGACGAGGTTGCCGCCTTTTTCCACCATCTTGGAGAGGGTCACCTCCCAATGTGTGCCGTTCCAGTGAAAGGCATCGGCCTGCCATTTGCGCTCGATCATCACACCCCGCTGGCGCGCGCCCTTGGCCATGGCCTGCGTCACATCGGCGGGGTTAATATAGCCGTCGGTGTTATGATAAATCGCGCCCTTGAGGTCGTCCGTGCGGATAAGCGGCCAGCGTTCCTTTATCTGGTCAGGCGTCAGCCATTCATATGACACACCACAGGTTTCGGCAGTCGAGGCGTAGAGCATGTATTCGTCCATGCGCTCCTGCGTCTGCGCCATGCGCAGGTTGCCAACCACGGCAAAGCCCGCGTTGAGCCCTGTTTCGGCCTCAAGCTGTTTGTAGAACTCGACGGAGTATTGGTGAATATGTGTGGTCGCATAAGACATGTTGAAAAGCGGCAGAAGGCCGGCGGCGTGCCACGTAGAGCCAGAGGTGAGTTCGTCACGCTCAATGAGCATCACATCGTCCCACCCAGCCTTTGCAAGATGATACGCAATGGACGTGCCAACGGCACCGCCCCCGACAACAAGAGCTTTAACTTGGGTTTTCATGAGCCGACTCCTTGGCTTGGCGTTGCACATGATATGACGCAAAGCCCGTGACAGGCACGGCAGACTCCCGACTCGTTAGGGCAAAAAACGACTCTCGGTTAGGCAATGGTAAAACTTTCAATCAAATGGCAGTTGATATCATTCACTTGATCGGTTTTTTCTCAAAGATGCGGCAGACACGCCTTCACTCTCCGAGAGCAATGCCCTCGCGACGTGGATCAGCCCCCCCTGTCAATCCCTCGTCACCGACGACAATCATATGTAATCCCGAGTTAAGCGCATTAACGCTGACCTCAAAGCCCATTTTTGTTAAGGGCTCCACAAAAGCTTCGGCCGAAGTGCCTTCCTCTACATCATATATACCAAAGCGGTTTGCCAAGTGCGGTAGGCTTACAGCCGCTTGGGCATCGAGTCCCCAATCAAGATGTGCGACAATGGTCTTTGCAACATAGGGAATGATCCGCGACCCCCCCGGGCTACCCACAACAACAACAGGTTTACCGTTTTTCATAACAATCGTTGGAGCCATGGAAGACCGTGGCCGCTTACCTGGCTCCACTCGGTTTGCTATCGGCACACCATCACGATGCGAGCGAAAAGAAAAGTCTGTCAGTTGATTGTTGAGTAAAAACCCCCCCACCATAAGCCGTGAACCAAAAGCGTTTTCGATTGAGGTCGTCATGGACAAGGCGTTGCCATAGCTGTCGACTATTGAAATATGCGACGTCGAAGGCAACTCGATTGCCTCATCGTCACTCAGGTTTAGGCTGTGGTCAAATTCGGGCATGCCTGCCTCTACATTTTCCAGAGCGTTGCCTGTGTTCAAAAGCTTGGCTCGTTCGCGTAAGTAATCCGGCGCAATCAAACCTGCGGTGGGCACGGGGACATAATCACTATCAGCCATGTAACGAGCACGATCGGCAAAACTCAGGCGACTCGCATCTCCAAACATGCGCCATGCGGTCACGTCCTCGGGGGAGAGCATATCATAGTTATCCAACATCCCTAGGATTTGCCCGACACTCAACCCTCCCGAAGAGGGAGGACCCATGCCGCAAACCTCATATCCACGATATGCTGCGCACACCGGATCACGAGCACGCACGCTGTAAAGGCTGAAGTCAACTTCGCTCAGAACTCCAGGTGCGTTAGGCACATTGCGCACTTTTTCAACAATCTCTTTGGCAATCCGCCCTGTGTAAAACGGAGCTACTCCATTGCCAGCCAGCGCTCGCAGACTTTCCGCATAAGATGTATTTTTCAGAAGTTGCCCTTTCTCAATAGCGCGGCCTTGAGGCAAAAAATACTCTCGGGTCGTAGCATCGATTGAAAGCCGGTCGGCATCACCACGGACCATATCTGCCAGCCTCGGCGACACTACAAACCCTTCTTCAGCCAACGTAATCGCCCTTGAGAACAAGCCCGCCCAAGATGCGCTACCCCAGCGCTTGTGGGCTTCTTGCATCAAGGCAGGCGCACCCGGAACACCGACAGAACGCCCCCCCACGACCGCATCAAAAAACTTCTGAGGTTCGCCATTTTCGTCCTGAAACAACGTGGGCTGCGCAGCCAATGGCGCAGTTTCGCGGCCATCCAGCGTTGTTACCTGCCCCGTTTTCGCATCATACCAGAGTAGAAATGCGCCGCCGCCAAGGCCCGAGCTTTGCGGCTCAACCAGCCCAAGAACTGCCTGTGCAGCCACCATAGCATCTGCGGCCGTGCCGCCTTTGGCCAAGATTGAAGCACCGGCTTCTGCAGCATAGGGATTGGCAGCCGAGATCATCCAGTTTTTCGCCTGCACAGACTTGCCAGCTGATTTAGCCGCCAGCGAAGCCTCAATATCAGCATTCAGAACATACCCGCCCAGTTCTGTTGCGCCCTCCGGTGCCACACTGTCGGATGCCTCCTGCGGAAGCGCCGCTGAAGCGTAGAACAGCAGTGCTGTTACAAAAGTGAGTTTTCGAGCAAGTTTCATCATGACATTCCCTTTGCTTTCGAAGCCAGATGAAACTTTGGCTTACTGGATCGAAATCACCCGAACTGACACGCTTAGTCTAGTTACAACATTGACGGCACAACCTGATCAGGCGGTCGATGCCCGTCGGCAAAGGTTTTGATATTGATGATGACTTTCTCGCCCATCTCAAGCCGGCCCTCAACCGTTGCGCTCGCCATATGTGGCAGCAAGACAGCATTGCTGAGGTTTCGCAATTCCTGATTGGCCTCGCCTTCATGTTCAAACACATCCAGCCCTGCCCCGGCAATTTTGCCCGCCTTCAAAAGCCGTGTCAGAGCTGGCTCGTCAATCACTTCGCCACGCGAAGTATTGATGATTACAGCCCCCTCTTTCATAAGTTTGAGTCGTCGGGCATTCATCAAGTGAAATGTCGAAGGTGTATGCGGGCAGTTGACTGATATTACATCCATCCGCGCAACCATCTGATCAAGACTTTCCCAATAGGTCGCATCAAAAGCTGATTCTATTTCTTCACGCAGGCGCCGGCGGTTGTGATAGTGAATTTGCATACCAAAGGCCTTTGCACGCCGTGCGACTGCTTGCCCGACACGACCCATCCCAAGGATGCCCAAGCGCTTTCCGCTCACGCGTGTCCCCAAGAGGGCGGTGGGTGAGAAGCCTGCAAAACCGCCATCCTTGATATTTTGCAAACCTTCGGGAATTCGCCGCGTGACCGCCATCATCAGTGCCATTGTCATATCCGCAGTATCATCGGCTGAAACGCCCGGCGTATTGGATACAAGGATACCCCGCTGCAAAGCACTTGAAACATCGATATGGTCAAAGCCAGCCCCGAAATTCGCGATCAATTTGAGCCGTTCACCCGCTCTCGCGAGCAGATTTGCATCAATAACATCAGTCAGAGTAGGCACGAGCACATCCGCATCGGCCATGGCCGAAGCTAACGCCTCGCGGCTCATGGGGGCATCGTCATCGCGCAAACGCACATCAAAAAGCTCCTTCATCCGTGTCTCAACAGGCTCGGGCAGGCGTCGCGTCACAACAACACTCAGGCGTTCAGATGGCATGTGTAAGCTCCAATCGCTTTTCTTTTACGCGTATTACTGGCAAATTGACTGATAGATAGCCGAGGCACAAGAACCCAACGGCAAAAAAGCAGCACGAGCAGCGCAATGATCAAACACCTTTTCGCCATTTCATTGGCCGTCTTCCTCTTCGCCGGCGTAGTTTTGGCCGACCAAAAACGGGGCAGCGTAACCAATCTGCCTATACCACGCTTTGTTTCTATCAAATCCGACGAATGCAACGTGCGTCGTGGACCGTCGCTAAGCCACAAGATTGACTGGGTATTCAAGCGCAAAGGAATGCCCGTCGAGGTTACTGCCGAGTACGGTCATTGGCGCCGTGTCCGTGATCGGGACGGCGTGGGGGGTTGGGTCCATTACTCTTTGCTCTCGGGGGCGCGCAGCGTCATCATTGAGGAAGATATGCAAGCGCTTCACATTCGACCCGATCCTGAAACACAAATTTCCGCACGCTTGGAGCTCGGAGTAATCGCCCGTCTCAGCGAATGCACGCAAGACTGGTGTAGATTAAACGCGGGTGGGTTCAAGGGGTGGGCCCCCAAAGCGACACTTTGGGGCGTAACCCCTGACGAGTTAATCGAATGACCACATCCCAAAACACTCGATAAGAAAAATTTCAATATCAGGCTTGAAAGCATCGCCTCTTGCGCGTAATTAGCGCTCAGAGTTGGGATGTGGCCTAGCGGTAGGGCAACTGTTTTTGGTACAGTAGATCGTAGGTTCGAATCCTACCATCCCAGCCAATCACCTTAAAAGTATACAATTAAGAATGACACGGAGCGTCTTTCTTGGTCAATTGCTTGGGAAATGCCCCAGTTCCTGCCCCTGCTGTTCTCAGAATAGACAAGTGCCTTTTCATGTGACCGAATGGCAGAAAGACATTTCTGATTGCAAACGTCCCATAGGTTTTGACATCCGCTCACTTGCGCCCGAGGATGTGATCATGGGCGTCATCAACCTACAATCAGCCTTTATAGCAATACTTTTGAGTTAGGCATTTCGCCTTGTTCCCGAAAAAGACTCAGTATACTTTCTGGTTATCCCGTTGGCTCTGAACACATAAGGACGCCATTTATTTTGTGTGAATTGCATGGCCTTCAGTGCCAACCTCCAACAATCTCACGATTGATCTTTATTTTACTCCACCCGGCTTGCAAGATTGGGCTACCTAAGTAGATGATGAGCTGCATAGCGAGTTTAGTGTTCACCTTTGAAGCAGCCACTGTCGCTACGCTCTGGGGGATTTGCGGCCTTGTTTTGGTTTGCGTGGTAAGAAACAATCGCTTTGCTGGCAAACCGGCCTTTGTCTTAACATTTTCCGCAATGCTCTGGTGGCTCTTCACTGTAGTGTTCGATTTGGCCTCACAAGGAGAATACTGCAAGGTTGGTTGGTCCTTAGCAGCTTGGCCCGGGATAACACTACTACCAATCGCTTGGGCGTTCTTTGTTTTCGACTACACCATGAATACAAAGCAGGAACGCCAACCGGTCAGGTATTTGCTTTATTTCGGACTGCCCTGCATCGTCGGCATCATAGCTCTTACGAACAGTCAGACACATCTACTTTATGGGACCGATACACAGCTCATTGAGACCAACGCCAGATCTTACGTCGTTTTTGACCATGGGCCACTCTTCTATACAATCGCTGCAGGCCTATACATCTTCATTATGAGCGCCTTGAGCTTGCTCGCCTATGCTTTTTTCAAAGCTAAGAGCAGTATCCGGCCTTTCTTGGGGGTATTATTTATCATCACGGCAGCTCCATTGACGGCAAACTTCGCGTATATTGTATGGGGCTTCACTGCGTTCGGGTTTGACCCTACGCCGTTTATGTTTGCCGTTGCACTCATAGCATTCAGTTGGCTGCTTCTTAACAACACGATGATGGATACCGAAGCACAGGGACGAAGCCTTCTGTTTTACGCCACGCAGAATCCGGTAATCATCATAGACACCGCAGGACGCTTTGCAGGAGCAAACTCTGCGGCTAAAACTTTATTCGGTGAGCAATTGCCGAATAAAGGCGGAACGCTTGATCATCTGGAAAAAATTGGCTCGGTGCTGAATTTCTTCAGAGAAACCGGTGAGAGCAGTTGCGCAGAACCGATCAGACTCGGAGAGCGTGTTTTCGACCCTCGATCACTTCCAATCGAAAGCCCGATCCAAACCAAAGCAAACCTGCTTGGCTGGTCAGTATCGCTGATCGATATTACGGAAAGGGAGCGCGCAGCTGAAGCTTTGCGCGAGGCCGTGGTCGATGCCGAAGAAGCCAACCAGGCGAAGTCCCGGTTTCTTGCTATGATTAGTCACGAATTGCGTACCCCCATGACATCCGTAAAGGGTGGGCTGGACTTGGTGCTCCACGGGGCCGCAGGTGAGGTAAGTGAGCCCGTAAAAAATTTACTAACTGTCGCCCATAGAAATAGCCTCAGACTATTGAAGCTTATTGACGATGTTCTTGACCTTCAAAAACTCGATCTTAGCGCCATAATTCTTGAACAGCAGGATTTGGACGCGGACAAGTTTCTGCGTGATATTGTCGAAGAATACGAAGCTTATGCGAAAGAAAAAAAGGTTCGGCTGGCCATCACCACAGGAGGCGTAGATCGGCAACTGCGAGCTGATCCTAATCGTTTGAAGCAGGTTGTCGGGAATGTGATCTCGAACGCAGTCAAGTTTTCCCCAGAGGGTGGGCGCGTTGAATGTTCAACGCAATTGATTGAAACAAAACTTAGACTGTCAATTAAAGATCACGGAATCGGTATCCCAAAAAACGAAGAGGATCAGGTTTTCGGTAGGTTCAATCAAGTGAAGCATTCGTCCTCGCAGGCGTCGGGAGGGTCTGGCCTTGGGATGCACATAGCCAAACTTCTGATCGAGCGAATGGGCGGCTCTATTTCATACGAAAGCCGCCTTGGTTTGGGCACCACGTTTCGCATCGACATACCGATTTCACCACAGGAAATTCCCGTGCACCCTGCACTCAACATCTAGTCTGAGCTTTTCCGCCAGAAAGTTAACTATGACTACGTGACCATAGAGCACCTCGACTAAATCTGGCTTGGACTGGTATTTTCAGGATAGAAAAAGAAACATGGGGGCTTGTTTGCCCAACAGTCCGGTGATTGTAACAAAGCGGAATACCGCTCTTTTGGGCGAACTTCCGTTTTTCAATTTACAAGACACCAAAGCGCCGACGGTGGCTTCGAATCAGTAGCATTATCTATTCCCGACACAAGCGCCCCAAGAAGGCTGCAAGCTAACGCAAATCAAACTGAAACCGAGGCTGTCTCAACCGCTGCTTAAGTGGCGCCTGTTAGCATCAGAGCCAGATGCAATATTAAAACAACAGCGCAAACTCACGAAACAAGGCTCACTTTATTATACATAAAAACAATAATTTAAGCCATTTTTGAGCGGGCAACTGTAATTTGAAAACAGACAGGGGCTTTTACTATCGTAATAGGAAATGTGACGCCAATGAGAGACTTTCGGAAACACGAAAGCTAGCTTTTGTTGATATCCAACAGCACTCATGTTACCTTTGAAAAAGTTAATGGTTTGTTAATTGTTAAGTTTGAGAGTGCACAATTTTATTGTTGCACGTGTTGTCGGTAACGATTTTTCAAAAATGACCGCTCATAGAGCCAACGCAGCCATAGCGAAAATAAAGCTATTTTTTAGGACTGCATAATTCGCTCCGATTTTTGGCGCGAGATATTGAGACAAGAGAAGTTGGAAATATAGCCGTGTTCGCCGAACACTGCTTTTGAAGAATTGTGAACTTTTTTGGGGAAAAGATAATGATTTATTCAGACAAACGCGGAGAAGACTATGTCGTCTCTGGAGCGCTGTTTGTGAAGTGCCAGAAATCTTTTTGGGAGAAGTGCTTCTCGGGGCTTTACGCGAAGTTCTTCAAGCGACTAATTGATATAGTTTTAACGTTGCTCATACTTTTGCCAGCTCTTTTCATCATGCTCCCTTTTGCGATCATGATTGCTCTGGATGGAAGTTCACCTTTGTACTTCCAGCGGCGGGTCGGCAAAGGGGGGCGTGTATTTCGCATGGCAAAATTGCGCAGCATGTGCGTCAACGCTGAAAATCTATTGCACGTCCATTTGGCTTCGCATCCAGACCAAAAGATAGAGTGGGACACCACTCAAAAATTACGAAGCGATCCACGCACAACAAGGATTGGCAACTTCATCCGCCGGACATCAATTGATGAGCTGCCTCAGCTCTTCAATGTGCTTGCTGGGCACATGTCGCTTGTCGGACCCAGACCAATGATGGAAGAGCAGCGGTCTTTGGCACATGCTAAGGAATATTTTTTGATGCGCCCGGGTATCACCGGAGAATGGCAAGTTTCTGTTCGGAACGAGGCCAACTTTTCCGAGCGGGCATTTTACGACAACTCATACTTTAAAAACATATCTCTTCGCCACGACTTCAAGCTGCTGTGGCAAACAGTAAGAGTGGTTTTCAACGCTCGGGGGTGTTGATCAGAGTTTTTAGGTTGATGCGGGCGAATAGCTTCGCTTGTGAAATTACAATTTGGGGGACATCTGATGAACGGTTTTGTTGATTTCACGCTAGCCTTGCGTGAACGCCTACCTCAGGTTGCAATGATTCTGGTGGTCGGGGCGCTTGCAACTACGGTGTATGTTTCAAGAATGGCTGAGGAATACACGGCCTATGTCCAAATTTCGGTAGACTCTGAAATTGCGCCGTCGGGTTCGTCCAGTGAAGCAGGACAAAATGGAGATCTTCGGCACCATCAGATTGTACAACAGAGGGTTTTCTCCAGGGTATTTCTGGAACAAATCATTTCTGAATTGCGAGAGCAAAAACAGCTGCCCTTACTACACAACGGCAGCCCGCTTGACGCAGAACTCCTCCGCAAGCAACTGACTATCCAGCCTGTTGGTGGTGCGAGAGAAGCATGGCAACCACAATCTGTTCCGGTTGCTTTCGTGATCTCGGCAACCCTAGAAAACCCTGACCTTTCTGTTCAGGTCGCAAATCGTATTGCGACAGCCTTCTTATCGTTTGATCGCAAAATACGGCTTGATAAAGCGCAAGTCAGGCAACGATTCTACCATATTGAATCGGAGGATATCAGCCAGAAACTGGCCGATATTGAAAGCCAGATCAGTGCATATAAAGTTGAACATGCAATGGAGCTACCATCAGCCATAGCGGGCCTGAGGGTAAGGATTTCTGACCTTGATACAGATATAGCGGCTCTCGACAGACAGCGGGTCAACATAGAAAATACGCTCGGAGATGCGCAAAGCGTCCGTGAACAGAAGTCCAAAAAACTCAACGCTATTGCGGCCGAGCGTGACCTGCTGACAAACTGGCGCAGCGAACTTTACACCCAGCTACGCGGTATTCCGGAAAATGAAAAACACCTTAACGCACTAACCAGAGAAGGCGAAATGCTTGCAACCCAAGCTGCAACAGCTTTCGAACGTGTGGCAAAAGCTGATCTTGACGTCGAGGTAGCACAGACCGAGTGGCTCGCATCTCTGTCCATTGACGGGCTTTCCGACAACCCTCGTGTTAACGCCGTTGAGGGGCGCGACAAGGCCTTATTATTGGGGCTGTCGCTTACCGTCGGCTTGGCGGGGCTATATGTTTTTCTTCTTGAAGTGCGAAACCCGACGGTACGGACCACTGCACAGCTCGAGAAAGCTCTGGGCATCACCCCGCTCGTTTCGATAAGTTATGTTTCAACAGCAGCCGAAGACTTTACTTCTCTTTTGACAAAGGCTTCTCTGGTTTCCCTCGTCTTGATGATTGCTTATGCCGCTTTCCTGCTGTTTTAAGAACGCTCCAATATCAATACTGATACTTTGAGATCGCTTGCTCGTGCGATTTATTGAGAATGATCCCCAGCAAGTTTGAATGCTGCTCGATCAGATCTTTCGCTGTTTCAGTCTCTTCTTGGGTGCTAAGCCCGCCCCCTAAAAGCAATATGACAGCATCTGTATGGGAAAACAGCGCAAGCATGTCATCAAGATAGTTCATAGGCGGCGTGTCAAATATAATCAGATCAGGGCTGTAACTTGCTTCAATCTGAGCGAGCACATCCCCCGTAGCCGCACTGCTCAGGATCACACCCGTATTTTCTAGAGAGTTCACCCCCACCCCAATGGCCAACCGGGGGCCTATTCGGCTGAGAGCGTCACCAACAGCAACTTTCCCCGTCAGAGCATCAGAAATCGAGTTCTGAGTCTCGATGCCGAAATAGTTATTCAGCGATGGCCTTCGTAAATCCAAATCCAGCAACACAGTCCGAAGATCGGGATGGCTTGACAGGCTGATCGCAAGGTTCGCAGAAACAAAAGATTTTCCACAACCGCGTGAGGGCGATGTGATGGCAATTCTTTTCCAACCGTGCTTGCGCATTTCCAGCAGAACTTTCGTACGCAACACCGAGAACACTTCCGATTCAAGTCGGCTTGTGTCGTGCGCCACAACTCGTTTCTTCAACAGCGCCTTGGGCTCCACGGCCAAGACAGGCAAATCATCCCAAGAAAACAAAGCGTTCTCGGGTTTTGGATCGGCCCTTCCGCTTACATCAGCAGATTTGGAACCCTCCAAAGAATCAATAAATACCAAGTCTGTTTTGGAGGTCACTCTATTACACCTTCAAATTCTGAACGCGGGGACTCTTTTGAAATAAGTTCATAGCCCTACTCTAAGGGCTTTCGCCTCACAAAAACAACTTTTTTCCAGCGTCCAGATATGGAGCGTCTATGAGAGCCGTAGAAAATGGAAATCGACTTAGGGAAAACAGTATCGTGCTTACAAATTATTCTGCTACATTTAAGGCACGGTTACCTTTGGAGCATCTCGTGTGACTCTACCGCAAGATCAAAATTCAGGCTGCAAATGATTTTGCGTTTATGGCGCGTTCACTCCAGCACAGAACAGAACCAACCGTTGGCTGCAAATACGTAACCTCCGTGCCAACAAACTCTAAAAAGGCCTCAAGGTTGAGCGTATTCACACCAACCAGAACCGGCATTCCAAGCTCGATTGCACTTGCGATAACTGATCGGAAGCCACGGCCTTCAGCTTCATGTTTCCCAAATTTGTTGATGATCAAAATATCCACATCGGACGTGATCTGTGAGCTAACAATACCAACCGCTGCTTCCAAAGCTGCCGAGTCCAGCCTACACCCTTTGGATGCCCGTCCGAGATTCTGCGAAATAGGTAAGACCGGGCCATTCGGTAAAACTTGAACATCCATGTCACACTTGCCAACGGCGCGCTCGGTGTTGATCTGGACAGTGCCGCAGGTTTTGTAGTCTTGGGCTGAAAGCGCTTCAGCAACCCGGAAAAGCAACAAGTCTGTTCCGCCCCTACTTGGCGCCATCGTGTAAGCTATCTGCATAAGTGGTACGACCTTTTTCCGTTTGGTAGAACTTTCGCCAAAGCACCAAATGTTAAAATCTCCGCATCAGCGAAGATGCAGAAATCCCTTGGTGCCAAAACTCGTCCCCCTCGCCTTAACGCAGATGTCATAGCGCCACCCCTGAAAGGAAATGACCCGGCCCAACAGTGCAATCCAGGTTACGCAGGCGTCCGTCTTTTAGCCCGTAGATTAGACCGTGAATACGCAACTCCCGTTTCCGCTTCCATGCATTCTGCACAATTGGCGTTTCGGCGACGCAGCGCACTCCCTCAATAACATTAAGCTCACACAGACGGTCGCGGCGCGCCTCTGGGTCCGTCTCTTGTGACAGATCAACAGCATAACTGCGTGCCAGCCGTCTGATTGGCTCAAGCCAGTGATCGGAAAGCCCATGCGGCAAGTCTTCCATCGCTGCCTTGACGCCACCGCAGCCATAGTGACCACACACGATAACCTCTCGAACTCCCAGCGTTTCAACAGCAAACTCAAGAGATGACAGCATGTTCATATCTGTCGAATGAATGATGTTCGCAACGTTGCGATGGACAAACACTTCGCCCGGATCAAGCCCCGCCACCACATTTGCAGGCACACGGCTGTCAGAGCAGCCTATCCAAAAAAATTCAGGGGACTGATGCGTGGCAAGCCGTGCAAAATAACCGGGCTCTTCGGCATTTTTTTGCTCTGACCAGACAACATTGCGCGCGAGAAGATCATTTAGCATGAGGGGTTCTCCAAAAGCCGATCAAGCCCGCGGCGCGTCAGCATATTTCGCTTCATCTCAGCTAAGTCGCTTACAGTAAGACGCACTCTTGCCAGCGGCAAAACAATCGCGTTCTCAAAGATGAGGTGATGACGGGCGCGTAGGGCATATGCGGCAAGCATTTGCCTTTCGTCTGCATCATGCACATGGTCTGCATCCTTCAGTAGACTCATGATTTTCGGTGTGTCTATCGCGGAATGGCGATGATCGGCTTGCAGCTTTTCCACTACTTTTTCGATCTCGTCTTCCGGCTCGCTGCGCGCGCGCATCATCGGGAACAGATCAATTTCCTCGTCCGCCAGATGCTGTGGCAAGATGTGCGAAAGAAAAGCAAGAACTGAAACCCGCGCATAATCATCAGGCGTGTGCGCCTCGGTGAGTTGGTCGATCAAAGCGCAAATTTCCCTCTCTCGCATATGATCTTCGGCAATGAAATCCAGCGGATTGGCCGAAATATCGAGTGTCGAGATCATTGCCCCCGCGTTCATCAATCTTTGATCTGATTTCGCGCTCATTGCGGATTCCTTTCGCTCTAACTCCTCAAATTTCTGACAGATCGGCTCCTTCGATTTCAGCTTTCGCAACCAAAGACGTGGTGAAGCGGTGTGCGGCCTCCGCCCAAGCGCGCTTTTCCATCGCGGCCATGATTTTGTTTTTGACGGCAGCAAACGGAAGGATCTGGCCCTCGGCCACAGCATCCATCCGGATAATATGATAACCATGACGTGTCAGCACGGGGTCGGCTGTAGTTTCGCCCTCGCCAAGACGCCGCAGCACGGCTTCAAATTCGGGCACAGTATCGCCCGGGCCAAGCTGCCCCAGAGTGCCACCCGATGATTTCGAGCCACAGTCACTTTCGCGTGCGGCAAGGGCGGAGAAACTGCTCGCACCGCCCAAGGCCTGCTCGGCAACCGACTTGGCGCGCTGCAAAGCAACCTCACGCGCAGGTTCATCACGTGGATCACATGCACAGAGGATATGGGAAACCTCCCAAAGCGGCGGCGCACGAAACCGCGACGGATCACGCTTCCATTCTGCCTCAACTTCAACCTCGGTTGGTGGCGTGACTTCTACGGCTACGTCGAGAAGGCCCCTGATCAGAGCCTCCTCTTCTGTTTCAAAGCGCCCGGGCGCAAGCTCTTGCGGCTCGGTGTTTACGCCCTGCACATGCGCCTCCTGTAAAAGCAATGTGCGGATTGCAACTGCATTGGCAGCCTTGCGCCATGCAATCCCGGGCTTGCCCTTTGGCGCTGGTTGGTTTTGCGTTTCTGCCGCGACCAAGGCGTGGGGGACAAGCTCGCCATTGACCACAAGCTCAGGAAAAAGTGCTGCGTTCATCGTCTTTACTCCGCAGGTTCTGTTGCTGAGCGCTTGGCAAGCGGTTTCAGGCGGCGCGATCGGACAATCTGATATCCGGGGCGCAACAAGTACCGGAACGGCGCGGCAAAGCCTGACACCATATGCACAAGACGCGTGAACGGGAACAGAAAGGTGATCAGCAAGCCGAGGAAGATGTGCGCCTTATAAAGCCAGTGCACGTTCACGACCATTGCCCAAGCATTGAGCTTGAGAAGCACCACACTTTGCGACCATGTCATAAAGCGGATCATTTCCGCACCGTCCATGTGCTGCAAAGTAAGTGTAATTGTGCCTAGGCCAATCAAGAGCTGAAGCCAGATCAGAACAAGAATACCGATATCGGCAAAGCTCGTGGTCTGCCAGATACGCGGGTCTGTCACACGGCGGTGGATCAAAAGCGTAGCCCCGATCAGAGCTGCAATGCCTGCAGTTCCACCCAGAATAACGGCCAACCACTGCTTCGCGGCATAGGGAATACCTAGCGCATCAAGCACGGCGACAGGCGTAAAAAGCCCGATCAGGTGGCCCCCGAAAACGGTGATGATGCCAACGTGAAACAGAATAGAGCCCCACATCAATTGCTTGCGGCGCAAGAGTTGGCTGGATGAGGATTTCCATGTGAACGGATCACGCTCGTAGCGCGCAATTGATCCCACAATAAGCACCGTGAGTGCGATATAGGGCATGATGCCGAAGATGAAATAGTCGATATGTTCTAGCATGACGGTGGCTCCCTATTCTGCCGCTGGCTGCGGCTTGGGGTTAACGGGTGTATCCATGCGCGAAAGCATATCGCGCACTTGCGGGCATCCGGCGCTTGGATCAGGCCCGAAGAGCACTTCGCTCTCCTCCCAAACCTCGTCGAGTGCCTCCAAATCGGTCGGATCGACCTCCGGCTGGGCCAGTATTTCGGCAACGGCTTCCGCGTTAGCCTCGGCTCCTGCGAGCTGCACAAGGCTTGCAAAAACAGCCGCATAAGCGCTTTCACGGCGCTCAAGACGCGTGGTCAGCGCTTCAAAGATGTGCGCCGCATCTGCCAGTGTTTCCTGCGCCTCAGCAAAAGGACGCGTCGACAGAAACTCTAGCAAAACCGGAAGATGGTCAGGCAGCTCCGATGTAACCGGATCAAACCCGCCGTCACGGTACGTTTCGACAAGTGAAACCATCGCGCCGCCACGGTCGCGGCTTTCGCCATGAACATGCTCAAAAAGATTGAGCGACAACGTGCGCGAGCGGTCAAAAAGCAGCACAAATTGCTCTTCAAGGTCATAAATGTCGCGCACCGCCAGCTCCTCCACCAGCGGGCGCAACCCCCGACGGGCAGCCGCAGTCAACCGCGTGTCTGAAGCCAGCACAGCGCTGATTTCGGGCATGGCCTGTTGCAACTCGCGGGTCGGGTAACTCAGAATAAGCGAAAGCGCTTTCAGTGTTCTGTCATGAAGTTGAATAGCCATCTCACATTACCTCCGTAGGCATTTTGAGGGGTTTTTTCTGGCCGCCAAAGAGCGAGGCCTTTGATGTGCCTGTGGAGCATCCGTTGCTGTCGGTAAACCCGCAACCACCCTTAAGGTCATAGGCTTCTTCAACCTGCTCACGGTGGGTTGTCGGAATGACAAAACGATCCTCGTAATCTGCCAGCGCCATGATCTTATACATGTCTTCGATCATCCGTCCGCTGAGGCCAACGCGCTCGGCAATACCCTCATCAATCACGCCGTCCACAGTTTTGGAGCGCATATAGGAGCGCATCGCAAGCATCCGTTCCAGCGCCGTAACAACAGGAGCTTCGTCGCCCGCTGTCAGCATGTTGGCGAGATATTTAACAGGAATACGCAGATTTTTCACGTCTGGCATACCGTCTTTGGAGCTGATTGCGCCAGCTTCGGCCGCGTTTTGGATGGGCGAAAGTGGCGGGATATACCAAACCATCGGCAATGTGCGATACTCCGGATGCAGCGGGAAGGCCACCTTCCAGTCCATCGCCATCTTCCAGATCGGACTTTCGCGCGCTGATTTGATCCAGTCTTCAGGAACACCATCACGGCGCGCCGCTTTGATCACTTCAGGATCGCTCGGATCAAGAAAGACACCGAGCTGCGCATCGTAGAGGTCTTGTTCGTTCTCCATGTTGGCGGCTTCTTCGATCTTGTCGGCGTCATAAAGCATAACACCGAGATAGCGGATACGGCCCACGCAGGTTTCCGAGCACACAGTCGGGTTACCGGACTCAATCCGAGGATAGCAAAGCGTGCATTTCTCGGATTTGCCTGTCGACCAGTTGTAGTACACCTTCTTGTAAGGGCAGCCGCTTACGCACATGCGCCATCCGCGGCACTTTTCCTGGTCAATCAGAACAATGCCGTCTTCCTCGCGCTTATAGATTGCGCCGCTGGGGCACGACGAAGCGCACGTCGGGTTGAGGCAGTGCTCGCAGAGACGGGGGAGATACATCATGAAGGTGTTCTCGTATTCCCCGTAGATCTCCTTCTGGATCCCTTCGAAGTTGTAATCCGCCGAGCGCTTGGAGAATTCACCGCCGAGAATTTCTTCCCAGTTCGGGCCTTTCTCGATCTTCTCGATCCGCTCACCCGTAATTTTTGAGCGCGGGCGCGCTGTCGGGAAGGCCTGCATCTCCGGTGCCGATTTCAGATGATCATAGTCAAAATCAAACGGCTCGTAATAGTCGTCGATCTCGGGCATCGACGGGTTGGCAAACATGTTTGCCAAAATCCGCCATTTGCTGCCCTGCTTGGGCTGAAGCTTACCAGCTTTCGTCCGCTCCCAACCACCATTCCAGCGTGCCTGGTTTTCCCAGTCGGTTGGATAGCCTGTGCCCGGCTTGGTCTCGACGTTGTTGAACCACGCGTATTCAACACCGTCGCGGCTCGTCCAGACGTTTTTACAGGTAACAGAACAGGTGTGACACCCGATACATTTATCAAGGTTCAGCACCATGCCGATTTGTGCACGAACTTTCATTCTGCGGCCTCCTTCTTGCTTGGTTCCCATGCTTTTTCAGCATCGAGCCAATCGACCTTTTTCATTTTTCGGATAACGACAAACTCATCCCGGTTTGCACCAACAGTTCCGTAGTAGTTGAAGCCATAAGCCTGATGTGCGTAACCGCCGATCATATGTGTTGGCTTCAGCGTTGTACGGGTTACCGAGTTGTGGATACCACCGCGGTGGCCTGTCTTCTCCGAGCCGGGTGTGTTCACAATTTTCTCCTGCGCATGATACATGAAGGTCGAGCCCTCCTTGATCCTCTGGGAGACAACCGCCCGCGCCGTGAGAGCGCCATTCGTATTGTAAACCTCGATCCAGTCGTTATCGACAATACCTGCCGACTTGGCATCGACCTCGGAGATCCAGACCACAGGTCCGCCGCGGTTGAGCGTGAGCATCAACAAGTTGTCGGTGTAGGTGGAGTGGATACCCCATTTCTGGTGGGGCGTGATAAAGTTCAACACCAGCGTGTCGCCTTTATCCTGCACATCCGCCGTGATGGTCTTTAGGTCAACAGGAGGACGGTAAGACATGAAGCCCTCACCGAACGCACGCATCCAGAGGTGATCTTGATAGAGCTGTTGACGCCCTGTCAAAGTCCGCCACGGAATAAGCTCGTGCACATTGGTATAGCCTGCGTTGTAGCTGACCTTCTCGCTCTCAATACCCGACCATGTCGGCGAAGAAATGATTTTGCGAGGCTGTGCGGCAATGTCGCGGAAGCGGATCTTGTTGTGGTGCTCACCTTCCGCCAGATGCGCATGTTTGCGCCCTGTGGCTTTTTCCAGCGCTTCCCAAGCCTTCACGGCAACTTCGCCGTTTGTCTCGGGTGCCAACATCAAGATCACTTCGCAGGCATCAATCGCCGTGTCGATTTTCGGACGACCTGCGGCAGAACCATCAAGCTGCACACCGTTCAGAGCCGACAGGTTGTCGATCTCGTCCTGGGTGTTCCAGCTGATGCCTTTGCCTCCGTTGCCGAGCTTGTCCATCAATGGCCCAAGTGCGGTAAAGCGGTCATAGATCGCGGTATAATCGCGCTCGACTGTGACAAAGGCCGGAGCAGTCTTGCCCGGAATGAGATCACATTCGCCTTTCTTCCAGTCAAGCACCTGATCCTGCGCAATTTCGGCAGGGGTGTCATGCAGAATTGGAAGCGTGACGACATCTGTCTCGGCACCGAGGTAGCCCGGCACAATTTCCTGAAACTTCTTGGCAACTGCCTTGAAGATTTCCCAGTCCGACTTGCTCTCGTATGCAGGGTCCACAGCCGCTTGCAGCGGGTGAATGAACGGGTGCATATCCGAAGTGTTCATATCGTCTTTCTCATACCATGAGGCCGTCGGCAGAACGATATCGGAGTAAACGCAAGTGGTGCTCATACGGAAGTCGATGGTCACCAGGAGGTCAAGCTTGCCGCGTGGCGCGTCTTTATGCCACTTGGCTTCCTTCGGAAGCTGTGCGCCTTCTTCTCCAAGATCCTTGCCCATGACGCCGTTGTCCGTGCCCAGAAGGTGCTTGAGGAAATACTCATGCCCCTTGCCGCTTGAACCCAGAAGGTTGGAGCGCCACACGAAAAGGTTGCGCGGCCAGTTGGCGGGGTTGTCAGGGTCTTCACACGACATCTCCAGATCGCCAGACTTGAGGTTCTCCGCCACATAGGCAGGAATCTCCTTACCCGCCGCTTTCGCAGCTTTGGCAACTTCTAGCGGGTTGGTCTTGAGCTGCGGCGCAGAAGGCAGCCAGCCCATCCTCTCGGCGCGGATGTTATAGTCGATGAGGTTGATGTCCCAGTCACCTTCAGGCGCTGTCGGCGAAAGGATCTCCTTGGCCTCCAGCGTCTCATAGCGCCACTGGTCGGTATGTGCATACCAGGCCGAGGTCGAGTTCATGTGCCGCGGCGGGCGGTTCCAATCAAGTGCAAAGGCCAAGGGCTGCCAGCCTGTCTGCGGGCGCAGCTTTTCCTGACCCACGTAGTGCGCCCAGCCGCCGCCTGACTGGCCGACACAGCCACACATGACAAGCATGTTAATCACACCACGATAGTTCATATCCATGTGATACCAGTGGTTCATCGCCGCGCCGATGATGACCATCGACTTGCCGTTTGTCTTCTCGGCATTGTCGGCAAATTCGCGCGCAACATGAATGATCTTGTCGGCAGGCACGCCAGTGATCTTTTCGGCCCAGGCCGGTGTGCCCGGCATGTCATCGGCAAAGTCAGAAGTGACCCAATCGCCGCCCAGACCACGATCAAGCCCGTAGTTGGCGCAGAAGAGGTCAAACACCGTCGCTACAGTGATTTTGCCTGCCTTTGTCTCGATAGTTTTGACAGGGATATTGCGTGTCAGAACATCGGGGTGGTCAGCGTCAGTTTCGAACTGGCCGTAAGCCTCGCCGCCGAAGTATGGAAAATCAACGCCCACAACCTCATCATGATCTTCTTCAAGAATGAAGCTCAGTTTCAGGTGCGTATCAGCCTTGGCCGCGCGCTCTTCAAGGTTCCATTCGCCGTCTTCGCCCCAGCGATAGCCGACAGATCCGTTGGGTGCGACATAGGCGTTAGACGTTTCGTCATAGGCCACAGTCTTCCACTCTGGGTTGTTCTTTTCCCCCAGCTTACCGTCAATATCATCCGCGCGTAGGAAGCGACCCGGCACAAGCTTGCCGTCTTTCTCTTCCATCTTCACCAGCATGGGAAGGTCGGAATACTTGCGAGTATAATCCTCGAAGTAAGGTGTCTGACGATCAAGATGAAACTCGCGCAGGATCACGTGCCCAAAGGCCATGGCGAGTGCGGCATCGGTTCCTTGCTTGGCGTTGAGCCAGACATCACCGAACTTGGCGGCTTCAGAATAGTCAGGGCAAATCACAGCCGATTTCGTGCCTTTGTAGCGTACTTCTGTGTAGAAGTGTGCGTCGGGTGTGCGCGTCTGCGGCACGTTGGAGCCCCAAAGCAGCAAGTAACCCGCATTATACCAATCAGCCGATTCAGGAACATCTGTCTGCTCACCCCATGTCATGGGCGAGGCAGGTGGCAAGTCGCAATACCAGTCGTAAAACGACATAACCGTACCGCCCATGAGTGACAGGTAGCGCGAGCCAGCTGCATAGCTGACCATCGACATCGCGGGGATCGGCGAGAAGCCGAACACGCGGTCAGGGCCATATGTTTTGACAGTATAGGCGTTGGCTGCGGCGGTAATTTCTGTTGCCTCATCCCAAGTGGCGCGCACGAAGCCGCCCTTGCCACGGGTTTCGACATAACTTGCCCGCAAAATCGGATCGGCCTGCAGTTTTGTCCAGGCTTCGATGGGCTCCATCGTCTCGCGCATCTTGCGCCAGACTTTCATAAGCCGTCCGCGCACCAGCGGATTTTTCACGCGGTTGGCAGAATAAAGATACCAACTGTAGCTAGCGCCCCGCGCACAGCCGCGTGGTTCGTGATTGGGCAAATCAGGCCGCGTGCGCGGATAGTCGGTTTGCTGGGTTTCCCAGGTTACGATCCCGGATTTGACGTAGATCTTCCAACTGCAAGAGCCGGTACAGTTTACACCATGGGTCGAGCGTACGATTTTGTCGTGCCGCCAGCGGTTGCGATAGGTATCCTCCCAATCGCGGTTTTCACGGGTCACCTGCCCATGTCCATTTGAGAACTGTTCCAGTTCCTTGGACTGCAGGAAGTTCAGTCTATCGAGCAGATGGCTCATGATTTTATCTCCTTGAAGCTTGGGCTGCGCCACCCCTCAGAGGCAGCGCAGAGAGGTGTTCTATTCAGCAGGGAACAGGCGCAGATTTGCGGCTGTAGAAGATCCAGCAAACCAAGGCACAGACAGCGTAGAAGGCCAGAAACCCCCAGAGTGCCGCGGCAGGGCCGCCTGTCATCGCGATGGATGTGCCGTAGCTTTTCGGGATGAAGAATGCGCCGTATGCGGCAATTGCCGAAGTGAATGCGATGATCGCGGCGCTTTCACGTTCGGATTGCCGAAACAGCTGATCCTTGTCCAGTTCGGGCATCAAGCGCGGGATTTCGAGACGCATGATTGTCGGGATCATCTGGAAGGTCGAAGCATTGCCAACACCTGTCAGGAAGAACAGCGCCATAAAGCAGATGAAGAAGCCCCAGAAATTACCGCCACTGTCGCCAAGCGGAAGGAATTGCAGCACGCCAAGGACGGCAACGATCATTCCAAGGAAAGTCCAGAAAGTTACGCGACCACCACCGAACTTGTCCGAAATCCAACCTGTGCCTGCCCGGCTGAGTGCGCCGACGAGCGGACCCAGAAAAGCAAATTGCAAGGCGTCAACTTCGGGAAACTGTGTCCGCATCAAGAGCGGAAAGCCAGCGGAGTAACCGATAAAGCTGCCGAACGTGCCAGTATAGAGGAAGCACATAATCCAGTTGTGCTTACGCATGAAGATGACCGACTGATCCTTAAAGCTGGCCTTCGCATCGGCAATGTCATGCATTCCGAACCATGCAGCGATTGCCCCAACAATCAGGAACGGCACCCAGATGAAGCCGGCGTTCTGCAACCAGAGCTGACCGCCATCGGACAATTCCTGCGGGGCGCCGCCAAGAGCACCGAAAACGCCGACTGTAATGACCAACGGCACGACGAATTGCATGACAGACACGCCAAGGTTGCCTAGACCGGCATTCAGCGCCAAAGCGTTGCCCTTGACCCGCTTGGGGTAAAAATAGGCGATATTTGCCATTGAGGAGGCAAAGTTCCCGCCGCCAAAACCGCACATCAGCGCAAGGATCAGAAAGGTGACATAGCTTGTTTCCGGGTTCTGAATCGCGAAGCCGATGCCCAGAGCCGGCAACAGAAGTGACGCTGTGGAAATTGCGGTCCACCTACGGCCACCGAGAATTGGGACCAGAAAGCTGTAGAAAATCCGAAGCGTTGCACCTGACAGGCCAGGTAAAGCTGCCAGCCAGAAGCGTTGGCCTACAGTAAAATCAAAGCCGATTGCGGGCATCTTGGCGACCACGACCGACCAAACCATCCAGACCGAAAATGCCATCAAAAGGTTAGGAATTGAAATCCAAAGGTTGCGCGTCGCAATCGCGCGACCTTTTGCGCCCCAGAACTCGTCGTCCTCCGGCCGCCAGTCAGTCAGAATTCGACTGCTTACATTTGTTGTTGTGCTCGCCATTGGTGGGGTCCTCCCGTGGTGGCGTTTTCATATCAGACGGGCTGCTCATCAGCCCGCCAAGGTTCTGTTTCTGTCAGGCGGGTTGCTCGCCTTTGCGCGCAATCGCTGCCATGCCCTCGTCGAGCTCAGCATTGGCCCGGGCCGCGCGCTTGCGCAGGGTTTCGATATTGGCCGCCGCAAAGTTGGCGCGCTCTTCGTCTTCCTGTTTGCTGGAGAAGCGCACAAAGAAAGCGAGGAAAGAGGCGCAGGTCACGATCATGCCGAGGATGAAAAATGCTTGTGACCAGTCGATCACGTTCTTGAAAAGGAAGCCCGCAAGCACCGCACCCGCATTGCCGCCCGCACCCACAACACCCGCAACCGCGCCAAGCGACTTTTTGTTGATGAAAGGCACGACCGAGTAAGTGGCCCCTTCCGCCATCTGGGTGAAAAGCGAGAAGACAATCAGCGCCGGCAGGGCAAGGAAAAGCACATGCATCTGGCTGAAGACCATAAGCGCGCAACCCTCAAAGAAGATGCAAACGAACAGCCAGAAGCTACGCCCCTTGAGGCCCCAAAGTGCACCGAAGTTATCGCCGAAGAGGCCGCCCAATGTGCGGGCGAAAAGGTTCATAAGACCAAAGGATGCAGCCACAAAACCTGCCGCGACAAGGCTAAGATCAAAGTAATCCATGAAGTAGAGAGCCGCGACGTTGTTTACTGTCAGCTCGATGCCGAAGCACGCACCGTAGATGACGAAGAGCACCCAGACGCGCGGGTCTTTCAGCGCGTTCATGTAGTTTCCGGTGACTTTCTTTTTCTCTTCCATTCTACCAGCTGCGCGCAGGTCGTCAAAGTTGCCGTCTGGCGCGTCTTGAGTGAGGAAGTAATAGGCAACCCCTGTAAGGAAGATGATAATACCGACCACAACCATCGACAGCCGCCAGCCCACGCCTTCGGAGAAACCGAAGCCGATAACCATGACCGAGAAGAGCAGCGGCATCACAAACTGAGTGACACCGCCACCAAGGTTACCCCAGCCAGCCGATGTGGCGTTGGCCTGGCCAACCACATTAGGCGCGAACATCACTGTGGTATGGTATTGTGTAATAACAAACGCAGCCCCGATCCCGCCGATCAGAACCCTAAACAGAAGAAAGGTTTCAAACGAATGCGCAAGACCGATCCCCATAACAGGGAGCGATCCGATCAGAAGTAACCATGTGTAGGCCTTTCTCGGTCCGATCCGGTCACAGAGCCATCCGATAAACAGCCGTGCGAAGATTGTCATCGAGACCGAGCCGATGATGGCCCAGCCGATTTGGTCTTTGGTGAGCATCAACTCGTCGCGCACGACACTCATCAGTGGCGCGATGCCAAACCATGCAAAGAAGCACGAGAAGAACGCAAACCAAGTCATGTGGAAGGTTCTGATCTGCACCATTTTTACGTTGAAGAAGTTTGACCACAGCGCGGTGGCCTTATTTTGTAGTTCCATCACGGTCCCTCCAGAAAGAGCTTCTGACGCTCCTGTATTCGGTTGGGCCCTGTGTGCAGGCTTCTATTGGGGTGTTAGCTTGATCTGAATCAAACTTGCGCTCAAGCGCCCCTGAAATAAATGACCGAGCGAAATGGGTCATCTCTGTCGCAGCAGAGATCAAGCGAGGCCTTCCACCGCATCAACTCACGGCTTGACAAATATCAATTAAAGAGAAAGTGTGCTCGTTCTCCAACCGAAAAGGTCCCCGCCCAAATGCCTGAGTCGTACCCCAACGAAATCCGCAGTCTTGCCCTGTTTGCAGGAATGGAGCAGGAAAATTTCGAGGCGCTAATGCGGGGTTCTTATGTGCAGAATTTTCCACCGCATGTGGAGCTGATCACCGAAGGAGACACCCCAGACTTCCTGCATATTGTTGTTTCCGGCTCGGTGGATCTTTTCTCGAAATGGAACGGACGGGAAACAAGCCTTGCCACTGTGCATCCTGTTTCAACTTTTATTCTGGCGGCGACGGTGAAGAATTTGCCTTACCTCATGTCGGCTCGCACGTTGGAAAAAAGCCGCATTGTGCTTGTCCCTTCCGAGGATGCGCGCGCGCTTTTTGATGTGGACAACGCATTTGCCCGCGCCATTGTGACAGAGCTGTCTCAATGCTACCGCGCGGTGGTGAAAAATACCAAAGACCTGAAGCTGCGTACCTCGCTTGAGCGGCTTGCGAACTACCTTTTGCGCCAGAGCAAACGGGCAGAATCTAACGCGTTTGATCTGACAATGGAAAAGCGCCGTCTGGCCTCGTTTTTGGGTATGACACCCGAAAACCTGAGCCGTGCATTCAAAAGTCTCGAGCCTTATGGCGTGCGGGTTCAGGGGAACCATATCGAGATCACGGACTGTGAAGACCTTACCAGATTTGCCAAGCCAAGCCCCTTTATTGACGATAACCGGGCTTAGGGGCGCAGGTTAGAACCTGACCTCCGGAGCGGTATTACCACGTGGGGACAGCCTTGTTTCTCCAAGCCCGCCAAGGCGCATTAACTTTTGGAGAATCGCCAAAAACAGGGGGGTGAAAAGCGTGCACCATGCGTGCACAACACGTGCACCGCCAAAACAGGTTTTGACAATTCGGGAAAAACGGCTTGTTTGTGAACAGAACGTTCGCAGCAGATGCAGAACGGGCGCTTCCATTGCAAAGCCCAGAACCGTGACCTAACACTATCAGACCCCATCGAGGCCCAAAGATATGCTGACAATTTTTTTGGCCATTGCACCGGTCTTTGCTCTGATCCTGATGGGTTATGGCTTACGGCGTGGAGGCATTCCATCGACCGAGTTCTGGAATCTCAATGACCGGCTTGTGTATTGGGTTCTTATGCCAGCGCTGTTTTTTGCCAAAATCTCTGCGGCGGATTTGAGCGGAGGGTTGGGTGACTACGCAATGCTCCTTTATGCAGGGTTCTTTGCAGCGATCCTGTGTGGGTGGCTGTTCGGACGCGGGTTTGCGGCACCACAGGCCAGCTCGCTTTTGCAAGGCAGTGCGCGGTTTAACACATTTATTGGCCTCGCCATTGCAGAGGCTGTTTTCGGAACGACAGGATTGCAAATCGCTGTGCTTGGCTCGGCGCTTTTGGTACCGGTGGTCAATGTCACGGTTGTTACCTTGATGACGCGCCAGCTCGGCGGGGGCGGAAAATCTATCGTGCGGGGGCTGGTGAAGAACCCGCTGATCCTGAGCATTTTGGCCGGAGCGCTCTTCAACTTTGCCGGTTTGAAAGAGGTGCCGGTTTTACATGAAATTGCCCGCATTCTCGGCAGTGCTGCATTGCCGATCATGTTGCTCTGTGTTGGCGCCAATCTCAAGATTCGCGGACTGTCAGGTGATGTCCGCATTATCGGGCTATCGGTGATCGGTAAGTTTCTGATCAACCCGCTAGCTGTTGTTCTGGCGGCATGGGTGCTTGCCCCTGATCTTCTGGTATTTCAAGTTGCCCTGATTTTTGCGGCACTTCCCACTGGCGTTGCCAGCTATACGCTTGCGCGCGAAATGCGGGGCGATGCGCCCCTGATGGCGACCATTATAACGGCGCAAACCCTGCTCAGTTTTATAACCTTACCATTAACCATGCTCATCGGGCAGGCGGTTCTGTCTCTGAACTGAGCGGTGTGACCCCTCTGCGCGCGCTCATCACATAACCGCGTATTGGGCACTATCGGCTTTCAATTTTGCGCAAAATTATTCACGCTGTTAAGGTTCGTTAATACATTTGGAGCGCCCTGTTCATGACTGACTCAAAGGACCGATTGACCGCTGAAGAGGCCAAAGGATTGCGCACGGCGAAGGAGCTTGAGGGGCATCTTGTCTGGCTTGATACGTTTACGCCTGCCGCGCTCGGGGTGCTTGCGATTGCTTCGGGTATTTATACCTACCTCGGCGTGTCGAGCTTGTTGGAAGACAACGGGGCCGTCTCGTTCTTTGCGGCTGTGGCTTACTCTATTGCCGTGTCTGTCGGGATTTTTGTTTTCTGGAGCTACATGCTGCGGTTGCTTCCCGCGATGCGCACAGCCGGCGGATTTATCGGGCTGACTGTTGCAACATTTGCAGGCTCACTGGCGATTATCGCGATGTCGAGTTGGCTGAATGCGGCGGCGCTGGCCGGGTCTGCGGCTGTTGAGCAGCATTTGGAAAACACGGTCAGGGACTATCAGCGCGCGCTGGAGCAGGCCCATGATATTGCGCTCAGCGGGCAATCTTTGGGCCGCGAAGTGGAGCGGGCGCGGCAGAGCTTTGAAGACCTTGCGGAGCTTGAGCAATCGGGCGGGCTGTCTGGCGCTGCGGGGCGCGGAACTGTCTTTCGGGTGTTGGCGCAGAAATCCGACGAACTGCGCAACCTTGAAGAGCAGATTGCCACGCAACAGCCGTTGATTGACGAGGCCTTTGAGGCCGGCAACAGAATTCTCGCGCGAATGCGGGAGCTTACGGTTGCCCCCGGCCCTGTCGATATGCGCTCGGTTCGCTTCTCCGAGGAGAGCGTGAAGCTGGCGGGTGTGATCTCGCAGTTGAACCAATACAGCGTTGCGACGCTTGTGGCACGGGCCGCGGAAGATTTGCCTGCTTCAGTTGTTTTGCCCGAGCTTGACGGGCGCAGCTCTTCGGTGCGCGATGCGCAATCGGCCACGATTGACTCGGTTCTGGATGCGCTTGACCAGCGCAGCAGATCCCTGAAAAACGCAGCGGATGCGGTGCTGGAAATCGAGCCTCCGATCGAGACGGCTTACAACCCTATTTCGGCGGCGGATGCCGTGATCCGCTATGCGGGAAATTTTGTGCCCTCATGGGCGGGTGCGATTGCGATTGATTTGCTGCCTGCCATTCTGGTTTTTGTGCTGGCTGTCACCCAAACCGCAATCAGAAGCGGGCGCGACGGGATGAGCATTGAAGACACGCTCACTTTGGCCGACCTGCGCGCGGCGATCAATGCGATGAAGGATGTGGAAATGACGATGGGTGCGGCGGATGCGGCGATGCACGAGCGCACGGCCAAGCTTGACGATGACAAGCCGGATAAAGCCTGATGCGCTATGTGCCGAACTTTGATGCGCGGGGCGGGTTGAAGTATGTGCTGCTGTTGCAGCTCGGGCTTGCCGCGTTTCTCATGGTCACGCAGGTTTATGGCCTGTTTCCGAAGATGTTTCAGGAGCGAGTCGAGCTGCCCACCGGGCCAGTCTCGCCCGGTGACCAGCGGCGGGAATACAGAACCGACCGCTCCCTGCCCGGCCTTGTGACACAGGACGGCCCTGCGGACATGCCGATGCCGGAGAAATTTGACGACCGCTTGCGCTTTGAGGAGATGACCATCGAGGGCAAGGGGCGTGTGCTTCTGGTGACAGGGCAGATTGACGAGGGGGCATCCGAACGCTTTGAGGAGCAGCTTGCGGATATGTTGGAGACGCCTGATCTGGTTGCGTTGCACAGCCCCGGGGGAATGGTGCACGAAGCCTTGCTGATCGGGCGGCACATCAGGGCAGAAGGCCTGCCCACGGCTGTGCTTGCGGGGGCTGTCTGTGCCTCGTCCTGCCCTTACCTGCTGGCAGGTGGCACAGAGCGAACTGTGTCACGACAAGGGATCGTGGGGCTGCACCAGCATTACTATGACCAACCCGGATACATGCCTGTTATGTTCGCAGTCGAGAGCATTCAGTCGGGTCAGGGCGAAACGATGGAATACCTCATCGAGATGGGCGTGGACCCGTCGCTGATGGTTTATTCGCTCAAGACCCCGCCCGAGCAGATCTATGCGCTTGTGGAGGAAGAATTGACCGAGACGCGCATTGCGACTGTGATTGAAGATTAGTTTCACCTCTAGGCGCGTTCGTCCTTGGGGCTGCCCATGACGACATAGGAAGTGATGGCACTGACTTGGGGGAGCGTTCCGAGGACCTCGGTGTGAAAAGTTTTGTAAGCGGTGAGGCTCGCGGCCTCGACGCGCAGGATGTATTCGACAACGCCGGTGATGTTATGACATTCGCGCACTTCGGGGGCGGCGCTGATGGCTTTCTCGAAGGCTTCTTGCGCGGCCTTGGTGTGCAGGTTGAGCCCGACCATGACATAGGCAGTGAAGCCCCCGCCCATGGCATCAGGATCAAGCACGGCGCGATAGCCTTTGATCACCCCGATACGCTCAAGCGCTGCCACGCGGCGCAGGGAGGCGGAGGGCGACAAACCAATGCGCTCGGCCAGCTCGAGATTGCTGATCCGGCCATTGCGCGTGAGTTCATGCAATATCTTGCGGTCTATTCTATCAATATCTGTCATTAGTTGTGATAATAGTAAAATTTCACACAAATTCGCAATTACAATGTGCAAGTTTGCGTAGATATTGTTCTGATGACATATGAAATTTTCCTCGCCCTTGTGCTGTTTGCCTTTGTCTCTTCGGCCACGCCGGGGCCGAACAATATGATGTTGCTCGCTTCAGGGGCAAACTTCGGCTTTTTGCGCACCATTCCGCATATGCTGGGGATCGGGATCGGCTTTGGCTTTATGATTTTCTGTGTCGGGGTCGGGCTGATGCAGGTGTTTGATGCCTACCCGCAGAGCCGCACCATTCTGACGGTTGTGAGCGTGATCTACATGCTCTGGCTCGCGTTCAAGATTGCCAATGCTGCAGCGCCCGAGGGCAGCAAGGCAGGCGGCAGCCCCATGACGTTTTTGCAAGCAGCAGCGTTTCAGTGGGTAAACCCGAAGGCGTGGAGTATGGGGCTGACGGCGATCACGCTTTATGCGGGCGACAGAACAGTCTGGTCTGTTACACTTGTCGCGGTTGCGTTTATGCTGGTGAACCTGCCCTCGGTGAGTATCTGGGCGGTGCTGGGCCGCGAGATGCGGCGGTTTTTGACGTCACCCGCGCGGCTCAGAGCCTTTAACTGGAGCATGGCCGCGCTTTTGCTGTTGTCCTTGTATCCGGTTCTTATGCCGCAAGCGGTATGAATTAAAGATATCTCGCGGATATTGATTTAGGTCAAAAGTTACATTCCAATTTCAGCATATAGTGCGACGCGTAACTGGAATTGGAGAACACAATGAAAACCCTTCTGCTTGGCGCCGCTATGGTGCTTGCCCTTGGAGCGCCCGCATTTGCACAACAGGCTAAAAACGCACGGGAAATTTCGGCCCCTATCGTGGCTTTTACCCCGGTCATTGCCAAAAACGCCGATGCGCTTGAGCTGACCGAAGCACAACGCGCGGACCTGAAGCAATGGCTTGATACGATGCCTGCGAAGCGTAAGGCCATTGAAGAGGCAACTTTGACCGCGCGCGCCGAGCTGCGCGCCGCTATCGTTGCGGGTGCGCCTGTTGACGAGCGTCAGGCGCTGGCTGTGAAAGTCGGTGAGATGGAAACCAAGCTGGTTATGGCACGTTCAAACTGCACCGACCATTGGCGCGCAACGCTGACAGAAGCACAGTTTGCCAAGATGCTCGAACTGGCGGCGATGTAAGCCGCTTTTGGCGGCGCGCATCCGCCAAGGCTTGCGCGCCGCTTCCAAAGATTGCATTTGCGCAGACAAACAGCCATATAGCTGTTGCGATTTGTTCGGAGTGAAGCATGACCAATTACCTCGATTTTGAGAAGCCTCTGGCGGAGATTGAAGGCAAAGCCGAAGAGCTGCGCGCATTGGCGCGGCAAAGCGAGGGAATGGACGTAGAGGCGGAAGCTGCCGCGCTCGACAAAAAGGCGGCGGACATGCTCGTCGCGCTTTACAAGGACCTGACACCCTGGCGGAAATGTCAGGTTGCACGTCACCCGGACCGGCCACATTGCTCTGATTACATCAAAGCGTTGTTTACCGAATACACCCCTCTGGCGGGCGACCGTAACTTTGCGGATGATGCCGCCGTGATGGGCGGGTTGGCGCGGTTTGAGGGCACGCCTGTCATGGTTATCGGCCATGAGAAGGGCAGCGACACCAAAGGCCGCATCAAACACAATTTCGGCATGGCGCGCCCCGAGGGCTACCGCAAGGCTGTGCGGCTGATCGAAATGGCTGGCAAGTTTGGCTTGCCTGTTGTGACGCTGATTGACACGGCAGGCGCCTACCCCGGCAAAGGCGCGGAGGAGCGCGGGCAATCAGAAGCGATTGCGCGCTCCACCGAGGCTTGCTTGCAGGCGGGCGTGCCGCTGATTTCGATCATCATCGGAGAAGGCGGCTCTGGCGGCGCTGTAGCCTTTGCAACGGGTGATCGTGTCGCGATGCTGGAACATTCGATCTATTCGGTGATCACGCCAGAGGGCTGTGCCTCGATCCTGTGGAAAGACGCCGAGAAGATGCGCGAAGCCGCCGAAGCGCTGCGGCTGACGGCGAAAGACCTCACGCAGCTTGGTGTTGTGGACCGTGTGATCAAGGAACCCCTTGGTGGCGCACACCGCGACAAGGCGGCCTCGATCGAGGCGGTGCGCAAGGCTTTGGACGAGATGCTGACCGAGCTTGAGGGGATGAAAGGCAAGAAACTTATTTCCGAGCGGCGGAAAAAGTATCTGGACCTTGGTTCAAAGGGCCTGGCTGCCTGATCAGGCTTCGAATTGCACTTCGTGCAATCCGACCCGTTGGGGGACCAGTCCCCCGATTCATAAGCCATAGGGCTTATGAAGCCTCCCCTTGGGATATTTATGGCAATAAAAAAGATATGAGCGCATTTTGCCCTGCGCTGCGGGTCTACGACATCAGGTTTTCTATGCCGAGGGAAGCTATGAGGCGGTAGTAGCCGAAGAGCACCATGATGAAGAAGGCGACGAGGATCAGCTCGTGTTTGAAATGGTGTGAGTGAAAGAAACTTCGATCGCGGTGGTGGAGGACATCCATCAACTCGTCACCGAAGCGCACCGAAAGGAATGTGCCGAGGGCCGAGAGGACGATGACGCCCCAGTAGGGCCACGGGTAAAGCAGGATTTGCGCGAAGAGCCGCGTGACCACTGTTGTTTCGTAATACTGTGGGGCAAAGGCGAGTGTTGCTATGTTGAGTATGATTGCGAGCGCCCAGACGGCCAGCTCGGATATAATCATTCGGACGCCGAAGAGGAGCCGCAAGGGGAAATCGAGCAGGAAGCCTGCATCGGCCACGGGGGTACAGAGCACAAAGAAGCTCCATGTGAGAGCAACGGCGATGCCGCCTGTGGCGAAATCATAGGTGAGGCCGAGGTAAATGTAATAACCCACGGCAAGCGCCAGAAGGGCGGCGAACTTCAAGAGAACCTGACGGGAAGGTGTATGCGTTCTGGCTACGGTCATGACTGGTTTACCCCGCGAGCAGCTTGAGGCCCTGGGTGACATCGGAGCGCACGGCGAGGCGTAGGCCGGGCTCATCGCCCGCATGGAGAGCCGCGACGATGGCACGGTGAAAATGCGGCAGCTCGGTGCGCTGGAGACGGCCATAGAGCGCGCGCATGGTGGGGCCGAGTTGAAGCCAGACGGTTTCGCACATCGCCAGCATGGCGGGAGCCTGAGCGCGCAAATAAAGCGTGCGGTGAAACTCGAGGTTCGTGCGGATATAGGCGACAGCGTCTTTATGGGCGACGGCTTCGGCTATGGTTCCGTTGATGGTTTGGAGGCGTTCTATAAGTGCCATATGCGCGCGCGGCAGTGCGCGGCTGGCGAGTTCAACCTCAAGGAGCGCGCGCAGGGCGGCGAGCTCCTCTATGCGCTCATTGGAAAGCTCGGGCGTGGCGACACGGCCCGAAGAGGACATGAACAGCGCGCCTTCGGCCACGAGGCGCTGCACGGCTTCGCGCGCGGGCGTCATCGAGACATCAAACTCGCGACCGATGCCCCGCAGGGTAAGCGCATGGGCGGGAGGCAGCTCGCCGTGCATGATACGAATGCGCAGGCCACGGTAGACCTTGTCGTGGGCGGAAGAGGTATTCTCGCTGCGCGGGCTTGCAGGAGAGAGCGGCACGGGTGTTTGCATGGGCATTTGTGATCACGTTTTTGCTGCGCCTGTGGTCCGGCGTCGTTTGTGATCACAGGTTAGCTTGTGAAGCGGTACTTATGCAAGCCTGCTCCGTGTTCGCGCAGCCAGCCGCGTTGGGCACGGTGGGGGCCGTAGATATCGTGAACGACTTTCCAGAAGGCGGGCGAGTGGTTCATCTCGGCCAGATGGGCGACCTCATGTGCCGCGACATACTCGAGCACTTCGGGCGGGGCCATGACCAGACGCCACGAATACATCAGTGCGCCTTGCGAGCTGCACGAGCCCCAGCGCGAGCGGGTATCGCGCAGGGAGATGCGCGCAAACGGGCGGCCAAGGGCGGCTGAATAACGATCGGATGCTTCGGTGAGACGGTCCCGCGCGGCCTCTTTGATGAAAGCGGCGAGGCGTGCGCCTGTGCGCTCGGGCGCACCCGGAACAAAGAGTTGGCCCTCGTGAAGCGTGATCTTGCGGCCCTGCCCTTGCACAACGCGAATCATCTGGCCCTGAAATGGAATTTCGCCCCCCTGCCCCACCAGCATATCAGCCTCGAAGCGCGCAACATGGCGGCGCAGCCATGCGGCTTTTTCGCGGATAAAGCTTGTTGCCTCATCCTCGGAGGCGTGGCGCGGCAAGGTGAGTGTGACACGGCCATCGAGCTGGGAAACACGCAAAGACAGCCGTTTAGCCTGTGAAGAGCGCTTGAGGCGCACTTCGACGCGCGGCTCGCCTTCGGCCTCACTGTCTAGAACAAATGTGCTCATACGCGGATTCCTTGCCGTTTCGGGCTATTATGGTTGCGTGATTTGGCGAAAGCCTTTGACACCCCTGCCTTGTTATGGCAGTTGGCGCTGATCACCGACAAGACCCGAATTGAAAGAGGTAAACCATGCCTAAGGAAGAATGGGGCGTCAAACGTTTGTGCCCAACCACTGGCAAGCGTTTTTACGACCTGAACAAGACGCCAGTTATCAGCCCCTACACGGGCGAGGTTGTCGAGTTTGACGCTAACAAAAAGAGCCTGATTGCAGCCGACCAAGAAGACGCTGTGACCAAGAAGGCAAAAGAAGCGGAAGACGATCTTGAAGTCGATGTGCTTGAAGATGATGTTGATGTGGATCTCGATGACGACGATGATGTGCTGGAAGACGACGACGATGACAATGTCTCGCTCGACGATCTGGCCGATGTTGCCGCCGAAGGCACAGACGACGACTGAAGAATTATCATTGGGGCGGATTTGGGCTTGATCCTGCCCGCCCCTTTGACTAAGACCCGCGCAGTCACCTAGACGACGCTTGGTTTTGGGGCATTAGCTCAGCTGGGAGAGCGCCTGCATGGCATGCAGGAGGTCAGCGGTTCGATCCCGCTATGCTCCACCAAAACCACCTTCTCTGCGAAACACCCCCCAGCACTCCTAACTGGTAAGCGTTGCATCTGACCCCGCCTGAGGCATCTATCTAACATAGTCTCTGACCTCTATATTGGCGCTACGCGCCAATACGAAAGAGTAATTATAGACACTTTCGGCCCATCGCCACCTTTCAACGATAAGCTGGAGTAATCCCCCCATTAAAAATGGGGGGATTAACAAGGTAGCCTAACTGCACACACGCATCCTATGCATCGACCATTCCGAAGGTGCGTTGGCTCACGGATAACGCACGCTCCAAATGCCTGCCTGACACGAACCTACTGCAAGCCTGCGCTGAAGGACCTCAATTTTTCTTCAATGATCGGAGGAAGGGTAGTGTCCAGCCACTTCTCTTTTGGGAACTTCGCGGAGATAAAGTCTCGAATTTTGTTCTTTACGCGAGACTTTTCTGATTTCGAATATAACTGACGCGATGCTCGTTCGATATAAATCAAAATTGCATCCGCTACTGGGTCGAGGTACCCCTCTGTCTCATCTTGAAGCAGCAACATTTCTCCGAATGGCTCCCAGGGGCCATAAGAAGAGATAATTCGAAAGTATTGATCAGCAGTATTTCGGCAATATCTCTCAGAGATATCCGCCATTGGTGAACCGTTGAGAATGTTCTGCTTAAAAGCCTGTGCGTGCAAAAGAACACTCAACCGCATCAAAGATTGAGCTTCATCGGGTGCGCCATCAAATTTCTGCTGCGCGATATGATATGCGGTCGTTGCTTTTCGAGAAATCATCCCGATTTTTTGATCCTCTGAATACCTTCTACCAGCGGTTACGGCGTCCATTATTTGAAATAAATGCTCACCAACAATATTAGAGGACTTCTCTGCATTATACCAAGCGGTCAATTCTTCAAACTCAGGCTCGTGTTTCATCTGAAGAGAGTATTGAAAATTCTCTCGAACTTCATGTAGTTCAACGCGTGTTTGCAGCGCTTCAACATAGCCTTTCAAAGCCCTAAATACTGGATCTTCTGTTACTGCCAGTTTCAGTGTCGAATCTCTAACCAAGTCAAACGCTAATTTGAGATTTTCTGAACTATGACTCGAGAGCCTGAGAGGAACATATTTTCTAACGGTAGCCACAATTCGTGCAACTTCCGGGGAAGCGATCTTCGCGGTTCGCTTGAACGCGCGCACTCTTTCCTTCACCGCAGGGTAGAGCTTTAGATTCTCTTTTTTTGAATTGACGAAGCTTCGAGTAAGTCCCGCGAGAGAATAAAATGTGTTCTGTCCGGCATCATCAACCACTAAAAACATTTCGCGCACGGCAGAAATAGCGTCTCGGATTGAGGAATCCCCTGCTTGGAGAACAACTTTCAAATCTTGGAACGAAGTCGGTCTATTGAGGTCAGAAAGTGCGGCAAGTAGTGGGCGTTCCAACCCGTTTGACAGAGCGTCCCATTCTCGCAAAAATACGTAGTTTCGAATATCGTCCCCAACGTTTTGGGTGAAGAGCCGATCCGCTCCTTCGTATCCGCCAGCGGTTCTTGAAAGAGCAATTATTGACTCGATCACAAGCGGCCGTCTTTCAGATAAGTGCGGCAAGCGGTTGTCCCTAAATTCCACGTTGGGCTCTGGTGCTCTAAATTTCTCCACACATTCTTGGACGAAATCCAAATAGTCCTTACCAAACAAGCCGGGCACTTCTATTGAGTTGTGAATGGACTGCGAAGGGGCATTTCTAATGGTGTAGAGAACTTTAGACCGTTTTTTTGCACGACTGAGTGCGCGAAAAAGAAAGTCTGCACCAGGGTCGATCCCTTTGGTGGTGAGAGTATCAACATCGTCGAGAACAATTAGATAGGAAAAATGGTCAAGATACTCCTGAACAGTCCTGCGATAGTCTTTGAGTTCTGCAACCTCTGCATCACCGATATCTACTTCGCCTCCCGAGAGCTTAACGATTTGGGAGAGTAGGCTTAATTCATCATGGAAGTCAGGGTCGGAAAGATCAACGACTTCAGCGTTAGGGGAGGATAGCTCCTTTTCTTTTGCGCTCAAGAATAGGACAATATCGACGGGGTCGGCACACTCGATTTGGAGACCTTTTCCGGCAGACTTGACAAGCTTGGCAAATTCTCGGGCGATTGTCGTTTTCCCAGATCCGCCTTTGCCATACAAGTATGTCCTTGGTTCATCAGAGTTGTAAATCCAATCAAAGAGTTCAGCCATCGCTTCAACGCGGCCTATGAACCGCTTAATTTGCGCATTTGAAGGCGGGATGAGCCCCTCTACACCGTCATTGTCACCTGAAATGAAAAGGCTTGCAAAATGGCGAGGTTGCGCCTGAACAACTTCATTTCCATCCCGGACCCAAATCTTGTCCTTCTCATACCCCGCAATGTTTTTTTTGAATGCGATCGGTCTGTCCGTCGTCAGAGTTTTTGGGTCCAAGAGCGGCCTAAACTAAGAGAGAGTTTGGCTCATCTAGTTGGTTTGATTA
>NZ_JAOWLC010000007.1 GCF_025751535.1 Lentibacter sp. XHP0401 | reverse complement strand
AATCAAACCAACTAGATGAGCCAAACTCTCTCTTAGTTTAGGCCGCTCTTGGACCCAAAAACTCTGACGACGGACAGCCAAGCGCCCAACTCATCGGGAGTGATATGCGGATACCTTTGTCAAACGAACCTTCGCCGAACCGTTCTGATGAAAGGGTGGTTTTTGTGACATATGCACCAACGCTCCATCCATTCCCAAATTCGCGATCCAGGGAGGCCGTAACACCCCAATCACCCACAAGGTAACGACCGGCATCAATCTGTGTATGGAAGCCGTGCCCCAAATCATAGTAGGCTGAAACGTGGCCCGTTGCGACTTTGTAATCTTGAAGGCCAAAGCCCTGATTAAAGTCACGTTGCGCGACATAGTTAATTTCTCCACCCAACGCGAGGCGGCTGTTTACGGGTTTCCAAAGCACTTCGCCTGAAACACCTGCATACATTTGCTCGAGGTAGCCAAGAGTTACACGGCCGTAAAGGTCGTCACTCAAACGCCCATATTTGGCGATTGTCAGGTGTTCGATCTTGGGGCCATTGCCTTCTGCATATAGACGAGCATCAGAGCGCACGGCATGGGGCGGATTGACAGCAACCACACCAGTGCGGTTCTGAGGAAGGTCATCAAGGTTGCCGCCGATTTTATAATTGAACGAACCCGAGGCCACCCACCCGGGGGCGATGTGATATTGCCCCTCCAAGCTAGCGAGCACATCGGCTCGCACGGGGCTGTCCGGATCGAAAACACTTAACTTCACAGTCGGGCCGAAGCTCCAGAGCAGGCGCGGGTAGGTCTCGTCAATTACGTCGAAATCTCGGTTTCGGCTGTCAGCTGAAAAGCGTGCGCGCTCAAGAATAGCGGAAGAGGGCGCATTTTCGAACGCTTCGAGATCAGATCTTGCAAGGGTGACTGAACCAGCGGGAACACCTTGATTGGCCTGTGTTACTTTCAGGGTCTCGACCGAAGCAGGTAAAATGCGGCTCATGATGCGCATCGTGCGTCCAACGGCCTGACTTTCAATGTCAAAGCGTTCGTTACGGATAAGAACTTCAGCAGAAGTCGCATCAATCTTCACGCCTTCAAGGGCTATGCCTTCGCGCTTAAGCGCAGTCGTCAGAGAGGCTTTGATCTGAGGCTTTCGGCTGGCATCAGCGGTCCAGCCAAGGTCTTGCGCAGATTGCGCATTGCGGCGCGCGACTGGTTGTGGTGCCGTATCAGTGCCGCCCGCAGCGGGAGAGCTTTTCGGATCGAGCGCGATAGATACATTGATGCCGAACTCGCTGCCATACATGTACGAGGCGCCAAGTTGTACAGTGTTGTTAAACTTGTATTTGAGGCCAAAGTTAAACGGTGATTTGACATCGAACATATCGACGCCTTCTTGCAAGTATGCGTCAGATGAGTACTCAACAGCGAAGCCAAGCTTATCATTATGTTGGTAGCTTGCGCCTGCAAACGCAGCCATTGGGCCGCGGAACCAGCGGTCGAAGTTAGGGCTTCCGCCACCGCCAAGCAATTCGGTTGGCCGAGTTCCAAAGCTTGCAAAGCTGTTGTGGCTGCCTAGGCGCCCCCAGCCAACGCCACCTGTCAGGCGAACTTTTCCGCCTACGGATTTTGTGGCGACAATGTACTCACCGCCATAAAGGCCGGTTCCAAGTAGGTCGCGCAGGCCGACTGCAACCGCTGGACGGTAGTTGCCTTCGTCTAGAAGTTGGTAGTGAAGATCGAAGCTTCGGTCGTAATAGGTTGCAAGTGGAAAAGCCGGGTTTGTTGTTTTCTTTAGGTCTCTTAAGGCTGAATACCGGAACACTCCAGACAAGCGAGGTGTAAGCTGAAAGGCGAGGTTTGTTCTTGTAGTGCCGCCAAAGTGCGAGACAGTTGAGGTAAGTTGTCCGTCAGGGGCAACTTCGGCGGTAGGCATATCAATCAGCCCGCCGGAAACGCCATACATGTTGACCCAGGGTGTTGTCTGCGGTTCGGCTGAGGGCGTTGCTGGCGCAAGGGTAAGCGCGGCGATGCCTGACAGAAAGTGTGATTTGCGCATTTCGTGCGTTTGCCTCGTGTTCGTTGCGGGCCAAACTAATGCAAGCCAAGCTGGTTTCATAGGCATAAGCAGCGAGCTTTCGCCTAGTTGCTGCAAATTCGCCTCAGACTGAGAATAAAATGAAGCCAAGGGCGGTAAGCCCGGCACCGCATAGAGCCGCAACAGCGACTAGGGTGCGCGATGTTTTTGGAGTTGTCTTAGATGGCTCTGCGGCCTGTGCCGCCAGCGCGCTTTCAACAAGGCGCGGTAGCCGCGGACCAAATCGCGCGACAACCTGAAGCGTTTTGATGAGATCGCCCGCAAGAGCGCGAGGGCCGAGAGACTGTTTTATGTAGTCTCCAACAATCGGGCGGGCTACATCCCAAATGTTGAGCTGCGGGCTGAGGCTGCGCGCAACGCCTTCAACAACAACCATGGTGCGCTGTAAAAGAATAAGCTCGGTGCGCGTTTCCATGCCAAAGCGCTCGGTAACTTCAAAGAGATAGCTCAAGAGCTTGCCCATGGAAATGCGTGTGGCATCCATCCCGAAGATAGGCTCGCCAACGGCTCTGAGGGCACGAGCGAACTCTTCTACATCGCGGTCGGAAGGGACATATCCCGCTTCGAAGTGAACTTCGGCCACGCGCTGATAATCGCGTTTGATAAAGCCGTAGAGAATTTCGGCATAAACGCGACGGGTGTATTCATCAATATGGCCCATGATTCCAAAATCAAAGGCGATAATATCTCCGTTGGGTGCAACCTTGAGATTGCCTTGATGCATGTCTGCATGGAAAAAGCCGTCGCGTAGTGCGTGGTTCAGGAAGAGTTGCAACACGCGCGTTCCCAGTTCGTCCCGGTCGTGGCCCATGGCGTCAATGGCAGCGTTGTCTCCCAAGGGAACACCTTCGGCCCAGCTCATCGTCATCACGCGGCGACTGGAGTGATCCCAGATAATTTTTGGCAAGGTGAAGCCGGCGTCGCCTGCAGTATTGGCTGCAAATTCACTTGCGGATGCGCTTTCAAGCCTTAGATCCAACTCACCTTTTACGACGCCTTCAAAATGCTTGATGACATCACGAGGTTTGAGACGGCGCGACCCGGGGCTGAAGGCTTCGATAAAACCGGCCACAAAATAGAACACATCGATGTCGCGCTGAAAAGCGCGCTCAATACCAGGGCGAAGAACTTTGATCGCGACGCTCTCCCCTGTTTCACGCAGGCGGGCCTTATGAACCTGCGCAATTGAGGCCGCTGCCACAGGCTCGCTGAAATCTTCAAAGATGGTATCCAAGGGCTGGCCGAGTTCAGAATCAATCATTGCCTTGGCTGCGGGCGTCGGGAAAGGTGGTAGCTTGTCTTGTAGAACCCGGAGTTGCACCGCCAAATCATTTCCGACAAGGTCAGGTCGCGTACTGAGTACCTGACCAAATTTGATGTAGGCGGGCCCAAGAGCAGAAAGTGCGCGGGAAGGTGGCGGCAACTCGGCATCGCCGCGTTTGCCAAGCCATTGAAATGGCCAAACCAGTGTGCGCGCAAGAATTCGCAGGGAGCGGGGCGCATCGAATGCCTCGAGAACGATTGGCATCGCACCCGTGCGTTCAAGGGTGGCTCCCATCCGGATCATCCGGAAGATATTGTGCGGACCCTTCAAATTTTCCAGCCTGAGTGAAGGGCCGCAATTCCAAGGCTGAGGTTGCGATAACTAGCGTTTTCAAAGCCTGCGTCTTTGATCATGCCAAGGAAAGTTTCCTGATCGGGGAAGCGGCGAATAGATTCGACAAGATACTGGTAGCTGTCTTTGTCGCCTGCAATGGCTTGGCCAAGACGCGGAATGATGTTGAACGAATAAAGGTCGTAGGCTTTTTGCATCAGATCGTTTGGGATTTGGCTGAATTCCAGCACCATGATCCGCCCGCCAGGTTTGAGCACGCGGTAAGCCTCGTTCAGTGCTTCCTGCGGGCGGGTGACATTCCGGATGCCAAAGGATATCGTATAAACGTCAAAGTTGTTGTCTGGGAAGGGCAACGCCATGGCATCCCCCACAACCCAACTCAATTTGCTGGCCATTTGCTCGGCCTCAGCGCGCTTGCGCCCTTCGATAAGCATCGGCTCGGTGAGGTCGCAGACAACGGCTTCGGCCTCGTCCGCACGCTCGATAAAACGGAAGGAGATGTCGCCCGTGCCACCTGCCACATCAAGCAAGCGCTGTCCTTTGCGGGGCGCAAGCCAGTCCATCATCGCGTCTTTCCAGATGCGGTGAATGCCGAGGCTCATTGCATCGTTCATCACGTCATATTTGGATGCGACCGAACCGAAGATGCCCTGAACGCGCCCTGCCTTCTCGGATTCGGGGACAGTTTGAAAGCCGAAATGTGTTGTTTTATCTGCCATGGGCCTTGCCGATTGATTTGTACATTCCTCATATAGTGCTGGTGTGTCGCGCACAATGCGTTGAAATGACACGAAACAGTAAAGCGAGTGGCATATGCCTGAACTGCCCGAAGTTGAAACCGTCAGATGTGGCCTTTCGCCTTCTATGGAAGGGGTGCGAATTGAACGGGTTGACGTGAACCGCCCTGACCTGCGCTGGCCCTTTCCCGAGCGCATGGCCGAGCGGTTGGCGGGGCAAGAGGTTTTACGACTGCGTAGGCGTTCAAAATATATCTTGGCGGATCTCTCCAGCGGGGAATCGCTTCTCATTCATCTGGGCATGTCCGGGCGTATGACGGTCTCGGGCGACCCTTTGGGGCAGTTTGTTCACGAGCACCCGCAATTGGAAAAGCATGATCATGTGATCATCTGGATGGAGGGTGGTGCGCGCATTGCTTTTAACGACCCTCGCCGCTTTGGGGCGATGGATCTTTTGCCCACGCAGACAGCCGAGAGCCACCCACTTTTGGCCAAGCTGGGGCCGGAGCCTTTGGGCAATGCTTTTTCTGAAAGTTATCTGGCGGAGGCGCTTGCGGGGCGGCGTACCCCGATGAAAGCGGCGCTGCTGGATCAGAAGATTATTGCGGGGCTAGGCAATATCTATGTCTGCGAAGTGCTTCATAGAACAGGCATTTCTCCAACGCGACTGGCAGGAAAGGTGAGCCGAGCCAAGCTTGCAAAGGTTGTTCCCGCTGTCCGTGAGGTGCTCCAGAATGCGATTTCTGCGGGAGGATCTTCGTTGAAAGATTTTAAGCAAGCCAGTGGTGAACTCGGCTATTTCCAGCATCAGTTTCATGTCTACGATCGCGAAGGGGCCGCTTGTCAGACGCCCGAGTGTGGCGGCACGATTAAACGGATTGTGCAATCGGGGCGCTCAACCTTCTACTGTCCGCGCTGTCAAAGATAGCTTGAACCGAACGACAGGGATGATATGCAAACGTCTCTGAGTGAAACAAGCGAAAGCGACATTCTCATGGCCTTTGAGACGATCATCGTCGACGTGGAAGACCACATTGCACTTATCCGCCTAAACCGCCCTGATGCCCTCAATGCTCTTAATGCCGAGCTTCTCACCGAACTTGTGGAGGCGCTCAAGGAAGCGCAGTCCAATGAGAAAGTGCGCTGCATTGTAATTACGGGGAGCGAAAAAGCCTTTGCTGCGGGCGCTGATATCAAAATGATGAGCGAGAAAAGTTTCGTGGATGTGTTCACGGAAGATCTCTTTACGCCCGAAAGCCACGAGATCGGGCGCATTCGCAAGCCTATTGTTGCAGCTGTTTCCGGCTATGCGCTAGGCGGCGGGTGCGAACTTGCGATGATGTGCGATTTCATCATTTGCTCTGATACGGCCAAGTTTGGTCAACCCGAAATTAACCTTGGCGTTATGGCCGGACTTGGCGGCACGCAACGTCTGACACGGGCGATTGGCAAGGCAAAGTCGATGGATATGAACCTGACTGGTCGCTTCATGGATGCTGAGGAAGCCGAGCGCGCAGGGCTTGTAAGCCGTGTTGTGCCAGCGAAAGAGCTGATGAAAGAAGCGATGGGAGCTGCAGCCAAGATTGCCGAGAAGTCGATGATTACAGTTATGGCCATCAAGGAAGCAACGAACCGCTCTTTTGAGACCACGCTGAACGAAGGTTTGCTCTTTGAACGTCGTGTCTTCCATTCGCTCTTTGCCACGGAAGACCAGAAAGAAGGCATGGCTGCGTTTAGTGAAAAGCGTCAGCCACAGTTCCGCGACCGTTAACCACAACAGCGAGGCTGCTATATAAGGGTTTGCATTTACAGCAAACTGGCTTATACGGCCTCGCAATACATGCGTGTGCAGCCCGCTAAGGCTCGAATCACCACTTCGGTGTCGGCTAATGGGCGCATTGCGTTTTAACGAAATAACATAACCGAACCGAGGTCACTCACATGGCAAATTCGCCCCAAGCAAAAAAACGCGCCCGTCAGAACGAAGCACGCTTCGCTGTGAACAAGGCGCGTCGTTCGCGCATTCGCACATACCTGCGTAAAGTTGAAGAAGCACTCGCATCTGGCGACAAAGAAGCAGCCGCCGCCGCTCTGCGCGCAGCTCAGCCAGAGCTGATGCGCGGCGTGACAAAAGGTGTGTTTCATAAAAACACAGCAGCGCGCAAAATGTCGCGCCTGACATCACGCGTGAAGGCGCTCGGCTAAGCTCCGAGGCCAGACTATGGTTAAAATGCGGCGTTCCTTCGGGAGCGCCGTTTTTCGTTTTTTCTTATGTTTTCAACATTCCGTGAGCGGCCGTGAGATTCTTTTTAAAGGAATCGTGAGTCAAGCGTGAAGATAAGTTGCGGCAGGCGCGCGCATATTGCTAATTTCAGCTTCAGCGATTCACCTCGCATTGGGGGGACAGGCCGCAAAAAGTCATGCTTGATTTGGGAGTTGAGCATTGAAATTGGCCATATGTCCTAAGGTTGCAGTGATAAAGTGCACATTTACCGGCCTTTGCCGGAGTGTTTTTCTATTTCGCGACCTTAAGGGGATCGCTCAATCGAAGTTGCCCTCTGCGGGTATTTGATTGCTGTTTGAGAATTGGTGGCGGCCTCTTTTAGGGCCCTAGGGACGAAGCGGGAAAAGTATGACGGACGAACAATGGGGCGCGTTGCAGGGCAACCTTCTTAACGCAGTTGGTAAGAACAATTTCGCAAGCTGGATTGAGCCTTTGGCATATGAGGGCCTCAACGATGGGGTTGCGACATTCAATGTTCCCACGACCTTTTTGGGCAATTACGTAAAACAAAATTTTGGCGATCAAATACTTTACCAAATGATGGGTCTTGGCTTGGATGTGTCACGCGTCCGCTTCATGGTTCCTGCCGGGAACGCTCCTGCGGTCAAAGGCAGCAGCACTTCAAACAGCGTGGAAACCGAGACCGAAGCGGTCCCTCAAAAAGCTGAAAAGCAACACAGTGTCCTTGCTGCGGCTCCGTTGGACCCGAAGTTTACCTTCTCTCGTTTTGTTGTAGGCAAGCCCAACGAGCTGGCACATGCGGCGGCCAAGCGTGTTGCTGAAGGTGGGCCAGTCACGTTCAATCCACTGTTTCTCTACGGTGGTGTTGGCCTTGGGAAAACCCACCTTATGCACGCAATTGCTTGGGAGCTTCAGGCCTCACGGCCTGATCTCAACGTGGTTTATCTCTCGGCTGAACAGTTTATGTATCGCTTCGTGCAGGCTTTGCGTGACCGCAAGATGATGGATTTCAAAGAGCTTTTCCGCTCCGTTGATGTTCTTATGGTCGATGACGTCCAGTTTATCGCGGGAAAAGACAGCACGCAGGAAGAGTTCTTCCATACGTTCAATGCATTGGTGGATCAGCATAAACAGATCATCATTTCAGCTGATCGTGCGCCAGGTGAGATCAAGGGGCTCGAAGAGCGGATCAAGAGCCGCCTGCAGTGTGGCCTCGTTGTTGATCTTCACCCGACAGATTACGAACTTCGCCTTGGCATTCTGCAGTCAAAGGTTGAAGTGCAGCAGGCGCAATACCCTGAACTCGAGCTTGACGCAGGCGTGCTCGAGTTCCTCGCGCACCGTATCAGCACCAATGTGCGTGTGCTGGAAGGCGCTTTGACGCGGCTCTTTGCCTTCGCTTCACTTGTTGGGCGTCCGATTACGCTTGAGCTGGCGCAGGACTGTCTGGCCGATGTGTTGCGTGATTCCGAGCGCAAAATATCTGTTGAAGAAATCCAGCGAAAGGTTTCGGAGCATTACAACATTCGCCTGAGTGACATGATTGGCCCCAAGCGCGTGCGCACCTATGCACGACCACGCCAAATTGCGATGTATCTTTGCAAGCAGCTCACCAGCCGCTCGTTGCCGGAAATTGGCCGCTGCTTTGGCGGGCGTGACCACACGACAATCATGTATGGTGTGCGTAAGATTGACGATCTGCGCATGCAGGATGGTCAACTTGCCGAAGATATAGAAATCCTGCGGCGTCTGCTTGAGGCCTAAGCCTCTTGTAGGGCGTCTGCGCTTGACGGCTCCCGCTTTCCAGTGGACAACACAATAAAAGAACTTGAGTTGGCTGGCAGATGGGATAACTTGCCCCTCCCGCCAGCACAGAGGAGCTAGGGATGAAGTTTAGCATAGAGCGCGCCGCATTGTTGAAGGCCGTGTCACAAGCGCAGTCTGTTGTGGAGCGCCGCAACACGATCCCCATTTTGGCAAATGTGCTGATTGAAGCGCAGGACAGCGATGTGCGCTTCCGGGCAACTGACCTTGATATCGAAGTGGTCGACCGTGCCGATGCGCAAGTCGAGCGCGCGGGCGCAACGACTGTGTCGGCTGTGATGCTTCATGAGATTGTGCGCAAGCTTCCTGACGGCGCCCTTGTGACCTTGATAGATGACGGTGCGACCGGCCGCCTTACTGTTGAGGCGGGGCGCTCGAACTTCTCGCTGGCGACCTTGCCTAAGGAAGATTTCCCCGTGATGGCAACATCTGAATACAGCTCGAACTTTTCAGCGCCTGCACCTATGCTGCGTCGCTTGTTTGACAAGTCAAAATTCGCGATTTCGACGGAAGAGACGCGCTACTATCTCAATGGCGTTTACATGCATGTTTCTGATGCGGACGGCGGCAAGGTTTTGCGCTGTGTTGCCACTGATGGACACCGCCTTGCACGTATTGATGCAGAGTTGCCCGGAGGCGCTGCTGATATGCCAGGTGTGATCGTGCCCCGTAAAACGGTCAATGAGCTGCGCAAGCTTCTGGATGATGACGAAGCCAAGATTGCGGTGTCTGTGAGCGAGACTAAAATTCGCTTTGCCACGCCTGATATCACGCTCACCTCCAAGGTGATCGACGGCACATTCCCCGACTATACCCGCGTTATTCCGCAGGGCAACACTCGCAAGCTTGAGGTGGATGCAGCCGAATTTGCCAAAGCGGTTGACCGTGTGGCGACTGTTTCATCCGAGCGTTCTCGCGCTGTGAAGCTGACGCTTGAAGAAGACAAGCTCATCCTCTCAGTAAATGCACCCGACAGCGGTGCGGCGGAAGAAGAGCTGGCTGTGGCCTATGGCGATGAGCGCCTCGAAATCGGCTTTAACGCCAAGTATTTGCTCGAGATCGCCAGCCAGGTTGACCGCGAAAACGCAGTCTTTATGTTCAACTCTTCGGGCGATCCAACGTTGATGCGCGAAGGCAATGACACGTCGGCTGTTTACGTCGTGATGCCCATGCGCGTTTGAGCTTTGGCGGGGTAAGCACGCATGGCTTCGCTTGCCCTCACCAAGCTTTCACTCTCTCATTTCCGTTCGCACAAGGCTGCGCGGCTTCAGGTTGATGCGCGCCCTCTGGCTATCTTCGGAGCCAATGGCGCGGGTAAAACCAACATCTTGGAAGCGGTCTCTTTGTTTTCGCCCGGGCGCGGTATGCGGCGCGCTGCGGCCAAGGATATGGCGAAGCGGCCTGAAGATATCGGCTGGAAGCTTGCAGGGCTTATCGAGAGTGATGGCCGCACATATGAGATTGAGACCAGCTCCGAAGACGGCGCAGCGCGTTCTGTGCGGATTGATGGCAAGCCCGCGGCGCAGACGGCGCTGGGGCGCATTGCGCGGGTAGTTTGGCTGATCCCGTCGATGGATCGACTCTGGATCGAGGGCGCTGATGGGCGGCGGCGCTTTCTGGACCGCATGAGCATGAGTTTTTTTCCTGATCACTCCGATGTGTCGCTTGAGTATGAAAAAGCTATGCGCGAGCGTAACAGGCTACTTAAGGCCGAGGTGCGCGATACACATTGGTATGTGGCGCTTGAAGGGCAAATGGCGCGGAGCGGAGCGGCTATTCATGCCAATCGTGTGGCGGCGCTAGAGCGGCTTAGAGCCGCACAGGAAGGAGCGGAAACGGCCTTTCCATCTGCGGAGCTTGAGCTGGTCCAAAGCGAAGGTGGAATGCCCGAATCCGAGACGGATCTGGCTGAGGCTTTAGCCGAAAGCCGCTTTCGTGATATGGCTGCGGGGCGGGCTTTGGTTGGGCCGCATCGCTCTGATTTATATGGGGTTTTTGCGGCTAAAGGCGTGCTTGCCAAAGATTGCTCTACAGGGGAGCAGAAGGCGCTTTTGATCTCGCTCATTTTGGCCAATGCGCGGGCCTTGAAGGCGGATTTGGGCGCGCCTCCGATCGTGCTGCTCGATGAGGTGGCAGCGCACCTGGACGCGAGCCGCAGAGCCGCGCTTTATGATGAGATATGCGCGTTAGGGGCGCAGGCATGGATGACGGGGACCGGCCCCGAACTTTTTGCAGAACTGGGCGCGCGAGCACAGCACATTGAGGTGCGCGAAAACGCTGGTGCTTCAGAGGTTATCTTGCTCTGAGGGCTTGTTTCGCCACGCTTTGAAAGCCCATTGCGCCAGCAGTCCGATAACGCCAATCAGAAAGACGGGCTCGAACAGATAAGCGACGTAAGCGTAGTTGGCCTGACCCATGGTGAACGCGAAAACGGATACAATCGCTACGGAAAACAACACGAACTCCAGAGGGGACCAAAGTTGGTCATCCTTGGGCTTGTTGGGCCTGAAGGCTTCGGCATGTGGCTTGCGGGGCTTGGATGCTTTTTCATTTATCATGCCGAGAGTTTAGCAAAAGACTGTGCCGATATGCGGAAACCGGCGTGGCAAAATCAAGACATTTGCCGAGAACAGGATACAAAATTCAACGTGACAGGTTCCTTTGGCTTAACCCGCGTGGGGGCCGCAAAATCTAGCGGTTGGGCGTGACATCCCCCCCTATAAACAGTATAAAATGACAAAATCGCAAAGGAAGCGTGTGAATGTCAGATAATGAGCAGAAGCCGGAAGAATATGGCGCGGATTCTATCAAGGTTCTCAAGGGGTTGGAGGCTGTTCGCAAGCGTCCCGGGATGTATATCGGCGATACTGATGACGGCTCCGGTTTGCACCATATGGTCTACGAAGTTGTCGATAATGGCATCGACGAAGCGCTGGCGGGCCATGCCGACTACGTAAACGTCAAAATCCACGCAGATTCTTCTGTTTCCGTGCGTGACAACGGGCGTGGCATTCCTGTGGGCATCCACGAGGAAGAGGGCGTTTCGGCTGCAGAAGTTATCATGACGCAGCTTCATGCGGGCGGCAAATTCGACAGCAACTCTTACAAGGTCTCAGGCGGCCTCCATGGGGTTGGTGTTTCGGTTGTGAACGCGCTCTCTGTCTGGCTTGAGCTGCGCGTGTGGCGCGATGGTAAGGAGCATTATGCGAAATTTGCTCATGGTGACACGGTAGAGCACCTGCGCATTGTGGGCGATGCCAACGGCGAGACGGGAACGGAAGTGCGCTTTCTGGCCTCGACAGACACATTCTCGAATCTTGATTTTGAATTCTCCATTCTCGAGAAGCGCTTGCGCGAACTGGCGTTTCTGAACAGCGGTGTGCGGATTATTCTGGAAGACGAGCGCCCCGCAGAGCCGGTTAAATCGGTTCTGTTCTATGAAGGCGGTGTTAAGGAATTTGTTAAATATCTCGATCGCTCCAAAAGCTCGGTCATGGAAGAGCCGATCCATATCATCGGCGAAAAGGATGATATCGGCGTTGAAGTGGCAATGTGGTGGAATGACAGCTACCACGAGAATGTTCTTCCTTTCACAAACAACATCCCGCAGCGGGATGGAGGCACGCATATGGCGGGCTTTAGAGGGGCGCTGACACGGACGATCAACAACTATGCGCAATCATCGGGTATAGCTAAGAAAGAAAAGGTTAACTTCACGGGCGATGATGCGCGCGAGGGGCTGACCTGTGTTCTTTCGGTAAAAGTTCCTGACCCGAAATTTTCAAGCCAGACGAAGGACAAATTGGTCAGTTCGGAAGTGCGGCCTGTTGTTGAAGGTTTGGTGGGCGACAAGCTGGCGGAGTGGTTTGAAGAAAATCCTGCGCAGGCGAAAACGATCGTAGGCAAAATTGTCGAAGCGGCACATGCCCGTGAAGCGGCGCGCAAGGCGCGCGAGTTGACGCGGCGCAAGACGGCTATGGATGTGAACTTTCTGGCCGGAAAGCTCAAGGATTGCTCGGAGAAAGACCCAAGCAAAACAGAGCTTTTCATCGTGGAGGGTGACTCTGCCGGCGGCTCGGCCCAGACGGGGCGTGACCGTGGCACACAGGCCATTCTGCCGCTCAAGGGTAAGATCCTCAACGTGGAACGCGCGCGGTTCGACCGGATGCTGGGAAGCCAGGAAATCGGCAACCTTGTGATGGCGCTTGGAACAGGGATCGGGCGTGACGAATTCAACATCGAAAAGCTGCGCTACCACAAGATCGTTCTGATGACGGATGCGGACGTGGACGGCGCGCATATTCGCACGCTTTTGCTGACGTTTTTCTACCGTCAGATGCCAGAGCTGATTGACGGCGGTTATCTCTACATTGCGCAGCCGCCGCTTTACAAAGTCGGGCGCGGCAAATCCGAGGTCTATCTCAAGGACCAGACGGCGCTGGACGACTACCTTGTGCAACAAGGCGCAGACGGCGCTGTTTTGAAGCTTGGTAACGGCAGCGAAATGGCTGGGCAGGACCTGATCCGCGTGATTGATGAAGCACGGCAACTGCGGCGAGTTTTGGACGCGTTTCCAACGCATTACCCACGCCACATCCTTGAGCAAGCCGCGATTGCAGGGGCGTTTGTACCTGGTGCGATCGAGGGCGATTTGCAGGGTGTTGCGGATAAGGTTGCGCAGCGGTTGGACCTTATTGCATTGGAATATGAGAAGGGCTGGCAGGGCCGCATTACGCAGGATCACGGTATCCGGCTGGCGCGGATTTTGCGCGGTGTGGAAGAGGTCCGCACGCTGGACGGGCCTATGCTGCGCTCGGGTGAGGCGCGCCGTACGGGCAGCTTTACGCAGAGCTTGCAGGAGGTTTACGGAACCCCCGCAAAGCTGGAACGCAAGGACCGCAACCAGATGATTTATGGGCCGCTGGACCTACTGAAAGCGATACTGGAAGAGGGTGAGCGCGGGCTTTCACTGCAGCGCTACAAAGGGCTTGGCGAGATGAACCCGAGCCAGCTCTGGGAGACAACTCTGGACCCTGATGCACGCACGCTTTTGCAGGTGAAAGTGGAGGATATGGCCGAAGCTGACGACCTCTTCACCAAGCTGATGGGCGATGTGGTTGAACCGCGACGCGAGTTTATTCAGCAGAACGCGTTGAGCGTGGAAAACCTAGATTTCTAAGAGACTTAGAGACAGACCAAGGCCCGAATTTCGAGAGAGGTTCGGGCCTTTTTTATGTGCCCTCAGTCATTCACCGCGCGGATGAGTTTGCGCTCGAGCACGCGCAAAACGGACTTGAGATCATGGCCGCGTTTGAGGGTTTGACCGCCCAAACCTATGACGGAGTATTGCCCCTGTTTGAGCCTGAGTTTCGGGTGCTTTTCTATGCGATAGAGCGGGTGCTCGGCGGTGCGGCGGAAGACGGAAAAAACGGCATGATCCTTGAGGCAGGAAATGCCGTAATCGCGCCATTCACCCGCGGCTACCATGCGCCCGTAGAGGCTTAGAATGAGTGCCAGTTCGGTGCGATGAAAGGCCACTTGCGAGCTGATCGGGAAGGGCGTGTGAGGTGCCATGTTCATACCCCTAGCTTTGCCCCGATTGTCGCCCGAATCAAGCCCCTCGTGAAAATGGTTAATTGGGGGTGATTCCAGGGGGGTGATGTGCGTGCACAACCCGTGCACCATATGTGCACCGCCAAAACGGGGTTTTGGAGGGTGAACGGGGCGTGCGGTGAAGGCGAAAGCTTGAACGAAAGGTTTATTCGCCTGCGAAAGCGTTAACAGTGTTCTTCGGGAACCCAGTCGGGTGTTTCACGGTTCCAGAATTTGTGGGGGCTGTCCTCGCCAAGGCCGCGAATGTGGCGGGTTCGGGTTGTCGGGGTGAGGTAGATCACCGGCTCCTCATAAGGGTGGGCATGGTAGAGCGCGTCGATGAGAGCGGTTAGGGCAGCGCCCGAGAGAGCGGTGAAAAAGCGCAGGTCATGGCAGGGCACGGCGACGGCAGACCCGGTGGCGGCGTTGCGGCCTGTGCCGAGCGAGCGAAACTGCTGTATGCCGCAGGCCGAGTGAAAGGCAACTTCGCCATAGTCGCCATAGAGCAGGGGATCGTGGGCGAGAATGGCGGCGAGCACGGTGGCGCGCGCCTCTTGTGGCAGCTCGATGATGACGAGGTGGCCTTGTTCCAGGCTGAAACGGGAGTTGGTTGTCATTGGAAGTGCTCTGGTGTGAGGCCCAAGAGCGTGCCGTAGGCGCGGCGGCCTCTGGGGGTGATTTCGAGAAAGCGGGCTTCACGGGCGGGGCGGGCGAGCCAGCGCTTTTCGAGTGCGTGAGTGAGCAAGGCTGTGCCCATGGGGCCAGCGATGTGAAACTTGCGCTCGGACCAGTCGAGGCAGCATTTACCGAACGGCGCTTTGGGCGGCGCGGCGGGGAGAGTCACGCCCAACTCGGCCCAGAGCGGGGAAGGTTGCGGCGCGAAGTGGCCGTTTTCCTCGCGAATGAGATCCTTGGAGGTAAGGGCTTCGGTGATGTTGATGGCGATGCGGCCTGCGAGATGATTGTAGCAGGAACGGGCGCGCCTGAGTTCGGGCGGGGTGCGCGAGGCCAGCGGATTGGCTGTGAGGGTTGAAAGCGTTTCGAGTGCGCTTGCGACCTCGGGTGAGGCGATACGCGCGTAACTGTGGCGGCCCGATTTGAGGCGGGTGATGAGGCCGGCGTATTGCAAGCGGTCGAGATGGGCTGTCGCGGTTTGCGGCGTGATACCGGCAAAGCTTGCCAGCTCCTTATTGGTGAAGGCGCGGCCATCCATCAGCGCGTTGAGCATCCGTGCGCGGGAGGGGTGGGCGAGGGCATCGCCGAGAATATCGAGGCGGTCTGTTTCCATGGATTGAAGGTAGGGCGGCGGCTTGGGTTTGGGAAGCGCTATCGGTTCGCTGTGAGGCGAAGCATGGTTTCGAATTGCCCTGCGGGCAATCCTACCAACCGGGGGACGCTGTCCCCCGGACCCCACGTATCGTAGGATATTTGGGGAAAGAGGAAACAGGGGAGGCGCGGCCGAGGCCTGTTAACAATGTTGCGGACACAGGCCCGCGGAGTGGTCTGAGGGGATTTCAAAACCGTCGGGATTGTTGACGAAGGGTAGGAAATCCAGCGCGACGCGGGCGGCGAAATTGGCCTCCCAGCCGAGTTTGGAAAAATGCAGGCGGTTGTGGCGGATATTGTCGATGAGTTTGCCTACGCGAATGCGGGCATCGCGGTTTGAGTGGGAACAGAAAGGGAGGGCCTCGACTGCATAGGCCACGGCTGCTTGAGCCTCTTCCGTGTTCGAGTAGGCTTTGAGGAACTTGACGATCGTGGTTTCGGCGCGGAGCCTGTCGGAGCGGTTCAGGCTGAGGTGAGCCCAGAACTTCTTGAGCGCATCAAAGGCCAGCTCACAGATGTCAAACCGGGTCCAATTTTCTTCAAGGGCTGTCATGAGGATCTGAAATGTGGCGGCGTTTGGCAGACGGGCAACATAGTGCAGGGCTTCGGCGGGCATGTGCCAGCGCATCAGAGCGCTTGGCAGGGCAACGCCTTCTGCGACAAGCTCTTCATCTGTGAGGCAGCGGAAGGTGCTGCCTTCAAAAACGACCAGTTCATCTTGAAGTTTTTTGAAAGAGATCAGGGAGAGGCGGTGATCTTCTACCACGGCGTTGGTGCCGCCGATGAAGTCGGGTGTATTGGCGCCGTGGTGCACGAGGGTACGGATGTAGCCATCGGCATGGGCGGAGAGATTTGCGCCGTTCACATCATATGTGCTCTTGAGCTCGCCGTGGGTCTGGATGCGGGCTATGGCAGGCTTGAGGGCCGCGTGATTGGCACTGAGAAAGCGGGTGAGGGTGAGTGTTGTTGTTCCGTCGAATGTGATCGCTTGTTTGCGAGGCTTCAGCTTTTGGACATTGGCGAGGAAAGGCGTGATGCCTTTGCGTTCAAGCTTGCTGTCGCTGATTTCGAAATAGTTATAGGCGAGCCCGATTTTGCTGGCCACTTCGCGGGCGCGGTGTGGCGGCATACTTTGATACCAGTTGTGAACGGACCGAGGATCAACGCCAAGCGCGTCTGCGAGAGCTTGTTTGCTCATCACATTGAAGTCGGTGATCAGCATTTTGAGGCGGGCCCCTGCTTTCTTTCGAAGATCGTCTTTCATGACTTCCGATTCCCTTCCGATCCAATTTGACCGCTCTCGTTTAGAACGATTCTAGCGGTCAGGCAGTCAGCATGGTCGCTGAACGTAACAGTTTTGTGACAGTTGGAGGGGTGAATTCCGGCGGGTGTTACAGAACCTTCATCGCAAGGGAGAAACCGATGAGCGAGACGAAAACGGCAAGTGACTATCGCGCAGAAGCGCGGGCGCTGGAGCAGAAGGCCGAAGCGCTGGAGACGAAGGCGGCCGGGAGTGATTGCGGCTGTGAAGTTGTCAAGGCGGTGGCCAGCACGGCTGTGCGCGTGGGGATCATGGCGGCGATCGGGCTTCCGCTCAGCCTTTAGAAGAACGCTCCGGGCGGCGGGCTGTTGCCCGGGGCACAACGCAGACATGCCGGAAAGGAGAGAGAGATGGCGAGAGCGGATGCATTGAGAAAAGAGGCCGAGCGCAAGCGGATGATGGCACAATCTATCGAGGAGGCCGAGTATGCGCAGAACCTTCGTAATCAGGCCGCACAGGCAGAGCAGAGGGCGCAGAAGCTGGCGAGCGATGCCAAGGGCGACGAGATCGGCGAAGTGATTGGCGGGATCATCGGAGTGATCGTTCTGATTGTGATTGGCTTTTGGATATTTGGGTGAGGGTTTCGAATTGCCCTGCGTGCAATCCGACCAACCAGGGGACGCTGTCCCCCAGGCCCCGCGATACGTGGGGGACCAGTCCCCCACACCCCCTGGGATATTTGGGGCAAGAAAAAAGGGTGGGCTGGAGTCTTGTGTTAGAGCGGGTCGATGTCGCCTTGGGCGCGGGTGCTGTGGAAATTGCGCTCGAATTCGGCGAAGCGGTCTTCTGCGATTGCGGTGCGCATCCCGGCCATGAGGTCTTGATAGTAGTGCAGGTTGTGCCATGTGAGCAGCATGGAGGAGATAATTTCCTGACTGCGGAAGACATGGTGCAGGTAAGCGCGGCTGTAGTGCGAGCAGGCGGGGCAGGCGCAGTTTTCATCGAGCGGGCGGGGATCATCCTGATGCCTGGCGTTTTTGATATTGAGCACGCCGAGGCGGGTGAAGACCTGCCCTGTGCGGCCTGAACGCGAGGGGAGGACGCAGTCCATCATGTCGATCCCGCTGGCGACGGCGCCGACGATATCGTCGGGTTTGCCCACGCCCATGAGGTAGCGGGGTTTGTCTTCGGGCAGTTGGTCAGGCGCGAAATCAAGCGTGGAGAGCATGGCTTCCTGACCTTCGCCTACCGCGAGGCCGCCGACGGCGTAGCCTTCGAAGCCGATGTCTTGCAGGGCGTCTGCGGATTGAGCGCGCAGGTCTTCCTCGAGGCCGCCTTGCTGGATGCCGAAGAGGGCATATCCCGGGCGATCACCGAAGGCTGTGCGCGAGCGGCGCGCCCAGCGCATGGAGAGTTCCATCGACTTGGCGATGTCATCGCGGGTTGCGGGGAGTGCGGGGCATTCATCAAAGCACATGACAATGTCAGACCCGAGGAGGCGCTGGATTTCCATGCTGCGTTCGGGGGTGAGCATGTGTTTGGAGCCGTCGATGTGCGACTTGAAGGCGACGCCTTCTTCGGTGAGCTTGCGCAGATCGGCTAAAGACATGACTTGAAAACCGCCAGAATCGGTGAGGATCGGGCGATCCCAGTTCATGAATTTGTGCAACCCGCCAAGGGCCGCGATGCGCTCGGCTGTGGGGCGCAGCATGAGGTGATAGGTATTGCCGAGGAGAATATCGGCCCCTGTGGCGCGCACGCTTTCGGGCATCATGGCCTTTACGGTGGCCGCTGTGCCGACCGGCATGAAGGCGGGTGTGCGAATGTCACCGCGCGGTGTGCTGATGAGCCCTGTGCGGGCCTTGCCGGAGGTGGCTTTGAGGGCGAATGAGAATGGCTGTGTCATAGTTCTGTGTCTTGGCGCAAATATGGCTGATTGCCAAGAGAGAAGCCGACAAACTTAAGGGCTGGCCGAGCGCTAGAAACTGTGCGAAAGCCCGCGAGTTGGGTTCTGAGCTTATATCGGGTAGGTTCGGACACAACATTTTCAAACATTGGAACGAGCCGCATGAGCATTGAGAAGAAAGACGCCATTTTGTCATTTGGTTGGGAGGAGTGGGTTGCTTTGCCAGAGCTTGGTTTGCCCGCTATTCAGGCCAAAGTTGATACGGGTGCGAAGACTTCTGCGTTGCATGCTTATGACATCGAGGTGTTCGGGCCTTCGAGTAAGCCGAAGGTGCGCTTTATGGTGCATCCTGTGCCGGGGCGGGAGGATATTGTTTTTCCCTGTTCTGCCGAGATCAAGGACCGTCGCGAAGTGACCTCTTCCAACGGGGAGAGCGAGAACCGTTATGTGATTGAAACCATCTTGCAGGTGAGCGGGCATCGCTGGCCTGTCGAGATTACGCTGAGCAACCGTGCGACCATGAGCAACCGTATGTTGCTTGGGCGGCAGGCGCTCAAGGACCATATCAGCATTGTGGCGACCGAGCGGTTTTTGCAGCCCGAGCTGAGCTATGATGTGTATCACTCCAAGGGGCTGCGCGAGGCTGCGCCCGAGCGTGCGCTGCGGATTGCTGTGCTGAGCCGGGAGGACAATTACTCGACCCGCCGCCTTGTGGCAGAGGGAGAGAAGCGGGGCCATGTTGTTGAGGTGATCGACACGACGCGCTGTTATATGGCGCTGAATGCGCTTGCGCCCGAGGTGCATTATGATGGCAAGCGGCTGGCGCGGTATGATGCGGTTATTCCGCGGATTGGTGCTTCGATTACATCTTACGGCACGGCTGTTGTGCGCCAGTTCGAGACCATCGGGACGTTTTGTGTGAACTCGTCGCAGGGCATTACGGCGAGCCGGGACAAGCTGCATGCGCATCAGCTTATGGCGCGCCACAAGATCGGGATGCCGAACACCGCGTTTGCGGCCAGCCCGAAGGACACCAATTCTATTGTCGGGCTGGTGGGCACGGCGCCTTTGATTGTGAAGCTGCTCGAGAGCACGCAGGGCAAGGGTGTTGTTCTGGCGGAGACAAAGAAGGCGGCGGAATCGGTTATTGATGCGTTTCGCGGGCTGAAGGCGAATTTTCTGGTGCAGGATTTTGTCAAGGAAGCGGCGGGAGAGGATATCCGCTGTCTGGTGATTGGCGGTAAGGTTGTGGCGGCCATGCGGCGCACGGGGGCTGACGGCGACTTCCGCTCGAACCTGCACAGAGGCGGGTCTGCCGAAGTTGTGAAAATTACAAAGGCCGAGCGCGAAGTGGCGTTGAAGGCGACAAAGGCTTTCGGGCTGCATATGGCGGGGGTTGATCTCTTGCGCGCCAGTGACGGACCGAAGGTGCTTGAGGTGAACTCGTCGCCGGGGCTTGAAGGGATCGAGGGTGCGAGCGGCAAGAACATTGCCGGCACGCTTTATGAGATGATCGAAAGCCGCGTGCGGCCTGCGCCCGTGCGAAAAAGGACTACACGGACGAAGGCGTGAGCGGGCTTACGACAGCGCTTTGAACCGCTGCGTGAGATCGGCCATGGCGGAGGTGTATGGCCCCGGGCCGTAGCTTATGCGAGAGGCGCCTGCGCTCGTGGCATCGGCTATGGAGGTGAGTGTGCCACGGATCATGGCGTTGACCGGCAAGGGGGACGCTTCGCAGAGCTTTTTGAGCAGGGCAAGATCGGTCAGCGCGGGGGCGAAGAAGCCGTCGGCTCCTGCTGCGGCGTAGGCTTGCGCGCGTTTGATGGCTTCGGGGAGGTGTGTTCCGTGCTCTGACGGATCAGACTTCAGGAACAGATCGGTGCGGGCGTTGATGAAGAGGGGGATGTCCTCGGCTTCGGCGGCGGCGCGCACGGCGGTGATGCGCTTGGCTTGCTTTTCATTCGGGTAGATGTTGGTGCTGCCAACGACTTGGTCCTCAAGGTTGAGCCCGATAGCCCCTGCCTGAATGAGCGCGCGAGTGTTGGCTGTGATGGTGGCGGGGTCGCTTGCATATGCGCCCTCGAAATCAACCGAGACAGGCAAGTCTGTTGTCTCGGTGATGCGCTTTACCAGTGTGAGCACCAACTCCAGCGGGATTTTCTCACCATCGCCGTAGCCCTGCGCGGCGGCGACGGAGAAGCTGCCTGTGGCGACGGCCTTGGCTCCCGCTTCGGCGAGAGCTTTTGCGCCGCCTGCATCCCAGATGTTATAGAGCACGATGGGCGCGCCTGATTTATGAAGGGCTTTGAAGGCGAGGGCTTTTCGAGCTTGTGTCATGGTGTTTGTCTTTCTGGCTGAGGAGTATATTGGCGCTCGATTTCGAGCAATTTTTGTTTGCGCCAGAGACCGCCGCCGTAGCCTGTGAGAGAGCCGTCTGCGCCGATGACGCGGTGACACGGAACGACAAGGGCGATCTGGTTGGCCCCGTTTGCGCGGGCCACGGCGCGGGTGGCTGTGGGGCGGTCTATCTCGCGGGCGATGTCGGAATAGCTTTTGGTTGTACCTGCGGGGATGAGCCTGAGGGTATCCCAGACCGATTGCGCGAAGGGTGAACCAGTGTAGGCGAGAGGCGTTTCAAAGCGCGCGGAGGTGCCTGCGAAATAGGCGGCAAGTTCGGATTTGATCTGCTCGGCGGGGGCGGTGCTGCCAATGCCGAGGCTGCCTTTGGCCAGCGCGCGGAGCTTGGCCAATTCGCGGGGAAGGCCTTTGCGATCGGTGAATTCCAGCAAGTGCAGATGGGTGCGGCTGCTGACGGTGATCATATCGCCCAAAGGGGTGCTGACCCAGCCAGCAAAGAGCAGCGGATTTTGCGCGAGGCTGCCCGGAGCTGTGCCAAGGAGCGCGGCAAAAGCTGTGCGGAACGCGCTGGGCGAGCTGAAGCCGGCATCAAGCTGTGCCTCGATGACCTTGCCGCCTGTGGCCATGGTTTCAAATCCGCCGCGGAGGCGGCGTTGGCGGGCCATTTCAAGAAATGTCATGCCGAACTGGCGCTTGAAGCTGCGGCGGATTGTGGAGGCATCTAGCCCCAAGCGGGAGATATCACGCTCGGAAAAACGGTATTCAGGCCGCTCATCGAGCAGGGCAAGGAGTGCGCTTATGGCAGGGTCGGACTCGGCCATGGGGGCGAGCGGGTGACAGCGTTTGCAGGCGCGGAAACCCGCCTCGATGCATTCACCGACCGAGGCGTAAAACGTGCAGTTCTCACGCTTGGGCTTGCGTGCGGGGCAGGTGAGGCGGCAGAAAATTCCTGTGGAAGAGACGCAGACATAGGCCTGCCCATCGTAGCTTTCGTTACGGTCAAGCAGGGCTTGGTAGAGCGTGGCGTGATCTGGCAAATTGAACAACATGGTCAATGAATAGCAGTATTGCCGTGCCGCGCCGCCTTAAATCGGGCGTCTATTAAAGATAGCTTCAAAACCGGCGTTTTGTTGCCCTTCACAATAGCTTGTCTTGATTGCCTGCGTGATCCGTGGCGTAATCTGGCGAGCAACATGGAGTATAGCTATGAAAAAATTTCTTGTGACACTGGCGCTTGGCGCGACACTTGCCGGCACGGGTTTTGCCATGACCGAAGGTGTGGAAAATGAAGCCGTCAAAGCGCGGATGATGGTGATGGACGGCGTGAAAAACGCGACTGGCGCATTGGGTGCCATGGCTAAGGGCGAGATGGAATTTGACGCGGATAAAGCGGCTGAAGCCCGTCAGGCATTGATTGATCACGCGGCTGAAATTCCTGCGGCATTCGAAGCACAAGAGATGGACCCGAAATCAACCGCGCTTCCTGCGATCTGGGAAAACTGGGCTGACTTTGAAGAGAAGGCCAAAGCCTTGGGCGCGGCTGCCGAAGAGCTTGACACGAGTGCAGTTGAGTGGGTTCAGGCCGGAATGGGCGACCTCGGTGGCACATGTGCGGCGTGTCACAAGGCGTACCGCGTCAAGAAAGACTAAGCTGCGAATGCTGCAAGGAATGACGGGAAGGGCGGTATAAACGACCGCCCTTTTTTGATCTGAACCGTAAATTAGCCGCAGTGAAACCCTGTGATCCGCTCGGAGCTGTCGATGTCGACATTCAGGCGGTCGGGCCGGTGATCCAGTGTTACGACGCTTTTGGGGCCGACAATACGCACGGGGCGCTCCAAGGTATCAAACTTGATTTCGCCAACGCGCATTCCGGTCATGAACGCCAGATCATTTGCGCCGCACGGGTCCGTTTTGGACGTTGTGGGAAGCTTGGCTTCCTGCGGTATTTGGTCTGACGGCAGTGACGTCTGGCAGGCGGCCATGGTTGCAAGGCTTACAGCGGCCAAGATGAATCGTGTGAATTTCATATAATTTCCCCCTAATCCCTGATTTTCAATACGATATCGGCAACACCGGTATCAGGGGAATAAACCCATCTGCTTTCCCCCCTAAGTCTTGCAACCGGGCGGTATTTGCAGCAGGCTCTGTCGGGAAAGTTCAGGAGAAAAAACGATGCGAACACGTGCAGCTGTGGCACTCGAAGCGGGCAAGCCACTCGAAATTATGGAAGTCGAGCTTGAGGGCCCGAAGGCGGGCGAGGTGCTGGTTGAAATCAAGGCGACGGGTGTGTGTCACACCGACGAATTCACCCGCTCGGGCGATGACCCTGAGGGGTTGTTTCCAAGCATCCTCGGCCATGAAGGCGCGGGCATTGTTCTTGAGGTGGGCGAGGGCGTGACAACATTGAAGCCCGGTGATCATGTGATCCCGCTTTACACGCCGGAATGCCGCGAGTGTCATGCTTGCCTGTCTGGCAAGACCAATCTCTGCACCGCTATTCGCGGCACGCAGGGGCAGGGCCTTATGCCCGACGGGACCACACGCTTCAAGATGCTCGATGGCACGCCGATATTTCATTACATGGGGTGCTCTACCTTCGCGAACCACACGGTTATGCCCGAAATCGCGTTGGCCAAGGTGCGTGAAGATGCGCCATTCGAGAGCATCTGCTACATCGGCTGTGGCGTCACTACGGGCATTGGCGCGGTGATCAACACTGCGGGTGTCGAGATCGGCTCGACGGCTGCTGTCTTTGGCCTCGGTGGCATCGGCCTTAACGTGATCCAGGGTCTGCGCATGGCAGGGGCTGACAAGATCATCGGAGTGGACCTGAATGACGACAAGGAAGCCATGGCGCGTAAGTTCGGCATGACCGATTTCGTCAATCCGTCAAAGCTCAAGGGCCAGAGTGTCACCGAGGCGATTGTCGAGCTTACCAAGACCGAGCAAGATGCCTTTGGTGGCGTGGATTACTCCTTTGATGCCACAGGCAATGTGAAAGTGATGCGCGATGCGCTCGAATGCTCGCACCGTGGCTGGGGTGTTTCGGTCATCATCGGGGTCGCTCCAGCAGGTGCCGAGATCAGCACGCGCCCGTTCCAGCTCGTCACAGGGCGGGTCTGGAAAGGCACAGCCTTTGGCGGTGCAAAAGGGCGCACGGATGTGCCCAAGATTGTTGACTGGTATATGGATGGCAAAGTCGAGATCGACGAGATGATCACCCACAAAATGCCGCTTGAGGATATCAACAAAGCCTTTGATTTGATGCACTCGGGCGAAAGCATCCGGAGTGTGGTGATCTACTAGGCCGAACTTCTTTTTCTTGCCGAAAATATCCCGGGGAGAGTGCGAGAGGGGCTGGCCCCTCTCGCTTGGTCGAATTTCGCCATTGAACGCCCCGCGCGACAAGCGCGCTGTAGCGTTCAATGGCGAAATTCGAAGCCCTGTGCAGTTTTTCTTTTCTTTCACAGGCCTTTTTGCGACAGTTGGGCAAAACCGATCTGGCGGGTGATGTAAGTCGGATTAACACTGCCCATATCGGGGCAAAGAGATTTTGGATAGGAGTAAAGATGGCTGATTTTGATGCGCAGGTGCGGGCCTCTGCCGCTGAAGTAGAAGAGGCACAGGCCAAGATTGCGGAACTGACAGGGCGGATTGAAACCGCGCGCGCCAAGATGGCGAGTGGCGAGGATATCGCGATTGATATTGAAAACGCCTCGCTTGATGATGTTCATGCCCACACCGAGTTGATGAACGCCAATATCGCCGAGCTGATTATGGGGCTGGATGATGTGACCAGCGCGTTCTCACAGGATTTCGAGCAGCTGCGCAGCAAGACGGCTTGGGAAAGCTTTGTCGGGATGTTCAGCAAGGCCAAGTCTGACAGCATGCGCGGCGAGCGTATCAAGACGGCGAGCATTGATGACAAGTTGCAAGATCTGATCTCGAAGTCTGATGTGATCACCCGGCTTCTGCAAGGCCAGCTCGAGACGCTGAACGAGCAAAAGGAAAAGGTGCAGAGCAACCTCGCCAGCACGCTGGACGAGCGCGAATTTACCGTCGGCGACCTTGAGGCGCTGAAGGCCGAGATACTCGGGATGGACCCGAAGATCATCGAACTGGAAAACAAGATCGCCTCCGAGCAAGACGCGGCAAAACGCACCAAGCTTGAGACACAACTTGCCGACCTTAACGCCAAATACAATGAAATGGTGCAGCAGGAGCAGGTGAAGCTCGCCAAGAGCCAAACGCTTGAGCGCTATATCGAGAAAGGCAAGACCTGGATCGACTCGTTGCAGAACCAGGCGGCGACACAGATGGTTCTCATCAACAAGCTCGAGACCGACACCAAGCAGCGGGTCGTGCTCTATGACGCTTTGACCAAGTCTCTCAAGACTGCGCAGCAGCAGGATGTGGCGCACCGGATCAACGAGATTGGTGTTGAGACGGATAAGGAAGCGCAGGCGAGCATGGCCGCCATCGGCACGGCGACAAACCAGCGGATGGCCGACATGATGGAAGCGCACGAGGATCACATGGTCTTTGCCCGCGAAGTTCTGGAAGCCAAGGCGAAGGCCGACGAGCGCTTTGCACGGCGCTTTGAGAAGATTGTCGAGAAGCACGACAAAAACGCTTACGGCGGGTGAGCCTGTCAGGGGGAGGCCCGAGCATGATCAGAAAAGCAGTGGTTTTTATTGTCGGGATTTGTGTGGCGTTTGCTTTGGTGCTGAGCCTTGGTGACCTCATTGGATATGATGCCTGGGCGCGGTTTGATGCGCTGGGTTTGTCGGCGATTCCTGTGGGGATCGGGCTTATCCTGTTCTCCGCTGTTGGCGGGATTGCCTATCTTTTGGATAAGAAAAAAGAAGATGAGTAAAGCCTCACACGAGCATGCGGCGCTGAAGGATACGTTTGCGTCGCGGCGCTATTTTCGCAAGTTCGAGGGCATTACCCAACACTTGGGCCGTGTGGCCGCTGTGATGCAGGGCGAGGGGCGGTTGGCCAGCCGTGACGTGGAAATTCTCACACGTTACATTGCGCAGATGAGCTACACTTTCAAAGCGCTGGGGATGAAATACCTCATGGTCGGGCGCGGCAGCCGGCTTGGCACGGGGCTCAGCATGGACCGTGTTGAAAGCGGATTTCCTGTGATGAGCGAGCTGATGCTCATGGCCAATGATGCGCAGCAAGCCAAGCGGCATTTGCAGGATATGCCAACGGCGGAGGCGCTCAAAGACGAGATGGTGCGCAAGATTGTCGGGGAGCGGGAGGTTCCGCTCAAGCTGCAATATGCGCTGAGCCAGCGGCTGTATTACGAAGAGTTGCTCAGGGGCGAGTTGTTTTGGGCGCGCAATGATCCGCGCGCGGAATGGGACGGTGACCTGGGCGACAGGCGGCGCAAATATACGGTGCATTGGGCGGTTTATGACAGCCTGATCAACCTGCCGACCGTTTACATCATGGAGCTGGAAGACAGCGGGCGCACGGCCTTGCCGAAAGACCAGAGGCGCTGGCCTGAAGCTCAGGCGCACTTGATGGCGCAGTCCATGGAGGGCTTGAAGCTTCTGACCATTGCCAAGGGATTTGACGAAGATTTTGACGACCTGCACCCCAAGCGTTTGCGCCGCTTTCACATCGGGCCGATGTATTCATCTGCATTTACGCTGCAAACGGGGCCGATGCGTGACGTGTTGCGCGATGCAAGCGCGCCCGCAGGGCAGGACTGGGCGCTGGCCTGGACGATTGAAGAGCTTGAGAGCGAGCGCGTGGAAGAGGCCAAATCGGGCTGGTTTGGCACGGTGGAGCGCGAGGTGTTTGCCCTTGATCCTTTTGCGGGGCGCGGGGCCGACACGGGCGCGACACGGATGGAGCGGGCGATCATTATGCCGCAACGGCCCTTTGCCGCGCTGCAAGAGCTGGGCCCGCCCGGATTTGCGGATGTGCGCAAGTTTGTGGTGAACCAAAAGGGTGCGGTGCTGAGTGTTTGAGCGGCCCTGCGGGGCGGATATTTAAAGCAAGAAAAAAGAGTTGGGTGACGAGAGATGAACCAGACAAGTGATTTGATGGAGTTGCGCGAAGAGGATGTTGTGAAACAGTACGCGCGGGCTGTGGCGATGCTTGAAGGGTTTGACCATACACCGCGTATCGGCAAGGGACGGGCCGAAGCGCCTGCGGAGAAGTCATCGGGGCTTGGCACGCGGCGGCGCTTTCGCTCTACGACTCCGGGGCTTGTGACGCGGAGCACGGCGCGGCCAGAGGGGGTGCAGCTGATTGCGCGGATTGAGGGCGCGGACGGGGACGATCCGTTGGTTTCAACCCAGCAGGCGGGGGTGATGCAAAGCCTCAGGCGCGCGATTGCGATTGCGCTGGCTGTGGCGGAAAACTACGCGCAGGTGACGCCGCTTGCGGACCTCAAGCGCGCGAACCTTGAGGGCGGTATCCCGCGCGGGAAGGAAGAGGAGTTTGCCGAGCTTCTGGGCGCCGAGGCGCTGATTGTTGCGCATGTGTTTGGCAATGCGACCGCGTATTTGCTGAGCGGTATGGCGGGCGAAGTGACTGTTGAAGTCGGTGAGTTCGAAGAGCTTCTGACAGAGAGCGGACAGGCGGCGCTTTATGGCGCGCTTTGGGAGCTTGATCAGGACATTGCGGCACATGCGAGCGACGATGCGCGATTGGTGGCGACGGTTGCTGCCTTTGCCGAGCAGTTGATGGAAAAGGCCGCTTTGCGCGCGCAGACCATCGCGCGGCTGGAGCCGTTTCTGGCGGCGAGTTGGCGGGTGGAGGCGGATGATTTCACCGTGCAGGGCTTTACCCCTGCAAGCCGCGCCAAGGGCAGCAAGCTGACTATGACGTTCAAAAAGCCCCACGAGGTTGTGGGCAACCATATCGCCAAGTATCAGGCGCTTCGGCTGAGCAAGATGCTTATGGCCTATGACTTCGAGAAGCGGCTCAACCCGTTTGCCGAGCTGGGCGGATTTATCTTTACGTTCATGGGCGACGGTAAGCCCGGGACGGGGAAAACCACGCTTATCCAGATGATGGCGGGTTTGCTGAATGATTATTGCCAAGTGGCGGGGTATCCGTTTCGCTACCAGAATCTGAGCACCGATAATATCGACAGTTATCAGGGTAAATCGGGGCAGAATGCGAAGGCGTTTATCAACAATATCATTGATCCGCATGTCATCGGATTTGGCACGATTGACGACATCGACACGCTGGCCGGCAAGCGCGGCGACAGGCAGAGCAGCGCGGGGCAGCTCGAGATCACCGCTGTCTTGATGGAGAGTTTTGCGGGGGCAAATACGGTTGTGCGGGGTAACTGCACCTTTGGAATGTTCTCCAACTACCCCGAAAATGTGGATGACGCTTTGCGCCAGAGGGCGGGCGCGCGCTTTTTGGTGGACGGGCCGCAGACGCGGGAGGATTACATCGACATTCTCGCGCTTTTGATGGGCAAGAACCACGATATTCCGCTGGGGGAGCATGACTTATATGCCGCGCAGGAGATTAAAACCGCTGTGGCTAAGAGCTTTGAGGCCCATTCAAAGCCGCATGAGGCGGGCTTGCTGGAGGTGTTTGACCGTGTGAACAGCACGGTTGGAGAGCTGGATACGATTGCCAAGATGGGGACCTACCTGAAGGCCATTCAGGAGGCGGACGAGCGCTTTACGGGGCGGGCTATCAAGAATATCACCGACGCTGTGAAGGTGCGGGCGATGGACTTCGAGCTGCCCGACGAGTGGATGGAAAACCCAGAGCTGTTTTTGTTCAAGGGGTATGACGAGAAGAAAGCAATGATTGCCGAGTTGCGTGTGCCGATCACCACCGAGATGGTCTTGCAGGAGATCAACCGCTACGCGGACTCCGAGTTCCGCTATGCCGACAAGTCAGACGAAGTTGCGATCGAGAATATGGTCCGCGAGTTTGGCCGTCAGGAAGAGGCGAAGAAGCGGTATTTGGGGGGTAAGGGGTGATCTTAAGTCACCTAAAAGCTGCCTACAAATGGGCTGTTCCTGAGGGATGGGGGGCCAGTCGACGTCGGCTGGATTCTAACAATCGGAATCTTTGCGTTGGTTCAATGGGCTGCGTTCAGCCCTGCTAGCGATAGTGCATATGCAAACAAGTTTGATGAGTTTACCCATCTCAAGCCTAGTGAAATGGGCGATACCCTTGCAGGTGTTTTCGCCGCGCTTGCGTTCATTTGGATAATTGTAACGGTGTTTTTGCAAAGCTACGAGCTTAGAGAACAGCGGAAAGAATTTCGTGAGCAACGAAGGGCTACAGAAGACATGGCTCGGTCAATGGCGGCGCAAGCGGATATCTTTGAAAAAGAACAACGTCAGCGAGAGCAAATCGAAGCGGATAACCAAATACACAGTTCTCTGGAAGAGATTGAGGGCGTCTTACGAAGAAAAATACATTTTAAACTAAGGTGGTCAACGTCGGAAACAGAGGAACCTGACCCTTGGAACGAAGTTGTATGTGATTACCTTACTGCCTATCCGGGGAACGATGCTAGTTTCGATGATCTACTTTATCAGCGCTTTGACAATCTACAAAAATCAATGAGTAACGTGACCGAAAACCTTAATAGGAAAAGCTATCGTGCGAAGCCGCAGTCTTCGAGTGCTTTGTTAGAACTAGTTCAGATATGTGAAGGTGTTGGTGTACTCAGTGAGCAAGCATCAGAAGGAATGCGATCGAGGCTTAGGAAGATTGGCATGCAAGAATTCTCGGAAGCCCTTAGTAAGTTTCTTGCTCGCGATGATTTGTGGAGTGACGTCACCCAATAAAACGCCTCATCTAAAACGGTTTGATTTTAATGAGAGGTGGGTTGGCTCCCACCCTACCTGTGCTGCGAGGGCGGCCTACGCATAAACCGCTTTCGCGTTCTTCAGATGCCGCGCCACCAGCGCTGATTGTAGCTTGCCTGACGGGATATGCGCGGCGGCGATTGCGGTGTGGTTGAGCGTTGTGAGCTCGGGGAAGAGTTGCATCAGCTCGGCGCGGGCGGCGGCTGGGACGGACTTTAAGGCTTCGGGGCCTGTGAAGAGGCTTTCCGAGGCCGCGCCTTCGGCCATGATGATTTCATGTTGGTCAAACAGGATGTGGACGTAGTGCACGCTGTCGACTGTTTCGTCGACATAGACACCCGGCAAAGCGGTGAGCTTGATGGCTGACACCAGCGCTTCGGGCGCGCCGAACATGCGCTCGGCCACGCGGGAGCGCACGAGCATACGGTGCTGGCGGCTGACCAGCAGGTCGCGCTTTGGAAGGCCGTTGCCAAGGCTGCCTGCGGTGATGCGCACGGGGCGCAGCTTGGGGTTGCGCGCGAGGTCTCTGGCGCTGACGCGTGTGGTACTGATCCAGCGGATCGTCTGCGTGCCGCCGCGGGCGACTGGGATGTTATCGCCTATGCGCAGTGTTTCAACGGGCTGTTCGCCTGCGGCTGTTGTCATCAGGGTGCCGGCAGTGAAGCAGAGGATTTCTTCGGTGTTGCCGAAGAGTGTGAAAATCTCGGCGGGTGTGATCGCCGAATTGTTTGCGCCAGTGTAATAGTCGAGCGGGATTGTGGAATAGAACACATTGCCAGACCCGACAGGGTAGGTGAAGGCAACGATCTGTGAGGAGTCGCCGGTTGTGAGCAGCGGCACGGCCCCCGCGGGCAGGGAGGCAAGCGTGACATATCCGTGGGCCGAATAGTTGCCGCCATCGAATGTGTTGTCGTCGATTGTGCCGTTGGGGCCGTTGGTGAAGCCGCTGGGCGCACCTGCGGCGACATCAATATCGGATGTAAAAGACCGCACGGTTGTGACTGTTGCGCCCGAGCCCGGGAGGATTGTCTGGGCATTTGTCACGTAGCGGTCAAAGATGATGAGATTCATGCCATCGTTGACGGCTGAGGAAATGGCCCCGAGGTTGGCCATATACTCGGCGCCGAAAGCGCCGTTGCTTTCGTTGACCACGTAGAGGCTGTCGAGAGAGGCAAGTTGCGTGGCATTGGGAATGGTCACGTTAACAGCGGTGTCGCCGTTGTTCGTGATCTCGTCGACCTGTGACGCAAGGCCTTGGCCTGCTGTCATTGCGTAGTAGCCAACCGTGGCCATTCACTCGCCCCTTTATTTGCGCAAGGGGAGATTGACGGAGCGGAGTGGCGGATATTGGACCGATTATAGAAACAATTTAGATCTGTTTCGGGCAAAATTGTGTGTTTTGTCAAAACAAAGGGGAGGCTGATCCGGGAATGTTTCGCAGCCGAGCGCCGAGAGTTCAGCCGCCGTAGTGATCGGGGAGGCGTTGCAAAGTGATGCGAAATGCAGGACTGTGCGCGCAGGTTTTAAGGAGTGTGTGGGGCTATGAAACGGCTGATCGAGCGCGGGCTTATGTTTGGCAATCTCATGCATGTGAGCAGTGCAGCGCTTGTGGAGCGGTATAACCGCGCACTTGAGCACCTCACAGGGAGGCGCACGGCTTTAAGCGACTTTCATGTTGATATCTCAGGATATTCCCCCGAAGTGGGCGACGAACTGGGCGACCATCTTTACCTGAACCATGCGGGGGTGAACCGGCAGTTTATCTTGCTGAGCACGGAGCAGCGGAGCGCGCCTTTGCTCAATGCGAAGTTTTCGACCAGCCGCGGGATATTGCGGCAGTTTATCGAGGACAACGAGCGCCAGCTTTTTGCTCTGACGGCGCGGGACGCTGTGGCGGGGGAGTTGCTCAACTCGGTTTACAAAGTGGAAACGCCTGCGCGGCTGTTCGACATCCGCAAGATTGAAGTCGAAGCGGATACGACCGAAGGCACGGTGCGGCAGGGTGCGAAGCTGGGCAAGCTGATTGACCGTTTCAAAGGCGAGGAAGACGGCTGGTTTGATGATGTGCTGATCGCCGAGATGATCGAGACGGCGAAGAGCACCGGGGATGTCGTGCGCAACCCTGTGAAGCTGACGGCCCGCGCTTTTGCGCAGGACAACTTCTGGACCGCGCATTTTGGCGGGCTGTATCTGTTTCGCGGAGTCGAGCATCCTGCGGTGATTGCGAGTGGTGACAAGGCCGGTTTGGGCAAGCTGCCGATTGCGCATGTATTTGATTTGAAAGACCGAAACCAGATTGCCAAGTTTCTTGAGCTGAACGGGCTGGTGGAGTCGATTGTGAAAGCGCGCGGCATTGATGCAGCGGCGATTTTGCGTCAGAAGATGGATTTTATCGTGGTGGATGCGGCACAGGAGGTGGGGCTTGACCTTACCGGTGCGACACGGGCGGACATTCGCGCGTTGGCACGGGGCAATGCGGCGGGGCTTCCGCAAGAGTTTCACACGCTGGCGGCGCTTGTAAGCTGGGCCGAGGGCGGGGGCAAATGGCCTAAGATCACCAGTGACAACCCTGCATATTTTTACACGCTACGGGCAGCGAACCATGAAGACCGCGACCTTGTGAACATGCTTTTGGCAGAGCTTGCGCCCAAGGATGTGCGCCAGCTTTTCATCTGCCACAAGGAGCTGTTTTACCGCCTGTATGCGGGCTGGAACGAGACGAAGAAATCTTTTGTAGCCGATTTTCTGCACCGCGAATATGCTGTGGACAAGGCGGGCGCGCGCGAGGCGCTGTTTGGCCATGACGCGCCACTCTTTGAAGCAGGGGATGAAGAGGCTGCGCGGGAAGACTTGATTGTGAGGGTTGGCCCTTGGGGCGCTGTGAGGAGATAAGATGCAGTTTATCTGGTTTGGGATACTCGGGTTTATTCTGCTCACGATTATCTATGTGCTGATCTCGATTTATTCGCGCTCCGTGCGGCGCGAGTGGCTTGAGGACGAGTGGGCGGAGCAAAACGAGGCAGGAGAGACCGAGACAGACCGCGACACGTTTGTTGAGGCGGGTATGGCCAGATATCAGAGCGGCTTCAGGCGGAAGTTGATCTTGCTGGTTTATGTGATACCCACCATTGCGGTGGTGACGCTGATTTATGTGATCAACTGAGAGGACGCGCGATGCGCAATGTAAGACGATTTTTGCGGGTGATCCTGTTTTTGGTTGCGGGGTTCTACCTGCACTACACGCTGCCACAGCATGATGTGGTCAAGATCACAGGGATTTCGGACCGGCTGGAGCGGCTGTCATGGATACAGCGGCCGTTTTACAACCAGGTTGATCTGGGTGCGGACGAAGGCGACATGCGCGACTTGCGGTTGATCAACACGGTTAAGGTGAACACCTGGTTCCTCGGGCTGTGGCGTGGGGGCGAGCGTGTGATGGTCTATCGCAACGAGGATACGGGGGTGTATCCGCCGTATTTCAAGTTTGACAGCTCGGACCTTGAGGCGGAAGCCTCGGCGCTTGCAGGCAAGGATCAGTGGGTTTCGATTACCCATTATGGCTGGCGGGTGCGCTTCCTTTCGATCTATCCCAATGCGATTGCTGTCAAGCCTGTGAGCGGGCCCGAGTATCGGCCTGTCCCGTGGTTTAACATCTTCTTCTTTGTCTTCCTGATTGTCGGGTTTTTCTTTGTGCGGGCGATGTGGCGCCAGTTTCTGGAGCGCACTGTTGACCCCGCTGTAGACGCGCTTGAAGACGGGTATGACACGCGTAAGAGCCGCGTACAGAAGTGGCTTGATAGCTGGCGCAAGTGATCTGAGCTTTGAGAGGCGGGCGGTGGCACGGCTCCCGCCCGCCCACCCCGCCGTGCCATCGCCCGTGCGCTATGAATCGCGTGGCGCATTTGGCGGCTGCGGGATTCAAGTATTTTGAACAGAAGAAGCCTAGAGGACTGTTCTTAGCAGGCCAGCCGCGCCGAGACCTATGAGTAGGGTGAGGCAGAAGGGGCGGTAGAAGCGCTCGTATTCGGGCTTGAAGTTGGCACGGCCGATGAGGACGCCTGCGAGCATGGGCAGCGCGAAGATTGCGAAGCGGGTGAGGGCCAGTTCCGTGATCATGCCGTAGAGGATTTGCCAGAGGAACGTGAGCGTGCCGCCGATGAAGATGATCAGGATGAGCGAGCCGCGCATGTTTTTGGGGGGCATTTGCAGCGCCAGCGTATAGAGCGCAATGACCATGCCACCGATACTGGCGAGGCCTGTGACGAAGCCCGATGTGATGCCTGTGACAAAGGTTGCCACCGGAGATGGCGAGACAGGCAGGCGGACGCGCGCAAGCTGTAGCAGCGCGAGTGTGACCACGAGGCAGAGTGCGATGATTTTGGAGAGTTCCGGATCAAGCGTTTTGGTGAGGTAGAGGCCCGTTGGCACGCCGATGAGCGCGCCTGCTTGTAGGGTGAAGGCCATGCGCTTGTTGGCTTCACCGAAGCCGCCGCGCAGGAGAAGCATGGCGGAGGCGAGCTCTAGCATGGTGCAGACGGGAATAAGCTCGACAGGGGGGATCATGCTGGCGAGGGAAGCCATGACGAGCGCCGAGAGCGCAAAGCCGGCAAAGCCGCGCACCATTCCGGCGACGAAGACCGCAATGAGCGCGAAGGCCAGCTCGGAGGCTGTGAGTTGGGCGAGGGCTGTCACCTGTTGTCCATATCCACGTAATCGCGCATTTCGGGGCCGTTGTAGAGAGTGAGCGGACGGATGAGAATATTGCCGCGTTGTTGCTCGATGCATTGGATGATCCAGCCGGGCATGCGGCCGATTGCGAAGATCGGCACGTAGAGGTCCATCGGAATACCGTGCAACTGGTAGATGACGCCTGAGTAAAAGTCGACATTTACGTTGAGACCGTGGCGGGAATAGGGTTGCATGGCTTCCACGACCGCTTGCAGTATTTCGTACCATTCCGGCGCGCCCATCTCTTGCCCGAGCTTGCGCACACCTTCGCGCATGTGGCGCGCGCGCGGATCTTCGGCGCGGTAGACACGGTGGCCGAAGCCTGTGACGGCTTCGCGGGCGGCGCGTTTGGTTTTGACGTAGGCGGCGGCATTTTCGGGGGTGCCGATTTCCTGCACCATTTTCATCACATCTTCGGCTGCGCCGCCATGGGCGGGGCCAGCCAGCGTGCTGAGGGCTGTGACCATGGCGCCGTGCAGGTTTGCCTCGGTTCCAACAGTGACGCGGGCGGCGAAGGCGGAGGCGTTTGCACCGTGTTCGGCGTGAAGGATGAAATCAACATCGGCGAGGCGCGCGGCATCGTCAGACGGGCGCTCGCCTTTGAGCATGTAGAGCCAGTTGGCTGCGTGGCTTAGGGAAGGGTCAGCCGTGACGGGGGGGCGTCCGTTGCGGATATTTTCATGTGCGGCGATGATCATCGGGACTTGGGCTGTGAGGCGGATGCCGTTTTCGATGAAAGCTTCCTCGCCGACTTCCTGACTGGCGGGCTCAAGTGCTGCGAGGGCGGAAACGGCGGTGCGCAGGACATCCATCGGATGGCCGTGTTGTGTGGCCTGGATGATGTCGTAAATCTCGGGGGGCAGCGTGCGGGCGGCTTTGAGTCTGGCATCAAAACCGGCCAGCTCGGGCGCGCTTGGAAGCTCACCGAAGATAAGCAGGTAGCAGACTTCCTCGAAGGTGGATTTGGTGGCGAGATCGTGGATGGAATAGCCGCGATAGGACAGCTCGCCTTTTGCACCGTCGATGTGGGACACGCCGGAGCGCTCGAAATAGATGCCTTTCAGGCCTCTGTTTATCTTGACGTCAGTGCTCATTGCTGGCTCCTTTGCAGGCAGTATGGGGGGCATTTATGGCGTTTTTGGAGAAGATATTTGCGGCGGCGACAGCGCGGCGCGCGCGCGTGGTGTTTCCCGAAGCCGAGGAGCCGCGGGTGGCTGCGGCCATGGCGCAGCTTGAGGCGGAGGGGATTTGCATGCCTTTGGATTTGGGCGAGGTGACGGACGCACAAGTCGCGGCCTTGGTAGCGGCGCGGGGGATGAAAGAGGCGATGGCGCAGCGGCTTTTGGCGAAGCCTCTGTATCGTGCGGCGGCTATGGTGGCCGCTGGCGAAGCGGACGTGATGGTTGCGGGGGCGGACAGCCCAACGCGGCGGGTGATCGAGGCAGCGGCGATGGCTATCGGCCCTGCGGAGGGGGTTTCTACGGCCTCATCGTTTTTCGTGATGCTGTTTCCTGACGGGCGCGAGGTGATCTTTGCGGATTGCGCGCTGAACCTGTTGCCGAGTGCCGATGAACTGGCTGATATTGCACGCGCCTCGGAGGTTTCGGCCAAGGCGCTGCTGGGGCACGCGGAGGTTGCGATGCTGTCATTCTCCACAGGCACGAGCGGCGCGGGAGAGAGTGTGGAACGGGTGCGAAACGCGGCGGAGCGCACGGGCTTTACCGGGCCTGTGCAGGGCGATGCTGCTCTTAACGCGACTGTTGCGCAGAAGAAAGGAATGGGAACAGGCAATGCGAATGTGTTGATATTCCCAAATCTGGATGCGGGGAATATCGCGTATAAGCTGGCGCAAGAGCTGGCGGGTGCGCAGGCGCTTGGGCCAATTTTGCAGGGCTTTGCCAAACCTGTCGGAGATTTGAGCCGCGGCGCGACTGTTGAGGATATTGTCGCCGTTACAGCGGTATGCTGCGCTATGAGCTGAGTTTTTGATATGGCAGGTCCAGCACCTTGCGCCGGAGTGGTGCTTGTGATGCTGGACCCTATCATAACTTAGGCTTGAGGAACCATGTCGGCAGCAGAAATGCCCGCCACGGAGACAGGCTTTTTCATCGCGTCGCGGCGGAAGGGCTCGCCGAGTTCCTGGTTGATCATGGCCTCAATGAGAGTGGTGATGCCTTTTTTCTGATCTTCACAGGCTTGCGAGAGCGCGCTTGTCAGCTCGTCCATTGTGCGGGCGACAACGCCTTTGAGGCCACAGGCGGTTGCGATGCCAGCGTAGCTGACATCTGTGTCGAGTTCGGTTCCGACAAAGTTGTCATCAAACCAGAGCGTGCTGTTACGCTTTTCGGCGCCCCACTGGTAGTTGCGGAACACAACCTGCGTGACGGCGGGCCATTCGCCGCGGCCAATCGCCGTGAGCTCGTTGACCGCGATACCGAAGGCGCCATCGCCCGAGAAGCCCACGACAGGCACATCGGGGCAGCCGATTTTGGCACCGACAACGGCGGGGAGGCCATAGCCGCAGGGGCCGAAGAGGCCAGGGGCGAGGTATTTGCGGCCCTCGTTGAAGCTTGGGTAGGCGTTGCCGATGGCGCAGTTGTTGCCGATATCGGACGAGATGATCGCATCGGCAGGCAGGGCCGACTGGATTGCGCGCCATGCCATGCGGGGGCTCATCCATTCGGGTTTGTCGGCGCGGGCGCGTTTGTTCCAATCGGTGCCTTCGTCGTCGTCTTCGTGGTCCATCGAGGAGAGCTGCTGCGCCCATTTGGATTTGGTCTCGGCAATACGGGCTTTGCGGGCTTCGCGGCCTTCATCGCCTGCTGTGCCTGAAAGCTGGCCGAGGATGCCTTGAGCAACCATGGCCGCGTCACCGACGATTCCGACTGTGACTTTCTTGGTGAGGCCGATGCGGTCGGGGTTGATATCGACCTGAATGATTTCGGCATTGGTGGGCCAGTAATCCATCCCGTAGCCCGGAAGGGTAGAGAAGGGGTTGAGGCGCGTGCCGAGACAAAGGACGACATCGGCGTCGCGGATAAGCTCCATGCCTGCCTTGGAACCGTTGTAGCCGAGCGGGCCAGCAAAGAGAGGGTGAGAACCCGGGAAGGCATCGTTGTGTTGATAACCGACGCAAACAGGCGCATCGAGGCGCTCTGCGAGCGCCTGGCTTGCTGCGATTCCGCCTGCGGAGAGGACAACGCCTGCGCCGTTGAGGATCACTGGATTTTTGGCCGAGCTGAGGAGCTTGGCGGCCTCTGACACAGAGTTTGTGCCACCAGGGGAGCGCTCGAATTCGATTGGATCACTGATCTCGGTATCAATCACCTGTGTCCAGAAGTCCCGCGGGATGTTGAGTTGGGCGGGACCGGAGAGGCGCTTGGCCTGAGAGATAACGCGGGTGAGCACTTCGACCACGCGGGAGGGGTCGCGGACCTCTTCCTGATAGGCGACCATATCTTCAAAGAGCTTCATCTGCTCGACTTCCTGAAAGCCGCCCTGACCGATGGTTTTGTTGGCGGCTTGGGGGGTGACGAGAAGGAGCGGTGTGTGGTTCCAATAGGCTGTTTTGACAGCAGTCACGAAGTTTGTGATGCCGGGGCCGTTCTGGGCGATCATCATGCTCATTTTGCCGGTGGCGCGGGTGTAGCCGTCGCTCATCATGCCTGCGGAGCCTTCGTGGGCGCAATCCCAGAAGGTGATGCCTGCCTTTGGAAAGAGATCGGAGATCGGCATCATGGCGGAGCCGATAATGCCGAAAGCATGGGCGATGCCGTGGCGCTGGAGCACCTTTACGAAGGCTTCTTCTGTTGTCATTTTCATGGGTGTTTTCTCCGAAGGGGACACGAGAATCAGGCGGCATTTGCCGACAGATGGTTGGTGACGAAATTACGGGTGTGCGGGGCATCGGGTTAGGGCCAGCTTTGGCGCGCGCCTAAGGCCAGTTGCGCAGGGCTTCGCCGATGAGGCGCACACCTTCGGGGATTTTGGACGCGGGGATCGAACTATAGCCGAGACGGTAGTAGTTTTGCGGCGCGGTAGGTGCATCAAAGAAGGGGGCACCCGGCTCGATGAGGACAGAACGGGCCTGAAGCCTTACGGCGAGTTCGGATGTGTTGATACCTTCCGGCGCGCGCATCCAGAAGGCGGACCCGCCTGTGCCGCTTTGGCCAGCGATCTCGAGGCCGTGCAGCTCCATCGCTTCGCTCATGATGCGGCGGCGCTCGGACAAAACACCCGACATGCGGCGTATGAGGGCATCGTAATGCCCCAAGCGGAGGAAATAGGCGGCGGTGCGCTGGATATGGCCCGGGACATGGCGCAGGACCGATGCACGGAGCGCACGGGCCTCGCGGATGAACGGACGGGAGCCGACGAGATAGCCCAGCCGCAGGCCCGGAAAGAGCGATTTGGAGAAACTGCCGACGTAGACCACGCGGCCATCCCCATCGAGCGATTTGAGGGCGGGCGAGGGCGCGCCTGCGAAAGACATTTCAAACTCGTAGTCGTCTTCGACGATGACCGCGCCTACCTCACGCGCCTTGGCAAGCAGAGCGCGGCGGCGCGCGAGCGGCATGGTGGCTGTGGTCGGGCATTGGTGACTTGGGGTGGCGAAGATGACATCGGTTTCGGGGGGGATATCTTCGTGCATCAGGCCCTCACCATCAACGCCGACAGGGGCGAGGTGACAGCGGGACTGGTTGAGAATGGTGCGCAGGGAAGGATAGCAGGGTTCTTCAAAAGCGGCGGTGCGGCGCTGGGTGAGGAGAACTTGCGTGGCCAACCAGAGCGCGTTTTGCGCGCCCATGGTGACGAGAATTTCCTCGGGTTCGGCAAGGATGCCACGGCGCGGGAGGGTGTGGCGCGCGATGAACTCGATCAACTCGGGGTCGTCCTGATCGTAATAATCGGAGGTGAGCGGCTCGAAATCTTTTTGGCCCAGAGCCTGAAGCGCGCAGAGCCGCCAGTTGGCGTGATCAAACAGGGTCGGGTCGGTCTGACCGTAGATGAAAGGGTAGCGGAACCGCGCCCAGTCGCGCGGTTTGGTGTGTAGCGTGTCGCCTGAAAAGCGCTGGCCGATGGCGCGGGACCAGTCGAGTGCATCTTCGGCCTCGGGGCGGGGCGGGAAGCTGGGCGGCTCGGGGGCGTTTTCGGAGACAAAGTAACCAGAGCGGCCCTTGGAGCTGAGGTAATCATTGGCCAGCAGTTCGGTGTAGGCGAGGGTCACTGTGATCCGGCTGATGCTGAGCTGTTGGGCGAGCCTGCGGGTTGAGGGGAGTTTCTCGCCCTTGCGGAGGCGGCCAGAGAGGATTCCCTCGGCGACCATTTGCTGAATCTGGGCTTGCAGCGTGCCTTGCGCATCGGGATCGAGGAAGAAGGTTTCAACTGAAATGGCCATGCGTCTCAGCCTAGATTGGACTGACGTGATTGGCAATCTGGACTTACGTTATGCGAGCGGATCGGGCGCTATATTTGCGCCGCAGAGAAGGACGGCCACACGCTCGCCTTTGGCGGGTTGATATGCCCCGCTCATAAGGGCCGCGAGTGCGGTAGCGCCTGCAGGTTCGACGAGCAAGCGGCGCTCCTGCCAGAGGGCTTTTTGCGCGCTTGTGATGGCCTCGTTGGTGACGAGGACGCTTTCAGCGCGGTGTTCACGGGCGAGATCGTAGCAGATCTGGCCGACTTTTCGCGCACCGAGGGCGTTGGCAGCAACGCCCGAGACCTCGACATCGCAAGGCGCGCCATTGGCGAGGGCAGCATGGAGCGCGCAGGATGTTTCGGGCTCGACCGCGACAACCTTGCGCGCGCCCTCAAGCCAGCCGAGTGCGCCTGCGATGAGGCCGCCGCCGCCTACGGCGATAAGCACAGTGTCGGCCATCAGGCCCTGCTCTTCCCATTCGGCCATGCAGGTGCCCTGGCCAGCGACTGTGCCGGGGGCATCGTAAGCGTGAATTTGCATGGCGCCAGAGGCGGCTTCATATTCGGCTGCGGCTTCGGCGGCGTTGGCGTATTCGCCTTTCACCACGGTGAGTTGCGCACCTGTGCGCTTGATGAGGGCGATCTTTGAGGGGCCGGCCATTTCGGGCACAAAGATATGCGCGGTGTGGCCGAGCGTTTGGGCGGCATAGGCAACGGCTGCACCGTGATTGCCGCCCGAGGCCGCTACGATACCCGCTTGCGGGACGGGGCCACTGAGCAGAGTGTTGAACGCGCCGCGGGCTTTGAAGGTGCCTGTGTGCTGGAGCTGTTCGAGCTTGAGCTCTATGGGCTGCGCGAGGCTGAAGCCTTGAGTTGTCATGACGGGGGTGCGCTGAACATAGGGTGCAATGCGTTTGGCAGCGGCGCTAATTCGAGGTTTCCATGTCATTGCGCGCGTCTCCGTCACTGGTATTTGAAGTGCGAACCCTATAGTCGTGAAAATAACATGCAAGCAGGGAATGAAACTATGAACGACGAGCGTATGAGTCCTTTTCGGGACGCCCACACAGACCGCGATACAGCCGAGCAGATACCTGACACACCGCAGACGCGTGCGCCCGCCTATCGGCTGGCGTTTGCGGATGATGACTTTTTGTGCCGCGACGAGTTGCGCCCTGTGCGGCTTCAGCTTGAGCTGCTCAAGCCGGAGATGGTTTTGAATGAAATGGGCATTGAAAGCACGATTGTTTTGTTTGGTGGCGCACGCATCCCTGAACCTTCAAAGAAGGACACGGCGCGGACGAAGACGCTGGCCGACCTGAGCCGCTTTTATGACGAAGCGCGAACATTTGCGCGGCTGATGACGGCCAAGTCGATGCAAAGTTACGGGCGGGAAAATGTGATTGTAACGGGTGGTGGGCCCGGTGTGATGGAAGCAGGCAACCGTGGAGCGGTTGACGCAGGCGGGCAGTCTATCGGCCTCAATATCGTGCTGCCGCACGAGCAGGCGCCGAACGAATATGTGACGCCGGGATTGTGCTTTAACTTTCATTATTTCGCCATTCGCAAGATGCATTTTTTGATGCGGGCGAATGCGGTTTGTATTTTCCCCGGGGGCTTCGGCACGCTGGACGAGATGTTTGAAAGCCTCACGCTGATCCAGACCGGGCGGATGAAGCGAATTCCGTTTTTGCTGTTTGGCCGCGACTTCTGGCAGACGATTGTGAACTGGGATGCGCTGGCTGATGCGGGCACGATCTCGCCCGAGGACCTCGACTTGTTCCGCTTTGTGGATACGGCGGAAGAGGCGATGGATATCATTGATAACTGGGAGCCTGCGGGGCCACGGGATAACATACCCGGGCGGTAGACTGCAGGGATTGCGCTGCGGCTGCGCCGCATCGCGGTAGGGGCCTCGGCTGCGCCTCGGCCCCCTTTGCCCTAAGCTGCGAGAGCGGCGCGGGCTTGGCCTATGGCAAGTGCGGCTTGGGCGGCTTCGCGGCCTTTTTGGACGAAATGTTCCGCGTAGATGGCGATGTGGTGCTCTGTTTCCTGAAAGTGGTGCGGGGTGAGCGAGACGCTGAGCACGGGAACACCTGTATCAAGACTGGCGCGCATCAGTCCGTCGACCACGGCTGCCGCGACAAAATCGTGGCGGTATATCCCGCCATCAACGACGAGCGCTGCGGCGGCCACGGCGGCGTAGCGATTTGAGGCGGCGAGGTCACGTGCCAGAAGCGGCATTTCGAACGCGCCGGGGACATCGAAGACATCGACTTGCGAGAGCGGGATGATTTCGGTGAAGCCGTCGAGTGCGCGGGTGGTGATATTGGCGTGCCAGCCAGCCTTGATGAAGGCGTAGCGGGGCACTGTCTGGTGGTTTGTCATGCGTTTCTCCTTTTTGACTTCAGACACGTGCCCAGAGCATAAAAAGGGACAGCACAGCGCTATGGGCGCGGCCCACATCGCTTAGCCGTTCTCTCCCATCCGGACTATGACCGTCGGCTCTGGAATTGCACCAGATCTGCTGACACTCTGACCCGAAAAAGGCCAAAGCCGCTCGCGGGCTTACCTTTGGCTGACGCTTTGGGCTTACCGCCGGTGGGGAATTTCGCCCCGCCCTGAGAACACCGTGAAGGTGGCACAGTTTTGCGGGCGGGGGAAGGGGCTTTGCCCCTCTTGGCCCTTGGCCAATTCACCCCAGGATATTTGGAGCAAGAAAAAAGAGCGGATTATTGGAAGGCTGCGCCTGCGCGGATTTCGCCGGTGTGAAGACCCGCGAAGTTCTTGATCGGGGCGTTGAGGCGTTTGAGCGTGGCCGGGTGCTGTGGATCAAGCAGGCCGAGGCGCACGAGGATTGCGGCGATAGCGCATTCGGCACCGCGGGTGGAGCCGTCGGTTATTTTGAGGGCGATGCCTATTTTCTTTTCGGGCACAATGCCGATGAAGAAAGCCTCGGCGCCTGTTTTGAGGGCGACGCGGCCATCCATGGCGCGCATCAGTTCGGTGCAGGCGCGGCCCTCGCCTGCGACAAGCTCGGGGTAGGTGCGCATCGCGTCGCGCAGGCGGGCGGCAGCCTTTTCGCGGGTGTTGCCGCCATCGGATGCGCTGGCGAAGAAGGCCATGGCGCGGGCGATGCCATGCAGGGTCGCGGCATAGTTGGGGGCAGAGCAGCCGTCGATACCGTAGCCGGGGCTTGTTTCTTCTGTCAGTTCCTCAAAGGCTGCGAGGCAGGCTTTTTGGACAGGGTGGGATGGGTCAACATAGATTGGATCTTTGCTGCCCAAGTGCTGGCTGAGCGTGAGGAAGCCTGCGTGTTTGCCGGAGCAGTTGTTGTGATAGCGGCAGGGGGAGCTGTCGGTTTTGTGCAGCTTTATCAGGTCGGCGTCATCGCGGGGCCATTGCGGGCCGCAGTTGAGATCGGCATCGGACAGGCCCATGTCTTTGAGCCATGCTTGCACGCGGTCGGTGTGCATTGGCGCACCCTGGTGCGAGGCGCAGGAGAGCGCGAGCTGTTCGCCTGTGAGGCCGAAGGCGTCAGCTGCGCCGCTTTCGACGAGGGGCATGGCCTGAAGCATCTTGGACGAGGAGCGCGGGAGCACAACGGCAGTAGGGTCGCCCCAACTTTCAATGATTTCGCCGCCTTCGCCGCAGACGACTGCGTGGCCCATATGGACACTCTCCAGAAAGGGGCCGCGCCAGATTTCGGCCATTGATACAGGTGCGTTCATGTCATTCTCCCAAAAACGTGTGCAATTTTCCGCCAATTCCTCTTTCGTATATGGCAGTTTTCAGGGTAATGTAGCAATGTCGAGTGGAAATCGGCCCGAGTATAAAAACTGGCAAAAGCCACGGGTCAAACGGAATTGAGGCAACGGACAGCTGGAGGCTGGACAATATGGTATTACGAATAGCGCAAACTATGGCTTGTGCTGCAATGATTTTTGCAGGGACAACAGGCGCGTACGCACAACAGACAAGCACGAACCAAGTGGCGACAAAGACGGCCTGGGCCGTGTTTGAAGACGCCAACCCCAAAGAATGCTGGGCGGTTAGCTCTCCTAAAGAAACAGTCAACAGTAAGGACGGCCGCGTTGTGGCTGTGCGCCGTGGAGATATTCTGCTGATGGCGTTTTTCCGCCCTGCAGCAAATGTGAGTGGTCAGGTGGCCTTTACCGGCGGCTATCCTTTTGCGCCAGGCTCGACTGTGAACCTGACGATTGATGGTTCGAGCTTCGAGTTGTTTACCGAGGGTGAGTGGGCATGGGCGGCTTCCGCTGCGGATGATGCGAAGATTGTTACGGCACTTAAGCGGGGTTCCGGTGCTGTTTTGACAGCGCGTTCGGCGCGTGGGACGCAGACGAAAGATACTTTCTCGCTGTCGGGCTTTACTGCGGCTGTTGAGGATGCGGAAACGCGCTGCAAGTAAGTTAGCTGCGTTGAAAGAATTGCGAATGCGCCGGGTGAAAGCCCGGCGTTTTTGCGTTAGGGCCAGCCGACAAGGATTGCGCGAAAATCATTGACGTTGGTTCCTGTGGGGCCGGTCATGAAAAGCGCGTTTGCGGCGGTGAAGGCTGTATAGGCATCGTTTGACGCAAGAGCTTCTGCGGGGTCGATGCCTGCCGCGCGGATGGCGGCGGCTGTTGCGCCTGTGGCGAATGCGCCTGCGTTGTCTTCGGAGCCGTCTATGCCATCGGTGTCGGCCGCGAGGGCGTTGATGTGTTTGGCGCCATCAATGCCGAGGGCGAAGGCGAGGAGATATTCGGTGTTGCGCCCGCCACGGCCGCGGCCTTTGAGCGTGACCGTTGTTTCGCCGCCCGAGAGGATGAGGCGGGAGCTTTTTGCAGCCAGTGCGCGTTTGGCGTGCTCTGCGCCAAGGGTGCGCGCTTCGCCTTCGAGATTGTCGCCGAGGATGTCGACCTGCCAACCCATATCCTTTGCCAGAGTTGCGGCGGCGGCGAGGGAATGTGCGGCGGAGGCGATGACGCGGACTTGGTTGCGTGCGAAGATGCTGTCTGTTGGTGCGGGTGGTGCGGGGGCATCTTTGAGAAAAGTCAAAAGGCGTTCTGGCAGGGCGATGCTATATCGCTTGATTGCCGAGAGGGCCTCGGCGCGACCAGAGGGGCAAGGAACCGTGGGGCCAGAGGCGACTTGGGCGGGGTCATCGCCCGGAACATCGGAGACGATGAGGCTGACCACGCGCGCAGCCGTGCCGGCGGCAAGGCGACCACCTTTGACGCGACTGAACATTTTGCGGATTGCATTCATGGCTCCGATGGGTGCGCCAGAGGCGAGGAGAGCCTGATTGAGGGCTTGTTCATCTGCGAGGGTGAGCCCCTCGGCCGGGGCGGCGAGAAGGGACGAACCGCCGCCGCAGACAAGGGCGATGACGAGATCATCTGAGGTGAGGCCTTTGATTTCGGCAAAGAGTGCATCGGTGGCTTTGAGGCCTGCGGCATCGGGTACGGGGTGCGCGGCCTCGAGCACTTTTATGTGCTTGGTGGGCGCGCCGAAACCGTATCGGGTGACGACGGTGCCTGTGAGTGGACCCTGCCAGAGTTGCTCCAGTGCCTGCGCCATTTGAGCTGCGCCTTTGCCTGCACCGATGACGACGGTGCGGCCCTTTGGGCGCACGGGCAAGTGAGGGGCGAGGGCTTTAAGGGGATCAGCCGTTGTGATGGCGGCATTGAAAAGGGAGGTAAGGAAAGCTTGTGCACGTGTGTTCATGGTGCCAGCTTAGCCGGCGCTGAGGTGCGATCAACCAGATAAGGGCCGAGTGAGAACTTCGGGGGCAGGGCAGATGATGCCTTGAGAGCAGGCGCTTTGGGCTGACTGGGTTGTGTCATAGGTCAGCGCCAGAGCTGTTGCTGCTGCGATGATCGTGCCGATAAAGAGTTTATGGGTCATGAAAAATGTCTCCTGAATGGAAAGATAGGTAGTCTTCCGCAAGATTTTAGGGGGAAAAATTTGAACCCGAACTCACATGTGAAGCTACTGATAACTAATAATAATTCATGTTTCAGTTCTGTAATTTTCGGACAGCTAAATTCCGCTCATGTTGTTTGTCATAAGATTTTTTGAATCCTAAAAGGCACGGGTTGATTAACAAGTTCTGAAAGGATTTAACGATGAACCAACATCTCAAATTGGCCGGCGTTTCCATGTTTGCACTTATGCTGGCTTCACCCGTTTTTGCCCAAACCGCGATCACCGGAGTTGATGATCTCAACGAGAGAATCGAAGACATCGAAGACGATGCTCGTGAAGATTTGAACCGGGGCAATGATGCCAACCGTTTCGGATCAACAGGTGTGGCTCAAGGTTGGAGCGGGTCTTTCGCTTTGTCAGCTTCGGGCTCGTCGGGCAACACAGATTCCGGTGAGCTTTCGGGCGCAGGCCGTGTAAGTTATGGCGTCGGTGACTGGAACCACCTTTTCGGCTTTGCTGTTGAGTATGGCGAGGCCAATGGTGCAAAAAACGAAGAGAAGTTTTTTGCGGTGTATGAGGGCAGCCGTTACTTTACAGAAAAAACCTATGCGTTTGGTCTCGCACGCTATGAGTATGACGGCTACCTGACAGACGCCGCTGGCGCGCCTCTGGCGGGAAGCGAGAAAGATGCCTTTGTTGGTGCCGGTATCGGGTACCGCTTTTTGAACACACAGAAAAACACATGGCGTGTTCAGGGTGGCCCCGGTGCACGCTATGTGAGCGATATTACGGGTGCGAGCGACACTGAACTCGGCTTTATTCTGTCTTCACGCTACTACTATGCGTTTAACGACAATGTGTCGTTTACCATGGACACAGATGTTCTGGGTTCGGATGCCAACACCATTTTGTCAAACGATGCGGGCCTGAACTTCAAGATGACAAACACGCTGTCAACACGGATCAGCTATCGCACTGATTATAACTCGTCGCCTGCGGCGGGTTTGAAATCAACTGACAACACGGTCGGTGTTTCGCTTGTATTGAACTTCTAAGTTTGGGCCTGCCGCGCCTGTCTCTCGGGGGCGGCAGTTCAGGCTGAAAAAAGAAAGCGCCCGCATTTGATGCGGGCGCTTTTGCATGTGGCCCCATGGGTCAGGACCGGCCTTTCCACGGCACGAGGGTTTTTTCGGCGATGCGCATGAGAATGTCGATGCCGTAGCCGATGATGCCGATGAGGATGATCCCCATGATCACGATATCGGTGAGCTGGAAGCGGGAGGCGACCATGATCATCATGCCTGCGCCTTTTTCGGCGGCGACAAGTTCGGCGGCAACAACTGTGCCCCAGCAGACACCCATTGCAACGCGCGCGCCTGTGAAGATTTCGGGCAGGCTGTTGGGCACGATGACGTGCCGCATGAGCTGGAACCTGGACGCGCCGAGGGAATAGGCGGCGTGAACCTTGGTGATGTTGACGCCTGACACGCCCGCGCGCGCGGCGATAGCCATGATCCAGAGAGCTGCGAGGAAGAGGAGGATGATTTTTCCGACCTCTCCGATCCCTGCCCAAATGATCACCAGCGGGATGAGGGCAAGCGGCGGCACGGGGCGCATGAACTCGACGATCGGATCAAACCAGCCGCGGAACCAGTTGGACAGGCCCATAGCGTAGCCCAGCGGGATGCCTACGAGTGCGCCGAGAAGGAAGCCGACGATGACGCGGAAGAGCGAGTAGCCCAAGTGCTCCCAGAGGGTGAAACCCTGGTAGCCTTCAGTGCTGATTTCGATGAAACGGGCGACAACCTTTTCGGGCGGAGGCAGCCAGATCGGTTCCATCTGCATACCTGCGGGCGGGGTAATCTGGATTGCGCCTTTGTCGGTGAGGCTGACCTTGCCTGCGGCGACAGAGATGGGCTGGCCGATCTCGATGGGTTTGCCGTCAATCGCGATGACTTTTGCACCATCGCGGCGCTTGATCTCGTCGTTCTTATCGAACAGCACGGTTTTGGTGCGCCCCGCCGAGACAGTTTCGGCATCGTTTCTGGCGAAACCTGTGCCTTCGTCAACTTCGGGCGTAGCCGGGTCTTCGCCGAATTTGTAGACACGCAAAGTGATGGTTGCATCATCTGTGCTGCCATCGGGTGCTTCCAGCGTGTAGGTGAGCTCTGTATCGCCGATGAAGGGAGCAGGGGCGTGAATGGGTGTCCATTTGGAGCCGGTGAAAGCCCCCCAGAGCAGGAAGATTGTGAGAATGGAAATGACGCTTGCCCAACGGTCGGGGCGGACTGCGCTTTCGTCACCGAAGGTGACTGTTTTGAGGGAGGTATAGTCGGCCGTTGTATGCATCAGGCGTTTGACACCATAGCGGACGAGGAAGAAACCTGCGGTGAAGATGGCGATGTAGATGAGGAGAATAATCATGCGCTTGCCTCCGTGGCGTTGCCCATGATTTCTTCTTCCATATCCCAGATCATGCTCAGGATTTCTTCGCGTTTCTCGGCGAATTCGGGGTGTTTTTTCACTTCACGCAGATCCTGCCCCACGCCCATATCGGCGAAAGGCAGGCTGTATTCGCGGTGAATACGGCCGGGGCGGGGGGCGAGAACCAGCAGACGCTCGCCCAAGAGCAGTGCTTCTTCGACCGAGTGGGTGATGAGGATGATGGTTTTGCCTGTTTCTTTCCAGAGTTTGAGCACAAGGCCCTGCATCTTCTCGCGCGTCAGGGCGTCGAGTGCGCCGAGGGGTTCGTCCATCAGGATGACATCGGGGTCATTGGCGAGGCAGCGGGCGAGGGCCACACGCTGTTGCATGCCGCCCGAAAGCTCGAACACTGATTTTTCCTTGAAGTCGCGCAGGCCGACAATATCGAGGAGGTGATCAACGGTATCGCGCCACTGGCTTTCGCGCTGGCCTTTCATGCGGGGGCCGAAGCTCACGTTTTCGCGCACGGACATCCACTCGAAAAGCGCGCCTTGCTGGAAAACCATGCCGCGCTCGGCATCGGGGCCAGTGATGAGATGATCGTTCAGGGTCATCGTGCCCTCGGTGGGAGCGAGAAAGCCTGCGACGATGTTGAGAAGCGTTGTCTTGCCGCAACCCGAGGGGCCAAGCACGCTCATCAGTTCACCTGTTTTGATTTCAAGGGAAATATCCTTGAGCGCCTGCACATGGCCGCCGTTTGGCAGATCAAAGCGCATTGAAATTTTGTCGATCGAGAGTGTGGACATGCCCGCCTTCCGGAGCCTTAAGCTCCTGTTGCTTCGTTTTGGCAAAGAGCCTCGCCTATGGGCCGCAGTGACCCACCGGGCGCGCATTGGTCCGCTGCGATGCTCTGCAACGGACCAGTTAGCTTTACATATCACTGGCCGCTTGAAGGGGACCAGTATTAACCGCGTTTTCGTATGTATCGAGGGCTGCGTCGATGCTGCCGGCCTCAAGGAAGACATCGGCGACGCCTTTCATGAAGATGGGGGCATTGCCACCGAGCCATGCGTTGCTGAGCTGCTCTTCGATTGTCGGAAACTTGAAAGTCGCGATGGTTTCCATCGTCGCCGTTTCGTCCATACCAGCATCTTTGGCGATGACGGGGAGCATTTCGGCGTGGTTTGCCTCGTCTGCCCACATGGCGTTGGCATCGGATGTGACTTTGAGGAACTTGGCCACCAGATCAGTGTTTTCGGCCACGAAGCCTGCGGGGCCGGATGTGACATCAAACACAAGGATACCGATCTCTGTTTTTTCGTCGCCGGTGAGCAGCACATTGCCATGCTCGACCGCGCGGCGCAGCGAGCCGCCCCAGCCACAGAACATATCAACTGCGCCTTGCGCGATGGCCGCCGCGCCTTCGGGCGGGTTCATGTTGACGACTTCCATGGAGCCGACATCGACGCCGAAGTGGCTCATCTGCTTGAGGAAGCCGTAGTGCGCGGCGGTGCCGAGCGGCACGGCCACTTTTTTGCCAGCGAGTTCGGCGGCGTTTGATTTGTCGATTTCGAGGGCTTCGGCGACGACGCAGTTGTCATTGTCGGCATAGCTTACGGCTACGTCGAGGATTTGAAGATCCTGACCGCCCGATGTGGCGACAACGAAGGGAGGGACGCCTTGGCTGACGGAGAGGTGAACATCGCCCGATGCCATTGCGGCGCTCATTTCGGTGCCTGAACCGAAGGCGCGCCAATTTACTTTAACGCCCATTTCTTCGTCATAGGTGCCCATGACTTTGGCGTATTCAAAAGGCATTGGCCATTCCTGAAAATAGCCGACTGTGATCTCGTCAAGTGCGGCGGCCTGGCTGCCTGTCATCATGGCGGCGGCGGCAACGGCGGATAAAAGGGTTGTTTTGATTTTCATGGAGTAACTCCCGTTGGTATGACACGCTTTGGCGGCGCGGCCCGCCAGTTTTTCTGGCTTATGGGCATTGTGCGGGGGGTGTGCATATTGCACGCCTCGCCCTTGCCACTATGAGGGCGCAAATGACGATTCCGATCAACGGTTAATTTGGGGAATGGAACCTATTTTTAGGTTTTGTGAAAAGCGGGTTTTGGTGGTTTGAGCAAGCGGGCGTGTCTTTTTCCGGTCCTGCGTGCTAAAATCAGCCTGAACGGCGAGAGGTTTTGGCCTTATACGAGCCTATCGACTGGCGCTATCAGACTCAGAGGAAATAGCGCTCTTCTTAGCTTTAGATTTTGATCAAATATGCGCGGGCGGCTGCGCCCGGAACGCGACCCCAACGGAGGCTTCTGACCATGGACGGCAATCTTTCTGCAAACGATCTCAGCCATATTGTTGACGCGGATCGCGCGCATGTCTGGCATCACCTGACGCAGCACAAGCCGTTTGAAACCGGTGAGCCGCGGATTATCATTGAAGGCAAAGGCGTGCGTGTCTGGGACCAGAAGGGCAAAGAATATCTAGATGCCGTGTCTGGTGGGGTCTGGACTGTAAACGTGGGCTACGGGCGTGAGAGCATTGCCAACGCGGTGCGTGACCAGCTGATCAAGCTGCCGTATTTTGCGGGTTCGGCAGGGTCTGTTCCCGGGGCCTTGTTTGCGGAAAAACTGATCAGCAAGATGCCCGGCATGAGCCGTGTCTATCAGACGAATTCGGGCTCGGAAGCCAATGAAAAGGCCTTCAAGATGGTGCGCCAAATCAGCCACAAGCGGCATGGTGGCAAGAAGCACAAGATCCTGTATCGCGACCGAGACTATCATGGCTCGACTTTGGCGGCGATGTCGGCGGGCGGACAAGACGAGCGCAACGCGCAGTATGGGCCGTTTGCGCCCGGTTTTGTGCGGGTTCCGCACTGCATGGAATATCGCGCCCAGTGGGACCTTACCGGTGAAGCCTATGCAGCAGCATCTGTGAAAGCGATTGAAGAGGTGATCCTAGCCGAGGGCGCGGACACCATCGGCGCGCTTTGCCTTGAGCCTGTGACTGCGGGCGGCGGGGTTATTCCGGCACCCGAGGGCTATTGGCCGCTCATTCAAGACCTGTGCCGCAAGTATGACATTCTCCTGCACATTGACGAAGTGGTCTGCGGCGTCGGACGCACAGGGACAGAATGGTTTGGCTATCAGCACTACGGTGTGGAGCCCGACTTTGTGACCATGGCGAAGGGTGTGGCCTCGGGCTATGCCGCGATTGCCTGCTGTGTGACCAACGAGCGTGTCTTTGAGATGTTCAAGGACGACACCACCGATCCGCTCAATTACTTCCGCGATATTTCCACCTTTGGTGGCTGCACGGCCGGGCCCGCAGCGGCGCTGGAGTGTATGCGGATTATCGAAGACGAAGATTTGCTGGAGAACACGACCAAGATGGGTGCGCGGATGATGGCGAACCTTTGGGAGCTTGCCGAGCATCACAAGGTTATCGGTGATGTGCGCGGGCTCGGGCTGTTTTGCGGAGCCGAGCTTGTGCAGGATCGGGCAAGCAAGGAGCCTGTGGACGAGAAGCTTGTTGCGCAGGTTGTTGCGGAGTGCGGCGCGATGGGCGTGATCATCGGTGCGACGAACCGCTCAATTCCGGGCTTTAACAACACGCTCTGTTTCTCGCCTGCGCTGATTTCGACGGCGGATGACATCGACCAGATTTGCGAGACGGTCGGCAAGGCGTTGGATAAAGTTTTTGGCTGAACGGATGAACGAGATGGGCCAGCCGATTGGCTGGCCTGTCGAAACAGATTTGCCAAGGCCGCGGCCCGAGAGTGTGAAGCTTGAGGGGCGGTATTGTTCGCTTGTTCCGCTGGATGTGAAGGCGCATGGGGCCGGGCTTTGGAGCGCTTTTTCTGCGGATAAGACAGGAGCGAACTGGACCTATTTGCCGATCGGACCATATGAGCGCGAGGAAGATTTCCTCACGTTTTTGCGCGGAGCCGAGGCGAGTGCTGATCCGCTCTATTACACGGTTCTGGACACTGCCGGCCGCGCTGTTGGCCATGCGACTTTCCTTCGGATGGATCCTGTAAACGGGGTGATCGAGGTTGGATTTATCCATTTTTCGCCCCTGATGCAGCGCACGCCTGTGAGCACGGAAGCGATGTATCTGATGATGCGCTATGTGTTCGAGGGGCTGGGCTACCGGCGTTATGAGTGGAAGTGTGATGCCTTGAATGCGCCCTCGATTGCGGCGGCGAAGCGGCTTGGTTTTACCTTTGAGGGCGTGTTTCGGCAGGCGACCGTATATAAAGGGCGCAACCGTGATACGGCCTGGCTTTCGATTTTGGACAGGGAGTGGCCAAACCTGAAAGCGAGGTTTGAGCGCTGGCTGGATGTGGAGAACTTTGACGCGGACGGTCGGCAGAGGGCTTCGCTTTAAGGGTCGAATTTTGCTTCGCAAAACCCGACCCGCTGGGGGACTAGTCCCCCAGACCCCCTAGGATACTTGTGGCAATAAAAAAGGGGTTTGCGTGCTTGTTTTAAAGCTGTCGCACAGCCCCTTTGGCGGCGCTTGTGGTCAGAGCGGCGTAGGCCTTCAACGCGGTGGAAATTTTGCGCTTGCGTGGGGCGGCGGGTTGCCAGCCTTTGGCGTCTTGGGCTTCGCGGCGTGCTGCGAGTGTGGCGTCGTCAACCGCGAGGTTGATTGTGCGGTTGGGGATGTCGATTTCGATGAGATCACCGTGCTCGACAAGGCCGATGAGGCCGCCTTCGGCAGCTTCTGGCGAGACGTGGCCGATGCTGAGGCCGGACGTGCCGCCCGAGAAGCGGCCATCGGTGAGCAGCGCGCAGGCGGCGCCGAGGCCTTTTGATTTGAGATAGCTTGTCGGATAGAGCATTTCCTGCATGCCCGGCCCGCCGCGTGGGCCTTCGTAGCGGATGATGACCACATCGCCTGCTTTGACTTTGCCTGTCAGGATGTCGCTGACGGCGGCGTCCTGACTTTCGCAGACGTAGGCGGGGCCGGAGAACTTGAGAATGCTGTCATCGACGCCTGCTGTTTTGACGATGCAGCCGTCTTCGGCGAGGTTGCCGAAGAGAACGGCGAGGCCGCCATCCTGACTGAAGGCGTGGTCTTTGGTGCGGATCACGCCTGCTGAGCGATCAAGATCAAGCTCGGGGTAGCGGCGGCTTTGAGAGAAAGCGACTTGTGTTGGCACGCCGCCCGGTGCTGCGCGGTAGAACGCGTGCACGGCTTCATCAGAGCTTTGGGCAACATCATATTTTGCCAGTGCATCGGCCATTGTTGGGGAGTGAACCGTGGGCAAATCGCGGTGGATGAGGCCAGCGCGGTCAAGCTCGCCCAAGATGGCCATGATGCCTCCGGCGCGGTGCACGTCTTCCATGTGCACATCCGCTTTGGCGGGTGCAACTTTGCAAAGGCAGGGGACATTGCGGCTGAGCCTGTCAATATCCTGCATGGTAAAGTCGATCTCGCCTTCATGGGCCGCGGCGAGCAGGTGCAACACCGTATTTGTCGAGCCACCCATGGAGATATCGAGGGTCATGGCGTTTTCGAACGCTTTGAAGTTGGCGATGTTGCGGGGCAGAACCGAGGCATCGTTGCCCTCGTAGAAGCGCTTGCAGAGATCGACAACGCGGTGCCCCGCTTCGCGGAAGAGCGCTTCGCGATCCGAGTGAGTTGCCAGCACGGAGCCGTTGCCCGGCAGTGAGAGACCTAGGGCTTCTGTGAGACAGTTCATCGAGTTGGCGGTGAACATGCCCGAGCAGGAGCCGCATGTCGGGCAGGCGGAGCGCTCAATGGCGTGGACTTGCTCATCAGACATGTTTTCATCGGCAGCGGCGACCATGGCATCGATCAGATCGAGTGCTTTTTCTTCGCCCTCCCAAACGACTTTACCGGCTTCCATCGGGCCGCCAGAGACGAAGACGCAGGGGATGTTGAGGCGCATGGCAGCCATGAGCATGCCGGGGGTGATCTTGTCGCAGTTGGAGATGCAGACCATGGCATCGGCGCAGTGGGCGTTGACCATATATTCTACTGAGTCAGCAATGATCTCACGGCTTGGCAGCGAATAGAGCATACCATCGTGGCCCATGGCGATGCCGTCATCGACGGCGATTGTGTTGAACTCTTTTGCTACACCACCTGCCTTTTCGACCTCGCGGGCGACAAGCTGGCCCAGATCCTTGAGGTGCACGTGACCGGGGACAAACTGTGTGAAGGAGTTGACGATGGCGACGATGGGCTTGCCGAAATCGTCGTCTTTCATGCCTGTTGCGCGCCACAGGCCGCGTGCGCCTGCCATGTTGCGGCCGTGTGTGCTGGTGCGTGAACGTAATACTGGCATGATCGTCTCCGTCATATGATGCTGAGGTGAAAGAACATAGCAGAACGGTAAAATCAAGCGCGATACGGCTGATTAACCGGCCTTGGCGGCCAGTTCGTTGGTGATGTCATAGTCTGCGCGGGCGCTGTCGATTGCTGCGAGATTGTCGAGCGCCCATTTGCCAAGGACTTTTACAGGCTCGCGAAATGACTTGCCGAGTTCGGTGAGGGAGTATTCTACTTTCGGGGGGATCACTGCATGGTAGGTGCGGCTTACCAGCCCGTCGCGCTCAAGCTCTTTCAGGGTCAGGCTCAGCATTCTTTGTGAAATGCCGAGGTGTCGCTTGAGCTCGTTGAAGCGAAGGGTTTCATAGCGGGACAGGGAAATAACGATCAGCACGCTCCAGCGATCACCGACGCGGGCGAGCACTTCGTTGATGCGCTGACAGTCGGGGCATTCGGGGGCTTCAGCCATGGCGGTTCCCTTTTTGATACCTAGGCTCAAGAATGTGCCTTCTTGTTTCATTTTATGGTGCTGACTATATCGTCGGTTACAAATGTATACCATTTTACACACACAGCCAATAGGACGAATGACTATGACAAATACGCCTCTGCAAGAGCGACTCAACTGGCGCTATGCAACCAAGAAGATGGACCCGAGCAAAACTGTTCCGGAAGACAAGGTCGCGCAGATTGTCGAGGCTGTCCAGCTTGCGCCAACATCGAGCGGAACGCAGCCGTTCGAGCTGTTTGTCATCAGCAACCCTGAAGTGCGCGCCGAGATTCGCAAAGTTGCCTGGGACCAGACGCCGATTACCGACGGTTCGCATCTGCTGGTTTTTGCCGCGTGGGATAATTACTCGGAAGCGCGGATTGATGCGGTGGTTGCCGACATGACGGGAGCGCGCGGCGAAATTCCGAAACTCAACGCTTACTATGAAAATCTGAAGCAGATGTATCTGCCACGGGATGCGGACGTGAACTTTGATCATGCCGCGCGGCAAGCTTATATCGCGCTGGGGTTTGCTATGATGGCGGCGGCCGAACTTGAGGTGGATTGCACGCCGATGGAAGGCTTTGAGCCCGACAAAGTGGATGACATTCTCGGCCTGAAAGAGCGCGGGTTGCGCTCGGTTGTGATTTTGCCGCTGGGCTACCGTGAGGCTGGTGCAGACTGGCTCTTGCCGATGAAAAAAGTGCGCAAACCGCTGGCGGAAATGGTCACGCGGGTTGATTGACAGGTAACGAACCGACCCCAAGCGTCAGCCGTGCATCTCGCGGCTGTCGCTTGGGGCTTGGGCGCGCTCGTATTTGCCGTAGTCGCGGATGACCGAGACAACGCGCAGGCGATAGTTGGAGAACATATGATTGCGGCCTGCTGTTTGTGCGCCGCGGTGCTCTTGCAGAGCGCGCCAGCGCTCGACGGCGGCTTCGTCTTCAAAGAAGCTGAGCGAGAGAAGCTTTTCCGGACTGGTAAGGCTTTGGAAGCGCTCGACCGATATAAAACCTTCGACCTGTTCCAGTAACGGGCGCATTTTTGCGGCCATGGCGAGGTAGGCGTCTTGCTGGCCTGCTGCGACTTCAACTTCGAATATCACGCCGATCATTTTTCTCTCCCGTGTGGTGTTGAGGCGAGCTTGAGAAAGGTGCTGTCTTCTCGCAAGAGAAACTTTTCTTTCTGGGCGAACTCATAGTTTTCGCGGCCCAGCGGGTCGGCCGAGAGGCGGGCGCGGTAGGCTTCGTATTCGGCCAGAGACGGGATGTTGTAGATACCGTAGGCGAGTGTCGAGGAGCCTTCGTGCGGGGCGTAGTAGCCGACAAGATCGGCGCCGCAGCGGGGAATGGCCTGCCCCCAGTTCCGGGCGTATTGCTGAAATTGGGCGTGCTTGGTCGGGTCAATCTGATAGCGGATGATGCAGGTGAGCATGGAACTTTCCTTTAGGGTGTGAACCCCTTGTTTAGCCTGAAGGTGGCGCGGGGTGTTTCGCCACGGGGCGAAACGATTGCGCGACGGCAAGAAGGCAGCTAAAGGGAAAGCTGATTTTTTGAACACGCGATTGGGGAGACAGATATGTCTAACGCACAGCTTGAGACAGCGATCGAGGCGGCATGGGACGGGCGCGATGCGATCACGCCAGCCACAACGGGTGAGACCCGTGAGGCTATTGAAGACACGCTCAACGCGCTCGACAGCGGCAAGCTGCGTGTGGCGGAAAAGCAGGCGGACGGCAGCTGGCACGTGAACCAGTGGGCCAAGAAGGCGGTGCTTCTGGGCTTTCGTATCAAGGATATGGAAATTCAGGAAGGCGGCCCGCAGGCCGGCGGCTGGTGGGATAAGGTTGACAGCAAGTTCGCGGGCTGGGGCGAGAACCAGTGGAAATCAGCGGGCTTTCGCGCCGTGCCGAACTGTGTTGTGCGCAAGAGCGCTTACATCGCGCCCGGTGTTGTGCTGATGCCGAGTTTTGTGAATATCGGGGCTTATGTCGACAGTGGCACGATGGTTGACACATGGGCGACTGTCGGCTCCTGCGCGCAGATCGGCAAGAATGTGCACCTTTCAGGCGGCGTTGGCATTGGCGGCGTTTTGGAGCCGATGCAGGCGGGGCCGACCATCATTGAGGACAACTGCTTTATCGGTGCGCGCTCGGAAGTTGTGGAAGGCTGCATTGTGCGTGAAGGATCGGTGCTGGGCATGGGTGTTTTCATTGGCCAGTCGACCAAGATCGTGGACCGCGAGACAGGCGAAGTGATGTATGGCGAAGTGCCCTCGGGCTCTGTGGTTGTTGCAGGTTCGATGCCAAGCAAGAACGGTGTAAACCTTTACTGTGCCGTGATTGTGAAGCGCGTGGACGAGCGCACGCGGAGTAAGACCTCGATCAACGAGCTGCTCAGGGACTGAGCTTTAATCTGTCAAAAAACATCCAATGCGCGGCGACGGAAGTTACCGCGTTTTGCGTTTAAGGCCTGAAGACAGGGAGAATACGCTATGATCAGGCCGGTATTGTTGACAGTTGCGCTCGCATTGGGGCTATGGATGCGAGCGCATGGAATGGCCTAGTTGCCGAAATACTTGCGCTGGATTTCATCGTGCTTTCCGCTTTCGCGCAGGGCAAGTAGGGCGCGGTTTATTTGCTCGGTGAGTGGGCTGCCTGTGGGCAGAACCATGCCATAGTTCTCCCGTTTGAAGACGCGCTCCACAAGGCGGCCTTCGCCATCGCCGCGGGTTTGAAGATACCAGGACAGGACCGGTCCATCAAAAACGATGGCGTCGATTGAGCCACTTTCAAAAGCATCCAGCATTTCCGACAGGGAGGTATAAGCGGTATGGCTGACTTCACGCGTGATGAGGTAGGCTTCGCCAGTGGAGCCTACCGTTGTGGCGACGGTGCGGCCTTCGATATCATTGATGCTGTCGACATTTTCAGCGATGGCCGCGATGGTCATGGCGGCTGTGATTTTCGCGACGAAAACGGATACCACAAAAAGCGATGAGACGACGAGCAGAACACCGAAGAACCGCCCGACGCGCGACTGTGGCACACGCTCTTCAAAGCCGCCGTTGACCACAAGGTTCAGCGCCCACCAGAATGAGGGAAACAGTGCTTGGCGGAAGGAACGCTGGAAATAGGGTGAGTGCTCGCGTTCGAAATACCACATGAGAAGCCCAAAGAAGAACAGGCAGCCGAAGGCGGAAAGCAGGAAAAAGGCGACATCGCGCGTGGCAATGATGGCATAGAGACTTGCGGCGCTGTCATCGCCATGAAGCATAATCTGGAGGCCACCTTCATAGATGGGGTGGCTGAAGTCTATGATCTCTTCGCGTGCGGTGGTGATTGAAATATTGGCGACAGCTCCATCGGCGCGGCCCTCGGTTACGGCTGCAAATAATTCCGGAAACGAGGCGACGGTCTCAAAGCGCACGGGGCGGCCCAGCTCAACGGCGAGCGCCTCGGTTAGGTCAATCGCGAAGCCTGTATGTGTGCCGCTTTCGGAGTGCATTGAGAAAGGTGGCCGCTCTACTGTTACGAACGTAAGGGGCTCAGACTGCGCAGAAGCGTCGAATGCTGATAAGAGCAGGGAGATTCCCCAACTCAGACAAAGGACAATGTGTTTCATTTATAGCGTTCCCCAGTTGCTGCCGTTTATTCGGGCAGATGTTGATGGGTCAAGGGTTAACGCAGGGAAAAGGCCAGAATTGGCCTAGTCATGTGCGAAACGCCGCGTGTGGGCGGGTTGACTTGGCGCACGCGTTTCGACAAGCCTCGGCTGAACATGGCAGAGAGGCTGGAAAATGGCTGAAAAGACGAAAGAGAAAAAGGCCAAGAAGCCTCAAAAGGTTTACACCCTGCTTGTCGAGATTGGCCGCAAGGACGGTGACGGGCTGCCCAAGGGTGCGACGGGCGCGGCACTGGTGATTTATGCCAGCGGCGTGGATGAAGAAGAGGCCGTGCGCGAAACGGTGGCAATTCTGAAGCAGGCCGATACTGCGCCTCTGGATGTGACGGGCTATGGAACGCTGGAAGAGCGTTTGGAGCTTGGCCATGATATTCCTGAAGAAGAGCGCGACTTGATGGCGCGGGCTTTAGCGGAGAACTCGGTGATTGTAGCGCAAATGGAGCCTTACTTCGAGGGGCAGGGTTACAAGAGCGAAAGTGAGCATTGAGATGAACGATAAGCCGGTACGTATTGCGATCAACGGGTTCGGGCGGATTGGCCGCTCGATATTGCGGATGTTGCATGGTGCACGCGCGGGCGAATTCGAGGTTGTGCTGATCAATGATATCGCACCGCTTGAGAGCTGTGCCTATCTGTTTGCCTATGACAGCATTTTCGGCCCGTTCCCCGGCAAGGTGAGCCACGGTGAGCAGAGGCTTGATGTCGATGCGAAGAGCTACCCGTTTCACGACGAAGCGGACATTCGTGCGCTGGATTTGAGCGATGTCGATGTGCTGCTCGAATGCACCGGCGCTGCGGGCAACCGTGCAGTGGCCGAGCGCGGGCTTGAGGCTGGCGCGAAGGCTGTGCTGATTTCGGGTCCATCTGAGGCGGCGGACAAGACTGTGGTTTTGGGCGCGAACGAAACCGAGATTGGCGCGCATAAGATAGTCTCCAACGCCAGTTGCACGACCAATGCGCTGGCGCCATTGTTACGCTTGCTGGACGAGCGTTGGGGGGTCGAGAGCGGGCATATGACGACGGTGCATTGCTATACAGGCTCGCAACCGACGATCGACAAGCCGAGGGGCGATTTGGTGCGCTCGCGGGCTGCGGCGCTTTCGATGGTTCCGACGACGACAAGTGCAGCGCGGTTGATTGACGATGTGCTGCCAAGGCTGGCAGGGCGGATCGAGGCGCGGGCGGTGCGCGTGCCCACAGCGAGTGTTTCGGCGATTGATCTGGCGTTGCAGGTGGCGAAACCTGCGCGTGTTGAGGATGTGAACGCTGTTTTTTCCGACGCTGCCGAGGCAAGCCCGCTATTTGGCTATATCACCCAGCCGCTTGTTTCGACCGATCTGCGCGGGCGGCCCGAGAGCATCATCCTGTCAGGCCGCGAAACGAGTGTATCTGTAGGCGGTTTGTTGCGGGTTTTTGGCTGGTATGACAATGAGTGGGGCTTCTCCAGCCGAATGCTCGACATGGCTGCCTTGATGGCGCGGCGGTAGGGATTAGAAAATTCCGTTTTCGCGTTGAACTTTGCGAATATAGGTTATGATGGTTTCGACTTCGGCGCGGGTGATCCCTTCGATGGGGGGCATATTGCCAAAGCGCCAGTGATGCGCCTGAACACCCATGGCTGCGGCACGCTGGAAGCTTTCATCGCCGTGGTGGCCTGGCTCATAGATTTTGTGAATGAGGGGTGGGGCGGCGTTTACATTGCCTGCTGCATTTAAGCCATGACAGGCGGCGCATTTTGTTTCGTAGGCGATTTTGCCAAGTTGGGCTTGTGCCGAAAGCTCGGTGGGAAGGGTGACTTGCACCATCTCCGTACCGGATGAGAGGGTGACAGGTTCTTCGGCTTGTGGTGTGGCCCGTAAAAGCGTGTAGCCCAGAAAGGCAGCCGCAGTGGCGAAACCTGCGATTATGAGGTGGCTTGTGCGCATTGAGGTATCCTTTTTGACTCCTGTTCAACCTCTGTGTAAGGCTTCCCCTAACTGGAAGGTCAAGCGGGAGTTGGTCATGAATATTTCGGGAGCGGCAAAGGCGGCCGGACTGCCTGTGAAGACGGTGCGGTATTACGCCGACATTGGACTTGTTGAGCCTGCGGCGCGAACGGCGGCGGGGTATCGCGATTATGATGATACCAGTTTGCGCAAGCTTTCTTTTGTGGGCCGTGCGCGGGGGTTTGGCTTTTCGATTGCGCAGTGTCGCGAGCTTTTGGGGCTGTATCAGGACGAGCACCGCACGAGTGCTGAAGTGAAGCAGATTGCGAGCGCACGTTTGGACGATATCCGTGCCAAGCAGCGTGAATTGCAGGCTTTGCACGACGAGTTGGAGCATCTGGTGGGGGCCTGCTGTGGAGACGAGCGGCCTGATTGCCCGATCCTTGATTATCTGAGTTAAGACATCGCTCGAAGCTGGGGTTTGAGCGCCTCGGCGACATAGTCGATGAAGAGACGCACCTTGGGGTCTTGCAGCTTGCGGTGGGGGTAGAGGCAGAGGAAACTTGTGGGCATGGGGGGTGTGTCCGGCAGAACCTCGACAAGCGCACCCGAGGCCAGATGCGCGGAAACTTCAAAGCGCGGCTTGTTGGCAATGCCCTGGCCTGCGAGCGCCCAGTCGGTCAGGATATCGGAGTTGTCAGCATCAAAACGGCCTTGCACATTGAGCTTGAGCGGGCCTTCGGCTGTATTCAGTGTCCAGAAATATTCGGGCGAGCGCGGGTAACGCAGAAGGAGGCAGTTGTGTTGCATGAGCGCTTGTGTGCTATCGGGCGCGCCGTGTTTGGCGAGATAGCCTGGCGCAGCAACGAGCGCGCGGGGCACATCCGCCAGTTTGCGCTGTTTGAAGTTGCTGTCGGGCGGATTGCCGAGCATGAAAGCAATGTCGAGGCGGTCTTCCAGAAGGTCGACCTTGCGATCACTGAGGCGGAGCTGGACCTGCACGTCGGGGTGCGATTCGGCGAAGGTGGGCACGAGCGGAGCCAGCAGCCTTTGACCAAGGCCAAGGGGCGAGGAGACGCGCAGTGTGCCGCGGGGTTGGCCGGAAAAGCCTGCAATGGCGGCTTCGGCATCTTCCAGAGTGTCGATGACTTTGCGCGCGTGATCATAGAAAAGTTTTCCCGCCTCTGTGGCGCGCAGTTTGCGGGTGGTGCGGTCAAACAGGCGCACGCCGAGGCGCTTTTCGAGCTCTTTGATGCGATTGGAGGCAACGGCGGGTGTGAGACGCATATCGCGGCCTCCTGACGTGATGGAGCCAAGCTCGACCACGCGGCAGAATACCTTTATACTTTCGACGTAGGGCATGTGCGGCCCCTCCCTTTTGCAGTCACTTTATAATTATTGTTGAAAGTGTCTAGCCAAAGACACGGTTTCGTTGAAAGCTGGACGGGCGTATTCAAAAGGCAAAGCCAGCGCGGAGGGCAAGACATGACGCAGACGCGACATGAGATCAGATTTTTGTTGAACGGTGAGGATGTACGGCTGCCAGAGGTGGGAGCGCAGGACACTTTGCTGGATTTTCTGCGTATCAATCGGCGGTTGACCGGCACGAAAGAGGGTTGTGCCGAAGGGGATTGCGGCGCTTGCACCGTGCTTGTCGGGCGGCTGGCGGAAGATGGTCTGCGTTACGAGACGGTAAATGCCTGTATCCGCTTTCTGGCGAGCCTTGATGGCTGTCATGTCGTGAGCATCGAGCATTTGCGCGGGGCGGACGGCGGGTTGCATCCTGTGCAGCAGGCGATGGTAGATGCGCATGGCAGTCAGTGTGGTTTTTGCACACCGGGGATTGTGATGTCGCTTTATGCGCTTTGGATGGAGCGGCCTGAGCCCAGCGAGACCGAGATTGAGACCGCTTTGCAGGGCAACCTGTGCCGCTGCACGGGGTATGAGCCGATTTTCAAGGCGGCGCGGGCGGCGGCGGCTTTGGGTGATCCTGCGGCTGATCCGCTGGCACTTGAGCGGAAGGATGTGACAAAGCGGCTTGAGGCATTGGCCGATGGCGTGCGGGTGGATGTGAGCCGTGCAGGGGACCGCGCGATTTTGCCTGGGAATGTGGCTGATTTGGCCGATGTTTTGGCCGTGCATCCTGATGCGACGATTATTGCGGGGGCGACAGACGTTGGCCTCTGGGTGACGAAGATGATGAAACCGATTACGCCTGCTGTGTTTATCGGACATCTGGTCGAGCTGCGCCGGGTTGTTGAAACTGGTGCTACTCTACGGATTGGTGCAGGAGCGAGTTATAGTGAAGCCGAGGCCGCGCTTGGCCGTGTTTATCCGCATTTGTTGCCATACTGGCGGCGGATTGCGGGCTGGCAGGTACGCAATATGGGGACTGTGGGTGGCAATATCGCTAACGGCTCGCCAATTGGGGACACGCCGCCTGTGTTTATCGCGCTGGGGGCGAAGCTTCATTTGCGCAGTGCTTCGGGCGTGCGGGAGCTGCCGCTGGAAAAGTATTTCATCGACTACGGCAAACAGGATTTGCGCGCGGGCGAATTTGTTGAAGCTGTCGAGCTGCCGCTGGCGAGTGCGGGGGTGCATCATGCGGCTTACAAAGTTACCAAGCGACGGGATGAGGATATTACCGCCGTTGCAGCGGGCTTTGCTGTGACTGTGCGGGACGGTGTGATTGCTGAAGCGCGAATTGCTTTTGGTGGAATGGCGGCAACGCCTAAGCGTGCAGCGAATGCCGAGGCAGCGCTGGTGGGTAAACCCTTTGCGAAAGAGAGCTTTGAGGCGGCGGCGATGGCCGTGGCCGAGGACTTTGCGCCGTTGAGCGACTGGCGCGCGAGTGCGGAGTATCGCAGCCTTGTGGCCGCGAACCTTTTCAGGCGCTTCTGGGCAGAGCAGGGTGCTGGCGAAGTGGCCAAGCTGGAGGGTGTGTAAATGACCAAATTTGGACATACGGGCACAGACGCCAACCACGACAGCGCGATAAAGCAGGTGATGGGGCGGGCGGAATATACTGATGATATTCCCGAGCCGATTGGAACGTTGCACGCTTATCTGGGCTGCTCCAAGGTGGCGCATGGCACACTCAAATCGCTTGATCTGAGCGCGGTGATGGCGGCCAAAGGCGTGATCGGGGTTCTGACGGCCAAGGACATTCCCGGGATCAACGATGTGTCGGCGGTTCATGCGGGGGATGAGCCTGTCTTCCCCGAAAACACTGTCGAGTTTTATGGTCAGCCACTTTTTGCGGTGATCGCCGAGAGCCGTGATATTGCCCGCCGTGCGGCGGAGTTGGCAAAAATAGAGATCGACGCGCTGCCGCATGTGTTGGGGCCGCTTGAAGCGATCGCCGCAGGGTATCCTGATGTGACTGCGCCGCTCAAGCTTGAGCGCGGTGATGTAAAGGCAGGGTTTGAGCGTGCGGCGCACCATATCGCAGGGCAGATGGCGATTGGCGGGCAGGATCACATGTATTTGGAGGGGCATATCTCGTTTGCGATACCCGCCGAGGACGATGATGTGGTCATTTATGCCTCAACCCAGCACCCGACAGAGGCGCAGATGATTGTTGCGCAGGTGTTGGGTGTGCCTGCGCATTCTGTTGTGGTGAATGTGCGGCGCATGGGCGGCGGGTTTGGCGGCAAGGAAAGCCAAATGAACCTGTTTGCAGCTGTGGCGGCTATTGCGGCGAAGAAGTGGAATCGCCCTGTGAAGATCCGCCCTGATCGGGACCAGGATATGAGCTCGACCGGCAAACGGCATGATTTTGTTGCAGACTATGAGGTGGGCTTTGACGAGAGAGGCCGTATCGAGGCTGTTGAGGGGCAGTGGGCGGCGCGCTGCGGTTTTGCGGCGGACCTGTCGGGGCCGGTGACAGACCGTGCGCTCTTTCATGCGGACAACGCTTACTTTTATCCGCATGTGCGACTCACATCGCGGCCTATGAAAACCAATACGGTGAGCAACACGGCCTTCAGAGGCTTTGGCGGGCCGCAGGGCGTGATTGTTGCCGAGCGGATGATCGAGGAAATCGCCTATAAGCTCGGGCGCGATCCGCTTGATATCAGAAAGGCGAACTTTTACGGCGTGGGCGAGCGGGACGTGACACCATACCACCAGACAGTTGAAGACAATATACTGGAGCGGCTGATTGGTGAGCTTGAGGAGACATCAGACTACCGTAACCGGCGCGAAGAAATTGTCGCGCACAATGCCAAGGGCGGGATTATCCGCCGAGGGATTGCGCTGACGCCTGTGAAGTTCGGGATAAGCTTTACCGCGACTTGGTATAACCAGGCGGGCGCTTTGTTGCATGTCTATAAAGATGGCTCCTTGATGATCAACCACGGTGGCACGGAGATGGGCCAAGGGCTCAACACCAAGGTTGCGCAGGTGGTGGCGGAGGCGTTTGGCGTGCCGCTGGAAACCGTGAAGATTACTCGCACGACGACGGAGAAAGTGCCGAATACAAGCGCCACGGCAGCCTCTTCGGGCAGTGACCTCAACGGGATGGCGGCGCTGGATGCTTGCGAGCAGATCAAGGCGCGGCTGGTGGCCTATGCCGCGGAGAAGTGGGGCAAGGTGTGCAGCGATGTGCAGTTTGTCGGGGGCAGGGTGCTTTGTGGCGACAAGGATATGAGCTTCAAGGAGTTTATCGCGGGGGCCTATATGGACCGCGTACAGCTCTCTGCGGCGGGGTTCTACAAGACGCCCGAGATTCACTGGGACAGGGCGACAGGCAAGGGGCAGCCGTTTTTCTATTTCGCTTATGGCGCGTCATGCTCCGAGGTCGAGATTGACACTTTAACAGGCGAATACCGCGTGTTGCGCGCCGATGTGCTGCATGATGTCGGCCGCTCGCTGAACTCTGCGATTGACCGTGGGCAAGTGGAAGGGGCGTTCATCCAAGGGATGGGCTGGCTGACAACCGAAGAGCTTTGGTGGGACGACAAAGGACAGCTCAGAACCCATGCACCGAGCACCTATAAAATCCCGCTGGCTTCCGACAAGCCGCGCGAATTTAACGTGCGCCTTGCAGAGTGGAGCGAGAACCCCAAGCGGACGATCAAGCGCAGTAAGGCGGTGGGCGAGCCGCCGTTTATGCTGGGGATTTCGGTGTTTGAAGCGATTGGCCATGCGGTGGCTTCAGTGGCTGATTATACCGAGTGCCCAAGGCTTGATGCGCCAGCAACGCCAGAGCGGGTTTTGATGGCTGTGGAGCGGCTCAAGCGATGAGTGGGCTGGCGGAGTTTCTTGATGCTGAAAGCGCGGTTGTAGAGGTGCGCATTGTCGAGGTGCGGGGCTCTTCTCCCCGTGAGGTGGGGGCTTTTATGCTTGTGCATGAGTCGGCGCTTTGGGGCACTGTAGGCGGCGGGCAGCTTGAATATCTGGCGATGGACGAAGCGCGCGCGCTTGTTCGGTCGGGGGAGCGCAATCGTGAACTGAATGTGCCGCTGGGCCCCGAAATTGGCCAGTGTTGCGGTGGCCGCGTGCGGCTTGAGCAGCGGGTTTTGGAGGCAGAGGATAAGGCCGCTTTGCTAAGGCAAGAGGCCGCACGGACTGCGGCTTTGCCCGAGGTTCTGATCTTCGGGGCAGGGCATGTTGGCCGTGCTTTGGCATATGCGTTTGCGCCGCTTCCCGTGCAAGTGAAGCTGATCGACAGTCGCGCGGAAGAGCTGGCGCGTGCGCCGTTGGGTGCGGGGCGGATTTGCACGCCCCTGCCTGAGGCAGAGTTGCGCAAAGCGGGGGGCGGCGCGGTTTTTATCGTGGCTACGCATGAGCACAGCCTCGACTTTTTGCTGACACAGGAAGCGCTTGCACGGGGGGATGCGGCCTATGTTGGTATGATTGGCTCCAAAACCAAACGCGCGCGATTTGAGAGCTGGACCGAGGGGCTGACAGACGCGCTTACCTGCCCGATGGCAGCGGAAAACAAGGGCGACAGGCGGCCAGAGGTGATTGCCGCTTTTGTTGTGGCCGAAGTGATGGCGAGGCTGGGCGCATCTAAAGGCGCCGTTAGGAAGCAAGCGGTTAAAGGTGATCTATGAGTGAGACGTTAGTTCTGGGCCGCGTGCTGAGCTTTCATCGCCGTCCCGAGGGTGTGGGCGATGAGGCCGCGTTTGCCTATCATGAGGCGGGCGCTGTGCATGTAAACGACGGGCGCATTGTGGCTGTAGGCGAGGCCGAAGCTTTGCGTGCGGGTGCCAAGAGTGCCATGATCGTTGATCATGAAGAACACCTCATTCTGCCCGGTTTTATTGACACACATTTGCATTTTCCGCAGGTGCAGGTGCTGGCGAGTTGGGGCAAGGATTTACTCGACTGGCTCAACAGATACACTTTTGTCGAGGAGCAGCGCTTTGCCGATTTGGCGCATTGCGAGGCGATGGCGCAGGGGTTTTACGACGGTCTTTTGAACAACGGAACCACAACGGGGGTTGCCTATGGTTCGGTGCATGCCACGAGTGCCGAAGCGATGTTTTCTGAAGCCGAACGGCGCGGTATGTGTATGATTGGCGGCAAGGTGATGATGGATTGCCACGCGCCAGATGCGCTGCTTGATACGGCGCAGAGGGGCTATGACGAGAGCCTTGCGTTGATCGGGCGCTGGCATGGCAAGGGGCGGCTTCACTACGCTATCACGCCGCGTTTTGCGCTTACTTCAACGCCTGCGCAGCTTGAGGCGGCGGGGGCTTTGTGTGCCAAACACCCCGAGTGCTACATGCAGACCCATGTGAGCGAGAACCTGCGCGAGATTGAGCGCGCGAAGGAACTTTACGAGGACGCGCCTGATTATGTGGGCATTTACGAGCGCTATGGGCTGCTGAGCGAGCGGGCTTTGCTGGGCCACGCAATTCACCTTGAGCCACGCGAGATTGATGTGATTGCCGACACAGGCGCGAAGCCGGTGTTTTGCCCGACCTCGAACCTTTTTCTTGGTTCCGGACTGTATGACGATGCGGGGTTGCGTGCCCGCGGGATTCACGGCGCGATTGCAACCGATATCGGCGGCGGAACGTCTTATTCAATGTTGCAAACGCTGAATGAGGGTTACAAGGTTTTGCAACTGCGGGGTCAGCAGATGCACCCTTATGCCGCGTTTGACTGGATCACACGGGGCAATGCCGAGGCGCTGGGGCTGACTCACGAGATCGGAACGCTTGAGGTGGGCACGGCTGCGGATATGGTTGTGCTCGATGCCCGCGCGACACCCGAGATGGCCTTGCGGGCAGACCGTATCGAGACGCTGGCGGAAGAGCTTTTCCTTTTGATGATCATGGGCGATGATCGTGCAATTGCGCAGACCTATGTGGGAGGCGCTGCGCAGAAGAGCGGGTGAATTATGCGGCAAAAACGACCAGAACTGGAAGAGTTGATTGCAGTGGCGCGTGGCGAGCGTGCGGCTGACACTGTGCTGCGCGGGGGCGAGGTATTTGATGTTGTCACAGGCGCGCGGATTGCCGGCGATGTGGCCATCTATCGGGGAGTGATTGCAGGGATAGGTGAGGTCTATGAGGCCGAAGAGATTGTCGAAGTTGCAGGGCTGACGCTTGTTCCGGGCTTTATTGATACGCATCTGCATGTGGAAAGCTCGCTTGTTACACCGTTCGAGTTTGACCGCTGCGTTGCGCCGCGCGGTGTGACCACGGCGATATGTGACCCGCACGAGATTGCCAATGTGGTCGGGGTTGCGGGTATCCGGTATTTCCTTGAGGCCTCCGAGCGGGTCTTGATGGATTTGCGGGTGAATCTCAGCTCTTGTGTGCCGTCGACCGAGATGGAAACTGCTGGCGCGCGGATCGAGGCGGATGACTTGGCGCTTTTGATGTCTCACCCTCAGGTGAGCGGGCTGGCCGAGGTGATGAACTATCCCGGAGTGATTCACCGCGATGCGGGGATTATGGCTAAGCTCAAGCTCTTTGAAGGGCGGCACATTGACGGCCATGCGCCGCTTTTGTCGGGGATGGACCTGAACGCTTACGCAAGCGCGGGCATTCGTACAGAGCATGAGGCCACGAGCGCTGAAGAGGCGCGGGAGAAGTTGCAAAAAGGGCTGCGGGTGCTCATTCGCGAAGGTTCTGTGAGCAAGGATCTGGAGGCGCTGGCGGAGATGCTCGATGACTTCACCTCGCCTTACATGTGCTTGTGCACCGATGACCGGAACCCGCTCGACATCGCCGAGCAGGGGCATCTGGATTACATGATCAGGCGTCTGATCGAGCGCGGCTGTTCGGCGCGGGCGGTTTACCGTGCTGCGAGCCTTTCGGCAGCGGAGGCTTTCGGGTTGAAGGACCGAGGGCAAATTGCCCCAGGCAAGCGCGCGGATATTGTGGCCGTGAAAAACCTTGAGGTTTGTGATGTGCAAGCGGTTTGGGCGGGCGGCGTGAAGCTGACCGGTGCAGCCTTTGCAGCGCGGCAGGTTATTGAACCCGTCGGGCGTGGCTCGGTCAAAGCACCGAAGGTGACAGCAGAAGCGTTTCGCACGGGAGGCAACCGTAGCGAGACAGATGTGATCGGGATTGTTGAAGGCAAGATCATCACCGAGCATCTGCACGAGGATATTCCGATTGTGGACGGAGACAAGCGGCCTGATGTGGCGCGTGACCTGGTGAAGATTGCCGTGATCGAGCGGCACGGGAAGAACGGGAATATCGCGACAGGCTTTGTGCGAGGATTTGGCCTCAAGCGCGGGGCGATTGCCTCGACAGTATGCCACGATCATCACAACATTGCCGTTGTGGGTGCGGATTATGACGACATGGCACTTGCCGCGAACCGCTTGGGCGAGATCGAGGGCGGGTTTGTTGTAGTTGAAGACGGCCGCGTGCTGGCCGAGCTGGCGCTGCCGTTGGCGGGGCTTATGAGCCTTGAGAGCTACGAGGAGGTGCGCGAGCAGCTTATTCCGCTGCGCGCGGCGGCAGCAAGCCTTGAGGTAAGTCTGCACGAGCCGTTCCTGCAGCTGGCGTTTCTGGCACTGCCGGTGATTCCGAACCTCAAGATCACCGATCGCGGGCTTGTCGATGTGATGAAATTCGAGATCATCGGGTAGATGAACGCACAGTTTTTTTAAGGTGTTTGCCAGAGTTTGAAAGGCATTCTCGGCGCTGCCTCTTTTCAGTACCTTATCAAGCGTTATATAGAGCGGTGCGCGAGCACATTGAGACGAACGGAACCGATGCAAGAGATTGCGATCATTCGAATGGGTGATGATGATGATAATGGGGGCGACACCTCGGTTATCACCAAAACAAAACCCAAGACCAAGCGGCCACCACTTTATAAGGTGATGCTGCTGAATGATGACTATACGCCTATGGAATTTGTCGTGCATGTGCTGGAGCGGTTTTTTGGCATGGATCATGCGCAGGCGTTCGAGATCATGCTGACGGTGCACAAGCGCGGGCTTGCTGTTGTTGGCGTTTTCTCGCATGAGATTGCCGAAACGAAGGTGACGCAGGTGATGGACCTTGCACGTCAGCACCAACATCCGCTGCAATGCACAATGGAAAAGGAGTGAGGCGCGGCCTCACCCTGAAGGGAATACGGACATGATGGATACACGCTTGTCACTCGCGCTTGAGGCGGGGCATGTGAGCTTGCCCGAGGCGGGCGAGATTGTTGTTTTGGGCGCATCTGGGCAGAGCCTTGCCGGCTTGTCTAAGGAGCGGCTTTTGCTGGTGGTTGATGATGTGATCGCGGCGAGTGCTTACGAGGCGCAGGGGTATGTTGTGAAAAACACCCTACCCGAGGCAGCGGCAGATGCGCTGGTTTTTGTGCCACGCGGGCGGCTTGAGGGGCGTGTGCTTTTTGCGCAGGCGGCCAAGCTGACAGACGGTGCCTTTATCGTTGATGGTGTGAAGACAGACGGTGTGGACAGCCATTTCAAGGAGCTGCGCAAACGTGGCACATGTAGTGCGGCTTATAGCAAGGCGCATGGGAAGATCTTTCGCTGTGAGCTTCCTGCGGGTGCGACGGACGACTGGCTCGAAGCCGGCAAGGGAGGTGAGAACGCTGAGGGTTTCTTCACGGTTCCGGGCGTTTTTTCGGCGGATAAGGCCGATGAAGGATCACGCCTTTTGGCGGCGGTTTTGCCTGAAAAGCTGGGCAAGGAAGTGGCCGACCTTGGCGCAGGCTGGGGCTATTTGGCGCGATCTGTTTTGGAACGTGAAGCTGTTGAAACTCTGCACTTGGTAGAGGCGAGCCACGCCGCGCTGAGCTGTGCCAAACACAATATTACAGACGCCCGGGCGCAATTTCATTGGGCCGATGCAACACGCTGGCAGCCGCGGGCCTCGCTTGATTCTGTTGTAATGAACCCGCCGTTTCACACGGGACGCAAAGGTGTGCCAGAGCTCGGGCAGGCCTTTATTGCTTCGGCAGCAGCGGCTTTGAAGGGCGTGGGGCATCTCTATATGGTGGCCAACCGCCATTTGCCTTACGAGGAGGCTTTGCGCGCCAGATTTGGCTTTGTAGAGGAGCTTGACGGGGGCAACAGCCGCTTCAAGATTATTCACGCGGCCAAGCCGTCTCGCAAGCGCTAGAGTTTTGCGCTAGCATTCCTGTCAGCTTCGGCTGTGGACTTCATGAGAGGAGCGGACATGTCGCTTTCGATAACTGGAAAAACCGCGATTGTGACTGGCGCTGCCAATGGTGTCGGTCTCGCGATTGCGCGGCATTTTGTCGATAAAGGCGCGAATGTGATGTTTGCCGATATGGATGACGCGGCGCTGACCAAAGAAGTGGGCGCGCAGGGTGAAGACAGCCCCATTCGGGCCTTTGCGGGCGACCTGCGGGAAAAGTTGACACTGGCCAATCTGCTCTCGGCCACGATTGATGCGTTTGACCGTGTTGACATTCTGGTCAACGCCTCGCGGCAGGTTATCGCATCTGATCCCCTCAACCCTGATGATGATGCGGTAGAAGTGGCGTTGGAGCAGAACCTTATGACCTCGCTGCGCTTGTGCCAGTTGATCGCCAAGCGGATGATCAAGCAGGCCAAGGATGATGGCGGTGAGGGGCCGGCGGGCTCTATTATCAACCTTTCATCAATCCTGTCACGGCGCGCGCACCCGCAGCTTATGGCACTGTCGATTTCGAATGCGGCTCTGGAGCAGATGACGCGTTCGCTTGCGGTTGCGCTGGCGCCCGAGCGGATCAGGGTCAACGCGGTTGCCATGGGCTCGGTAATGAGCGCGAGCTTGCAAGAGCATCTCAAGGACAACCCTGATTTCCGATCGGTTATCGAGAAGGGCACGCCTATGGGCCGGATTGCGAGCCCCACCGAACTTGCGGAAGCGGCGCAGTTTCTGGCTTCGGACGGGGCCAGCTTTATGACAGGTCAGGTGCTGACGGTGGATGGCGGGCGCACCTTGCTTGATCCTGTCACTGCCCCTGCACACTGACTTGCACACCGAGGAAGACACGATGAGCGATATGATTGATGAGAAAGCCCGCGCGAGTGCTTGGTTTCGTGAGCTTCGCAATCAGATTGTGGCCAGTTTTGAGCGCCTTGAAGATGCTTTTGGCGGCGATGAACCTGCGGGGCGCTTTGAAGTCAGTGAAACCACGCGTCAGTCAGACGATGGCTCTGATGCGGGCGGAGGGCTGATGAGCGTGATGCGAGGCGGACGTGTGTTTGAGAAGGTCGGGGTGAATATCTCGACAGTTTATGGAACACTTGGCGCACGCGCGCAGGCCGCGATGGCGGCTCGCAAAGGGCTTGCGGGCATGGCCGAAGATCCGCGTTTCTGGGCTTCGGGCATCAGTCTTGTAGCGCATATGCAGAACCCGCACAGCCCTGCCGTTCATATGAACACCCGCATGTTCTGGACCCCGCATGGCTGGTGGTTCGGGGGCGGATCAGACCTTAATCCCTGTATTGAATATGCCGAGGACACTGCGCATTTTCATGCTGTTCAGAAGGAACATTGCGACAAGCACGGAAGCGCGCTTTATCCGCGCCTGAAAGAGTGGGCGGACGAGTATTTCTACATCCCGCATCGTAAGCGTGCTCGGGGTGTTGGCGGTATCTTCCTGGACGATCACAACACGGGTGACTGGGAAGCAGACTTTTCCCTTATTCAGGATGTCGGCCGCGCATTTCTGCCTGCCTTCGTGCCGCTCACGGAAAAGCGTATGGCGCAGCCTTGGGGCGAGGCCGAGAAAGACAGGCAGCTCGTGCACCGCGGTCTCTATGCCGAGTATAACCTCGTCTATGATCGCGGCACGAAATTTGGCCTTGAAACGGGGCATGATGCCAATGCTGTTTTGATGAGTCTCCCGCCTATGGCGAAGTGGGTTTAGGTATTTCTCCTCATTCTAGAATGTAATTCTAAAGCTGGCCAAGCGACCTGAGTGGCTATGAAGCTTGCTCGTGCCAGCTTGCATCGCTGGGAAGTTGGACGCTTCTAAAGTGGTTATCCTGTTAAGTATTTGTTGTTATGTAATTTTTTTGTAAGGACATAGATTAGAATTGATCTAAGTCATATTACGCCTGCCTGACTCGCGATACATTGAGAGCAATCGGAAGCGCGCAAGTTCTGACTCTCTTTGGCTAATGGAGGCCTCTATGAAATTGTTTCATCTAATGACCGCAACAGCGCTGAGCTTGTCACTTGCGGGAGCCGCGACAGCAAATGAACTGCGTAACGATGCGCTTGATCTTTTTGCGCCGCTCCCCTCGACAACGCCTGCGGTTAAAGACAACCCCATCACCCCAGCAAAGATCGACCTCGGCAAAGCGCTGTTTTTTGATCCGCGTATGTCAGCATCTGGTGTGTTTTCGTGTAACTCTTGCCACAATCTGGCAACAGGCGGCGATGACAACATGCCAACATCGATTGGTCACGGCTGGCAAAAAGGCCCACGTAACTCTCCTACTGTGCTGAACTCGGTGTTCAACGAAGCGCAGTTCTGGGATGGCCGCGCAGAAGACCTGCGTGAGCAAGCCAAAGGCCCTGTGCAAGCGGGTGTAGAGATGGCGAACACGCCTGAAAACGTTGTCGCAACTTTGAATTCGATGCCGCAGTATGTTGACTGGTTCAAAGCGTCTTTCCCCGATGAAGCGGACCCTGTGACATTTGACAATTTTGCTAAGGCGATTGAGGCCTATGAAGCCACACTCATCACACCCGCGCCGTTTGATTCATGGCTCAATGGTGACGATGCCGCGCTGAATGAGATGCAGACTGCCGGGCTTGAACTGTTTGTTGAAAAGGGCTGTGCGTCTTGCCACAACGGCATCAACCTGGGCGGCACAGGCTACTATCCGTTCGGTCTCATTGAGAAACCAGGCGCAGATATTCTGCCCGAAGGTGACAAAGGCCGCTTCGCTGTAACCGAGACAGCAGATGATGAATATGTTTTCCGCGCCTCGCCTCTGCGCAACATCGACCAGACAGCGCCTTATTTCCACTCCGGTATTGTATGGGATCTGAAGGTTGCTGTTCAGGTTATGGGTGAAAGCCAGCTCGGTGAAGACCTGAGCGATGATGAGGCCGACAAAATCGTCGCGTTCCTCGGTAGCCTTACTGGCGAATTGCCCGAGGTTGTTTATCCGATCTTGCCAGCTGAAACTGCGGATACACCGCGCCCGACTGGTGAAGTGAAATAAACAAGACGCATCATAAACGAAAAGGGCCAGCATTTAGCTGGCCCTTTTTTCTCGTGTAGAATTGTCTAATTCCCGCGCACTGTATCAATCATAAGCTGCACATTTTCGGGGTCGGCATCGGGTGTGATGCCATGGCCGAGGTTGAAGATATGCGGTCCGTTCTTGAATGCATCTACAATTTTGCGGGTTTCACGGACAAGATCATCGCCGCCTGTCACCATGTGCGATGACTTGAGGTTGCCTTGCACGCAGCCGCCTGTTTGCACGTTGGCGGCGGCCCATTCGGCTGTAACACCATCATCAAGTGCGATGCAGTCTGCTCCGATGGCTTCGTGCAGACCGACATAGCGCTCGCCCGCGCCGCGGGGGAAGGCAATGACTGGTGTGTCGGGGTGCAGGGCCTTGAGCGCGGCTGTGATTTGTGCGGCAGGTTTTACGGCGTAGTTGAGAAAGTCGTTGCCTTTGAGAGAACCTGCCCAGCTGTCAAATATTTTGACAACTTCTGCACCCGCTTTGATCTGCTCGGAGAGGTAAAGTATTGTCGCCTCTGTGATCCGCTCCAAAAGCACTTCAAAAACCTCGCGGTTGCCATCTTTTAGCGCGTGGGCCGGGCCTTGGTCGGGCGTTCCGCGACCGGCGATCATGTAGGTGGCCACAGTCCACGGTGCACCGGCAAAGCCGATAAGGGTTGCTTCGGCTGGCAGTTCGCGACTGAGCAACTTCACGGTGTTATAGACAGGTGAGAGGTGTTCATGGATCGCGTCAGCGGGTTTAAGCGCGTCAAAGCCTGCTTTGTCGGTGATTGTGGAGAGCCGTGGTCCTTCACCCGTAACAAACCAGAGATCAGCGCCCAAGGCTTGCGGCACGAGCAAGATATCGGCGAAGAGAATCGCGGCATCAAAGCCGTAGCGACGGATTGGCTGGAGTGTGACTTCGCAGGCGAGATCGGAATTGTAGCAGAGTGAGAGAAAATCACCCGCCTGAGCGCGTGTGGCTTTGTACTCGGGCAGGTAGCGGCCCGCCTGGCGCATCATCCATATTGGCGGTGTTTCAAGCGTTTCGCCTGCCAGTGCGCGCAGGATTGTCTTTTGCTGTGCCATGATACTCTCCTCTTGGGTTTGCCTCTCGTCCCTTGGCTGCGGCGCGATGTCAAGCAAGAGCCGCTTGAAAGGACAAAGCGCCGCGTCTAACAGGGGGTATGGTAAAACAACTTCCAACACCCGCCACACCCCTCAAGATTGGCACCCGCGGCTCGCCGCTCGCTCTGGCGCAGGCCTATGAGACGCGTGCGCGCTTGGCCGAGGCCTTTGATCTGCCACATGAGGCCTTTGAAATTGTCGTGATTAAAACGACAGGTGATGATGCCGCGCTCATTGCCAAAGACAAGCCTTTGAAAGAGCTTGGTGGCAAAGGACTGTTCACAAAAGAAATTGAGGAGCAGTTGCTTGGCGGCGGTATAGATATTGCGGTGCATTCTATGAAGGACATGCCCACATTGCAGCCGGCGGGCTTGTTGCTTGATACCTACCTGCCGCGTGAAGATGTGCGCGATGCGTTTGTGTGCCTGAAGTATAAGTCCTTGGCCGAGGTGCCTGCGGGGGCTGTGATGGGTTCGTCTTCCCTGCGCCGTCGCGCACAGCTTTCGGTGAAACGGCCTGACCTTGTGCTCACGGAGTTTCGCGGCAATGTGCAAACGCGGCTCAAGAAGCTGGAAGATGGTATCGCAGATGCGACTTTTCTCGCGATGGCCGGACTCACGCGGTTGGGTATGATCGGACAAGTGCCTGCAACGGCGATTGAGCTGACAGATATGTTGCCTGCCGTTGCGCAAGGCGCAATCGGGATCGAGCGGCGCAGTGATGACACGCGCGTGGCCGATATGCTTGCTGCTATTCATCACGGCGAGACAGGTCAGCGCCTTGCGGCCGAACGCTCCTTTTTGGCCGCGCTCGACGGGTCATGCGAGACTCCGCTTGCAGGGCTGGCCGAGCTTGACGGCAGCACATTGCGTTTGCGGGGCGAAGTGCTGCGCCCTGACGGAAGTGAAGCGATCAACGATGACCAGAGCGCACCGATTGAAGATGGTGCTGCGCTTGGTCGCGAGATGGCCGCAAAGCTGCTTGAACAGGCCGGCGAAGGCTTCTTTGACTGGCGCGAATGATAGAGCGGACACATATCAAGGGCGATGCGCCTTCGACAGCTGTTTACTCGGATTGTGAAAATTATCGCTACTTGCTGACGCGGGTTTGGGAGCCTGAGGGGCGCAAGGCGTTGTTTATCATGCTCAACCCTTCAACTGCGACAGAGGTGCAGAATGACCCCACGGTTGAACGCTGCGAGCGGCGGGCACGGGCACTCGGGTTTGGCGGCTTCCGAGTCACCAATATTTTTGCGTGGCGTGACACTGACCCGAAGAATATGCGCGCCGCGGCAGAGCCTATTGGCGGCGAGAATGACAAAAGCATTGCCGAGAGTTGCGCTTGGGCGGACCAGATTATCGCGGGTTGGGGTGCACATGGTGAACACTTGCAGCGCGGGCAGGCCGTGGAAGCGCTATTGCGTGCCACGAGGTTGCCTGTGTTTCATTTGGGGCTGACAAAGGCGGGCCACCCCAAACATCCACTTTATATTGCCTATACACAGCAGCCGGAGCGCTGGTTTTGAAGGGAGCCTGAGATGACCGAAAAATCCGATGCCGAGATGAAGCACTCGATTGAAAGGCTGACTCAGGAGGTTGAACGCCTGAACACACACCGATTTGTGCGCATCCATAATTCGATTTGGCGGCTGGTGTCCTTTCAGTTTGTGCGTGGGTTGGCCTTCGGACTCGGGTCTGTGATTGGGGCCTCTTTGCTGGTGTCCATGCTCGTTTGGTGGGCTTCGCAGATCGAATTCATTCCTGTGATCGGTGATTGGGCTGCGCAACTTGTAGAGGAAATACAGACAGATCGTTAACCAGTTTGGCGGTATGGTTTTGACCTTGGCGCGGGTTTCGGGCTTACTGAGCGGGGTTTAGTGTGGAGCGCGGTTATGATATTGCTCGCAGGTTTGATGGGTATGGCTCTTGTTGGTGCGACTGTCTTTATTGGCTTTGATGGTGGCGAAGAAGATGGATTTGTGCCGACGCCTCCCCAAGACAATTCTGATATTGGCGAGGTTATGTCAGGCGGGGCTGGTGATGAAGAGATTACCGGAACAACCGGCGCGGACCAGATTAACGGATATGACGGAGCAGATACGATTGATGGCGGCGCGGGCCGCGATGATCTGCATGGCTGGGCAGGCGCCGACCGTTTGATGGGGGGCTCTGATGCCGATACGCTGCACGGTGAGGATGGCAACGACTTGTTGATGGGTGAAGCGGGCGGTGATGCGCTTTATGGTCACAACAATGATGATACCCTTCTAGGTGGCTCGGGAAATGATATGTTGCAAGGCGGCTCGGGAAATGATGCGCTTTCGGGCGATGAAGGCGATGACGCACTTCACGGAGGCCTGAATGAGGACACTCTCATAGGCGGGGCAGGTCAAGACACGCTTTTTGGAGGCTGGGGAGGCGATATGCTCGATGGCCGCGAGGCTGGAGATGCCGAAGAAGATTATCTCAACGGTGGCGGTGGTGATGATAGTATCGTCGCTGGCGGGCACGACATTGTAACAGCAGGCGAAGGTGTGGATTCGATTTTTATAGGAGATTGGATCGCAGAGGGTGAAGAAGCGCAGTTGAAGGACTTTGACCCGATGGAAGATAGCTTGATCATTGTCTACGATGATGAAGCAAGTGATGCTGTCGAGCCGGAGATAACTATTGCCCGTGACGGTCTTGACCCGGATGTGACCCACATTCTCATGAATGGCGAGATGATTGCAGCGGTGAGTTCTGATATGTCTTTCAGCCTTGGTGATCTGTTGATTATGGCGCAGAGCGACGCAGAGCAGCTTTTTGGCGCCTCAAGCTTGGCAGCGCAAGCATAAGCCATAGAAAGAGGCTTCCCAAACAAGAAGAATCCGCCTATATGGCGCTCTTGCACTCCCGCTTTGCGAGTTTGCACATCTTATGGACCTTGCTGGACGACATCCCGGCTCGTGCCCGAACCCTTAAATTTGAAGGAGATCCTGATGTCGATCACTGTTGAAGAAAAAGCACGCGTTATGAAAGAGTTCGCCACCAAAGAAGGCGATACAGGCTCACCCGAGGTTCAGGTTGCTATCCTGACATCACGAATCACAACGCTGACAGAGCATTTCAAGACCCACAAAAAAGACAATCACGGTCGCCGTGGTCTTCTTAAGATGGTTGCGCAGCGTCGTAAGCTGCTCGACTTTCTGCGTGGAAAAGATGAAGGCCGTTATCAGGACCTCATCAAGAAGCTTGGCATCCGTCGCTAAGACATCCGTCGAAGCTAAAGTTTAGAGAGCCGCGTCCCGATTGGGGCGCGGTTTTTTTGGGCCAGGGCATAAAAACCGCCCTTTCCGGGAGCGTGGTGCCAAGGCGTGCTTCGCACGCAACACCTGTGCGTTCACGTTCGCATCAGCGGGACTGATCGGCGCGCTTGATGATTTGGGCGATCTGCTTGCCTATGATCGTGCTCGCCTTTTTGGAGGGGTGTATCATGTCAAAGCTATGAAAACTTCTGTCTCCCGATGGCACGAGCTGCGCGATGGAGTGGAAGTGAATACCATTGTCGCGCTCGGCCAACGCCGCGAGACGCGCTTCAAAAACGTCACCTTCATCTTTACATTTTTCGATAGGAGATCCCATGCCGGGGCTGCGCAGATAGCCAAGGTAGATGACCTGAGCGCCGGTTTTGCGGATGCGCGCTATCAGCTTCAGCACATCTCCGCGCTTTGTGTCGGCGGTGAGGAGTTTGTTCATGCGCCGCTCGCACCGCGCGCAGCCGCAACCCAACATGAAATCATTGCCACCGCCTGTCACAATTACCCAATCATAGCGTTCGCGCTCGCGAAACTGGTTGGAAATACGCATACCCATCGCGCCCGAAATGGGGAGGGCGTAGACGATACGCGCACCTGAAACAGCGCGGTTCAGCACAGGCTCGCCCAATTCTGCAGCTAAAGAGTCAGCGATCGAGAGATCTTCCCCCCTGTGCCAAGCCATGAGGCTGTCGCCAATGGCGAGTATCTTGGGTTTGGCAGTTTGTGCTGCCTCACCCGTTTGCGCGATCAGAACAGATCCGCTGAACAACACCGCAGCAAACGCGGTTATCAAGAATCGTGCAGCCATGGAAACTCACCTCGTTTGAACGCCAGATTTTACTCATATTGCTGCTCAATACTACCTAGGGCTGATAAACACTTTGTTGCCAAATCGGGTATTTTGCAGCCGGGTGGCCGTTGTGGGCGGGCTATAGGCGCTAAATCCCTTTCATTGCGGGCAAAACTCCTGTAAGGCCGCTCCATCTGAGACGTCGCGCCACGACCCCAGCGCTTCAATTAGGATACCGAAGGGGTCGGCGGCAATGGGGCCGCCATTCAAACAGGAGACACGGGATACGCCCGTGAGTGCTCCGACACAGGAAACGAAAATGTTTAACATTACGAAGAAGACCATGGAGTGGGGCGAAGAAACGCTCACGCTCGAAACGGGCAAGGTTGCCCGTCAAGCCGATGGCTCCGTCATCGCAACACTCGGCGAAACATCTGTCATGGCCAACGTGACATTCGCCAAGCAACCAAAGCCTGGGCAAGATTTTTTCCCGCTGACGGTTCACTACCAAGAGAAATATTATGCGGCCGGCAAAGTGCCAGGTGGCTTTTTCAAGCGCGAGGCGCGCCCGACTGAAAAAGAAACGCTGACAGCGCGTCTTATTGACCGTCCGATCCGCCCGCTGTTTGTTCCCGGTTTCAAGAATGAAGTTCTGGTCATGTGCACCGTGCTTTCGCACGATCTGGTCAATGACCCCGACATGGTTGCCATGATCGCGGCTTCAGCAGCACTGACGATCTCCGGCGCGCCCTTCATGGGCCCGATTGCGGGCGCACGTGTTGGCTTTGTTGACGGTGAATATGTACTCAACCCGACAGTTGATGACATGCAAGACCTGCGTCAGAACCCTGAGCAGCGCCTTGACCTTGTTGTCGCAGGCACAAAAGACGCCGTCATGATGGTTGAATCCGAAGCATACGAGCTGACCGAAGCTGAAATGCTCGGTGCGGTAAAGTTTGCTCACGAGCAAATCCAGCCTGTGATCGACCTGATTATCGAGCTTGCAGAATCTGCGGCCAAAGAGCCGTTTGACTTCCAGGCGCCTGACTACGCCGACCTTTATGAAGCCGTGAAAAAAACGGGCGAAAAAGAGATGCGCGCGGCCTTCGCGATCAGCGACAAGCAAGAGCGCACAGCAGCTGTTTCAGCCGCCCGCGAAACCATCATGGGCGCGCTGACAGAAGAGCAGCTCGCTGATGCGAACCTCGGTTCGGCGCTCAAAAAGCTCGAAGCTGGTATCCTGCGCGGTGACGTTGTGAAAACGGGCAAGCGGATCGACGGCCGTGCTCTGGACACAGTGCGCCCTATCGTTTGTGAAACAGGCCTTCTGCCCCGCACACACGGCTCGGCGCTGTTTACACGTGGCGAAACACAGGGCCTCGTTGTGACAACGCTGGGCACGGGCGATGATGAACAGTTCATCGACGCGCTGCATGGTAACTTCAAATCAAACTTCCTGCTGCATTACAACTTCCCGCCCTATTCGGTTGGTGAAGCTGGTCGCGTGGGCCCTCCCGGCCGCCGCGAAATCGGTCATGGTAAGCTTGCTTGGCGTGCGCTTCAGGCTGTTTTGCCTGCCGCGACAGACTTCCCATACACCATCCGTCTTGTGTCAGAGATCACAGAATCAAACGGTTCGTCTTCCATGGCGTCAGTTTGCGGTGGTTCCTTGTCTATGATGGACGCGGGTGTTCCGCTCAAGTCTGCCGTTGCCGGTGTGGCGATGGGCCTTATCCTTGAAGATGACGGCTCCTATGCTGTTCTGACAGACATCCTTGGTGATGAAGATCACCTCGGCGATATGGACTTCAAAGTTGCAGGGACAGCCGAAGGCATTACCTCGCTTCAGATGGACATCAAGGTCGCAGGCATCACGCAAGAGATTATGGAAAAAGCCCTCGAACAAGCGAAAGCGGGTCGTCTTCATATCCTCGAAGAGATGAACAAGTCGATTGATGGCGCACAGGATTTCTCAATCCACGCTCCACGCATCGAGACCATGCAGATCCCAACGGATAAAATCCGTGAAGTGATCGGCTCGGGCGGCAAAGTCATCCGTGAGATCGTTGAAGTGTCTGGTGCGAAAGTCGATATCAACGACGAGGGCATCATCAAGATTGCTTCGCCAAACGGTGAAGCAATCAAGACGGCTTATGACATGATCCATTCGATCGTCGCAGAGCCAGAAGAAGGCCAGATCTATGACGGCAAAGTTGTGAAGATCGTTGATTTCGGCGCCTTCGTTAACTTCTTCGGCAAGCGTGACGGCCTTGTGCACGTCTCCCAGATCGAAAACCGCCGCCTGAACCATCCTTCAGATGTTCTGAAAGAAGGTCAGGACGTGAAAGTGAAGCTCCTGGGCTTTGACGATCGCGGCAAGGTGCGTTTGGCCATGAAGATGGTTGATCAGGAAACAGGCGAAGAAATCGCGCCTGAAGCGAAAAAAGCCGACGAAGAGTAAATCTTCTTACAAGATACTGAAAAGCCCTGGCCGAAACGCCGGGGCTTTTTGCTATTCGGGTGCAAGAGTTGAAAAATTCCCCGTTCAACATGTTAGGAAGTTTTGCAGGGTCTCAGCGTAAATAGTTTTTTGGTTCGGGAGGGTTAGAGCCATGAAGAAAATGACGGCCGAATTTATCGGCACTTTTACGCTCGTGTTGTTTGGGTGCGGCGCAGCGGTGATTGCGGGTGCGGACGGAACAACAGGCATTGGCTTGACAGGTATTGCATTCGCTTTCGGTTTTGCACTGATCGGAATGGCCTATGGTATCGGCCCTGTATCAGGGTGTCACATCAACCCCGCTGTTTCTCTCGGCGCTGTGGCTGCTGGCCGTATGCAAATGGGAGAAGCCGTACAATACATAATAGCGCAGGTTGCAGGCGCAATCGGGGCTGCGTTGGTGCTTATGATTATCGCATCAGGCAAGGCTGATTACTCTGTCGCAACAAACGGGCTTGGCCAGAACGGCTGGGGCACTGGTTATCTTGGCGAATACAATATGGCAGCTGCCTTCGTGTTCGAGCTTGTTGCAACATTCCTATTTGTGGTGGTGATCCTTGGCGCAACAGCTTCCGGTGCACCGGCCGCTATGGCCGGTCTTGCCATTGGTATTATGCTGACGGTGATTCACCTCGTCGGCATCAAGGTGACAGGTGTTTCCGTTAACCCTGCGCGTTCGATCGGGCCAGCCCTCTTCGCAGGCGGTGCTGCGATCAGCCAGCTCTGGCTCTTTATCGTAGCACCAATCCTTGGGGCAATCGCGGCGGGCTTGCTCTTCAAGTCGGGATTTGGCAGTTCTGCCGAATAACCAGCCCTTATAACTGGTTGAAAAGCCGCGCTGTCACAGGCGCGGCTTTTTCATTCGGACGCTCCCGGTTTAGCGTGCACCTTTGATCTTTAGCGTGAAGCTGCGCTGCGCGCCTGCGGGGGGCTTGGGGAAAGGCGCTGCGCGCTGGATAACCTTAAGCGCGGCACGATCCAGTGACGCAATACCCGAGCTCCGCGCGATTGAGGCCGAGGCCAAGCCGCCATTAGCCGATATTGTAAAGCGCACAGTGGCAGTGCCTGTCGAGCCGACACGCGGCTTGGGCACGCGGGAAATTTTGCGCATGACCGTCCCCGGGTAGTTCGACGCAGCGGCATTCCCTTTTGTGCTGGCTTTGGCGGTGCCTGTCGATTTGGGCTTTTGGGTCGCCTTTGGCCTGCCTTCAGTACTGCCTTTGGTGGCCGCTTTCTTTGCACCTGTCTTTGGTTTTTGCGGCTTGGCCTTGGGTGCTTGCTTTTCCAGCGATTTGGGCCGCTGTTCGGGGCGGCGGGACGACGTGGGTGAGGTATCCTCAACCGTTTGGGCCACCAGAGGTTTTGCGGGCTGCGCAGTTAAGGCGGGTGCCGGGATGGCTGTGTTTGTGCTGGGTGCGGGCTGTGCCGCATATGTCGGTGTAACAGGTTTCAGAGCTTGGGTTGAGGCGGGCAGAGGTGTTAGCACACCTTCCGTCATGTCGGCAAAACTGTCCCCGAGGCGGGTTTCTACTGCAGCGCTTGCGCCTACTGTGCGGGGTGTTTCTTCTGACTGGGCCAACCCCCAGACAAGCGCGCCGTGCACGGCGAGGGCCGCGGCAAGCGCACTCCCTTTGGCCATGAAAGACGAGGCAATCATCGTAGCGCTCTTTCTGTCACAATAAGCACGGAACCGGCACCAGCGGCCCTAAGCTCGGCCCCGATACGAACGAGTGTGGCAGCGGGTGCGGCACGGTCAGGCACAAGGCGTATCGTGGTGCGTTCGGCTTCAGGCAAGCCTGCGACATAGCTTGCGGCGTCGATTTCCTCGCTGCGGAAGCTGAGCCTGCCTTCAGGGCCTAACACAATAGCATCCGGCGGGGTTGCACCTTCGAGATCAGCCGTTTCCACGAGCCTTATTTCACCATCCAGTGGAGCGGCGATTGTTCCGGCAATTAAAAAGAAAATCAGCATGAGAAAGACGATGTTGATCAGCGCGATTGTCGGTTCGCGTCGGCTGGAGAGGTTTGATTTGCGCAAGCTTTTTGCCATGTCTCACCCCGATCCCAGAACAGTGACGCTGAGCCCGTCAAAGCGGCGCAGAGCGACAAGAAGATCGGTCAGCCGCTGGGCCGTTACATCGGGCTTCAGCGATACAATTATGCGTTCTGAGCCATCAGGTAGCACAAGCGTATCAAGGCTTTGTGTTGTGCCGTTCACGGTTATCGCATCGGGGCCAAGCTGCACAAAAAGCGGCGGTGTGTCTGAGGGCGCGCCACTTGTGCCTGCGGCAACAAGCTCTACCTCGGCAAAACGCGAGAAGGTGGATGAGAGCATAAAAAACAGCAAAAGCAGGAAAATCACATCGATGAGCGCAGTCATCGAAAGCCGCCTGCGTCTGCGCGTGGCTCTAAGCATCAGCCTGCTGGCCACGTGGCGCTGACAAAGTCTGAATTGCCATGTCGGCAAACACGCGCTCGGCGTCCATTCGCGCCTCAAACCAGCTTAGGATCACCGCTGTTGGCATAGCGACAGCGAGACCCACTGCTGTTGTGAGAAGCGCAACCCAGATGCCGCCTGCGAGAAGCGAAGGGTCAACCTGACTGCCCGCAGACTGGAGCGATTGGAACGCTTCAATCATGCCAAGCACCGTGCCGAAAAGGCCAAGCAACGGCGCAAGCTGTGCTACAGTGTCGAGCGCGCGGAAGCCGCCTTCGAGGGTTGCGAAACGCTCTTCTGCCTCGGCTGTCAGGCGCTCGGGCGGGGTGCTGTCAAAGCCCGAAGCAATGAGCGGGGCAAGATAGCTGCGGGACTGTTTCAAAGCCGCTTCGGCGTCTTGTTTCTTGCCCGCGTCCCATGAAGCAATCGCACGGCGCAGGGCTTTGTGCTTGCCCACGGAAGAAGCGCGGAACTGCCAAAGCTTGTAGAGCACAAGTGCAAGCGTGAGCACAGAAACCGCCATAAGAACCATCACCACTGGCCCACCCAAAGCAGCAACCTGTGCGAGCGATGTGTAAAGCGCGCTCACCCCTGCACCTTGATGCTCGTGCGGCTGTGCAGTGTAAGCCCGTCTATGCAAGCGTTGCCTTCGACGCCGTCAGCGTGACAAACCTGCGTGCCGTTAAACAGCACTTGCCCAAGCCCTTCACATGCAAGGTCAGGCAACACAAACTGGCGCACGCGCGGGCTGGCGGCGGGCAGTTCGCCCATGTCAAACAAAGTCATCTGCATGACCGTGCCGGAGGAGTCGAACAATACGGTTTCAAACACGGCTTTGGCAATGTCCTGTTCATGGCCGTTGATGATCAGAAACGAAAGCTGGCAGCCTGCGTCTGTTTGTGCGGCAGCGTTCAACTCGATATCGAGATGTGCACCAACGACGGCTTCTTCGGCCTGCGCGAAGACGGCTGTAAAAATCAGAACAAGAGGAAGAATAGCGCGCATATCGGTCTCGTATCACGGTTCAAAAGAATCGTGGGGAGAGTGCCCCAAACAGGCCCGCGCATAAAGGCTTAATCGGGTAGGTGAGCTGCGCGCCGCCGCTTGGACTGCGCGCAGCAGATGTCTTACTTAGGCGCTTTTGTTTTGCGCAGGTAAGGGAAGACAGTTTCAATTTCGCCGAACTTGGCTTTTGCGTCTTCATCCGAAACGCTTGTCGGAACGATCACATCATCACCGATGTTCCAGTTGGCAGGTGTTGCAACACCCTTGCCATTAGCCATTTGCAGCCCGTCAAGTGCACGCAGAACTTCGGCGAAGTTACGGCCAACGTTCATGGGGTAGGTCATGGAGAGCTTCAACTGTTTGTCTGGCCCGATGATGAAAACAGAGCGCACAGAAGCGCTGTCTGCGGCGGTACTGCCATCAGGCAGGTAGGCCTCGGCGGGAAGCATATCAAAGGCTTTTGAAACGGCGAGGTCTTCGTCTGCGATGATAGGGAAACCGGCATTTGTGCCAGCATAGCTTTCGATATCGGTTTTCCAGCCGTGGTGCTCTTCCACGCTGTCAACTGACAGGCCGATCACTTTGCAGCCGCGCTTTTCCCATTCTTCGGAAAGCTGGGCAACAGCGCCAAACTCGGTTGTGCAGACGGGTGTAAAATCTTTCGGGTGCGAGAAGAGAATTGCCCAGCTGTCACCGATCCAATCGTGAAATTTGATCTCGCCCTTGTCGGTCTGGGCCGTGAAATTGGGGACAGTGTCATTGATGCGAAGGCTCATAGCTTGGCTCCTTAGGTGGTTAGATATTAAATTCTGATTTCAGAATATATATTCACGTTGCGTCCGAGTAAAAGGGGCGTCTTGCAGCTATTGCCTCGGAGTGACAAAGTGCCTCGAAATTCTTGGGAGAAATCAGATGATCGAGAAACGCGACTTTTATATCGGCGGCCAATGGGTAGCACCTCAGGCTGGCAAAGACTACCAAGTCATCAACCCTTCAACAGAAGAGCCGTTCGCGGTGATTTCACTGGGCGGACAGGCCGACACTGACGCAGCCGTAGCAGCAGCCAAGGCCGCGCTGCCGGCATGGATGGCGACACCTGTTGAAGAGCGAATCGCGCTGGTTGAGAAGCTGCTCGAAATCTACAAGGCACGTGGTGACGAGATGGGTGAGACCATGTCGCAAGAGATGGGCGCGCCTATTGATATGGCGAAGGCTTCGCAAGTTGGCGCGGGCACTTGGCATTTGTCAAACTTTGTTCAGGCGGCCAAGAGCTATCCGTTTGAAGGTCCGCTGGGCGACCATGCTCCGAATGACCGAATCATTCATGAGGCCGTCGGTGTTGCCGCGCTGATCACGCCTTGGAACTGGCCGATGAACCAGGTGACCTTGAAAGTTGGGGCTGCCGCTATTGCGGGCTGCACTATGGTTCTCAAACCTTCGGAAGAAACGCCGCTTGATGCGATGCTTTTTGCCGAAATGATGCACGAAGCAGGCTTTCCGGCAGGCGTGTTCAACCTGGTAAACGGCGATGGCGCAGGCGTTGGCAGCCAGCTTACGTCTCATGCAGATGTCGACATGGTGAGCTTCACAGGCTCGTCGCGCGCGGGCAAGCTGATCAGCAAATCTGCTGCCGATACGCTGAAGCGCGTAGCGCTTGAGCTGGGTGGCAAAGGCGCGAATGTGATCTTTGCAGATGCCGATGACAAAGCCGTCAAGCGCGGTGTTTTGCATATGATGAACAACACAGGCCAGAGCTGTAACGCGCCGAGCCGTATGCTTGTGCAGCGCGATATCTATGACCAAGCTGTTGAAACGGCTGCAGAAGTTGCCAACAAAGTCACGGTCGGCCCTGCAAGTGAATCGGGCCGCCACATTGGCCCCGTGGTCAACGCTGTTCAGTGGGGGAAAATTCAGGACCTTATCCAGACAGGAATCGACGAAGGCGCGCGCCTTGTGGCAGGCGGTGTTGGGCGGCCGGAGGGGCTCAACAAGGGCTTCTATGTGCGCCCCACGGTCTTTGCCGATGTGACCCCTGATATGACGATCGCGCGCGAAGAAATCTTCGGTCCAGTGCTCTCGATCATGGCGTTTGATACCGAGGAAGAGGCTGTCGCGATGGCCAATGACACGGTCTATGGCCTCACCAATTATGTGCAGACGCAAGATGGTGCGCGGCTCAACCGTATGGCGCGCAGCTTGCGCTCTGGCATGGTTGAAATGAACGGTCAGGGCCGCGGCGCTGGTTCGCCTTTTGGCGGGATGAAACAGTCAGGCAACGGCCGCGAAGGCGGCAAATGGGGGCTTGATGACTTCCTCGAAGTGAAGGCTGTTTCAGGCTGGTCGAACGAAGCCGAGTAAGCTTCAATCGTAAAGCCAGCGCGCGGTGGGATTAACGGCGCGCTGGCGGCTCAAAACGGGGGGGTGAAAAGCGTGCACAAGGCGTGCACCTCCCGTGCACCGCACAATCGTTAAAATCTGTTAACAGAATCAGGTTAACGCTGCGTGCGCTCTGAAGCGTTTCCAGTTTGTTTTGGATCACCAATACCCTGTCACGCCTTCGGCGTTCCCGGAACATTGGCGATGCCTTGTTTCAATGAAAACGGGAAACGCTCTCGTGTTCTGCACCTGATACAAAATGCCCGCGTGAAAGCAGGCCTGACGCCGGGTTATAAAGATCCCGACAGGAAATGTCAGATGACCGCTCCCAGCCCAAAGCGGACCCAAGGCCCTTGGCGCGAGTTTACGATAGCTGACCTTCACCATGAGGGTTATGAAGGGGTAAGATGCGGGACAAAGTGACCTTTCGCTGCAGCTGCGCCAAGGTCCGCTCCACCGCTAGACACTAAGACCCCCACGTGTCACTATAGGTGCATGAAAACCTTCGTTCAGAACTTTGGTCGTCAGGATCAAAATCGAATTACCTTCCCGGTCTGAAAACCGGGCCGGGCTAACTCGTATTTGAACGTCAACTGCGCACGCCGCGCTGAACAAGGTTATTCATATGTCTACGACAACACCAACTCTGCACTTGTTGTGCGGAAAAATTGCCTCTGGAAAATCCACTCTGACTGCCCAACTTAGTCGCACGGCTGGAACTATTGTGATTGCTGAAGATGAGTGGTTGAATGGTCTTTATTCTGAAGAAATGTCGTCGATTTCGGACTACATACGGTGCATGTCAAAGTTTCGCGAGGTCATGGGACCACACGTCGTCTCATTGCTAAATAGTGGAATTTCAGTCGTTTTGGACTTCCAAGCAAACACGATTTCTTCGCGTGATTGGATGCGGAGCATCTTGGAACAGACGCAGGCTGCACACAAACTTCACGTTTTAGATGTCCCTGACGAAGTCTGTATCGCGCGGCTTCATGCTCGCAATGCGCAAGGTGATCATCCGTTTGAGGCAACCGAAGAGCAATTTCGGCAGATTTCGAAACACTTCGTCGCTCCTTCATCGGAGGAAGGATTCAATATCGTGGTGCATCATGTTGGCACGAAACTCTGAGTTAATCGGACCTTTGTCGATGGTGCAGCATTCGGCAAAATGGGCTCCAAGCGGCCTTTCGCTGCACTCTGCACGAATGGCCGCTGCCGTGAACTGGCCATGGCTTTGCAAAGCCCGCTTCCTGCGCAAAGCGGACACTTGGTCCTTCGTTCAAACGACACAAGCGCAGCGGAGGCAGACTGGGACATTGTCGATACATTTGTTTCAGGTTAAAGGCGAGACGCTTTAGAAGGGCGCTTTGGCGAAAAACCGCATGCCTTTGCCGCCGTCGGGGTGGCGCAGGCGCAGGTCTTCGGCGTGGAGCATGAGGCGGGGGTATTTTTCGAAATCATCTGAATAGAACGGATCGCCCAGAATCGGATGCCCGAGGGCCAGCATGTGGATACGCAGCTGGTGGCTGCGGCCCGTCTTGGGGAAGAGCCGCACGCGGGATTCTTCATCCGACGCTTTCAGCACTTTCCAGTCTGTCTGCGCTTGCTTGCCTGTTTCGTGGCAGACCATCTGCAGGGGCCTGTTGGGCCAATCGACGATGAGCGGCAGATCAACAGTGCCTTCCTTCGGCTCAAGCCGCCCGAAGACGCGGGCGATATAGGCTTTCTTGGTTTGGCGCTTTTCAAATTGCAGCCCCAAGTGCCGCTGTGCGTGGGGCGTGGCAGCAAAGATCATGACGCCCGATGTGTCACGGTCAAGCCGATGCACAAGCAGCGCGCCCGGAAAGGCGGCTTGCACGCGGGTGATGAGACAATCCGACAGATGCTCGCCCTTGCCCGGAACGGAGAGCAGGCCTGAAGGCTTGTTCACACAGATCAGTTCGTGATCCGCATGGAGGATATCCAGCGGGTCTTGGGGCGGGTTGTAGTCGCTCGACATGCTCACCCTTGCAGGCTCACCACTCCGAAGTCGCCCTCGCTGCGGGCTTTCATGGCCAGTGCGGCAGAGTGCGCGCCCGAGGCTGTGGTGAAGTAAGGGATGCGATCATAGAGCGCGACAGAGCGGATTTCGCGGCTGTCTTCCACGGCGGCGGCGCCTTCTGTGGTGTTCATCAAGAGTTGGATGTCACCGTTTTTGAGCATATCAACCACGTTGGGGCGGCCTTCGTAGACCTTTTTAACCACTTCGCAGGTGATGCCGTTTTCCTCAAGAAACGCCGCTGTGCCACCTGTGGCGACAATGGCAAAGCCCAAGTCGACAAGCATTTGTGCCGTTTCGATGAGCTGTTTTGTTTTGTCTGCATCCTTGATCGAGAAGAACACGCGGCCCTCGAATGGAAGCACTGTGCCTGCGCCCATCTGTGCCTTGAGGAAGGCCAGCGGGAAGGAGCGATCCCATCCCATAACCTCGCCTGTGGAGCGCATTTCCGGCCCCAGGAGTGTGTCGACACCGGGGAAGCGGGCAAAGGGCAGCACAACTTCCTTGACCGAGAACCAAGGCATGTTCGGGTCGGCCAGTGTCATCGGGTCGGTGTTTTTGATTGTGCCGGGCTTGGCATCTGCGGGGTAAGGGCCGCGGTGTTTGAAATCATCCAGCGTTTCGCCCGCCATGAGGCGCGCGGCGATAGAGGCGATGGCGCTGTCTGTTGCTTTGGCCACGAAAGGCACGGTGCGCGAGGCGCGCGGGTTGACCTCGATGAGGAAAATCTCGCCGTCTTTCACAGCGAACTGGATATTGCAGAGGCCGCGCACTTCGAGAGCGAGGGCAAGCTGGACTGTCTGCTTTTCGATCTCTTTGATGATCTCGGAGGGCAGGGAGTGTGGCGGCAGGCTGGAGGCGCTATCGCCCGAGTGAACGCCGGCTTCTTCGATATGCTCCATCACACCTGCGATATGCACTTTTTTGCCGTCGCAGAGCGCGTCAACGTCAAGCTCGATGGCGCCGGAGAGGTAGCTGTCAAGCAGCACGGGGCTATCGCCCGAGACAACCACCGCTTCGGAAATATAACGCTCCAGATGCGCCATATCGCGGACGATTTCCATCGCACGGCCACCGAGCACATAGGAGGGGCGGATGACCAGCGGGAAGCCGATATCTTCAGCAATGGCGAGCGCTTGGGCATCGGTTGAGGCGATGCCGTTTTTGGGCTGTTTGAGGCCCAGCTTGTTGACCAGCTCCTGAAAGCGCTCGCGGTCTTCGGCGAGGTCGATCGCGTCGGGCGTTGTGCCGAGGATCGGGATGCCTTCGTCTTGCAGCGCTTGTGCGATCTTGAGAGGGGTCTGGCCGCCGAACTGCACGATGACACCGTGGAGCGTGCCGCTTTCCTGCTCGACGCGGAGGATTTCCATCACGTGCTCAAAGGTTAATGGCTCGAAATAGAGGCGGTCGGAGGTGTCATAATCTGTTGAGACAGTCTCGGGGTTGCAGTTGACCATGATGGTTTCATAACCCACATCCGCGAGCGCAAAGCACGCGTGGCAGCAGCAATAGTCGAACTCGATGCCTTGGCCGATACGGTTGGGCCCGCCGCCGAGGATGACGACTTTTTTGCGCTCGGAGGGGCGCGCTTCGCATTCGACTTCGCCCATCATCGGGGATTCGTAGGTGGAATACATGTAGGGCGTTTGGGCCTCGAACTCGGCGGCGCAGGTGTCGATCCGCTTGAAGACGGCTTTCACACCTTTGGCGAGGCGGGCGCGGCGCACGTCATTCTCGGTCTGGTCTGTCAGCTTGGCGAGGCGGGAATCGGTGAAGCCCAGCATTTTGAGGTCGCGGAGGCCTTTTTCGTCGGTTGGCAGGCCGTTTGCGCGGACCACCTCTTCGGCATCGACAATCTCGCGGATGCGATCAAGGAACCAAGGGTCAAACATGGTGACGCCGTGGATTTCGTCGTTGGAAAGGCCGTGGCGCATGGCTTGGGCGATTGTGCGCATACGGTCGGGCGTTTGCTGGCTGATGGCTTTGGTGAGCGCGGCCTTGTCGGGCGCGCCCTCGATCACCACCTCGTCAAAGCCGGTGAGGCCCGACTCCATGCTTGCGAGGGCTTTTTGCATGGATTCGTGAATGGTGCGGCCGATGGCCATGACCTCGCCAACCGATTTCATCGCGGTGGTGAGGTATGGCTCGGAGCCGGGGAATTTCTCGAAGGCGAACTTCGGAATTTTTGTCACGACATAGTCGATGCTTGGCTCGAAGCTTGCGGGGGTCACTTTGGTGATGTCGTTGTCGAGTTCATCAAGGGTGTAACCGACAGCCAGCTTGGCGGCGATTTTGGCGATCGGGAAGCCCGTGGCCTTGGAGGCCAGCGCCGAGGAGCGCGACACACGCGGGTTCATCTCGATGACAACCATGCGGCCATCGGCAGGGTTTACAGCCCACTGGACGTTGGAGCCGCCTGTCTCGACACCGATCTCGCGCAGAACTGCAATCGAGTGGTTGCGCATCACTTGATATTCTTTGTCTGTCAGCGTGAGGGCAGGAGCCACTGTGATGCTGTCACCGGTGTGCACACCCATTGGGTCGATGTTTTCGATCGAGCAGACAATGATGGCGTTGTCGGCTTTGTCGCGGACAACTTCCATTTCAAACTCTTTCCAGCCGAGGAGTGATTCATCGACGAGGATCTGGTTTACGGGGCTGGCGTCCATTCCTGTGCGGCAGAAGTGAATATAATCTTCGCGGTTATACGCCACGCCGCCGCCTGTGCCGCCCATGGTGAAGGCGGGGCGGATGATGGCGGGGAGGCCGATGTCTTCCAGCTCGGCCAGCGCCATTTGCACACCTGCATCGAGATCGGCGCTGCCGTTGTCTTTCTTGGGGGCGGTGATGATTGTGGCTTTCGGGTTTTCGATCCCGAGACGGTCCATCGCTTCGCGGAAGAGCTTGCGATCTTCGGCCATCTCGATCGCTTCGCGGCTTGCGCCGATCATCTCGACACCGAATTTCTCCAGCACGCCCATTTCCTCAAGTGCCAGCGAGGTGTTGAGGCCTGTCTGGCCACCCATTGTTGGCAAGAGCGCGTCGGGGCGTTCTTTTTCAATGATTTTGGCTACAACTTCGGGAGTGATCGGCTCGATATAGGTTGCGTCGGCCAGCTCGGGGTCGGTCATGATCGTGGCAGGGTTCGAGTTTACCAGAATGACACGGTAGCCCTCTTCCTTGAGCGCTTTGCAGGCCTGTGTGCCCGAGTAATCAAATTCGCAAGCTTGCCCGATAATAATAGGCCCCGCTCCGATGATCATGATCGATTTGATATCGTCTCTCTTCGGCATTGGGGACCCCATCTTTTATGCAGCACAAGGGCGCGCCAGCAGGTGCGCGCAAATCGTTGTGGGTTATAGCTGTGGGGGCCGTGGGCGCAAGCCCAAAGCGCTTTATAGTTGAGACGTTTTGGCACAACGCGAGCTTAGCGGAAGTGCAGCGGAACCTCGGGCTCAAATCGTACGGCGCGAAACACCGAAGCAACAAGCGCAAAAAGCAGCCCGCCAAAGCAGAGCACGCCCATGAGCGTGGTCACATAAAGCGCCTCACTCATCGCGAAATAGACGAGATAGGCAGGAAAACTCTGCAAAATACCCAATGCGATAATCCAGCGCCAAGCTGCAAGGCGGGGAAGGATGTGAAAGAGCGTGGGCAATAGAAGAAGCGGCAACACAAAGTAATGCCCCCAAGACGCCGGCCCGAAAAGTGCTGTGGCCAGTGTAAAGCCCGTAAGCAAAACAGGCACAGCCGTGCCGGGCACGAGGCGCGGGCGCATGAGGATGAGCGCTGCGAGGGCTGCGAGCATCAGCGCTGCCATGAGGGTGCTCAGCCAGAACGGCTCGGGTGCTGTGGCCGTTTGGGCCATGTTCCAGCCGGAGCTAGCTGTTCCACCGATAAGCGCTTGCAGTTGATAAAGCAAAAGCTCGGGCGCGTAGTTTGTATTGTCCAGTATGATCAGGTTATCGATCTGGCTGACGAGCTCGAGGAAGCGCGCGTGCTGCGCCCAGCCCGCCAAGGCAAGGCTCAGCGCGGCCAGCGCAAGCCCCGTTGCCACGAAAGCACCTGTTGCGCGCGCGTTGCGCTCCAGAACAAAGATCAGCACCAGAAACAATGGTGAGAGTTTGAACGCCGCCGCTACGGCAAGGATCATTCCCGCCATGGCAAAGCTGCCCGCGCGGTAGCGCTCAAAGGCCAGCAGCACAAGAAACAGCGTGAGGATTTGCGGCTGGTTCTGCCCCAAAGCCTGAAAGAGAGGGGCCGAAACGGCAAGCAGCGCAAAGCTGACAAGCACGAAATGCTCAAGGTTCATATGCGGCGGGTGCACCACTTTCCATGCCAGCCCGACAGAGGTGCAGAGCATCGCCACATGCAAAACCAGTATGGTTTTCGCAAACATATCAAAGCTCACAAGCTGGGTGGCAGGGGCGATAAGCCAAGCCCAAAGCGGCGGGTAAACATAGGGTGCTTCCGTGCTTAGAATGTCGGGGCCGACAGGATAGATCGTTTCGGGCAAACCCGCACTCACGGCTTTGCCGGCCAAGAAGAGCGCCAGAAGGTCAGGTGAGGCCGAATTGATAAACACCGGGGTAAAAAGGCCTGCGAAAATCAGGGCGCAGACAGGGTAGGCAAAACGCTTCATTTAAAAGGGACCGCTCGTTATTTTGCGTGAAAATGGCATATCTGCCGCGCCTTGGATAGAAACGCCGTGAAAAGCGCGGCGCGACAGAGTCTTCCGTGCCACATGGCTTGACTTTTGCCTTTGGGCCATGTGTATCGGCGCGAGCTTTATATGCACACCAGATGCCCTGAAAAGGATAGACCTATGCACGCCTACCGCAGCCAGACTTGCGCTGATCTGACCAAAGCAAACGTTGGCGAGACTGTTCGCCTTTCAGGCTGGGTGCATCGTATCCGTGACCATGGCGGCGTGCTTTTTATTGATTTGCGTGACACCTACGGGATGACGCAGCTGATTTGCGACCCTGACAGCCCTGCTTTTGCCGAGGTCGAAAAGCTGCGCTCGGAGTGGTGTGTGCGCATTGATGGCGACGTGAAAGCGCGCGACGAAAGCCTCGTGAACCCCAAGTTGCCCACGGGCGAGATCGAAGTATTTGTGCGCGATATAGAGGTTCTGGGGTCGGCGGCCGAGCTGCCGCTTATGGTGTTCGGCGATCAGGAATATCCCGAGGAAACCCGCCTGCGCTATCGCTATCTCGATCTGCGCCGCGAGAAAATGCAAGCCAACATGCACCTGCGCTCCGATATGGTTTCGAGCATTCGCCGCCGCATGTGGGACAAGGGCTTCCGCGAATACCAGACGCCGATCATCACGGCCTCAAGCCCTGAAGGCGCACGCGACTTTCTTGTGCCAAGCCGCCTGCACCCCGGCAAGTTCTACGCGCTGCCGCAAGCGCCGCAGCAGTTCAAACAGCTGATCATGGTCTCGGGCTTTGATAAGTATTTCCAGATCGCGCCGTGTTTTCGCGATGAAGACCCGCGCGCCGACCGCTCGCCAACCGACTTTTACCAGCTCGACCTCGAAATGAGTTTTGTTGAGCAGCAGGATGTGTTCGACACGATCCAACCCGTGATGCAGGGCGTGTTCGAAGAGTTCGGCGGTGGCAAGAAGGTTGATACCGACTGGCCACAGATTTCCTACCGTGATGCTGCAAAATGGTATGGCTCCGACAAGCCCGACCTGCGCAACCCGATCAAAATGCAGGATTGCTCCGAGCATTTTGCCGGCTCGGGCTTTGCTATTTTCGCTAAGCTTCTGGAGCAAGAGGGCACGGAAGTGCGTGCTATCCCCGCGCCCACAGGTGGCAGCCGCAAGTTCTGTGACCGCATGAACGCCTTCGCCCAGAAAGAAGGCTTGCCCGGTATGGGCTATATTTTCTGGCGTGACAAAACGGCTGACTCCGTGGCGCAAGAGCTCGGTATCACTGTGAAAGAGGCGCAAGCCAAGATGAAAGCCGGCGAAGTGGAGGGCGGCATGGAAGCCGCTGGCCCGCTGGCGAAAAACATCGGCCCCGAGCGCACAGAAGCGATCCGGGAGCAACTCGGCCTCGGTGTTGGCGATGCGGCGTTCTTCCTGGGCGGTAAGCCTAAACAGTTCGAAGCCGTCGCAGGCCGTGCCCGCAACGTGATCGGCGAAGAGCTTGGCCTCACCGACAAAGACCGCTTCGCTTTCTGCTGGATCGTCGATTTCCCGATCTATGAAAAAGACGAAGAGAGCGGCAAGATCGACTTTGAGCACAACCCGTTCTCGATGCCTCAAGGTGGTATGGAAGCCTTGCAAGGCGATCCGCTCGACGTGCTCGGCTATCAGTATGACCTCGCCTGCAACGGTTACGAGCTGGTCTCGGGTGCGATCCGGAACCACAAGCCGGAGATTATGTTCAAAGCCTTCGAAATCGCCGGCTACGGCAAGGAAGAAGTCGAAAAACGCTTCGGCGGCATGGTCAACGCCTTCCAGTATGGCGCTCCGCCCCACGGCGGCTGTGCGGCGGGTATCGACCGCATGGTCATGCTGCTGGCCGAAGAGGAGAACATCCGCGAGGTTATCATGTTCCCGATGAACCAGCGCGCGGAAGACTTGATGATGAATGCACCGAACGAGCCGCTCGCCGAGCAGCTTATGGAGCTGAACCTGCGCGTTATTCCGCAAGACTGATCTTCCGGTCTTTTTCTTGCTCTAAATATCCCGGGGGTCTGGGGGCAGCGCCCCCAGCCGGTCGGATTTCGCGCAGCGAAATTCGAAGCCCCTTGGCGCAGCATCGCCGATTGCCGCGCTGCCAGTGATATTCCCCTCGCGGCGGTTTCTATCCGTGCTAATCTCTGCTCAAAACCGGAGCAGCCCAAGTGACGTTCACCCGCGAAATCGCCGAGATCCGTTTTGGCACAGGCCTCTCCCCGCGCTTGCGCGGCCCGCGTGATGTTGATGACATGATGCGCCGTTTGACGGGTGATGACGACATGGCCAAGCGCTACAAGATCGAGTCGTTTGATGACTTTGCCAAGCGCATTGCCCGCGTGACGGAGCATTGGAAGGTCCGTCGCGCCAACAGGGGCTCTGATGTTGCCGATAAGGCCACCCAAAAAATCAACTCCGAAAAACGCAAAGCCGTGAAACGGAAGCAATTCTGGCTCTGGAACACCCTGCTGCGCCGTGCTCACACACAAGACGGGTTGCGCGAGCGGCTGGCCTTTTTCTGGGGCGATCATTTCACGGCGCGTGGTAAAGTCTCGCTGATGAAGCGCGCGACATCACCCTATTTCGAAAGTGCAATCCGCCCTCATGTTGCGGGCTATTTTGCAGATATGCTAAAAGCGGTCACGGCCCAGCCTGTGCTATTGCAATATCTTGATCAGAAAACCTCGATCGGCCCGAACAGCACAGAAGGTCTGCTTGCCAAGAAGGCTTCGGGGCTGAATGAAAATCTCGCCCGCGAACTTCTGGAACTGCATACGCTCGGCGTCGAGGCCAGCTATAGCCAGACTGACGTGACCGAACTTGCCGAGTTGCTGACGGGGCTGACCTATAACCAGCAGGGCGTATTCGGGTTTCGCCCTGATTATGCCGAGCCGGGAGCCGAGACTGTTCTGGGCAAAACCTATGGTGGCGGTGAGGCCTCGCTTGCGGATATTCACGCAGCCCTTGAGGATTTGGCCTTGCACCCCGCGACAGCGCGGCATCTGGCCCGCAAAATGGCGGTGCATTTCATTTCTGATACGCCTGACCCTCAGCTCGTTTCGGCTATGGAAGCCCGCTACCGCGACAGCGGCGGGCATTTGGGAGAAATGACCCGCGCCATGCTGGAGCACCCTGCCGCTTGGGCGCCCGAGCTGCTCAATGTCAAACAACCCGTTGATTTTATTGGATCAGCCCTGCGTGCCCTTGACGTGTCTGATGATCACGAAGCTTTCAAGGACTGGCGGCAAATTCAAAGAACCTTTGCAGTGCCGCTGGGTCTGATGGGGCAAAGCTGGCAAGAACCGCTCGGCCCTGATGGCTGGCCGGAGGACGACGGCGAGTGGATCACGCCGCAGCGCTTTGCTGCGCGTGTTGATTGGGCGATGAGCGCGCCCGAAAGCCTGATCGGAGCGCTGCCCGACCCTCGCGAGCTGGTGCAAGCCGCCCTTGGAGATCGCGCGCCCGAGGCGTTGCGCTTTGCCGCAAATGCTGCCGAAGACAGGCGTACAGGCGTTGGTCTGATCCTTGCGTCTCCCGCGTTTCAAAGGATGTAACCCATGCTTTCCACTCTCAACAGACGCTCTTTTCTCACGGGCCTTGGCTGCACCGCTGCCGCCAGCCCGTTTTTGACACCTGTGACTTTTGCCAGCGGCACTGGCGAAAACCGCCTCGTGGTGATCATCCTGCGCGGCGGGATGGACGGGCTGGACGCGCTGCGCCCCTATGGCGATGCGAACTTCAAGTCTCTCAAGGGGCGCGCCGATCAAGCCAAAGTGACCGAACAGCAAGACCTTGACGGTTTCTTTGCGCTCCATCCCTCGCTCACGGGGCTGATGCCGCTTTGGAAGGCAGGCGAGCTGGGTTTTGCCCATGCGGTTTCAACGCCTTATCGCGATAAGCGCAGCCATTTTGACGGGCAGGATCTGCTTGAAGCCGGCGGGGCAGATCTTGACGGAAATATACGGGATGGTTGGCTGAATCGGATGTTGCAGAACTATCCGGGCTTGCAGAGCGAGACGGCTTATGCTGTCGGCCGGGGCGATATGTTTTTGATGAAAGGCACAGCTCCTGTGGCCAACTGGTCGCCTGATGCGGGACTCTACGGGCTCACCCCTCAGGGACTGAGCCTGGCTGGAATGCTGATGGAAGGCGACCCGTTGTTTGAGGCGGCTTTCAGTGAAGCCGTTTCGCTTTCGGGCGAAAGCATGGGGGCCATGGACGTGTCAAACGAGAGTGGCGAAATGGTCATGTCGGCGATGAGGCAGAGCGCCCGCGACGCTGCAAAAGGCGGCGGGCATGTCCAGATTGCCGAATTTGCGGCCTCCAAACTGAAAGAAGCCTCCCGTATTGCCGCTTTTTCGCTCAATGGATGGGACACGCACGCGAACCAGTCGCGCACACTTGCGCAGCCTCTTACCCGTTTGGCCGAAGTCATCCTGAGCTTGCGCAGCGGAGTCGGAGAGGATGTCTGGGGGAAAACGGCCGTTATCGCCATGACGGAATTTGGCCGCACAGCGCGGCTCAACGGCAATGGCGGCTCCGATCACGGAACGGGTGGTTTGATGGTGATGTCAGGGGGCGCTTTGCGCGGTGGTCGTGTGTGGTCGGACTGGCCCGGGCTGGGCGAGGCTGACTTGTATCAGAAACGGGATTTGATGCCGACCCGCGATGTGCGCGCCTATACAGGTTGGCTTATGCGCGGCCTCTTCGGGTTCGATTCGGGCTTCATCGAAAGCACTATCTTTCCCGGTCTGGATATGGGCGCGAACCCCAAGCTCATCACCTGAAGTTCGCTTGCCGGATTATGCGCCGTCGAAGGGTTCGTAAGACGAAAGATATTCGCCTGTGCTTTCGGTGAGCTCGGCTGTGCCTGACTGGATCGCGCCGAAAACGGCTGCGCAAAGTGAGAGCACACCAGCTACGAGCACAACCCAATCAACTGTGATTGCGCCTTTTTCTTCGCTAACAAACTTTTGAAAAAACTTTTCCATTCCTACCTCCGTGCAGGGGGTGTCCTGCTTATCGAGCCAAGATGCAGGAGGATTGTGGCGGCTTTGGGTCTCCTCTGCGGCCAATTATCGTTTATTCCAAGCAGATTTTAACCACTCGGGAAGCCTGTAAGGGGGCAATGCAAGGGATTATATTGCAAGCTGCCTGTCGAGCCGTTTTTGAACAAGGCCGGCCAGTGCCGCGATGGGCTGATGTGTGGGTTGTCGCAAAGCATGGGCCGCAGCGAGGTCTTCACCCGCCCGCGCCAGCACAGTGTCGCGCGCGCTTTTGGCAACGCCGGTGATAAACTGCGCCACATAGCCAACCTGCCGTTCGTCATAGTTTTCGTTGATCAGGCTGGCAACGTGAGCAAGGTCGTCATTATAGGCCAACGGATCAGGATTTACGGTTTCGTCTTTCAGCACGCGCGGGCCGCTGGGGCGGCGGTCGGCGGGCAGGTGGGCCAGAATCGCCTCCTGAAACTGTGCGATGTTCTCGACCGGTTTGGCAAAGAAACCATCAGCGCCGGCAGCCATGACCCCGTCATGCAGCATTTCATCCCCCGAGAGGCCGAGAATGATGTCGATACGCGGGGAAAGCGCTGTCAGCTCTGCGATCAGGTCAAGCCCCGAGCCGTCGGGTAGGCCGACGTCAACCAGAATGACCGAGGGGCGATAAACCTGTAGGTGGCGCTTGGCCGAGGCGATGCAATCGGCCCGACGGATACGCGCACCGCTGCGCAAACACAAAAGGTGCATGGCCTCACAGGCATAGCGGCTATCCTCCACCACAAGCACAGTCAGGCCCAAGAGCGGACGCGCGGCTGTGGGCGAAGGGATGTTGGCGATCGGGTCAAAGTCTTCCATCGGGGGCAGCTCCTTTTGCAGCAGAGTGGTTGTCTCGATTCTCAGCCTAGACAGACAGAGCTAACAGTTGGTTAACCAAACGTGTCTCATTTGCGGTTGCGACGTTGCGCACCTTGCAGTGGCACGTGCGGCGGGTGATAAGTGCCGGAATCAAGCCAAGGAGAGCAAAATGATCGGACGTCTCAACCATGTTGCCATTGCCGTGCCCGACCTTGAGGCCGCTTCCGCGCAATACGCCAACGCGCTGGGCGCAAAAGTCGGCGCGCCGCAAGACGAGCCTGACCATGGTGTGACAGTCGTGTTCATCGAGCTGCCGAATACCAAGATCGAACTGCTCTATCCCTTGGGTGAGAACAGCCCGATTAACGGCTTTCTGGAGAAGAATCCCTCAGGTGGCATTCACCATATTTGCTATGAGGTCGATGATATCATCGCTGCGCGTGACCATCTGAAATCAACCGGCGCGCGGGTGCTTGGCACGGGTGAACCGAAGATCGGTGCGCATGGCAAGCCTGTGCTTTTCCTGCACCCGAAAGATTTCAACGGGTGTCTTGTCGAACTTGAGCAAGTTTAACCAAGCGCTCTTTTATAAGGACGGACTCAAATGGGTATCACTTCGGCCATCGTGCTTTTTGCGGTTTTGTGGTTTGTCACATTTCTCACCGTCATTCCCTTTCGCATCAAGACACAGGGGGATGTCGGCGAGATTGTCCCCGGCACTCAAGCAGGCGCGCCGCATGAGCACGGGCTGAAAAAGAAGGCCATGATCACTACAGCTATTGCGGCGGTTCTCTGGCTGATTTGTTTTTACATTGTTACGTCCGGTGTCATTACGATGCGTGACATTGACATGTTCAACCGGATGGGCCCTGACGCGACACAATCCCATGGAACAGATGAGTAAAGGTCGCCGCGCCTAAAATCGGGACAAACAGGTTCACCAAGGGAAGGCTCAACGGCGCTGCCATGAGCACGCCTGCGAGCCATATTGTGCCCCAGTTGCGGCTGCGCAATTTCTGGGCCTCGGCGCGGCCCAAGCGGCGCGAGGCGGCAAGGGTGAAATACTCCCGCCCCAGTAGAAAACCGTTGAGCGCCCAGAAAATCAGCAGCGCGAAAGGGGCGAAAAACAGATACAAAACAAGCGCCAGCATGTTGGCCCCGATCAGCACACCCAAAAAGTTAATGGTGTCGCGCAACCCGTCGGCAAAGCTGACAGGCTTGGCGGGGGGCAGTTGCGCATAGTGTTTCGCTTCCACAGCCTGGGCCACATCGTCGAGAAACATCGAGGTGATGGCCGAGGCCACGGGGACCATGAGAAAGATCGAAAGCACCAGCATAAACAACAGCGACGCCCCTGACAGCAGGTCATTGAGCCAGCGCACTTCACCGAGCACAGGGAGGTAGGCTTCGGGCCCGATGAAAACCTCCACAAGCCAGAGAAGCCCTGCATAGGCCCCAACCAAAAGCGCCAGCGTCAACGCAACGCCGATGAGCAGCACACGCAAGAAGCGTTTGTCGCCGACTTGCCCGAGCGCGCGGGCAAATGACTGGAGAATTAGAGCTAGAGCCATGTTGTTTTGGCTTTCACATCGGGGCGCGGGCGCTCGGGCGGTGTGTTTGTCTCGGTTCCGATATGGATGAGGCCGGCAATCCGCTCGTGCGGTGTGAGGCCCAGAGTGCCTTCAACAAATCCGCGCTCGTGGCTGATAGCGCCTGAAAGCCAGTTCGCCCCCCAGCCCGAAGCCAGCGCTGCGTTGAGCAGCGCAAGACAGACGGCGCCCGCCGAATATGTCTGCTCGATCGCGGGGATCTTTTCGGAAATCACGGGGCTTTCGATAACGGCAACGGCGCAGATGCCTTGGTCAAACTGGCTGCGTGCCTTGGCGGTTTGCTCTGTATCATAACCAAGCTTCTCGGCTGTGGCTTGTGCCGCATTCGCGAGCTTCTCCATGGACTCGCCCTGAATAACGACAAAGCGCCAGGGCTCGAGCTTGCCGTGGTCAGGTGTGCGCGCGGCAATGGTCAGCAACGCCTCAAGCTCCTCACGCACGGGCGCGGGGGCTGCAAGTGTTTTGGCTGGCCGCGAGCGGCGGGTTTTCAGGAATTCGAGCGCTGCGGCATTGGTTCGGGGCATGTTCCATCCTTTTTCGGTGCTTTCCCTCATGTCAGGTTTCAGTCTGCAAAGGTCAAGGGAGCAAGCGTATTTCCCTGCAAATGCAGCCTGATAGCTTTGTGTTCACAGGCATTTGTGGGGGTGCGAGGGTTGCCCACTCGTGATTCGCTCCTTAGGCTACGCGTGATCGCCTTGGGTACTTAAAGGTAAATCCCTTGTGGCGGCTCATATGTAACGAAGAGCGAATACGCTCTCACAGGGAGAAAATCATGGAATTTTTCACACGCACCGGCAAGCCGATGTCCAAGGTGATTACAGATCAGATCGGCAAAGTCGGAACCGATGATGTCAGCCGCCGCGAGTTTATCGCCATGGCCAGCACCTTTGGTGCAACTGCGGCGACAGCCTATGGAATGCTCGGCATGGCCGCACCTGCGCAGGCGCAAGCTGCGATGAAGGAAGGTGGCACTGTTCGTATCCAAACCGAAGTGCGCGCGCTCAAAGACCCACGCGCATATGACTGGTCACAGATTGCCAACTTCACACGCGGTTGGCTTGAATATCTTGTCAAATGGAACAACGATGGTTCGTTCACGCCCGTTCTGCTCGAAAGCTGGGATGTCAGCGATGATGCGAAAACCTATACGCTCCACGTGCGCAAAGATGTGAAGTGGAACAATGGTGACGATTTCACCGCTGAAGATGTTGCGCGCAATATTGCGGGCTGGTGTGAAAAAGATGTTGAGGGCAATTCGATGGCTGGCCGTATGGCTGTGCTTATTGACGAAGAAACAGGCAAGGCGCTTGAAGGCGCAATCGAGGTTGTCGACAGCCACACTGTGAAGCTCAATCTGCCGTCGCCCGACATTTCGATTGTTGCTGGCATGGCCGATTACCCTGCCGCGATCGTTCACAGCTCGTTCACAGCGGATACGATCCTGAGCAATCCTGTCGGCACAGGCCCTTATCTGCCGGAAAGCCTCGAAGTGGGTGTTAAAGGCGTGTTGGTTAAAAATGATGAGCACTGGTGGAACAAAGGCAACGGTGCATGGGTCGATCGGGTTGAATATATCGACTACGGCACAGACCCGTCAGCATGGGTTGCTGCTTCGGAAGCTGATGAAGTTGATATGCACTACTCGGTTGATGGTGACTTTATCGACATTCTCGGCACGATGGATGGTTGGACCCAGCACGAGGTTGTCACCTCGGCGACAATCGTTATCCGACCCAACCAGCTTGCTGAGGTTGACGGCAAAAAGCCCTACGCCGACAAAAAAGTGCGTCAGGCGATTGCTATGGCAATCGACAACAACGTGCTGCTTGAGCTTGGCTATGAAAACCGCGGTGTTGTGGCGGCGAACCACCATGTTGCGCCGGCGCACCCCGAATATGTTGATATCGGTATGCCAAAGTTTGATCCGGCCGGCGCCAAAGCGCTTCTGGATGAAGCAGGCATGGGCGATTTCGAGATGGAAATTCTCTCGATTGATGACGCATGGCGCAAAAACACAACCGATGCTGTCGCAGCGCAACTGCGCGACGCGGGCTTCAATGTGAAGCGCACGGTTCTGCCCGGCTCGACGTTCTGGAATGACTGGACAAAGTATCCGTTCAGCTCGACAAACTGGAACCCAAGGCCGCTTGGCGTCCAGATTTGGGCGCTTGCCTATCGCTCAGGCGAGGCATGGAACGAGTTTGGCTATTCGAGTGCCGAGTTTGACGAGCTTCTGGACAAGGCGCTTGCCACACCGGATGTCGAGAAGCGCAAGGCGCTGATGGAGCAAGGCGAAAAGATCCTGCAGGACGACGCTGTCACGATCCAGCCTTACTGGCGCTCGCTTTACAACCACACCAAAGACGACCTTCTCGGTGGCGCGCACCACATCGCGTTCGAGATAGAACCCTCGCAGCTGGCGTGGAAAGCCTGAAGCCAAAGCGGCTCGACAAATCGAAAGGGGGGCAGCTTCGCGCTGCCCCCCTTTTTATTTGCTGAACTCTTCTTTTCCGTAGCCTTGCACGAACAGAAGCGCCGTCAGGTCGCCATGATTGATGCGGATATCGCACTCTGCGGCCACACTTGGCTTGGCATGAAGTGCCACACCGCTGCCCGCACGTTTGAGCATACCAAGATCGTTCGCCCCGTCGCCAACAGCCAGCACATCCTGCTCGCTGATGCCGAGGCGCGCGGTGATTTCTTCCAGCGCTTGCACCTTGGCTTCACGGCCAAGGATTGGCAGCGCCACCTTGCCCGATAGCTTGCCGCCCTCGGCCAGAAGCGTGTTGGCGCGGTTTTCGTCAAAGCCGAGCTTGCCCGCAATCGCAGCGGTAAACGCCGTAAACCCGCCCGAAACCAGCGCCGCATAAGCGCCGTTTGCCTTCATGGTTCCCAGAAGCGCAGGGCCACCCGCCATCAGGCTGATCCGCTCGGCCAGCACCTTGGCTATCACGGCCTCGTCCAGCCCCTCAAGCAGTGCCACACGCTCTGTCAGTGCTCCCTCAAAGTCGAGCTCGCCATTCATCGCTTTGGCGGTGATGTCTTTGACATAGGCGCCGACGCCCGCCTCTTCGGCCAGTTCGTCGATGCACTCTTGCTCAATCATCGTGCTGTCCATATCGGCCAGCAGCATCTTTTTCCGTCGCCCCTCAGTGTGCTGCACCACAAGGTCAACGCCCAGCTTCTGCACATCGGCCCAGACATCCCACTGGTTGGCTGGCCGTTGCTCGATCTCGAACTCGGCGGCTTCTCCCTGCGCCAGCCATCGCGCATCGCCTCCGCCCCAAGCGGCTTGCAGGCTTTGCACGAGAGGGGTTTCAAGCTGGCCGGCTTTTGCAATGAGTGTCGCGGTAAACATGGGTGGTCTTCCTGCATTTGAGCGTGGTTATGCCTCTATATCCGTTTCACGCGCGGGAAAACCAGAGCCCCCGTTGCCCGGATTGCGCCATATGGCCATATGAGTGCCCGAACGCCAGTTGCGAGGGGCTCAAAAGCAACAACACGCACTGTGCTTGACATAGGTTAACGCTTTTACTCTACTAATATGCGGTAAATAGTTTTGGCCTCTCTGGCCCTTAGGCTAATCACCCAAAATTTTTTTAGAGAGATGAAGAGATACTCATGAGCATTTTAAAGGCCCTGCCACTCGTCGCGGCTCTGTTTTTTGGAAGTGCTGCATTTGCACAGGAAATAGTAGGCTCCTATGTTGCTTACATCGGTCAAGATGATCTTTATAATTCTAAAGGAGACCGATTGACGGAACCATGGCAGGTGCTTCGTCAGGATCGAGCCAACTATCACCGATACGGAATTTCTCAGCGTGGTGATGAGTGGGATTCTTTTTTTGGGAGCATTGAGAACAGAGGTATCATGGAGCGTATGGTGATGAACGGTTCGATTGACCCGCAAGCCGCCAGAAACCTGGTGCGTGGCGGTGCTACAGTGTTTGTCAGAATTTACGGTCGCGGCAGTCGGGGCGATTACGTTCGGGTTACAGTTGTTCGCTAAGGCGCCCCGCCAATAGTTGTGTCTCAGTTTTTCGCGGACTGCATTAAGCGAGAGTATAAAACAAGCTCTGGCCGGTATTCGAAATGCATTCCGTCATAGTAGTGCCACTTCCCGCCCCATATGAACCCATAGCGCTCAAACTCGGCGACAACCTCGCGAGGTATACGTGAGTGATAGTTACCGACAGACCCCGCTTTGGACCCTGACCATACCCAATACCCCCCTAGCTCTGTATTGAGATCAATTGCAGCACCGTATGAGTGCACACTTAATCTGTCGGTCCCGCTGATGTTTCGCCAGTTGAAGCTGCCACCAACACTCTTGAAAACATCAGGGTGACGGCTTCCGATACGTTCAAAAACAGCGGCGAGTTGACATGATACACCTTGCTTAGCTGTCACTCTAAACTGGGTACCCGAGCTGTCATGTATGACCCTTTTCAGGGATGCTCGCGCACTCGCTTCATCTGAAAAGTATAAGAATTCCATGAACTCACTATTGCGAAGGCGTCCCGGATCGAACCAAGGTTCCAAGCGGGAGGAAAGGTCGTAGTCCAAGGGGTAAACATAAAGAAACTGGTCAGCGAATGATGCTGATATCAACATTTTTTCAGGCGAAGCATCGGTCGCTTCAGTCAAGAATAGTCGCCGGCTTTCTGTGAGGGAGACAAGCTCGTTGCTGGATGCATCATACGAGAGTTGAGGATATGCCATCAGCACCGCATTCAACTGCAAGTTTTCCGAAGCAGAGTTAAGGGGCATTTCCAAAAAATCACGTGGCTCGCATTCCTCTGCGGCACTAGGATGCGCGGAGTATATTGCAAATACCAAAGCCCATAGAACAGGTCGAACAAGGCTCTTTAACATAAGTATTTCCCTGATTTGTAAGGCTGTGGATTGAAAGTGCCTTATAGAGCGCTTCCTGTCATTTATTTTATCTCAGCCCCTCTGGCAGTCGCAGGCGATGCGCAAAGGTCCGGTTTTCCGGTTTGGGTCAGTTTGTGGCGATAAAGTCGAATGCACCAGAGGGTCAGCACGTCGCAAAAAAAAAGCAGTGCAGGCTGTGGTCCCGCAAGGTGTCTGAAGTTTCCGATCGTAGTCGTTCATGTCGCATTTTGGGCTTCAAGCGGCGTGATAGCGTCATTTCTGCGCTTGCGAAAGGGGGCGGTTGGCTTTAGCTGCGTCTTCAGGACACCCCTCCCTAACGAGGGGCTCATATCTGGAAGGGTATCATGACTGATATTTCAAAACCGGCAGCGCGCCCGGCCAACCCGCGCTTTTCTTCTGGCCCTTGTGCCAAATATCCCTCATTCACTTTGCAACAGCTCGAAAGCGCGCCGCTTGGCCGCTCGCACCGCGCCGCTGTCGGCAAAGACAAGCTGAAAGCTGCTATTGAGGAGACACGCGAGCTTCTTGGCGTGCCGGCTGATTATCACATTGGTATTGTTCCCGCCTCCGATACGGGCGCTGTGGAAATGGCTATGTGGAGCCTTCTGGGCGCACGCCCCGCAACTATGGTTGCCTGGGAAAGCTTCGGCGCAGGCTGGGTTACTGACGTTGTGAAGCAGCTCAAGCTCGATGCCACCGTCAAAACAGCCGATTACGGCGAAATCGTCGATATGGCCGCGCTTGATTATGACACCGATGTTGTCTTCACATGGAACGGCACAACTTCGGGCGTGCGTATGCCTGACGGCGATGCCATCCCGGCCACACGCGCAGGTCTCACGATCTGTGACGCAACTTCCGCTGCCTTCGCGATGGACCTGCCTTGGGACAAGCTCGATGTTACAACCTTCTCCTGGCAGAAGGTGCTCGGCGGTGAAGCGGCCCACGGTATGCTCATTCTCAGCCCCCGTGCTGTCGAGCGGCTGGAAAGCTACACGCCTGCTTGGCCAATGCCCAAAATCTTCCGTCTCACCAAAGGCGGCAAGCTGATTGACGGTATCTTCCGTGGCGAAACCATCAACACGCCCTCGATGCTCGCGGTTGAAGACTATCTTCACGCGCTTGCATGGGCACGCTCGGAAGGCGGTCTGAAGGGCCTGATCGCGCGGGCCGACGCCAACGCACAGGCGATCTTTGATTTCTGCGAAGCGCAGCCTTGGATCGACAATCTCGCCACAGATCCGGCCACGCGGTCAAACACATCGGTTTGCCTCAAATTCACCGATGCGCGGATCACCGATGGCGCAGCCTTCGCCAAAGCCGTGGCCAAGCGCCTTGAGGCCGAGAATGTCGCCTATGACATAGGCGCTTACCGCGATGCGCCCGCTGGCCTGCGGATATGGTGCGGTGGCACGGTTGAAACAACTGATATCGAGGCGCTTCTGCCTTGGCTTGCTTGGGCCTTTGAAGCCGAAATCAACGCGTAAAATTTCGCAGGGTGCGCATTTGGTGCGCACCTTCTTCCCCCGACATTTTCATATTGAAGGATGCTCAAAATGGCTCCCAAAGTTCTCGTTTCCGACAAACTCAGCGAAACCGCTGTTCAGATTTTCCGCGACCGTGGCATCGAGGTGGATTTCCGCCCGGAGCTTGGCAAAGACAAAGACGCCCTCGCCGCTGTGATCGGCGAATATGACGGCCTCGCCATCCGTTCTGCCACAAAAGTGACGCCTGCCATTCTCGCTAATGCAGACAAGCTTAAAGTCATCGCCCGCGCTGGCATCGGCACCGACAACATCGACAAGGACGCCGCCTCCAAAAAAGGTGTGATCGTCATGAACACACCGTTCGGCAACATGATTACAACAGCAGAACACGCGATTGCGATGATGTTTGCCGTGGCGCGCCAGATCCCTGAAGCCTCCGCTTCAACCCATGCAGGCAAATGGGAGAAGTCGAAGTTCATGGGGGTCGAGCTGACAAACAAAACCCTCGGCGTCATCGGCGCAGGCAACATCGGCGGTATCGTCTGCGACCGTGCGCGTGGCCTCAAAATGAAGGTCGTCGCTTATGACCCCTTCCTCTCCGTTGCCAAGGCAGAGAAAATGCAGATTGAAAAAGTCGAGCTCGACGAGCTTCTGGAGCGCGCCGATTTCATCACGCTTCATGTGCCGTTCACCGAGCAGACAAAGAATATCCTGAGCCGTGAAAACCTTGCCAAAACCAAGAAAGGCGTGCGTATTATCAACTGTGCCCGTGGTGGTTTGGTTGATGAGGAGGCTCTCGCGGATGCACTCAAATCAGGCCATGTCGCAGGGGCAGCCTTTGATGTGTTTTCCCAGGAGCCGGCAACAGAAAACCCGCTGTTTGGCCTGCCCAACGTGGTCTGCACGCCTCACCTTGGCGCGGCCACAACCGAAGCGCAGGAAAACGTGGCGCTGCAAGTGGCCGAGCAAATGTCAAACTACCTGCTGACAGGCGCGGTTGAAAACGCGCTCAACATGCCAAGCGTGACAGCCGAAGAGGCCAAGGTCATGGGCCCGTGGATTTCTCTCGCAGGCCATTTGGGCAATTTCATCGGCCAGCTCACCGACGAACCGATCAAAGCGATCAATATCCTCTACGATGGTGCAGCGTCGGCGATGAACCTCGAAGCGCTCAACTGCGCTGTTGTGGCCGGTATCATGAAAACAGTAACGCCTGATGTGAATATGGTGTCTGCCCCCGTCATCGCCAAAGACCGTGGCGTGAAAATCTCGACGACCAGTCAGGACAAATCGGGCGCTTTTGAGGGCTACGTTAAAGTCACCGTGGTCACCGATAAGCGCGAGCGGTCCATCGGCGGCACAGTCTTCTCCGATGGCAAGCCACGCTTTATCCAGATCAAAGGCATCAACATTGACGCAGAAGTTGGCCAGCACATGCTTTACACCACAAATGATGACGTTCCGGGGATCATCGGCACATTGGGCCTGACCTTGGGTGAAAGTGCGGTCAACATTGCCAACTTTACTTTGGGCCGCTCCGCCGCAGGTGGCGAAGCCATCGCGTTGCTCTACCTCGACGGTCAACCAGACCCTGCCGTTTTGCAAAAGCTCAAAGACACAGGCATGTTCAAACAGGTCAAGCCGCTTGAATTCGATGTTGTCTAAGCGCGTATAATCTCCGAAAGGCCCGCCATTTGCGCGGGCCTTTTTCATGTCTGCTCACAAATGTTTTCTTGTTAAAAATCTCCCGACCAGTCTCGCATTGGTCGGATTTTAGCGAAACGCCCCGCGCAGCAAGTGCGCACAGTGCTCAGTGAGCGAAAATTCGAAACAGGCTTACCCTTTCAAAGCCATCCAGGCATCATACTGCGACAGATACACATGCCCTGTGAGGTCTTCCAGGAAATGGCACCGCTTCAAGCGGTCCATAACCGGCCCCTTAACTTCACTCAGATGCAAGCGGATGCTCATGTCCTTGAGCTTATGGTTCAGCGCCTCCAAGCTTTCGAGTGCCGAGAGGTCGACCTCGTTCACCGCCGAGAACATCAGGATCACGTCACTCAACGGCTCGTCACAGACCACGCGTGCGCTCACATAATCCTCCAGAAAACGGGCGTTGGCAAAGTAGAGGCTTTCGTCGACGCGTAGCGTGACCACATGGGGCAGGGTTTGCACATCATGGCGGTGAATGTTGCGAAAGTGCTGGGTGTTCGGCACAAGGCCCACTTCGGCGACATGCGGGCGCGATGTGGCGTAAAGATGCAGTGCAATCGAGATCAACACACCGGCGGAAACGCCAATTTCAACTCCAAGTCCAAGTGTAAGCAAAATGGTCGCCGCAACGGCGGCGAAATCCACTTTGGAATAGCCCCAGGCACGCTGCAGAATACTGAAATCCACAAGGCTCAGCACAGCGACAATAATCGTTGCGGCCAGCGTTGCTTTGGGGAGGAAAAACAAAAGCGGCGTTAGCAAAAGTGCCGCCAGCAAAATGCCAATGGCGGTAAAGGCCCCCGCTGCGGGCGTTTCGGCCCCCGCATCAAAGTTCACAACCGACCGTGCGAAGCCGCCGGTCACCGGATAGCCGCCCGTCACGGCGGCGGCGATATTGGATGTCCCCAGCCCGATCAACTCCTGATCCGGCACAATCCGCTGGCGCTTCTTTGCCGCCAGGGTCTGCGCCACCGAGACAGATTCCACAAACCCGATCACCGAGATCAAAACAGCCGAGAGAAACAGGTCGTTCCACAGAGACGGGCTGAACGAGGGCATCGTCAAAGGCGGCAATCCTTGCGGAACCGCTCCGACAATTTTCACGCCCATGTCTTGAAGCCCCAATGCCCAGACAGCCAATGTTGTCACCGCAACAGCCGCCACAGGCCCGGCCTTGGCGCCAAGCTCGGCCAGCCGTGGCTTCAACCCGAGGCGCAGCAAAAGCGGCTTAAGCCCCTTGCGCACCCAAAACAAAAATGCGGTCGCACTCACGCCAATCACCAGCGTCGCAAAGCTCATATCTCCCAGATGCGAGATCAATGACCCAAGGATTTGCGGCAGCGTATGCCCTTCGGCCTCAATCCCGAAAATATGTTTGAGCTGGCTTGTTGCAATCAGTAAACCAGAGGCTGTGATAAATCCGGCAATCACTGGGTGGCTCAGGAAGTTCGCCAGAAAGCCCAGCCGCAAAACACCCATGACCGTCAGCAACACGCCCGAGATAAACGCCAACGTCCCCGCCGCGAGCGCCACAGAGGCTGCATCTGTCAAGCCGAGGTTGCCGATCGCTGCTGCTGTCATAAGTGAAACAACCGCCACAGGCCCCACAGCCAGCGCCCGCGATGTGCCAAAGATCGCATAGGCGACCAGTGGCAGGATTGAAGCATAAAGCCCCATCTCTGCCGGCAAACCTGCAAGCAAGGCATAAGCCAAAGACTGAGGGATCAGCATGATCGTCACAATCACAGCCGCCACAGAGTCGCTCACAAAAGCGTCGCGGTTGTAGTCTTTCGACCAAGTCAAAATAGGCAGATAGCGCAGCAGCGCTTTGGGCATCGGTGTCATGTTCGCGTCCTTTTCTTACCTCATATATATTCCGTAATCGGAATATGTAAAGGTGAATTCTTCCCGCACCATTGCCATTGGCCGCGCAGAGGCATAGCTAAACCATATGACTGAAACGATTTACGCCATAGGCGACATTCATGGCCAATACGAGCTTCTGCTCGACGCCCTCACGCTGATCGAGCTTGACGGCGGCAAAGACGCGCGCGTCATCTCGCTGGGTGATCTTGTGGATCGCGGCCCCGACAGCCGCGCGGTTATCGAAACATTGATGAACGGCATGGCGCAGGGCCGCAACTGGTCTGTGGTTATGGGCAATCACGACCGCCTGTTCGAGCAGTTCCTGCGCACGGGGGTCGCGAGCCACCCCAAAATGCGCCCCAGCTATACGTGGTTCAGCAAGCCGCTGGGCGGGCTTGAGACATTGGCCTCCTACGGCGTTGATCTTGCGCTGCCCGAGGCCAAGCTGCACGCCGCCGCGCTTGAGGCCGTGCCCGAAGAGCACCGCGCCTTTCTGGAGGGGCTGCCGCTCTTTGCCGAGGCGGGCGACTGTCTCTTCGTGCACGCAGGCATTCAGCCGGGGCTGCCGCTGGGATGGCAAACAGAAGATGATCTCATCTGGATCCGCGACGCCTTCCTCAACCATCAAGATCCGTTTGATAAGCTGGTTATTCACGGCCACACCGCCGTCGAGGCCCCCGAGCACATGGGCAACCGCGTCAACATCGACAGCGGCGCAGGTTTCGGGCGCGCTTTAACAGCCGTGGCGATAGAAGGCCGCGAAGTGTTCGTGCTGGAAGAAGACGGGCGAAGGCCGCTCACTCCTGCCGGATAATCCCCGTAGTCGCCGCTGCGCCTACAGCGGTGACGATCCAGAAGACCCATCGCAGCGACCAAGCATGCCAGCCCCATGGCCCCCGTGTGGTTGAGGGTGTCCATGCCTCTTTCTGACTAAGCGAGATAATCGGAACAACAATAAGTCACCTTGCCGTTCTCTTCGGCCTTCACCCAATCGGCCCAAGTGCGGATGTTGCGGTTTTCGCCAATCTTGCTCGTCATAAAATCTCTCGTCTCAATACGCTTTGAACTATGGCGGCTCCCGATCAAAGCTCAACAAGAGGTTGGTTTGACGGACGGTCGTGTAACGGACGAGGCGGGCTGGAACCTGCCCTAAACCTGTCCATACTGTTGTATGCACTGATGTATATACAGCCTGCCCCACAGCGTTTTCGGGCGGAGTTTGGCGGGCGTGGCAAAGGTTAATGTGGTGAAAAATCATGAAAATAAAGGCTTTGGCGCATCCGAAATGACGCTCCGTTCGCCTTTTCATTGCCGTGCCGCTCGGCATATAGTGCGGCAAGTCTTCAAACATCCTAGGGGAAAATCATGAGCGATATCGTTATATTAGACGGCGCACGCACCGCCATCGGAACCTTCGGCGGAGCGCTTGCGGGAACGACCCCGGCCGAGCTTGGCGCAACTGTGACGAAGGCCGCACTTGAGCGCTCGGGTGTCGACGGCGGGCAGATCGGCCATGCAGTTTATGGCCATGTCATCAACACCGAGCCCCGCGACATGTATGTGAGCCGAATCGCCGCCATGGACGCGGGTATCCCCGAAACCACCCCCGCTATGAACGTGAACCGCCTCTGCGGATCTGGCGCGCAAGCCATTGTTTCTGCTGTGCAATCCCTGATGCTTGAGGACGCTGACTTTGCGGTCGCAGGCGGGATCGAATGCATGAGCCGCTCGCCCTATATCGTCCCCGCACAGCGTTGGGGTCAGAAAATGGGCGATATCAAGGCCTTAGACATGATGCTCGGCGCTCTGAGCTGCCCGTTTGGCACAGGCCACATGGGGGTCACCGCCGAGAATGTTGCCGCCGAATATGGCATCACCCGCGAGGCGCAAGACGCCTTCGCGATGGAAAGCCAGACCCGCGCGGCCAAAGCAATCGAGGAAGGCTATTTCACCAGCCAGATCGTGCCCATCGAGGTTAAGGTCAAGCGCGATATGGTTCCCTTCGAGGTTGATGAACATCCGAAAGCAAGCACGCTGGAAGCCCTCGCAGGCTTGCGCACAGTGTTCCAGAAAGACGGCACAGTCACGGCGGGCAATGCCTCTGGTATCAACGACGGCGCGGCTGCTCTTGTGCTGGCGCGCAGTGACGCTGCCGAGAAAGCGGGCCTCAAGCCGCGCGCCCGTGTTCTGGGCTATGCCCATGCCGGTGTGCGGCCCGAGGTGATGGGGATTGGCCCCGTGCCCGCGGTGCAAAACCTGCTCGCGCGCACGGGCCTCAGCATCGCCGATTTTGATGTGATCGAAAGCAACGAAGCCTTTGCGGCACAGGCGTTAGCGGTCAATAACGAGCTTGGCCTCGACGCCGCCAAGGTAAACCCGAACGGCGGTGCGATTGCCCTTGGTCACCCTGTCGGCGCGACAGGTGCGATTATTACGCTCAAGGCGCTTTACGAGCTTGAGCGCATTGGCGGCAACCGTGCTTTGATCACCATGTGCATCGGTGGCGGGCAGGGCATTGCCCTTGCGATTGAGGCTATCTGATTTCGATCGCGGAGGTGACTGACCGCCCCGCCGCATCAATTACGCTGAGCTCGAAAAACCCTTGGGTCATTGGCCCGAGGGAGACTTCTGCGCTGCGCAAGCCGAGTTTCTTCACCTCACCATTTGCAAAAACGGCGTAGGGCGGTGTGCCGCCGCGCAGTTTGAGCATGAGGGGCATATCAGGGCTGACAGCAAGCCGCGCGCCTGCGGGCGGAAAGACGATATCGGGCTTGTTCGCCTCGGCCCGCTTCAGTGCGTCACGCGCCTCGAACCTTTGGAGAGGTTGTGGTAGTTGCGGATTGCTGACAATCAGCGTTTCGGGCGGGGGTGGCCCTAGGGGGGCGACCTGTGGCGCGACATATTGAAAGACCTGCGCCAGTAGCGGTGCTGCGGTTGTTCGGGCAAAGGCTTTCTGCATTGGCGTGCCATCGGCACGGCCCACCCAGACACCTACAACATAGCGCCCGTCATAGCCCACGGCCCAGTTATCACGGTAGCCATAGGACGTGCCTGTCTTAAAGGCGATGCCGTGGCTGAGACGGGCATTTCCCAGCGGGGCAGAGGAGAGGATTTCACCGATTTGCCAAGCCGCTGCGGGTGAGGTGAAACGCTGGGGTTCACTCGTTCCACTACCATATTCACTCAGCTTCACGGCCTTCCCGCCCTGCGCAAACCCCGCATAGAGCGTGACCAGATCATGTAGCGAAAGCCCCATCCCGCCGAGCGCCACGGCCAGCCCTGCTTTGCCGCCTAATAGCTCGGGTCTGGCGCCTGATTGGCGCAAACGTTGCATGAAGCGCTCGGGGCCGACACGTTCCAGAAGTGTGATAACCGGGATGTTGAGCGAAAGCTGCAAAGCTTCGCGCAGCTTTAATTCACCTCTGAACTGGCCGTCAAAGTTGCTTGGACTGTAGTTGCCAAAACGCACAGGTGCGTCATTGATCAGCGTTTCGGGGTGCGCCAAGCCAAGGTCAAACGCCATCGCGTAGACCAGCGGTTTGAGGGCTGACCCGGGTGAGCGGATTGCACGGGTCATATCCACATAGGCTTTGCGTGCGGTATCTGCGGTGCTGGCGGCGGAGCCGATAGAGGCGAGGGTTTCGCCGGTTGTATGGTCGGCCACGATGAGCGCGATGGTGGCGTTTGGCTCTAGAGCCGCCAGCTTTGAGGCGGCGAGACTTTCGAGCCGCGCTTGTAGGCCAGCGTCTAGCGTGAGCGTTATTTGGTCCGTGGTTGTGTGCTCTAGCTTCGCGCGGGCGCTGCTGTGAAACGCAAGCGCAGGGAAGGGCTTGAGGGCGGAGGAGACGGGCTGCCGCAGTGCTGCATTTGCGGCTTCTTGTGAGAACACGCCGGCTTCATGAAGCCTCGCAAGTGCTGCATCACGAGCACCTTGGGCCACTTTGGCAGCCCGGTCGGGGCGGCGGTTCTCGGGCGCTTGGGGCAGAGTGACGAGTAGGGCAACTTGAGCAGGTGTCAGGCGTTTGGGCTCTTTGCCAAAGTAAGCATAGCTGGCTGCGCGCACCCCTTCGATATTGCCACCAAAAGGCGCGTGGGTGAGATAAAGTGAAAGGATTTCATCTTTGCCAAGCTTGCGCTCCAGCGCCAGTGCAAGCTGCATTTGCCTGAGCTTGCCCGCCCAACTGCCTGTGCGTCCGTTCTCCAAAAGCCGCGCAACTTGCATGGTGAGGGTCGAGCCGCCTGAAACAATCCGCCAGTTCCAGAGCGCTTGCCATGTGGCGCGGGTGAGTGCGAGGCCATCGACGCCAGCGTGTCTAAAGAAGCGTTTGTCTTCGTAGGCCAGCAGGGCTTTGAGGTAGGTCGGGTCTACATCGGCAGTGCGTGTGGCAAGCCGCCAGCGTCCGTCTTCTACGGGGAAGGCGCGGAGAAGCTCACCGCCACGGGCGCGCACTTCGACAGAGCTTTCGTGCAACAGCGGCGGCAGCTCGGCGCGCGCAACCCAACGGTTAAGCCTGTCATGCGCGGCAGCAAAAAGCACCGCCGCGCAGGTGAGGCCGAGGGCGGTATGGCGGATCAGTCGGCCGATACCGTCACCTCGCCTGCGCCCGTGTTGGCGCGGTAGATCGGGCGATACATGTCTTCCACCGTGGCGGGGGCATGATGATAGCGGCCCGGTGTCACGGCCCGGACGATATAGGCCAGCTCAACGTATTGGCCTTCACTCGCATTCACCGCCGCAAGGAAACGCTCGGAGCGGAACTCGGTGCTTTCCGCATGTGAAGGTTTCATCCAGCCAAGTGCGCCGATATCACCGCTTTGCAAGAGGTTAGGATTGTCTATCTCAAAGCCTGCTGGCAGCGGATCATTGATCATGAGTCGCGCGGCAGCCTTCTCGAACGGGATGACTTTGAGGTGGGTTACAAGCCGATCACCTGCCTTGACATTGAGATCGGTGAAAGGCGTGCCATCAAGCGTGAAATAGGTCCGCTCGATGGCGTAGCCATAGCCCCCTGCCTCGGGCGCAACGCTTGGCACACCGAAAGTTGTGAGGGTTATGTCTGTCTCCTCATTGCCTGTGTTGGTAAGGGTTTGGCCTGCAGTAAGTTGCACATCATTCATGTGCAAAACGGGCAGATCAAGCTCCGCGCCGTTGAGCGCCATGCTGGGCGCTGTGCCGAGAAGCTTGTCGACTGCGAGCAATGTCCAGACCATCTCTTGTGTCGAGCGGCGGTTTGCACCTCCTGCGATTTCATTAGCGAGGGCCGCGAGGTTGACTGCCTTGCTGCCTGCCTCCTGGCCAAGGGCAATCACGGCGGCGGTGTCGCGGCGGTGCGTGCCGTAATCGTCGCGCCATGTGTATTTCTGATCGCCCGCTGTTTTGGCCAGTTCTCCAACGGCGCTGGTGAACATCGCATCTGCGCGCAGCTGATCGCCGTGATAGGCCAGCGCCGCGCCAAGTTGGGCTTTGCCGATGGGCGTGTCAAAGGCGGCGGCTTTTACATCGGCGTAATAGCGCAGGTCAGAAACCGAGGTTTGCCCCTCGCGTGCCAGCACGTAGAGCGCATAGGCGAGTCCGCCGCCACCTTCGTCAAAGTCGGGGTAGCTGTTCACACGGTTGGTCAGGTTACCCAAAGCGTTCTTGAACGCCAGATCCGGCACATCTATTCCTTCCGCACGCGCACGGCTGAGAAAATCGGTGACATAGGCATCGAGCCAGAGATCGCCCGAGCTCGGATACCACATGCCGAAGCTGCCAGAGGATGACTGCCGCGTGAGAATACGCGCGACTGCCTTTTCGACCCGTTCGGACACGTTGCCACGGCTGGTCAGGCCCAGCCCTTCGGTGACGGAAGAGAAGTAGAGTAGGGGCATCGCAGCAGAGGTGAGCTGCTCGGTGCAGCCATATGGGTAGCGGTCAAGCTCTGAGAGAAGACTCGCGACATCAAACTTCGCAATCGGCCCTGCCGAAACAAGCGCACGAGCGCTTTGGCCTCGATAGGCTTCAGTGAGGTTGGCGTCCAGCGCAAGGCTTTGTCCCGCGCCAAGCGTAAGGCGGCGGGTTGTGGAAACCTCAGGGTCAAGCCTGCGCACGGGAAGGGTGAGAGACTTGGCCAGAGTGTCGCCAGGGGGTGTTGTGAGGGTGATTGTGATCTCGTGATCGCCCTCATCTGTTGCGGTCATTGGCACAAGGAAAGCCACGCGTTCGCCTTCGCCAAGGGTGAAGCTCTCAGGCAGGTTTGTTTTGTCAAAACGTGCACCGTTTGAGGCGAGCTCGAGGCTCACTTCACCTGTCGGCCCGTCAGCATGGGTGATTTCAAGACGGAGCTGGCTGCTGTCGTCTGGTGAAAGGTGGTTGGGGAGGCTTGCGCTCAGCACAACAGGATCGCGGATGATCACATCTTTGCTGGCCGCGCCAACGCCCGTGGGCGACCAGACAACCGCCATAAGCCTGAGCGTGCCGTTGAACTCGGGCACATCAAAAGTCACATCGGCTGTTCCGTCAGCGCCGATGGTGACGGGGCCTTGGAAGAAGGTCACAAGCTCGTCTGTAGGCGGCGGACCTTCAAGGCCCGCACTTGCGCCAGCGTCGCCGCCGGAGCGGAGGCGCCCGAGGTTGCCCTTGGAAGCATCAATCAATCGCCCGTAAATATCGCGCAGTTCAACGCCGAGTTTGCGTTTGCCAAAGTAGTGCTCTTTGGGTGCTGGGGGCTCAAACCCTGTCAGGTTTAGGATACCCGCGTCGACGGCGGCGAGGGTCATATAGGCTGTTTCGCCAGCTTTGATATTGCCAGCTTTGATGCTCACATTCAGCGGCTGGCGGGGTTTGGTTTGCTCAAGTGAAAGCAGCTCGACGCTTAGCGCTTTGTCGGCAGGATCAACGCTTGCATAGGCAAGGCCGATAGCGCGTGTGGGCAGGAAGCTTTCGCCCGTGTTCATCGGGCTGATGTGCGTGACGGTTACGTAAGCGCCTGCGCCCCAAGCCTCGGTGACTTGCAGGGGGATAAGGTTTTCACCCTCCGCGAGTTCAACCATTTCTGTCGAGATCAGGCTGTCTGACATCACCTGAACCATCGCCGTGCCGGCGCTGCGCGGGAGTACGCGAAGCTGCGCCTCGTTGCCGATTGTGTAGCTTTCGGCGTTGAGTGAAAGTTCCAGCGTGTCGGGCGTGCTGACTGCACCTGCATCGCCATACCAGCCAGCATCAAACTCTTCGGAAGCGGCAACATATGTGTCTCCTTCAAGCTCGATAACAAGCTCGTAGCCGCCCCATTCAACGGGGGCTGTTACGCTGCCTTTGCCACCGTCCAATGCAACCTGACCTGTGGCAACCTTGGAGCGTGTGATAATCGGCTCCCAGTTCCAGTTGCCGTTTTGCTCATACCATTGGTAGCGGCGGTTCAGGCGGTTCAGGGTCCAGCGTGCATTGCCTGTCATCAGGCTGCGGTCAGAGGCGAGCACGACGATATCATAGCCCGCTTCTGTACCTTCTGAGACAACTCCGTCAAAGAGTGGCTTCAAGCCAATGAGCGGCGTTGCGCTGTGCACAGGGCGTGTTGCGTTGCGCTCGACAGGGCGGCCGGAACCTTCGGAAATTTGCACAGAAATGCTGGCTTCAAGAGGTAGGCCTGCGGCCTCGGCTTCGGGCAGGTTCAGGGGCAGATTTGCCATGCCTGCGGCATCTGTTTTTACAGAGGGTAGCGTATCGGAGACGGACCGGAAGCCCGCATTATGCGGCCCGAAGCGAAAGCCCGGATAAGCCTTGATCGTGCGGTTGGCCGAAAGACGGATGCGCCCTTCAACCGAGAGATCGGCGGCAGGTGCACCAAAGAGATAACGCGCTTCAATCGTTGCTTCTGTCGGCTGCGCAAAGCTGAGTTCTGTCGCCGCGATGCCGATGTCAAAGTCGATCCGCTCGGGCAAGAAATCCTCGACAAGGAAGGTTGTGCTGGTGAGTGCGTCACCATCGGCCTCGCTACGCATTTCGAGAGTCCAGCTTCCGCGCGGTGCGGTTGTGGCGATGGGCATTGAAAAGACATGCCCGCCTGCTTGGCCATCGGTTGACAGCTGGCGGCTGTATTCGACGCCATCAGGGCGCAAGAGAACGGCCGTAATCGGCAGGCCTTCGAGCGCTTTGGCCTTGGTATCGCGCACCAGAGTTGTGGCGAAAACGGTTTCGCCCGCGCGGTAAGCGCCTCTGTCTGTTGTGAGGAAAAGATCAAGAGCTTTGGGCGCATTGCGGCCTGAAACGCCTCTGTCGGAAAGGTCGAAAGCGGGGTCTGTGAGCGATAGGAAAGCCATGTCTTCCTCGCCGCTATGCGCCAGGACCATTGCAGGGGCTGCGCCGCTTTTACCTGCTATAAGTTCGGAGGGGAAATGCGCCGCGCCTGTCGCGTCGGTCACAGCCTCCGCCAATACGCGGTTGGCGCGCGAGACAAGCTGCACCTTTGCGCCGCTCATCGGCTTGGCCGTTTGCAAGCTTTTGGTGAAGATGTTAAGGCCGTCATTGCCTGATGCCGTGCTGAGGCCTATGTCGGAGAGCACAAACCACTGCTGCGCGACTGAGCCGTATCTGTCGGTTTCGTCTTTCACGGCAGCGCTGAGCACATAGATGCCTGCTGGCTGACCTATGATTGCTTCACCAATGGGCAAGCGGGTTGTCACGTCCTGATTGAGCGCGCCGTCTGTAAGGCCCGTACCACTCCAGATTTCCTCACCAATTTCGCCGCCGAGCTGCTCTTCCTGATAGCGGTAAAGCGGTTGTGCAAAGAGCCCGTCCTGCATGGCGCGCAAAAGGTTGCGATCACTCACGCGGCGCAGGGTCAGGTCAAGCTCGGTTGCATTGACAGTCTCAACGGGCAGGCTCGCCTCGCCACCCAGCGGCAGCACATATCCACGCCCCGGGAAGCTCGCGCTTGGTGAGCGGTCGCGCACATAAAAGTTCTGCTTTGTGTCCTTGATTAGCCCCTCACCGCTGTCGGCGGGCAGGCCCGCGCGGAACGTGATGTTGTAGCGCGCCCCAAACTCGACGCCCGAAACACAGAGCTTCCGGCCTTCGGCTTGCACTGCAAATCGCGGATCGGGAAGCGCAAGATAGCGCGCGAAGTCAGCTTCGGATTTGGAAAGCTCTTCGTTGAACTCGGCGCAAATGCGGGGGCTGGCTGTTTTATTATCGACTTCGGTGTTGATGATGCGGAAACCGTATTTCGCGCGCGCATTGGCGAGCAAATCGGTGATCTCGGGTGCATTGGAAAGGGATTGTGCCAGCTTGAGCGCGGGGATCATATCGCTGCCGCGGCCAATCTGTTCCAGTGTTTTGGCCATGGTCAGAAGTGCTGCACTGCGTGTCCCGGCCGACTCTGCGCGCAAATGGGCGTTGATCGCTGCCATAAATGCATCGTTTGTGTAGCGCCGTTTGTCGCTCTGTTTGGCCGGCTCGTAGAGATCGAGCATACGGGCATACTCGGCCCAGTCTTCCGCGGCATCGGTGCGTGCCGTCGCTGCTCCCATCCAGCGCCACGCAGACAGTAGATCGCCCGCTGCCTCGCGATCATAGGCCGCTTCGCGCATGGCGTCCGCGCTCCATTGCGCGCTCGGGTGTTTGGCGGGCAATTTTTCTGCATAGTTTTTGGCGTTGGAAAGATCATAGCGCTGGAGAAAACCAAGTTCGTCTGAACGCGTCTCGGCCCGGGCGATTTGAGCAGACTCAAAGCTGCGCATTTCAACCGATTTGGCCCCCTCGAACGGGATATGCTCGCGCACGCTTGATTTGGGGAAGCAGGCGTTGGATTTGGTGTTGTAGGTATATCCGATGCAGGCCTTAAGCGCGATACAGGCACGCTGGCAGGAGGGTTCATCGGTGTCAAAAAGCTGCTGAAGATCATTGCCTGCAAAATCAGTATCGGCAAAGACGGTCATGTGCCTGTCGGGTAAATTGCTTTGTGCCGCTGCGAATGTTGCCGAAAACAGAGTGATAATGAGTGCTGTGATTAAATTCTGCATGAAACCCTCCATGAGTCGCTCCCATGGTGGCATGGGGCACCCGATTTGCGCAATGTTTTGCGCGATAATTGTGGCGGTATTAAACTAATCTTCACCATGTTTGTGCGAGTTTTGGCTGGCAATACATGCGGCATGGCGGAGGACAGAATGAGCCTGGCAAACAAGCTCACGCAAGAAAGGCGCGCACGCCTTGCGGCAGAACGCTTGCTTGAGCAAAAACAGGCCGAGCTTTTTGCCGCAAATCAGAAGCTTGGCGCGCATGCCAAGAAGCTCTCTGCCGAGATTGTCGAAACCCGTGCCGAAGTGCAAAACGTGCGCGATGAAAACCAGCGCGTTAAATCAGACCTGTCTATCGCGCACAAAAAGATCGAGATCGCCGAGCGCAGGCTCTGGCTCTCGATTGAATCGATTAATGACGGCTTTGCTTTTTTCAATGCTGACAGCCAGATGATTATTGCCAACAAAGCCTATCTCTGGGCCTTTGACGGCCTTGAAGATGTGGCGCCCGGCGTGAGCTACATCACCTTGCTGCAGCTGCTCACCGATGAAGGTATCGTTGATCTTGAAGGGCAGGCGCCTGCCGCGTGGCGGGCGCGGATGCTTGAGCGCTGGCAAAGCACGGACCCCGAGCCAGAGACAATCCGCCTTTGGAACGGTGAATTTGTGAAGCTGATTGACCAGCGGGGCCATGGCGGCGATGTGGTGAGCCTTGCACTCAATATTACCGAAACGGTCCACTACCAACGCGAGCTGAGAAAAGCGCGTGACAGCGCCGAGAGTGCTGCGCGTGCCAAGTCGGCTTTCCTCGCGAACATGAGCCATGAAATCCGCACGCCTATGAACGGGGTTGTCGGAATGGCCGAGCTGTTGATGGAGACGGAGCTTGACGAAGAACAGGAACTCTTCGCCAAAACCATCAAGAATTCGGGTGAAGCGCTATTGGTGATCATTAATGATGTGCTTGATTTCTCCAAGCTTGATGCCGACAAAATGGTGCTTCAGCATGCGCCCTTTGATTTTGACAACGCGATCCACGAAGTTGTCATGCTGTTGCAGCCGGCATTGCAAGGCAAGGACATCCAGATCATCGTGGATTATGATCTCTTCTTGCCGACACAGTTTATCGGAGATGTCGGGCGGCTCCGTCAGGTGCTGACCAACCTTATCGGCAATGCTGTGAAGTTCACCAGCGAGGGCCATGTGCTTGTCCGTGTTGTGGGTGTTTATGATGCTGTGGCGCGCAAGACCCGTCTGCACGTGACGGTGGAAGATACGGGTATCGGCATTCCCGAGGACAAGCTCGCCCATGTTTTTGGCGAGTTCAATCAGGTCGATGATGCACAGAGTCGTGCGTATGAAGGCACGGGGCTTGGTCTTGCCATCAGCAAAAAACTCATTGGCATGATGGGCGGTGAAATCTGGGTGGATTCCGAGATGGGCGTTGGTGCGAGCTTCGGCTTCAAGGTGGAGCTGACGACGGAGGGACAACCCGAGGCAAACACGTTTAGCGCTGTTGGCGGCAAGGTGTTGTTGCTTGAGCCGTCCGATGCGCTGGCCGAGCTGACTGAAAAACAGCTGACCAAGCTTGGTTTTGAAGTGCGGCGCTATGCGACCGTGCCAGAGGCGCTTGGCGCATTGAAGCCAGAGGTGTCTGTTGTCATGGCCGATAGCGAGTTTGTCGGATATGATCTTTTGCCTGCTTTGGCAGATGCCGGCTTTGCGGGGCGTGTGATAATCCTCAGTGCGCAACTGGGTGGGTATCAGCCGCAAGGCGATAGCGTGCTTGATGTGCATCAGGTGCAAAAGCCTGTCACCCGTCGTGCGCTATTGGATAAGTTCACTAAGCAGGTTACTCAGCCGGAAGTGCAGGAAGCCGTTGCCGAGCCCAATCACGCGGCTTTGGAAGAGCCTATGTTGCGCAAGATGCGTGTGCTCGCTGCCGAGGACAACAAGACCAATCAGCTCGTGTTTCGCAAAATGGTGAAAGCGCTCGACATCGAGCTGACTTTTGCAGCCAATGGGCGGGAGGCGGTGGAGCTTTACCAATCCCTTGAACCAGACCTTGTGTTTATGGACATTTCAATGCCCGAGATGGACGGCAAGGACGCAACCCGCGCGATCAGGGCTTTAGAGGCTGAAAGCGGTGCACATACACCCATCATCGCGCTGACGGCGCATGCCATGGGCAGTGACAAGGAAGAGATAATGGCCGCTGGTATGGACCAGTTTCTCACCAAGCCTTTGCGCAAAGCCGAAATTTATGCGGCAATAGGCGGGCATCAACCTGATGATACCGTGCCGGTGATTGCAGATGAAGCGGCGGCCTAACCCGCACGCAGAAAGGCGGGCTTGTCTGGTTCCGAGAGGTCAGGCGCGTAGGCATAGCCGCCTGTATCAAACTCTTTCAGGCTGTCCGCATCTTCCAGGCGGTGCTGAATGATATAACGCGCCATCGCGCCACGCGCTTTCTTGGCATAAAAACTGACAATCTTTGGCCCCTGCGGTTTGTCTTCATAAAACATCGGGGTAACGACGCGCAGTTTCAGAGCCTTTGTATCGACTGCGCCGAAATATTCCTGACTGGCACAGTTCACCAGAATTTCCGCACCGGTTTCTGCGGCTTCGGAGTTGATCTGCTCGGCGATCGCGCTGCCCCAGAATTCATAGAGGTTCTTTCCCTTTGGCGTCTTGATGCGCGAGCCCATCTCCAGGCGGTAAGGCTTGATCGCGTCAAGCGGGCGTAAAAGGCCGTAAAGCCCCGACAGGATGCGCAGGTGATCAGTCGCCCAAAGCATTTCCTCTTCCTCAAGGCTCGATGCCTCAAGGCCGGAATAGGTATCGCCGTTGAACATGAGCGCCGCGGGTGTCGGCTTCATTTCTGCCCAATTCTGGAAGCGGTCATAGTTGAGCTTGGCGAGGCTGTCGCTCAGGTGCATGAGCTTGGCGAGGTCACCGGCTGTCAGCTTGGCGGCTTCTTTGGCCAATTCTTCGGCGCGTTGCGCAAAAACAGGTTCGCTTACGGGCAGTTCCGTGCTGGACTCTTCGTTCAGTTTTTTCGCAGGAGATATCACCACCAACATGTATCAAGCACTCCCATGCATCAGTTCCATAAATGTGTTTCCAAACCGCTCGGTTCGTTTGTCGCCGATCAGCCGTTCGAGTGCATTTAAGGACTGTGGTTTAGTCTGCGCAACCTTTGCGAGCTGGGAATTTGTCAGACTGAGCGGTTTTTGTGTGCCACACGCGCCGCGTTGCAGTTGAAGCTGGGCTTCTGCAAGCTGGTCAAACAGGCTGCCAGCAGGCTTGCCGGCAAGCTTGCGGCGCATCGGGTGCGTTTTAGGCGCATCTTCTGCCAGAACAGAGAGAAATTCGCGCCCGTATTTTTCAAGTTTCTTTTGCCCGACACCGGCGATCATTGCGAATTCGTCCAGCGTTTGGGGGCGGCGCTTGACCATTTCAACAAGCGTGCGGTCGTTGAAAACAATATAGGCGGGTAATGCCGCAGCCTCTGCGAGTGCGCGGCGTTTGGCCTTGAGGGCAGAAAAGAGTGGCGCGTCTTCCTCGGATACGAGCATCTTGATTTTCGGCCCCGTGTTGGCTGCTGCCTTTGTGATAAGATCCTTGCGCAGCGTCAGTGTTTCCTCCCCCTTGAGGAGAGGATGAGCCTTGCGGGTGACCTTGAGTGCTCCATGTGCGCGCGCATCGGGGCGTATGAGATCGTGGCCCATAAGTTGCCGTAAAATGGCCTGCCATTGCACAGGGCTGTAGGCTTTGCCCACGCCGAATGTGGGCAGGGCATCATGACCGAACTGGGCTACCTTGTCGGTCATCTTCCCGAGCAGAATATCGATGATCTGACCCGCGCCAAAGCGCTCTTCGCTGCGCAGGATGGCCGAAAGCGCCATGCGGGCGGCTTCGGTTGCGTCAAATGTTTCTGGTGGTTTGTCGCAAAGATCGCAGTTGCCGCAAGGCTCGGAAGCCTCGTCAAAATAAGCCAGCAGTAGCTGACGGCGGCAGCTTGTTGCTTCGGCAAGGCCAAGAAGTGCGTTGAGGCGGCCATGGTCGGCCTCCTGCCTGTCGGCGGGGGCGAGGCTTTCATCAATTTGCGCGCGGCGCAGGCGGATGTCTTCGGGGCCGTAAAGCGTGAGCGTTTCCGCGCGCGCGCCATCGCGGCCTGCGCGGCCGATTTCCTGATAGTAGCCTTCGACCGATTTGGGCAGGTCCGCGTGGGCGACCCAGCGGATGTCGGGCTTGTCCACGCCCATCCCAAAGGCGATTGTGGCCACGACGATCAGTTCGTCTTCGGTGTTGAAGCGGTGCTCGACACAGCGGCGTTCGTCCGGGTCCATCGCGCCATGATAGTGGCAGGCGTTGTGGCCTTCATCACGCAGGGCAGAGGCCAGCGCTTCGGTTTTGGCTCGGGTGGCGCAATACACAATCCCGCATTGTCCACGGCGTGCAGCAACATAGGCAAGGATTTGTTGGCGCGGCTTGTTTTTGGGTTCGAAAGCGAGGCTGATATTGGGCCTGTCAAACCCGCGCAGAAAGCTGCGGGGCGGTGTGCCGCCAAACAGGCGCGTGGTGATTTCTTCTTGGGTTTCTTTGTCGGCAGTCGCAGTGAAGGCTGCCAACGGCACCCCCAAGTAGCGCTGCAATTCGCCGATGCGCAGATAATCGGGGCGAAAGTCATGGCCCCACTGGCTGACGCAATGGGCCTCGTCGACGGCGATCCGTGCGACATTTGCATCGCGCAGAATGCTGCGTGTGACCGTTGATGAAAGCCGCTCTGGCGCGAGATAAAGCAAGCTTAATTTACCGGCCCGCGCGGCGCGTGTCACGGCATCGTTTTCTTCTTCGCTGGCAGCAGAGGTGAGCGCGCCGGCGGCGACCCCTGCGTTTTGCAAGGCCGCAACCTGATCGCGCATGAGGGCAATGAGCGGTGAGATGACAAGGGTGAGGCCCTCGCCCATGAGTGCGGGCAGTTGATAGCACAGCGATTTGCCGCCGCCTGTGGGCATGATGGCAAGAACATTTTCACCCGCAGCAACGGCGCGCACGATCTCTTCCTGCCCGGGGCGGAAAGCATCAAAGCCGAAAACGGACTTTAGAAGCGCATTTGCCGAAGCCATTTACCTGTTATCTCTTGCTGCTCTTTGCCCCTGTTTCCCATACGGGCGCAGGGCTGGCAAGGCGTGCTCAGTAAAGGCTGGGCAGGAAATAGTCACGCAGAGCGATGATGATGATAAACACCACAAGCGGAGCAAGATCGAGCGGGTGTGTGTTGGGCAAAATATTGCGAACAGGCCGGAAGACCGGCTCAAACAGCCGGTTCAGTCCTTGCCATATTTGTGCGACAAGAGGTTGCCCCAAATTAAGCACTTGAAAGTTGATCAGCCAACTCATGATCACATGAACCAGCAGCAGCGTGAACGCCACGTTTAGAATGAGTTGAAGCGTTTGAATAAGTGCCATGTAGCGCGCCTTTCCGGATATGCCCCTGTTACCTAGGGGGGCGACTCGAAAAGGGCAAGGCTTGGGCCAAATTGCTCACAATTTCTTGCGTCAGCGCGGCTTTCCATGTCTAGTCACCTCAAAAGGGTTGGGGGCAGCATGACAACTGGTAAAGTGATTTCAGCGCGCAAGCGTATTTGGGGTTGGTATTTCTTTGATTGGGCCAGTCAGCCCTATCATACCCTGTTGGTGACGTTCATCTTCGGCCCGTTTTTTGCCAGTGTGGCTGCGCAGCACTTTTTGGGCACAGGGATGAGCGAACAAGCCGCAGATGCACAGGCGCAGAGCATGTGGTCTTTCGGACTTGGGATCATCGGGTTGTTCATCGGGCTCGGCGCGCCATTTCTTGGTGCATTGGCCGATAGCTCGGGACGGCGCGTGCCTTGGGTTTTTGCCTTCTCGGTTCTTTATGTCATCGGGGCTTTCGGACTTTGGTATATGCTGCCTGATGGCTCCAATCTCTGGTGGGGATTGGTTGCATTCGGCATCGGTTTTATAGGCGCCGAATGGGCGCTGATTTTTATCAATTCACAGCTTCCCTCGCTGGTCAGCGACAAAGGCACAGGCGAGATTTCCGGCTCTGGCTTCGCGTTTGGTTACATTGGCGGGCTTGTTGCTCTGGCGATTATGCTCTTGCTCTTTGTTGAGCAATCCAACGGCAAAACGCTTATCGGCTTGGACCCAGCTTTCGGATTTGATGCCGAGGCGCGCGAAGGAACGCGGTTTGTTGGGCCGCTCACCGCCATTTGGTTTGCAGTGTTCATGATCCCTTATTTTCTCTGGGTGCGGGATGCTCCAGTTGCGGGAAAGTCGCGTGCAAGTGTGTCTGCTGCGCTGGCATCTCTCGGGCGCTCGCTGCGCGGGTTGAAGCACAATACCTCGCTGGCGGCTTATCTCGGCTCTTCGATGTTTTACCGCGATGCCCTGAACGGGCTTTACAGCTTTGGTGGGGTTTATGCCGCGCTTGTTCTCAACTGGGAGGTCACGCAGATTGGCGTATTCGGGATTATCGGGGCTCTTTCGGCTGCACTGTTCAGCTGGCTTGGCGGAAAATTTGACCGCCGTTTTGGGCCGAAACCTGTAATTATCACGGCGATCTGGCTTTTGATTGGAGTTTGCGTCATCATCGTGTCGATGTCACGTGAGATGTTTTTTGGCCTGCCTTTGGCCGAGGGGTCAAACATGCCTGACATCATTTTCCTGATCTGCGGGGTCTTTATCGGAGGGCTTGGCGGTACGCTTCAGGCGGCCTCGCGGACCTTGATGGTACGGCATGCCAAACCAGAAGCGCCAACGGAAAGTTTTGGCCTCTACGGCCTTACGGGCCGGGCTACAGCTTTTCTCGCGCCAACCCTAATCGGACTGGCAACAATGCTAAGCGGAAGTGCGCGCCTGGGGGTATCGCCCGTGATTGGGCTCTTTCTTATTGGTCTGATTTTGTTACGATGGGTCAAGCCCGAAGGAGACAGAAGTTGATCGTAAAAAAGGTATTTTTTGTATGTGCCCTCGCCGCCTTGGCGGCATGTGGAGACGGAAAGTCTGAAGAAACCGTAAGCACAAAAAGTGCGGCGGTTGTTCCTGCGAGCATGCAGGGGAAGCTCGCCAAACAACTCTTTGGTGCCATGCCGGGCGCATCGAGCCAATCTTCGGCGGCCTATGGCAGCTATGCCAAAGGCTGCCTGGCGGGCGGTGTGCAGTTGGCCGAAACGGGGCCGACATGGCAGGCGATGCGTCTCTCACGCAACCGCAATTGGGGGCACCCCGAGCTCGTCGATTTTGTGCAAAACCTCTCGCGCTTTGCCGCAACCCAACCTGGTTGGGAGGGGCTTTATGTGGGTGATATGAGCCAGCCGCGTGGCGGGCCAATGCTTTCTGGCCACCGCAGCCACCAGATCGGGCTTGATGCTGACATTTGGATGCTTGCACCCAAGCGGTTGAATCTGAGCGCAAAGGAGCGCGAAAACCTCTCCTCAATTTCGCTGCGCCGATCCAATGGAGCTTATACAAACGACAACTACACGCGCCAGCACATGGAGATTATGAAGGCCGCCGCAAAAGACCCGCGCGTTTCGCGTATCTTTGTGTTTCCGGGGGCGAAAGTGCGCATGTGCAACGAGGAGAAGGGCGATAAAAGCTGGCTTCGCAAAGTGCGGCCATGGTGGGGACATCACTATCATTTCCATGTGCGCCTGAACTGCCCGCAAGGCACGCGCGGCTGCGTTAACCAAGCGGCTCCGCCCGCAGGAGACGGTTGTGGTGATGCGCAAACCTGGGTGAACAATATCCTTAATCCGCCGCCCCCAGACCCCAATGCCAAGCCTGCTGCACCGCGTCGCGAATATACTCTCGCTGATTTGCCCAATCAATGCGTTGGCGTTTTGCAGTCGCGCTAGGCGCGATATTTACCGCAGTTGGCGGTTGGTATTGGCAATCGGGAAGTTCTAACGGAGTAGATTTTGTTAGAGCAACTGCGGCTTTTGAAGCATTTGATGATGAGAATTTCGGCGGGCTTTCGGGGTATGATACCGATGGTCAGGCGCGTTATTTGCTCACTGACCGCGGGTATCTCTATACCGCAAGCGACGGGGTGATTTCGGGTGTGGTTTTGCGGGGTCAAAACGGCAAGCCTCTGGCCCCCAAATATCGCGATTCCGAAGGGCTCGCGGTGCTGGGAAACGGTGCGGTGGCCATTTCTTTTGAGGGTAAGCATCGCGTCGCTTTGTATGACAGTTTGTCCGGCGTAATGCTGGACGACGTGCCGCCATTGGCGGAAAGCTTTGCACGCCTCGGAAGCAACTCTGGCCTTGAGGCGCTGGCCGTAGGCCCTACGGGCGAGTTGGTGGCTATTTCCGAGCGCTCGGGAGCCAGTACGCGGCCATATCCTGTGTTTGTTTTTGAGGGAGCAGCTTGGCGGAGAACCAGCATTCCCCGCCATGGAGCCTTTCTGCCTGTGGGGGCGGATTTCGGGCCAGACGGGAGGCTATATGTGCTGGAGCGCGACTATCTTCTGAGCGGGTTCCGCTCGCGGATCAGGCGATTTGACTGGCGGGGAGGTGAGCCTGTGGGTGAGGAAATATTGCTGCAAACGCGGTTCGGGAGGCACGGGAACCTGGAGGGGATTGCGGTGTTTGAGGAAGGGGGCGAGCGCTTTATCGAGATGGTCAGTGACAATAATTTCCTGCCGATCCAAGCCAGCGAAATTGTTCGATACCGCCTAAAAACCCCTTGAAATAAAGGGCTTTGGGGGGTAGGTGCGGGGTGTCTGGTTTCAGGCCAAGTCTCCGCAACCTTGTGAAAACGGAATAACACATGACCCGCACTTATCTTCCTGGCGTTCTCGCCATGGCTGCCATCGTAGTGGCCTCCAATATTCTTGTTCAGTTTCTCTTCGGGCAATGGCTCACTTGGGGGGCGTTTACCTATCCTCTGGCGTTCCTTGTGACCGATGTGACCAACCGCATCTACGGCCCTGTAATTGCTCGTAAAATCGTGCTTGCGGGCTTTGTTGTGGGCGTCATTTGCTCGTTCATCGGCACGCAGATCATGGGCGAGTTCGGCCCGCTGGTGACACTGCGGATTGCCCTTGGTTCGGGCCTTGCTTTCCTTGTGGCGCAGCTGCTTGATGTCGCAGCGTTCGATGCGTTAAGGGCTGGAAAATGGTGGCGCGCGCCGCTTGTTTCGACGTTTTTGGGCGCGAGTGTCGACAGCGCGATTTTCTTTACAATCGCTTTCTCGGGCGCTCTCGGCTTTATCGAACCGTCAAATGATGTATCCTGGGCGGGAGAGATTTTGCCGCTTCTGGGCGTGGGCCCGCAAGCGCCGCTCTGGGTTTCGCTCGCTGTTGCCGACTGGTGCGTAAAAATCGGGCTTGCGCTGCTTGCACTTGTGCCATTTCGCATCATCGTGGGGCGCGTTACAAAAAATACACAACATTTTGTTTGACATATGCGCTCTCTGTGCCAGTCTGAAGCTATCTTAAATAGCTGAAAGGAGGTGCTCTAGTGTCTAATGGGAAACCGGAGAATGGTCTTGGGACAGTTCGGGAGACGCGAATTTAGGGCAGCCCCTAGTTTCGAATAACCACGAATTGGTGCGCCCTAACCAGCCCACCTCCTAAAATCTCGGGGGCCGTTTGACAGGATCGAACGGCCCTTTAACTTGTCGACTCAAATCCCGAAAACAGGGGGGGTGATATGCGTGCACAACCCGTGCACAAAGCGTGCACCGCCAAAATGAAAAAATGCCGTTAACCATTTCAGATGACATTCAGATCGAAGACTGGGAGATTTCCGAGGTTTTTGTGCGTTCCAGCGGCCCCGGCGGACAAAATGTAAATAAAGTTTCGACGGCTGTCGAACTGCGGTTCGAGGCCGAACGCTCGCCCAACCTGCCCGCGCCCGTGAAGACGCGGCTGAGGAAGCTCGCGGGCCGACGCTGGACAAAAGAGGGCGCGCTTGTGCTTCAGGTGGAAGACACCCGCTCGCAGGCAAGGAACCGCGAGATTGCGCGGGAGCGATTGATTGAGCTGATACGGGCCGCGCTTGTGAAACCCAAACGACGGATCGCGACGAAGCCGACCTATGGGAGCAAGCAACGGCGGATCAAGGCGAAGAAAGTGCGCGGCGATGTGAAGGCGCTGCGGGGGAAGGTGACGGGAGAGGAGTGAGGGCTGCTATACGAAACTACCAATTTCTAAAAGATAGTATGTCGTCCATTGGAATAACTTCGGCGTTCGCTCCCAATCGTGTGCTCCAGTAATTCGCACGGTCCTCGTCGTGACGGCGTTCAATAACTTTTAGGGGAGTTTCCTTGCGGTGCTCTTTAACCAGCTTGTTCAAGTGTTCATCGGCGCCAGAGTAGCCAAAAACAATGATCTCTTCCGCTTCTTCAAGCGCAAGCGGGAGTTTATCCCAGTACATCCGTAAAACGGGCGAGCTAGCAATAACTGTAGGCTTCATTTGGCCATGAGTTAAAACAATATGACTTCGACTATCTCCCCCATTTATCTCTAATTCGTGTCTGGTTAATTTCCTAGCTTGGCCATTGTTTCCATCTACGAAAAGAGGAGAGCCATGGAGGTGCATATAGAACGCTTTGTTGGCGATGTTGTGTCGGAGAAGGTTTTCCTTGTCGAAGCCAAGCCCATTTGTATAGCCATCAAGTAGTACACCGTTAAACCCACTGCAAAGGCGTTTAGTTACGCCATCAACTACGACGCCGTCGTTAAAGGGCCCATACAACAAAGTGTCGTAGTTGAGAGTGGCTATGTGACTCTTTGTTTCCCAGACAAATTCCACAAAGCTTTCGATAAAGTCGCGCCACCTTTCACAGTTAGTGACCGCTTCTGGAACAGTATGGAAGTACTTAGCGATTTCATAAGTATATCTCTGCAGGGCCCGCGGGTAACCCATAGCGTCCTCAGTCAGCCAATGCTCCAAACTTTCGTCGTTTACGGCATGTTGTAGTATCTCACAGGCCATTAGCGCTAGCTGCGCACCAAGAAGTTCATCCTCTGTATTGGGTCCATTGGCTTCTTCTACCCCTTCCATCGAAGAGGCAATTAGCTTTTTTTCAGCAATAGTCAGTGTCTCTTCGTTATTCCACGTCGCAGACATTGCGTTCGAGAGTTGAAAAAAATCGTTGTCTAGAGAGCGGCCTAAGCCATTTCCAAAAATTACAAGCTTTCGCAATATTATACCACCTCAGAAAAACACCTTAGGTTGTAAATAATATTGAAAGCAGAGTTAAACCACAACCTCCATCACATCCTGCTCTCCAACCCCGAATACCCGTTTATACCGTTCAATCTCTGCAGCTGGCCCCATGGCTTTGCGGGGGTTGTCGGACAACTTAACCGTGGGGGAGCCGTTGGCCGAGACGGCTTTGCAGACCATGCTGAACGGCGCGAGGGCGTCGCCTTTGGTGAGGCCTCGGAAGTCGTTTGTCATCAGGGTGCCCCAGCCGAAGGACGGGCGGACGCGGCCTGAGAACTGGTTGTGGAGTTCGATGATTTTCTCGACGTCCAGACCATCGGAGAAGATGACCAGTTTTTGGGTCGGGTCTTCGCCGCGGGATTTCCACCAGTTGATGGCGGTTTCGGCGGCTGTTGCCGGGTCACCGCTATCGATCCGGATGCCTGTCCATCCAGCGAGCCAGTCGGGGGCGTTGTCAAGGAAGCCTTGGGTTCCGTAGGTGTCGGGCAGGATGATGCGCAGGTTGCCGTCGTGTTCCTCGTGCCAGTCGGACAGCACATCGTAGGGGGCCTGGCGCAGCTCTTCATCGGATTGCGCCAAGGCGGAGTAGACCATGGGCAGCTCGTGGGCGTTTGTGCCTATCGCCTCGATATCGCGGCGCATGGCGATGTGGACATTGGATGTGCCGACGAATGTGTCTTCGCCGAGGCCTTCGAGCATGGCTTGCACGCACCAGTCCTGCCAGAGGTAGGAGTGGCGGCGGCGGGTGCCGAAATCGGCCAGTTTGAGGCCGGGGGCCGTGCGCAGGCGCTCGATCTTTTCCCAGAGTTTGGTGGTGGCGCGGGCGTAGAGGACTTGCAGCTCGAATTTGCCCATTTCGGCGAGGACGGCACGGGAGCGCAGTTCCATCAGCACGGCGAGCGCGGGGATTTCCCAGAGCATGACTTCGGGCCATTTGCCCTCGAAGGTGAGTTCGTATTGGTCGCCCACGCGGGTGAGTTCGTAGGGCGGGAGGCGCAGGTTTTCGAACCATTCCATGAAGTCGGGGCGGAACATCTGGCGTTTGCCGTAGAAGGTGTTGCCGCGAAGGTAAGTGCTTTCGCCGCGGGTGAGGGAGAGGGAGCGGATATGGTCGAGTTGTTCGCGCAACTCGCCTTCGTCGATGAGCTTTGCGAGGGGGACATCTTTTGCGCGGTTGATGAGCGAGAAGCGCACTGTCGCGTCGGGTTTGTTGCGGAAGACCGACTGGCACATGAGCAGTTTGTAAAAGTCGTTGTCGATCAGCGAGCGGACGATCGGGTCGATCTTCCATTTGTGATTCCAGACGCGTGTGGCGATGTCCATGGGCAAGCCCCCTTGCAAAAAAGTTGCGGCCACAATGCGGCGCGGGGCGCGGGGGTTCAAGCCCTGAAAGATGTGCTCAGATCTGGTTGAGCCAGCCCATGAGCTCGGCGCGTTTGAGGGGTTTGGAGAGGAAGCCGTCCATTCCTGCGGAGAGGCAGGCGGCCTTGTCGGAGGCGTAGACATTGGCTGTGAGCGCGACGATTGTCGGCTGGGTGATGGATGTGTCGGCGCGGATTTTGCGGGTGGCGCTTAGGCCGTCCATCCCGGGCATGGACATATCCATGAAGATCACGCGGGGGGCGTGACGGCGGGCGAGGCGGACGGCCTCGTGGCCGTTGCCGGCGAAGAGCACGTTCATTTCGGTGTCTTTGAGATAGGATTTCATCAGGAGCTGGTTGGTCATGTTGTCTTCGGCGACGAGGGCTTTCACGCCCGGCAGCTTGACGGCTTTGACGGCATCCGTTTTGGGGCTTTTTGAAGGAGATTGCGCGGCATCTGCAAGAGCATGATCGAGCATGAGAGTTATGGTGAAAGTCGACCCCTCGCCGAGGCGGGAGCGGATTGTGATATCGCCGTTCATTTCATGGGCGAGGATGCGCGAGATGGTGAGGCCTAAGCCTGTGCCGCCGTATTGGCGGGTGATCTCGCCGTCGGCCTGACTGAACTGATCGAAGATTTGGTCGATCCTGTCGGCGGGGATTCCGATGCCTGTGTCGGTGACTGCGAGGGTGACGGTGTGACCTGCGGCTGTTGTGGTGCAGGAAAGATCAATCGTCACGCCACCCGCACGGGTGAATTTGATGGCGTTGCCGACAATGTTGATGATGATCTGGCGGATGCGCCCGTCATCGCCGTGCAGGAGGGCCGGCAGCGGCGTGTGGCAGTTGAGATCAACGAAAATTTCCTTCTCAAGCGCTTTGGGGCGCAGGATGGAAAGAGCACTCTCGACGCAGCCGAGCAGATCGAAATCAACCGGGCAAATGATGGATTTGCCTGCATCGAGTTTGGAGAAATCGAGGATGTCATTGATGATCCGCATGAGCGCTTCGGCAGAATAGCGGATTGTCTCGACATAGCTGCGCTGTTCTTTGGACAGGCCCGCATCGCGCAACAGATCGGCCATGCCGATGATGCCGTTCATGGGCGTGCGGATTTCATGACTCATGGTGGCCAGAAACTGTGCCTTGGTGCGTTCGCCCTCTTCGGCTGAGCGCTTCGCTGCTGCGAGCTCTTTGGCGTGTTTCTTTCTGGCCGAAACATCGCGCTCGATCGCGATAAACATTTCGACAGAGCCGTCAGCAGCGAGCACGGGAACCTGATTTGTATCGACCCAGATCGTGGAGCCGTCTTTACAGGTATTAAGAATTTCGGTGCGCAGGGGTTTTCCTGCCTTGATTGCCGAGATGATGGCATTGTTTGTTGCTGCATCGGTTGCGGGGCCGTTGAGCAAAGCGGCCGGAAAGGCGCCTATGGCCTCGCGAGCGCTATAGCCTGTGAGCCGCGTGAAAGCGTTGTTGACCCAAAGGATACGGCCTGAAGAGTCGGAGACAAAGACACTGTCGTTGGCGTGCTGGGCGACAAGCGCGAGGCGGCGCACTTCGCTTTCCTGTTCATGCAACACCTTGTTGGCCAAGGCGAGCTTGCGGCTTTGCTCAAGCAGGCGGCGCGCGCTTTTGGTTTTGTGGGCAAAGCCGCGGCGTGAATATTGCAGGAACGTGTAGATGAGGAAGAGGATCATGAAAAAGGCGAAAAAGCTGTAAAGCTGGGCTTCGTGGCTGATGTGACGCTGCCAGACAACATAGGCAAGTATGCCGATACCGCTGGCGAACAGCGTTGCTAACCTGACAATGGTTGCGGCGGGGTGGAAGCTGAGCAGATAGCTAGCATTAACGCCCGCGCCAGCGATGAAAGCCATCGTGAAAGCGAGAGTTGCCGATGGGCTGCCAAGGGCCGTTGGCAAGATGATAAGTGCCAGTGATGTGAGGGACTGGATAAGTGCTGTGAGGGTTGTGAGCCAGTAGAGCTGTTTGTGAGGCACGCCTTTTGCAAGCTTGCGTGGCACTGTCGAGAGGAAAGCACAATCAACCAGATCACCGAAGACCAATGTGCCGAGAGCAAGCAACCCTGCTTGCGGATGCCCTGTAAGGAACAAGACCGCCGCGCCGCCAAGGGCGAAGACCTGGCGGAACCAGAAGTAGGCGGGCCTTTGACGCGCGTAGCGCTCAAGCAGGCCTTCGGGGCTGTGCCGCGCTTCAAACTCCGTTAACATTTGTTCAAACTCGAGATCGTCTGCCGGCATTGCCGCTTGCACCCTTGCTCACCCGTATGAGGCAAGAGCTAGTCTTTTACGTTTAAAGAACAGGTAACGGCGCCGCCTATTTGCACAGAATTTTAGGCGTATTCAGGCTATTGTGACGCCAGCCTCAAGCATTCCGGCTTTGGCGGCTTTGAGCGAGCCGTCAAGATCAATCGCGCGGCAGAGGCTTTCGCGCAGTTCGACTTTGTAGCCAAGGCGGGCGGCATCAAGAGCGGAATAAGCAACGCAGAAGTCTGTTGCGAGGCCTGTGAGCACGAGGTTTTTAACGCCGCGCTCTTGCAGGTATCCGTGCAAGCCTGTGGCTGTTGTCTGATCGTTTTCAAAGAAGGCCGAATAGCTATCTATCTCTGTGCGGAAGCCTTTGCGCACGATCATTTGAGCCGCGTCTGTGCGAAGATCAGGGTGAAAGGCGGCTCCTTTGGACCCCATGACGCAGTGATCGGGCCAGAGAACCTGCGGGCCGTAGGGCATTTCGACGAGCTCATAGGGTGATTTGCCTGCGTGAGAAGATGCGAAAGAGGAGTGGCCTGCCGTGTGCCAGTCTTGCGTGAGAACGATGCAGTTGTGTTCATCCATCAGTGCGTTGATGCCTTCGATGATTTCATCGCCACCCTGAACGGCGAGTGCGCCGTTCGGGCAGAAATCGTTCTGCATATCAATGACGAGGAGGGCTGTATCGGCCATGGGGCGACTCCTTTGCAAAAAATGCTCTGCGACAATGGGTAGGGGTGCGTCGGGGCGAACTCAAGTGTAAAAGCTTTTTCGAAACCGCGATTCCCAACTAGGCCGAGACCATGTTTATACTTGCTGCACTCTATCATTTTACTCCGTTTGAAGACCCCGCCGCGATGCAGGGGCCGCTGCAAGACGTTTGCCGCAAGAACGGTATTTCGGGCTCGCTTCTGATTGCGCGAGAGGGGATTAACGGGACGATTGCGGGCCACCGCGCGGGGCTTGACACGGTGCTGGCCTATATCCGTGCACTGCCCGGATGTGCCACGCTGGAGTGGAAAGAAAGCACGGCGGCGCACCAGCCGTTTGCGCGGATGAAGGTGAAGCTCAAGAAAGAGATTGTCACCATGGGGCAGCCCGATGTGGACCCGCGCGCACATGTGGGCAACTATGTGGAGCCCGAGGACTGGAACGATTTGATTTTGGCCGAGGATGTGGCCGTGATTGACACGCGCAACGACTATGAGGTTGCGATTGGCACGTTTGAGGGCGCGGTTGACCCTGAGACAGCAAGCTTCCGCGAGTTTCCTGCCTGGTGGGAAGCAAACAAAGAGCGCTTTCACAACAAGCGGATTGCGATGTTTTGCACGGGCGGTATCCGCTGTGAGAAATCAACGAACTATCTGCTCGGGCAGGGGATCGAGGATGTGTATCACCTGAAGGGCGGCATTCTGAAGTATCTTGAGAAGGTGCCTGAGGCAGAGAGCACGTGGAACGGGGAGTGCTTTGTTTTTGACGGGCGCGTCTCTGTCGGCCATGGCTTGCGCGAGGGGCCACACGAGCTTTGCCATGCCTGCCGCCGCCCTGTTTTGCCTGAAGACAAACTGCGCCCCGAGTGGGAGCAGGGGGTGTCTTGCCACCAGTGCATTGGCGAGACGACGGAGGAGGATAAGGGCCGCTTTCGCGAGCGTCAGAAGCAGATACGGCTGGCAGCGGAACGTGGCGTGCAGCACATCAAGGTTGATGTGCCGATCGAACCTGCGGGATGACGCCTGTTTTGGCGATGTCTGAAGCGGCAGTGCCGAACGGAACGCGGGCCGGGTAGCGGCTGCTCCTGATTGGCAGGTTTTCCCCGTGCGACGGAGCTTCAATTCAAATCATCGGAACCAATTCTCGGCGGCTGAGTTTCTATTCTGTAACTGCTGCATTCATTCATGAGCGCTTTGCTGCCTCAGGGATTCGGCAGAATAGAAACGAGGAGAACGAGATGAATATCCTTAAATCAACCGTTTGCGCTTTTGCCTTGTCGGCTGTCGCGACCATGGGTTTTGCTGAAATGCCCAAAGTTTCGGACGTTGAAGTGAAGGCCAATCTGGCCGCCATCGCGGAATCGGATGCGCTGACCTACTGGCCGGATATCAACGAAGACCTACGGGCCGCTATTGCCAGCAGGGTGGAAGCGAGTGAAGACGACGATGCCTACCGGGTCGACGTGTCTTTGGATGAAGTGAAGCTGGACGGCCTTTATGTTTTGCCGAACAACGGCGAATTCAACCAGATGGAAGGTGTTGTGCAGGTCTATGGTATGAAGCCGGGTGGAGCGAGTGAAAGCACGGGTGAGACAGGCGAGCTTCTAACGAGCTATCCTGTCAAGCTTGAGGCGTTCAGTGAAGAAGCGCCCGCACGAGAAGGTGTTGTCCGTATTCCGCCGAGTGAGGGCGATTTCTACAACGCCCTGATCAACGCTTTTGCCGACCAAGTCGTTGAAAACCTGAACAACATGTAACGACTGCGGATGGGCCAAACGGCGCTCATTTGGAGTGGCTGGCACTTATCAGCTATTACCCTCGGACGATAATGTGCCAGCCTGTATTCACGATTATCCACCACCAGAAGGGGATTCGAAAATGTACAAACTATTTCTGACCATACCGCTTGTTGCTGCTCTTGGGGCTTGTGAAACAACCGACCAGAGCACAGCCGCAGGCGCTTTGACCGGAGCTGTGATCGGCACGGCTGTGTCGAGTTCTGATGACAGGGCCAAAGGGGCTATCATCGGCGGTGTTGCCGGTGCGGTTGCCGGAAACATGATCGGCAGGGCCAACACGCCCGGCGACTGTGTTTACCAATACCCTAACGGCCAACGCTATGTTGCTGCTTGCCCGTCTTGATCGGGTCCGGCTTGATCTGAGAACATAATTATGAATGTAAAACACCGCAGCTTGTTCGCTGCGGTGTTTTACATTTGGAAAGGTGTTGCCTAGTCGCTCACAGATGTGGCCAGACCAAAGGCCGAACCGATCAGGCCGAAGAGCGCGCGGACGGCGTTGACGGCGGATTCTGTGGCGAGGATTGTGTCACCGGGCTGGATCTGGAAGTTGCGTGCGGCGAAGAGGCCATCGGCATTGCGCAGATCAAAGGTGAAGACAACATAGGGCAGGTCGGGAGTAGCCGGGCTAGTGCTGGTCTGCTTGGCGGAATACTCGCGCAGCACCAGAACAGCCTTGAGGTTGGCGCGGGAATCCGAGAGACCACCGAGCATCGACAAGGCTTCGATCGCGGTGATGTTTTCCTTATCGAAATAGACGATCTCTTCGGTGCCCGTTGCGCCGAGAGCGGTGAAGTAACGGTCGTCCTCGCGGACCATAACCTTATCACCGCCATGCATGACGATATTATGCGACTGCTCGGTGAAGAGCTTGTCGGCGCGGATATTGTACATTTTGGAGCCGCGAATAAGGCGCACAAGCGGGTTCCGTAGTGAACTGTCGATGCCGCCACCCTGCGAGATCAGGCTGAGGATTGAATAATTGCGGTTTGGCAGCGGGTAGGTGCCCGGTGAGGGAACGCCTGTGACAAGGTCCACAGAGTTTTGCGTTCCGGCGGTGAGCATGAGCTGCACCTGTGCGGAAGGCGAAATTTCGGTGAGGAGAGTCTGGATATTACGGCGGGCGTCGTTGGGTGTCATACCGCTGACAACGACTTCGTCGAGGTAGGGCACAAAGATCGCACCAGAGGGGGAAACGGTGAGGCCGCGCATCTCGGTTGACTTTTGGCCCGGACCCGCGAGCAGCGAGTTTTCGTTGTTGTCCCAGATGATAAGGTCGACGATGTCGCCCGCGTTGATTGTGTTGCTGTTCGGGCCCCTTGTCTTGGTGGGCCAGTGGTAATGCGTGCTTTTGCTGGTGCCTGGCCATTGGGCCAGATTTGGAAGCTGGGCGCGTGTGACTTCAACCACTTGAAAGCTGGGCGTGTCTGTCTTTTTTTCATGCACGACTTCCTGCATCAGGGCAGCGCCGCGTGGCAACGAGCAAGCGGCGAGAGACAAAGCAAGAATGGCCGCAAGGCAGCAGCGAATAAATAGGCGCACGAGTATCCCCCCAGAGACAAATTTAGGTGCTCGGGTCTGTTTACACGCTATATGGAGTGCTAGAAAGGCCTAATAACCAAAGGAGGGTATTTTTTGAAGACTGTGCTGATCCTTGGAAAAAATGGCAAGCTTGGCAGTGCTTTACAGCGGTTTTGGAGTGCGTGTCCGGCTGATGGGCTGGAGTGTATCTGGCTTGGACGGGAGGATTTGGACAGGCCTGTTCCCGAGGCGGCGGCCGTTGTTGCGCTTTGGGGGGTGACACATGGCGATTCGGACGCATTGGCGCGCAATGTGGCTTTGGCCGAGGCGGCGCGTGTATTGGCAAAGGCGGCCGGAGCGGCGCGTGTTCTGCATCTGTCGAGCGCGGCTGTGTATGGCGCGGGTGAAGGTGTTTTGAATGAGACTGCGCCGATGCAACCAATGGGGGCATACGGGCAAGCGAAGGCAGATATGGAAGCGCGGATTGCGCTGTTCGGGGATAGGCCACGCAACTGTGTTTTGCGGCTGGCCAATGTGGCGGGGTGCGACAGTATTTTCCGCACCCTTGCGGAGGGGCGAGTGCCCGAGATTGACCGTTTTGATGACGGGCAGGGACCGCTCCGAAGCTATATCGGTGTGCCCGAGTTTGCACGGGTTCTGGAGGCATTGTTGACGCTGCCTTTGGCCGATTTGCCCGCTGTGCTGAATGTGGCGCAGCCGAGTGTGGCTGCCATGAACGAGATTTGCGAGGCTGCAGGTACGACTGTGCGCTGGATCCCGCAGCGGGCGGGGGCTGTGCAGAAGGTGGAACTGGACGTGAGTGCTTTGAGCGGGATCGTGGCGCTGCCGGAAGTCAGCGCTGTGGCGCTTGTTGAAAGCTGGCGGCGGTTCGGGGGCTGGGCATGAGCGTGAGCAAGCGGGGGATGGACCTTGTTCTGGCGCTGCTGCTGGCGTTTTTCTTGTGGCCTCTGGCGCTGGTGATTGCTGCGCTGATCAAGCTGGGTGACGGGGGCGGCGTGTTCTATGTGGCCGAGCGGATGCGCGGTGTGAATGAGCCGTTCCAGCTTTGGAAGTTTCGCACCATGAGCGCGGCTGTGGCAAACGAAGGCGTTTCGGGGGGGGACAAGGCGGGGCGGATTACGGGTATAGGGCGGTTTTTGCGGCGCACGCGGCTGGATGAATTGCCCCAACTCTGGAACATATTGCGCGGGGATATCAGCTTTGTCGGCCCGCGCCCGCCGCTGCGGCGCTATGTCGAGATGTTTCCGGCGCTTTACGGCGAGGTGCTGAAGGCGCGGCCCGGGGTGACGGGGCTGGCAACGCTGGCGTTTCACCGCCGTGAGGAGGCTCTTTTGGCCGGATGCGGGACGCCTGAGGAAACAGAGGCCGTTTATGTGCGCCGTTGTGTGCCCGTGAAGGCGCGGATTGACATGATTTATGCCCGGGAGCGGAGTTTGTGTTACGATTTGCAGCTGATGGTTGCGACTGTGTTCAGGCGCGTTCCACTCAGAGCGCGGAAAGCCCGCGACTGAGGGCGGTGAAGCTGCCTGCCTCGCTCATATGGCTGTGCAGGCGGGCATTGTAGCCGCCTGTCGTGCCGAGAGATTGCAACAAGGGCGTGAGCTGGCTTGCCGAGAGATTGGACGCGATGAGGCTGCGTAGAAAATCTTGAGTTTTGGTGGCATCAGCGCCTTGGGTTGCGGCCCAATCGGACGCTGTGAGCAACATTTGCACCACGGGAGAGAGCACAGCTTGGGCGGCGAGTATGGCATTGAACTCGGCCTCGCTTTCCATCGCAAAGACATCATGCGCGGCGAAGATTTCGGTGACGAGATCAGAGTGCGGGAAGGCTACGAGCGGCGAGCGGGTATGCTCTATGGCGGGGAAGGGGAGCACGAGGCTGACCGCTTGAGCGGGCGCGACGAGCGCCTGAACGTCGGTAAGCGGCAGGTCGGCGATGAAAGAAATGATGCGCTGACCTTTGCGGAATGGGAGTGCGGGGAGCGCTTCGCGTGCGGTATCGGGCATGAGGCCGAGGAAGAGCACATCGGCGACGGCTGTGACACCTGCGTTATCGGCCACAGAGACGTTTGAATAGGCTGCATTGAGGGCTGTGGCGTTACTGGCGGAACGTTCTGACACTGCGATTTTGTGGCCCAAAGGGGCGAGGGCGTGGACCACGGCTGTTGCAATGGTTCCTGTGCCGATAAATCCGAGGTTCATGAGGCTCTCCTTTGAAGCTTTTGTGCCTGTGGCGGGGGGCGTGCGGAAATGCAAAAGCCCGCGCAGGTTAAGGGCGCGGGCTTTGGATGCTTACAGAAAGAACAATGAGCGGATCAGCGTTTGCGATCGCGGCGCGAAGACATGGGCTGGAAGGCCACGCCAACATGTGCTTCGCAATAGGGTTTGCCTGACTGTGTGGGCAGGCCGCAGAACCAGAAATCATCGGTGGCAGGGTCGCCCACGGGCCATTTGCAGGTGCGCTCGGTGAGCTCCATGAGGGTGAGGCGCTTGGCCTTCTTCTCGACTTCGCTGACTTTTGCGAGCGCTTCGGCGCTGATCTCGTTGTTGGAGGGTTGCGGTGGAAGCGGCTGCCCTGCAGGAATGATCGCGCGGCGCGCGGCGCTTTTGGGAATGGGCTTGGGTTCGACTTCGGGCTCGCTGCTGGCCTCGACCGGCGCAGTTTCGGCTACTTTGGGCTTTTTCGCAGCGGGCGCGGCCTTGGGCTTTGACGGCTTTTTCGGCGCGGCTGTGCTTGGTTTTGCATCGGTTTTGGCCGCGCCGGTTGTGGTGCGGTTGGACAGGCCGAGGCGATGAACCTTGCCGATCACCGCGTTGCGGGTGACGCCGCCAAGCTCTTTGGCGATCTGGCTGGCTGACTGGCCTTCGCCCCACATCTTTTTCAATACTTCTACGCGGTCGTCTGTCCAGGACATGCGGTTTCCTTGAGGTTGGGAGGGGCTTGCGCACGCGTGCGGGCCAAAAATCTGATCAGTTCCCTATTCTAAGCATCGTGAGCGCGGATACAAGGTGCAGAATCACTCCGGAGATGATGCTGCGGGTTTGAGTTGGCTTTCGCGCCACGCAAGGAGGCCTGCGCCAGACAGAATAACCAATGCGCCGAGGGCCGTGACGGCATCGGGCCATGCGTTGAACAGGGCTGCATCATAGGCGGCTGCGAAGATGAGCGTAGTGAAGGCAAAGGGCGCGATATAGCTTGCTTCGGCCCGTGCCATGGCGCTGACGTAGAAGAATTGCGCGCAGGCCATGGCCGAGCCGACCCCCGCGAGGACGAGCCATTGCGCCGCCGTTGGCATATGCCAGACCGGAAGCACCGCGAGGCTGGCTATGGCGAGGCCCATTGTATTGTTGACGAAGAGGATTTGCATGGGCTGCTCGGCGCTGGCGAGGCGTTTGATGAAAATAACTTCAAGCCCCATGAATATGGCTGCGGCAAGGGCGAAGAGCGCGCCGAATTCGAAGCTGGCAGGCGAAGGGCGCAGGAGGATAAGCGCGCCGCAAAATGCGATGGCGGCGGCGCTCCAGCGAATGGGGCCGACTTTTTCACCGAGCAGGGGAATGGCGAAAACCATGGCGAAAACAGGGTTGAGAAAGCTGATCGCTGTGGCATCGGCCATTGGGATAAAGGCGATGGCGGTGAACATCAGCGTGATGCCGCTCCAGCCGACAAAGGAGCGCGCGGCATGGAGCTTTAGGTTTGGCTGCACGATGCGCTGGCGGGTGGCAAGGACCAGGGAGGAAATGAGCAGAAAGGCAAAGACAAAGCGGCCATGGCTGATTTGTAGGGGGTGTAGGGGCGGGCCGAAACGCGGATCGGAGGCAAGTTTTGCCATCAGCGTGGAGGACGCAATGAAGAACGTCGCGGTGAGCATGAGGATGACGGCGCGGCGCGCGTTGGGGAGGGCGAGAGCTTTCATGATGCCAAGCGATAGAGAACTGTGGCACGGGGGCAAGCTGTTTTTGCTTTCCTTGGGTGCGGAGCGCTGCTAACGATACGGCATGTGCAACGCTGTGATCTCTTTCTTCTCACGACGCCGACGAGCTTAAGCTCGGCGATAGCACGGCTATGGGCGCGGCCTTGAGGCGCTCTTTTCTCACATAATGTTGACTATGCCCGCCTGCTTCGGCACTTATCGGGCTTCTTATAAAGGACAGGACTATGACCTCTTCCGCGATCCCTTCTATTTTGCCAACCTATAACCGTGCGCCTTTGAGCTTTGTTAAGGGCGAGGGGAGCTGGCTCACGGAAGCGGACGGGCGACGCTTTCTGGACCTTGGGGCGGGCATTGCTGTGAATGCACTGGGCCATGCGAACCCTCAGCTGGTTGAGGCTCTCACCGAGCAGGCGGGCAAGATCTGGCACCTCTCCAATCTCTACGAAATTCCGCAACAGCAAGCCTTGGCGGACAAGCTGGTGGAAGAGACCTTTGCGGACACGGTTTTCTTTACCAATTCGGGCACGGAAGCTTGCGAGCTGGCTGTGAAAATGGTGCGGAAGTATTGGTACGAGAAGGGCCAGCCCGAGCGCGTTGAAATCATCACGTTTAGCGGCTCGTTTCACGGGCGTTCCTCGGCAGCTATGGCCGCGGCGGGCAGCGAGAAAATGACCAAGGGTTTTGGCCCTTTGCTGGGCGGATTTACCCACCTTGAGTGGGGCGATATTGACGCGCTGCGTGAGGCGGTGAGCGACAGCACTGCCGCTGTGATGCTTGAGCCTGTTCAGGGTGAAGGTGGCATCCGGGTTTTGCCAGATGCCGACCTTAGGGCCATTCGCGAGATTTGCGATGACGTCGGCGCGCTGCTTGTTCTGGACGAAGTTCAGTGCGGTGTTGGCCGGACGGGCAAGCTTTTTGCGCATGAATGGGCGGGAATTACGCCTGACATTATGATGGTGGCCAAGGGTATTGGCGGGGGCTTTCCGCTTGGGTGTGTTCTGGCCAAGGCCGAGGCTGCGAGCGGTATGGTGGCGGGCACGCATGGCAGCACCTACGGGGGCAACCCTTTGGGCTGTGCCGTCGGGCTCAGGGTGATGGAGATTGTTTCTGATCCTGACTTTCTGGCAAGTGTGAATGCCCGTGCAGGCGGGATGCGGCAGAAGCTCGAAGGGCTGGTTGCAGCGCATCCCGATGTGTTTGAAGAGGTGCGCGGAACGGGACTTATTCTTGGGCTCAAGTGCAAGGTCGCGCCAGCAGACTTTGTGAAAGCGGGCTATGACGCAGGTGTGCTTTCTGTGCCTGCGGCGGATAATGTTGTGCGGATTTTGCCGGCGCTCACCATTTCGGAAGAGGACATTGCAGAGGCGGTTGACCGCTTGGACACGGCAGCAGGCGCCATCAGCGAAGGACTGAAATCATGAACCATTTTCTCGATATTCATAAGACGAGCAAGGATGACTTGCGCGGGATGATTGACCAGGCAGCGGCTATGAAAGTGGCGCGTGCAGGGCGGCCCAAGGGCGAGCTTGACGACGAGCGCCCTCTGGAAGGCCATATGGTTGCGCTGATCTTTGAAAAGCCGAGCACGCGGACGCGGGTGAGTTTTGATGTGGGTGTGCGCCAGATGGGCGGGCAGACCATGCTTCTGACGGGCAGCGAGATGCAGCTTGGACACGGCGAGACGATTGCCGACACTGCCAAGGTTTTGAGCCGTTATGTCGACCTGATCATGATCCGCACGTTTGACGAAAGCGTGCTTCTGGAGATGGCGGAACATGCCACTGTGCCGGTGATCAACGGGCTGACGGACCGCACTCATCCCTGCCAGATCATGGCGGATGTGCTGACCTATGAGGAGCATCGCGGCTCTATAAAGGGCAAGAAGGTTGTTTGGTGTGGCGACGGAAACAATGTCTGCGCGAGCTTTTTACACGCGGCGGGGCAGTTTGGTTTCGACATGGTTTTTGCAGGTCCGAGCCAGCTTGACCCCGAGGACGAGTTTATCGGGCTTGCGCGCAAAGCGGGTGTGAGCGTGAGCATCGAACGGGACGCGAAAAAGGCCGTTGAAGGAGCCGATCTTGTGGTGACGGACACTTGGGTGAGTATGCATGACGGGCAGAGCACAAAAGAGCGGCGGCACAATATGCTGCGGCCCTATCAGGTGAACGAGGAGCTGATGCGCGCGGCCAAGCCGGATGCACTGTTTATGCATTGCCTGCCTGCGCACCGCGAGGACGAGGCAACGAGCGCTGTGATGGACGGACCCAATTCGGTTATCTTTGACGAGGCCGAGAACCGTTTGCACGCGCAGAAGGCTGTCGTGCGCTGGTGTTTGGGCGTCTGATCTGAAGGAGCGCCTGACGGCGCGCAGGCTTGTTAGATTGCCGGGGGACTGGTCCCCCGGACCCCCTAGGATATTTTCGGCAATAAGAAAGGGTAGAGGGCATTTGACTACTCTGCTTGCGCTTGGGTCCGGGTGTTCTACTGTGTTTGCGCAAACGGGAGAGCTGACATGGTGCGCGCAGATATCGGGATTTACGGGCTTGGCACGATGGGAAGCGCATTGGCGCTGAACCTGGCCGAAAAGGGCTTTGATGTTGCGGTAACAAACCGCGATGCAGACGAGATTTTTGATATTATGCGCGAAGCTGATGCGCTTGCAGGGAAGCTGCATGGGCATGAGGCGCTGGCGGATTTTATCGTTGGGCTGAAGACGCCCCGGGTGATTTTGTTTATGATCCCGTCGGGCACGCCTATGGATGCGATGATCGAAATGGTGGCGCCTTTGCTTCAAGCCGGTGACACGATCATTGACGGGGGCAATGCCAACTTTCACGACACGCGGCGGCGGGCGGCGGCTTTGGCCGAGGTCGATCTGCATTTTGTCGGCATGGGTGTTTCGGGCGGCGAGAAGGGGGCACGGCACGGGCCTTCCATGATGGTGGGAGGCACTGCGCATTCGTGGGAGCAGCTTGAGCCTATGTTGCGGGCGATTGCGGCGCGCTATGAGGGCGACCCTTGTGTGGCGCATCTGGGGCCTGACGGGGCCGGACATTTTGTTAAAACCGTGCACAACGGGATTGAATATGCCGATATGCAGATGATTGCGGAAGCCTATGCGATCATGCGCTTTGGGCTGGGAATGCGGGCAGGCGATATCGGTGCGCAGTTTGAGGCTTGGAACAAGGGGCCGTTGCGTTCGTATCTTATGGAAATCACCGGGGAAATCCTGAGCTACGAGGACGGTGATGTGTTATTTGTGGACCTCATTCGCGATACGGCGGGGCAGAAAGGCACAGGGCGCTGGACTGTGATTGAGGCGCTTCAGATGGGGCAGAGCGCGAGCATGATTGAAGCAGCGGTTGCTGCGCGGAGCTGGTCATCGGAGAAGGATTTGCGAGAGCGGTTGGCGGCGCAATATGGCGCGCAGCGCGAGGCCGTTTCCGTGAGCCTTGAGCAGGTTGAACAGGCGCTGATGGCGGGGCGGATACTGGGATATGCTCAGGGATTTCGCATTTTGCAGCAGGCGGCAGAGGCGTATGACTGGCCGTTGGATTTTGCGAGAATTGCGCAGATATGGCGCGCGGGGTGTATTATCCGCTCGGCGCTGTTGGACGATATAGCTGAAGCTTATACCGCGCATAGCGGCGTGAGGCAGTTGCTTGAAGCGCCGAAGATTGCGGGTAAGTTGAAAGGCGCGATGCCTGGTTTGCGCGCGGTTGCGGGGGCGGCTCTCAGTGGCGGGCACGCGGCACCAGCTTTGACGGGTGCTGTCGGGTTTTATGACAGTATGCGGCAGGGCAGTGGCACGGCAAATATCATTCAGGCGCAGCGGGATTTCTTTGGTCAGCACGGCTTTGAGCGACTTGACCAAGAGGGTAGGCATCATGGGCCTTGGTGGGAGAGTGAGGCTTAACTCACAACTGCGCTCAGGATGTAGAAGATCAGCCCCGACATGACCGCTGCAGCGGGAACTGTGATGACCCATGCCGCGATGATTGTCATGAAGTGCGAACGGCGCACCAGTTTACGGCGGCGGCGCTCTTCGGGGGCGATGCGAAGCTCTTCCGGGAGGGCTTGGGAACTTGTGCGCATACGGTGGGCCGCGTCCCATTCGCGGTAAAAGCCAACACCGAAGACTGCACCCACAGCGATGTGCGTGGAAGACACAGGCAGGCCGAGCCAGCTTGCCACGATGACGGTGATGGCTGCCGACAGCGAGACGCAATAGGCGCGCATCGGGTTGAGCTTGGTGATCTGGCTTCCGACCATGCGGATAAGTTTCGGACCGAAGAGGAAGAGGCCGAAGCTGATGCCGAAGGCGCCGATGATCATGACCCACATCGGGATGGCGACTTTGTCGGCGAAGCTGCCGAACTCGGCGGCGTGGACGATGGCGGCGAGGGGGCCGACGGCATTGGCGACATCGTTGGCGCCATGAGCAAAGCTGAGGAGGGCTGCCGATATCACCAGCGGGATACCGAACAGGGTTTTGAGCGATTTGTTGCGGTTCTCGAGGCCCTCGGCCTGACGGCGGATGAGCGGAATTGTTGTGACCCAGGCGATAACGCCGAGGACGAGCCCGATGAGCAGGGCCATGGGCAAAGTGATATCCATCACATGTTTGAGGCCCTTGAGCGAGAGATAGGAGGCAAAAGCACCTGCCATGATGCCCACGAGAATTGGAACCCAAACGCGGGCGGCGGCGATTTTGTCATCCTGATAGATGACCCGTGACTTGATGAGCGCGAGAAAGGCGGCGGCGATGGCTCCGCCGAGTACAGGGGAGATGACCCAGCTGGCAGCGATTGCGCTCATGGTAGGCCAGTTGACGGCGGCAAAGCCTGCGGCGGCGATGCCTGCACCCATAACACCACCGACGACTGAGTGGGTTGTAGAGACGGGCGCGCCGATCCATGTGGCGAGATTGACCCAGAGCGCGGCCGAGATGAGCGCGGCCATCATGGCCCAGATGAACACATCGCTGGAAGCCATGGTGGAAGGGGCAATGATGCCTTTGGAGATGGTTGAAACCACATCGCCGCCCGCGAGCAGCGCGCCTGCGCTTTCAAACACCACGGCGATGGCGATGGCGCCGCCAAGGGTGAGGGCGTTGGCGCCGACGGCGGGGCCCATATTGTTGGCGACGTCGTTTGCGCCGATGTTGAGCGCCATATACGCACCGAAGACAGCCGCGAGGATAACCACGTAGTTTTGCGGCTCGAAGCCGAAGAAGATTGCTGCGGAGAGACCTGCGAGCACCATGAAGGCCAGCGCAATGCCCGGCCCGACCATGGGACGGGAGACATATTGGGTTGCGTTTTCGAGGTAGGACAGGCGGTGCAGGTCGCGGTCGAGTGTTTCGAGGTGATCTGCGTCGTGCTTGTTGAAATCTGTCATCATGCCCCCCTTGGCGTCGCCTGCTCGGTTAGCCAAGGTTGGGGGGTAATTCAATCAATTTGTCATAAAACTGATGTAAAACCGTTACAAAGCGAGGAGCATATCTTGAAGTTGTGGCTCTCGCACCATGTTTGCCGCTTCCGCAGGGCTGACCCATTTGCGGGTGCGCTGGGAGGCTTCGGGGTATTCATCGCGCATTTCGGTGACTTGCACGGGGAAGACCAGTGTTTCAACGGCGACGGGCAGGCCACCTTTCAGCTCTTTGTCGTAGTTGTAGAGGCCCAGAGCTTTGCCTGTGACCTTGCCTTTGCGCACGCCAGCCTCTTCCCAAGCTTCCTGCAAGGCGGCTTCGGGGGCGTTTTTGCCATCAATCGGCCAACCTTTGGGGATGATCCAGCGGCCAGTGTCACGCGAGGTGACGAGGAGGATTTCCTTGTCATCGCTGTTTTCAAGCGGTTTGTAGCATAGGGCGGCAACTTGCAGCCGCTTCGGGCGGCGCAGGAAGGGGCTTAGGATCTCTTCCCAAGCTTTTTTGAAAGGCTGGTTCATAGGTTTACTGACTATCTGCCACATTTTTTTATATATTATTAAAGTATATATAGTGGTTTTCTTTGTGATTGCAAAGGACTGGCGCGAAAGAACGCTTATGAGCGGCGCTTTGTGCGTAAAGTCGGATCGGCTTTGCGCGGGTCTTCCGGCCAGGGGTGGCGGGGATAGCGGCCGCGCATGTCTTTGCGGACGTCGGAGTAGGATGTGTCCCAGAAGGCGGGGATATCCATTGTGGTTTGCACGGGGCGCTGGGCGGGCGAGAGGAGCGTGACGCGCAAGGGCTTGCCTGCGACAGTCGGGTGCGTTTTCTGGCCGAACATTTCCTGGATACGCAGCGAGATTTCGGGGTCTTCGCCAGAATAATCAATCGGAATCTGGCGGCCCAGAGGTGTGGTGAAATGCGCGGGGGCGTGCTGTGCGAGAAGCTGCGTTTGCTCATAGGTGAGCAGGGCTTGCAGCGGCGCGTGGATATCAAATGCCTTCCATTGTGTATCGGTTTTGATGCCTGTGATGTAGGGGGCAAGCCATGTTTCAAGTGTGCCGAGAAGGGCATCATCGGACATGTCGGGCATGTCATGGCCAGCTTGAGACATGAGCGCAACACGGGCGCGCAGGCGCTCGGCGGCAGGGGAGGGCTTGAGGCCAAGCTCGCGGACGCCCTCGCACATAGCGGTAGAGATGGCCTCTTCGGGGGCATCATTCCATTTACGGGATTGCAGGGCGATCTGGCCGAAGCGCTCTTCCTCGGCCGCCAGCACGCGGCGCTCGCGGCGGGACCAGTGGCAGGATGTTTGCCACGTGATGTCATCCGCGAAGACCTCGCGCAGCTCGGATTCAGATATTTGCAGCGCGGCACGGATACGGGCTTCGCGTGGGTGGCCATCGGTATCGGTGACAACGAGGAGGCGGGCGCTTGCCAGCGGGTCTTCATCGGAAATGTATGTGCCTTTGCCGCCCGAGGTGAGGAAGCGGGGCGCGTCACCTGCCCGACGAAGTGCTATGCGGTCGGGATATGCCTGCGCGGCCATTTGGGCGGGGGTGAGCCGGCTTGCGGTATCAGGCGCGGTGCGGGCGAGGCGCTTGGCCTCTTGGCGCACTTGGGCGAGGGCGGCGTGATTGATTTGGTGCGGAACGGCGTGCGGGTTTTCCAGCGCTTTGAGACGAAGGGAAAGGTCGGCTGGGGCGGCTTTGAGGATGTCGCGCTCGCTTAGGAGCGCAGCAATATTGGCGGCATTTTTACCTGCGAGTGCGAGCATATGGCCAAGCCGTGGGTGCACGGGCAGGGCAGCAAGCACACGCCCATGGGGGGTGATGCGATGCTCTTGATCAAGCGCGCCGAGAGCGAGCAGGAGGCTGCGGGCCTCGGCCAATGTGCCTTCGGGCGGAGCGGTGAGCAGGGGAAGGTCGGCGCTGCCCCAGAGGGCAAGTTCCAGCGCGAAAGGGGCCAGATCGGCGACTTCTATTTCGGCGGGAGCGAAGGCGGGCAGCGCGCCTTCCTCGCCGCGTGTCCAGAGGCGATAGCAGGTTCCTTTCGCCACACGGCCTGCGCGGCCTTGGCGCTGTGTGGCCTCGGCGCGGGAGACCTTTTCCGTGACCAGCCGCGAGAGGCCCGAGCCTGCATCATAGCGCGCGCGGCGGGCGAGGCCGGCATCGAGAACCACACGGACATCCTCAATCGTGAGGGATGTTTCGGCGATGGAAGTTGCCAGCACGATTTTGCGGCCCGACTTGGCCGGGCGGATGGCGGCTTGTTGATCTTTGAAGGGGAGCGCGCCGAAGAGCATGTGCACTGCGGTGCCTTCGGGCACACCCTTTTCCAGGAGGGCGGCGGCGCGACGGATTTCGCCTTCGCCGGGGAGGAAGGCGAGCACCCCCCCCTCCGTCTCGGGCAGCACTGCAAGAATTTGCGCGGCCATGGCCTCGGCAATGCGCGCGCCTTTGGAGAGGGGCTTCTCAAGCCAGCGGGTTTCAACGGGAAAGCTGCGGCCTTCGGATGTGACCACGGGTGCTGCGCCCATGAGCTCGGCCACGGGGGCGGCATCAAGCGTGGCGGACATGACGAGTAGTTTGAGATCGTCGCGCAGGGCATCGGAAATTTCGAGGCAGAGGGCGAGGCCCAGATCGGCGTTGAGGGAGCGCTCGTGGAACTCATCAAAGATCACCATGCCGATGCCTGACAACTCGGGATCGGACTGCAACATGCGGGTGAGGATGCCTTCTGTCACCACTTCGACGCGGGTTTGCTTACTTGTTTTGCTTTCACCACGGATGCGGTAGCCGACGGTTTGGCCGACATTCTCGCCCAGCGTGCCGGCCATATATTCGGCGGCGGAGCGCGCGGCGAGGCGGCGGGGCTCGAGCATGAGGATGCGGCCTGTAACGTTGCCGGATTGCAGGAGCGCGAGAGGCACAACTGTTGTTTTGCCTGCTCCCGGGGGGGCTTGGAGCACGGCACGTGTGCCGCTGTTGAACGCGGCGAGCAGGGCGGGGAGCGCCTCGTGGATGGGCAGTGTTTGCATGAGCCTATGGAGCATGGCGCGGGCTGGACAATCAAGCGGCAAAGAGGGCATATCTTGCACCATGGATATTGAGGCGATCGCAGAAAAGATTATCGGCGGAGATAGGCGGGCTTTGGCGCGGGCGATTACGCTTGTGGAGAGTGGCCGCGAAGACCACCGAGAGCAGGCGCGTGACTTATTGGAGCGGCTGAAAGGGGCGGGGCGGCAGGCCTTGCGCATCGGGCTGTCGGGCACGCCCGGTGTGGGCAAGTCGACGTTTATCGAGAGTTTTGGCCTCATGCTTGTGAAGGCGGGGCTGCGTGTGGCTGTGCTGGCGGTTGATCCGAGTTCGGCGCGCTCGGGCGGCTCTATTCTGGGCGATAAGACGCGGATGGAGCATCTGAGCCGTGAGCGGAACGCCTTTATCCGCCCCTCTCCGAGCCAGACGCAGCTTGGTGGTGTGGCACGGCGCACACGGGAAGCTGTGGCGCTCTGCGAGGCGGCGGGATTTGATGTGGTTTTGATCGAAACTGTGGGTGTGGGCCAGTCGGAGACAGTTGTTGCCGAGATGTCGGATTTGTTTGTGCTTCTGCTTGCTCCGGCGGGGGGCGACGAGCTTCAAGGGGTGAAGCGGGGCATTATGGAAATGGCCGATCTGATACTTGTGAATAAGGCGGATGGCGACCTCAAGGCCGCGGCAACGCGGACCTGTGCGGATTATTCGGGGGCTTTGCGGCTCTTGCGCAAGCGGGCGCAAGACCCTGAGGGTTACCCCAAGGCGATGACTGTTTCGGCGGTTGAGGAGCACGGGCTGGCAGAGGCTTGGGCTGCGATGCAGGAGCTTTCCGGCTGGCGGCAGGCGAACGGGCATTTTGACGCCACCCGCGCGCGACAGGCGCGGCACTGGTTTGCGGAAGATGTGCGCCAAGGGCTTCTGGCGCGGTTACAGACGGGTGACATGCGCGCAGTTATGGATGCGCTGGCTGCACAGGTTGAGACGGGAGAGATCACGCCCTCCGCTGCCGCTGCCGAGGCGTTGGAAAAGTTGGGCGGTTAACCCCGGGTTTTCAGAAAGCATGAACACGGGTTTTTGCGGTACGAAAAAAGGCGGCGGCTTTGGCTGCTTGCGCCGTGTGACACTTGATTTGTGAGGTCGGGACGAGCTGAAATGTCGCTCTGTGACAGGAGCGAAGCTATGACCATCCGTTATCTCAAATCATCCAACAAAGCTGCCGGGGCCGAGGCCGGAGCTGATGTGGCCGATACGGTTTCGGTGATGCTGGCGCGGATCAAGGCCGGTGGCGAGGGTGCTGCGCGCGACTATGCCCAGCGGCTTGATGGCTGGGACGGTGACGTTGTTGTGAGTGAAGGGGCCGTTGCAGAGGCGGTGCGCTCGGTTCCGCAGGGCCTGAAGGATGATATAGCTTGGGCGCATGAGAATATCTGCCGTTTTGCCGAGGCGCAGCTTGCGACTGTGAGTGAAATGGAAGTGGAACTGCGGCCAGGGCTTTTTGCGGGGCAGAAGCTTATTCCTTTGAGAGCAGCCGGGGCTTATGTGCCCGGTGGGCGCTATGCGCATATTGCCAGTGCTTTGATGACGATCACCACAGCGAAGGTTGCGGGTGTGGCGCATATCACGGCCTGTTCGCCGCCCAAGCCTACGCAAGGGATACACCCCGCGATTTTGTATGCGATGCAGCTTGCAGGTGCGGACCGTATCCTTGCTATGGGTGGTGTGCAGGGCATTGCCGCTATGGCGGGCGGGCTGTTTGGCGCCGTGCCTGCCGATATTTTGATCGGGCCGGGAAACGCTTATGTGGCCGAGGCCAAGCGGCAGATGTTCGGACCTGTCGGGATTGATATGTTTGCGGGGCCGACTGACAGTATGGTGATCGCGGATGCAAGCGCTGATGCTTATACGGTGGCTTGGGATCTTGTTTCGCAGGCAGAGCATGGAGACAATTCGCCAGTGTGGCTTGTGACAGACTGCGAGGCTTTGGCGCGGGATGTTATGAGGCTCGTGCCTGAGTTGATTGCAGAGTTGCCGCCTGTAAACAGCGCGGCGGCAAGTGCGGCCTGGCGTGATTTGGGCGAGGTGATTTTGTGCGGATCGCGCGGCGAAATGGCCGGGGTTTCAAACCGCTATGGGCCAGAGCATTTGCATGTGCAGGCCGCTGATCTGGACTGGTGGGCGGGGGCGCTGACCTGCTATGGCTCGCTGTTTTTGGGGGCAGAGACGACTGTGAGCTTTGGTGACAAGGCGGCAGGGCCGAACCACACGCTGCCCACCTCGGGGGCTGCACGCTACACGGGGGGGCTGTCTGTCCATAAGTTTTTGAAAACCGTGACGTGGCAACGTGTGGACGGCGAAGCGTTGCCCGAGCTGGCGCGGGTGACAGCGCGTATTTCGCGCCACGAAGGCATGGAAGGACACGCCCGGGCGGCAGAGCTGAGGCTTGACGGCTTGGTGCCAAAGAAGCGGCTGGCGGTGGGGTAGCCTAGCCGCAGATTTGTTCGGAGGTGTCCGCATATTCGCGGTATTTTTTCCAGAAACGCTCATTGTTTGGATTGTCGGACTGGCGGATGTCCTGCGCTTTTTGCGGATCACGATAGAATGACGCTGCGAGGGACTGGTCACGGCTTGAAAGGCTCATGTTGGCTACCGCTTGAATGCAGCCGCAAAGTTGTGAAGAGCGGGCCTTGCGATCGGAGGCCATGCACGCGCGGGAAATGGGGCCGGACGCTGTGCTCGGGGCTGAGACGCGGGCATAGCGGTCGGCGGATTTGTAGCCACCGCCGCCACAGGCAACGAGGAAGACAAGGGAGGCCAGGGCGAAAAATTTGGTCATGGTTACTGCTCTCATTTGGGCTATGCTGCCCGTTTTGCCCTGTTATGGCCGAAGTTGCGCCGATTTTCAATGACAAGCGCGTGAGGTCTTGCGCTTTGGTTGTGGCTTTCGCGGGGCGCTCCGCTGGAGAGGGCTGGTTTGTGGGTGTGCTGTCGGATTTGGATATTTTTGGAAAGAGGAAGGGGGTTTATCAGGGAAAGCAAACGAAGAGAGGATTTTGCTGCCAAACAGGCGCACAAGCCTTGGTAACTTAGCTTGACGGGGCTTGAATTCCACATCATATCCCAATCCATGACAGACCTAGCTCACATACGCAATTTCTCGATCGTGGCGCATATTGACCACGGGAAATCCACGCTTGCCGACCGGCTTATTCAGGAGACGAATACAGTCGCTGCTCGGGATATGAAGGAGCAGATGCTGGATGCGATGGACATCGAGCGCGAGCGTGGGATTACCATTAAGGCCAACACCGTGCGTATTGAGTATACGGCGCAGAACGGTGAGGAATATGTTCTCAATCTGATCGACACGCCCGGCCACGTGGACTTTGCCTATGAAGTCTCGCGCTCGATGCGGGCGGTTGAGGGCTCTTTGCTTGTTGTTGACTCCACCCAAGGTGTTGAGGCGCAGACGCTGGCCAACGTGTATCAGGCGATTGATGCGGACCACGAGATTGTGCCTGTGCTCAACAAGATCGACCTGCCCGCGAGCGAATGTGACCGTGTGGCCGAGCAGATCGAAGATGTGATCGGGATTGACGCTTCCGGCGCTATTCAGGTTTCGGCGAAGACGGGCGTTGGCATCAAGGAGACGCTTGAGGCTGTGGTGCATCGTTTGCCCGCGCCCAAGGGCGACCGTGCGGCGCCGCTCAAGGCCATGTTGGTGGACAGTTGGTATGACAGTTACCTTGGCGTGATTGTTCTGGTGCGGATCATGGACGGGGTGCTCAAAAAGGGCGATACCATCACCATGATGCAGAACGGCTCCAAGCATCATGTGGACCGCATCGGCGTGTTCCGCCCGGCGATGCAGCCTGTGGACGAGCTTGGACCGGGGGAAATCGGCTTTCTCACCGCGAGCATCAAGCAGGTGCGCGACACCAAGGTGGGCGACACGATTACCCATGACAAGCGGCCAACCGAAAAGGCGCTGCCGGGCTTCAAGCCGTCTGTGCCTGTTGTTTTCTGTGGCTTGTTCCCTGTGGACAGTGCCGAATTTGAAGACCTGCGCGACGCGATCGAGAAGCTGGCTCTGAATGATGCGAGCTTCAGCTACGAGATGGAAACATCTGCCGCGCTGGGCTTTGGCTTTCGCTGTGGCTTCCTCGGGCTGTTGCACCTTGAGGTGATCCGCGACCGTATCGAGCGCGAGTATGACATCGAGCTGATCACCACCGCGCCGAGCGTTATTTACCATGTTTACATGAAAGACGGCAGCATGGCCGAGCTGCACAACCCTGCTGACATGCCCGACCTGTCTGTGGTGGACCACTTGGAAGAGCCGCGCATCAAGGCGACCATTCTGGTGCCTGATGAATACTTGGGTGACGTGCTGAAACTTTGCCAGGACCGCCGTGGTATCCAGATGGACCTGACCTATGCGGGCAGCCGTGCCATGGTTGTGTATGACCTGCCGCTCAACGAGGTTGTGTTTGATTTTTACGACCGCTTGAAGAGCGTGACCAAGGGCTATGCCTCGTTTGACTATCAGATGATGGGCTACCGTCAGGACCACTTGGTGAAGATGTCTATTCTGGTGAACGACGAGCCTGTGGACGCCTTGAGCACCATGGTGCACCGCGACCGCGCCGATATGCGCGGGCGGGCTATGGTGGAGAAGCTCAAAGACCTGATCCCGCGGCACATGTTCAAAATCCCGATTCAGGCGGCGATTGGGGGCAAGGTGATTGCCCGCGAAACGCTGTCGGCGATGCGCAAGGACGTGACGGCCAAGTGCTACGGCGGGGACGCCTCACGCAAGCGCAAGCTGCTCGACAAGCAGAAAGCCGGTAAGAAGAAAATGCGCCAGTTCGGGAAAGTGGATATCCCGCAAGAAGCGTTTATTTCGGCGCTGAAGATGGACAGCTAAGCTTTTTGTTTTGAGTGACGGTGGGAGGCAGCGTATAGCCATGCGGTGCGCGTGACCGCTCGGCGCTGGTGGAGCGCAGTGGGTTTGGTGTTGAAGACGGATGGCCAACTAGTCTGAAAAAGGTTCAAGGGTAGTATGTTGAAAAGGGCAAAATTATTCATTGTTAGAGGGGGGGTGCTTCTTCTTCTTGGCATCACGACCTATTGTGTGCTGCCAATCATTTGGGACGTGTTCTCAGAAGCAACTGACACAGTGAAAGCTGCAGCGATTGCTGCGTTTGTTGGTGTGTTTACGTTGCTTGTTGGGCGAATTTTTGAACAAGAGCGCGAACGAAAATCTAGAATTAACATAGAGAAAATTAAAGTCTATGAGCGGTTCTTTGATTTCTACTTTTCTGCAATGGGTAACTCAGTTGTAATTGATAAGCCGAACGAACCTAGATGGATGGCTAAAGAAATTTACACTTTCCAAAAAGAACTGGTTTTATGGGGGTCTGACGCTGTTATAGATGCCTACGCAAGATTTCGGCGCATTCTCAATGATTTTTCTGCAACAACTATTGAGGATGAAGAACTGGCAGTAAAACTGGCACCGGCCATTGCGGCAGCAGCCTTAGTGTTAAAGCGAATGAGGCAGGATATCGGTTATAGTTTCACTTCTTTTTCTGCCGAGGATTTGGGCCTATTCCAGTTGAAGCAAGATGATCCGCACTACGATAAGTTGATGGAAGAACTTGGTAAACTTTAACCGCTAAATGCCAAATCTCTGATTTGGCAGCGCCCGAACCGCCCCCACGGGGCGGGCGCTTCGCTTCCTGCCCCTCGGTTCGGGTGCGCTGCTCTGCAAACTCTCCTCCTTGACCCAAATCAAAGCGCGTGGCTTCATTCTGGCACACCCTGTTTGCTGAAACCCGATGGGAGGCCTTCTGATGGACATTGAACAAGCAAAACAAACTCTTCTGGCGCGGCGGGCGGAGCTTACGGCCCATTTGGAAGAGGTTGAGGATGCGCTTGACGAGCCGCCCTCGAAAGACTGGGAAGACCGTTCTGCCGAGCGGCAGGGCGACGAGGTGCTTGAAGCTCTCGGCGCGCAGGAGTTGGCCGAGGTGCGCCGGATTGATGCGGCTCTGGACCGTGTGAAAGCCGGCACATATGGCGAGTGCCAGAAATGCGGTGGCGAGATTGCCGAGGCGCGGCTTGCGCTTTTGCCTGCGACGCCGCTCTGTGCCGCTTGCGCCAAGTAGCGCGGATATCTGACCCAGATCAAAGACCGCGCGTCGGGCTGCGCCTAGAGTCACGTTAATTGCTATGCCACGGAAAGGGACAGCTATGCTTCGTATCGCGCTAATATTTCATTTGTTCATCGGCACAACGCTTGCTGGCGTTGCAATGGTTGCGGCCCTGACAATGGGCTATGATACGCTCCAGCCTGTTCTGCTTTCGGCGCTTCTGGGCTTTGTCGTGTCAATTCCGGTGACATGGTATGTGGCCAAAGCGGTTTATGAGAACAGCTGAAGACATTGCCCGCGAGAGCCTGTAAGGCGGGGCAAACCAACTTAAGGATTGCCCCATGACTTGCCCGCTATGCTCTGCCGATGTTGATTTGATTGCCGTTGATGTCGAGGGCGGGCCGCATGGCGCGCAGGCGATGGTCTGTGCTGTTTGTGCCGAGCAGATCGCCGGCGAGCCGGAGGCCAACCACTGGCGCGGGCTGGCTTCGGCGATGTGGAGCGAGGAGCCTGCGGTGCAAGTGATTGCTGCGCGGATGCTCAAGCGGCTGAGTGCCGAGGGCTGGGCGCAGGATTTGGCAGAGCAGCTTTACCTTGATGAAGAGACGCAGGCCTGGGCGGATAATGTCGCTGCCGAGAGCGCGCACAAGGACTCCAACGGTGTGTCGCTTTCGCAGGGTGATACTGTCGTTCTGATCAAGGATTTGCCCGTTAAAGGCGGGGGGTTCACCGCCAAGCGCGGCACGGCCGTGCGCGGTATCAGCCTTGTGGCTGACAACCCCGAGCACATCGAAGGCCGCGTTGAGGGCCAGCGCATTGTTATTCTCACGCAGTATGTAAAGAAGAAGTAAGCGGCTTTTCCCTCGGTGCGACCTTCGTTAAAGCTGGGTCAGAAGAGGGAGAATGCCATGAGCGACTACATATTTGATGCGCCAGAGGTCTTTGCGCTTGAGGTGCAGGGCGAGGCCAGGCTTTATCCTGTGCGGCGGATATTTTGTGTGGGGCGCAACTATGTTGCCCATGCCGCCGAGATGGGCGGTGAAGTTGACCGCGAGGCGCCTTGGTATTTCACGAAGCAGGTGGCCCATGCGGTGAAAAGCGGGGCGGTGTTGCCTTACCCGCCCGGAACAGAGAATTATCATCACGAAATGGAACTTGCTTTTGTGCTGGGCGGACCTGTGTTTCGCGCCAGTGAAGCCGAAGCGCAGGCGGCAATCTACGCTTACGGTTCAGCGCTTGATATGACGCGGCGCGACCGCCAGCAAGACGGGAAAGACAACCGCAGGCCATGGTCGCTCGGCAAGGATGTGGAGGGCTCTGCTGTGCTCGGCCCGCTTACGAAAGCTTCGGAGTTTGATGCGTTGGCTGACCGGCGCATTCATCTTGAGGTGAATGGCGCGGTGAAGCAGGATGCGAGTCTTGGCGATATGGTTTGGAGCTGTGCCGAGATCGTTTCTCATCTTTCGCAGTATTATCATCTGGGCGCGGGAGACATCATTCTGACGGGCACGCCTGCGGGCGTTGGGCCAGTTGTGGCCGGTGACAAGATCAGCGGCAAGATTGACGGGCTTGAGGGTGTGATGTTTGAGCTGACGGCCGCGGAATAGGCTGTGACGCGTTATTTGCCTCATCGGGTGCGTGTTGGCCGCGACGTGGACGGGACATTGCATTTACGCTCCGGGCATCCGCTTGGGCCTGTGGCCGAAAAGACGGGTATTTGGCTGCATCATTGGGCCGAGGCCGCACCTGAACGGGTGTTCCTTGCCGAGCGACAAGGTGCGGGGTGGTATACACTGGGCTACGCTGAGGTTCTGGACAAAGTTCAGGGGATTGCGAGCGCGCTTTTGCAACGTGGACTAACGGCCGATACGCCCATTCTTGTTTTGTCGGGTAATTCTGTGCGCCATGGGTTGTTGGCGCTGGCGGCGCAGTATGTCGGTGTGCCGCTTGTGCCGTTGACGGAACAATATGCACTGATCCCCGAGGCGCGTGGGCGGGTTTCCGAGGTTGCGCGGGATGTAAAACCGGCCCTTGTTTATGCGGAAGACCTTGAGCGTTTTGGCGCGGCCCTTGAGCTTGTGAAGGCCGAGCGGGTGAGCGCCGCTGATCTTGACTTGATGTGTGCGACACCTGTGAGCGGTGCGCTTGAGGTGGCTTATGGACAAGTCGGACCCAAAACGCTGGCGAAGATATTGATGACCAGCGGATCGAACTCACGACCCAAGGGCGTTTTGACCACGCAGGAGATGATGTGTGTGAACCAAGCGCAGCTGCGTGGGGCGCTGCCGTTTTTGGGTGATGCGCCACCGTGCATTGTGGATTGGCTGCCGTGGAGCCATGTGTTTGGTGGCTCGCATAACTTTAACCTGATGTTGGCCAATGGCGGGAGCCTTTACATCGACGATGGTAAGCCAGTTCAGGGGCGTTTTGAGCGCACTTTGGAAAACCTTGCAATGGTGCAGCCGAGCCTGATGTTTAACGTACCTGTGGGCTATGGGATGCTGCTTGCGGCTCTGGAAAAAGACAGCGCGCTGGCGGCGCATGTTTTTGGCCGGCTGGATATGCTGTTCTATGCGGGCGCTGTCTTGCCACAGGATATTTGGCAGGGGCTTGAACGGGTGGCACGTGCAGCAGGTTCAACGCCGTTGATGACAACCTCCTGGGGTATGACCGAGACTGCGCCATGTTGTATTTTACCGCATGAGCCGGGCGGTCAGGCGGGCGGGCTGGGTGTGCCCGTGAGCGGTGTTGATGTGAAGCTGTGCCCGCTTGAAGAAGGACGCTATGAGCTGCGCGTGAAGGGACCGAGTATTTTTAAGGGCTATCACGGTGCGCCCGAAAAAACGGCTGAAGCTTTTGACGGGGAGGGCTATTTGCGCACGGAAGACGCGGTTTCGTTTGTCGACCCAGAAGATGCCAACAAGGGGCTGCGCTTTGAGGGGCGGCTTTCGGAAGAGTTCAAGCTTTCGAGCGGAACATGGGTGCGTGTGGCCGAGCTGCGCGAGGCATTGCTGGACTGGTTGCAACCTCTGGCGCTCGACCTTGTGATTGTGGGGGAGGGGCAGGAGCAGATCGGGGTGATGCTTGTGCCTGACCGTGAGGTGTTTGTCGCGAACGGGATGAGCCTTGACGAAGCGGGGGATATGATGATTTGCGCCCGTGCTTTGGCGGCTCTGAGGGAACGGCTGACGGATTGGAATGCGGCACATTCGGGGGCGAGCCGCAGGGTTGGCGCTGCGCTGTTTCTGGCCGAGCCACCGCAGCTTGGCGCGGGTGAAGTGACGGCCAAGGGCAATCTGAACAGCCGTAAGATCACGGGGCGGCGCATGGAGCTTGTTGGCAGGCTTTGTGAGGGTGGCGCAGGTGTTCTGATGCTGTGAGGAACGAAAAAGGCGCAGCCCGAAAGCTGCGCCTTTTCCTCTGGTTTGCGGTGAAGCTTATGCCAGATCGAAGCGATCGGCGTTCATCATTTTTGTCCATGCGGCAACGAAATCGGACACGAATTTCTCCGCGTTGTCATCTTGGGCATAAACTTCGGCATAGGCACGCAAGATCGAGTTCGATCCGAAGACCAGATCAACGCGTGTTGCTGTCCATTTGACGGCCCCCGAGGCCCGATCGCGCAGCTCGTAGAGGCCGCTATCAACCGGATTCCAGGTGTTGCTCATATCCGTCAGATTGACGAAGAAGTCAGTGGTCAGGGCACCTTCCTTGTCGGTGAAGACGCCGTGTTTGGTGCCTCCGTAGTTGGTTCCCATGACGCGCATACCGCCGATCAGCACGGTCATTTCGGGTGCTGTGAGACCCATCAGTTGCGTGCGGTCGAGCAGCATTTCTTCGGGAGAGACCACATAGTCTTCCTTCTGCCAGTTGCGATAACCGTCGGCCAGTGGCTCCAGATAATCAAAGCTGTCAGCGTCGGTCATCTCGTCGGTGGCATCGCCACGACCCGGAGCAAACGGAACTTCAATGTCAAAGCCTGCGGCCTTGGCAGCTTGCTCGACACCAAGGTTGCCTGCCAGCACGATGACATCGGCAAGGCTTGCGCCGGTGTCGGCTGCGATGCCTTCGAGCACACCGAGCACACGGGCAAGGCGGGCAGGCTCGTTGCCCTTCCAGTCTTTTTGTGGAGCCAGACGGATGCGTGCACCGTTTGCGCCGCCGCGCATATCAGAGCCGCGGAAGGTGCGGGCGCTGTCCCATGCGGTGCTCACCATTTCTGAAAGGGTCAGATCGCTTGCAGCGATCTTGGCTTTGACGGCGGAGACATCATAGTCTGTAGACCCAGCGGGGACAGGATCTTGCCAGACCAGATCTTCCTGTGGGACTTCGGGGCCGAAGTAGTTTGATTTCGGGCCCAGGTCGCGGTGGGTCAGTTTGAACCATGCACGGGCGAAGGCTGCGTCAAATTCCTTGGGGTTGTTGTAGAACCGCTCGGAGATTGCGCGATACTTCGGGTCCATTTTCATGGCCATGTCGGCATCTGTCATGATGGGGTTGTAGCGGATTGACGGGTCTTCTACGTCAACGGGCTTGTCTTCCTCTTTCATGTTGACGGGTTCCCACTGCCAAGCGCCAGCCGGACTTTTCTTGAGTTCCCAGTCATGGTTGAGCAGCAGCTCGAAATAGCCGTTGTCCCATTGTGTCGGATGCGTTGTCCATGCGCCTTCGATGCCGCTTGTGACAGTGTTGCGCCCTACGCCGCGAGAGGTGTGGTTGTTCCAGCCAAGGCCTTGCTCCTGGACATCGGCAGCTTCGGGTTCTGCTCCGAGCAGGCCGGCATCGCCATTGCCGTGGCATTTGCCGACGGTGTGACCGCCTGCTGTGAGCGCAACGGTTTCTTCATCATCCATTGCCATACGGGCGAACGTTTCACGGACCTGCTCTGCGGTTTTGAGCGGATCGGGTGTGCCGTTTACGCCTTCGGGGTTTACATAGATCAGGCCCATCTGCACAGCAGCGAGGGGATTTTCCATGGTGGCGGGGTTTTCGACATCACCGTAGCGCTCGTCTGACGGTGCGAGCCATTCTTTTTCTGCGCCCCAGTATGTATCGAGCTCGGGGTGCCAAATGTCTTCACGGCCGAAGGAGAAGCCGAAGGTTTTGAAGCCCATGGATTCATAGGCGACATTGCCCGCGAGCAAGATCAGATCGGCCCAGCTGAGCTTGTTGCCGTATTTCTTTTTGATGGGCCAGAGAAGGCGGCGTGCCTTGTCGAGGTTGGCGTTGTCGGGCCAGCTGTTGAGAGGCGCGAAGCGTTGGTTGCCTGTGCCACCACCACCGCGGCCATCGGCGAGACGGTAAGAGCCAGCCGCGTGCCACGCCATGCGCACCATCAGGCCACCATAATGGCCCCAATCGGCGGGCCACCAATCCTGACTGTCGGTCATCAGGGCTGTGAGGTCTTTTTTCAATGCGCCAACGTCTAGCTTTTTCAGCTCTTCACGGTAATTGAAGTCTGGGCCCATCGGGTTGGTCTTGGAGTCGTGCTGGTGCAGGATTTCCAGATTGAGGGCATTTGGCCACCACTCCATGTTGTCGTTGCCAGAGGCCGTGTTGCCCCCGTGCATGACCGGGCATTTGCCTATGTTGTTTCCGTCCATCTTGAATATCTCCCTAACAGTATGAGTGATGCAGGGGTCTGCACCGAATCTTGCATTTCCTGCGACAGTCTAACCGAGAGCTTCGATAGGAATAAGTTGCATTTTCTAATCATCTTGATAGGAAATGCTTATGGCGAATATCACCTTGAGACAGTTGCGTTATTTTGAAGCTTTGGCGAGCCAAGGGCATTTCGGGCGTGCTGCGGAAGTGTGCTCTGTTTCGCAGCCCGCGCTTTCAATGCAGATCAAGGAGCTTGAAGGGCAGCTTGGCATGGCCTTGTTCGAGCGCGCCGCGCGGCAGGTGCGGCTGACGGCCTTTGGCGAGGATTTTGCCGGCCATGCACGACAAGTGTTGCGTGGGGCGGAAGAGCTTGGGGAAATGGCCCGTAAGGCGCAGGAGGAATTCAGCGGCCGTTTGCGCCTCGGGGTTATTCCGACGATTGCGCCCTACCTTTTGCCACGGGTCTTTAAGGCGCTGGCAGCGACATACCCCCGGCTTGATATTCAGGTACGAGAGACGGTGACGTCAAAGCTTTTGGCGGAGCTTGATGAGGGCCGGCTGGATACAGCTATTGTGGCTTTGCCTATTTCGGAGCCGAGCTTTGAGGAAGTCCGGCTTTTTGAGGAGAGCTTTGTTTTGGTGCGCCCTGAAGGGGATTCTGATTTGCCTATACCGAGTGCCGATAGCCTCAGCAGGATGCGGCTTTTGCTTTTGGAGGAAGGGCACTGCTTTCGCGATCAGGCGCTTTCGGTTTGCTCGCTGCCGCAGGTTCGCCCGCGTGACGGGTTTGACGCGAGTTCGTTGTCGACATTGGTGCAGATGGTAGGCGCGGGAATGGGTGTCACGCTTATTCCGGAGATGGCTGTGCCTGTCGAGACGCGCTCGGCGGCTGTTGCTTTGGCGCGGTTTGCGGCCCCCGAACCTACGCGCACTGTCGGGATGGTCTGGCGCAAGAGTAGCCCGTTGATTGCGCAGTTGCGGGATGTGGCGGCTGTTGTGCGTTCGGCTGCTGCGGAAGCCTAGATGACATCTTTGAACAGCGAGAAAAGTTCGCCCTGTGAAGAAATGCCAAGCTTGCGATAGATGTTGCGCCGGTGAACCTTCGCTGTTTCATAGGCCATGCCGAGCTTGAGCGCCGCGGAAGGGTTGGAATGCCCTTGAAGCACCAGTTCAGCGACCTGTGTTTCACGTTTGGTGAGCTTGACGCCGAGCGTTTCGGCGGCCTCGGTGCGGATAATTTGCGAGAGCGGGCGGGAAGGCGTTTCGGCGTTTTGGTCCATGTGCTGTGCGCGAAAGTTACAATGGGATCGGAGCATCTCTAGCAGTAGGGGGCTGTAATGCCTGAGGCATTGAAGTTCTTTGCGTTTGAAGGGGCCGGCTTGTGCGCGGCGGCTAAGGGAAAGATGAGCGATACTGCCGTTTTCGAGCGGGCAGAGCAGTCCGATTTCATCGCAAAGTTGGGTTTTACGATAGTAGCGCAGATAGTATTCGCTGGTAAAAAAGCGGTCGGGGGCGATCTCGGAGAGGCGATACATCGCGCCGTCCTGCGGAGGCGCCGGATACTGATAGAAGGGATCGAGCCGGTATGCGCCTGCCAGATATTGTCGCATTGCGCCTTCTAAAGCGGCAGTGCGCCGCAACCAGCCGTTATGCAAGCGGGGTGTGCCACTTTTTTGAAACTGCATAATCAACAGAGTGTCAAAGTGAAGCTTGGCGCGTAGGAGATTGCGCAGATGATAGAAAAAGGAATCGCTCTGTGTGCTCGTCATTGCTTTACGCAGGCGGATCACGTCGCGGCGGGATAGATTTTCGGCCATTTATACCCCTAATATGATCATATTTTTTCAAAAACTACCCCAATCGGGGTATTACGTGAAGGGGTAATCTGCGTAGTCTTGAAAGAATAAACAAAGGGTCAAAAGAGCCCTTAGTGACAGATAGCGCCGGTATGGCGCGATGGGGAGAAGCGATTTGAGTTCTGCAATCAGCGTGAGAAATCTACGAAAGGTTTATCAGGGGAGCCCCCCCGTTGTGGCGTTGGCGGATGCGAGCCTTGAAATTGCCGATAATGAATTTTTCACCCTTCTGGGGCCATCGGGTTGCGGCAAAACCACGCTTTTGCGCATGATTGCGGGTTTTGAAAGCCCGACCTCAGGCACGCTCGAGATGTTTGGTGAAAATATCGTTGATCTGCCGCCGCACAAGCGGCCTGTGAATACGGTTTTTCAAAGCTATGCGCTTTTTCCACATCTTACTGTGGCGCAGAACATCAGCTTCGGGCTTGAGATGCTGGGCAAACCGAAAGACGAAATTAAAGCGACGGTCGATGAGATGATGGAGCTTGTCCAGATGACCGCCATGGCGGACCGCCAGACCAGCCAGATTTCGGGCGGACAACAACAGCGGGTGGCATTGGCACGTGCACTTGCGCCCAAGCCGAAAGTCTTGCTGTTGGACGAGCCATTGAGCGCGCTCGACTTCAAGCTGCGCAAAGAAATGCAACTTGAGCTGAAGCGGCTTCAGACCGAGACGGGAATTACCTTTATCTTTGTGACGCATGATCAGGAAGAAGCGCTGACCATGTCGGACCGTATTGCTGTGATGAGTGCGGGTTCGATCCGCCAGATTGGCGGTCCACGTGACATTTACGACCATCCTGCCGAGAGGTTTGTTGCGGACTTTATTGGCGATACAAACTTTCTGGAAGCCGAACTGGTTTCGGCGACGGGGCAGACAGCAGAGGTGCGGTTGTCGTCGGGGAAAACCACGATGGCGCGCGCGCAGGAAGGCACTGAGGGCAAGGGCATGGTGACACTGGCGATCAGGCCCGAGCACGCAAGCCTTTCAGGTGAAGGCGAAGGGATACTTGCGGGCACGCTCGACAATATCGTCTACTTCGGGACCGACACCCATTATCATGTGGCGCTCGATGACGGCACCGCATTTGTTTTGCGTCAGCAAAATACGCCTGACGCCGCTTCGCAGTTTGAAAAGGGATCGCGGGTGGGTGTGAAATTTGGCGCGGATGTCGCGCAAGTATTGAGGGACTAGCGCATGGCGGATCTCTCTCACAAGGCGGCAAAGCGCGCCTCTCGTGTCCGCTGGATGCTTCTTGCGCCCGCGTTGTTTATTCTGGTCATTGCCGCGAGCGGGCCACTTTTGATTACGCTGGTTTATTCGTTTCTCACAGCGGGTGACTATGGCGGAGTGGAGTGGGGCTTCTCGGCGGACGCGTGGTTTAATGTGTTTATGCAGCGCGATATTTTTGACGACACGCTAAGCTTGTCGGATGCGCACCTGAGCATTTTCTGGCGTTCGGTGAAGCTGTCACTGATCACAACATTGGTGTGTATTTTCTTCGGTTTTCCAACGGCCTACTTCATTGCGACACGGCGCAAAGAGCATCGTGATCTCTGGATGCTGCTGATCATGATACCGTTCTGGACCAACCTTGTTATCCGCACATTTGCTATCGTTGAGCTTATTCGCAACGAAGGCACTGTGAACACGATTTTGATGTCACTCGGGATGATAGATGAGCCGCTCCAGATCCTTTATACCGAGTTCTCGATCGCGCTGGGGATGGTTTATGTTTACCTGCCTCTGATGGTTCTGCCCCTTTATGCGTCGATGGAGAGACTGGATTTCAGCCTCGTGGAGGCAGGATATGACCTCTACGCCACGCGAATGAAGGTGTTGCGCCGTGTTATTTTCCCCTTGGTCAAGCCGGGTGTGATTGCTGGCTCGATCCTTGTTTTTGTTCCGTCGCTCGGCGCTTATGTGACGCCGCGCGTTATGGGCGGGGGCAATCATTTGATGATCGGTAACCTCATTGAATTGCAGTTTGGCCAAGGGCGGAACTGGCCGCTGGGAGCAGCGCTTTCGATTACGCTTCTTGCGATCGTGATGGTTGCGCTCATGGCTTACGTGCGCGCGGTTGGTAACGAGGAGGTGAAGCATGGCTAAGAACAAGGGTTTTAATATCCGGCGCCAGACCGGGTTTACGACAATCGCATTGGTCTGTTTCGGGATGCTGTATCTGCCGATTGTTTTGTTGGTGACCTACTCGTTTAACTCGGGCACTTCGATTGCTATCTGGGAAGGGTTTTCCTGGCGTTGGTATCAATCGGCCTGGGCCAACGAGCAGGTGCAAGAAGCTACTGTGCGCAGTCTTGTGCTTGCGTTTTGGGCTTCGCTGACAGCGACGACCTGTGCTGTGTTGGCTGCCTTGGCGACGACGCGCACGCGTAAGTTCAAAGGGCAAAGTGCTGTCTTTGCAATGATCAACCAGCCGCTCATGGTTCCCGAGATTGTCACGGCTGTAGCGCTTCTGATTTTGTTTGCGATGATTAAAGTGGCCACAGGCTATTCGGGGCTTCTGTATCTTGTCGTTGCGCACTCGGCATTCTGTATTCCCTTTGCCTACTTGCCGATCCGTGCACGGCTTCAGGGCATGGACCTGAGCCTTGAGCAGGCGGCAGCCGATCTTTACGCTACGCCCTTTCAGGTATTTCGCCGCGTGACACTGCCACAGCTTTGGCCGGGTATTCTGGCAGGCGCGATGCTGGCTTTTGTGATATCCTTGGATGACGTAGTGATCACAGAGTTTGTTAAATCGGCAGGGCAAGACACGCTGCCGACTTATATGCTTGGCCAGTTGCGCCGTGTGATTACCCCGGAAGTTAACGCGATTTCGACGGTGCTGGTTGCTATTTCCGTGACGATGGTTGTTGCCTTCACGTTGCTCAGTAAAATCAAGAATTAAACCAACTACAAAAACCTAAACAGGGAGACTTGAAATGAAAAAGACAATCGCAGCCATGGCTCTGGTCCTGGCAAGCCCCGCTTATGCGGACGGCGAGCTGAACATCTACAACTGGGGTAACTATACATCACCAGAGATGATCGAGAAATTCGAGAAAGAGACTGGTATCAAGGTGACGATCACCGACTATGACAGCAATGACACAGCCATGGCCAAGCTGAAAGCGGGCGGCCACGGTTTTGATATTGTTGTTCCATCGGGGACATATGTGCCGATTTTCATTTCTGAAGGCTTGCTCATGGAGTCAAAGCCGAACGAGATGGAAAACTTCAAAAACATGGACCCCCAGTGGGTTGATGTCGAGTTCGATCCGGGCCGTAACTACACTGTTCCGTGGCAGTGGGGCACTGTTGGTGTGACAGTGAATACGGGGATTTATGGCGGGGATATCAACACCGCTGCTGTTATCTTTGATCCGCCCGAAGAGTTGAAAGGCAAGATCAACGTTGTGCCGGAAATGAACGACGTGATGGGCATGGCCATTCAATATGTCGGTGGTGAGCAATGCACGGCGGACAAGGAAGTCCTCATGAAAGTGCGCGACACGCTTGTAGCGGCCAAAACGAACTGGCTCTCGATGGATTACGGTATGATCGAAAAATTCGCCAAAGGCGATGTGGCAGCCGGTGTGAACTGGAACGGTGCGTCGTTCCGTGCGCGTGAGCAGAACGCCGACATTGCGTTTGGGTATCCGCAGGAAGGGTATCCTGTCTGGATGGACAACGCGGCCATCGTGTCTGACGCGAAAAACGTAGATGAAGCCAAGATGTTCCTCAACTTCATCATGGATCCTGAAAATGCTGCCATGCTTTCTGCGTTTGCGCGTTATGCCAACGGGATTGCAGGTTCGGAAGAATTTATGCCTGAAGATATGCAAACAGCACCCGAGATTGTTGTGCCTGCGGAGCTGAAAGGTGCTGCCTATGTGGCCAAGACTTGCCCGCCTGAGGCGACCAAGCTTTACACCGCAATCTGGACTGAACTTCAGAAATAAATCCCTTTGGGCCCCGCTGTATAAAAGCGGGGCCTTTTTCTTTTTTTGCGGAGAGCAGAATGACCCCCGATATTATTGTGTTGAATGGCGCGCTGATGACTTTTGACGACAGCCAGCCTGAGGCTGAAGCGCTGGCGATTGCGGATGGCAAGATTTCTGCTGTCGGCGCGAGTGAGGACATCCGTGCGATGGCGGGGCCGCAAACGCGGATTATCGACGCTAAGGGCGGCACGGTATTGCCCGGGTTTATCGACAGCCATGTGCATTTGTTCGGGGGGGCTGTCGAACTTAGCTGTCTCAGCCTTTATGGCGTTGAGGGGCTGCAGGGGATGGCCGAGGTCATTCGCCCTTATGCCGACGAGAACCCCGAGGACAAGCTCGTCTTTTGTGTGATGTGCGACTACATGATTCTGGGCACAGGCAAGACGCCGACACGCCACGACCTTGACCAGATACTGAAAGACCGCCCCTTGGCGATGTTTGCGCCTGATCACCACACCGTTTGGGCGAATACCGCTGCGCTTGAAGCGACAGGGCTTTTGCAGGGCGGCGAGGTTGATGCCGGTTCCGAGATTGTTATGGGAGACGACGGCTTGGCCAGTGGTGAGCTTTTGGAGCCTGGGGCTTACGGCCCTGTGCTTGCTCTCACGCGCCATGGAGGCCGTGAAATGATGGGTTTGACCACGGGAAAAGACCCTGTGCCGCCTGCGACACCAGCCGAACGGGAAATGGACAAGAACGTGATTGCCCAAGGGCTTGCGCATTGTGCGGAGCAGGGCATCACCGGGCTTCACTTGATGGACGGGAATATTTATCAGGCGGAGCTGTTGAGCGAGCTTGAAGCCGAGGGGCGGCTTTTGTGCCGCTGCGAGGTGCCGTTTCACTTTAAGGGCACAGACCCGATTGAACGGATTGCAGAGGAAGCGCCAGCGATGCGCGCGCGCTTTCAGGGCGATATGGTGCGGAGTGCGCATTTCAAAATGTTCATCGACGGCGTTGTCGAGAGCGGCACGGCGCTGATGCTTGAGCCATACCCCGGAGTGCTGGGAGAAGGTGGTAACACCGGCGAAGAGGTGTTTACCCAAGAGCATTTCGTGGCGGCTTGTGTGGAGGCGGATCGACTGGGCTTCCAGATTGCCGTTCATGCTATCGGTGATGCAGGTATCCGGCGCACTATTGATGCTTTGGAGGCCGCGCAGAAGGCCAATGGCAAACGAGACAGCCGTCACCGTATCGAGCACCTGGAAGTGATGCATGTCGATGACATTCCGCGGCTTGCCGAACTTGGCATTGTGGCCTCGATCCAGCCGGGTCATGCGCCGATCGGGCATATTTTCCCGCCTACGGGTGTCGGGGAATGCCTCCACGATCATCAGATTGCGGGTGCTTATGCGTGGCAGGATATCCGCGCGACAGGGGCGAAGGTGATTTTTTCGACAGACTGGCCTGTGATCCCTGTGGATGTAATGCCGAGTGTGAAGGCTGCGATTGCGCCGCTTGATCTGGGTGAGAAGTGGCGGGACCAGACGCAGAGCCTTTCTGACACGCTGGAAAGCTACACCAAGGGCAATGCTTGGGTTGAGTTTAACGAAGCGCGCAAGGGACAGCTCAGTGTTGGGATGATGGCAGATATTGCTGTGATGAGCCACGATCTGACGGCTCTCGCACCCGCAGACATCACCGCGGCACAAGCGGTTATGACCATTTGCAACGGTCGAATTACATTTGAACGGGGATAAGGGTGAGAGGTTGAACACGACCCAAGCGGGTCTCGTTGCGGCTGCTTCCTTCCGGATCTGACCGGGTTGGCGAGGCGCCTGCCCGCGCCAACCTCTCACTGGCCGATATAGGATGCTCCCGCCGGATTCGCAAGGGTTTGCGCGCAGCCTGTGCCCGAGAGCGACAGGCGCATCTCTGCAAAGCCGAAAGGCGTGTGGCGTATGAATTCGATGCCCTTTGCGGGGGAGCTGGCCGCCTTGGGTGAGGTCAGGAAAAGTGCGCTGGTGTGCGGCATTGGCTTGAACCGCCACGAGGGGCTGGTAGCAGGGCGAATTGTTCCTTTGCTGCGGATGTAACTGCCGAGAACGTTGCGGCAGGGCTCGCCTGTATCCAGAATGAGCTGCGGTCGTAAGGCTTCGGGGATGTCGGGCCAGAAGGTTTGCACGCGATATGAGCTTGCTGCGAGAGTGAAGATCGCATCATCGCATACGGTTTTGCCTTTGTAGCTGAGTGAAGTAATGCGGCCTTGGCCTGTGCTGACCCTGCGCCGCTCTGCATTGAAAACGGCGGGCTGGGAGATGTCGATTTCGTATTCAAGCTGTGGAATGACATCAAACAGATACCCCGGGAATGTGCCATTGAGCAGGGGGGCATCTTGCGCGCCGACGGGCACTTGGCTGAACACACTGGCGCTCGCTTCCAGCCAGAGGCGCAAGGCTTTGCCACTAATGCGCAGTGCGCAGAGCGTGTCATGAAAGCTGTAGAGCTTGTCGAGATCACGCTGGGCGATTGTGCCTTTGGGAATATGGCAGTAGTGCCACGGACCAGCGCGCCCGCCTGTGCGGAATGGGGCGATAACAGAAAGCACGGGCACGTCGGCAATAGCGGTGCCTCGCACCGCTTGGCGCACACTTTCCTCGAAAGCTTCAGCTAGAAGGTGAAGGCTTGCGTTGTCTTGAACAAGAGTAAAAAAGCTGTCGATTTGCCCTGTGGTCTGGCCCAGCGGTTCGGCCACGGCGGCAAGGGTTGCGCTGTGATGGCCCGCAAGGGCTGCGACTATCTCGGGGCATTCGGGGGCGTTTGCTGCTGTGCGTTCTGTGCTCAGCAGTGTTTCACGGATGTGCCAGCGATTGTTGCTGCGCTCAAGCGAGAGGTCGGCTTGACCCAGATGCTCGCCCCATGCGCCCGGAATCAGAGTCGGGAAGTCTGCGCCGGGAATTATGCGTAGACTTGCATCGGGCCGCGGGCAGACTTCATGGGTGTGTCCGGCTAGAACAAGATCGGCTTTCTGAAGCACCGAGAGCGTGTCGGAGAGTGCTGTGCCAGATTCGGGTCGCGCCTCAGAACCAACAGCGCAATGGGCGAGAACAATGGTTATATCCGCGCCAGCTTCTTTCATCTCGGCGAGAACGCGGGCAAGAGCAGGCCCGACAGGCTCGCAGACGATTGACGGGTCTTTCGCGGCAGGAGATTCGAGCGTTTCGGGAGGTAAAATTCCAGTGACACCGATGCGCATCGGGGATTTGTGCCCTGCCATTGTGCGCTCAAGGATCACATAACGTTTGATCTGCAGGAGTTCCGGAGGCAAGCGAACGTTGGCCGAGACGATGGGAAATGTCTTTTTTGCCAGTGCTTTGGCTAAATGTTCAGGGCCAAAATCAAGATCATGATTGCCAAGGGTGGCGGCGTCATACTCCAGTGTGTTCATTGCTGTGATGACGGGGTGGTCTGTTTGTGTTTCAGCTTGAGGCATGTAAGCCAGCCTATCGGCGATGGGAGAGCCTTGAAGAAAATCGCCTGAATCAAACAAGAGACAGGCGGCGGCCTTTCCACGTGCGCGCTTGATTTGAAGCGCGGTGCGCGACAGGCCGCGATGTTTGAAAAGCACATTGTTGTTGTAATCAAACGCCAGCACATGCCCGTGTAAATCCGATGTTTGCAAGACGCGAAGGCATGCAGCATGGGGTGACGCGGGAGTGTTTTTGTTCTGGGTCAGGTGCTGGAGCCTTATGTGCTTGGGTGCCATTAGAGCTTGTTTTCGAGGGGAGGTTAACACGCAATAGTTGAGTTTATCAACTGATGTCGTCTGACCCGCGTGCGGTGCTTTCAGGCGGGGCTTTGTTGCAATAGTCAGCGGGTGTTCAAGGATTCTCAATCCCGCTACAAGACAGAGAGAAAAAACGAGGACGTTATGAAGCTGGCTGAAACAGTGACTTTTGGAGGCTCGCATCTTGATCGCGCGGCCGAGATTAGGGGGATGTCCGCACATCTGGCCGAAACGATCGCAGCGGGCGGGGCGGAGACGATCTTGTTATGGCGGGGCAAGCCGCTTTTGGAGGGTGAAGCGCGTGACCGTTTGGCGCGGTTACCGATGGATCATGTCGTGCTGCAAGAGCACGGGAAAACCCCGATACTTCTGGGTCGCGAAGAGAGCGGCAAGCTGGTTTTTGTCAGCGATATATCCGATTGGATTCCTGTTGAAGTTGATGAGGCGGCGCTTGGGGCATTTTTGGACCAGACGGAGCAGCAGCATCCGATGCTTAACGAAGCGCAGGGCTTTTTGGAGTTGCGTGGCGTGATGACCCGGCTGAGTGCGCGCGATGCGGAGCTTGCAGCGACGGCGCGTGCGGTTTTGGGATGGCATAGATCGCACCGCTTTTGTGCTGCGTGTGGAACCGAGAGCAAAATGATTATGGCGGGCTGGCAGCGGTCTTGTCCGAGTTGCAACACCCAACATTTTCCACGCACTGACCCTGTGGTGATCATGCTGATTACGCAGGGTAATTCGGTCTTGATGGGGCGTTCGGCGGTTTGGCCCGAGGGGATGTATTCTCTTCTGGCGGGCTTTGTGGAGCCAGGAGAAACCATTGAGGCAGCAGTGCGGCGCGAAGTCTTTGAGGAGGCGGGAATTGAAGTGAGCGATGTTGGCTATCTGGCGAGCCAACCTTGGGCTTTCCCGAGTTCGCTGATGATCGGATGTGAGGGGCGCGCGGAAAGCGATGTGATTACGCTTGACCCTAACGAGCTTGAGGACGCCCGATGGTTTAGCCGGGAGGAGATCGCTCAGGCGTTTGCGGGTGAGCATCCGGTGCTGAAACCTGCAAGAAAAGGTGCGATTGCGCACTTTTTACTTTGGAACTGGCTGGCAGATCGGCTTACATAGCCGCCAACCTAGAAACTCGACACAAGATCCTAAAGGGGCCATTTGAGTATGATTTTTTCCGCTAAACAGGATGTTGAGGCTCCTATCGAGCATGTTTTTATGGCGGTGTCCGATTTTGAAGGCTTTACGCGCCAAGCGATGCGGCGTGGAGCAGAGGTGACACGGCTTGACGCATATGATGAGCCCACGGCGGGTATGGCCTGGAACACGATGTTTCATTTTCGCGGCAAGCAACGCAAAATGCGGATCGAACTTCAGAAGGTGGATGCGCCGAACGGTTTGACTGCTAAGAGCAGTACGAAAGGGCTTGAAGCGACTCTCCAAGTTGAGCTGGTGGCGATGTCAAAGCAGCGCACACGGATGAGTATAGAGCTTGAGCTTGACCCTCAGACTCTTGCGGCCAGATTGCTGGTGCAGTCACTTAAGCTGGCGCGGGGGAGCATTACAAAGCGGCTGGCCAAACGGCTAGATGGTTTTGCGAAAGCTACAGAGGAAAGCTACCACAGCGTTAGCTAGGGGCGCGTCAAGGCTTGTGTCGCAGTTCCGGCTTCGATATCTCGAGGGTTAAAGCTGATAGGGGCAGACCCGAGCGCCGAGGCGGAATCATATGTCGACATTGAAATTCAGACGGGCCACTTTGGGGCTAGTGTTTTGCACCTTGCTGAGCGGTTGTCTGGCCGAGCTTCCAGCGAACGGGCAAGCAGGTTCTGTGTTGAAGGCTGGCGGGGAAAAACGCAGCTTTGCGCTTGCGAGTGCTGCAATCGTTCCTGAGCGGGTGATCGGAAAAGGCCCTGCGGGGTATTGCATCGACAAGCGGTCTCTTAAGACCGGGCGTATGGGAGGTTTTGCTTTGCTCGCGCCTTGCGCAGCGCTTGATGCGCGCGCTGACAGCATTGGACTTGAGGCTGCGATTTTAACCCTTCAGGTGCAACCTATGGGTTTGGCGGAAAAAGAGATTTCCGCTGAAGCACTGGCGCAAGCTTTTGCAAGCGAGAAGCCGATATACCTAGAGAACGGGGATGGCATTAGCTTGGTGCATCTGGCATCGGGCGGCGAAACTCTTATTCCGCAAAGCGACCCAAAGCACTGGCGTGGAGCACTGAAGTTCAACGGCTTTCTTATCGGGCTGGCGGTTTATTCCGAAAAGGGCGGAGCAGCGGCAGGTGAAGCGGGCAAGATGCTTCTGATCGATTTTGCCGAGGCTGTCTTGAGCGCGAGCCCCATTGCTGTTGCCGAGTAGTGTTGTTCTATAAGGGACGAAAAAGTGCAAATAGCTCAATTTGTTCAGTGGTTTCTTGAAATCAGGCCTTTTCGTTAACTTTGTTTCCATTACAGTGACAATTCAAACCGCACAGCATTTTGGCAGCAATATACGATGGCTTTTTCCTTTGGCAGCGCAGCGTTTAAACGCGGGCTATACCGGCTTTCCTTGAAGCGGTGGCAACGGGCTGCGCGGCGTGGATATGAAACACGGCTGGAAAAGTTGCGTGCCGAGCGAGCCGATGCGCGCAAGATGAAGACCCAGCTGGACCAGCTTATTCACATCGCCGACGAGCGCCTTGCCTTGCCGATGATCGGCTCGCAGGCCTTTGACAAACCGTTTGATTCAGACTGGGCGTGGCGGCCTGAATTGTGGCGTGGGGCGCTGCCGAAACCTGGTTTGAGTTCGGCACAAACCAAATCCATGTTGGGTCGCGAGGTGACTTTGTTTCATGATTGCCAGCACTCGGAGTTGACGCTGCGCCAGATCAGAAACCGTCGCGAAGCCGACCTTGCGCCTTATGGGTTGCAACTGGATGTTTTTAAGTTTGATGGTTCTTTCCTGTCGGTGGTTGTTGACCTTCCCGAAGCGGCGGCGCATGGGCTCTTGCGTAAACACTTGCTGCGCATCCAGACGATTGTGGAATTTGAGAAGCCGCTAGAAATTTTTGCGCGGATCAACATCAAACACGGGCCGAACACCGAGCAGATTGTACGAGAACTGCCGCTAAACCAGCAGGATGTGGTTGTGGAGTTTGATCTGGCTTACTCCAAGTTGAATGAAAAGAGGGTTGAGCGGATCTGGCTTGATCTGATCTTTGAGGGACCCGAGATGAACCAGATTGCTATTCGGGATCTGACGTTTAGCCGAAGACCAAGAGCCGAGCTTTGAGGGGCGAAAGATGAGCGAATATGTAGTCACCAAGCGGCGCATGATCGAAGCACGCTGGAACGCTGTTGTGACCCGTGCTGATGGGGCACCGATTGAAGATACGCCCAAGCTGAGCGTAACGCTTGACGGCAAGCCAGTGCTGGGTGTGAGCCTGAAGGCTGGTGAAAACGGGACATGGGAGATGATCGTGCCAGTTCCGGCCGAAGCGGTTTCAGACGGAATTAGGACGGTGCTTATCGCGGACAGCGAAACCGAAGAAACGCTTGCAGGCTTTTCACTGCTGTCCGGTGAAGCGCTGGATGAAGACCTGCGTGCGGAAGTCGAGCTCATGCGCCAGGAGCTTGATATGCTCAAGCGTGCGTTTCGGCGCCATTGTGTGGAAACGAGTTAAGGCTGACGCCGCGTTTTAAGTGACAATTTGCCCGCTTTGCCGCAATTTTGCGGGCAACAAGGGAGTTTCACAATGTCGCACTATCCACATATGCTCGCCCCGCTCGATCTCGGCCATACGACGCTGAAAAACCGCGTGATCATGGGCTCGATGCACACAAACCTTGAAGAGACCAAGGACTGGAACCGCGTTGCCGAGTTTTATGCAGAGCGCGCGCGGGGCGGTGCGGCTCTTATGGTGACAGGTGGTATCGCTCCCAACAACGAAGGCGGCGTTTTCCCCGGTGCGGCGGGGCTGTATACAGATGAGGATATTGCCAACCACAAGATTGTGACAGATCGAGTTCATGCAGCCGGTGGCAAGATTGCCATGCAGATTTTGCATGCAGGGCGCTATGCCTATGGACCCGAGTGTGTCAGCGCCTCTGCTATAAAATCCCCGATTTCACCGTTTCCGCCCAAGGAACTTGACGAGGACGGCATCGAAAAGCAGATCGCCGACTTTGCCACAGCGGCAGCAAATGCCAAGCGCGCGGGGTATGACGGTGTTGAGGTGATGGGCTCGGAAGGTTACTTCATCAACCAGTTTCTTGTGACCCATGTCAACAAACGCACCGACCGTTGGGGCGGCTCGTACGAGAACCGCATGCGCCTTCCTATCGAAATTATGAAGCGGGTCCGTGCGGCTGTAGGCGCGGATTTTATAATCATCTACCGTCTGAGCATGATTGATCTTATTCCCAACGGGTCGACCCATGAGGAAGTTGTGCAACTGGCGCAGGAAGTTGAAAAAGCCGGGGCAACGATGATCAACACCGGTATTGGCTGGCACGAGGCGCGCATTCCGACGATTGCGACAAGTGTACCGCGCGCGGGCTTTGCCTGGGTGACGAAAAAGCTGATGGGGAAGGTGGGTATTCCGCTGATCACATCAAACCGGATTAACATGCCTGATGTGGCGGAAACTGTGCTGGCTGAGGGCTGCGCTGACCTTGTAAGCATGGCGCGGCCTTTCCTTGCTGACCCTCATTTTGTGTTGAAAGCAGCAGAAGGGCGTGCAGCGGAGATTGCCCCCTGCATTGCCTGCAATCAGGCGTGCCTTGACCATACGTTCCAAGGAAAAATCTCGACCTGTCTGGTGAACCCGCGCGCTTGCTATGAGACCGAGCTTAAGCTTGAGCCCACGGATGCGCCCAAGAAGGTCGCTATTGTCGGTGCGGGGCCAGCAGGGATGAGCACGGCGATTGCGGCAGCCGAACGGGGCCATGATGTGACGGTGTTTGACCGCCTTGAAGAGGTCGGCGGACAGCTTAACATGGCCAAGCAGATTCCGGGGAAGGAAGAGTTCTGGGGCTTTGTTACGTGGTTTGGCACGATGGCCAAAAAGCATGGTGTGAAGCTTGAGCTGGGCCGTGATGTTCAGGCGGATGATCTAGACGGATTTGACGAAGTAATCGTGGCGACGGGTGTTTTGCCACGTGACCCCGAGATTGAGGGGCAGGACATGCCCCATGTGTTGAGCTATGTGGATGTGCTGCGTGGCAAAGCCAAAGTCGGTAAGCGTGTTGCTGTTGTTGGCGCAGGCGGAATTGGTTTTGATGTCAGTGAATTTCTTGTCCAGGAGGGCGAGAGCCCGACGCTTGACCTTGAGGAATGGAAGGAAGAATGGGGCGTTGGTGACCCTTCTCAAACACGTGGCGGACTTGCGGCTGAAGGGCCGAAACCTGAACCTGCTGCGCGGCAAGTGGTGCTTTTGCAGCGCAAAGCGGAGCGACATGGCAAAAGGCTTGGCAAGACAACAGGCTGGATTCACCGTGCGGCGCTGAAGATGAAAAACGTCGAAATGGTTGGTGGTGTTAATTACGAGCGCATCGACGCAGATGGGCTGCATGTGAGTTTTGGTGAGGCGCGGGACAATCCGACACTTATAGCGTGCGATACGATTGTGATGTGCGCAGGGCAGGTGAGTGAGAGATCGCTTGCGGATGCGCTGGAAGCCAAGGGCGTGCGCGTGCATGTGATTGGGGGTGCCGATGTAGCGGCAGAGCTTGATGCGAAGCGTGCGATTGACCAAGGCACACGGTTGGCGGCGGTTCTCTAAGTTTCGCTTTGCGCTTTGCGCAAACCGACCCGCCGGGGGAGCTTTGCTCCCCCGGACCCCCTCAGGATATTTTGGGCAATAAAAAAGGCGGGGGCTTGTCTTATGCGGCGCTAGAGCAGGGCGTTCTTGGTGGCTTTCAGCTTTGATCTGTTCCTGATGCTGCGGTTGAGGCGGAGGAACCTGGCCTGAACTGCGGGCGCGTTGGCCGTGTTGCGGCGCGGCACAGGGCGCAAAGCGTTTCGGGTTGCCGACGGGATTGCGAGCATATCGAGCAGTGCGGCAGCAGGGCCTTCGGGCGCGGTTGCATAGGCCTCCAGAGAGGCTGTTACGACTTGCACAGGAGCGAGCGCGCGGGTGAGCTTTTGTGCTTCGGCTTCGGGGCCGAGAAGCTGAGGGAAGCGAGCGCGGAAGCTCTCGTAATCATCTGTGAGACGGATAGAGCGTAATAGATGACCATAAACAGAGCGGAGCCAGTCTTCGCGCTCGCGGGTAGTATAGAAGAAAGTGATTTCTGCTTCGGGACCGAAGCGGCGGCGGATCTCTTGGATAATCACTTTTGCAAGGCGTTTTGCAGGACGCTGATAGGATGTCATCAGGCGACCAGAGAGGGTGCGATGACCCGGCATGCCGCCTGAGAACGTTTCACGCGACAACACGATTGTAGAGTGATTGGGGATGCTTTCGAGAAATGCGCGCAAGCTGCGGCGAAATTTGAATAAACGATGCGGGAAAGGGCGCTGCGCGTAGATTCGCGCGTGGGCTCCAGCGTCGAGGAAATCCATTTTCCCATAGTAGGCCATGTAGGGCGCGAGGGCGGATTTATTTTGGTTTAGAAAATCTTGCAGGCTGGTAGTGCCTGTTTTGTGAAAGCCCGCGTGAACGATCACGCGTGTCATTCAAAGAGACCTTCGGGGGGGTCGGCGATAATACGGCCAGAGGCAAGGTCGACCGTGGGCACAGCGGCCTTAGTGAAGGGCAAAAGCACCGTGGCGCTGCTGCCTTTAGTCTGGACCTCCAAAAGGTCGCCTGCGCCGTGATTTTGAACGGCTTTGACACGGCCCAGCTCGCTTCCGCCTGTATCGAGCACGGTGAGGCCGACGAGATCGGCGTGGTAGAACTCGTCGTCGGGCAGCGAGGGCAGTTGGCTGCGATCAGCATACAGTTCTGTGCCGCGCAAGGCATCGGCTTCTTCTTTGGTTGCTATGCCGCTGAGGCGGGCGGAGAAGCCGTTGTTGATCTGGCGAGTGATGGTGAGGGTGAAGTTTCTTGTTCCGTCTTTTGTGAAGAGCGGTGTGTAGTTTGCAATATCTTGAGGTTCAGCTGTAAAGCTTTTGAGGCGGATTTCGCCACGGACGCCAAAGGCACCTGCGATGGCGCCGACACAGACACGCTCGCTCATGGGCGGGCTCCTTCACAGAGGCCTGATGTGACGCTTCCACCTGCGGTGGTGCAGCGGTCATCGTGGGCAGTTTTTTCGTAGGTTACACCTGCAAGAAAGGCAGAGCCAATCAGGAAAAGGGTGCGAAAAGGGCGGAATAGAAAGCGCATGAGGGATAGGCAGAACGGGCTGGAGCGCGAATAGCTCCAGCCCGAAAATGCTTAGCTTTCAGCGGCTTCGTCACCGGCAGGAGCCTCTTCAGCAGGGGCTTCCGCCGGTGCTGCGGCGGCTTCAGCTGCTGCTGCGGCCTTGGCTGCTTTTTCTTCAAGGCGTTCTTTGGCTTTCTTGCCGGGCTCGCCTTTTTTCAGGTTGGCGCGTTCTTTTTTCTCCAGAACGCCTGCGGCTTCGAGCATGCGTGAAACGCGGTCGGTTGGCTGTGCGCCTTCGCCGAGCCAGTATTTGATGCGATCGAGATCAAGCTTTACGCGCTCTTCGCTGTCTTTGGCGAGAAGCGGGTTGTATGTGCCGAGTTTCTCGATGAAGCGGCCATCGCGTGGCATGCGGCTGTCAGTGGCGACAACGCGGTAGAAAGGGCGCTTTTTTGAGCCGCCGCGGGCGAGACGAATTTTCATAGCCATGGTGTGTTCTCCTTTAATGGCATTTCAGGCAACCGCCTGTTATTCTTGGTGCTTTTCGTGGTGCTGAATGACTTCAGCGATGATGAAGTTTAGAAACTTCTTGGCGAATTCAGGGTCCAGATCGGCCTGAACTGCCAAATCTTCGAGTCGTGCAATCTGGGCCGTTTCGCGGGCCGGATCAGACGGGGGAAGGGCGTGTTCGGCTTTGAGCTTGCCCACCGCTTGGGTGTGTTTGAAGCGCTCGCCGAGGGTATAAACGAGGATGGCATCGAGGCGGTCGATGCTTTCGCGATGCCCCTTGAGGAGCGTCGCAGCGCGGGTCACTGCATCGGTCATTCTGCACCTCCAAATCTGCCAAAAAGGGGGGGTGAAAAGCGTGCACAACCCGTGCACAACCCGTGCACCGCCTGAACAGGCTTTGTTACCAATGCGTTAACGCCAAAAAGGGACAAATGATCAGTCAAGCGCCCATCCTTTCGGTTTGAACAGCGGGTCGGCGTAGTGGCTGATTTCCATGTCGATGCCATGTGCCAACTGCGTGCCGTCGAGTTTGGCGGGAGAGGGGTGGCGGTAGACCGCATCGGAGCCGTCGATGCTGAGAGCTTCGGGGTCACGCTTTGCTCCGAGGCGCTCGGCGAGGCGGATGCTGTCGAGGTTTTTCGGGTCAAGGTAGCTGACGGCAGTTTCCCAGCCTTGCTGCTTGTAGAAATAGCCGCGTGCGGCGTGAGTTGCCTCGAGCGCGTAGCCTTTGCCGGCTTTGTCGGGCCAGATGATCCAGGCGATCTCGGCTTCGGGCCATTTCGCGGGCTTCCAGCCGCCTGCCATGCCGTAGGTCTCGTCGGTTTCCTTGTCGTGGATCATCCACATTCCGTAGCCGCGAATGTTCCAATGGCCGATTTCGGCAGCGTAAAGCATCCATGCTTCGTAAGCGTTGAGTGGTCCGCCCATGAAGCGCGAACGATAGGAGCTGAACGTGGCCTTGAAGTCGGGGTAATCCTCGGCTTCGGGGCCGCGCAGAACGAGGCGTTTGGTTTCCAGAACAGGGATGCTTGCAGTGTGCATTATGCGTAGGCCTCCATTCCGCCGTTTTCGAGCTCGGATGGGGCGAGGTGACGCCAGATTTCGGTTTTGCCGAATTTCGGGTGCTCGTAGTTATAGTCGAGCGCTGCGCCGAGGCGGGTTGCGACAGCTTTGCTGGCTTCGTTGTTTGGCGCGATGAGGCTGATTGCGGTTTCCCAGCCGAGCACGTCATAGGCATAGGCGCGGGCCGAGAGCGCGGCTTCGGTTGCGTAGCCCTTGCCCCAAGCTTCGGGGATAAGTGTCCAGCCGATTTCGCGTTCGGGCCAGCCGAGGGGGTTCCAGAGGCCGACGCGGCCGAGGTATGTGCCCGTTGCTTTGTCATCGACCGCCCAGAAGCCGTAGCCGCGCATGACCCAATGTCCGAGGATCGTGCCTATCATGCGCCAGACTTCATCGGGGCGCAGAGGGCCGCCGACGAACTGCGACGCCTCGGACGCCCAGAAGGCGACCTCTTTTTCAGCGTCGGCCTCGCAGGGCGCGCGCAGAACGAGACGTTCGGTTTCAAGCGTGGGGATGGCGAGGCTCAGCATCGGGTTATTTCTTCTTTCCGAAGCCGGAGAGACCAGAGGGCAGGCCTGCGCCGCCGCCAAGGCCCGGGAGTTTGCCGGAAGCGCCAAGTTGTTTGGCGGCGGCTTCCATTGCGGCGGGATCCATGCCCTGGCCGAGTTCGGGAGGCATACTGCCTTTGCCGCCAAACATGCCTTTCATGGCCTGCTTCAACATGCCGCCTTTGCCTTTGCCCATTTTCTTCATCATGTCCGACATCTGGCGGTGCATTTTGAGAAGCTTGTTGAGGTCGGAGACCTCCATGCCCGCGCCTTTGGCGATGCGCTTTTTGCGAGAGGCCTGAAGGATTTGCGGGTTGGCGCGTTCGCGTTTTGTCATGGATTGAACAAGGGCGATCTGGCGGGCGATGATTTTGTCATCAAAGCCTGCATCCTGCACTTGTTTGGCCATTTTGCCCATGCCCGGCATCATGCCCATGATGCCTTCCATGCCGCCCATTTTTTGCATTTGCTCGAGCTGCATCTTGAGGTCGTTCATATTGAACTGACCTTTTTGGAAGCGCTTCATCATGCGCTCGGCTTGTTCGGCCTCGATTGTTTCTTGCGCTTTTTCGACGAGAGAGACGATATCGCCCATGCCGAGGATGCGGCCGGCGATGCGCTCCGGTTCGAAGGTTTCGAGCGCGTCCATCTTTTCCCCGAGGCCGACGAAGCGGATGGGTTTGCCTGTAACGGCGCGCATGGAGAGGGCTGCGCCGCCGCGGCCGTCGCCATCCATACGGGTGAGGACAACGCCTGTGATGCCGATTTTGGCATCGAATTCTTCGGCGACTTCGACGGCGACCTGACCTGTAAGGCCATCTACCACCAGAAGCGTTTCGCGAGGATCGACCACGGCGGCCACATCGGCCACCTCTTTCATCAGGACTTCGTCGATCTGAAGGCGACCAGCCGTATCGAGCATATAGACATCATAGCCGCCGAGGGCCGCTTGCTGCTTGGCGCGCTTGGCGATATCGACGGGGTTTTGGCCCTTGACGATGGGCAGGGTGTCAACGCCGATTTGCGCACCGAGGATGGCAAGCTGGTCCATCGCGGCGGGGCGATAGATATCGAGAGAGGCCATGAGGACTTTCTTGCCCTCTTTTTCCTTCAGACGCTTGGCGAGTTTGCCTGTTGTTGTGGTTTTACCACCGCCTTGCAGACCGACCATAAGAATCGGTGCCGGGGGATTGTCGATCTTGAGCTTACCGGGGTCTTGCTCGCCTTTGAGCGTATCGACGAGGGCATCGTGCACGATTTTGACGACTTGCTGGCCCGGTGTGACGGATTTGGTGACGGACTGGCCTGTGGCCTGCTCCTGCACCTTTTTAACAAACTCGCGGGCAACGGGCAGCGAAACGTCAGCCTCAAGCAAGGCAACACGCACTTCACGCAGGGCTGTTTTCACATCGTCTTCTGACAGCGCGCCTTGTTTTGTAAGGCGGTCAAAGACACCCGAGAGGCGTTCGGACAGATTTTCAAACATCTTGTCGGCTCCTTTACCGCTGCGTTCTGACCCGACATAGGAAGCGGGCCGCCCAATGACAATTTGCCCCCGTGGGCGAAACTCGCTGACGGGGGGCGATCTCGGCAAGCGAGACCGGAAGGGTTTAGCTTCCGTATGATTGCGCGCGGTTTACGCCTTTGGGTGCGGTTGGTCAAGCGGGCAGATCTTTTGTGCCATACGCATATTTTTGCCACATGTAATAGAAAGACCTACCAAATTTTACAAACCTCTTACTGCACTTGCATATGCTGGGTAAGTTCAACTCGGTAATTACTATTTTTAACACGAGGTACCCAATATGAAAACTGTAGCAAAATTCGCCGCAATCGCTCTGATCGCAGCCCCTACATTCGCAGCTGCCGGCAGCAAAGGCACGGCCGTAATGGAATCAGACGTATTTGTTGACACAACACCAGTTGCTGGCGGTTCATCAGGTTCTATGGGATCAATGGGCACAGGCGCAGCAATCGCAGCGGCAGCCGTTGTTGTTCTCGCTATCGCGGCATCAGACGGCTCATAAGCTCTTTTAAAGTAACGGTTTCAGCGCTCCAATGCTTGGGCTTTACGTAGCCCAAGCGGGGCGCTGAAATTGTTTTTGGGTCGTGGTTTTCAGGCGAACGACCTTTTGAATATCTTGTGACTGCCTGACGTTGGCGAAGTTTTATTGCGCCTTTGTTTGTTTGACGTGCTTGCATGTAGATTCCAAATAATTGAAGTATTTATGCAGAGTTGGGCAGGCCAATGTGGCGCGTCGCGGAGGCTCGTCGATTGCAAAGAGAGATTCGCGCGTTAAGCTTGTAGCGGCTGAAAAAACTGGCGAGTGGGCAAGCAGATGGACAACTGGGACGAGATCAGAACCGCTTATCACGTTGCCCGGGAGGGCACGGTGAGCCGTGCCGCTGAAATTCTGGGTATTCATCATGCCACTGTGATCCGCCATATTGATGCCCTGGAAGACCGCCTGAAGGCGAAGCTGTTCCAGCGCCATGCGCGTGGCTATACGCCGACAGAAGCCGGGTTGGAGCTTTTACGCGTCGGCCAAGCGACGGCGGAGCAGTTTTCGCAACTCCAATCTCTTATTCATGGCACAAGCACCGGGGTGAGCGGCGAGCTTGTTATTACCTCGCTCACTGAGATTGTGCCAAAGATTATGCCTCTTTTGAAAGAGTTTCAGGATATGCACGAGGGGCTGACCCTGCGCTATCTGGCGGGGGACCGAGTGTTCAAGCTGGAATACGGCGAGGCCCATATTGCTATTCGCGCAGGCATTCGTAAGCCTGAGGAGCCGGACAATGTGGTACAGGAACTGTGTCCTGCTCAAGTGAGTCTTTATGCCTCGCAGAGCTATATTGAGGCGCATGGCCGCCCGGAAGGGCTGAATGACCTTGCAAGCCATCGCTTCGTCGGAAGCGACGATGCAGAGGCACGGGCGCCTTATTATCAGTGGCTTTCGGCGCATGTGAAGCCCGAGCAGATCACGTTTAGGGCGGGCGGATACCCGATTGCCAATGCAGCGATTTGTGCGGGTATCGGGCTTGGATTTTTGGCGGAGGGGTCCGAGGCGCACCGGCCCGATCTTGTAAAGGTGATTGGGCCTGTGGCGGAGTGGGGCACGAAGCTATGGCTTGTAACGCATATGGATTTGCACCGCACGGCAAAGGTGCAGGCAGTAGCGAATTTTCTGAAAGGGCGCTTGAGCCACGCTTAGAGCTTCTCGGGAAATTCTCTTTCAAGGAAGCGTTCGAAAGCGTCTAGATTGACGGGATCAAACTGGCCGAAACCTTGCATCCAGACTGAGGCTTGCTTGAGCGCATCCGGCTCGAGCTTGCACCATTTTACGCGTCCGCGCTTCTCTTGTGAGATGAGACCTGCGCGCGTGAGCAGACCGAGGTGTTTTGAGATTGCTGCAAGACTCATGGCGAAGGGCTCGGCAACGTCAGTTACAGCCATATCATCCTCGAGCAGCATCGTGAGGATGGCGCGGCGGGTTGGATCGGCCAATGCCGAAAAGACAAGGTCGAGTGGTTCTGTCATGACTTTGTTTGGCCTTTGGTGCGAATTTCGTCAACCGTTTGGTTAAGTGTTCGGGCGAAGAAGCGGCGTGCCTGCGGCACACAGGGCGGGCGCGCCAAGCGCGGTTAGGGCCAACCCCCAACCCCCGGGATATTTGCAACATCAAGAAAGGGGGAGGTTTTGTCTGAGGGGCACAGAGAACGAGGAAAAGTGAAGCCGTGTGAAGATCAACCTTTTGGTTGAATGTGGATTTTGGGGTGTGTTGAGCCAGATAGAAGGTGCGGCGGAATCTCCGTGAGCTTGCGGAGCGGCGAATAATCTAACTTAATCAGCCGTTTAGGTGGTTTTCCAAGCGGCGTTAACGCGACTTGACTCAGGCGGGCCTGCGCAATAGCAAGGCGTCAAATGTCCATGAGGGCTTTTCTGGTGTCGATGCGCGATAAAAAAGATCAACTCGACGAGTTGGATGAGCGGATCAAAGCGGTGAAAGCCGCTTACACGCCGAAAGATCACATGGATGAACACTACTCCCAGGCGCAACTGGCGTGGCGGATGGTGATCGAGCTGGTGGCCGGTTTGGGCCTTGGCTTCGGCATCGGATACGGGCTCGACTGGGCCTTCGGGACACTCCCGATCTTTATGGTGCTGTTTACATTTATGGGCCTTGCGGCCGGTGTGAAGACGATGCTTCGCTCCGCGCAAGAGATCCAGAAGACACAAGAAGCAGCGCAGGCTGCGGAAGACAAAAAGGATTAGTCATGGCGACTGAGACACACGGCGCAGAAGGCAACAGCCTCGTATTCCATCCGATGGACCAGTTCATTGTGAAGCCGTTGTTCGGCGGTGAAGGCATGGGCATGTTCACCATCACGAACGCGACATTCTGGATGATACTGGCGATTGTTGGTGTGATTGCGCTGATGGTTCTCGGCACATCACGCCGTGCGACTATTCCGGGCCGCGCACAATCGGTTGCCGAGCTGGCCTATGGTTTTGTCTACAAGATGGTTGAAGATGTGGCGGGCAAAGATGCTGTCGGCTTCTTCCCCTATATCATGACGCTGTTCATGTTTATCGTCTTTTCGAACTTCCTTGGCCTTCTGCCGATGTCCTTCACGCCGACTTCGCATTTTGCTGTGACAGTCGTGCTGGCGATGCTGGTGTTTCTCACTGTCACCATCGTCGGGTTTGTGAAGAACGGCTCAAAGTTTCTCGGGCTGTTCTGGGTTTCAAGCGCGCCTTTGGCGCTGCGCCCGGTGCTCGCGATTATCGAAGTTATCTCATACTTCGTGCGCCCTGTAAGCCACTCTATCCGTCTTGCGGGTAACGTGATGGCCGGCCACGCGGTTATCAAAGTGTTTGCAGGATTTGCGGCGATTGCTGTGATTAGCCCTGTGTCTGTACTGGCTATTACGGCCATGTACGGTCTCGAAGTTCTCGTATCGTTTATTCAGGCGTACGTGTTCACCATTCTGACCTGTGTGTATCTGAAAGATGCGCTGCATCCTTCACACTAAGGTTTGAAAGAAATCTAAACTTCCAATCGTAAGGAGAATATTCATGGAAGGCGATCTCGCACACATCGGCGCAGGCCTCGCGGCTATCGGTTCAGGCGCAGCAGCTATTGGTGTTGGTAACGTAGCAGGCAACTTTCTTGCCGGCGCATTGCGCAACCCATCGGCAGCGGCTTCACAAACAGCCACACTCTTCATCGGTATCGCTTTTGCCGAAGCTCTGGGGATCTTCTCGTTCCTCGTCGCGCTTCTGCTGATGTTCGCCGTTTAACTTTTTCGGACAACGATCCTTACGGCCGGATGGGCGCCTAGCGCTCGTCCGGTGATCAGGCAAGTTCCCGAAGGAGGGCCCACATGGCGACCGAAACGCACGACGCCGCAGGCCACGTAGCCGACGCGGCCCCAGGCATGCCCCAACTGGATTTTTCCACTTGGGCCAACCAAATTTTCTGGCTCGTGGTCACGCTTGTCGTGATCTATCTTGTCTTGTCACGTGTTGCCTTGCCCCGCATTGCTGCGGTTCTGGCAGAACGTCAGGGCACGATTACCAATGATATTGCCGCGGCTGAAGACCTGAAGCAAAAAGCTGTTGAGGCTGAAGAGGCCTACAACCAAGCACTTGCTGACGCTCGCAATGAAGCCAACAACATCATTGCCGCGACCAAGACAGATATTCAAAAAGACCTCGATGTCGCATTGGCCAAGGCCGATGCCGAGATAGCCGCAAAAACGGCCGAGGGCGAAAAGGCAATTGCCGCTATTCGTGAAGGTGCGCTCGAGAGCGTGAAGGCCGTTGCGAAAGACACGGCAAAAGAGCTCGTGACAGCGATGGGTGGTAAGGCTGATGCCAAGACCATTACTGCGGCTGTGACAGCACGGATGAAGGGTTAAGAAGATGCGGAAAGTTTCAATTCTCCTCGCTCTGACTGCTGCAAGCCCCGCTATGGCGGCCAGCAAAAACCCGTTTTCGGGCGATTTCTGGGCGTTTGGCAACACTGACCTGATCGTTACAATCGCATTCTTTGTTTTTATCGGGGTGCTGTTCTACTTCAATGTTCCTGCTATGATTGGCGGAATGCTCGACAAGCGCGCTGAGGGTATCAAAAGCGAGCTCGGCGAGGCGCGAGCGCTGCGCGAAGAGGCCCAGAAAGTTCTGGCCGACTACGAGCGCAAGCAAAAAGAAGTGCAACAGCAAGCAAACCGTATTGTCGAAACGGCAAAGGAAGAAGCCGCGGCAGCTGCAGAGCAGGCCAAGGCTGACATCAAGACCTCAATCGCACGCCGTTTGGCAGCTGCGGAAGACCGTCTTGCCAGTGCCGAAGCTTCGGCTGTGAAAGAGGTGCGTGACAGCGCGATTGTTGTTGCTGTTGCAGCGGCGCGCGATGTTGTTGCCAAGCAGATGACAGCAGCCACGGGCAACCAGCTGATCGATGATGCTATCTCTCAGGTGGAAGCAAAGCTGCACTAAGCTGTGCGAAAATTGCTTATTAAGAACCCGGCTTAAGAGGCCGGGTTTTTTCGTTTTGTGAGACGCGGAGTTTTCAGATATCTCGGTCGTGGTCAAAGCGCAGCTGTGCGATGCTTTCGTTTTTGTCCGATTTGATCTGGTCAGCAAGGGCCGCGTTGACAAAATTGAGATGGGACTCAACTGCCAAACGCGCACCTGTTGGGTCTCGCATTTGTAGGGCGGTGTTGATCTTGCGGTGCTGCTCAAGCAATTCTTCACGTGTTGTATAGAGTTCGAAGATGCGGGCGCGGTTGTAAAAAACACCCTGTGTGAGCAGGTCAAAAATCGAGCGCATCATATGGAGCATGATAACATTGTTGCTGGCCTCGATAATTGACATGTGAAAAGCGGCATCAAGCTCGGCTTCTTTCTGGGCGCCTGTGCGTTTGTCGGCCTTCTCCATACGCTCGAAGGCCTGATTGATGACTTTCAGATCAGTCTCGGAAGCGAGGCGTGCTGCGCGCTCGGCCGCAATTCCTTCAAGGTCGCGGCGGAAGGCGAGGTAATCAAATACCGCATCTTCATGTGTTGAGAAAAGCTCGATCAGTGCATCGGAAAAGGCCGATCCGAGGACATCAGCTACATATACGCCTGAGCCTGCCTTGGAAGTTAGCAGGCCGCGCTCTTGTAGCTCACTTATTGCTTCGCGCAGAGAGGGGCGGGAGACGTGCAGTTTGTCGGCCAGTTCGCGCTCGGAGGGTAGGCGCTCGCCGGGGCGCAGGATGCCACGCAGAACGAGATTTTCGATCTGGTGAACCACGGCGCGGCTGAGCTTTTCGGTCTGAACTGGTTGAAATGGCATGAGTGAACCTTGCTGAAATTGGTAAAATGGTATTACCAAAAATTCCATGCCGCAAGCCTTGGCAAAAAAAAGAGGCGGGCCAGTGATAGCCCGCCTTTTGCTGTGTGAGTGGTGGTATGTTTATTCAGCCGCGACAGGCTTGCCTTCGGGCTGTGCGGCAAAGTGCTGTTTGTTGAGGCGCAGGACCAAAGCGATCATAAGAAACTGCGATGCGATCGCGATGGCTGTGACGCTCCAATAGACGACACCAAACGCTTCGATTGCGCCCGCCCCAACGAGGCCTTTGTTGACGAAGAACTGTAGGAGCACAGAGAAAGCAACGCCGGGGCAAACCAGAGCGTAGGAGCCGGGTGAGGTTTTTGAACCGAAGACGAAGTCGTTGAAATAGCCTTGGCGGCGCAGAACGGTTAAGCCGAGCAGAAGGAAGACAACTTGAACGGCGACCATTTGTGAAAGCCATACCATGGTTGAACCTGCATCGGCATGGGAGCCGAATGTTGTGTGCAAGCCGTGATTCTGGCGGAGAAACAGAATCGACAGGATTGTCACGATAGGCACGATGACCATCAGGGTTGGGCCTGATTCACGGGCTGTGCCGTGCTGGAGCATCGAACTGAAGGCTGTGATAAGAGCGACGACAGTGTAGATGAGCGACGCTACGGCGAAGAAAGTCGAGAGCATCAGCGAGATGGCAACTGTTGCCGGGACCAGAGACATGGACGCGGGGGCTGAAAAGCCGACACCGACCATGGCCAAAGCAAACGCAGGTAAGAGCTGCGCGAAGCTGTTATGGGCTGTCACATCAAAAAGACCACCTTCGCTGAGAACACGGCCAAGGAAATCACCGATGAGGCGGAGTGCCCAAACCCCAAGCGCACCAAAGGCGACGAGGGCTAGGGGGAAGAGATATTCGATAACCGACCAGAGGCCCGGCACAAAGACAAGCCCGACGATAAAGAGCGCGTTGACTGTCATGGCTGTGGCGAGGGGCGCCGCAAGCAAGGTTGTTTCTGCGTTAGAGGTGCGCAGCTTGGCGTAGGCTTCGGTTTTTTGAAACCGCGAGAGCGCGCCAAAGTTCCAGATGAGATACTTTACATTGAGAAAGGTCATTGCCGCGATACCGAGAACGGCAACGGCAATAGCGACTTGAAGCGGGGTAGACCCGTTTGTGAAGGCGGTTGTGATATCAGCAAAGTTGGGAACAGGGCGGCCTTCGTGAGGCACCCAGAACATCAGATACATGAAGAAAGTAACGGCCAAGCCGCCAGCGCCAAGGGCACCGAGGAAGTAAAGCGGGGTGTAGGTATCAGCAGGTTTGCGTTGCATGAGATGATTCCTTGTTTCGAGTTGTGGAATACATAACACATTCCAATATTGGAATACAATAGGAATCCCATTTACCTGTTGTTAACCATGTCTGGGTAAAAGCCGTGGTATGAGATATATTTTGATATTGGCGGTCCTTTTGATGGGCTGCGATACGGCGAGCCCGGCTTTTAGGGGCGTTGAAGCACAGCGCATCACTGTGGGGCAGAGCACTTTTGATATTCGCGTGAGAGAGAATCGTGCAGAGGCGATCCGTATCAACAGCGAGTGGGCTCCGCGTATGGCCGCAGTTGAGCCTCGGGCACGGGCCGCAATCGCGAAAGTGTCCGGCTGTGAAGTGAAGCGGCTTCGCGGCGATCAGGCGATGATGGTTGCCGACCTTAAATGTGGAGAGAGTGCGGTGCCGCTTGCGCCGCAAGAGCCGCTGACCTGCGAACTTGATGGAAAGCCGCGAGCGCTGCCGGGTGAAGTCTTCATTGATTTGAGCTGTGAGTAGAGCCTCACGGCGAACGACTGGCGTTTAACGGTTGCTGCGGTTGTCCAACTCGCGCTGTCTGCGTTCCTCAACGTCTTGAGGTGTTCCACCGCTTGGGATGTTGCCGTTAGAGCCACCAAAGATACCTTCCAGAAGTTGCTCCACGGCGGTTTGTGTCTGGCCTCCGGTGCCTTGATCAGAAACGGGACCGAGCGGCTGACCTTCATTTGGATCGGGCGTGCGCATGGGAAGGACATGGGATGGCTGGCCCTCGTGCACGCGTTTCATGGCGTCTTGCCAGATTTCGGCAGGCAGGCCCGAGCCTGTGACGCCTGTGAGCGGGGTGTTATCGTCATAGCCAAGCCATACACCCGCGACGTAGTCGGCCGTGAAGCCGATAAAAAGAGCGTCTTTGGCGGACTGGGATGTGCCTGTTTTACCGGCGGCATCACGGCCCGGGAGCTTGGCGCGTCGGCCTGTGCCTTCGGTGATGACCTTGTTCATCATCCAAATCAGCTCTTCTGCTGTTTCTTGACGGATCACGCGTTCGCCGATACCGCCTGTGGCGCTCATGAGCGGGTCTTCATTGCCCAGGAGCTTTAGCTCGACAAGGCCGTAGGGAGTAACCGCGCTGCCGCCGTTGAGGATGCCTGCGTAAGCGCCTGTCATTTCCAGCAAGCTAGATTCGGATGCGCCAAGCGCGAGAGCCGGGCCTTGGGCGAGGTCGGATTCGATTCCGAAGTCGGCGGCGACTTTGCGCACCGTTTCAAGGCCGACTTCTTCGGCGAGTTTTACGGCGGGGATATTGTAGGAATACTTGAGTGCATCAGTGAGTGTGACTGTGCCATGAAACTTTCTATCGTAGTTGTTCGGACAGTATTCGCCCGATCCGGGAACTCTGGTGCAATAGGGCGCATCTTCTATCAGATCGAAGGGGGAGCGCCCCATATCAAGCGCTGCGGCGTAGACAAAGGGCTTGAACGAAGACCCGGGCTGGCGCTTGGCCATGGTCGCACGATTGAATGCGCCTGACACTTGCGTTTGCCGTCCGCCGACCATGGCGCGCACGGCACCATCGGCTGACATGATTACAATTGCGGCCTGAGCTTTGGAGCCTTCGCGCACTTTGGTTTCGAAAATTTCTTTCATCGCGGCCTCGGCCGCGCGTTGGACGCGCTGGTCGAGGGTGGTGCGGATGATCACATCTTCTGTCGTGTCACGCATGAAAAAGTCGGGGCCCGTTGTCATGACCCAATCGGCAAAGTAGCCACCGGCTTTGGCTTGGGCGGCTTGTGAAAGGGTCGCGGGATTGTTCTGGGCATCACGGGCCTCGGCGGAGGAGAGGTAGCCCTGTTCTTCCATGAGGCGCACAACCGTTGCAGCACGCTCCTGACTGCGCTCAAGATCGTTTGTGGGGGCAAAGCGCGTGGGGGCGACCAGTAGGCCCGCAAGCATGGCCGCTTCGTTGGCGGCTACTTCTGCGGCGGATTTACCGAAGTAGCGCTGGGCTGCAGCTTCAAAGCCGCGTGCCCCTGCGCCGAGGAAGGCGCGGTTGATGTAGACGGTCAGGATTTCGTTTTTGGTGTATCTCACCTCCATCGCCATGGCGTAGATCGCTTCTTTCGCTTTGCGAGCGAGCGAACCTTGGCGGCAGTCGGCTTCATAGTCGGCTTCATTTTTCCATTTCGCAGGGTCGAAGGGGACGCCGAGGCAAATGAGCTTGGCTGTTTGTTGTGTGAGTGTTGAACCGCCATGGCCAGAAAGCGGGCCGCGGCCTTCGCGCAGGTTGATCCGGACTGCTGACGCGATGCCACGCGGGCTGAGACCGAAATGAGAGTAAAAGCGTTTGTCTTCGGTGGCGACAATGGCGTTTTTGAGGTGAGGAGACACGGAGGAAGCAGTGACTGCCCCGCCGAACTGGTCACCGCGCCACGCGAACACCTTGCCAGATGCATCCAAGAGAGTGACAGAGCCGCGTGCTCGTCCGTCAAAGAGTTGCTCGACCGGCGGTAGGGTGAGCGAGACATAGCCGATGGCCAACCCCAGAATGAGGGTGCAGATCAATGTCATGCGCCAGCCGAAGCCCCAGATGATACGGAATATCCAGCCAATCATGCCGTAAAGCACCCGGCGGATTGGCCCGCGAGTGGGCTTTGTGGGCTTGCGCTTGGCGGGCGCACGTTTTTTGGGCGCGGCCTTTTTCGCGGCTGCGGCTTTGTTGGTATAGCGGCGCTCGGCGACAAGCGGCGGCTTTTTACGTCCTGAATTACTCATGATCTTGCCCTGCTCGGAGCCTCGGTTTTCACCGACCTTACAGGGCCAGCCAGAAAATGTAGAGGGGAAAGACGTGACGGCAGCCTCATCGCAGCGCACATTTTTTACGCAAACTGCACAAAATCTGCGGAAATTTTCAGAGTCTGCCGCTTTTTGAGACGTTGAAAGAGTGCTCAGGCTTCTTTCTGAGCCGCCCCGCGGAAATGCTGCGAGTGCAAAGTGCTGCCACTGAGCAGCTTACAGAAGGGGACCAAGAGGTGAAACTCATTATAGCTACGATCAAGCCTTACAAGCTTGAAGACGTGCGCGAAGCGCTGACGGGGATTGGCGTGCGCGGCATGATGGTGAGCGAGATCAAGGGATTTGGGGCGCAATCTGGCCACACCGAGATTTACCGCGGAGCTGAATATGCCGTGAACTATGTTCCGAAGATCAAACTCGAGATCGCTGTGCCTGCGGATATGGCCGACAGCATCGTCGAAACCATCACCAATACTGCACGCACCGGCAAGATCGGTGACGGCAAAATTTTTGTGCTTGATCTTGCGCAGGCAGTGCGCGTGCGGACAGGCGAGACAGGACCAGAAGCGCTTTAAGCGCGGGGAAAGGGAATAATCATGACAAAGAAACTGACATATTTGCTGGGAGCCGCTGCAACGCTTCTACCAGCCGCAGCCATGGCGCAAGACGCTGCAGTGCTGCCTATTAGCGCCGAAGTCGGCTTCATTTTTAACACCTTTATGTTCCTTGTCGCGGGCTTTCTCGTGTTTTGGATGGCTGCTGGCTTCGCCATGCTGGAAGCGGGCCTTGTGCGTTCGAAGAACGTGACGATGCAGCTCACAAAGAACATTGCGCTCTTCTCGATTGCTGCGCTGACTTACTATGCCATCGGTTACAACTTGATGTATCCAGGTGACGGCTGGAGCATTGACGGCATTTTGGGTGCATTTGGCATGACATCTCTTGAGCCTGTTGGCCTTGAAGGTGCCGAGCCTGATTTGACATATGCTTCTGTTGGTTCGGACTTCTTCTTCCAGCTTATGTTCTGCGCAACCACTGCTTCGATCGTTTCGGGCACACTTGCCGAGCGCATCAAACTGTGGCCGTTCCTTGCCTTCGTTGTCGTTCTGACGGCATTCATCTACCCGATCCAGGCATCCTGGAAATGGGGCGGTGGCTTCCTTGACGGCATGGGCTTCCTTGATTTCGCCGGTTCAACTGTTGTTCACTCGGTTGGTGGCTGGGCTGCTCTTGCAGGCGCGCTTATCCTCGGGCCACGTCTTGGTAAATACACCAAAGAGGGCCGCACTGTTCCGTTCATGGGCTCAAACCTGCCGCTCGCAACGTTGGGCACGTTTATTCTGTGGCTCGGCTGGTTCGGCTTTAACGGCGGTTCGCAGCTTTACATGAACACTGCAGGCCAGGTCGGCGACATCAGCCGCATCTTCGCCAACACCAACACAGCTGCGGCTGGCGGTGCGGTTGCAGCGCTTATTCTGACACAGCTTCTCTACAAGAAGGTCGACTTGACCATGGTGCTTAATGGCGCGCTTGCCGGTTTGGTTTCCATCACGGCTGAGCCGCTGACGCCAACCCTTGGGTCCGCGACATTGATCGGTATGGTTGGCGGCGTTATCGTTGTCTTCGCTGTGCCCTTCCTCGACAAGCTGAAGATCGATGATGTTGTCGGCGCGATCCCTGTTCACCTCTTTGCAGGTATCTGGGGCACAATCGCTGTTGTCTTTACCAACTCTGACGCGAGCCTGATGGTTCAGTTGACATCAATCGCTGTTGTTGGCGTCTTTGTCTTCGTTGTCTCTGCAGTGATTTGGTTCTTGCTGAAAGCAACAGTCGGTATTCGTGCAAGCGAAGAAGACGAAATCATGGGTCTGGATATGGCCGAACTCGGTATGGAAGCTTACCCGGAGTTTTCTAAAGGCTAAACTAACCTAAAGAGCATTGGGGCCAGCCAGAGGTAATCTGGCTGGCCCTTTCTGTTGCGTGGTTTCTCTCATAGTCGAATCGCGCGAGCTTATGCTAAGTCTTGCGGCATGTCCGAGCCACGCCCCAATATAAGCCAAAATCACCCTGTGATACGTCAGTTGGATGATGCCGCGATCAACCGTATCGCGGCGGGTGAAGTTGTGGAACGCCCTGCTTCGGCGGTGAAAGAACTTATCGAAAACGCGATTGATGCGGGGGCGTCTCGTATCCGGGTTGAGGTGGCCGATGGGGGCAAGACCCTCATTCGGGTGGTGGATGACGGCTGCGGGATGTCAGGGGAGGATCTGCCGTTGGCGCTGTCACGTCATGCGACCTCAAAGATTGACGGTTCTGACCTGCTCAACATCCATACTTTCGGCTTTCGCGGTGAGGCGCTGCCTTCGCTTGGGGCTGTCGGGCGGCTTAGCATTGCGTCGCGCGCCAAAGGGCAGGAAGGCGCGAGTGTTGAGGTATCGGGAGGCGTGATGGGCTCGGTAAAGCCCGCTGCTTTGGCGGGGGGGACCCGTGTTGAGCTGCGCGATATTTTCTATGCGACGCCTGCACGGCTCAAGTTCATGCGCTCTGACCGTGCCGAAATGCAAGCGATTGCCGATGTGGTGAAACGGCTCGCGATGGCGGAGCCTTATGTCGGGTTTAGCCTTGCTGATATTTCCGGTGGTGGCGAGGCACGGATGAAGTTTCGCGTTGAGCCGGAGACCGGTGATATGTTTGCGGCACTTCACGGGCGGCTGGCGCAAGTTATGGGCCGGGAGTTTGCGCAGAATGCGCTGGAGATCGAGGCGGAGCGCGAAGGGATAATGCTGACGGGATATGCGGCTTTGCCGACCTATTCGCGGGGCAGTGCTGTGGCGCAGTTTTTCTTTGTGAACGAGCGGCCTGTGCGCGACAAGCTACTGATCGGAGCGTTGCGCGGTGCGTATTCCGATTTTCTCAGCCGCGACCGGCACCCTGCCGTAGCGCTCTTTGTCTCCTGTGCGCCCAATCTGGTGGATGTGAATGTGCACCCCGCCAAGTCGGAGGTGCGTTTTCGCGACCCGGGGCAGGTGCGCGGCCTGATTGTGAGCGCTCTGAAACATGCGTTGGCGGAGGCCGGGCATCGCGCGAGCTCGACCGTTGCTGATGCGGCTTTGGGGGCGATGCGGCCCGAGGTTTTGGAGCCGCGTGTTTATCAGATGGATCGGCCTTATGCAGGACCGAGCTATAGCGCGCCTAGTGCCGGTTTCGCCGAGATGGCAGGCGGATATTCTGCTCGGGTTGAGCCAGTTACGGCCGTTGACGAGCAGCCTCTGGAGGCACTGCCCTTGGGGGCTGCGCGGGCGCAGGTGCATGAGAACTATATCGTTGCACAGACCGAGACCGGTATGATTTTGGTTGATCAACACGCGGCCCACGAGCGGCTTGTATATGAACGGCTCAAAAAGCAAATGGCCGAGAATGGCGTGCGGGCGCAGGCTCTATTGATTCCTGAAATTGTGAATATGAGTGAGGGTGATTGCGCACTTTTGTTGGAGGCAGCGGAAGACTTGGCAAAGCTGGGGCTGACTCTTGAACCCTTTGGTGGCGGCGCTGTTGCCGTGCGCGAGACGCCGGCCATTCTGGGAGAAGTCAACGCTGAGGCAATGCTGCGGGATATTGTAGACGAGTTGACTGATGGCGGCACGACCTCGACGGTGAAAGACAAGCTGGAGGCGGTGTTGAGCCGCGTGGCATGCCATGGCTCGATCCGCTCGGGGCGACGGATGCGCGCCGAGGAGATGAACGCGCTTTTGCGCGAGATGGAAGCAACGCCGCATTCGGGCCAGTGCAACCACGGACGGCCGACTTATATAGAGTTGAAACTGAGCGATATCGAGAGACTTTTCGGGCGCACATGATTGAGATTGCCGGACTTCAGATTGCTGAAATGCACTTGCTTTTGGGCGGGCTCGCCCTTTTGTTTCTGCTTTTCTTTATGCTGTTTATGGGGATGCGCTCGGCTGCGCGCTCGGCGCGGATGACCGAGCCTTTGGTGCACCAACTGGGCCACCTTGGGGCGCGGGTGCAGCAGCTTTCGGACGGGCAACAACAGCTTGCGGGCGGACTCAACCACGTGAGTGAAGCGCAGGCGGCCTCTCAGGCTAACATGCTGCAACTTATGGAAAAACGGCTTGCCGATGTGAGCGGCAAAATGAACGAAAACCTGTTGGGATCAGCTAGGAGCACAGCCAAATCGCTTGGCGAACTACAGCAACGGTTGGTGGCGATTGATAAGGCGCAGGATAATATCACCAAACTGTCGGGTGATGTGTTGAGCCTTCAAGACATCTTGAGCAATAAGCAGACGCGGGGTGCGTTCGGGGAAATCCAGCTCACAGATATTGTGACCAAAGCGCTCCCGAGCGACGCTTACAAAATGCAGGCGACGTTAAGCAACGGCAAGAGAGCTGATTGTCTGATTCATTTGCCGAACCCGCCCGGACCGATTGTTATCGATGCGAAATTCCCACTGGAAGCCTATGAAGCGCTGCGCCGTGCAGACAACGACTGGCAGTTGAACGAGGCGGCGAAGATGCTGCGCGTTTCGATTAAAAAGCACATCAGGGACATATCGGAGAAGTATATTCTGGATGGCGAAACCGCGGATGGCGCGCTGATGTTTTTGCCCTCGGAGGCGATTTATGCGGAGCTTCACGCGAATTTCCCCGAACTGGTGCGAGAAGGGTTTGCCGCGAAAGTCTGGATTGTCTCGCCGACCACTTGTATGGCGACTCTGAATACGATGCGGGCAATTTTGAAAGATGCACGGATGCGCGAGCAAGCCGGAGCTATCAGGCGAGAGCTGGGACTGTTGTTTGCCGATGTAGACAGGCTGGGAAATCGTGTTGAAAATCTTGATCGCCATTTTCATCAGGCGGCGAAGGATATCTCTGACATAAAAGTATCGGCTGACAAAGCCGGACGGCGGGCCAAGCGGCTGGATAACTTTGACTTTGAAGAGCTTGCGCCGGAAAACCCGACTGTGGTTCCGATTAAAGCGCCTGACTGAGCTTGAGATAGATCAAGGATTGAGTGCGAGAAACCTATCAATGTGCTATGAGTGCGCTGACAGGAGAACCAGATATGCTTGAAATCAGTATCAATAAAATTGCCCAGATTATTCTGATGTCACGGGAACTGGACCGCGCAAAGGCCGAGCTTGCCGGGTTTTTCGAGACACTACGTGAGGAAGAGCTGACCGACCTTGTGGCTGTTATGTGGATTGGCCGCGGCAGCTTTGAGCCGGAGGAGCTTGAAGAGGCACGGGCCACGGCAATAGCCGAGGCGACTGTGCCGACGCCCGATTATCTGCTTGGAACACCGCATCTTTCGGACCATCTGGAAAACGGCCTTGAGGCGCTGGGGCTTTCTGCTTCGGATGAAGAAGACGATCTTATCCGTAAGGGATGAGGGGTCGAATTGCTTTGCAATCCGACCAACTGGGGGGCTAGCCCCCCAGACCCCCCAGGATACTTAGGGCAATAAGAAAGTACGGGCTTAGGCCAAGTGATCGACTATTTGCAGGTGTTGAGCGAGTTTGTCGACCTCGGAGAGCCATTCTTCTACGAGTTTCGGGTCGTGTGGAGCGGGGTGAACACCAGCGCCGATCTGGTGGTTGGCAACTGCTTTGACAGCCAGTGAGACGGGGATTGAAACCAAGCGGGCCATGGCCGTGCCGCGCGCGTCGCCGGATGCGTCCATGACATAGGTTTTGTTGTAAACGGGGGCGCCGTCTTTTTCGGCTTTGAGGCCAACGCACATGACGACGCGGTCGGGCTCGCCTTCGTCGTAGGCGTTGTCATTCCAGAAACCATCGGACATCTCCTTCAGGCGAGCGTCGCCTTCGGGACCAGTGAGCGTTTCGATTTCGGTGAAAACATCTGCCCACGCATCTTTCCAGCCGTTGAGACGAAGTGTGCCACGCACGAACTCTTTGACGCGCCAGTTTTCTTCAAAGTGGTAGTCGGCCATGAAGGGCAGGCTGTCACGGTTCGGGTAGACCTCGAAAGTTTCGGGAAGGGGCAGTGGTGCGTCGTAGGAGCTGATCGCATCCCACGGGCGTGAGACGTTGAGTTCGGTGTAGTTTTTGATCGATTTGGACGGTGAGCGCAGAGCTTTGAGCACGCCGAGGGGCGACCAACTGAATTTGTAGCGGAAGGGGTTGGGGTGCTTCGGGATGCCGCCGCAATAGGAGATGAAGGTGATATCATTGCCGACGTCGTAAGCGTCGCTTGCGCGGTAATCGGCTACGAGGTTGTGGGCCATGAGGTGATCAATCCCCGGATCGAGGCCGACTTCGTTGACGGAAGTGAGGCCAGCCTTGCGGAAGGCTTCATCCAGCGCGCGCATTTCCGGTGCGATGTAACTTGAGCTGACGAAGTTTGCGCCTTTGGAAAGGCACATTTCGGCCAGAGGCACATGCCAGTCACCCGGCAGCATGGAAACGACGATATCGCCCTTGGCTGTGGCGGCTGTGATTGCGTCCATATCAAAGGCGCGGATGTCTTTTGCGATGTCGCCGACGGCCTCTTGCGCCTTGGCGGCTGTGCGGTTCCAGACCACAACGTCGTTGCCTTCTTCAATCAGTTTACGAAGGCCAGGGATGGCCGAGAGGCCTGTGCCGCACCAGTGGATTGTCATGTTTTCAGTCCCTTACTTGTATTTCAGTTTTGCGGCAACGATTACAGTAACCGCAATGATTGCGCAAATATTTGCAGCAATGATTGGCCAGTCAGTGACCATAAGCCCGTAGAGTAACCAGAGTGATACCGTTGTGAGAAACAACAGGTTTGAGACCAGTGATATGCCGGAGGTGTCACGCGTGCTCCATGCTTTCCAAGCCTGGGGTATCCAGCAGACTGTGCCAAGAGTTGCGGCAAGGTAGCCGACGTAGAGTGCCGATGTCATAGCTTTGATATATGCTCTACGAAATCGGCCTCGGCGCGGGCCCAGACGCCTTTGCCAAGCTCGCCCAGCGTGAGCAGTGAGGGCAAAAGCTGGCTTGCGAAGTCTTCAGAGCTTTCGAGCGGGAGCATGGAGGGCAGGTTGTCGATCGCCATTACATCAAGTGGGGGCGTATCGTGGACGCGCACGGCGGGGGCTTCCCATGTTGTGGCTTCCGAGTACACGGGAACCGGGTTGTAATCACTATCGGGGTCGCAGGCGACATCGCCGATGGCTGTGAGCTTGCGAGAGGCTTCTTTGGCCGAGAGCGGGACGAACTGTGGGGTGCCGGGGCGCGCGAGGATACAGTTGATGAAGATGTCATGCGTAAGGATTTCGGGGAAGGGGCCGCCGCTGGCGGTTTCGGCCATATCCCATTTGGTAACTTTGACGCTCATCGCTTCCAGCAGGTCTGACGCACCCGTGCCGACGCGCCCGAGTGCGCCGATGACGATAGCGCTTGGGGTTTCTTTGAGCTCGGCGCGGAGTTCATCAAGGAGCGCATCTTTGTTGGGGTAGGCGCCTACAGGTGGACAGAGCGCACCGCTTTGTTGCGCGATCCATGTTTTAAGCGTGACCGCTGCGCCGGCGAAGCCCGCCCAGTAGCCGAAAGCGGCGACACGGCGGCCTGTTTCATCGACGAGATATTCAAGGTCGTAAAGTGTGCCGCCGCCCGCCCTGAAGCGCTCAAGCAGGGCTTTGCCTGAAAATTGCCCCTTGTAGGCGTGGCCGAACATAATGTGACGATGCGGCAGGGGTGTGCCGTCTTCGGGTAGCTCCTTGAGGCCGAAGATGATCGCGTCATGCGGAGCTGTTGGCCAGCTGTTTTCAGGCGCGATCTCGGCACCGGCGTCGATGTAGCCTTGCAGGGGAATGGCACGCACAGAGCTTTCTTCGACGGTGAGGCGGATGCCTGCATTAATCAGAGCTTTGGCGCCTTGGGGGGTGAGGCCGACTCGCTCTTCGTGGGGGCGCTGTTCGGCTCTGAGCCAGAGATGGGTCATAGTTTGCTCCTGTTCAGACAAAAGTGCGGGCGTGTTCACGGCCCGGGATATCAAGATGAGGTGTGGCGTTGAAACTGCCGAGCATGAGTGTTCCGTGCACGTATGAAAGGCGGTGAACAGAGGAGTTCATCACTTGCAGCATGATTTTAGCCATGCCCTCATCGCTGAGTTGCAGGACTTGACGCAAGATCGAACCGATGACGCCGCCGGACGTGACAATGAGAACGCGCCCGTGATCTTTGCACAGTTCATTTATGAGGCCGTTTGTGCGGCCGTAAAATTCGGCAAACGGCTCTGGCACGCCTTTCACGCGACCTGAGGCCCAGTAACCGATCATTTGCGGGAGATGCGCGGCGAATTCAGTCGGGTCGGTTGGCATACCGATGCCGTGCTCGGCCTCAAGGGCGGCTGCCATGGCAAAATACTGTAGCTCGTCAAGGCGTCCGTCAATGCGGGTATCGTCGTATCCCATGCTTGCGGCCGTTTCTTTCTGGCGGCGCAGTGTGCCTGTGATCACGTGGTCAAAATGCGGATTGGTGGCACGCATATGCTCGCCGAGCCAGCGGGCCTGAGTATGACCGAGATCGGACAGCTTGTCATAGCTGGCTTCATCGGTGGCGTGGCTGTTGGCCTGCCCGTGCCGGACTAGAATCAATTCTGCCATGTTGTCTCGCATTTGATCAAATTTGTGCAGAGGTTAGCCTTAGGGTGCGGCGGGTTAAAGGGAGTGGTGCAAAGAAAATGCAACAACCTGAAAGGCGGCGCAAAAGGGTGGTGGGGTGTCGGGAATGTGAGGTGTTCAGGTGGCGGTCTCTGGTTTATGATACAAGCCAAGACCGACGGGAGGCGCGCTATGTCTGAGACTGTTTTATTTACGCTCGATGGGGAGCCGGTTGCGGCAAAGAAAGGTATGACCATTTGGGAAGTGGCCAATGGACAAGGTCTTATAATTCCTCATTTGTGTCACAAACCTGCGCCGGGTTACCGCCCAGATGGCAATTGCCGCGCCTGTATGGTCGAGATCGAAGGTGAGCGGACCTTGGCCGCCTCGTGCATCCGCGAGCCGCAAGACGGGATGGTTGTAACGACGAATTCGCCGCGCGCAAAGAATGCGCGCAAAATGGTTGTTGAAATGCTTGTGGCTGATTTGCCCGAGCGCGAGGACAGCCACGATAAATCTGCGCATATGTGGGATATGGCCGATTTGAACGGCGTAAGCGAAAGCCGTTTTCCGAAGCTGGAAGACGGGCATATTCCGCTACTTGACGATAGCCATGTTGCGATGCGGGTTAATCTGGACGCTTGCATTTCGTGCGGGCTTTGCGTGCGGGCCTGCCGCGAAGTGCAGGTGAATGATGTGATCGGCATGGCGGGGCGCGGGCACAGCGCTTACCCTGTGTTTGATATGGGCGACCCGATGGGTGAGAGCACCTGCGTGGCCTGCGGTGAATGTGTGCAGGCTTGCCCGACGGGCGCATTGATGCCTGCGACTGTGCTTGATGCGGACCAACGTGGTGACAGCAAGGATTTTGACAGTGAAACAGAAAGCGTCTGCCCGTTCTGCGGTGTGGGCTGCAAAGTTTCGCTTAAGGTGAAAGACGGCAAGGTTAAGTATGTCGAGGGTATCAACGGCCCTGCCAACGAGGGCCGCCTCTGCGTGAAGGGGCGCTTTGGTTTTGATTATATTCACCATGCGCACCGGCTGAACAAGCCGCTCATCCGGCGAAAAGATGCGCCCGCCAAGGGGCTGAACGTTCACCCCGAGAACTGGCAGGAGTTTTTCCGCGAGGCGAGCTGGGATGAGGCGATGGAATTTGCGGCGGGCGGGCTTGCGGACTTGCGCGAGCGCGAGGGTGGCAAGGCTGTGGCTGGTTTTGGCTCGGCCAAATGCACCAATGAAGAGGCCTACCTTTTCCAGAAGTTCATTCGCCAAGGCTTTCTGCATAACAACGTGGATCACTGCACGCGGCTCTGCCATGCATCATCAGTCTTTGCGTTGATCGAGAATGTCGGGTCTGGCGGCGTGACTGCGACATTTAACGAGATCGAAAACGCCGATGTGGCGATTATCATCGGGGCGAACCCCGTTGAGAACCACCCTGTCGCAGCAACCTATTTCAAGCAGTTCACCAAGCGCGGCGGCAAGCTGATTGTGATGGACCCGCGTGGTGTTGGGTTGCGCCGCTTTGCCGAGGAGATGGTGCAATTCCGCCCCGGAGCGGATGTGAGTATGCTGAACGCGATCATGCATGTGATTGTCGAGGAAGAGCTTTACGACAGCCAGTACATTCACCGTTGGACTGAAAACTGGGAGGCTGAAAAGGCGCATCTTGCTGACTTTTCACCTGAAGCGATGAGCGCGATTTGCGGTGTCTCGCCCGAGCAATTGCGCCGCGTGGCGCGTATCTTCGCAGGCGCTGGGGCCGGGATGATTTTTTGGGGGATGGGCGTCAGCCAGCACATCCACGGCACAGACAATTCGCGCTGTTTGATCAGCCTTGCCTTGATGACAGGCAATGTCGGCAAACCCGGTGCAGGGCTGCATCCTCTTCGCGGCCAGAACAACGTGCAGGGCGCGTCTGATGCGGGGCTGATCCCGATGTTTTTGCCTGACTACCAAAGTGTGATGGACGACGGCATTCGCAAGGCCTTTACGGATGTGTGGGGCTCCGGTGACTTTTCATCCGAGAAGGGCCTGACTGTGACCGAAATCATGGATGAGGCCTACGCGGGTAACATCAAGGGAATGTATATTCAGGGCGAGAACCCTGCCATGTCGGACCCCGATGTGGAACATGCCCGTGACGCTTTGGGTAAGCTGGAGCACCTTGTTGTGCAAGATATCTTCCTGACAGAAACGGCGAACTATGCCGATGTGATCCTGCCTGCCTCGGCGCTGTATGAAAAGAACGGCACCGTGAGCAATACCAACCGTCAAGTTCAGCGGGTGCGCCCTGCTGTAGCCCCACCCGGAGAGGCGCGGGAGGATTGGAAAATCACTGTGGAACTGGCACAGCGCGTGGGACTCAACTGGGATTACAGCGATGTCTCAGAAGTGTTCAACGAGATGAAGATCAATATGCCATCGCTCGACAACATCACATGGGAACGGCTCAAGACCGAGACGATTACCTATCCTTCGCTGTCCGAGACAGACCCGGGGCAGGCGGTTATCTTTGGTGATGGGTTCCCCCGCGCCGAGGGGCGTGCAAAGTTTACCCCCGCGAATGTGATTGCGCCCGATGAGGCCCCTGATGCGGAGTATCCGATGATCATGACAACAGGGCGGCAGCTTGAGCACTGGCATACAGGCTCGATGACGCGGCGCTCGAGCGTCTTGGATGCAGTGGAGCCCGAGGCGAACTGTTCGTTGCACCCCAAAACCTTGCGCCGCCTTGGGGTAGAGCCGGGCGGACACGTGCGCCTGAGCACACGGCGAGGTAGTATTGTTATTATGGCGCGGGCTGATCGAGCTGTAGCGGAAGACATGGTGTTTGTGCCGTTTGCCTATGTAGAAGCGGCGGCGAACGTGCTCACCAACCCTGCGATTGACCCGTATGGAAAGATCCCGGAGTTCAAGTTTTCAGCTGTGAAGGTAGAGAAGGCCGAAGGGGTTGTTGCGGCGGAATAACCCTTGAAAGTTTTGTCCTCGCAGCGTTTTCTAGAGGCATGGCAAATGCTGTCTTCATCCAAAACCCAGGCTCGATCTACAGGGACGAACCGGGTATCGTTTACCACTTTCCCAAACGGTATTTGGGCATGGTGGAAGAGTGCCTGGGAGATTGGATTGTCATCTATGAAGGCCGTAAAGGGGCGTTCGGATATACCTCGGTTTTGAAAGTTGCCACTGTCGTACCTGATCACGAACTTGAGGGGCACTATTATGCCTACTTCGAACGTGGAACCGAGTGGCAATTTGAACAGGTTGTGCCGCGCAGCGATCCAATGGGCATAGCCTATGAGACTTCACTTCGTGGTCCTGACGGAGCGGCGATTTCGGGCGGGGCCAGCGTTTCGGCTGTTCGCAGGCTTAGCTTTGCAGAATTTGGTGCTATAGTAAGTGCCGGTCTTAAGCCTCTTGAAGGGCCTGAGGCTTTGCCTCGTGAAGCAGGGATGGAACATGCATTCGCCGAGGCGCAGGCTCCTTTTGAAAGTGCGGTCATTGTCGATATTCGTGATACAGTGCTTACGTCGCGGTTAAAGCGGGATGCCTCGTTTGCGCGCAATGTGAAGGCCGCCTATAAGGGCCGTTGCGCCATTTCGGGGCTTGATTTGCGCAATGGCGGAGGGCGGGCCGAGGTTCAGGCGGCGCATATTAGGCCAGTGGCAGACAAAGGGCCTGATAGCGTGATCAATGGATTGGCGCTTTCCGGAACATTGCATTGGATGTTTGACAGGGGGCTAATATCTGTGGGCGAGAAGCATGAAATACTTGTCTCTGACAACAAAGTTCCTGCGGAGGTTCGTCAGAGATTGATTAGTCCAACCGGTAAGTTGCATCTGCCTGAAGATGCACGCCATCATCCGCACCCCGCCTTTCTCAAGTATCACCGAGAAAACATCTATGGAATGACCGCATGACCCTTAAACCCGATCCAACCCGCTTTCTTTCAAATCTGCATGAGCTGCGCCAGTTCGGGGCGGCGGGTGTGGGTAAAGGTGTTGTGCGGCCTGCCTATAGCGAGGCCGACATTGCGGCGCGTGCGTGGCTTGCGGCCAAGTTTGAGGACGCAGGGCTCAAGGTTCACTACGATCCGATGGGTTCGCTTTTCGGGTTGGCTGAGGGGCCGTCGATATTGCTTGGCTCGCATTCCGACAGTCAGCCGGAGGGTGGATGGCTTGATGGTGCTTTGGGTGTGATTGCGGCGTTGGAAGTGGCGTGTGCGGCTAGAGAGGCAGGCGGACCTGCTGTTTCTGTTGTGAGCTTTCAGGATGAAGAAGGGCGCTTTGGGGTGACTACGGGGAGCACTGTCTGGTCAGGTCAACTGGGCCTTGAGAAAGCAGATAAGCTTACTGATCGCGACGGTATAAGTCTTGCTGAAGCACGCAGCACGATGGCGCATTTGGCAGGCGATTTTGTTGATCCGGCCCAGTTTACAGGGTTCATCGAGATGCACATCGAGCAAGGCCCCTGGCTTGATCAGGCGGGCGAAGCTGCTGGCGTTGTGACTGACATTGTCGGCATTCGAGATATGCGTATCACCTTCGAGGGCGAGCAGAACCACGCTGGCACAACTCCGATGCACCTGCGTCGTGATGCATTTCAGGCACTTGGAGCGTTTAATGCGCTGATTGCAGAACGGTTCCAGAATGTGGTGACGCCACAGACGGTTTGGACTATCGGCCATGTGAAGCTGCATCCGGATGCGCATTCTATCGTGCCGGGCACGGCAACCTTTTCGATGCAATGGCGTGATGGGGATGGGGACCGTTTGCGGCGGATGGAAGAAATTATCCGCGCAACTGCTCATGAGGTAGCGGAGGCCCGCGGGCTTGCTCTTTCCTTCGGGCCGATGTTAGGGCTGGAGCCAGTCGCAATGGATGCGAAGTTGCGCACAGCGCTTGAGGCGAGTGCAGAAAACTGTGCGCCGGGAAGTTGGCGGAAGATGCCTTCCGGTGCGCTGCATGACGCAACCAATCTGGCACAATATTTGCCTGTTGCGATGTTGTTTGTACCTTCTATCAACGGGATCAGCCATGCCTTTGAGGAAGACACAAACGAGGCTGATCTGGTCAAGGGTCTAGAGGTGTTGGCGGGAGCTGTAGCGCGCCTGTCCTGAGAGAAATGACGGCTCTTTTTCTTTCTATAAGTATCCCGAGGGGGGCCAGGGAGCAGCGCTCCCCCGTTGGTCGGATTTGGCGAAGCCAAATTTGAAGCTTCTAGCCCCAGCTGACATCACCCAGAAAGATATATCCCGCGCCATAAATTGTTTTGATAAGGCGTGGGTTCTTCGGATCTTCACCAAGTTTGGTGCGCAGTCGTGAAATACGCACATCCATGGCGCGGTCAAAGCTTTCACCGGCAGCGCCGCCCAGGCTCTCTTGCATATTTGCGCGGGAAATAAGCCGCTTCGGGCGTTCGAGGAACAAGCGCAGAACCTCGCCCTCGGCGTGGGAGAAAGTGGTTTCACTGCCAGTCTCGTCGACAAGCAAGTAGCGGTCGAAATGTGCGGTCCAACCGTTGAAGCGGGCGGTCTCGGTGCTTTGTGGCGCGGGGGCTGCCTTGCGCAGGCGGGCGCGGACACGGGCGACCACTTCGGCTGGCTCGAATGGCTTTATGATGTAGTCATCCGCGCCAAGTTCAAGTCCTGTGACGCGGTCTTGCACCTGCGCGCGTCCCGAGATGATGATGACGCTTGCACCTTGTTCAAGTGCCAGTCGATGAACAAGGGTGAGCCCGTCTTTATCGGGTAAAGACAGATCCACGAGGCAGACATCGGGCGCAGCCGTTTTAAGGGCGGCTTCAAACTCGGTTGCGCGGCCGAAGCTCATGGTTTCAAAGCCAGCTTCTTCTAGCGCGTCAGTGAGCATTTCGCGGATGGCACGTTCGTCATCTAAGATGGTCACAAGCGGTTTGGTCATGGGGCTTTGTCCGTTCCAAGATATATTGCGAGGGTTTCCGCAGTGAAGGGTTTGCGCAGTACGGGTGCCAACTTTATGGCGCGTTGAAAGAGCGGGTCGGTTTCCGGCAGAGATGTCATCAGGATACTTGGTGGCCGTGTTTGGCCCAGCCCGCTCAGTAGATCAAGGCCTGTGGCCTCTCCTTCGAGCGAGATATCGGATAAGACCAGTGCGATATCGGGCAAATCCTGCGCGAGCAAAAGGGCTTCCTCGACACTTGTCGCTTCGATAACGCTGTGTCCCTGTCCAATCAGCATTTCGCGCACGTCTGTGCGGATGGCGGCATTGTCTTCAACCAAGAGGGCCAGCCCCGGTGACACGGGGGCTGGCGCGTGGCGCAGGGGTAAGCGCAAGCTGACTTCTGCACCCGAAGCGGTATTGCGGGCCTGCACACGACCGCCCGAAAGCTTGGCCATGTCATAAACCATAGCAAGACCGAGGCCAGAGCCATCGTCGCCTTTTGTTGTGAAGAACGGGTCAAAGGCATGCGCAAGCGCGCGCTCTGAAAAGCCGGGACCGCTGTCGGAAACAGCGAACTCGACCCATGTGTTTTGCACGAGGTGCACGCATAATGTGATCTTTCCCTCGCCGTTACAGGCATCGCGCGCGTTAAGAACGAGGTTGAGCAGGCTGTCTTGCAACATGCCGGCGTCAAGCATGAGGGTGAGGTCCGGTGGCGTTGTTCCGGTTTCGATCAGAAGGGTGACGCCATGCGGCAAGGCCGAGTCTGCCAGCGTTTTGAACTCGGTCAGCAGTTGCGTCAGCCGCGTGGGCATGGGGTGCACATCGCGATGGCCTGTCATATCGGCAATGCGATTGAGTAAATCACCGCCGCGGCGCGCTGCTGTGAGTGTGGCGCTTACCAGATCGTCGGCCTTGGGCGGCAAATCAAGATTTTGGAGGCGGCCCTGAGAGCCAAGGACAATTGTCAGCAGGTTGGAGAAATCATGTGCGAGGCCTGAGACCATCTGCGCCGCCAGTTCGCGGCGGCGGGTTTGTTGAAGAGCTGCGCGGGTCTGGGTTTCTTCGGTTATGTCCATCGAGAGAATATAGACGCCACCTGTGCTCGCATCGGGCGTGAGAGCGACGCGGATCCGCCGAGAGCTGGGTTCATGGTTGAATTCGAAGACCGAGGGCTTGCCTGCAAATCCACGTTCAAGATAGGGGGCGATGACGTCATAAGGCTGTGGCCCGAGGACATCGGCAGCATGATGGCCTACAGGGTCAGCCAGACTGCCCGGCATCACGGAACTGACACGTCGGTTTGAGAAGGTATAGACTTGATCGGGGCTGACATGGGCGATGTGTGCGGGCATCATCTCGGTCGTCAGGCGGGTGCGGGCTTCCATTGCGGTCAACTGGCGCTTGGCTTCTTCCAGCGCCATGACAGTGGCTTCAAGCTCGCGATTGGTTGTCGCGAGCTCCTCTGCGCGTGTGAGAAGCTGACCAGAGAGGGCCTCCGAGCGGGTCCGCAAGAGCCCTTCCTGTCGCTTGGTTCCTGTGATGTCGGTGTAAACCGTGACCCAGCCACCGTTGGGCAAAGGGGAACCCTCGACAGAAACCCAACGCCCGTCGCCTCGCTGACGTTCGAAATAATGGGGTTCGAATGCGCCCGCTAGATCAACGCGCTCTTGCACGAAAGCGTCGATATCATCGACAGCGCCGTATTCCCCGTGCTCGGCGATATAGCGGATGGTTGCGGCAAAATCGGCTCCAGGCGCTACGATCCAGTCTGGCAGGGCAAACATTTGGCGGAAGCGTTCGTTTGAGACGACGAGGCGCAAGTCGCTATCATAAATTGATAGCGCCTGTTGAATGAGGTTAAGCCCTGCCATTGTCATGGCCTGATTGTAAGGGGATGTGCTCATGAGCTACCTTCCTTCGCCTGTGCTAGCATTCATAATGGGGTAGGCAAAGCCCCAGTGAAAGTCCCTGTGTGAAAGCTCCTGTGTTTGCCAGATGCGCTTGTTACAATTTGTTAGAATCGAGAAATGTTCACGTAAAAGTTGACGGTAACTCTGAATACGTCACGCTGGGGGGAGGAGAATCGCCCAGGCATCGTGGCGGATTTGCCCCGAAAGGGACAAAGGGAGGATAAGATTTGACACAGTCGTCACAAGCGACGGACGGGCTTTGCTCGGTTCCTGCGCTGTTGCAGCGAAACGCTCAGAAGTTTGGTAGCAAAGCTGCCTATCGCGAAAAAGAATTTGGCATCTGGCAAAGCTGGACATGGGCCGAGACCGAGAAAGAAATCGAGGCTCTGGCGCTTGGCTTTATCAATCTGGGTGTGAATGAGGGCGATTTTATCGCTATCATCGGGCGCAACCGACCCTATTTTTATTGGGCGATGGTTGCTGCGCAGTCAGTTGGAGCTGTCCCTGTTCCGCTCTACAATGACGCTTCTGCCGAAGAGATGGCCTATGTGATGGAGCACTGCGGCGCACGCTTTGTGGTATGTGAAGATCAGGAGCAGGTCGACAAAGTCATCGAAATTCAGGACGGTTTGCACCAGTTTGAACATATGATTTATGTCGATCCTCGCGGATTGCGTAAATATGACCACCACGCGCTACACCGGTTTGTCGACATTCAGGCGCAGGGCCGAGCAACATATTACGAGTGGATCGAAGACCTCAAGGCGCGCCGTGAGAAGCTGACCTATGACAGCACATGCGTGATGCTCTATACTTCAGGCACGACTGGCAAGCCCAAGGGCGTTGTTCTGTCAAACCGCAACATCATCGAGACAGCAAAAAACGCCAGTGAGTTTGATAACCTGAATGCGGGTGACGAAATTCTGGCTTATCTGCCTATGGCGTGGGTGGGCGATTTTATCTTCTCGGTCGGTCAAGCCTATTGGACCGGGTTTTGCACGAACTGCCCGGAAAGCCCCGAGACGATGATGACCGATCTGCGCGAAATCGGCCCGACCTATTATTTTGCGCCGCCCCGAATTTTTGAAACGCAGCTGACCAATGTGATGATCCGCATGGAAGATGCGAGCCCTTTCAAGAAACGCTTGTTTGATTACTTCATGGCCCATGCCAAACGAGTTGGCCCCGCTATTCTGGATGGCAAATCTGTAAACGCTTGGGACAGGTTGAAATACAAGCTCGGTGAATTAGCGATCTATGGTCCGCTTAAAAACACATTGGGCTTTAGCCGCGTGCGTGTAGGCTATACAGCGGGAGAGGCGATCGGCCCTGAAATTTTCGAGTTCTACCGCTCGCTCGGGATCAACCTCAAGCAGCTTTATGGGCAGACCGAAGCATCTGTTTTCATCACTGTGCAGCCTGACGGCGAAGTGCGCGCTGATACGGTTGGTATCCCGTCCAAGGGGGTTGAAATTCGCATTGCCGACAATGGCGAGATTTTTTACCGTTCCGAAGGCACGTTTGTTGAATACTACAAAAACGCCGAAAGCACGGCCTCGACCAAAGATGCTGAAGGCTGGGTTGCCACGGGTGATGCGGGTTTCTTTGAGCCAGATACAGGGCACCTGCGGATCATCGATCGCGCTAAAGACGTTGGCGCTATGGCCGATGGTAGCCTGTTTGCGCCCAAGTATGTCGAGAATAAATTGAAGTTTTACCCCGACATTCTGGAAGCTGTGCTCTTTGGTAACGGTAAAGACCGCTGTGTCGCCTTTATCAACATCGACCTGACCGCTGTTGGCAACTGGGCGGAGCGCAACAACATTGCTTATGCTTCTTACCAAGAGCTTGCGGGGCATCCCAAGGTGCTGGCCTCGATCCAGAGTCATGTGGAAGAGGTCAACAAATCAGTTGCGCAGGACGAGATGCTTTCGGGCTGTCAGGTGCACCGCTTTGTTATCCTGCACAAAGAACTTGATGCGGATGACGGCGAGATGACACGCACCCGCAAAGTGCGCCGTGTGATTGTGGCTGACAAATTTAAAGACATCATCGAGGCGCTTTATGACGGCTCACCGCAGATCTCGACCAAAACGGAAGTGACTTATGAAGACGGCCGCAAAGGCTCGATCAGTGCGACTTTGACGATTATTGACGCCAAGGTTCAGCCCGTGACGACACAGAAGGTGGCAGCAGAATGAACGATATGAGCACAGAAGGCTACACCACCGAGGACGGCCGCAAGATTGGCGGCACGTTGATGGAAATGAAGAACATCACGCTGAGTTTCGGCGGGGTGAAGGCGATTACGGATATCAGCTTTGACATCAAGGAAGGCGAAATTCGCGCCATTATCGGGCCGAACGGCGCGGGAAAATCCTCGATGCTCAATGTGATCTCGGGCTTTTACATCCCTCAAGAAGGCGAGGTTTGGTACAAAGGCGAGAAGCGCGCCCAGATGAAGCCGTATGAAGTGGCGCGTCTCGGGATTGCGCGGACGTTTCAGAACATCGCTTTGTTTGACGGTATGAGCGTGCTCGACAACGTGATGACCGGACGGCTCAACCACATGACCACAGGGCTTTTTGCCCAGGGATTATGGAAGGGCAAGGCCGAGCGCGAAGAGGTTGAGAACCGTGAGCGCGCCGAGAAGATCATCGACTTTCTTGAAATTCAGGCAATCCGCAAGACACCTGTTGCGCGGCTTCCTTACGGCCTCAAGAAGCGGGTCGAACTGGCGCGTGCTTTGGCGGCAGAACCTTCGCTTCTGCTGCTGGATGAGCCAATGGCGGGTATGAACGTTGAGGAAAAAGAGGACATGAGCCGCTTTATTCTCGATGTGAACGACGAATTCGGAACAACCATTGCGCTGATCGAGCATGACATGGGTGTGGTTATGGACCTGAGCGACCGTGTTGTCGTGATGGATTACGGCAAGAAGATCGGCGATGGAACGCCTGATGAAGTGCGCAACAACCAAGATGTAATCGATGCCTATCTGGGGGTGAGCCATGACTGAGCAAGCCCGTCTGACACAAGTATTTGGAGGCCTCAACAATGCCTGAACAACTCGTCTATGCGATGGAGGTTTTCCTCAACGGTCTGATGGCAGGGGTGCTTTACGCGCTCGTGGCTTTGGGCTTTGTCCTGATTTATAAAGCTTCGGGCATCTTCAACTATGCTCAGGGCGTTATGGCTCTGTTTGCGGCCCTTACACTTGTGGGCGTTATGGAAGGACAGGTGCCCTTCAGCCATCTGATCAATGCGATTTTCGGCACTGATATTCACCACTTCGGTTGGCATTTGCCAGCGATCGTGGGGATTGTCGTGACCATTCTTGTTATGATCGGGTTGGCGTGGATGGTGCAGAAGTTTGTCTTCAAGCATCTGGTGGGCCAGGAGCCGATCATCCTGTTTATGGCCACAATTGGTCTTGCTTATTTCCTTGAAGGCGTGGGTGATATCATGTGGGGAAGCGACATCAAGAAACTTGATGTGGGCCTGCCACAAGGGATCAATACCTGGATTGACGAGAGCACATTCAAAGTATTCGATTACGGGTTCTTCATCGACAATCTCGATATTTTCGCCACGCTTATCGCGGCTATCCTTGTGATCGGATTGGTGATTTTCAGTCAGTATTCCAAGCAGGGCCGCGCTATGCGTGCCGTGGCGGATGACCATCAGGCGGCTCTGAGTGTTGGTATCAACCTCAACTTCATCTGGGTTATGGTCTGGTCGCTTGCAGGCTTCGTTGCCCTTGTGGCGGGTATCATGTGGGGCACAAAATCGGGCGTGCAGTTCTCGCTGTCACTGATTGCGCTTAAGGCGCTGCCGGTTCTGATGCTCGGCGGGTTCACCTCTATTCCCGGCGCGATTGTCGGCGGGCTGATCATCGGTGTCGGTGAGAAGCTGTTTGAATTTGCCATAGGTCCAATGGTGGGCGGGGCGACTGAAAACTGGTTCGCTTATGTGCTTGCCCTTATCTTCCTCGTCTTCCGCCCTCAGGGGCTGTTTGGCGAGAAGATTATCGAGAGGGTGTAGGCTGTCATGATGAAGCTTATCGCGATTATCAATGTGGTTGCATGGTCGGGTTTTTGGGCCTTCGGGTATCTCGCTCTGTCGGCCAATGCCGAGAACGAAAGCCAGATGACCATGGCCATGATATTTGCTGCCATCGGCGCGGGGATTGGTATCTGGACTTACCTTCAACTGGTGCGACACGCAGAAGCAACGGGCTATGCCAAGCGCTCTAACCGCGCTGACCTAAGCCATCAAGAAATAGAAAACGGGGAGAGTGTCTGATGTTTTACCGTGAGGCTGGTGATTTCAAGACATCCTATGTGGATGACGGGCAGACTTTCCCGATCAAATTTGACCGCTATCGCTATTACTTTGTGCTCTTTGTGGCCTTTGCGATGGTTCCGCTGCTGATCAATGACTATTGGGTCAACGCGATTTTCCTGCCGTTTCTGATCTATTCGATTGCGGCAATCGGGCTGAACATCCTTGTGGGCTATTGCGGTCAGGTTTCGCTGGGCACCGGGGGCTTTATGGCTGTGGGGGCTTATGCCTGCTACAAGTTCATGACGGGCCTCGATATCTGGATCGGCGGCGTGCAATATGCGCTGCCGCCTATCAATATCTTCTTTTCGGTTATTCTGGCGGGGCTGGTGACGGCGGTTGTCGGTGTGCTCTTTGGCTTGCCAAGTCTGCGCATCAAAGGGTTTTACCTTGCCGTGGCAACACTGGCGGCACAGTTTTTCCTTGTCTGGCTCTTTAACAAATGGGCCTGGGCCTACAACTATTCGGCCTCCGGACAGATCAACGCTCCCGAACGCGAGATCTTTGGAGTCGCCATCACAGGACCAAACACCGAAGCTTGGGCAAGTTATCTTTTCTGCCTCGTCATTGCGGCGATCACTGCTGTGATCGCGCGCAACCTCACGCGCGGTGCTTCCGGGCGTAAGTGGATGGCGATCCGTGACATGGACATTGCTGCCGAGATCATCGGGGTGAACCCGCTGAAGGCCAAGCTGAGCGCTTTTGCGGTGAGTTCGTTTTATATTGGTATCGCAGGCGCACTTTTCTTTGCTGTCTATCTCGGTGCTGTTGAAGTGGGTGAGGCCTTTGGTATCCAGAAGTCGTTTATTGTTCTGTTCATGGTGATCATCGGTGGCCTCGGCTCGATCTTCGGCTCCTTTGCTGGCGCTGCGTTTCTTGTGCTTTTGCCGGTCCTGCTCAAGCTTATGCTGGCGGACAGCACCGATACGATTACAGGCTTCTCAACCGTCATGAGCTGGATCTTCCTGCTTGCCTTTGCTGCGGCGGTCGTGATGCTTGTGATCAATGTTATCCGCACCCGCAGCCTTATCGCTGGCTCGGGCGTTGGGTGGATTTTCGCAAGTATCGCAGCCTTCATGGCCTATGCGCTGACAATCGGCGGTATGGGCTGGCCCACAGATATCGTGGCGCATTTGCAGCTTGTGATCGTTGGTGCGCTTATCATTATCTTCCTTGTCGCCGAACCACACGGGATTGCCCAGCTGTGGCGCGTGGCAAAGGAGAAACTACGGTTGTGGCCGTTCCCGCACTAATGGGACGGCAACAAATAGGGGCTGCGGCGTAAAGCCGTAGCTTACATCGGATAAAACCAAGGGAGGAGACCCCGATGAAGAAGAGACTAGCGACAATGGCCGTGGCAGCCGTAATGGCGGCAGGCCCAGTGATGGCGGACCTTGTGTTCCCGTCGCTTTCATACCGCACAGGCGCATATGCGGCTGGTGGCATTCCGTTTGCTGACGGCTATGCGGATTACTTCACGCTGCTCAACGAGCGTGACGGCGGCATTGGCGGCGTTATGACCAAAGTCCCCGAGTGTGAAACAGCTTATAACACCGAGAAGGGTGTTGAATGCTATGAATCCCTCAAAGACAGCGGCGGGTTGGTGTATCAACCGCTTTCAACTGGTATCACTTATCAGCTGATCCCGAAAATGACGGCGGATGACATTCCCCTCCATACCATGGGTTACGGGCGCACATCAGCGGCGAACGGCAAAGTGTTTAGCCACGTCTTCAACTATCCGGCGAATTACTGGAACGGCGCATCGGTTATCGTTAACCACCTGCTGGAGCAGAACGGTGGCGATATGAAGGGCAAAAAAGTTGCGCTCGTGTATCACAACTCTGCTTTCGGCAAAGAGCCGATCCGGACGCTGGAAGAGCTTTCGGCCAAGCACGGTTACGAGCTGAGCCTTCTGCCTGTTGACCACCCCGGTCAGGAGCAGAAATCACAGTGGCTGCAAATCCGCCGTGACAAGCCAGACTATGTGATCATGTATGGCTGGGGCGTTATGAACCAGGTTGCCATTCAGGAAGCTGCGAACATCCGTTTCCCGATGGAAAACTTCATCGGTATCTGGTGGTCGGGCGCAGAGCATGATGTGATGCCAGCGGGTGAAGCGGCCAACGGTTACAAGGCCGTGACGTTCCACGCGGTTGGCGACGACTTCCCTGTGTTTGATGATATTCGCAAATACGTTGTCGACAAAGGCCTCGCGGCTGGTGCCGGCGATCAGGTGGGCAAGGTTGTTTACAACCGTGGTCTTTACGCTGCGATGCTCGCGGCTGAAGCGGCTAAGAAAGCTCAGGAAATCCATGGCACAGCCCAAATCACGCCATCTATGATGCGTGATGGTATGGAAGCGCTTGAGATCACTGAAGAGCGTATGGCGGAGCTTGGTATGCCAAACTTCGGCCCGAGCTTCTCAGTTTCTTGCGAAAACCACGGTGGTGACGGCCTCGGCGCGATCACACAGTGGGATGCCGCTGCTGGTGAGTGGAAAATGATCTCCGAATTCGGCCCGTCGGACATGGATGTGATCCAGCCGCTGATCATTGAAGACTCAGAAGCTTTTGCTGCTGAAAGCAACATCGAACAGCGTTGCAACTAAGCAACTCTGGCCGCCTGCTCAGATGAGCGGGCGGCCAACCCTTCAACCGAATTTAACAAGCGAGCCCTGACATGCTGGATGCTGGTGAAACGAACGAAGCCATTCTTGAGGTGAACAACATCGAGGTGATTTACAATCACGTGATCCTCGTTCTCAAAGGTGTTTCGCTGAACGTGCCAAAAGGCGGGATTACCGCGCTTTTGGGCGGAAACGGGGCTGGTAAGACGACGACGCTGAAAGCGATTTCGAACCTGCTGCATTCCGAGCGCGGCGAAGTGACCAAGGGCAGTGTGAGCTATCGTGGCGAGGTTACGCAGCATCTTGACCCTGCCGATCTTGTGAAACGCGGCGTCATTCAGGTGATGGAAGGGCGGCACTGTTTTGAGCACCTTACAGTCGAGGAAAATTTGCTCACTGGCGCCTACACGCGAACTGACGGCAAAGGTGCTCTCGCCGCGGACCTTGAGATGGTTTACAACTATTTCCCACGGCTGAAAGAGCGCCGCCGCTCGCAGGCGGGCTACACTTCGGGTGGTGAGCAGCAGATGGTCGCCATTGGCCGCGCATTGCTGAGCCGTCCTGAAACAATCTTGCTGGACGAGCCTTCGATGGGCCTTGCGCCGCAGCTTGTTGAGCAAATCTTCGAGATTGTAAAGTCGCTCAACGAAGACCAAGGCTACACCTTTCTTCTGGCCGAGCAGAACACCAACGTTGCGCTGCGCTATGCGCATTATGGCTATATTCTTGAATCAGGCCGCGTTGTTATGGACGGGCCTGCCAAAGAGCTGCGTGAAAATCCTGATGTGAAGGAATTTTACCTTGGCATGTCGGATGAGGGCCGCAAGAGCTTCCGCGATGTGCGCTCGTATCGCCGCCGCAAGCGCTGGTTGAGCTAAGGCCTTATGGCCCGCTGTAAACGATGATTGTAAGCCACGCGCCAGACAGGCCCGTGACGCCCCTCCATGCCGCTTGAAGCGGTGCAAACGACCTTGAGAAAGTTAACCCCATGAGCCAGTTTTTTGATGAGTTGGAGACACGGAGTCCCGAGGCGCGCGCTGCCGAGGTTGCGGAGCGCTTACCTCAACAGATCGCGCTGGCGCAGCGGCTTGAAGGCTATGGCAAAAGCCTTGCAGGAGTGGATGCCGCCAAGATTACAAGCGCTGCGGCGCTGGCTGAACTGCCGGTCTTGCGTAAGTCCGATCTGAGCGCGGCCCAGAAAAAAGCGCCGCCCTTTGGCGGGCTGACAGCGCAGCCAGCTTCTGGTTTCTCCCATATTTTTCAAAGTCCCGGCCCTATTTATGAACCTGGAAATGTGAGCCACGACTGGTGGCGCGCAGGGCGCTTTCTGGCTGCGGCCGGTATCGGTGCCGGCGATATTGTGCAGAACTGCTTTTCTTATCACCTCACGCCTGCGGGTATGATGTTTGAAAACGGGGCTCGCGCTGTGGGTGCTGCTGTTTTGCCAGCAGGTGTCGGCCAGACCGAACTTCAGGTGCAGGCGGCACATGACATCGGCTGCACGGCTTATGCGGGCACGCCTGATTACCTCAAGATCATTCTCGACAAGGCCGAAGAGATGGGTCTGAAGCTTAAGTTCACCAAGGCAGCGGTAGGTGGCGGCGCGCTGTTTCCGAGCCTTCGGGCCGAGTATAAAGACCGTGGTATCATGTGCTTGCAAAGTTATGGCACTGCTGATCTTGGCACGATTGCTTACGAGACTTCAGCCATGGAAGGCATGATCGTGGATGAGGGTGTGATCGTCGAGATCGTGCGCCCCGGAACGGGTGACCCTGTAGCGGCTGGCGAAGTGGGCGAAGTGGTTGTGACCACGCTCAACCCCGATTATCCGCTGATCCGCTTTGCCACGGGTGACATGAGCGCTGTGATGGAGGGGGAAAGCCCTTGCGGACGCACCAATATGCGCATCAAGGGCTGGATGGGCCGTGCGGACCAGACCACCAAGATCAAGGGGATGTTCGTACGCCCCGAGCAGGTTGCGGCCTTTGTGGCCAAGCACGGCGAGATCGTGAAGGCCCGCGTTGTGGCCAAACGCAGAGGCGAGATGGATGCGATGACTGTGATGGTTGAGGCCGAGGGCGGAGACGCTGCGGCCTATGCTAAATCAGTTGCCGAGGTGCTCAAGCTCAAAGGCGAAATCGAGATTGTTGCCAAGGGGAGCCTGCCGAACGACGGCAAGGTGATCGAGGATCAGCGCAGCTACGATTGAACGGGTCTGCGAGTTCAGCGAACACGTAAACCGAAGAGGCTTGCGGCGGGTTCCTTCAGGTCTGGCGACTGGCGTAAAACGCTGGCCACACCGCGCGCAATTTCGCGGCGTGCCTTGGGGGGGGCGGCTTTGTGCTGAATAGACATAGCCTCAAGGATTTTGATGCGTCTCTCAAGGGGTTGGGCGCGGTCGCTTAAGTAATGTTCGAGAATGGTCTGAACAGCAGTTGGTCCGCCGAGTTCTATCAAGGCTGTGGCGTAGGCTCCCATGTAGGGCGTGTCGCTTTGGACAGCGGTTTCCAATTCCTGCGATAAATAGCGGCTAAAGCTTTGGTCTTGCGACAACCCAGCCAGAAGGATGCGAATGGGCATCAAGTCTTCATCTCTTGTCTCAAGGTCGCGTTTCAGGTTTTGGATATTTGGGAGTCGCATGTTCCTTAGCGTGCTATAGGGCGCTCGATCGAGTTCTTGCAACGAGAGGCGGCGGACATCTGGGCTTGGATCATTTAGAAGTTTTGCAAAGAGCGCGAGACGATCTTTGTCACCCCCGTTGAGCAAGGCTGCTTGGCGTTTGGCGACTTGGACAAGCACAGACTGTAGTCTGTGCTCCAGAACGGTAAGCTCCATCCACGGCCCGTATGCGCCATCACGGGCCAAGAGGACACGCGCTGAGGAACGGGCGGACAGCGCTTTGCGGGTGGCTGCTGACACAGGGATAGGAATGTCGGCAACCTCCGGGCCCATGAGCACTTCCACCAGCTTGTATTGGCTTGGGTCTGCGGGGTCGGGCTCTGCAATTATGGCTTGTTCTGTTGCGAGAAGAAGGTCAACGAGAGTGGGATTTGGGGTGTAGCCATGAAAGGCGCAGGACAATGCCGAGCCTGCAATACCAAGGCTAAATAAACCGCTTAGAAGCGCTCCGTAAATGCTGTTTCTCATGCCATACACAAACCTTAGGCCCACACCTTCTGCGCTTGTGATGATAGGATAGAAACGAGTTTTGCGTAAGGGAAAGCCACACCAGTGGATTAAGATACTGCTCCAAAAGAAAAGAGCCGCGCCCTTAAGGGGTGCGGCTCTTTTTGCAGTTCTGCGTTTCGCTTGGTTTAGCCTTGACGGGCTTTGAAGCGAGGCTGTGTTTTGTTGATCACATAAACGCGGCCCTTGCGGCGCACGATGCGGCAATCACGGTGCCGGCTCTTCAGCGAGCGGAGTGAGTTTCTAACCTTCATCAGGTCGTCTCCTTGGTCGCGGCGCTGGGCTGCGCCTTTGGGTTTGCGGGTGCGCGGGGGCTCTCCCCCGTGCGGTGAATGGTGCGTGGTGGGCGATACAAGGTTCGAACTTGTGACCCCTTCGATGTCAACGAAGTGCTCTACCACTGAGCTAATCGCCCGAACTGGCTTGATTTTCTGTCCCTTCAAACAAAAAGGGACGCGGAAACCCGCGCCAGCGCCTCGTGTCTATAAAAGGAGTCGCGGATATGATCAAGAGCTTTTGACGCCTGATTTTTTTGGCCTATACTCGCCTCAATAAACTGGAGCCAGAATGCCGCGCGTTGCTTATGATTTGATCCATCCTGAACGGCGGACAACTTCGGTTGTGTTTGCTTCGCCGCACAGTGGACGGGACTATCCCTGGACGTTCTTGCGCAAGACGGTTTTGGACCAGCACACCATCCGAACTTCGGAAGATGCCTTTGTGGACAAGCTCTTTGGCCATGCGCCGAAGTGCGGGGCGCCTTTCCTTACGGCGGGGGCACCACGGGCCTATGTCGACCTTAACCGCGCGTCTGACGAACTTGACCCTGCTTTGTTTGAGGGTGTCACGGTGCGGGGGCATAACCCGCGTGTGGCTTCCGGGCTTGGTGTTGTGCCGCGTGTGGTGGCGGGCGGGCGGGCGATTTACCGTGGCAAGCTGCCTTTGAGCGAGGCCAGCCGTCGGATTGATACTTATTGGCGGCCTTATCACCAGATGTTGGGCAAGCTGCTGGACCAGTCATACGCCTATTTTGGTGAGGCGATTCTGGTTGATTGTCACTCGATGCCGCATGAGGCGATGGACATGACCGCGCGGGGTGTGATCCGCCGCCCCGAAGTTGTGATCGGGGACCGTCACGGGGCCTCGGCCAGCGGCGAGATTGTGGACCGTCTGGAAGCGGCGTTTACGGCGGCGGGGCTGCATGTGGTGCGCAATGTGCCCTTTGCGGGGGCCTATATCTGCCAGACATACGGGCGGCCTTCACGCGGGCAGCACGCGGTCCAGATCGAGATTGACCGCTCGATCTATATGAACGAGCAGATGATACGGCCTAATGGCAACTTCGAGGCGTTCCGGCGCTTGCTGAAGGGGGTGACCGAAGAAATCTGCGAGATTGGCCGCAAGGAAGCAGAACCTTTGGCGGCAGAGTAGGTCAGCCATATTTATCGTTACATTTCAATATGTTTGTGATTTGGGGTTGAGTGTATCAGACCCGTTTTTGCAAGAGGTTTATGCGCCGTTTTGATAGGTTAACGGGCATGAAACTTGCTGATTCCAGGGGGGTGATATGCGTGCACAACCCGTGCACCCTGCGTGCACCGCCAAAACGGGATTTCGTTAACAGAAGTTAAGTTAACGGGGCGTTCGGGAGGTATCGGCTCGAATGTATGTACCGGCTGCTGTTCGCAAATGATTTCTGGCATGTTCTCGGAAGTCGCTCATATGTATTCGGCCTGTTG
>NZ_JAOWLC010000006.1 GCF_025751535.1 Lentibacter sp. XHP0401 | reverse complement strand
CTCAGTGGTTATGATGAGCCAACAACACTCTCTTATCAAATAACGCTATTTGGACCCATAAGCGCTGACGTCAGACAAGTTAAATGTAGATGATCCCGCTGGACGAACATCCATGACTCTTAGCTCGCTGTTAAAGCTGATGCTGTAAGCCCAGGAGCGAACGGTTTCGAAACCCGTTAGGCTTACAAACCAGTGAGGGTTTCGCTTTCGGTATTGGGTCGCCGTCCAACTGCCTACAAATCTTGTTTTTTTCTCGGGCCGAGCAGGGTACAGAACCGGCTGGATATCGCCAACGCGGAACCCGTGATACTTCATCCATTGTTGCACCAGGGTTGGATGATCAAGGCTACTAGCAACCCTGAACAGACAAACTCGGGAGCCGATCATGTACCCAGTTTTTTTCCAGTCCATCAAAAGCAAGTTGGGACTCTCTTTGCTGGCCTCGTCTTCGACCAAACAACTCCCCACATCAGGAAATTGCTCCAACGCATCTTCGAATTGGCTCCAGCGCGGATGGTTTTCATCAATCAGTTTGGTTGCAAACAGAAACGGTTCACTTTCTTGATTGGAGAGATGATCAAATGGGATCGGGCACTCGGGCCCAAGTTCACAATCAGGGAGTGTCAGGTGTTCTGGGAGAGGCGGTAGTTCAGGCTTGTTGTCTGCGGCACCCCGGTCAGGAAACAGTATTAGCAAAAAAGCAAACAACGCAGAGATAGCTAGAACCGGGGTTCGCGTCTGCACTTGTGAAACAATTTTCATGACAACAAACTTAACTTGAGCAGTATTCAGCTTTGATAAGAGCGCAGACGCTGATAAACGTCAAGTCTTAGAAACCAAACCGGAGTAGTCAAACCGCTTTGCTCCCCAATGGTCGGTGGTGGAATATCCAGGTGCGTTCAAAAACGCTCCTTTTTGACACGCCTGTAAAACACCCCGATTTCCGCTGTGACGTTCATCGTTATCTGGCGCGGTTTCTTCGGCGCTACGTGGCGCCGATGACCAGCGTGGAGCGGGCGGCCTCGACCACATCGTCGGTGACGAGCGAGAGTTCGTTGATCTTCAGGATGCGCTCGATCTGGACGAAGAGCCGATGCAGGAGGCGGAAGTTGCCGCCGGTGATCCGGGCAATGGATGCGATGGCCTGATGGTCGGTGAAGTCCGCGTCATCCAGTTGCAGACCGAGCTTGCGCCAGTGGCGGGTGAGCACGAAGGTCAGCTCGTCACCCTTCAGGGGCCGGTAGTGATGGGCGAAGCCGATCCGGCTATAGAGTTGCGGGTAGCGTTCCAGTTTGCGTTCCAGACCGGGCATACCGATCAGGATAACGCCGATGCCGGTACGGTCGAAGATATCGCGGATGTGTTCGAGGCTCTGGGTAGAGAGGCGCTCGGCCTCGTCGATGACAAGCAACTTGACCCCGTCCGTGTTCACGGGTTCCAGACCGACCCGGCCGGGGTGGAGCGCCAGGTCGATGCACCCCTCGATGCGGATAGTGGGCACTGTCAGAAGAAAACTTGTTGAGGCGGGCAGGGTGAGGAATTAGCGTTGCGGTATGATCAAACACAGCCCTTTCCGCTACTTCAAGACGAGCCCAGAGATCATCCGTTTAGCAGTGATTTAGCAGTGATGATGTACGTTCGTTTCCCGCTTTCGCTTCGTAATGTGGAGGATCTTTTGCATGAACGTGGTATCGACATCAGCCACGAAACGGTTCGGTTTTGGTGGAGCAGATTTGGCCCGTTGTTTGCCGCAGAGATCCGCAAGAAAAGTGTCAGTCAGATGCGCGCCTATTCGAATTGGCAATGGCACTTGGACGAGGTGTTCGTGAAGATTAACGGCGAGACGCATTATCTTTGGCGGGCAGTAGATCACGAAGGGGAAATCCTGGAAAGCTTCGTCACAAAACGCCGTGATCGCAAGGCTGCCTACAAATTTCTGATGAAAATCATGAAACGTCATGGCGGCGCAAGTATCTTTGTCACCGATAAGCTCCGTTCTTACAGCGCGGCGATGAAGGTGATCGGCAACGCTGATCGGCAAGAAACCGGGCGCTGGCTGAACAACAGAGCGGAGAATTCGCACCAGCCATTTCGAAGGCGGGAACGGGCTATGCTTCGATTTAGACGGATGCAAACCTTACAGAAATTTGTCGCCATTCACGCCTCAGTCCATAACCATTTCAATGCGGAGCGCCACCTCTACTCCAGAGACAACCTTAAGCTGAACAGAGCCGCCGCTCTCGCCGAGTGGCGTCAGCTCGGCGCTGCATAAGGGACAGCCCCGCTGTCCTTGCAGAGACTGGTTCGCATTCGTCTGACAGCACCTTCCGGCATTGTGCAGCCAACTGAATTGGATGATTAGCGCGAGCATCCGCGTTCTGGTCTCTAGTCTATGAACGGCTGTTTTCTTCAAGCTGGATCTCCACCCACGCAGATGCAGCAAACGACGGCTTCCCCACCTCAGCGAAAATCCCTACTCGGAAACAACCGCTTCGCTTGGTCGCGCGGGTGCATGGCGCGGGGGTGGGGGCGCGTGCGCGGCGCGTCGTCGGCTTGGGGTTCGGTCAGACCAACCGCGGTGTCCATCGGATGTCCGAGCCTGCCGAGGCGGTGCGAGACATCTTCAATGTGCTGCGCAATGAGATGCACCACGATGCCCTCGCGCTGCACCACGCCCGTGACACGCAGCAAACGCCCGCCCATCACCGCGCGGCGAAACTTTTTGTAGACCGTTTTCCATACCACCACATTTGACACGCCTGTTTCATCCTCAAGCGTTAGAAACACCACGCCTGACGCGGTACCGGGGCGTTGTCGCGTTATGACCAGACCGCAGACCGAAATGGCTTGCCCCGCAATCGGGCCAAGGGGTATGTCAGGCAGGGCGGCATGGGGGGTGAGGCCCGTCATCTCGGGGCGCAGCAACTCCATCGGATGCGCCTTGAGTGAAAGGCGCATCGAAACGTAATCTTCCACAACCTCTTCGCCCAAATGCATGGTCGGCAAATCGACAGGTGTTTCATGAATTCCTTCGCCCTCAATAGGATCGCTAAATAAGGGCAAAGGCGCGGTGCCTTTAATTGCCTTCACCGCCCAGAGCGCATTACGTCGCCCCATGCCGAGACCTGCGAAAGCATCCGCCTCGGCCAGCCGCTCCAGAACCGCAGACCCAATCCCTGCGCGCAGCCACAGCGCCTCTGGGTCGGGATAGCCGTTGCCTCGTGCGGCGACGATCCATGCGGCATCCTCTTCGCGGAAGCCTTTGATCTGGCGAAACCCGAGCCTGAGCGCCAGCGACCCGTCGGCACGTTTCTCCAAAATGCTGTCCCATGCGCTGGCGTTCACACAAACGGGGCGTACCTCGATCTGATGCTCGCGGGCATCACGCACGATCTGGGCGGGGGCGTAAAACCCCATTGGTTGGGAATTGAGCAACGCGCAAGCAAAAGCAGCGGGGTGATGGCGTTTGAGCCACGCAGAAACATAGGCGAGCATTGCAAATGCCGCCGCATGGCTTTCGGGAAACCCGTATTCGCCAAAGCCTTCGATCTGGGAAAAACAGCTCTCTGCAAAGGCGCGTTCATACCCGCGCACCAACATGCCGCTGATAAACTTATCGCGCAGCTGGCCAATGGTGCCCATCCGTCGAAACGTCGCCATGGAGCGGCGCAGCTCGTCGGCCTCGGAGGGCGAAAACCCTGCCGCGACCACAGCGATTTGCATGGCTTGCTCTTGAAAGAGCGGCACGCCGAGGGTTTTACCAAGCACCTTCTCTAGTGCATCAGAAGGAAAGCTGACAGGCTCTTTGCCCTGGCGGCGGTTGATATACGGATGCACCATACCGCCTTGGATCGGACCGGGGCGCACGATGGCGACCTCGATCACCAGATCATAAAATTCGCGCGGCTTCATGCGTGGCAGAAAATTCATCTGGGCGCGGCTTTCCACCTGAAACACTCCAATGGCGTCGGCCGCGCAGAGCATATCATAGGTCGGCCCATCAGATTGCGGCACGGTCGCTATGCTGTAATGTTCTCCGCCATGCTGCGCGATCAAATCAAAGCTCTTGCGAATACAGGTGAGCATTCCGAGCGACAGGATGTCGACCTTGAGAATGCCGAGTGCGTCGATGTCATCCTTGTCCCACTCAATAATCGTGCGGTCCTCCATTGCCGCGTTTTCAATCGGACAGAGTTCGTCCAACCGCCCCTTGGTGATGATAAAACCGCCGACATGCTGGCTCAGGTGGCGCGGAAACCCGATGATTTCCCCGATGAGTTTAATCGTTTGCGCAAGGCGCGGATCGCTCATATCGAGGCCCAGCTCCTTAATCCGTTCAGGGTCCGCGCCGCTGTTCCCCGAGCCCCATATTTGGCCCGAGAGGCTGGCCGTGACATCCTTGGACAACCCCATGACTTTGCCCACTTCCGCGATGGCGGCACGCGAGCGGAAATGGATCACCGTGGCGCATAGCCCCGCGCGGTGACGACCGTATTTGGCGTAGATATGCTGGATGACCTCCTCACGGCGTTCATGTTCGAAATCCACGTCAATATCCGGCGGTTCGCCGCGATGCTCGGAGACGAAACGCTCCACCACCATAGTGATGGTTTCAGGGCTGACATCGGTGATGCCCAAGAGGTAGCACAGGATGGAGTTGGCCGCCGAACCGCGCCCCTGACACAGGATGCCCTGAGACCGTGCGAATTGAACGATGTCATGCACCGTGAGGAAATAGGCGGGGAAGTCGAGTGCCTTGATCAAGGCCAGCTCTTTGTTCATCTGTGCGATGGCGGTGTCCGGCGCGCCCTGTGGATAGCGGGTTTTCAGCCCCTCACGCGCCAATCGCGCCAAGCGATCTTGAGGCGGTTCATCGTTTGCGATTTCATCCGGGTATTCGTAGCTCAACTCGGACAGGCAAAAGCTCGATTTGGCGGCGATCTCAACAGTGCGGCGTAAGGCGGCAGGATGACGCTCAAATAGGCGTTTCATATCGGCCTCCCCTTTGAGGCGGCGCTCAGAGTTGGGCAGCGCGCGTGTGCCGATCTCGTCGATGGTGATGTGTTCGCGCAGGCAGGTCAGCACATCGGCCAACTGCCGCCGCGATCCGTGATGCATGAGCACATCCCCGACGGCCACCATCGGCGCGGCGGTGCGATGCGCGAGGGTGGCGCAGGCATCAAAATAGCGCTGATCGCTGCCGTCATAGCGAGGGGTCGCGCCGACAAAGACATCTGCGGGGAAGTGCTTTTTGAGGGTGGCGATCTCAGTCACACTGGCCTTTAGCGCCTGTTGTGGCAGGGCAATCAGGCTCATCCCCGCGCAGCCCTGTGACAAGTCGCACAAATCCAAATAACACGCGCCTTTGGGGGCACGTCGTTTGCCAAGGGTCAGCAGTCGTGTCAGCCGCGCATAGGCCGCGCGATCTTGTGGCAGGGCAATCCAATGCGTATCACTGCCGCGCAGGACCAGACGCGCGCCAATGATCAGCTTGGGCAGCGGGGCGCCGTCGCCAAGTTCACGGCGCAATTCCTTGAGCGCGGAATACGCCCGGACGACACCCGCCAGCGAGTTGTGGTCAGTGATGGCCACGCCGGTCAACCTCAGAGCGGCGGCGCGGGTGATCAGTTCCTCCGGATGCGAGGCGCCACGTAGGAATGTGAAGTTTGAGGTGCAGCATAGCTCTGCATATCCCGGATCGAGAGATGCGTTTCGGACTGTCATGCGAATTCGCCTTGCACGAACCAGCCGGGGTTTTGTGGTGTGTAGAACAGCCACAGCCGCCGCCCTTCGCGCGTGTCCACTTTCCAATAGTCGCGCAGACCAGACCGCCAGTTGTCGTCAGGCAGCCACCATTCGGGGGCGATGCGCTCGGGGCCTATTGCGCGCCCTGTTGTCAGCGACATGCGCCGCCACCGAAACTGTGCAGGCGGCCTTGATCCAACTGCGGCAATAGACTCGGGCGCAAACAGGCGCAAAGGGCGCGGGCGCAGGCTGGCCCATGATTCCGACGCGGTGCTATACGCCGCAGGCACACTTTGAAAGCTACGTTCTGGGATGTGGCTGTCCGCTGGCAAAAACCTCTGGATATTGTCGAGCCCAATGCGGTTGCCAAGGCGCGTGATCAGATCCTCCAAACCATCGGGGCGCGATGCCGTGGTCGAGGTGATCTGTGCGTCCATCAAGCGCTCGACCTGTGTGGCCTCAAGGCGCAGCTGGTCAATGCCATAGCCCGCATCCACCGCGTCAACGCCACGTGCGAACAGTGGCAAGATCCGTGCGGCATCGCGCATGGGGGCCGCCAAGCGCAACTCGACCATTTGTGCGCCTTGATCGACGCGGCGCAGGGTCAGTTGCAATTGCCGCGCGCCCATATCCTGATCTTTGAGCTTGTCGCACAACCGGACCAAAAGGCGCTCGGCGCCCATCATGACGTCTTCGACCAATCCAATCGGGTCGGGTAACGTTAGGCGCACGCCATAGTGTGGCGCCTCTCCCAGAGGCGTGATGGCCTCATCCTGCGCGCCCATCGCTTGATCCAGGCGGAGCACCACGTCTGGGCCAAACCGTCGTGCAAGAGTCGCGCGCGGCAAGGCCATCAGGTCGCGGATCGTTCGCAGCCCAAGACGTTGTAGAGCCGTGTCGGATTTTGCATCAAGGCGCAGGGCGGCCACAGGCAAGGAGGTGATATCCGCAGTGGGGGCGGGAGCATGATGCGTGAGCGCCCAAGCTGCACCGCGCGTATCAGCTGCGGCAATCCGCCCGCTCACCCCCGCTCGGGCCAGGCGGTGACGCATGTCGTCAAGCATCTGCGCCTCGCCGCCAAACAGATGCGCCGACCCAGTGATGTTGAGCATCAGCCCATCCGTGCCATCCAAGCCGACCCATGGGCAGTAGCGCTTGCTCCACCGCGCCAACGTATGCAGGAACTTAATATCGGCGACCCAGTTGGCCGGGTGGCTTTGCAGATCGGGGCAGTAAGCCCGTGCATCCGAGAACCCCATGCCGCGATGCAGACCTTGGGCCTCCGCCGCTTGGTTCAGGCAATAAATACGGTCGGTGTTTTTCTCATGGTGGATAAGGGCGAACGGGCGGTTGTCATCGGCGATGTGCCGCAGGCCTGCGCGTAGAACCCTATCGCTGGGCAACCTCGGAAACCACATTGATACGACGCGTTTGCGCATCCCACTTCACCGACCACGCACCTAATGTTCCTGATTTGTTCTTTATAATTTTCCACCGTTGGAGAGTCGAGTCCTCGCTTTGCGTGTCGAAGAGTGGCGCGGCTTTCCAGCGCGTTTCGGCGGCGTTTGACCCCATACCCTCGGGGATAAGACACAGACCAGTCGTTCCGCCGGCTTTGGCCGCCAATTGCAACCGCCGTCCCTCCCGCAGGTTCAAAGGGCGGGTTATCTCGAGGACAATAAAGGGCAACGCCCCATCCTTGAGCGCTTCCTCTGCTACGGCCAATGCGTCGGCTTGGTTCTTGGGGTGGGCGAGGAGCAGGTCCGCAGGATTGAGAAAGGACATCAGGCCTTGCGGTGCGGCCGTGTCGGTTAGCCAGCTTTCGCGGATCCAAAGGCAACGGCGCTGAGCGGCCATGGCGGCAAAGCCCATAGCACCTGCCCCGCAGACCTCATGGACGCGGGCAGGGCGCAGGGGGAAGACGTTTTGGAAAGTGACTCGCATAGAGGGAACATAAAGGGAACATTCAGGTGCGGCAATGTTTCCGTTTTGTGTATGCTCATCGCTTGAAACATGGTGCTGCTTTAGTTGGTTTTAGCACCTGACACGAACGGCCCTAAGTTGACATACGATTAGACCGCAGCAACGGCAGGTTTAAGTCTTTAATATCCAATGCCCCTGTTAGAGCAAACTGGCTTGAGCCGGGCAGGGCGCTCACCTAGGCTTTCGAAATGACAAAGCGCTCCCCTTTTCGGTATTTTAAAACCAGCTCTGAGATCATCCGCCTTGCGGTCATGCTCTATGTTAGGTTTCCGTATCGCTTCGGAATGTCGAGGATCTGCTGCATGAACGGGGCGTCGATGTCAGCCATGAAACTATCCGTTTCTGGTGGAACCGGTTTGGCCCAATTTTTGCTGCGGAAATACGTAAAAGGCGTGCCCAGAAGTTTTGGGCACATTCAAACTTGCAGTGGCACCTGGACGAAATTTTCGTGAAGATCAATGGCGTGACACACTATCTTTGGCGGGCGGTTGATCACGAAGGTGAGGTGCTGGAAAGCTACGTCACCAAACGCCGTGATCGTAAAGCGGCTTTGAAATTCCTCAGAAAATCAATGAAGCGTTACGGCCCACCAGAGATCATCGTAACGGACAAATTACCGTCTTACGGCGTGACCTGAGCCCCAAGTTTCCTCCAGCTTCGCGCAGAGTCCTCGGGGTTAAATCTTTGGCCTTAGGCAGCCATCTTGTCCATCGCCTTTCTGTGCAAAAATTCCATCGGTGTCAGGTTGCCCAGTGCTGAATGTGGTCTTCGCCAGTTGTAATCCTCCTGCCATTCTTCAAGCGTTTTGCGGGCATCGCGCAATGTACCGAACAGCGTTTCGTTGAGGCATTCGTCCCTCAGCTTGCCGTTGAAGCTTTCGATGAAGCCGTTCTGTTGGGGTTTTCCAGGCGCGATGTAGTGCCAATCAATGCCTGTGTCCTGCACCCATTTGAGGATCGCCATGCTGGTGAACTCAGTGCCGTAACACCTTCGGAATGTCATTGATTGAGAGGCTTTGAACGCCTGCGTAGTCTTCGTGTAACGAAGCAGGTGGTCATAGCCGTGCCTCAGGTCCCTACAGTGGTTTTGCACAAACCACACTGCAAAGGAGACCGACTATGACCGAGACCAGTATTGCACAGAACCCGCCCATTTTGGCGGCGATCGATATCGCGAAGGCGCGTCATGAAGTTCTAATTGCCATTCCCGGCAAGAAGCGACGCCGTAGATTGAAAGCGGCGCACCTTTTCGCCCTTTTCTCCGATGAAAGTCAGGAACTTAACATCCATCTGGATGTGATGACCTCCCTCTCGGGACATTGCTGCGCAATACCCTGTCAGGCAATGGGCGCCTGCTTCTGATAACGCTTGGTATGGACTTTTCGCATGCGGGTGCCACGTGGAAGGCGGTTTAGCCCATGCCGGCGCAGAATGCGCTAAACGGTTGCGTCAGATATCTTGATGCCGTGATAGCGCTCCAGATACCAAACGATCCGCATGGGACCGAGGTGGTATTTGCGACGAAGATAAAGCACCTTTTCCTCGCGCTCCGGTGGCGTTCTGTTCGCGTGCCATTTGGGGATGGGCGGCGCATTGATTAGCCCTGCTTCGCCGTGTTCTGCATAGGCTTTGCGCCAGCGGTAAAAACTGGCGCGACCGATCCCGAAATAGCGGCAGGTTTTGGCAACATGGCCGATCTCTTCGGCGTATCGCAGTATCCGTAACTTGCGTTGTATCTCGCGTTGATCTTTATTCATGATCATCTCCTTCTTCCCGGTGCCGGGAGGTTAAAGGAAATGTCTCGCGAGTAACGGCATATCTACAGACAGCTTAGAATCTGGCGCTTCGCTACAAAGGAAGGCGGCATTACTTTGGGTTATCCACGTGAACATGCCCAAGGCGGATGATACTCCACGGAAATTTGCCCAAACCTGTGTGCTTTACTACGCAATAGGCACCAATTGTTACCCTGTATACAACAAGCGGAATGCCCGCTAAGCAAAGGTGACCTTAATGAGCAAGACGACCCTTCAAATGTGCTATGATTTTCATACTATCGACGGCCAGCCTTTCAATAAAGAGATTGTCATAACGATGGCTAAGGCGCTCGACGTAACAGTGATATTGCCCACAGAGAAAATTGAGGCTGAGGAGTACTGGGGAGCTACAGGCCATTTTGTTGAGCTTTACGATGTAGCCGGGTTCGATCTTAAAATGGCTATCGGGTTCAACCAGAATACACTCCGTGCTTGCGGTCGGCTCCTGACACCCTATCAAGTCAAGGATGCAGGCATTACGCATGACATCCACGTCAACGGTGAGTATTTTGATATGATGAATTTTGAATATCGGTACGGCGAATTGCTTGGCGTGTTTCCTAGTCCGCGATATGGTGATCGCTCAAAAGACCATTGAACGCAAGAGAGGCCAGTTGGGCTAGAATTTTGACTGCTGCCCGGTAGGTAGGCCGACATTCGAAAGACAAACCCTTTATTTTCCTACGATTGGGTATTAGCTCAAATTTTGCACATCAGAATAGGTAGGTTACGGCGGCTGTGCCCTCTCGCAACCAAAAAAACTATACTTTGCATAACCTCCTGTTCACAGGAGGTTTTTTGCTGTCCAGATTTACCGGAAACCCCGTGACCCATCGATAAAATGCCGGAAAGAACACCGCGAACCTATATTGGTGGGGCCATCCGATTGCCGTCTGTCGGGATTGGCGTCACCACGATTTTCTCAACCAAGCTACGAAGTTCTTCCCGTACATCGCTTTTATTGCTGAGCGTGACCAAGCCTTTGATGAAAGGGGACTGTTGCATTAAGTTGATTAGCGCTTGTTCGGGCCAGTTGTGCGGTCAATCCAAACAGTTGATTGGCGAAGGTAACTTCGCCCCTGACGCCCTGTTGCTTTGTATCGACATGTCCATTCTTGATCGTTCTGGCGGGTCCGCTACTTGAGGAATTGCTTTTGCAGATCGCAAGGACCTGAAGTTTTGTCGGTACCCGAGTAATCGCTTTAGTGCAGCATGACCGCTCTCGACGTGATTATTAAGATACCTGCGATCAATGTGCGTGATGGAGACGGGCGATGCATAGCTGTCATCAACACTTCGCTCTGGAAGCATTTCCTCAACGTTTCGAAAACTCAACGGGAAGCGAAAGTAGAGCCAGACAGCCCTCGGAATGATTGCCCGTGAATATCGGTGGTGCGCGTAGGATATATTGCTCGTTCAACGACAATAATACGTCGTTGCGCCGATCGCCAAGTTAACGTGACAATGCCCTATTGCAGCTGCATGGCCAAGGTTTGGTTTCGTTGGCCGGTCATTTCCATCAGGCATAGCGCTAGGTTCCAACGGATGAAATCGTCGTTCAGATCGACGCGCTCAGGGCGACAGACACGGTCGCGTGCGCGGATCCATGCGCGCTGTTCCTCCAATACGACGTCGCCCAGTTTCTTCCGGGCGGCGCTGTATAGCGCGCCAAGGTGGCCGTCGGCATCTGCCAAAGCGGGGAATTTGCAGATCACGTTTGCGGCTGGATCGAGATTGCCGTCGCAATCGAAGCTGGGCCCCTTTATGTCACTTGTCCAATCGGGCAGCCACTCTGGAAATGCAGCATACAGTTCCGGTGCCCTGGACCAACTGCCCACATCTCCGAGTAAAAGGTATCGGTTGATTGGGTAACCTTGCTCGAAATCGAGAACGCGAATCTCGGTCAGATCGGCACCCCGGCCACGAACGTAGGTCCCTTCTCCATCAGGATAGTGGATATTACCGTTAAAGGTGCGCGCGTACCACTGACCGTCGTCGCCACGATAAGCGCTACACTGGATGGGGCCGATACCTGAAAGAATCCCTTCGGTGAAAAACGCGTCCGGATCATTTCCTGGCACCATGCGGTGGTGGGTGGCGTAGCCTATCATCTCCGAGGTGACTTCAGGGAATCTACCTTGCGCGAATTTCGTGGAGGTGGCGGTCCAGGTTCCATCCGCCGACAGATTTGGATTTGTGAGTGACTCCACGGACGAAGCAAGGCCTACCTGGAAAGCGCGACCGGTATTCGCTTGAACCAGAAAGCTGCATGCGGCGCTTGCACCAACACCCGTAATCTCTGCCGGGTATTCCAAAGTAGATGTCAGTACGTTGGCTTTGATCTGTGTGGCTACGAGGTAACTATCAACTAGGACAAACCGCTCCTCTATTGGCCGTGTGTCACCAATATAGCTGTCTTTCGTTAGCATGCCGAATACGAAATCGGATGAGATTTGCCAGTCTGAAATCCGTCCTGCGATCTCATTAATCGCGGCTTGCGCTTGACCGTAGAAACTTTGCGCCATTTGCTGAGTGAGGCCATCTGTCAAAGGTGTGCCTGCCGGGATTTGAATCCCTGTCGGGATCTCAGAAAACGGGGCATGGAACCCAAGCACTCCGTCGACGTGAATGTAACGGCTTGGCCAACTAGGTATACCACGCAAGACGATGGCGCTGCCCCCTAGGAACGCGATCGCGCAAGAAGAGAGGCAACGGTCGTCAGGCCCCACAAATGTGGCGGCCGCGAGCCCGGATATCATGTCTGCGATCGCAAGGCCTTCGTAGAAGTCGCCGCCGTCACTGTTGAATGATACGACAATGTCTTTGAACATGTCGACGGTCCAGTTTGGCTTCTCTTCCCGCAGCATTGCCCCGAGCTTGTCGGCGTCCCCCTTTTCGATCGGACCTTCGACGCGTAAATGCGGTATCGTGGCAAAGGATTTGACATCACCTGCCGCTGTGGGATCGCCGATGGTCTCGGCTGGATAGACGTATTTGAAATCGGCTTCTATTGGGGGCGCCCAATAGATATCGGCCGCCAGAGCAGATGTTGCGTTCAAAGTACAGGTTATGAGAGCGGGAATCAGTCTTGAAGCCATCGGAAACATGTTCCTCTCTTTACATACTCTTCGAGCGCGACCCCGAGGCCACTGCTGCCTAATGTGTCGCGTGTTTCGTCTATGAGTGGGCCGTAGAGTTCGTGAAAGCTCGTGGCATATTCGCAAATCGACTGATTGGTGGTTTTCGGGTCGCATTGGGCAAACATGTTGAACATGTCCCGATTGAAAGGAGGTTTTGCGCAGATTGCCAAGCGGTCGAGGCTATCGGTTAATTCTGCGATTGCGAGCCGGACCTCTTTTTGGCCTGCTTGGCCTAACTCGCCGACGATCGTGTTCCTGATAAATGCCTGTATAGGAGCGCTGGTTGCACCGTAGCCGGCTTCCTGCAAAAGACGCACGTCGTCCCAATGGGTATACCATCGGTCATTGAGAAAGCGTCGGTTCTCTCCGAGTTGGCCCTGGCTGAACTCTTGCACTAGCGACATCGCGGTATCGACGTGTCGGTCGATTCGAGTAAGCGAAAGCTCGAACACTGCGTAGGTACCTGCGAGTATGAGTGCGATAAATTTGGCCGTCTCAAGGTTGGCGAGGCGCTTGGCGAAGCGCCGCGTGGCCGATCCCCGCTGAGGGTGTTCCGACTTTTTACCGCCCGCATTCATTCAGCTTGAGCTCCGCTACCTTGTCCTCTACATCACCTGAAACCCCTTTCCAAATGAAGCTGGTGCTTTCCTTGGCGTCCACCACTTCGTCAAATCTGTCGCGTATACAAGTGATCTGGTCCCGAGAAAGAACGACGACCACGGCCTTCATATTGGCAGGGAGGTTGCCGAGCCCGGGCAGATCCCGCATCTGCTTTTCGGTGAAACGGATGACACTGTCTTGAAGCGAATTCCGCGTGCTGCTTGAACTGATCTGCCCCGGAGCCGGCTTGACGATATTGTCCTCGCAGAATCCGACAAAGACCAGACTCGGTCCGTCACCGATGGTATCTAGATACATGTCTGCCTTAGTCTTCAGGCACTCGGCTTGACTAAGGTAGAGCAGTGGACCGTATGTTTCAGGTCCAGCGGCAGCATTCTGCGCAGCAACGTAATCGGACACGAGGCCGCCAAGAAGAAATGCCGAAATGAATGCTCTGAAAGGCGATGAACAATTTCGCATGGTAAAGCATACCAAACAGAGCGAGGATATCAAAACTCAAAATTGCTATGAATTACGTCGTGCGGACCTTCACGAGGATACTGTTGGGCAAATTAGGTTGAGGCAGGCAAGGCGAGCAATTAGCTTTGCGGAGATAGAAAACGCACCCTGCATTCGCAGCTTTCAGTCTCACTTTATACTCTCGAACAGTTTTATGTGGCCAAATCTGAGCACGGATCAGAAGGAAGAGAACATGGATATGGTAGCCAGCGCAAATCAAAGCTTTCGCGAGTAGCCGAGGCCTGCGGGTCAAAATTGACAGGATTGATGCAGAATTCATTGCGCAGTTTATGGCCTTCCGGCCTGATGCGGAGCTTAGCCCCCCACAAAAAATACAGCCTATCAAGTATTTAGCGGATATGTGCGGCCAGCTATGTGCGGCCAGCGGGCAATTGGCGATGGTCGGCGACTGCTGAGGCATGTGCTGTTTCAGGTGACGCTCGTTGCCAGCCATCACAACCCAGTTCCGAAACTGTAGATATGCCGTTCATCAATGGAAAGGCTCACTACCTGAAGTTGCATTGCTGCAACTGGTAAAAGTTTCTGGGCGAGTAGCGTGTAAAATGTGGTGAACTTGTGTGTATTCATTAAAGTCGTGTGAAGTGCGAACGGTAGCGATTGAACGGGTTGTATTTCCCAAGTTTGAAAGCTGGCCAAGCAAAAAGTTGGCTAAAGGATTCAGTTTTTCTGGAGTTATGTTCATCAGGGTTGTGTAAATAAACTTTCAAGCCTATCAGCGATACTCCGCAATCAAACCATTAGGGGGTCTTGATCAAGGAAAGCCAAGTGGCAGGTGGTGAACGAAGACTATACTGATGAGAAAAGCACATAGACGCAGGGATATTTTTGCTGAGTTCGTAGGCAGGTTTCTCTGAGAGTTTTCCATCTAGATAATCGATGAACGGGAGCATGAGTGTTTTACAGAATAGAAGTTTTTGTAGCCGCCTTTTGTCTGGTTTTAGCCAGTAGCCTTTACCTTATTAGCAGCCATAAAAACGCCGAAGTCGCTAACAGAGAGTTCCAGACGCAAGTCGACGATCATGTTCGCACGCTTCAAACGCGGATTTCTACATATACACAGAGTATGAAAGGGGTTGCGGCCCTCTTGAACTCTTCGGAGTATATTACGGTAAAAGATTTCGAAATTTATGTAAGCTCTCTTGAGATTTTCGAGCAGCTCCCCGGAATTGCCGGAATCGGACTAGTCGTAAAAGTGCCTCATGCAGAACTTGAAGACCTCGTTAATGAAATGCGGGAACAAAACCAGCAGAGCTTCACCCTTCGCAAGCTTTCTAACGAACCTGTTCATTACATCATCAAGCATATGTACCCTGAGGCGGGCAACGAAGCCGCTATCGGGCTTGATGTGACCTACTCTAAAGACATCAAAAAAGTCTTGGATCGCGCGCGCACGACCAGATCAACACTGATGTCACATCCCCTCAAACTTGTACAGCAAGGGGTAGGGCATGCGCCTGGTTTTGTGCTCTATATGCCTGTCTACAAGCGCAACTTGAGTGAAGGAGATGGCGACGGGTTCCGTGGTTGGGTTGAGGCCCCATTTGTCGCGGAAAATCTGTTTTTCAGACTATCGTCTGGCGCAGGCCAAAGCTACCATCTGAGGGTGGTGGATGCTGAAAGTTCCGAGAACAGCACGTTGCTTTTTGATAGCGCAGATAGCGAAACGGAACACGGACAGTATGTGTCCATTCGGGAAATCAATCTTTTCGGGCGGACATGGACGCTAACCTACAACAGCACCCCCCAATTTGATCGCGCATTTCTGGCTTTTCAACCAATCGGTATCCTGATTGTCAGTCTCATCTTGACCATACTTTTGCTTATGTATCTCAGAAGCAAACGGCTTCGTGCTCAAGCTTTGAGTGAGATTACTGCTTTACGCTCCCGTAAAATTACGGCGCAAGAAGAAGAAAATAAGGCGATCATTGAAAATGCGGTGACGCCCGTGTTCGTCTTAGACAGTAGGGATAGCGTTGTGTTTGCGAACCAAGCGGCGCTTAACTGCTTTGGCTATACCCACTCAGAGATCATTGGAGAGATGCACTTCTCGTCTCTGGTTAAGGATAATGAAGACCAGTCAGACAGCTACAATGCGTTGGGAAAAACGAAGTCTGGCGAGATTCTAGAGCTGGACGTGCAGCGTAACAGTTGGAAAACGCACGATTGTGAAACACGTACCACCGCCATTATTCGCGATCTTACTGAACAGAATGATGCCCAACGGGAGTTAAAGCGCAGTCGGACATTGTTTGATTTGGCGTTGAGAGGGGCAAAAATTGGGGTGTTTGATGTCGATCTGAGAACAGGTAAGTCCCAGGTGTCTCAAACGTGGTGCCGTATCATGGGGGCTGATGACACCTGTGAAGGTATGGACGGGGACACGCAGCGCTTCTTTCTATCGCGTATTCACCCGGATGATAAGGCCATCCTTACAACGGCTGATCAGAATTGTATTGAGGGTAAAACGACCAGATCAATCGCAGAGTATCGCGTGAAGACATTGGATGGCACCTGGCGCTGGATGAGATCAGATTCTAGTGCGGTGACACGCGATAAAAATGGCAAAGCCACGCGTTTGGTTGGTACACAAATAGACGTCACCGAGCTTCGGCATGACAAAAATGCACTTGAGTCCAGTGAACGGAAGTTCCGGCAGGTTTTGGCACATGCGCCTATCGGCATGGCTCTCTTGGATTATAATGGTAAATTCACTGGGGTAAACGATGCCTTTTGCCAAATGGCAGGGATGACTACTGACGAGCTTATCGATCAGGCGCGGTTATCTGATCTTATGCCTTATGAGGAGCGCAAAGAAGTTTATAGCGCGATCACGTCATTGATGGAGAATGGAAGTGCTGCTGTTTATACGGCCGAGCATCGGATTTTACATGCGAAAGGGGGCGAAAGCTGGGGTTTGGTCAACGTTTCGTGGTCATACGATAAAAATACTAACAGTCCATTTTTCATCGCCCAGATAATCGATATTACCGAGAAGAAGAAACTGGACAAGATTAAGAATGAATTTGTCTCTACGGTGAGCCATGAACTGCGAACGCCCCTTACTTCTATTAAGGGCGCGCTTGGGTTGCTGACGGCATCAAAAACTAAAAACTTCACCACGGCAGAAACGCGGCTGGTCGAAATCGCGAGTTCAAATGCAGATAGATTGACTGATATTGTTAACGATATCCTTGACCTGGAAAAAATATCCTCTGGTGAATTAACGTTCAATTTTCAAGACGTAAACTTCTCCACCATGATTGAGTCGACCGTAAAAGACATGATGCCTTTTGCGGTGACCCATAAAAACAAGCTAAAGGTTGAATTGCCCAAAGAGCCCCTAGTCGCCCGTGCCGATCAGGGCAGGGCACGCCAGGTTCTTGCAAACCTGATTTCGAATGCCTGTAAATACTCCGATCAAGAAACAGAGGTGCAGATCAGAGCCGAAATAATTGAGGGTATGGCATTTGTTTATATCCAGAATTCAGGGCCAGGGGTGCCGGAAAGTTTCAAACCAAACATCTTTAAAGCATTTTCACAGGCTGATAGCTCCGACACCCGGGCAAAAGGTGGCACTGGGCTTGGGCTTAATATATCGCGACAGATTGTTTTGCGCCACAACGGTCAGATCGACTTTGAGAGCAGTCCGGGCGGTGTCACAGTTTTTTGGTTCGCAATCCCGGTTTCGGAGCCAGATGAACAGTGACGTAATTGGGGGGACTGCCTTTCCACCAAACCGTTGCTACAGTGGCAATGGAGGTGAAAAGGAAAGGGACATTCTAGGTGTTTGATGCCGCAACCGGCCAGCCTGTGCAGCCACGCTCGGCAACCTGCACTACGGTTTCTACAAAGTCTCGGTGCACCTTATTGCTCACGAAAGGCTCGGTTCATGCTATCGATGATTGGTTTCATAAGGTAGTCAAAGAAGGTTCGTTCTTCCGTCTGGATCATAATTTCGGCAGGCATTCCCGGAGTGGGGGTGAAGCCTCGAACTCGCTCCAGTTGCGATTGTGAAACCGAAACGCGAGCAACGTAGACTTCCTGCGGAAGCTCTTGGCTGCGATCGAGAATGGAATCCGCCGAGAGATAGAAAACTTCTCCCAACAAAATCGGGGTTGTGCGCGCGTTGAGGCCCGTCAATCTGACTGTGGCTTCCTGACCTTGTTGGACGACGTCAATCTCGGTTCGTGGAATGCTCACTTCAATGATGAGTGGTTCGCCTGTTGGAAGTATCTCGGCAATAGCTTTCCCGCTTTCGATCACGCCGCCTGCCGTGTGGTAGTGCAAGCTGACGATTGTTCCGGAAACAGGCGCTAGAACTTCGGAGCGTTTCAATACATTTTCTGCCCTTCGGGCTTGCTCACGCACGCTTTCCAGCTCCGATTGAACGATTTGAAGCTCGTTCAAAGCGGCAACTTGGCGTTCACTGATTGTTTGGGCGATCTGGGCTTCATAGCGCTTCGTTACTTCTCTTATTTCGTCTATTTCGGCAGTGAGACGACCGACTTGCCCCTCTGCTTCGGCAATCGCCCGGCGTAGGGTGTTAACCTCTGTTCGCCGAATGAGCCCGTTTTCCAGTAGTTTCTCTTTGGCTTCCAAGTCTTCATGCAGAATTTCAAGTTGTCTGCGCGTGGAGGTGAGCTGGAAGTTGAACCCAGTTGAACGTACCGTCAGGGCAGTTATGCTTTGCTCTAAAAGGGAGATGTCATTGCGGAGCTGGCGTGCAGCCGCGTCGAAGGTGACTTTCTGAGCATCCAACATCGAGGCCACGTTGAAATCGGAACGCAGGCTTTGGATGTGTTCGGGAATAGCCAGCTGCTCGTCCCCGGAGTACTCAGCCAGAATTCGTGTTTCCATCGCTTCGAGCCGCACGCGTCGCAGAAAGAGTTCGCGCTCAGTTGCAAGGGCAGAGGTCTCGTCGAGCATGAGAATAGGTTGCCCCTCTACAACGGTGTCTCCCTCGGCAACGAGAATAGAATGGATGATCCCCCCTTCAAGGTGCTGCACGATTTTGTTGCTGCCTGTTGCGACGAAACTGCCTTGAGAAATCACGGCGGCAGCAAGAGGTGCGCGAAAGGCCCACCAACCGAAGCCTCCAAAAGCCACGACAAATAGGCTTAACCCGAAAATGATATGCTTTGTGACAGAACGGGGAACGTTGGCATACCATTCGAGCGGTTCTTCATAGGTTACCAATTTTGACATCCTAATGGCCTCCGGTTCCGCTTTGGCTTGGAGGAAGGTTTCCGCCAGGCTGATTTCGCTGTGCGAGCTGTGCAAGAACTTGCTGTCTGTGGCCAAACAGGGCGATGTTGCCATCCGCCATAAGCATGATCTTGTCCACAACGCTCAGAAGCGAGGGCTTTTGGGTGATGACGGCAACTGTGATACCGTTCTCGCTTGCGTGTTTTATGGCATTGGCAAGGGCACGGTCTCCCGCGGCGTCGAGGTTTGAGTTCGGTTCATCCAACACAAGGAAACGAGGGTTTCCAAAGAATGCGCGCGCGAGTGCAACGCGTTGTTTCTGGCCTCCCGAAAGTGGGGAGCCATCGGCCTGCACGACGGTTTCATAGCCATGCGGTAGCATCGCAATCATATCGTGAACATCGGCCAAAAGGGCAGCACGGTGAACATCTTCGTCACGGGCATCGGTGCGCATACGGGCAATGTTGGCCTTGATCGTTCCAGGGAAAAGTTGAACATCTTGTGGCAGGTAGCCGATATTTTCGCCCAGTTGCCGTGTGTCCCAATTGCGTAGATCCATCAGGTCTAGCCGCACGTTGCCCGAGGTTGGCAGGATGGACCCCACGAGCATTTTGCCCAAGGTTGTTTTACCTGCGCCAGAATTGCCAATGATGCCCAGTGACTCGCCAGGATTGAGACTGAAGGTGAGGCCATTCAGGATCACTTGTTTGGTGCCGACAGGGACAAAGAGAAGGCGTTCAACGTTGAGGCGGCCTTCGGGATTAGGCAAGACAAGTTTTTCGAACCGCTGAACCGAATTGTGCATGAGCGAGCGGACCCTGTCATATGCCCCGCGCGAGAGTATAAAGCCGTTCCAGCCTTCGATGGAGCCCTCGATGGGAGCCAGTGCGCGCCCTGCAATGATCGACGCGGCGATGACCATGCCGCCAGTAATTTCGCCCTGAATGGCAAGAAACGCACCCCAGCCAAGCATGGCTATTTGAGTAAGCAGTCGTGCGGCCCGTGATACGGCGGCCCATGCGATATTGCGGTCTTGCGCACTAACTTGCGCGCGCAGGGAATCTGCGGTGTCGCGCCCCCAAAGTGCAACCGCTTCGGGGACCATGGCAAGAGCGTTGATAATCTGGCTGTTTCGCGACATGGAATCCAGATGCATGTTGGCTTTGCTCTGGGCGATATTGGCTTCTGCAAATGGTTTGGCCGTTACCTTCTGGTTGATGAACGCGATGATCATCAGCAGAATTGCAGTGACAACAACGATCATTCCGAGATGAGGGTGAACCAGAAAAATCGCGAAGATGAAGAGGGGGGCAAATGGCACATCCAGAAACGATATGAGCGTGCCTGATGTCAGGAAACCACGCAGTTGTTGAAGATCACCAAGGGTTTGGTATTGCCGCCCGTTATCATGAAGCGAGGCATGAGCCGCAGCACTCAAGACAGGCGCGCCCATTCTGACGGCAACTTCAACGGCAGTCCGCATAAGGATGAAGCGGCGTACGGCATCAAAAATAGCTTGCAAGACGACGGCCCCAACGATGACCACAGTCAGCATAATGAGGGTATCGAGTGAACGGCTCGTCAGAACACGGTCAGAGATTTGGAATAGGTAGATCGGGATCGCGAGAACCAACAAATTGGTTGCACAAGTCAGCAGCATGACGAAGCTCAGATTACGCTTCACAACCCGTGTTCCGTTGTTAAGTGATTGCAAAAACTGATCCGGAGCTGCGCGTTTGTGGAAGTTTGACGACCCGCCACCACCGCCGCCGCCTTTGCCGCCACCAGCATCTCTTGGTGGCTTCCCCGCGCCGCCAGTCTTCAAAACGGGTCCAGTGCTGCCTTCAATCTGTTCTCCACCTAAGCCTTGGGCCATTGATCGCTTGCTTTGAAAAACCGCTTCTTTTTGGGGATTGACGCGCTGATCTGGCCTTAGGGGAAGCGGATCAGCGCGTTTTGCACGTGCTTTTCCATTGGGCTTTTCATCATCTTTGAGAGCTGAGAGCTCCTCTGATGCGGCGAAACCTCGGGGATCGTTGAGTGTCATTTTTGGTTCCCTGTTACGCGAGCATTGTTTGCATCAGGTCTGGCGACATGGTGCTTTCGGGTGCTGTTGCCACTATGGGTGCATCCATTGGTTCTGAGCTGGGGCCGATCATGCCTTCGGCCAAAAAGGCGACGGCTTCTGATGCGAGGGCGGGCATGTTCACACCTAATGGATTCGCATCGGTATCGATGAACTCTGCTTGATACAGCATTGCATCATCATAGGTATCGCCGCCGACCATTACCGTGGAATCTACGCCGTATTCATTGATAGAGGCAAGATTGACCACAGCATTCGATCCAGCGGTTACGTTGATCTCGGCGTCCGTTGCGGCTTGAAAATTGTCCAAAGCCAAATGCACCTGATCGGAGTCGCCAAGCACGTTGGTTTGTTCGATCCAGTTAAGGGTGGTGAAGTCGCCCTCGATGTAGAGAACGCGGAGAACCTCGATGCCCTCAAACAGGCTGTCATGCGCAACACTTGTTCCGATATCTGCAGCACCTGTGGCAAGGCCGTTAGCGGCGCTGGCGAAGCTGTCTAGCATTGTGCCGTAGGTGTCCAACCCGACACCGTTGATTTGTGCGCCGTTGAAAAGAAGGTTGTCACCGCCGCTTAGGCTTGTTGGCGTAAACCCTGTGTATGACATCGTATCATTGTCGATCAACACGTTACACTGGCTGATCCAGTTCACGGAGATCATGTTGCCCCCAATCATGATGAGGTCATAGCCATAGCCCAGTTCGGCCAAATTGGTGAAGTTCACGACTGTGTTGTTGCCCAAGCCGATATAGGTGCTAGAGCTGCTGAAGCTGGCATCTGCAATGTCGTTGTCGGTTTGAAAGGTATATTGTTTGATTTGATTTAAGTTAATAAGATCTCCGTCAATTCTTGTGATGGCCCAGTTCGAGGGCAGCACAAAATTGTTGCTGCCTACGCTTGCTCCAGTTGTCCCTGTGGAGTTTTCTCCTGAAGGGTCTGGAACGGTGGTCGAGCTTGAGAAACTCATGGCCGCTGCGTTTAGAGTGGTAGACTCCAGTTCTTCGCCAAGGCTGCCAGTGTCGCGGTCAACCAAAAGGTTGATCTGGGAAATGATATCAAGGTTCACGACATCACCCATTACGGAAATTACAGATGCGTCGAGCCATGCAGAGTTGATCGAGACTTCATTGATCAGCGTGTTTGCACCCGCAACGACCGTATGGCCATCTTCGAATTCAGGCGCATCTTCAGTGCCAGTGATGCTGTTAAGCCCCTCGAACGGATCGGGCCATTCGTAATCATCTTCATTAGTGCCATCTACTTCAGAGACCTCGTTTGGCGCACCTTCGGAGATGGCATCGCTCGTTGCCATGAAGGCAGGCATAACGTCTTCGAGAGATGGAATTTCATCAATCAACTCGCCATTGACATGCAAGCCCGAGGCATCAGCCCCGTGTAACAGGGTTGATGTGAGTCCCGTGAGTGTGGTGGTTTCGACTGTTGCTATTTGATCGAATAGAGCGATTGCATCGTCGTTTGCGTTTTCGCCCGGGTGAATCATATCGGCACTTAATGGTGCTGTGATCGCCTGGGCTATAACCTGAAGAGCCTGCAACTCGGCAAGAAACTCTGATGGGTCGCTAAATTCGATCTCGCTTTCACCGCTAAAAAAGAGGTCGTTGTCTTCAAGAAATGCATATTGATAAGTAATGACAGCGACGCTGGAAGGAGGCTCCAGAGTGAGAAGCGGGCGGCCTTCAATCATAGGTTGATCCGGAATTTTGATATTGCTAGAACTTGAGGCAATAAGTTGAGCAGCATTGGGAACCGCTAGAAAATATCCATAGTAATACGGCGCGCTGATCTGTCCGTTTGGACTTTCCGGACCTGCATCGGAATAGTTGATGTCCGGCGTGAAGCCATCGAGTGTGTATTTTGAATTGAAGGTGATGTTTGCTGCGTCGAGTGCTTCCAATTCCTGCTCGGTTGAATGAAGTGCTTGGAACTTGTCATACGCATCGCGCATCCGTGCTTCTTCCAGAGCTATGTGGAAGTGTCCGAACATATGGGCAACCATTTCGGTTACTCTATCCAGTAGCATCGTAGCCTCGCTCTCAAGTTAAATGGTTTGCATCTCGATCTTGTAGGGTATGAGTTTGTAAAAATTGCTCGAAACGAGCGCTCTAAAATGGAGGTCTGAGCCTAGGGGACCCCAGGCTCAGACGCTTGTTTGGGCTAGGACCTATGCGCCATCGCCATCATCACCGATGTAGCTGGAGCTGAACGAGCCACCGACAACTGTCATATCGACAGTGTTACCGAGCACGTTCGCACCTTGCACGATGGTTTGGTTGAACGCCGAAGTGTCGATCTGCGAAGCAGCCGATGCGAAGGACTCTCCAGTGACGTAACCGTCGTCACCGTTGTTTGATCCCCACATGCCTGCGTTGCCACCGGCACCGCCGCCGCCAGCAAAGGCGTCTCCGCTGTTACCAGCATGGCCACCGCCGGCTTGCACGCCGCCAACCATAGCTTGTCCACCGAAGGCGTTGCCGCTGTCACCGCCCCAGGCGTGTCCGCCGTAGCCGTCGCCACCAGCGCCGCCGATTGCGAGGTTTTCCCCGCCGTAACCAGCTGTGCTGTTGAATGCACCAGAGGCTGCGCCCGCGGCTCCACCGTCGCCGCCGTTTGCATTACCTGCATCGGCATCTCCTGCACCAGCGCCCATGGCTCCTGAAATAGCACCAGCGTCGCCGCCGTCACCACTTGCACCCAAGCCATTGCCCATTCCGGCGCCAAGCGCGTCTGCATCGGCTTCGCCTGTTGAGCCATTATTGGCACCCGCTACGCCGAGACCAAGAAGGCCAAGGCCTGCGCCGATTGCACCGGCATCGCCCGTGTTGCTGCTGTCAGCTCCGGCACCCGCTGCGCCTAGGCCCACGCCCACGCCGCCTGCATCACCGGAATTGCCGCCATCAGCATTTGCATCGGAAAGGCCCGCGCCAATACCCAGAGCAGCGGCAACAGATGCGGCGTCGCCGCCGTTACCACCATCAGCATCGGCATCGGAGGACGCGCCGCCAAGACCCACACCTAGCCCAACAGCTGTACCCGCTGCGCCAGTTGCACCCGTTCCGCCAGCTGCGTTGCCGTTACCAGCCGTTCCGCTGGTTCCGCCCATTGCACCTGCTGCACCTCCGATACCGAGGCCGCCAAGTGCAGAACCGCCAGTCGCGTTGGCTGTTCCGTCGCCTTTGCCGCCGTCTGCACCGGCCGAGATGCCGTCATCAGAATGAGCAAAGCCGCCCTTGGAGGTGTTGGTTTGGTCCAGGCTGCCATCGTTTGACACATTCTTCAAACTGTCATTGTCTGTCAGCTTGTTGGCCTGCGCGTTGATTGTAGCGGAGTCATTGCCAGCACCGTTCAGAGCATCGTTCAGGATGTCTTCAATGTTCATGTCATCGCCGGGGCTGTAATTCAGATCACCGTGCGCCATAATGAAGTCACCTGTTGTCGACCCGTCCAGATCAATGTCTGCGAAGTCGTCATCAGTAGGCACCCATCCTGCCATGTCGAGATCAATATCGACATCAACATCTACGTCGGATGTATTTGTGTTTTCGTTGGCATTCAGGTTCCCGTTCAAGTTCCCGTTGGCATTCAGGTTGCCGTTCATGTTTCCGTTAGCATTTCCGTTGGCATTGCCATTAGCGTTGCCGTTACCGTTGACATTGCCATTCCCGTTTCCATTCAGGTTGCCGTTGCCATTCAGGTTACCGTTACCGTTGCCATTCCCGTTGAGATTTCCGTTGTCGTTGTCGTTATCGCTCGAGGAGTATTGGGCCTGACCTTGCCCTTGCAGCTGGGCCTGAAGCTCGGCTTGCGCCTGAAGCTGGGCTTGATCCTGATCCTGGTCCTGATTTTGGTGACCGTGATCTTTCATGTAAAATGGTGTCCGTTTCATTTTGTATCTCCGTATGATTGAGACATCTACGGGATCGCAACTCTATCCAAAGCGACCAACGTGCAGATGTTTTTCAAAAGAAGTTTGCGTTCGGTTGGTTGCGTTGGACGATGACTCGATCCAATGCTCACCCAAGAAAAGCTGTGCGATCTCTGTGTTTGTGAGAGGCCCCCCTTCCGCTGTTTTTTGTCAGGTTCGAAGCAGGCGATTCGCGTTTTCAGCGAGCCCCTTTTCGGCCTGGGCGAATGCCGAACAGGCATCTGCCATCACGTTTCAAATCGTGACTTGCATAGCTTCCTCTAGCCGGGGGCATCCGTTAAGCTAGATAAAGGGTTTAGAAATACGCGCTCTGTTAGCCTGTTGTTTTCAAGCTGTAAAACTCACGATCCTGCTCTTTAGGTTAGCATCGAAATGCCAAGGGACGAGAGGTGTACCCCGACACATTCAGAACACAATTAGCCGTTGGTTCTAGGGCGTTTTCAGAAAAATGAGCGGACAATCGCCGTAGTCTGCGTTATAGTGACGTTGGTAAACAAATTATTAACGTCTGCCCGGTGGGGGAATTTGCGTAAATAATCGCTTTGTTTACAAGGCTTCACCCGAGAGTTTTTTTCTCTCGGCTCTTTAACTTGTTGCTTTTTTCCAGTTCACCAAATGCACTGATGCATCTCGAGCGCAAAGGCTGGCCGTATATTCAGCGAGCTGTCTAAAGCGACTACCAAGGGGGGTAATCTGCGATGCTAATATTTAAGAAATCAGATTCAAAAGAAATTAGTGGCTTTTTTGTCGGTAACCAAATGAGGTTTTCAGATACAGTCATTCGGCTGGTGGAAACCGAGATGCCTTGCCTGGGCTTTACACGGGTGGCCTCACTGAACGAGCCGCTTTTCATGGAGGAGTCACAGGCACATTCTGTGCGGATAATTATCGTGGACGACTCTTTGGTGAAGGATTTACTGAAGACCCTTCCCCAGTTGATCGCGAAATTCCCGCAAGCCAATATTGTGTTGGCGTATCAAAAGCCGGAAGTGGCCCGTAACTTGATCAGGATTGATGGCGGACAATTTGCTTCGAAGCTGGTTGGTTTTTTGCCGATGAACCTGCAAATTGATAGCTGGCTGTCGGTATTGCAACTTCTTGTGTGTGGTGAAAAATACGTGCCCGCTGAATTGTTTGTTACCGAAGTTGAAACGCTTTCAGGTGAAGGTGAGGTAAACTCCGAAACAGAGATTAAAGCTGCTGATAGTAAAGCTGGAGAAAATGTTCCCGAGGACGATGTCCATCTGACAGAGCGCGAGTTGCAGGTTTTACACTGTGCTGCCGAGGGAAAGCAGAACAAGATCATTGCCGATGAATTGAACCTGTCTCAGCATACCGTCAAGCTGCATATGCATCATGTCATTGCAAAGTTGGGCCTACACAACCGAACGGAAGCAGCGATTTGGTATTTGGGGCAACGTGCTCAAACGTGAGGACATAAGCTATGGCCAAGCGGGCGGCGCCTGTAGAGTTTGAGGCATTCCTGCTGTTGATCGGGAAGCTTAACTACACTTGGTCAAACACTGAAAGCTTGCTTATCCATTTGATTGCCGGCCTTTCAGGAATGGATAAGGAAACGGCCACTGTTGTGTTTCTGACGTTGAACACCACGCGGGCACGTATCGACTTGGTCGAGCGACTGTCAAAGCTTGAGCGCACAAGTGCGGGCGAGCGTGACATGATACTGGCGCTGACGAAGCGTATTCAAAAACAATCTGCGCTGCGCAATCATTATAGCCATTGTATTTATGCCTTTGATGGAGAAGGGGCCAACCCGCGTTCGATTTTGATGCGAATTGCGGATCGAAAGAGCTCACTTGTAATGGGACAGGCTCAGGACCTTGATGCCGCCGCCGCTGAGGATTTATCCGCAGGAATTGCAGAACTGGCAGCAATCAATCATGATATTTGGGAGGCTGTTCGCGAATATGGCTACCCGAGCTAGGGCTACGCGGATCGAGATATCGTTTTGCTAGGTTACCCAAACCAACTGAAATACCTAACCTGAAACTAGATTAGTACGTGATCGAAGTCTTGGGTGGGATAGATTTGGGTTGCTCGGATGGCCGCGCTTTGGCGCCATGGCCTCATTGAACCGAGCCACCTTTCCAGCCTGACCATATCTTCGGAATGATTGTTTCATGGGGGTGAACGATTATGGCTGAACTGATGAGGATTGGTGCGGGAGGCCGCAAGAAACACCAGCGGATTCTAGTGGCGGGTGGTGCTGGATTTTTGGGCAGCAACCTGTGCGAAAGGCTGATTGCGAATGGCAATAGTGTTATTTGTTTGGATAGCTTCCTCACGGGGCATAAGGCAAATGTGGCGCATCTTATCGGGCATCCACTTTTTAAGTTGATCGAGCATGACATCGTTTTGCCTCTGCCCGAGTTTGGCCCAGTCAGCCAGATATACAATCTCGCATGTGCCGCTTCGCCTCCCAAGTATCAGGCTGATCCGTTGCATACGTTTAAAACCAACGTAATAGGGGCTTTGAACCTCCTTGAGTTGGCAGAGCTCTATGATGCGCGAATTCTTCAGTCATCGACGTCTGAGGTCTACGGTGATCCGGAAATCAGCCCGCAGCCTGAAACGTATCGTGGTAATGTCAACACTGTTGGACCGCGAGCTTGCTATGACGAGGGGAAGCGTGCGGTGGAAGCATTGTTTCATGAATTTCACCTTCAGCGCGGTGTGCGCACGCGGATTGCACGTATTTTCAACACATATGGCCCGAGAATGTCTCCGAGTGACGGACGCGTGGTGTCAAACTTTGTTGTGCAAGCGTTGGCTGGCAGTGAGGTGACTGTCTTCGGTGACGGCAGCCAGACCCGGTCGTTTTGCTATGTCAGCGATATGCTTGATGGCCTGATGGCGCTGATGGCTGCGCCTGATACAGTGTGTGATCCGGTGAATCTGGGTAATCCTGCTGAATTTACCGTTCTTCAACTGGCGCGCTCGGTTATCAAGACGATTAAGTCACCCTCGTTGATAAGCTTTGTCGAGCTTCCGGAGGATGACCCAAAACAGCGCAAGCCCGATATCCGCCGAGCTGCTCACGTGTTGGGGTGGTCACCAAAGGTGTCGCTCGCAGAAGGCTTGGCAGAAACGATTCCATATTTTGCAAGTTGCTCTCAACAGAGCGAAAGAACAGTGGTCGCAGGCGAATGACCAGCGTGAACTCCATATGCGTAACGGGCGGGGCGGGATATATCGGAAGCCATGCCTGTTTGGCGGCAGCGGCGCGCGGTATTAAGCCGCTGTGCGTGGATAACTTTTTAACAGGGTCGCGTGAGGCGGTTGAGTGGGGGCCGTTGGCAGAACTCGACTTGCGCCAAACCGAGCTCTTAACCGAAACTCTGATCAGGCATTCTGTTGATACCGTTCTGCATTATGCAGCCTCCGCCTATGTTGGAGAGTCGGTTACAGATCCTCGCAAATATTACGATAACAATGTTGGTGGGATGCTCTCCTTGCTTGCGGCTTGTGCGAACGCTGGCGTTAAAACGTTTGTTCTGTCCAGTAGCTGCGCAACATACGGTGTGCCAGACCAGGTTCCGGTCTCGGAAACGGCGGCGCAGATGCCAATCAACCCATATGGTATGACCAAGCTTATGTGTGAGCAGATGCTCAGGGACATCGCCCCCCAAACGGGGATGTCTTACGGCGTCCTGCGTTATTTCAACGTGGCAGGCGCGGACGTCAGCGGACTTTTGCGCGAGCGGCATGACCCGGAAACCCACCTGATACCATTGACACTGTTTGCGGCTGCGCGCTGGAATCCTGTTCTGAAGCTGTTTGGCAGTGATTATGACACTCCTGATGGAAGCTGCATCCGTGACTACGTTCATGTGTCTGACTTGGTTCACGGACATATGCTGGCCCTTGAGTATCTTCAGCAAAACGGGGGGCAACTCACGCTGAATCTTGGCAGTGGACAGGGAACTTCCAATTTTGAGATCGTCACAATGGTTGAACGAATAACGGGTCGCAGTGTCGCGGTTGAAGTTGCAAGCCGCCGACCAGGTGATCCGCCTGTGCTTGTCGCCGATACATCACGCGCGAGAGATTTGCTCGGGTTCAAGCCTCAAAGGTCAGATCTGGCAACGATCATTTCGGACGCTGCGCGCAGTTTCGGACTGGAGGCTCCAAATGCAATATGTGCCTGAAACCGTTGGAATTTCCAACGTACCCGCGCGCGGCATGAGAGAGCCTGTGTTGCGGGGACGAAAGAGAGCTAAATATATAATGATCGTTGCGATTTATGTGATCTGTGTCGCCTTTTTCTGGATATGGTGGCTTCAGCCAGAGCATAATATCGGGTGGGGACGATACCTTCTGGTTAGCGCGTGCTTGTTATGGATTTTCTTTTTGCAAGCCTACTTCATTGCCATGTTCATGCGGGCGCAGCGCGCTGTTTCCAGTAATGTAAATCTAAGTTCGTATCGTATTGCGATGATTGTCACCAAAACGCCGGGCGAGCCGTTCTTTGTTGTCAAAGAAACGCTCCTCGCAATGCTGGCGCAAGATGTTCCGCACGATACATGGCTCGCCGACGAAGATCCGCAACCTGCGACCGAGGCATGGTGTGCGGAGCATGGGGTAAGAATTTCATCTCGTAAGGGGGTGAAGGCCTATCATAAGGCCGAGTGGCCAAGGCGCACCCGTTGCAAAGAAGGCAATCTCGCATATTTTTACGACCATTTCGGTTACGATGGTTACGATATCGTTGCGCAATTAGACGCAGATCACGTCCCGCAAGCGGGGTATCTCCGTGAGATGCTCTTGCCCTTTGCTGATCCATCGGTGGGGTATGTGAGCGCACCTAGCATTTGCTCGAAAAACGCGAAAGTAAGTTGGGCAGCGCGCACGCGCCTGCATGCGGAAGCAATGTTCCATGGGGTTTTACAAGCGGGGTATTCAAACGGTTGGGCGCCCATGTGTATAGGCTCGCATTATGCTGTGCGCACAAAGGCTCTCAGGCAGATTGGTGGGCTTGGTCCCGAACTGGCAGAAGATCATTCGACCTCAATGCTCATGAATGCAGGTGGCTGGAGAGGTATGCACTCCATGGATGCTATCGCAATCGGGCAGGGGCCTGCAAATCTCAATGATCTGGTCACACAGGAATTCCAGTGGTCACGCAGTCTTTTGACTCTGTTGTTGTCGCATACGCCACGTTACCTTCGTGACCTGTCGCCACGCCAAAGGTTTCAATTCGTATTTTCCCAACTTTGGTATCCGCTTTTTGCAATGTTCATGGCTTTCATGTTCGTTATGCCGATTCTTGCGCTGCTATTTGATGTGCGCTTTGTTGGCGTGACGTATCCAGCTTTTCTGCTTCATGCCTTTCCTTCAATCATTGTTTTGGTTGTTCTTGCCTATGCCATCCGCGCTGACGGTTTTTTCCGCCCGTGCGATGCAAAGGTTCTTGGGTGGGAGAAGGCTTTTTTCGCGGCGCTTCAGTGGCCGTGGGTTTTGCTTGGGTGTTTTATGGCGCTTCGTGACAGGCTGACCGGAAGATTCGTTGATTTCCGGGTGACACCCAAGGGTGAACAAAAAGCGAAGTTTGTCTCTTGGTCAGTGTTGATGCCTTATTTCGGACTTGCTGTTGTCTCGCTTCTCCCAGTTTTGATTGTTGACGGGGCGACTACCGCCGCAGGTTTCTATCTTTTTGCGCTCGTAAATGCAGCGATCTACACGGCCTTGTTTCTGATTATTGTGACAAATCATTTGCGTGAGAACGCCAATATAGAGGCGCGTTCGGCAGGTAGCCGAACACTACCCACCCAAATGATGCTTCAATTTGGGTGTACTGCCGCGTTGCTTGCAGCCATAGGCTATGGGGCTGCCGAGAGGAGCCGGGAGGCAGCGTTGGCTCTGGCGGCAACTCGCGGGGACATTCAGTTCCTTCAATCCGGATATCTCGTTGCCGGTGCGGGGCAGGGGACCACGGGCCAAGTTCATGTCACCTACAATTCTCAATGGTTGTCTCAACTGCTTCACTCTTTAACGGAAGGACAAGAAAAATGACGCTTCAAATCAGTCGCACAATCTCTTGGTCGGCAGGTATGCTTCTCGCCGTAGCTCTCTCCGCAACAGCCGTGTCTTCACAGTCTCTTCCGGCTGGTGATTTGCCAATTGGGGTGTTTGATCCGGGCGGTGATTTTAGCGAGGCCAAAGAGGTATCGATCGAGCATTTGTTTCTCCCGTGGGAAGACGTTTTCCTGCCGAGCCTTGCAGAGGCAGAGGCCTACACGGCCGAACGGGGGCGCAGCCTGCTTGTTACAATCGAGCCGTGGACCTGGACGCGGGATGAGCGAAACTCACCCACGGTTTTGCAAACAGGTATCGCTTCGGGTGTTTATGACGAAACAATGAAAACTGTTTGCACAGCGCTGGGCACGATCAAACGCCCACTTACAATCAGATGGGCGCAGGAAATGGACGACACAACCGGACAGTTTATCTGGGCGGGATGGAATCCAGACGCCTACGCCGATGCCTATCGTCGAATGATAGATATCTGCCGTGAGGCCGCTCCTGATGCGCGCTTCATGTGGTCTCCTCTGGGGTTTGAAAACATGGCAGAATATTACCCGGGGGACGACTATGTTGATATTGTTGGCTTGTCTGTCTTTAGTCTCGGGCCTTGGGAAAAGCAGGTTTTGGGGCGAGAGCAATCCTTTGATGATATATTCGCACCGCGTTATCAGCGGGCCCTTCAATTTGGCAAGCCAATTATGGTTGCCGAACTTGGCTTTGTTGGAGATGCGGATCACGTTGCCAGTTGGGACGCTGATGTCCGCAGTAAAGCAGCACAGTATCCCGAGCTTGATGCCGTAGTTTATTTTAACCAGCAGGAAGTCTATCCGTGGCCGGATGGATTCGGTTTACCTGACTGGAGACGCACGCAGAACGTTCTGAACTGAAAAAAGTCAGTGGTTTTTGGGGGGAGTCGGCGGCATTTTGCCGCCCTTGAAAGACAAGCTCTGTCCAGCTCTAAGAGTTTGAGTTCACGTCTTTTCTACTATTTAAAACGTAAGTTGTATTTTCTCTGGCGGGCAGAGAGGCAACAATCGGCGAGCCTTTTTCCTTACTGACTTGATCGTTTGCGGCAATTTAAGGCACTCTTTCCCAAATTAACGAGGATCACATTCTTTATTGCGATCCCACTTTGAGGAGCGAGCAGTGTCTTATCTAATTGGGCGGCTATTGAGCCGCATCATACCTGTTGCCTTGTTTTTTACGACGGCAGCCATTTCGAGCACGGTAGAGGCAAAAACCACTTCCGTGTCCAGTACGACTGGTAACGGAACCTATATTTGCACCCCGGCCGGATTTGGCAAGAAATCCAACTGTTTCAAGCGATAAGCTGATAACATTGTAAAATGCATGTAATGCGGTGTGCGGGGCCAATCATATTCGCCCAGCACTCGTGTGGTGTGGATATGACGCTGTTCGCGAGATATTTACTTTAACCTGCCAAATCCGGAAAAAGGGGTTTTCTGAATAGCCCTCTCAATGCTGTAAGCCGCAGTGGGCAGGCCGCTTCTTAGAAATGTTTCTATCAGTTTATATCAATGCGCCCTCGGCCAACCGCCGCTGGGGCCTTTCATGTGTTCGTCTTTTCTCGACCACTACCAGTCGCCGATTTAACTGTTGGTTATCGCCCTGATAGACCAGAGGCCGCTCATGCGTTAACAATTGGTTTGGAGAACTTGGTGGAAGTAGACCACCGACACAATAAGGGAGACCTCCTATGAAACATACCCTCTTTTGCGCAGCAGCTTTCGCATTGGCCACATCCGCCACAGCGGAAAGCTGGGACATGCCGACACCTTACGGCGACGCGACATTCCACACCCAGAACATCATGCAATTTGCCGACGATGTGCGCGCCGCCACAGACAGTGGCCTTGACATCACCATTCACTCCGCTGGCTCGCTTTTTCCTCATGCCGAGATCAAGAATGCCGTTCGTAGCCGTCAGGTTCCAATCGGGGAGTTTTTCCTGTCCCGTCTGTCAAATGAAGATCTGGCTTATGGCCTTGATAGCCAGCCCTTTGTTGCGACCAGTTACGATGAGGCCCAAAAGCTTTGGGAGGCTCAGAAACCTGTCATCACCGAGCTTCTGGCCGCCGAAGGGCTCAAGCCGCTCTTCTCGGTGGCATGGCCGGCTCAGGGGCTTTACACCAACGGCGAGATCAAAACTGTCGATGATCTGAACGGTCTTCGCTTCCGTGCTTATAACGCAGCTCTCGAAGAGTTTGCTGCCCTCACAGGAGCAGCCCCTGTTCAGGTCGAAGCGCCTGATATTCCGCAAGCCTTCTCAACAGGCCAAGTTGAAGCGATGATTACCTCGCCCTCGACAGGCGTAAACTCCACAGCCTGGGACTTTGTCACCCACTACAGCCCTATCAATGCATGGGTTCCCAAAAATATCGTCGTGGTCAACCAGCGTGTTTTTGACGGCTTGGACGAAACCACCCAGAATGCCGTCATGGAAGCCGCGGCCGTAGCCGAAAAACGTGGTTGGGAAATGTCGAAAGCCGAAGCCGAAAGTAAAACGGCCGAGTTGGCAGAAAACGGTATCACCGTATACGAGCCAAGCCCCGAGTTGGTCGAAGGTCTGCAGGCAGTCGGAACGAAAATGCTTGAAAGCTGGCAGGCCAAGGCGTCTGATAGCGCCAAAGCTGTTCTGGATACTTACAACGCAAAGTAAGGCTCAATTCCCTTCAGGCCGGCAACCGATCTGGACTGTCGGCCTGAAACCTTCCAGCGAGGCGGAGATACGATGGGCAAAGCACTTCAAAAACTCTACGATATTTGTGGCGCACTTGCCGGCGGGCTAATTATTTGTATCTGTCTACTAATTAGCGCACAGATTATACTTAATCTCGCCGGGCGCATCAGCCCCGGCACGTTGCCGTCTACCATCCCCTCCTACGCTGACTTTTCAGGCTATATGCTGGCTGGAGCCACATTTCTGGCGCTTGCACATACGCTGCGCGCAGGAGGTCATATCCGCGTTAACCTTGTCGCTGACCGGCTCCCACAGCGGGGTCAATTCATTCTTGAAGCCGTTGTTCTGATCCTTTCTTCGGCGCTGGTCGGCTATGCAGTTTGGTTTATGACAAGCCTCGTGGCAGAAAGCCTGCACTACGGCGATGTCTCGCCCGGCATCATCCCTGTTCCTCTTTGGATTCCGCAATCTATATCCACCTTTGGCCTTGGCCTTTTTCTGGTTTCTATACTGCACACATTTGTCGATCTGATGATGGCTGGAAAGCCCGTCCTTTCAACGCCGGATGAGGTATAATTATGACCGATCCGATGATCGCGCTGACCTTGCTGGCTCTCATGATCGGGTTGCTTGCCGCCGGTGTCTGGGTTGCTGTCGCGTTAACACTCGTTGGCCTTGCTGCGTTGGTGCTTTTTTCTAGCGCTCCCTCCGGCCTGATCCTTGCCACCACACTCTGGGGCCACTCTCACTCCTGGGCGCTTACCGCTCTGCCGCTTTTCATCCTCATGGGAGAGATCCTGCTCCGGTCGCGAATGAGCGATGACATGTTCACGGGCCTCGTTCCATGGCTCGGCCGTGCGCCGGGCCGACTTCTGCACGTCAACGTCTTCGGCTGCGCAATATTTGCCGCTGTCTCCGGTTCTTCGGCCGCGACAGCGGCCACCATCGGGCGCATGTCCGTGCCCGAACTGACAAAACGCGGCTACCCCGAAAGCCTTATTCTCGGGACACTTGCAGGATCGGCCACTCTGGGGCTTCTCATCCCGCCCTCGATCATCCTGATTGTTTATGGCGTGGCAACCGAGCAATCCATTGCACGGCTCTTCATCGCAGGCATACTGCCGGGCCTTATGCTGATCTCGATGTTTGCAGGCTATGTCGCAGTCCGCGCATGGATGAACCCCGATCTCATTCCGCCCATCGAAGAAAGCTATACCCTAAGGGAGAAACTCAAAGCTTCGCGACGGCTTATCCCTGTTGCGCTCCTTATTGGTGGTGTCATTGGCTCGATCTATGCAGGCCTCGCCTCACCCACTGACGCGGCGGCGCTTGGCGTTGTGCTCGCCGCTTTGCTCGCATGGCTCTCCGGCTCGTTTAGCTGGAAGCTTTTCGGCGAAGCGGTTATGTCGGCAACCCGCACGTCTTGTATGATTGCCCTGATCCTTCTGGGGGCTGCGTTCCTCTCGGTGGCCATGGGTTTCACTGGCCTACCGCGCAATCTGGCAATCTGGATTGCAAGCATGAACCTTTCCGTTTCGACATTACTGGTTGCGTTGACGATCTTTTTCATCGTGCTTGGCTGTTTCCTTGATGGAATCTCCGTCATTGTGCTGACCACATCGATTATTATGCCGATGGTCACTGCCGTTGGGATCGACCCGCTCTGGTTCGGCATCTATCTTGTTATCGTTGTTGAAATGAGCCAGATCACCCCGCCGGTCGGCTTTAACCTGTTTGTAATTCAAGGTCTGACAGGCATCGACATCTTACGCGTTGCAAAGGCGGCTTTCCCGTTCTTTTTATTGCTTCTTGCTGGCGTCGTGTTGATTACTCTCTTTCCACAGATCGTGACGGTCCTACCCGAGTTAATGAGCCGTTAAGGCGTCAGCATTGTGCGCTGCGCATGGCCAGATTGGCCTGTCGATATGGACGTGATTTCAAGCTTGCGAATGCTGTAAGCTATCAGCCAAAGTTTTTGCCGCATTGGTGACGGCCTCGGCGGCTTGTTCTGTTGCTAGCTCTTCTAGGGCGACGACACCGATTGAAAAAGCAAGTCCTGCAAGGTCATCGTCTGGCAGTTGAACGGCGCTAGATATGCCGATAGCGCCTTTGTGCAACTGGCCTCTGGTCAAGCTATACCCATGGGTGCGGGCAAAGCGGATATCATCGCTATCTTCTTTCATCTCGGGGCGGGCGGCAAGAATTGCGATACCAGCAGCTCCGCGCGTAATCGGGTGGCGCGTACCGACACGGTAGTGAATATTCATCGAGGCATTGCGCGGTTCAGCTGTTAGAGCGACGACGCACTCACTCCCTTCGGCCATCGAAAGAAATGCTGTTGCCCCCGTGCATTCGGCAAGGTCTTCAAGTACCGGACGTGCCTGACGTTCCACGCGGTCGATTGCTCGCCCGCCTAGTAAATATGCGCCCGATCCGAGGATATAGTGTCCGTCATCAAGCCGGCGCAGCATTGCGTGATCCGACAAAGTGCCGACAATCCTGTAGGCAACAGCGCGTTTCAGGTCCAGTTGCGCTGCTAGATCTGCAACTTTCAGCCCTCCTGGTGTCCGCCCGATCAAAAGTAGTGCGGCAATGCCGCGATCGAGTGTTTGCAGCTTACTTTTCGACATATGTCGCAGCACCTTTCGAGTTGTCAGTTTGCCAATGATATTTTGAAAACGATTGATAGGCTAGACATGTTTTTCCCGATATTCGGACATATATTTCCGTTATTCGAGATTGATTTTGACCCTATTGATGAATTATCAGTTGATTCGAGGGCTTAGATTGGCTTGGGGGAGACATCAAAATGACTGGTGAGGCTTATAAGAGCGCCGATGGGTGCCCGTTTGGTGGCGCGACGAAGGACAATGTTTGCCCGATGGGTGACCCAGCAGATCTTGCACGCGACTTTGATGCATTCGAAGGAGCTTATCAGGTGGACCCGGCCCAAGCTCTGCGTTGGGCGCGCGACCAAAAACCCGTCTTTTACGCCCCCAACCTTGGGTACTGGGTGGTTACTCGTTATGATGACGTGAAAGCCGTTTTCAGAGATAACATCCTGTATTCGCCGCGCAATGTGTTGGAGAAAATCACTCCGGTGACCGACGCCGCAATCGAAGTTCTCAAGGGCTATGATTATGCGATGAACCGAACCTTGGTAAACGAGGATGAACCGGCACACATGGAGCGGCGAAGATTGCTTCTGGATCACTTTTTGCCGGAAAACTTGGAGAAACACCAAGATATGGTGCGGCGCCTGACGCGTGAAAAGATCGATGCCTTTGTTGATAGCGGCCGCGTAGATCTTGTAGATGCGATGCTTTACGAAGTGCCTCTTTTAGTGGCCCTACACTTTCTGGGGGTTCCGGAAGATGAAATTGACACTTTACGTAATTTCTCGCTTGCGCACTCGGTGAATACCTGGGGAAAGCCCTCGGACGAAAAGCAGATCGAGGTTGCCCATGATGTCGGTCGTTTTTGGCAATATGCAGGAACAGTCATTGAAAAGATGCGCGCAGAACCAAACGGAAAGGGCTGGATGCATCACACGATCAGGATGAATGCAGAGCGACCTGATATCGTCACTGACAGCTATGTGCATTCCATGATGATGGCCATCATCGTTGCCGCGCATGAAACTACTTCGCTTGCTTCTGCCAATATGTTCAAGACACTCCTGTCCCATCGTGAAGCCTGGAGTGATATCTGTGCCAATCCGGCCCTTATTCCGAATGCTGTTGAGGAGTGTTTACGCTACGCTGGATCTATTGTCGCTTGGCGCCGCGAGACGACTGCAGCTACGAGCCTCAGCGGTGTTGATCTGCCGGAAGGGGCCAAGCTGCTGATTGTGCAAGCATCTGCCAATCAGGACGACAGACATTTTGAAGCGGCTGAGGCTTTTGATATCTATCGGGACAATGCGGTCGACCACCTGACTTTTGGTTATGGGGCGCATCAGTGCATGGGGAAAAATATCGGTCGTATGGAGATGCGGATATTCCTTGAAGAAATGACCCGCCGGTTGCCACACTTGAAATTGAGTGAACAGGAATTCACATATCTCCCCAACACATCCTTCCGAGGTCCGGATGAGCTTTGGGTGACGTGGGATCCCTTGCTTAATCCGGAACGGGAGCCGCAGGACCAAGCGATCCAGCCACGACATTTCCCTGTTGGCGCGCCCATCCGCCGAGATGTTGCCCGCAGTATCCACGTAACACAGATGCACAAAGAAGCTGAGGGTGTTCTTGGCCTGACACTGTCAGACGCTCAGGGGCGGCGCCTACCGAGCTGGACACCCGGGGCACATATCGAGCTCTGTGTGGGTGACTATGATCGCAAGTACTCTCTTTGTGGTGACCCTGCCTCAGATACCTATGAGGTTGCGATCCGCAAAGAGGATCTCGGGCGGGGTGGATCGCGCTATATTCACGAGACTGTTTCAGAGGGTGCCGAAATCAAAATGCGCGGCCCGTCAAATCTGTTCCGTCTTGACGAGACAGCAGCGCATTATGTTCTGGTTGCAGGAGGGATTGGCATCACACCGATCATCGCTATGGCGGATCGTTTGCAGAAGATTGGAGCCTCTTATGAACTCCATTACGCCGGGCGATCGCGCAACACGATGGCATTTTTGGAACGAGCCGCGCGCGATCATGGTGCTGTGCTGGCCATTTATGCCAGTGACGAAAGCGCTTCTTTGGATCTGGTGACGCTTGTTTCTACGTTGTCTCAAGGCGCACAAGTTTATGCCTGCGGCCCTGAGCGGCTATTAACAGCCCTTGAAGAGCTTACAGCCGATTTGCCGGAGAACACCTTTCATTTTGAGCACTTCAGCTCCTCGAATGCAGTTCTAGACCCTGCTAACGAAACTTCCTTTGAAGTCGAATTTGCAGATTCAGGTCTGGTGATCAATGTACCGGCAGATACGACATTGCTGGATGCTATACTTGCAACCGGAATTGATATCGCTTGCGATTGTCGTGAAGGGCTTTGCGGCTCTTGCGAGGTTGCGGTGGTTGAGGGGGAGGTCGATCACCGCGATGTTGTGCTCACCCGTTCCGAACGCGCCACCAACAAGCGTATAATGACTTGCGTCTCACGGGCGCAAAAAGGCGGACGGATCAAACTTGCGCTCTGATCCGACGATATCTAGTTCTTTTAAGAGGGAGGACCCAACATGAAGCCGAGAAAGAATATTGCAGCAGCGGCAGCTTTGGCCGCAATCGCGACTACAGCTCAAGCCGAAACCACACTCAAGATCAGCCACTATCTACCTGCTGTTCATGGCATCCATACTGATTTTATCGAACCATGGGCGCAGCAGGTTACTGAATGCACCAATGGCGAGGTCAAGTTCGAGATTTTTCCTGCTGGCACGCAATTGGGGAACGTGGCGCGTCAACAAGAGCAGGTGATGGCCGGAGTTGTGGACGTTGCACACGGGCTTACAGGGATCCCACGTGGACGGTTCCCGCGGACATCACTGATAGACATGCCATTTCTGACCGATAATGCGGGCGCTGCCAGCTATGCTTTGTGGGAGCTGTTTCCCGATTATTTGGCTGAAGAATACAAAGGATTGAAGGTGTTGGCCTTGCACGCTCACAATGGCGGGCTGCTGCACACCAACGAGACCAAAGTTGAGAAAATGGAAGACCTCAAGGGGCTTCGCCTACGCACGCCCAGTCCAGCTGTGTCTGAAATGCTGTCCTTTCTCGGAGCAGATCCACAAGGTTTGCCACCAGGAGAAGTTTATGAGAGCCTCCAGCGCGGCGTAATCAACGGGACAGTTTTCCCGTGGGACCCGGTGAGAAGCTTTGGCCTGAACGAGGTTCTGAAGTATCACCTCGATCTTGGAGCCTATACCGTATCTTTCTTCTTTGTGATGAATGAGCGCTCTTACAGTAGGTTGAGCCCGGATGCGCAGGCCTGCGTTGATAAATATTCTGGTGCCGACCTTGTCGCCAAGTTTGGCGGCTGGTGGGATTCATGGGATGCACCCGCGCGTGAAGATGCAGTAGAGGCAGGCCATGAAATCACCAAACTTTCAAAAGAAGAGCGCGCTCTTTGGGAAGAAGCTCTGCAGCCGATGATGCAATCCTATATTCAAAGTGTAGCGGATCAAGGTGTCGATAACGCTGAAGAGATAGTCCAAGCGATGCGTGACAAGGTCGCCGAATATGATGCTGCCAAGACAGAGTGATCTACTTGGATGGTAATCATAGTGTCTGGCATCGGGGTTGCCCCGGTGCCGGAGATTTTTGACGTGGGGAGAGCACTTTGCATCTGGTATTGAACATGTCTCGTGCGCTGGTCAAAGCACTGGCGGCACTTGGCGTAGCCGCATATGGGCTGGCCGCGCTTGTGACCGTGGCCGACGTGATGGGGCGAAAGCTTGGATACCCGGTTAAAGGGGTTGTAGATCTTGTCCAGCTGTTCGTCGTTACAGGCGCCTGGCTTGTTATGCCATTTGCCTTTATGGTAACAGCCCATGTCAGTGTTGATTTCGTAATTATGAAATTACCGAGAACTGCAGTCGTCCCTCTACGTTTCATGGCCACTGCGCTTGGGGTTTGTCTTGTTGGGCTAATGCTTTGGCAAGGGTATTTGACGTTCCTGACGCGAACGATGTTTGGCGATACGTCACAACAGCTCGGAATACCGGTCGCATGGTACTGGTATCCGCTTCTGATCGGGCTGAGCATGTCGCTGTTCGCGCTCGGCCTTGAACTGATCGGAACACTTCAGGGAAAAAACAAACATGAGTGATGCAATTTTAGGGATATTCGGCTTTGTTGCCGCCCTCACGCTTATAGGTTTCGGTGTCCCTGTCGCCGTATCTATGGGGGTAATTGGCGCGCTCGGATACTGGTATCTGAATGGCTGGACTGGCGTATCGTACATTCTCGGCTCCAGCCCGTTTGAATCGATTTTTCCCTATTCCTTTTCCGTAATCCCGTTGTTTGTGATGATGGGCGTCTTTGCATCTCATGCAGGTCTGTCCCGTTCGCTGTTTAACGTGATCAACTCCTTCATCGGCCATCGCAAGGGGGGGCTGGCGGTTACAACCGTCGGGGCAAGCGCCCTGTTTGGAGCGATATGCGGCTCTTCTTTGGCCACGGTCGCCACGATCGGTCGCGTTGCCCTGCCAGAAATGAAGCGCCATGGTTATGACCCGTCACTTTCGACGGCAACCGTTGCTGCGGGCGGCACACTTGGTGTTTTGATCCCTCCGTCAATTCTTCTGGTGATCTATGGCTTGCTGACGCAAAGCTCGGTCGGACAGCTTTTCATTGCCGCGCTTATTCCGGGAATTTTGGGAGCGGCGCTATACGCGGCTGCGATCATGGTCCGTGTCTATTTTCGCCCCGACCTTGCACCAGCGGCTGAACGCACCCCTTGGCGCGACCGATTGCGCTATCTCGGCCAAGTCTGGCAGGTCGTGCTGCTTTTTGCGGTCGTGATAGGGGGCATATATATCGGGTTCTTTTCTCCGACAGAAGCTGCCGCCGTTGGGGCCGTGGGCGCTTTTGTGCTGGCCCTTTTTTCAGGACAGATGACCCAGAACGCGCTTAAAGAGTCAATCTACGAAACTGCAGGCCTTACCGGTATGATCTTCTTCATCCTCATTGGTGCGGCGCTATTTAATTTCTTTTTGGAAAACACCGGCCTGCCGCAGCTTTTGATTGAGCAAATACGATCCGCCGGACTGGGTCCGACGATGGTGCTATTCCTGATTGTGCTGTTCTATCTCGTTCTAGGTTGTTTTATGGACGCGATGTCGATGATCCTGTTGACAGTGCCACTGCTCGCACCCGTTGCTCTCGAACTTGATATAAACCTCATCTGGTTCGGTATCATTGTGGTGACCGTAGCTGAAATCGGCCTGATCACCCCGCCAATAGGAATGAACTTGTTTGTGGTGCAGGCTGCTTCTCCCGGCACGCAGCTCAGCACTGTCGTAAAAGGGATTTTGCCGTTTATTCTGGCTGATGTCGTGCGGCTTGCCTTGCTGATCGTTTTCCCCACCATCGCCTTGTGGTTGCCGGCGCAAGCATTCTGAAGGCGTAAAATGCTGTCACCGCAAGTTTTGGCTTGAGGGGATGGTCCAGAGTAGCCAAGATGAATTGCACAAGCCCCAGACAGGCCGCGTAGGGTGCCAGGGAAAGAGCGACACATGACTGATAATTGCCTGTTTTGCCGGATTGCTTCCGGCGGTTTACCTGCGCATCGCATTTATGAAGACGATCATATACTTGCCTTCCTTGATTTGCATCCGATCCGCGCTGGCCATCTGCTCGTTATCCCCAAAGCGCATCATGTCTGGTTCGAAGATCTGCCTGAAGACCTAGCAACACGTATCACCAGTTGCGCACAACGGTTGGCAAAACGCATGAAGGTGCTCTACAAGGTCGAGCGCGTGGCGATGTTCTATACTGGGATACATGTTCCTCATGCCCATGCGCATGTCGTGCCTATGCATCATGTGCATGACGTGACCTCGCAAGCATATCTCTCGGAAGACCCCGACAGATATGCAACCCCACCACAATTGACTGCCTTCGAAATGGAACGGATTGCTCTACAACTCCGCATCTAGCGTTGTTCCGTTTTGCGCATAATCTGTCAAAAAGAACAACGGCAACAACATTCTATTGCACTCAGATTTTTCCAGCAACGGATTGGTTTCGCGCCTCATTAGGTCACTGCGCTCTAGTGGCTTCGTGTCCGATGCCACTAGAGCGCGGTTTGTTCTTTGGCCATGAGTGCGTCAGGGTCAATGCCGCGCTCTTTTGCACTGGTGCGAATGGCTTTCTGTATCGCAGGGCGACGGGCGAGGAGGCGGCGGAAGCGTTCGGCGTCAAGCACGAGCAAAGTTGAAGGAGCGATTGCCCGCACTTGTGTGCGAACCGCTTTTTTCGACAAGATTGCTATCTGCCCGAACATCTCACCGCCGCCTCGCCGCCACGTTTGACCGGCGCTCTCGAGTTCGACCGCACCCGAAGCAATAAAGTAAACACTTTCTGCAGGGTCATCCTTACCGATGATCAGCTCTCCAGAATTGACGTAAACAGTCTTGAGTGAGCGCCCCAACTGTTTGAGCGCAGGATCTTCTATCCCCACAAAGAGTGGAAAACGCTGAATGAGTTCCAAGCGCTGAATTGCGATGTCAAGTTTAGGGCGCTTCTCTGTTGCGGCTCGTTGCGCATTCAGGCCTTGCATCAAGGAGGTATAAACCTCCGCGCCAATCAATCCATCTTCGCGCATAATGGAATATTCTCGCTCTTCAAGGCGTAGCGCTGTGCGCCGGATGAAGCGGCGTTCAAGTTTTTCCGCGTATCCGGGATACTGCAACCGCAGACCTTCCAAGGCGGTCTCCATGTTTTCCACCCTCCGCGCCAGTAACTCGTGCAAAAGCTCCGCAACTCGACGCCCATGAATACGCCGGATTCGTCTATCAATAAACGCGTCCAGGTCGCGTAAAATGAGCCGCTGTACCAGTAAAAGTTCAAAGCGGTCAGCGGTCATGCGGGCCAGGGGGCCCGACAAGCGTAAACGCCGTTGCAAAGCCACACCAATCTTAAAGCCTCGACCATATGAAACACTTCGTCGCGCTGCACGTTGGTATCCATTTCGCCCGTTTGATCGCGCGCCTTCAATCAACCGGTCCGCGTCGGACAAGACCTGTTCCGCCATCCGTTGTGAAATTGTCCGCTCTCGCATCCTGACGAGGACAGTGTCGCGCTCATGGCCCGCCAGAGCAATCAATCCCAAGGTAATCCGGTCCCGATCAAGGATTTCCGCACCGTCTTCTGCGGCCTGGACTGTTTCGTTCAATCGCTCACCGAAATTTTTAGCCTCGGAGCGAACAATGTCGCGATTGAGTTCATAGTTTTCGGTGGTTTGTTCGACATCCTCTCGAACGGTCTGGAGGGCCACGGCGACAACCTGACGTGACAGGGCTTCGTCAATCGGTGACAGCCGGTCAAGCCCGAGCCATTTGATGACGGTTCTCAATGTCGTTCCCTGCACAATCAGCGTAAAGAGTGTGAACCCTGTTGCGAAAATCCCTACCACGCGTTTGATTTCTAACGGAACGCGGATGCTTTCAGTAACGGCCAGAGCCAGCGCAAGAGTTACGGCCCCTCGCAAGCCTCCCCATAGAATTGCAACGCGATAAGGCCGCTCAACGGCAGGAGACAGATGCAGCAACGTCAGCAATGGTAGCAATCCGAACAGGATGGCGGCTCGGGCGAGCACAGCGGCGCAAATTACGACACTGACCAGCACAAAATCCTCTGCGCGGACTTCTTCCAAGAGCCTCGGTATGAGAAGCGCGGCTAGAATAAAGATCAACGCTCCTGCCCAATGTGCCAGTAGGCCCCAAACCTCACTGATGTTTGTCCAGGTTTGCGGTGATAAGCGACGGGGCCCCGCAAGATTCATGGTTATTCCGGCCGTGACGACAGCAATAACGCCAGACGCGCCGATAATCTGTTCAGCGCCGATGTAGACAAGATAGGGAAGCGCAACAGAAACAGAAATTTGCGCGCGTTCGTATTGTACAAAAATTGACATGGCCCAGACTGAAAGCCGCGCCGCAAGCCAGCCGACAATGGCCCCTCCGCCGATCAATAGCGGAAACTGTCTCAACGCATCCGTCAACGTCGGGTCTGGGATGCCAAGCATCACAAATCCCATAAACAACCCGAAAAGTGCGATGGCGGCGGCATCGTTCAGCAGGCTTTCACCTTCGATGATACGCGCCAGCCTACGTGGTGCAGAAATGGAGCGGAAAATCGAAACCACTGCAGAAGGGTCTGTGGTTGATACAATGGCCCCGATCAGCAAGCAGGCGGCAAGCGGCAATGTGCTGGTCCAAGACAGTGCATAGCCTACACTCAAAGTCGCGACGACCACCGCCACGACAGCGAGTACCAGAATGGGAACCCAATCGTCGAGCATTCGCCGCAGATTCATTCCCAGAGTTGCCTGAAATAACAGTGTTGGCAGAAATACATAGAGGAAAACGTTTGAACGGATCGGCAAGGCGAGAATTGCCTCGGCAACAGGGTTCAGTGCATCTGTCAACTCGGTGCGCAGAAAGAAAATCGCTCCAGCGCCGATGAGCATTCCAAGAACAGCCAAGATTACGCTGTAGGGAAGCCGCAGCCGTGCGGCCAAAGGCTCGGCAGCTCCGATAATCAAAAAGAGTGAGGCTATAAAAGTAGTAATCAATATGATGCTCATGAGCAAAAAAATAGCAGAGATATTGACCGGAGAAAATCTGCGACATGCAAGAAACACTGTTTTAGTTGGAAGCGTGTTTTCTCTTTGGATGAACTGTATTTGCGAGTGGTGCGCTTACCGTCTTGGATGATCTTCGTGCAGAACTTCTGGGGTGTTTCCGCGGCTTTTCACTTTTAAATTGGCCTGATGGAGGTCATCATTTGGGCTGCCGTTTGTAGTGTGTATGGGATCGGCGTTTTGCCATTGGCTTTGGATCATTGCTGTTTAGCAATCATAGCAATACAGAAAGCACGAAATGATGGGGAACATGAACGAAATTACGGCTGCGGCTTTTGCGGCCCAGAGTGAGGGTGTTTTAACACGCCGTCAGAGTTTCGGGCTTGTCGAGCGCCGCGCTGCACTTGCACGCCTTGCATTAGCCGTCCGCCAAAACGAACTAGCTCTGATTGCGGCAATATCTGCAGATTTTGGCAAGCCCGAAGCCGAGGTTATCCTGACCGAGATACTGCCCGTGATGCAGGAAATAAGACATGCTTCACGCAATTTGAGGCGTTGGATGCGTCCGCGCCGTGTGGCCCCGACACTTGCCACGCTGGGCACGTCTGCACGTGTTCGGTCCGAAGCGCGTGGGGTCTGTCTGATCATCGCGCCGTGGAATTATCCGTTTAGCCTGGCTCTTGGTCCATTGGTCTCGGCTCTTGCTGCGGGTAACAGCGCGATCATTAAACCCTCCGAAATGACGCCGGCCACGTCTGCGGTGATTGCGCGTTTGGTCCATAGTGTATTCCCGCCTGATCTGGTGGCAGTGGTTGAAGGCGGTGTGGAGGCTTCTCAGGCTTTGCTGGCGCTCCCCTTCGATCATATCTTTTTCACGGGCAGTCCTGCAGTTGGCAAAATCGTCATGTCGGCGGCCGCAAAAACGCTGTCTTCTGTCACGCTTGAGTTGGGAGGCAAATCTCCGACCATCATCGGCCCTGACGCCGACCTCAAAAATGCGGCAAAATGGATTGCGTTTGGAAAATTTGCGAACGCGGGCCAGACCTGTATCGCTCCGGATCATGTTTTTGTGCATCGCTCCGTTAAGGGAGAATTCCTGACTGTGCTGCGTGAGCAGATTGCGCGGTCTTATAATACGGGCATAAACAGTCCACACCTTGCGCGTATTGTGAATGAGCAGCACGCAAAGCGGCTTGCGGACTTGTTGAAAGATGCCATTGGTAAGGGCGCGCAAATCACATTGAAGGGCCAGGTAACAGGCACGTGTATGGAGCCTACGCTTATTGAGGCGATAACCCCTGAAATGGATATAAGTGACGAAGAGATATTTGGACCGATCCTGCCGATCATATCATACGATGATATTGATGACGTGTTAGGCCAGATGAATGCGAAGCCCAAACCTCTCGCACTTTATGTTTTTTGTAAGTCACGGATGCTGACTGACAAGATTATTGCGAATACCAGTTCAGGTAGTGTTGGCGTTAATTTGACCGTGGCGCAATTCACTCATACTGGCTTGCCGTTTGGCGGGGTGAACACTTCGGGAATTGGGGCGGCGCATGGGCACTATGGCTTTCGTGCTTTCAGCCACGAACGCGCAATTCTTTCAAACCACTTTTCTGCTCTACCACTGGTCTTTCCGCCCTACACTGGCCGGGCTAAGCGGCTTATTGGCCTCATCAAACGCTTTTTGGGATAAGATATGTTTGATTACATCATCGTCGGTGCCGGGTCTGCTGGCTGCGTTCTTGCCAACCGTCTTTCGACCAATCCGACGACACAGGTCTGTCTTATCGAAGCGGGCGGCCTTGATCGCAATCCATTGATTCACATTCCACTTGGTCTGGCCGTTCTTGCGCGAAATAAAAAGATCAATTGGGGGTATGATACCGCCCCAGAAGCGGCGCTGGATGGTCGACGTCTGTATTGGCCAAGGGGCAAGACGCTGGGCGGCTCCAGCTCGATCAATGCGATGATCTACGCACGGGGGCATCCCGACGACTATGAAGGCTGGGCAAAAGCGGCTGGCCCGCAGTGGGGCTGGAAGCGTGCGCGCGAATTGTTTCTGCGAATGGAGGGCAACACCGCACTCTCGGATGAATATCACAACACCGATGGGCCGTTGGCAGTCAGCAATCTGCGTGATGTGAATCCGATGAGTCATGCTTTTGTTCAGGCTGGTGTCGAGTGCCAGTTTCCGATCAATCCTGATTTCAATGGTGAAGGCCAAGAGGGGGTCGGCTTATACCAAGTCACGCAACGGGGCGGAAAGCGCTGTAGCGCCGTGCGCGCATTTCTTGATCCGGTGCGACACCGCGCCAACCTAACCATTGAGACGGGCGCACAGGCCGAACGGGTAATATTTGAGGAGCGTCGTGCTGTTGGCGTATCATTGCGCGGTCGTAATTTATGGTTAAAGCCAAAGGGTGAGGTGATCTTGTCGGGAGGTGCCGTAAATTCGCCTCAGCTTCTTATGCTATCAGGAATTGGCCCAGCCTCCGAACTGGCGCGTCATGACATTCCACTTTTGCACAATGCGCCGGAAGTGGGTGAAAATCTAGCTGACCATCTGGACATCTCGGTGATGTCGGCCGCCAAAGGTAGAAGCCCGATTGGTATTGCACCGAGTTACTTGCCCCGTGCCATCAAGGCCGCATGGCGTTTTGCAACGAAAAACACAGGCGAGTTGACCTCTAATGTGGCTGAAGCTGGCGGCTTTGTTAAATCCGACCCCTTGCAAACGCGGCCAAACCTGCAGTTTCACTTCCTGCCCGCCTATCTGCGTGATCACGGGCGCAAAACATCTTGGGGGTATGGCGTGACATTGCATGTTTGTGATCTTTTGCCCAAAAGCCGGGGGCGTATCCGGCTGGGCAGTCGCGACCCGTTTGCACCAGCCATGATCGAGGCAAATTACCTGAGCCACCCCGACGATATAGGAGTGTTGCTTAAGGGCTTAAAATTGGCGCGCCGTGTCATGGCTGCACCTGCGCTTGCGACATTGATCAAGGCCGAAGTGGCACCGGGGTGCAGAGTTCAGTCAGACGCCGCCCTGATTGCCGATATCAGGGCGAGGGCGGAGACGATTTATCACCCCGTAGGAAGCTGTCGCATGGGATCAGATGATGGATCAGTGGTTGATCCGCGGGCGAGGGTGCGCGGAGTAGACGGGCTTCGGGTTGTCGACGCATCAATCATGCCAACGATCGTCGCAGGAAACACCAACGCGCCAACCATGATGATTGCGGAAAATGTGGCCGATATGATCCTGAGGGTAGAACGAGATGCCTGATTTTGCTATGCTGTCTTCACAGTCGCGTAATTCCCTAACGACTTGTCGCGCCCCTTTGCTCTGGCTGCCCTGAGCAAAAGAACCAGCTCTTCGGAAAGCTCTTTCTGCTACTAGTTCCCGGATCAAAACCGCGCTTGCCCAAAGGCGCGGGTTAGGGCGTATCACTGTGCAGCCATGCAAGTATGTCATCAGGCTGTGGCGCAACTGCCGTGGCCAAGCCACCAGTAAAGCTGTCAAAGGCCGCTTTGCTGGGCTCACCCACGCCGACAAGCACAGGAATGCCATGCTCTATCGCGGCTCCGATCGCACTACAGAACCCGCGCCCTGCAGCTTCTTCGGGGCCAAATTTATTGAGGATAAAAAGGTCGGCGTTCTGCAGCGCGCCATTCTCGACACTGGCAACAGCTTGAGCGATAGCTCCGGGGTCAAGTCGACAGGCATCAGACCCTGCGCCAAGATCCTGCGTGATCTTGATCACCGGCCCGTCAGGCAGAACACGCACTTTCATGTCGCAGCCGTTATTAAAGGCGCTGGCATGGTCCAAGTCCTTCACAATGCCTGCAAGCGATACACCTTGCGCCTGCAACTGGTTGGCAATTTCGGTAAGCACCCTGTCGGTTTCGCCTCGTATCGGCGATGTCACACATGCAAATTTCATATCCGCTCCTGTTTTCCGGAATGCGTGGACTGGCTTGCCCAGTTCGGCCCCTTTTGCCTGTCAAAAAATATCGAACAGGCGCATGCTTTCGTCAATGCGGCGGATCGCATCAACCGTCTGTTTCGCGCCGTTGCGCAACCGCCGATAAAGCTAGCAATCCCCACAATCCACAACAGACGCTGTGTTTAAGCGTGCTAAAAAACGCGCGCCTATGGCGTGCCAGTGATCCCGCCCGATTCTGCTTGAAGTCGTTTGGATGCAGCCCCCGGTGTTGCACCCCAAACAGCGATCCAACGATAGAAGATAGGGGTGAGAAACAACGTGAACACAGTCGCAAAGCCAAGTCCGCCGACGATCACCCAGCCCACACAAATACGAGCTTCCGCGCCCGCACCTGAGGTCATAATCAAGGGCAGACCGCCGAAAACGGTAGAGACCATGGTCATCATCACGGGACGGATACGGAGGCGCAGAGAATTGCGGATGGCGCTGTCGATATCCTGACCTGCCTCGCGCAACTGGTTTGCAAATTCGACGATCAGGATACCATTTTTCGACATGACCCCGATCAGCATAACAAGGCCGATCTGGCTGTAGTAGTTCAAAGATCCGCCTGTAAGAGAAATCGCCAGCAATGCGGCGGCGAGGCCGAAGGGCACTGTCAACATGATGACGACAGCACTGGCAAAGCTTTCAAATTGCGCGGCAAGAACCAAAAGCACCACGACGAGGGCGACGCCGAACACCATGTACATGCCTGTGGCCGTGTCATCGAGCGTGGCGGCTTCGCCGGTGAAGATAATGCCCATGCCATCGGGTAAAACCTCTTCAGAGATTTCCAAAAGACGTTTCATCGAGGTCGACAAATCGATACCTTCGCCCAGGTTGGCGCGCAAAGATACAGCGAGAGAGCCGTTATAGCGTTCGATCTGTGCTTCACTGACAACCATTTGAAGGCTCGCGACAGCAGACAGGGGCACGTATGCGCCATTGTCCAGACGGATTGACATGGAGGCGATATCAGAGGGGTCGTCAATCGGCGGTCCACCGGGCACCACGTTAACATCGATTTCCGTGTCGTCTGAAAAGACGCTGACCGCGACATCGCCCTGTACGAGAGCGCGCACAAGGCTTGATACGGCTGCGGTGTTCAAGCCCATGTCACCGGCTGCGGCATCATCTACTGTTACTTCCAGCTGCGCGTTGACTGCATTGTTGGACAGTTGCGGATTTAGAAAGGTGTCGTCTTGAGACATGGCCCCGACCAAAGCGTTGGCGGCGGCAGTCATCTCATCGAGGTTTTTACCTGTGATAGCAAAACCAAGGCCACTGCCTCCGCCACGAATGTTGAGGCTGTTGGTGGAACGCGCGCTAACTTGCACGCCGGGAACAGAGGAAAGTTTGCCGCTGATCTGCCCGATCAGTTCCTGTTGGGTGAAGTCGCGCTCGGCCCAGTCGGGCAGGCGCACGATGATGAATGCAATTGTGCCACCACGCACGCCGATGATGCTCTGCACAACTTCGACTTGGCCGGTTTCTTGATAGGGCGCGAGGATGTCTTCTATCTGGACAACCTGCGTATCGAGATAGTCGATTGTTGTGTCGGACGATCCGCGCGCGAATACGATGAAGAAACCACGGTCTTCTTCAGGCGTCACAGTTGAGGGCAGTGTTATAGCTGCACCTATTGAAATGATAACAAACCCCATCGCTACAGCCAGCACGAGCAGGGGGGTGCGAATGGCAAAATCCATCACCGCATCAAAACTACGGGACAAGCGGCCACGAGGGGCATCTTTTGCATTGGGTTGGGTTTTGCCTGGGTCGAGCAAGGCGGCCAGAACAGGCGTAAGGGTCAGCGCGGTGAAAGACGAGAGCGTCACTGAAAAGGCCAGAACAAAGCCGAATTCGGAAAACACGCCGCCCGCTTGCCCCGGAAGAAACGAAATCGGAATGAAGACAGCAGCCAGTGTTGCCGTTGTTGAAATAACGGCAAAGAACACCTCGTTGGCGCCGGCTGCTGCGGCTGCATAAGCTCCAAGCCCGGCCTTGCGCTTGCGCACGATATTCTCGATCACAACAATCGCGTCATCAACAACCATACCGGTGGCCAGCACAAGTGCCAGCAGACTGATGGTGTTCACGGAAAACCCTGTTATCCAGATTGCCGCAACTGTGCCGATCAAGGCCACAGGAATAGTGATCGCGGGGATCAGTGTTGCACGGGCAGAGCGCAGGAAAAGAAAGATCACAGCAACAACGATGACCGTGGCCATGAGAATGGATTTGACGACCTCGTTGATGGAGCCCTCGATGAAGACACCGTCATTGGTGGTGATGATCAGTCGCACGCCTTCAGGCAGCTGCGGGCGCAGTTCTTCAACTGCAACAGCAACATCGCGCGAGATTTCGAGTGTGTTGCCAACTGATTGGCGAGTGATATCAAGGCCGACGGCCGTTTCTCCATTTACGCGGGCGTAGACGCTCGCTTCCTCGGGGAGCAATTGAACAAAGGCCACATCGGCGACTTGCGTTGTGTCGTTGATTGGGAGTTGGTTGATGGAAGCGACGGTCACTTCTTTGTTGCCAACACGTAAAGCGAGTGTTTGGGATTCGCTTTCAAGCGAACCAAGCGCAGTGTCGTCACGAAGGTGTGCCAATGCACTGGAGACATCAAAGATCGTCAAACCACGGCCGAGTAGAGACGGCATATTGAGTGAAACGCGAAACTCGTTCGCACGATTGCCGCGCACTGTGACTTCGGCGATCCCGTCGACGAGGGACATTCTTTCGTAAACAATGCCTTCCGCAAGCTGTGTGAGCTCGTCAAAGCTTGCGTCTCCCAAGAGGGCAAGGCGGATGATTGCGTCTGAGTTGCTGTCGCTTTTGGTGACGACAGGATCGTCTATGTCGTCAGGTAAATTCCGCAATGTTCCGGACACAATCTCGCGTGCTTCGTTGGCGGCAATATTAACGTCAGTGCCATCGGATAGATCAATCGTGATCCGGCTTGCTCCGGTAGACGAGGTGGATTCGATATTGGACATTCCCTCCAGTGCGCTCAATGCATCCTCAAGGACTTGGGTCACCTCTGTATCTACAGTGCTCGGCACCGCACCTTCATAGGTGGTGCGTACGGAAAGAACAGGTCGGTCGACATCGGGCATTTCCCGGATGTCGACGCTTGTCAACGCAGCCAGACCCGCGATGATGATCAGAAGGTTGAGAACAATACCAAGGATCGGACGCGCAACGAATGTGTCGGCAAAACCAGCTTTACGCGCCATCTTCTCGATGCTCATCAGCTCTGAACCTTGCCTATTTGGGCGCCTGTCACGACAGCCCCATCGCGTAACTTTGATGCGCCTTCCGAGACGAATTGCGCTCCGATGGGCGCATCTATTTCGATCCAGACCTGATCCCCGTCGCGATAGCGGATAGTGACTGGCACACGAGTTACCCGCCCTTCTTCCGAGACCCAAATTCCTGCGCCCGAGCGATCCCATATAATTGCAGTTGATGGCACAACAGGCAAAGGATCGGTGACTTCGGACATACGGACAATGAATGTCATACCGGAAACTAGCAATCCGTCTGAATTGTCAATTTCTGCCTGCACGGTCGCACTGCGGGTAACACTGTCGAGGCGGCTGTCAAAGGCCGAAACCTTGCCCTCAAAAACGCGGCCAGCAAAGGTCGGGGTTGCTACAAACACCGGTTTGCCTACGGCCAGAAGGCCAATGGAGCGTTCCGGCACTTCGAATTCGGCGAGCAGCGTAGTGGAATCATCAAGCGTCACAATGGTTTGGCCTGATGTCAGCTGATCCCCTATATTGACATCGCTCAGTCCGAGACGTCCGGTAAACGGAGCAATAATTGCCCGTTTATCCAGTGCAACCTCGGCTAATCCGACATTGGCCTGTGCAAGGCGCAGCGCGACTTGTGCTTCAGCAAGTGCCACGTTTGTGACAACAGAACTGCCATTTTTTTGCAACCCCTCGAACCGGGTCACAGTGGCCTGAGCCTGATCCCGTTCGGCCTGCGCGATTTCAAGTGAAAGGCGTTGGGTTCTGTCATCGAGACGCACGATCACTTCTCCTCGGTTCACCAGTGCGTTTGCACGAAGTGCCGCTTCGACGACTTCACCGGCCTCTGTTGTCACCACTTCGGCACGGCGCAATGAAACGGCACTGCCCACCGAGCGAAGAACGAGGTTGTAAGTGCGCTCTTCCAAAGTGGACAGAACAACGGTTGTAGCCTGCCTTGGCCTCGTGGGGCCTGCTTGCCCTCCGTTTTGCGCGCTTGTTTCTTCAGGTGCAGGCGCACCCAAGACTTGGGAGATCTGATCCGGTATCCCAAACGCGAAGACATATGCGCCAGCCAGAACGCCTAAAGAAACAATTACAACAATAAAATTTTTCAAAGTCTTTGTAACTCCAGAGTTCTATTCACCCATATGGGCCGTGGTTCACTGTTTAGATGACAAACGCACCAGCTACGTGTGGGGCTATTGCTTTCAAGAAACCTTTGAGACAACTGTAACCGGTTCGCGTGCTCAAAATCATGTGTTTCTTTCATTCAAGCAATGGTTAAAAACTCAAACGCAAGGCTACAGAAATTCTGTCGAAAAATGCACGACTTATCTCGTGATCTGCCAAATTGCCTGCATTGTTAGCGTGGTGGTCGCCAAACGGCCAATCAAAATACCTTGAAAGAGCAATTGGTGGCCAAGCGGATGTGCGCAGGCCTGTGACCGAGATCTGGGGGCTATATGAGACGCCCCATTCTAAAGTGCCGTTTCTTGACTTGTGACGAGATGCGTTCAACAACATCCTGAAAAATGTGTCTAACGCTTATCAGTTATGCGAGCGCAGTCGCGAGGCGGCTTTACCTCGCCAGGTTTGCCGAGGTAAAGTTTATGTGCATTCTTTTAGCGCCTAGGCGCCCTTCATAAACATCGGGCCGCCTTTCCAGCGCGGGAAGCCGAAAGCGTTGACCATGGTCACGTCAATGTCTTCTCTGCTGGCGGCAATTCCTTCAGACAAGATCGCCGCGCCTTCGTTCTGCATACAGCCAAGAATACGGGCCATAAGCTCTTCTTCTGTGAATTTCTTACGTGTGATGCCTTTGCGTGCCGACTCTGATATGATCAAGGCCTCGACCTCGGGGTCACGCGTTGGCTTTCCATCGTCATAAAGATACCAGCCACGGCCCGTTTTCCGGCCAAAGTTACCTTGCTTGCAGATGCGATCAGGGATGTCGACATAGCGCTCGCTTGCGGGGCGCGTAGCCGCACGGCGTTTGCGGGCGGCCCAGCCAATATCGAGCCCTGCAAGGTCTTGCATCTCGAAAATCCCCATAGGCATCCCGAAGTTGCGCATGGCTGCATCCACTTCATACGGTAGGGCACCGTCTTCCAGCAGATAATCAGCCTCACGCCGGTAGGAAGACATGATGCGATTGGCGATAAAACCGTCGCAGACACCTGCGAGAACAGGCAGTTTGCGCACTATTTTAGCAAACTGGATTGCCGTAGCAAGCACATCATCTGCTAGGGCTTCAGGCACAACAATCTCCAGAAGCTTCATGATATGGGCAGGCGAGAAGAAGTGTAGTCCGACCACGCGTGAGGGGTCTTTCACGCTGGCGGCGATCTCGTTTATATCAAGATAAGACGTGTTGGTGGCCAGCACAGCTTCAGGCTTGCAGGCAGCCTCAAGCGCGGCAAAGACCTCTTTTTTTACATCCATGTCCTCAAAAACAGCCTCTATCACAAGATCGGCCTCGCCGAGTTCCGCATAGTCACTGGCGGCCTCGAAATTGGCGTGAAGGGCATCGTGCTTGGCTTCAGTGATCAACCCACGTTTAAGCGAGCCACCGAGAATCCCTTCCACGCGTGCGGCCCCCGCATTGGCTGCGTCTTGGTTACGCTCGATCATCTGGACTTTGAGGCCAGACAGAAGCGCTGCTGCGGCGATCCCTGCGCCCATGGTACCGCCACCGATAATGCCGATCTGCGCGAGCGGGCGGGGAGCAACGCCCTTGGTGCGGGGAGACTTCCCAACAGTGCGCTCGGCAAAGAATATATAGCGCAGAGCAGCCGATTGCGGTGAGCCTTTGAGGCGCATAAAGCGCTCGCGCTCAAGCTTGAGGGCTGCGGGCCCGTCATGATCAAGCGCATCGCGCACAGCGGCAGCGGCTTCATGCGGTGAGTTTTGCCCACGTGCTTTTGCGGTAAGCTTGGAAATGGCCGCATCCCAAGTGGCTTGGTCTACTTCGGGTGCTGCGCGGGTGAGAAGAGGTGCGCGCATGGGTTTGTCGGCCGCATCTTTTGCAAGTTCAACAGCGGCTTCCAATAGATCACCCTCTGCGATGGCATCAAAGAGGCCAAGCTTGGTGGCTTCGCGCGCTCCAATCGGTTTGCCCGTTATGGCAAGGCGCGCCGCGTCGATTGGGTCAATCAAACGGGGCAGGCGTACGGTTCCGCCAGCGCCGGGGATGAGGCCGAGGTTGACTTCGGGCAGGCCGATCTTGGCCGTTGCCGCACCGATACGGTGCGAGCAGGCCAGAGCAAGTTCGCAACCGCCGCCAAGTGCTGTGCCGTGAATGGCCGCAATCCATGGTCGCGTGGCCGATTCAATTGCGTTCAAAAGCTCGGGGAGGCCGGGCTCAAGGAAAGGTTTGTCAAACTCGCGGATGTCAGCACCCGCCACAAACGTCCGCCCTGCACAGGTAAGCACTACAGCGGCGGGTTTGGATTTCTCAGTGGCCATGAGGGCATTCATCAGCCCTTGGCGCACGGCCTGGGAGGCGGCGTTTACAGGCGGGTTGTCGATTGTGACGACGGCGATATCGCCGTGCATTTGAGTGGTAACAACAGACATGGGGGCGCTCCTATTGGCCAAGTTCAGATGAACCTGTCTCGCGCCATGTCAAAAGTCAACCGTGCGGTCGGTTATCTGCCGTAGTAAAGAGCCTGCACATGCTCGGCCTCGGCAAAAAAGAGCCAGCGGCCAGCGAAAATACCAACAAGATGTGCGAGGATCGCAACCAGCGCCGTGGTGTGTGTTACAGGCAGTAAGAGCATGAGCAATACGGGTAGAACAATGCCAAGGCCAAAGGCGATCAGCCTTAGCTTGAACGCGTGCTTACGCCCCACTTGATAGGCCATTTCCTTCAAGAGATAGTTCTCGCCCGAATGGGGAGGTTCCAGCAAGCGCACCTTGCCGATGTGCCCGAGGCCCGTTGCTGTTTCCATCGTTGATCCGGCACGGCCTTTTTCATCGCCCACAATCCAGGCCCAGACCATGAGTGCGCCAAGGCTCGCAAGGAGGACTGCTGCCAAGCGCGGCTGGCCTGCAAGCAAGGCCCCACCGCCCAGAGCGTGGAGAATAAAGACAGGTGGGGTTGTCCACATATTCCAGCGCGGCACGGTTTTGAGCTGTGTGTAGATCATCGACGTGGTGAAAACGGTTCCAAGGCATAAGAGCGCGCCAATCAGGCCGACAAGCCGAAGACGGACTCCGAAGAAGATAAGCGCAATGGCAAAAACAGTCATGACCAAGAGTGCGAAGACTGCAACAATGCCTTCTCGCGACAGCCAACTTGAGCGCCACTGGCTGAAAGCCTTAATAGCGTTCTTCGGGTTCGCCAGATGCGCGACCGAGGCCAAAAGCCCACCTACGGCGAGCGCATACCCGAGAAAGAAAAAAACAAAAGCCACCCAGCCTGTCACAGGAGGCAGGCCTATGCCCAGAAATGCCAGAAGTCCGAAACCGAGGCCTGAAAGCGTTGTGAAGGCAATAACAGAGGGCGCTGGATGCATCAGATATTCTCCAGCGCTTTATCAAGCCAGGCAAAGAGGCCTTTGGCGTCATTGTGTTGCGGCTCAAGCGCGGCGTCAGAGGGCTGATCCTTCAGGCGCGGTGGCAGGTACTTGTTCACAGGTTTGGTTCCAAGCTCCGGCATCAGGTCCATCCCGCCGCGTGCAGCAACCAGCTTTGACACATTGCTCTCGGGGTTGCTCAAATCGCCAAAGTGGCGTGCATTCGAGGGGCAGGTGCGCACGCAGGAGGGAATACGGTCTTCCTCGGGGATGTTCTCGTTATAAATCCGGTCTACACAAAGGGTGCATTTCTTCATCACCCCGAAAATTTCGTCAAGCTCGCGAGCGCCATATGGGCAAGCCCATGCGCAAAGGCCGCAGCCCATGCAATCATCTTCGTTGACCAGCACGATCCCGTCTTCCTCGCGCTTGTAGCTCGCACCTGTCGGGCAAACCGTCACGCAGGGCGCGTCCTCGCAATGCAGGCAGGACTTGGGGAAATGCACGGTTTGCGAGCAGCCGCTTTCAGGTTGTGCTTCAAAGCTGTGGACACGGTTGAGAAAGGTTCCGTGCGGCTCGGCTCCGTAAGCGTCGATATCGGAGAGCGGCGCGCCATAGTTGGAGGTGTTCCATTCCTTACAAGACACCACGCAGGCATGGCAGCCGACGCAGGTGTCAAGATCAATGACAAGGCCAAGCTTTTTTTCGGTGCTTTGCGGCAGAGTGGTCATGCGCTCTCCTCAATCGCTTGGGTTGCAAAGGTTGCCAGTTCCTCGTTGAAGCGCTCGGGGTGCTCGGCGAAGGGCGCATGGCCTGTTTCAGGCCAGAGAGAAAGCGTGCCACCTGAAAGCGTTTCAGCTGCTGTTTGGCCAACGAGAGGTTCAACGATTGCATCATTCGTCCCGTGAATCACGAGTGCAGGTCTGGTGAAACCTTTCCAAACAGGTCGGCAATCAAGCGTGCCCGCAAAAAGCGCGCGGCGCACCAAGGGGCTTACGAACATATTCGCGCCCACAAGCACGCCATAGGTTTCGCGCGGCAGAGGGGCATAGGTGCACTGATCGACAAACTGGGCAGTCGCTGCGAGCAAGCGAGCCTGATTGGAGGTGTATAGGTCTTTGTTGAGCGCAGGGCTGCCCGCCCCCATCATCCAGGGTTCACGCGCCTCGCCAATTGCGATCACTCCGCCCACAAGGACAACACCCGCAATCGCGTCTTGTCCATGCGTTGCGATATAAGAGGCAATCACCCGTGCGCCATAGGACCAGCCCACAAGCACAGTGCTCTTGAGGCCAAGCTCGGTGATCACGGCGTGGATGTCATCGCCCCAGAGCTGTGTCTCTGTGTAGGCGGACACATCCTGAGGCGCGTCAGAGCTGCCATGTCCTCGCAGGTCAAGTGCCACAACGCGAAAGCGCTCGGTCAGAGGGGCTTGTGCTGCCCAAGCGACAGAATGCTGCGCCCAGCCGTGGATAAGCAGGAGCGCAGGCGCATTTTCGGGGCCTTGGTCGGTGACATGGAGCTTGAGCCCGCCGCCGCCTGTTACAGTATGCTCCCTCATCAAAACTCCTCCCCGTAGCTTACGTTCTTCGGCCCTTTGCCGACGGGGCTTTCCTGCGCCTTCAAGGCAGGCTCCGAAGGCCCACCCTTGGACGTTTTCTCGATCCGTACACGCAAATCAAACCATGCGGCTTGGCCCGTGACGGGGTCGGAGTTGGCCCAGCGAAGCCCATCACCCTTGGGCGGCAGAAGCTCGTTGATCAAATGGTTCATCAAGAAGCCTTCTGTGGCCTCCTGCGCATCTTCAGAGAGCGCCCAAGCGCCGCGCTTTTTGCCGATGGCGTTCCATGTCCAGATGGTTTTGCCATTGACACCATCCATCCGCGCGACAGGCGCCTTGATGCGCCCGTGCGGCGAGGTGATATAGGCCCAGTCACCTTCCTCAAAGCCGTGCTCTTCCCAGAGTGCACCAGGAATAAACATCTTGTTCACCCCAGTGATCTGGCGCAGCCAGGCGTTCTGACTGCCCCATGAATGATACATATGCATCGGGCGCTGGGTGAGGGCGTGCAGCGGGTATTTCTCTTCAGAAACGAGGGTTTCCTCAAAAGGCGCATACCAGTCCGGCAACGGTGTCATCGTTTCGATCATGCGAGCGCGCAAATGCTCGGGTGGTTGGCGCTCGCCATAGCCCTCGGCGGCCAGTTGCATTTTGCGCATCGGCTCAAGGTAGAGGTTAAAAACATAGGGCTGGGGCGCATCAAACAAGCCGATCTTCACGGCCCAGTCCTGATAGGCTTGGTTCCAAGGTTTGTAAAACTGCGCCTCCTCGGGCAGATGCGTGGCCCAGAACCCCCCGTTTTCGATATACTTCTCAAGCTGTTTCGGGTTCGGAGACCCGCGGCCTTCGCTCTGCCCGTCCGCTCCACGAAAGCCCGCCAACGGGCCAATACCCGCGCGGCGCTCGTGGCTGACGATATAGTCGGCATAATCCGCGTATTTCTGGCTGCCGTCTTCTTTCACAAAGCCGGGCAACCCAAGCCGCGCACCAAGGTCGCAGAGGGCAGATTGAAAGCTTTTCACATCGCGGTCAGGTTCTACCACAGGCCAGCGGATCGCATCTGCCGCCGCATCGGCCTCGCTGATCGGACGATCCAGTAGCGAGATACAGTCGTGGCGCTCAAGATAGGTCGTGTCGGGCAAGATAAGGTCGGCATAGGCCACAGTCTCGGAGCTATAAGCATCCGAATAGATGATATGGGGAATCACATAATCACCATTTTCATCCGTGTCTGTCAGCATGTCGATGACCGCCGAGGTGTTCATCGAGGAATTCCAAGCCATATTGGCCATATACATAAACAGCGTGTCGATTTTGTAAGGCACACCTGCGTGAGCGTTGGAGATGACCATATGCATGAGGCCATGCGCGCTAAACGGGTTCTCCCAGCTGAAAGCCTTGTCGATGCGCTGGGGGGTGCCGTCATCATCAATCAAAAGGTGCTCGGGGCCCATCGGATAGCCAAGGTGCGGCCCGGGCAGCGGCTGGCCGGGAACATCACCGGCATGCGGCTTGGGGTGTGCCTCGGGCGGCTTGGGGTAGGGCGGCTTGAAGCGGAAGCCGCCTGGCACTTCGACAGAGCCAAGCAGGATTTGCAAAATATGCAGCGCACGGCAGGTCTGAAAACCGTTGGAATGCGCGGAAATACCGCGCATCGCGTGGAAGGACACAGGGCGGCCAATCATCTGGGTGTGCTTCTCGCCCTTCCAGTCGGTCCAAGGCCGGTTGATCACAATTTCTTCTTCGAAAGCCACGCGCGCAAGGTCTGCCGCCAGAGCTTTAATGCGCTTCGCTGGAATACCGCAGCGCTCGGAAACAGTTTCGGGTGCGTAGTCCTCGCTCATATACTGTTCGGCCAGAAGCTCGAATGCGGGGCGGTATGTCTCACCGGCGATACGGATGTGCCCTGTCAGCTTTGCCTTCACTCCATTGGCATCATAGTCTGCCAGCTTCCCTGTGGCACGGTCGACCACTTGCGCCTTGCTACTCTCGGAGCGCAGAAAAAGCCCCTTGTTTGGCCCGCTTTCCGCACAGTTCACAAGGAAGCCCGCGTTGGTGTAGCGGGTGAGGTAATCAAGGTCGATCTGGCCTGCTTTGAGCAGTTCATGGATCATCGCCATGATGAAAAGCCCGTCTGTCCCCGGCGTAATCCCGACCCAGTCATCTGCCACAGCGTTATACCCCGAGCGCACGGGGTTCACGCCCACAATGCGCGCTCCACGCGCCTTTAGCTTGCCAATACCCATCTTGATGGGGTTGCTGTCATGGTCCTCTGCAACTCCGAAGATCATGAACATCTTGGTGCGGTCCCAATCAGGCTGGCCAAACTCCCAGAATGAGCCGCCCATTGTGTAGATACCTGCCGCCGCCATGTTGACCGAGCAAAACCCCCCGTGCGCCGCGTAGTTGGGCGTGCCAAAAGCCTGCGCCCAGAGCGATGTAAAACTCTGCGACTGGTCGCGCCCCGTGAAAAACGCAAGCTCATGCGGCGCGCGCTCGCGGATCGGCCGCAGCCAGCTTTCTGCCAAACTGTAGGCCTCGTCCCAGCTGACCTCTTCAAACCTGCCGGACCCACGCGGTCCCACACGCTTCATTGGCGCTTTGAGGCGGGATGGCGCGTAATGCTGCATGATGCCCGCCGAGCCCTTGGCACAGAGAACGCCCTTGTTGACGGGGTGATCCTTGTTGCCCTCGATGTATTTCACTTTCCCGTCCTGCATGTGCACATTGATGCCGCAGCGGCAGGCGCACATATAACAGGTGGTTTTGCGGATTTCGTCAGAGACATAGGGAGAAGGGCGCGCGGGTGCTTTTTCGGATGTAATGGCCATTGGCTCGTTCGTCCCTTATCCCTGTCCGCGGTCCTGTTTGAGCCACGATGGACGAGCGTTTCACACACGTCAAAGGGAAATGGCGGAGCGGTTTGGGCAATGCGTTTGCTAAGGTGTTGCAAGTAAACGGATTTGTTTCCCTGAAGACGCGTGCTGGCATGAACCGCGCCCTGCAACTGGACTTACAGGGCCGCAGAGCGCGGCTTCGGTGTGGCTTTGGCTGGAAGAGGGGCAGACAGCGGGAAGCTAGAATCAAATCACGTGCTTGCCTGTGGGAGGCGGTTTTGCTCGGTCAGGTGCCCCACTTAAGAAAAACAGCGTTTCCAAATTCAAAACAATGACTTTTCCAAAACCGGCGCGAAGGCCGGGAGGATAGGGGTAATTCTAGGGTCTATTTGGGCAAGGAGAAGTCGGAACTCTTGCGGCAGTTTTTCTGGGTTTTGTCCGAAACACCGAGACTGGGGAGTGTGGTGAAATACGGGGAAACTGAATGAAAAATTGTCATAAATGCGCGCCAGAGTGGTAAACTGTTCTTTCTGACGCAGCTATCTCGGAATTCCCCTTAGACTGTTTTTGATTTTCTAGCATTTTCATTCTTGTCGCAACACAGTTGTGTAACCAGTATGCGCGAAAGTCGGCAGGTTGCGACGCGTTTTTTTGCAGGCTTCGCGCATTGGTTAAACCCTGCCTGAAGTCGTGTCGGAATTTGAAGCTGTGTAGGTTGAAAACTGTTATGTTCGAGGTTTCTACAATTTATCGGGAATTGACTCGGCGCCTCAAAGGGGCGTAGGGAAGGGTTCCGGCGATGTGCAATTTTAGTTCTGCAAATCACGGAGAGCGCTAGGGGACAGCGCGCACAGTTCTAGCTTTTGACGTGGGCAAAGCTGCCAAGCCCGCGCCGGTGAAAAAGTTATGAGAACCATGCGGCATGGCGCCCTTTCAGAGTATTGTCTCTGATGCGCCAGATGCGCGGTAAATCCGGTAGCAAAATTTAGTGAGTGAGGCCTGCCTGTTTTGGGCAGCTCACACGGGTGAAGCGATGAATGAACGTGTTTCAAGCCGATTGGATATGGCCGAGCTGCGCAAATTGCTCGAGTCTACTTCTGTGCCGCGCTCGGCGGGGCTGTATCGCGGGCACGGCAAGCGCGCGCTTGACTTGGTGTTGGTGATCGTTTCGCTTGTTCCAGCTTTGCTGATCCTGCTGCCGCTGATGGGCCTCATCGCGCTTGACGGGCGCGCACCGATCTACACCCAAAAGCGCATTGGCAAAAATGGCCGGCTTTTCCGCATGGTCAAGCTGCGCACTATGGTGGCCGATGCCGACCAAATTCTTGATGCCTATCTGGCGCGCAATCCCGAGGCACGCGCCGAATGGGAGGAAACCCAGAAGCTCAAATCTGATCCGCGCATCACGTTATTCGGGAAAATTCTGCGCAAATCCTCGCTTGACGAGTTGCCACAGCTGCTCAACGTGCTCTTGGGGCATATGTCGATTGTGGGGCCACGGCCGATGATGGTTGGGCAGGAGAGTATTTATCCGGGCCGCGCCTACTATGAAATGCGCCCTGGCATCACGGGCTACTGGCAGATTTCCGAACGCAACGAGACAAGCTTTCCGCAGCGGGCCGAGTATGACACAGCCTACTATAAAGATCTGTCGTTCGGTACGGATGTAAAAGTGATCCTCGGCACATTGCGCGTTGTTGTCAGCGGCACGGGCTACTAAGCAGCCAGTATGGCTAGACCGACAAGCGGGCCTCAAACAGGTCATGCACGGTTTTGCCCCAAGTGTCCCAGTTTAAGCGCTCCTCAAAGTCCATCCGTGACGAGCGTCTCAATGCTGCGTAGCTTTCTGGCGCTTCAAGATAGCCCTGAATAATCGCGCTGAACTCGGCTGAACCGGCGCCTTGCGGCAAGTCATGTCCTGTAACACCGTCTTGCACCGGCACTCCACCGACAGAGAGACAAAGCGATGGCAGCGAATAGGCCGCTGCCTCGCAAAAAGCAAAGCCCCAGCTTTCAAAGCTAGGCTGCACCAGAAAATGTGAGTTGCGAAAGGCCGCTTCAAAAATATCGCGCTCTTTTGGTATGGCTTTGTTCAATGAACGGTGCACCGTGACATGCTCGCTCATATGCTCGGCAGGAGGCTGCGTGCCAATCACGGTGAGGCGCGCATCGACGCCGCGGTCGCGCAGTGTCTGCATCGTGCGGTAGGCATCCGGGCCGCCTTTGGCAAACCAGTCTCGCCCGACGACAAGCAAATAAACCGGAGCGCCCTTTGACAGAGGCAAAGGCTTCGCTTCGGCTATCGGGGTGTCAATATTAGCACCCCAAGGCACGATAACACTCTGCTCGTCACTCAATCCATACATCTGGTCGGCTTCTTCTTTGAGCCACTCGGAAGGCCAAAGCGCAAGATCGAGGTTGCGATAAATCTTGCGTTCTTCGCGAAATGTCAGAGGATCGATCAGCTTGCGCGCAGTCCAGGACGAGCCAAAGCTCTCGCCGATTTCCGAGCGCTTGTAGACAGTAAAGCTTGCATCCGCCGTGAAGGCCTTGAGCATGGGGTAGGGTGTTTTGAGGCGCGCCATGGACTGAAACGAGTAAGCCCCGAAAACCACATCATATTGTCTGGCATTCAATGCGCGCGTAACCGAGCGTGCAATGATGCGCGAGAGCAGAAGATGCAGCCGCCAGCGCAAACGCAGGTTGGTTCCGTCAGGCAGAGCATAGATTGCACGGCGCACCGGCTCTGCTGCGCCCCATGACTGCGGAAGAATATCAACCTCTCCCACATGCTCTCTCAGAGCCTGATAGATTCGGGCATTCCCGCCCGAATAGGGCTGTGTATGCTCCGGGCTGATGTCGCATAGATATGCGATTTTCATAAAACTGTCCTGTCGTTCTACAGATTGATCCGGTAGGCGAACCAGTAGCCAAGATTGCGATCCATTGTCGGCGAAAATAGGGCAAATGAGAAGAAATAAGCGACAAATGTGTGTTTCGTTGTTAATAAAGGTAAAACTTGGGTTGGGGCCTAGCAGGAACACTTAAAGAAGATGCCAAACGCACTCGCCTTACTTGCGCTGGCAAGCTGGCCACTGTTCTCTCTGGTCTTGTTCCGCAAGCTGCCAGTGGGGCGGGCCGTGCTGTGGTCGCTGCTTTCGGCCTACCTGTTCTTGCCGCCTCCGCCTGCGCTGTTTGACTTTCCGGCCATGCCCCCCCTCACCAAAGATTCCATTCCAGCGCTAGCCGCCTTTGCCTTCTGTTTTTTCATGTATGGCAAGGATATGGCTTATTTGCCACGCTCCAATGTGGCCAAGGGGTTGATGATACTCTTTGTAATGACCCCGCTAGCCACTGTGCTCACCAATGACGAACCGGTCTTCTTCGGCGTGGTCGGCTTGCCAGGGCTGCGGATTGTCGAGGCCATTGCTCTCATGGTGCAGCAATGTATGATCCTGATGCCGTTCATTATGGCCTATAGCTTCTTGCGCAGCGAGAAAGACCAGCGCGATATTCTCGTTGCCTTCGTGGCGTTGGGGATGGTTTATTCGGTGCTCATGCTGATCGAGATACGCCTCAGCCCGCAACTCAACCTGTGGATATGGGGCTATTACCAACATAGTTTTGATCAACTTGTCCGCTTTGGCGGCTTCCGTCCCATCGTCTTTCTTTATCACGGTCTTTGGGTTGCCTTGTTTGCGATGATGATGCTGGGCTGCGCGGTCGCGCTCTTCCGCCATTCGAAGGGTAAAACAAAGCTCTGGTATGGCTGTATCAGTGTTTATTTCGGTTTCATCATGATCGCCTGTAAATCGGTTGCCTCAATCGCTTATGCAGGGGTGCTTGTGCCGATGCTGCTCTTCATGGGGCGCTTGTGGCAGTTTCGCCTTGCGGCCTTTCTGGCGCTTCTGGCAGTCACCTATCCGGTCATGAAAGGGCTGGAGTGGATTCCAGAAAAGCAGATCATCGAGAAAATCACAGAATTTGATGAAGACCGCTCGGGTTCGCTCAAGTTCCGCTTTGACAACGAGCGTGTTCTTCTGGACCGGGCCTATCTCAAGCCGGTGTTCGGCTGGGGCAGTTGGGGGCGCAACCACATCCTTGATCCTGTTACAGGTGTAATGCTGACGGTCACTGACGGGCGATGGATTATCACTATCGGGGTGTTTGGTTGGGTCGGCTATCTGGCGGAGTTTCTTCTGTTTAGCTGGCCTTTGTTTGTGCTTTTTGCGCGCAGTTTCGTGCTGACAAAAGAAACCCGAACCTCACCCTATTTGGGTGCGCTTGCGTTGATACTGGGGTTCAACCTGTTTGATTTGTTGCCCAATGCAACGATAACACCCCTCACATGGATGCTGGGGGGCGCGCTTTTGGGCTATACCGAGCACTACATGCCAAATGTGCGGACCCCGAAGAAAAAAATTAAAACGGTGATGTGAGTATGATTGAGCGGCTCAAGGTTCTGATCCTCGCAGACGAGTGCAACCCCGAGTGGCCCTCGCTGCCTATCGTGGGGTATAAATACGCCCGCGAGATTGCGCAGCATTGCGATGTGACCATCGCGACCCATGTGCGCAATCGCGAAAACATCGAGAAGGCCGCACATGGCCTTAATGTCATCTATCTTGATACCGAGTATATCGCGGCCCCCATGTTCAAGCTCGCCCGCTGGCTGCGCGGGGGAGAAGAGGTGGCCTGGTCTACTTCTATGATGATGAATTACCTGCCGTATCTGGCCTTCGAGCGCGAGGTCTGGAAACATTTTCAGGGCACACTCAAGGCGGGTGGCTTTGATATTGTTCATCGCATCACACCGATGTCGCCAACCCTGCCAAGCTATATTGCGCACAAGCTCAAGATCCCGTTTCTCATCGGGCCGCTCAACGGTAATCTGGACTGGCCAAAGGCTTTTCTGGCCGAGCAGGCGCGCGAAAAAGAAAAGCTGCGCGGGTTGCGCAGGTTTTACAAGTTTCTGCCGTTCGCCCGCTCCACTTATGATCGTGCGGCCGCTGTTCTAACTGCCTTTGATCACACCCGCGCCGATCTCACCCGCGTTGAGGAGGCGCGGATTGTCATGGTTCCCGAGATCGGGTTTGACCCGAAGATTTTCCATGCCAAAGGCGCAAGACCTGCAGGCTGGCGTGGGCAGGACGGCAAGCGGCATTTTCTCTATGCGGGCCGCCTTGTGCCTTACAAGCTGCCCGAACTTCCGATCCGCGCTTTTGCCGCTTCTCAGGCTTTGCAGGAGCATCACCTGCATATTCTCGGCAGTGGCCCCGAAGAAGACCGTATGCGCGCGGTGATTGAGGAGTTTGGCCTTGAGGGTTGCGTAACCCTTGAGGGCCGCAAATCCCAATCTGAGGTTGCCGATATGATGCGTGCTTGCGATGGATTTATTTTTCCGTCCATTCGCGAGCTTGGCGCTGGCGTTGTGATCGAAGCAATGGCCTGCGGGATGCACTGTCTTGTGGCCGACTATGGCGCGCCGGGCGCTCTGGCAGCACAAGGGCGTGGTGATGCGGTGCCGATTGCCCCGATTGACGAGATGGTAGCGGCTTTCACGGCTGCACTTGAGCGCTGTGTGAGCGCGCCTGAGCATATGGAAGACTGTGCGGCGCGCGGCCAAGCCTATGCCGAGAGTGCGTTCACATGGGCACAAAAAGGGGCACATGCCGAGGCGCTTTATCGGGCTGTTCTGGCTGAGGAAAACTTGAGACGCTTTGATTTTGTATGAGCTTTACAGGCTTCGAATTTGCTTCGCAAATCCGACCGGTCGGCGGGCTTTGCCCCCCGCACCCCTCAGGATATTTGTAGCAAGAAAAAGACAAGTGGGCCGGTTAGATGATCCTGGCGGGAATTCCTGCGACCGTGACGTTTGGCGGGACATCTTTTGTCACCACGGCGTTGGCACCGATCACCACATGGTCGCCCACGGCGAGCGGCGCGATGAGCTTGGCGCCTGCGCCGACATCCACATGGCCACCGAGCTTGACAGGGCCGGCCAGTGTGACCTGATGAAAGATCATGCAGTTGGGGCCGATCTCTGCTTCGGGGTGGATGATGACCCCTGTGGGGTGTGTAAGACGGAGCCCGCCGCCTATTTTGGTTGTGAGGTGAATTTCGCTTTGTGTGACGAGTGACCAGAAGCCATGATTGAGCACCCAGTATTTCGCCGCCATACGCGCGAAGAGACCACCGCGCGCCTTGAGTGCCTGATAGCGGCGGATGGCCCGTAAGAGCTTGCGGCCAGGATCCCAGAAACACTGCACGGTTTCACGGCTCCAGTCGGGGTCTGTGGCAGACACATTTGCGTCATCTGACGAAGTATTTAGAGAAATTCGGCTCATTTTCACCTCAACTGGGAGCAAGGGACAAATTCCTGCCCTTTTCAGGTTTTACGGCGGGCTTGCAAGATTTACCTTAGAGCGCAACACTACACGCCTTCAAGAGAGGAGACTTCAATGACTTTCAGGAGATGTGCAGCTCTGCTGGGCTTGCTGCTTTTGTGGCCGTTTATGGCGCAGGCAAAAGATGTGCGGGTTTATATTTTTGGCAATTCGCTGATCAACCACCTTGATGGCGGGGATGAGACAACTGTGCCTTACTGGCTGGCACAAATGGCGAAGGCGAATGGCACCGGTTTTGCATCGGACGGGCAGTGGGGCTTTCTGCGCGACTTTGCCCGCGAAGGAGAGCCGATCTCCAACTGGTCGTTCAAAGGCGTGAAACCCGCCTGGAACCGCGACCGCGTGCGCTTTGCGGCTGCCGATCTGACCCATATCATGGTCAACCCTGCCAATTTCATACAGTATCAATGGCCCGATGTGCCATATGATGGTGACAACCCCGACGGGGCCTCGCCGCTTTCGACGATGCTTAAACTCATGGATACCAAAGTGGGTGCGCGTCCCTTGCTGATTTATGAAGGCTGGGCCGAAATGGCGGGGGTTGCCGGGCGTTTTCCGCCTCGCACGCGCGACCTGCGCAAGTTCCACGACTATAATATTGGTGCTTATCACGATTGGTATGTGAAACTGGCGGAACAGTTGCGCACAAGCCGCCCCGAGGCCGATGTGCGGCTTGTTCCTGTAGCGCGCACGCTTTCGCAACTGCTCAGCGACGCACCGCTTGATGCCATCCCCGTTGAAGACCTCTATCTGGATGATGCTCCGCATGGCGCGCCGACGCTTTATTTTCTGGCGGCGATGTCGGTTTATCCAGCACTTTATGGCGAGGCCGCGCCTGCGGAGATGAGCCTGCCTGACAGCATTCACCCTCTGGTGCGCGACAATCTTGCCAAGATTTCCGCCCGTATCACCGCGTTGCAAGGGGTTGAGGAGCAGGCGTCGGTAACTGAGCCAGTGAAAGCCGCCCCTTCGCCTGCCGTCCCATCGGTGAGCCATGCGTCTTTTGCTCCACCGGAAGGCCAGATCGCCAACCCCTCATTGGCGCTGGGGCTTGATGGGGTGTCCGACTGGTCTACCCAGCACCCGTTTCTCAATATCATGAAAACAGCGCGCCCGTGGGTGGGTCATGTGGGTGATCAATGGGGAGCGATCCAGATGAGCGACCTCATGGAGCAGGGGCTGGTCGATGCGCATGGCTATCCGCGTATTGTGCCGGCAGGGGCCAGCAAGCTGGAAAGCTTTGTTCTGACAGATCAGCCGGAAGACGCCACCGATATGAACAACCGCTATCGCATCCGCTGGAAAGGCGAGGGTAAACTTACCATAACAGGGCGCGGCCAGACTGCCAGAACGGGCGAGCGCGGGAACGAGACATGGCTTGAGTATTCACCCGGCGAAGGCCTCGTCGCCATCGGTATTGAAAGCACCGACCCGAACGGCACGGGCAACTACATCCGCGATATCGAGATCGTGCGCGAAGACCATATACCGCTTTATGACGCTGGCGCGACGTTCAATCCCGCATGGATCCGGCGGATCGAGAATGTGCGCTCTCTGCGGTTTATGGACTGGATGCTGACCAACGGTTCGCCCGTGAAAACGTGGGAGGGCCGCCCGACCGAGCCGCATTTTTCCTATGCGTGGCAAGGCGTGCCCGCCGAGGTGATTATCCGCCTGTCCAACCAGATCGGCGCGGACCCGTGGATTTGTATGCCTCATGAAGCCGATGACACCTATATGCGCCAGTTCGCCGAGCTGACAAAAGCCACGCTTGATCCGCGGCTCAAAGTCTATGTCGAGTTTTCCAACGAGCTTTGGAACCATATTTTTCCGCAAACAAAATGGGCCGTCGATCAAGCGCGTAAGCGCTGGAATGTCGAACAGGACGCTTGGATGCAGTTTTCCGGCCTGCGCGCGGCGGAAGTGATGACAATCTGGTCTGATGTCTTCGGTGCCGAGGCCAATGAGCGCCTTGTGCGGGTGATGGGGGTTCACACCGGTTGGACAGGGCTTGAAGAGCCTTTTTTAGAAGCGCCTCTCGCTGTGGCCGAGGGGCTTACCCCGCCTAAAGAGAGCTTTGATGCCTATGCCGTCTCGGGATATTTCGGATTTGATTTGGGGCTGGAGGAAGAGGCCTTGCCGCAGGTGCGCCAGATCGTTGCCAAATCAGTGGCCAATGCCGAGGAAGAGGGCCGTAAAAAAGGTCTGCAACGGCGCGCCCTTGAGGCCGAGATCGAACCGATCAGGTTTGATCAGGCTTACCCGCAAGTGGCGGAGCTGCTCTGGAACGGCTCTTTCAAGGAACTGACAGAAACCTTCTGGCCCTACCACGCCGAGAAAGCTCGCAGCCTTGGCATGAGCCTCGTTATGTATGAAGGCGGCACGCATGTGACCCCGCATGGGGAAGCTCTGAACGATGAAGAACTGGTCGATTTCTTCACTTCCTTCAACTACAACGCCGAAGTGGGAAAACTCTATGAAGAGCTGCTCAGGCGCTGGCGTGATGCGGGCGGCACGCTGTTCAACGCTTTTGTTGATGTTGCACCTGCCACCAAATATGGCAGCTGGGGAGCGCTGCGTCACCTACAGGACGAAAACCCGCGCTGGGATGCGCTCATGGCCGCCAATGCGATCCAGCCCGATTTGCCTCCGCGCGCCGCTGGCACATTTCTCAACGGATTAACGCTATATGGTGGGCAAGGGGCAGACAGGCTTGTCGGCACTCCCGAGGAAGATGCGCTCATCGGCGGACCGGGGGATGACTTTATGGTCTCGGGGGGCGGTGCCGATCATTTCAACGGTGGAGCAGGCTTTGACACGGTTGAGCTGGTAGGCCGTTCGGAAGAATATCAAATATACTCCGTGGGCGGTCTTGTTCATGTGCAGCGCGGCAGTGAGACAAGCTATCTGCTCGACATTGAAGCGCTTTACTTTGCAGATGAACCAACGCGCAAGTATCGTTTGGATTTGCAGCAATAAGACATTTAAAAAGGCCGCCCAAATCAATGGGCAGCCTCGATTCAGTCAAATGGAGTGCACAACTGTTATGTGGCTCGCTCTACACCGGAGCTTTGCTTAAAACAGGGTCACGCTCACGCTGTCGTCACCGCTGTTCACGCCGTTCTTGGTGGCCTTGATGGCCAAAGCGTCCAGAGTGGTGTCGAGCATAATGGCCTGGTCCATCAGCTTCACATTGCCGGGGGTCACTGTGATGACAAGTTCGTCGGCGCGGATCGGTGAATCGTCTTTCACGTCAACAACCATTTCAGGGTTGCCCTGAGCATTGGTGCCCACTTCGGTGATCATGCCGATCTCCTCGCCCGCGGTGGTTTTCATCATTTCTCCACGCGAGTTTGCAATTGCGCGGAAGGTCTCCTGCGACATCGCGATTGTCTGGGCGTCAAATTCCGCCATACCGTTGTTGATACGCGGACTTTCAACATCATAAACAAATTGTTGCTCCGATGCGACTGGCTCGCCTTCGGTCGTGGCCCGCTGAGGTGACTCTGCAAAAGCCGCAGGGGCGGCGAGTGTCATGGCTGTGAGCAAGGCGATTGACTTTGTTTTCATCGAATTCAGTGTCATGGTCATGCTGTATCCTTTCAAATTGGTTACAGCGAAACAACGGATCACCTTGGCGATCGTTCCCGTTTTCCGGCATAAAAAACTATGAAACTTTTGAGCGACTTATGCGTTTGAGCCCACTCAGAAACAGCCGCCTAATCTGTTTCGGCAAGGCCCTGCACCAATGTTTGCGCGCCCTTGCGCGAGGAAAACCCCTCAACAATGGTTTTGCGCCCTGCGACAGACAGCGCCATGAGCCGTTCGGGGGTAGCCGCAAGGCTGGCCAGCATATCCGCCAGCGCCTCGGGGTCTTTTGGCGGCACAAGCACGCCGTTCTCGTCATGGGTGATCAACTCGGGTACACCGCCCGCATCTGTGCCAACCGTCGGCACAGCGCAACTCATCGCTTCCATATAGGCCACACCCAATGGCTCGTGCCAGCTTGCCAGCACGAAAATATGCGCAGCCAGCAGTTTTTCCTGCACCGCTTCCGCATCAATCGCGCCCAGAAGCGTCACATGCGCCTCAAGCCCAAGCTCTTTGATCTTCGCCGCCAACACGCCGTAGTATCCTGCGCCGCCGTCATCGTCCTGCCCGGCAATTTCAAGCTTCGCATCAATGCCACGGTCGCGCAGCAGCTTCACGGCCTCCATCACATCCTGATGCCCCTTAACGATATTGAGCCGCCCGCAGGAGAAAAGCCTGAGCGGGCCGCCTTCAACAGGGGCCTCATAAGGGGTCGTGCGTGTAAGCTCGTCGGTATCCACGCCCATCGGCTGCAAATACAAGTGCTTTGGCAGATCATCGCCCAAAGCCTCGCCCAACTCGCGCATGAGCTTACGGGTGATCACCGTGCCAAAGCGCGCGTGACGCCATTTAAAGCCTTGTCCGGGGCCATAATCCGACATCGGCCCATGCAAGGTGACAGAATAATCCAAACCCCAGATCACTTTGGCCAGCGCCGCAATGGTTGCGGCGCGGCGTGCCGAATGCGCGTGCACGTGTGTTATGCCCGCCGCCTTGCAAGCTTTCGCCAGGCGCCGCGCTGCGGGCAGACTGAGCAATATGTCCTTCAAGAATTCCCGCGGCTCGTGGCGTAAATCCTGCCTGAGTGCGGCCCAGGGAAAGCGAACAAGCGCCATTGCGGCATTCACGGGGTTCGTGTCGACAAGATAGTTTGTCCGCACCATTGCGTCCTGCGACCAACGGTGCGAAATCAATCCGGCGGGTGGCGGACGTGTGCTGAAAAGCGTCACATTGACGCCCATTTTTTGTAGTTCAAGGATCTCACGCCAAAAGAAAATATGTGTTTGGCCGGGAAACTGGGGTATGAGCATGCCAATTTTTTCAGGAACTTGTGTATTGTTTTTCAAAACGCGCCGCTTTCTCATCAGCAGAATCAGAATAAAGGTTAACGCCGTGGCGCTTTCAATTCTTACAGGACTTTGCACTGCGATGCCCTACACCCGCAACCCTGCATATAGTGGGGTTTTTTGAATGGCGGGTCTCTCGGTCATTATTCCTGCCAGCAATGAAGCAGATGAAATCGGCGATTGTTTGGCCGCGCTTTTGGCCTCCAATCCGAAGCCTGGCTATGGTTCGGGCTCTATTCCCGTTCCGATGCCGATTGATGTTGTCGTCGTGGCCAATGGCTGCACCGATAAAACCGCCGAAACAGCCCGCGCCTATGTGCCCAAGTTCAAAGCGATGGGCTGGGACTTTCAAGTGATCGAGCTGGCCGAGGGCGGTAAAATGGGGGCGCTCAATGCCGGTGATGCGGCCGCCAAACACCGTGCCCGTGCCTACCTTGATGCCGATGTGCGCTTGGAGCCAACGCTGCTTGATCAGCTCGCACGTGTGCTGCAATCCGACAAACCCGTCTATGCCAGTGGCCAGTGCCGTATCGTGCCGCCCGAGAGCTTTGCCACCCGGGCCTACGCACGCATTTACGCGCGCGTGCCCTTTATGACACATGGTGTGCCGGGATGCGGGCTCTTTGGCGTCAGCGCCGCAGGCCGCCGCCGCTGGGGCACGTTCCCTGATATCATTTCAGATGATACCTACGTGCGCCTCAGCTTCGCGCCCTCCGAACGGCTCATGCTCCGCGGCGCTTACAGCTGGCCACTTGTTGAAGGGTTTTCCAACCTCGTGCGCGTGCGCAAGCGGCAGAATACGGGCGTTCAACAGATTGAAGAAACCTATCCGGAGCTTTTGAGAAATAACGATAAACCCAGCCTCGCGGGTGGTGATATCCTCCGCATGGCTGTGTCTGATCCGGTCGGCTTTCTGGTCTATACAAGTGTCGCCTTCCTCACCCGTTTCGGTCGCGACACAAGAAACTGGAGTCGTGGGCGGTGAGTGTTCTGGCGCGTGTCATGACAGGCGATAGCCTTGTCGCGCGCATCTTGCGCGGGGCGGGGCTAACTGTCTTCGGTTTTGGTTGGTCGCAGGCCATGCGGCTTATCTCCAACCTTATCCTGACGCGACTTTTGTTCCCCGAGGCGTTCGGCCTGATGGCGCTCATCACCGTCTTTTTGATGGGCCTCAATATGTTCTCCGATGTTGGGGTTGCCCCTGCCATCATGCAGTCAAAGCGCGGCGACGAGCGCGATTTCCTTGATACCGCCTGGACCATTCAGGTCGTTCGCGGCATTTTGCTCTGGCTTGCGGCCTGCGTTCTGGCTTGGCCGATCTCGCTTTTTTATGACATTCCCGAGTTGGCCTATATGTTGCCTGTCGCGGCGCTCACGCTGGTTATTTCCGGCTTCAATACCACGCGCTATCACGAGGCCAACAGGCACTTGCGCATGGGACGCATCACCACAATCGACATGATAAGCCAGCTGATCGGCGTGCTCGCGGCGATTGTTCTGGCCTATGTGTTCCAGTCTGTCTGGGCGCTTATCCTGTCAGGCATCATCGGCGCATTGGCCGAGTTTCTGATCTTCGAGTTTTTCCTGCCGGGCGGGCGCAACCGTTTCCGCTGGGAGCGGCCCGCTGCTGACGAGTTGATCAACTTCGGAAAATGGATTTTCTTGTCTACGGTGGCCGGTTTTGTGATCAACCAGTCGGGCAAGCTTATGCTCGGTAAATACCTGCCACTTGACCAGTTCGGGGTCTATAACATCGGCTATTTCCTTGCCTCTTTTCCGCTGCTTCTGGGCATGGTTCTGGTCAACCGCATGCTCATTCCGATCTACCGCGAATGGCCGCCCAAGGACAACGCAGTCAACTTCGCTTACCTGCGGAAGATGCGCTTCATGGTCTCTCTGGCACTCATGGCGCTTGTCGCAATCATCGGGATAGGCGGTGTCTGGATCGTTGATCTGCTTTATGATGAACGCTACGCGCAGGCCGGTTCGATCACGGTTATGGTCGCGCTCATGCAGATTCCGTTTCTTATTGTGCTCACCTACGATCAGGCCGCACTTGCTGCGGGCGACAGCAAGCGCTTCTTTGTGCTTGCCGGCTCAAAGGCTGCGCTCATGGTGCTTTGCCTCTTTGTTGGCCTTCAAGTGGACGGGCTTTCAGGCGCAATCATCGGGCAAGGGGCTGCGATGGTGCTGGCCTATCCGGTCGTTGTCTGGCTCTCCAAGCACACAGGTGCATGGGATGCCCTACATGACAGCGCCATGGCGCTCCTCGGTCTTGTGCTTGCCATTGTGTGCTATTGGTTCAATCGTGGCGAAATTGACGCGCTGATTGCTATCGGTTCCTGATTGTAAACAAAGTGTTTTTCTTTTGAAAACCAGCTAAACTGAATACCGAATTGGCGCGCCGTCAAAATTTGACCGCAATTTTATGAGACATGTCTCTGGCGTGCCGAAGTCTTGGGGATAGTATGAATGTCCAGTATGAGCGAAACGCCTGAAATAGGCGAAAATGATATTGCCATTGTTGGTATGGCCTCGCACTTGCCGGGGTCTTCAACGATTGAAGATTATTGGGCGAACCTCCGCGATGGTGTCCGCTCGATTCGTAAGCTCTCCGATGAAGACCTCGCCGCAGCAGGCGTCCCTGAGGCCCTGAGGTCTCGGCCCGATTATGTGCCCTATGCCGCCGTTCTGGACAAGTTCGAGTATTTCGATGGTGATTTCTTCGGCTTCTCCCCCAAGGAAAGCGCAATCCTTGATCCGCAACACCGCCAATTCCTTGAGGTCGCATGGGAGGCCTTTGAAAGTGCAGGCCACCCGCCAGAAACCGTTTCGGGCCCCATAGGGGTCTTTGCGGGTTGCGGCATGGGCAGCTATTTTTATTTCAACATTTGCTCCAATCCCGATTTGGTCGAGGATGTGGGCATGTTTCTTTTGCGCCATACGGGCAATGACAAGGATTTCCTCAGCACCCGCGCGAGCCATGTGTTCGACCTCAAAGGCCCATCGCTGACACTGCAAACCGCTTGCTCCACATCACTCGTAGCCACCCACTACGCCGCACAAGCGCTTCTGACGGGCGAATGCGATATGGCCCTCGCAGGCGGTGTCACAATAGAGCTGCCCCATGGCCACGGCTATGTCTTCAAAGAGGGTGAAATTCTCTCGCCCGATGGCGAATGCCACGCGTTCGATCACCGCGCCCAGGGCACTGTGTTCGGTTCGGGCGCAGGGGCTGTTGTGCTTAAACGCATGGCCGATGCGGTGCGGGATAATGACCATATCTGGGCCGTCATCAAAGGCAGCGCCGTCAACAATGATGGCGCCGCCAAAGCTGGCTATCTTGCCCCCTCGGTTGATGGCCAGGCCGCCGCCATTAAGGAAGCGCTGGCCATATCTGGCACGCCCGCCGATACGATTGATTATATCGAATGCCACGGCACAGGCACATATCTCGGTGATCCCATCGAGATAGCCGCCCTCACAGAAGCCTTCCGCGCAACAACCGAGGATGAAGGTTACTGTCGCATCGGCTCGGTCAAAACCAACATTGGCCACCTCGACACAGCGGCAGGGGTCGCAAGCCTCATCAAAGCGAGCCTCGCCCTGAAAGAGGGCCAGATGCCACCTTCGCTCGGCTTTGAGAAAGCCAACCCGACGATAGATTTTGAAAACTCCCCCTTTGCGGTCAACGACAGCTTACGCACATGGCAGAGCCACAAAGGCCCGCGCCGCGCGGGCGTCAACTCGCTCGGTGTCGGCGGAACCAACGCGCATGTTGTTCTGGAAGAAGCTCCGGTGCGCGCCGTAGGCGGGGCCAGTGAATGGCCCTTCCAGATCCTCTGCGTCTCGGCCCGTTCTAAAGCCGCGCTCGAGGATAACGCCGCCGCCATGGCCGCGCACGTCAGCACGCATCCGGAGCAAGACTTGGCCGACATTGCCTTCACCCTCAAAGAAGGCCGCCGCGCATTCGAACGCCGCCACGTGATTGTGGCCGAAAGCCATGAAGAGGCGGCAAGCCTCTGGCGCGAGAACGATCCGCGCCGCGCCTTTACCCACCAAGCGATGAACAAGCCAGAGACGGTCCTCATGTTCCCCGGTGGTGGCGCGCAATACACAGGCATGGCGCGTGATCTTTACGAAACGGAACCTGTCTTTGCCGAATGGATGGACCGCGGCCTTGATATCCTCACCCCTCGGCTTGATTATGATCTGCGCGCGCTCTGGCTCCCTGAAGCAGAAGACCGTGCCGCCGCCGAGGAAACGCTCAAGAAGCCCTCGGTGCAGCTCCCGCTCATCATGATCGTCGAATATGCCCTCGCCAAACTCTGGATCAGTTGGGGTGTTAAGCCCGATCTTCTCGTGGGCCATTCCATGGGCGAAAACACCGCTGCCTGCCTTGCGGGCGTCATGAGTTTTGAAGACTGCATCGGCCTCGTGCATCTACGTGGGCGGCTGTTTGATACCGTTCCAGCGGGCGGTATGCTCTCCGTTTCGCTCCCCGCCGAGGCGCTCAAGCCCTACCTTGGCGACACGCTTGATCTGGCCTCTGTCAACGCACCGAGCCTCTCGGTCGCTTCCGGCCCTGATGCTGCACTGGCCGATCTACAAAAGCGTCTGCTCGCCGATGATATCGACTGCCAGCGGGTTGCCATCGACATCGCCGCCCATTCCAGAATGCTGGAGCCGATTCTGCAAGGCTTTGGCGACTATCTGCGCTCGATCACGCTCAACGCACCTCACACCCCGATCGTGTCCAATCGCACAGGCGCGCTGTTGACAGATGAGCAAGCCACAGACCCCGACTATTGGGTCGCACACCTGCGCGGCACAGTGCTTTTCAACGCCTGCATCGACACGCTCAGCGCCCGCGAAGAACGTATCTATATCGAGATGGGCCCGGGCCGCGCGCTTTCCTCGCTTACGCAACAAAACCCCAACATCCGCCGTGATCAGGTCATTTCGGCTTTGCGCCACCCCGAAGATGATATCGCTGATGACAAATGGTTCCTCGCCCAACTGGCCCGCATCTGGGCCATGGGAGGGCGTTTTGACTGGAGCCAAATCTGGGGCGACGCCCGTCGCCTGCGCCTGCCGCTTCCGACATACCAGTTTCAGCGCAAACCCTACTTCATCGAGGCAGGTAAATCCGAAGCCAAAACAGTCCCAAGCCACCTGGCGCGCCTTGCCGATGTGTCCGATTGGGGCTTTGTCCCCGCATGGAAGCCCACAGCCGCCGATTGCAATATCGACGTTTCGAAAGACCTAGGCAAAACACACGAAAGCTGGCTCGTCTTTATGGACGAAGCGGGCCTTGGCCGCGCCTTGGCTGACAGGCTCACAAAGGCAGGCCACATAGTTACGCCGGTGCGCACAGGTGATGCTTTCGGCCGCGACGGGGAGGGGGGCTATGTCCTTTCGCCCGAGAGGGGGCGCGAAGGTTACGAGCTTTTGCTTGAAGACCTCGCCACCCGTGAAATAGAACCCACACGCATTGCGCATTTCTGGCTGGTCACAGCCGATGAAAGCCACCGCGCTGGCTCGAGCTTCTTTCATCGCAACCAGGAGCAGGGCTTCTATTCGCTGCTCTTCCTGGCGCAGGCCATGTCTGCTGCCGAGTGGCCTCCCGTCGCGATTACCGCCTTCACGACAGGCGCTGCCAGTGTGAACGGCGAGGTGCTCCTCTATCCTGAAAAAGCCACGCTCCGTGGGCCTGTAAAGGTCATCCCGCGCGAAATGGCGGGCGTTACTGCCACGATGGTTGATGTTGAACTGCCCGCAAACGGCAAGTTCGATGCCCTCGCGCCGCTGCTCCTTGAAGAGTTGATGGCCACCCCGTCAAACACCGTCGCTGCATTGCGTGGAGAACGCCGCTTTGCGCAGGTTTTCCGCCATGAAGCGCTAGAAAAACCTCAAGATTTGCCGCTCCGGGATGGTGGAACCTATCTCATCACAGGCGGCTTCGGGGGAATCGGCCTCACTCTCGCGGAAGACCTTGTTCGCCGCCATCAGGCTAAAATTGTGCTCATTGCGCGCACAGCTCTGCCGCCGCGCGAGGCTTGGGAAGGCTACAAACTGCGCCACGGCAGCCACGACGCCGTCTCCCGCCGTATCGCCGCTGTCGAACGCCTCGAAAGTCTCGGCGGGCAAGTCATGGTCGCTGCTGGCGATGTTTCCAATGTTGAGAACATGCGCGGCGCGCTCGAAAAAGTCCAAATGCGCTTCGGCGCAGTCAACGGTGTCATTCACGCCGCAGGCATGATCAATGACGCGCCACTCTTGGCCAAAACCCCCGCCGAGATCGAAGATGTCTTCACCCCCAAACTCCACGGAACAGAAGTGCTGCACCAGCTCTTCCCCGATGGCACACTCGATTTCCTCGTGCTGTTCTCTTCCAGTTCCACGGTCACAGCCCCGATAGGGCAGGTTGATTATGTCGCCGCCAACGAGTTTCTCAATGCCTACGCGCAAGCGCACCAAGGCGGCAAAACCCGCGTTCTCGCGCTTAACTGGGGCATCTGGGCCGAAGTCGGCATGGCTGCCGAAGCCCTCGGCCTCACAGGCGATGCGCCCGACCAGACAGAGACACCCGTCGAAGCCGCCATCTTATCCAGTGCCACGTTTGATGCCCATGGCAACCGGCTCTTCAAAGCCGATCTGAGCACAGAGCACTGGGCCTTGAATGAGCACCGTACCAAGAAAAACCACGCGCTCTTCCCGGGCACAGGCTACCTAGAGCTTGCGGCCGAAGCGCTCGCCGCTCAAGGCGAAGGCGCTGCTTTCGAGCTGCGCGATCTCTACTTCCTGCGCGCGCTTGATGTGGCCGATGATAGCACCCGCGAACTGCGTGTGACCCTTTCGCGCAATGACACAGGCTATGGCTTCAAAGTGCAGTCGTCGCGCACGGTCGATGACCGAACAGGCTTTGAAACCAACGCCACAGGCGAGATCGTCCTGATGGACATGCGTCACCCTCCTGCGCTTGATATCGAAGCAATATCAGAGCGTTGCACCTCTCATGCCCTCGCTGAAGAGGGCCGCACGCTTCGCTCGCCGCAAGAAGAGCACCTCAATTTTGGCCCACGCTGGCGCACCATTAAAGAAACAACGCTTGGCCAAGGCGAGGGCCTCGCACGGCTCAAACTTCCCGCTGCTGCTGCCTCCGATGGTTGCGCGTTGCATCCGGGCCTTATGGACCTAGCCACAGGCTGGGCCATGGACCTCATCGAAAACTATGCACCAAGCCACCTCTGGGTTCCCGTTTCTTACGGTGCGCTCAGGGTTTATCGCCCGCTGCCGGATGAGGTGATCTCATGGGTGCAAAACGCCGCTGAAAACCGCGCACAAACAGGCGCTGCCAGCTTCGATATCGTGCTTTGTGATCTATCGGGCGAAGTCTGCGCCGAAGTGCGCGGCTTCTCGATCCGCCGCTTGGATGAAGCCGACGGTTTCGCGATCGCCCCCGCTACAATACGCGATCTCGAATTCCCGGACCGTGCTGAAAGCCGTCCGCTTTCCGCCGCCGAAGAGCGCTTGCGCGACAACATCCGCCTTGGCATTACCCCGCCCGAGGGAGCCGAGGCCTTCCGCCGCGCGCTTGGTCTGTCACAGCCTCAAATCGTTGTCTCCTCGCTAGAACTTGCTGGGCTTGTGGCACAAGCTGAAGCCAGTGCCGTGCAGCCGGTTAAGACAGAGCAAACCTTCCAACGTCCCGACCTGGACAGTGAATACATTGTTCCCGAAGGCGCGATCGAGCTCAAGCTGGCAGAGTTTTGGAGCAATCTTCTTGGCGTCTCCGAGATCGGGGCGGAAGATGATTTCTTCGATCTCGGAGGTCACTCCCTCATCGCCGTGCGCCTCTTTGCGCAGGTTAAAAAGGCCTTTGATGTCGACTTCCCGATCTCGGTTCTCTTTGAAGCGCCCACCATCCGCAAATGCGCCGCCATGATCGCCGCCGAAGGTGTCAGCATGTCCGGGGAAAGCGCAACCGAGACGCCAGAAAAAGCCAAAGCGCCCGAGCGTCGCTTCACCCACCTAGTGCCTATGCATCAGGGCGAGGGCGGGCCGCGCCGCCCCTTCTTCCTCGTGGCGGGCATGTTTGGCAACGTGCTCAACCTGCGCCATCTCGCGCATCTCTTGGGCACCGACCGTCCGTTCTACGGTATGCAAGCCCGCGGCCTCTATGGTGATCAGGACCCGCACCGCTCCATTCCCGAGGCCGCGAATGATTACCTCAAAGAGATCAAAGCCGTGCAGCCGCGTGGCCCTTATATGCTCGGCGGCTTCTCTGGCGGCGGTATCATCGCGCTTGAGATAGCGCAGCAACTCGAGGCGCAGGGCGAGGAGGTCATGATGCTTGTGATGCTCGATACTCCGCTGCCACAGCGCCGCCCGCTCGAGTTTGCAGATCGCATGAAAATCCAGCTTGCCGAGCTCAAGGCCGGTGGTGTGCTTTACCCCGTTAAGTGGCTTGCGCGCCGCGTGGCTTGGGAGTTCAGCAAGCGCTTTAAGAAGCAGGAACAAACATCTGATAATAAATCAGTATCTTTCCATAACTCCGAGATCGAAGCAGCCTTCCTTGATGCTGTTTCAACCTATCAGCTTAGCGAGTGGCAAGGCCCGCTCGCACTCTTCCGTCCTCCGCTGGTGGGCAAGTGGAAGGTCGGCAAAGGCGCGATGGTGAATTCCGAGCGCGCCTATGTCACAAACGACAACGACTGGAGCACACACGCGCCGCTGGTTGAGGTTTTCGAGGTGCCGGGTGATCACGATTCCATGGTGCTTGAGCCAAATGTGCGCGTGCTTGCCGCCCGCCTCAGGCGCTGCATTGAAGATGCCGAAAACCCCGCCGCCCGTGCTGCACGTGTGGCCGCACTGCCCAACAAAACACGGGAGGCCAGCTAGATGAGTGCGCCTTCCATTCTCGCAGTGATCCTCAATTACCGCACACCTGGCATGACGCTTCAGTCTGCCGAAGCCGCTCTGCGCGAGCTTGAGGGGCTGAATGCCGAGCTGGTGATTGTCGATAACGACAGTGGGGATGGCTCGTTCAAGGCGCTGCAAGAGGGCGTCACAGCGAACAAATGGCCCGTGCGTGTGCTTCAGTCCGGTCACAATGGCGGCTTCGGTGCAGGTAACAACTTCGGTATGCGGGCAGGGCTCTCAAGCGGCCAGGCACCCGACTATTACTATATTCTCAATTCCGATGCTTTCCCCGACAAGGGCAGCATCCGTGCTTTGCGTGACTACCTTGTAAAACATCCCAACGTGGGCTTCGCGGGAAGTTACATTCACGGCCCCGAGGGGGATCCCCATCAAACGGCGTTCCGCTTTCCCTCCGCTTTGGGCGAGCTGGAAGCATCGATGCGTTTTGGCCCCGTCAGCCGCCTCTTGCGCAATTATATCGTGCCGCTGCCTGTGCCGGATGAAACAGTAATGGTCGATTGGCTCGCTGGAGCCAGCATGATGATGCGCGCGCAAACGCTTGATGAGATAGGGCTTTTTGACGAAACATTCTTTCTCTACTTTGAAGAAACCGATCTCTGCTGCCGTGCGTCGCTTGCGGGCTGGCCCACAGTTTATGTCCGTGAAAGCGAAGTGACACATATCGGGTCGGTCTCTACGGGCATGAAAGAATGGAGCCGCGTTCCAGACTACTGGTTTGACAGCCGCTGGCACTATTTCACAAAAAATCACGGGATTGTTTATGCAGCTTACGCCACGCTCTTGCACCTCGCCGGTGGCGCGTTTTACCGCCTTCGCCGCTTTGTCGAGCGAAAGCCGCGCGATGCCGCACCGTATTTTCTGCGGCACTTGGCCGGCCATGCCTTCCGCTCTCTTTTCGCGCGACGCCCATCAGAAAACGTGCCGGCTCTTGCCGCACGCCCAGCCCCCCAAGGAGACAGCACATGAGCCTGTCAGCGATCTTCATTGGCAATGAAAGCCTTGCCCGTAACTGTGCCGAAAAGTGGCTTGCAGCAGGGCATACGATTGCAAGCTTTGTGACGCATAATCAAGAGCTTGCTGATTGGGCTGAAAGTAAAGGTTTAGGTCTGGTTCCGGCAGGCAAGGGGCTTGCCGCACGTCTTGAAGGCGTGAAGGCCGACTGGCTCCTGTCTGTCGCCAATCTCGATATGTTGCCCGAAGAGGTGCTGCGCTTGCCGCACCGGGGCAGCGTCAATTTCCACGATGGCCCATTGCCGCGCTACGCTGGCCTCAACGCCCCTGTTTGGGCGCGCTTGATGGGCGAGGAACAGCACGGCATCACCTGGCATTTCATCGAAACCGGCGCAGACACAGGCGATATTCTCCTGCAGGTCCCCTTCACAATCACCCCGCATGATACGGCCCTCACACTCAATACAAAGGCCTACGAAGCCGCGCTCGGCAGCTTTGACGAGTTGATGAATCGTCTTGCCCGGCCCGATGTGCCGCGTGAAGCGCAAGATAGTAGCGCGCGCAGCTATTTCGGCAGGCACAAGCGCCCCGAAGCCTTCGCAACGCTTGATTTTAACGCGTCTGCGGAAGAAATCATCGCTCTTGTTTTGGGCCTTGATCATGGCCCTTACTGGAACCCGCTCACCACGCCGCGTATTGTCCATGAAGGTCGCGTCATCGCTGTCAAAGGCGCGGTTGCTTCGGGGCTTCCGCGCGCCAGCGTGCCTGCGGGCAGCATCATCGAGGTTTCCGAACGCTCGCTGACTGTGGCCACAGGCAGTGCGCCCGTGGTGCTGAAAGAGCTGGTCTCGCTGGATGGAGAGGCGCTGAAACCTGCCGACATTTTTGCCAAGGGGGCGTCGATAGCACCTTTGTCAGACGCAGACCGCAATGCACTCAACGCCGCGCAAGACCGTGCCGCCCGCGGGGATGCGCACTGGCGAAAGCAGCTTGGAAAGCTCGCGCCCGCAAGCCTGGGCCTTTCGAAAACCCCGTCACCAAACGCAACTTTCGAGCGCCTGCCGTTGAACCTCCCCGAGGGGCTTGAACACGATGAAATCTTGCGCCGTTTTGCAGGTCTTGTCCAAGGCCTCAACGCCGATGGCCCTGTCGATCTCGCCTTTGTCTCGGGGACTGCACCCAAGGCCGACGGCCACGTGAGCCGCTGGGTTCCCTTGCGGTTTGGCGCGGGTTTCACCGAGGGTCTGGCCGCCGCACGCAAGAACGGTTGTTTCGCGCTTGATCTCCCCCTGCGTGATCCCGCGCTTGGGCGAATTTCCCAGCCTGAGATCGCACTGGGTGATGTTGATCAAAAGCTTGAAAATAGTATCATAACTATTTGTAAAAAATCACTTTATTATGATGCTAAATGTGTCTCCCCTGAGCTTGCAGCGCTCTGGCTGGCCCGCCTTGAGCATATTGCAGGCTGTGACGCTCTGGGCGCTGATCCGGCCACATGGCCGCTCATGCCTGAGGCCGAAAAAACGCTTGTCATCGAGCGCTGGAACGACACGCAAGCAGACACTCCCGACACCCCCATCCATCATCTTTTTGAAGCGCAGGTTGCGCGTACGCCCGAGGCAACAGCGCTCGTTTTTGAAGACACTTCTCTCAGCTACGCCGCACTCAATGAAAGCGCCAACAAGGCCGCCCATGTGCTGCGCGACATGGGGGTTGGCGCAGGCACGCTCGTGGGCCTTTGTGTGCACCGCGGTCCGCAGTTGCTCATCGGCGCTTTGGCCATTCTCAAGGCAGGCGGCGCTTATGTTCCGATTGACCCTGCCTATCCCGATGACCGGATCGCACTTTATATTAGCGATAGCGAAGCGCCTGTTATCGTGACAGAAGCAGCCCTTGCCGAAGGCCTGCCCAAAGGCCGTGCCGAGCAGTTTGTCCTGGATCAGGATTTGCGCATCGCCACAGCCGATACCGCCAATCTTGCAGGCGGCGCAGGTCCTGATGACTTGGCCTATCTCATCTATACCTCCGGCTCCACAGGCCGCCCCAAAGGTGTCATGGTCGAGCATCGCAATGTCGCAAACTTCTTTACAGGCATGGATGCGCGGGTCGCCTCGGAGGAGGCGGGCGTCTGGCTCGCCGTCACCTCGCTGTCGTTTGATATCTCGGTGCTTGAGCTGTTTTACACCCTCGCGCGTGGCTTCAAGCTGGTGCTTGCGGGAGACGAAAACAAAAGCCTCGTCTCGAACGGCCGCATCTCGATGACCGATAAGGGCATGGACTTTGGTCTGTTTTACTGGGGCAATGATGATGGCCCCGGAAAGAAGAAATACCACCTCCTGCTTGAGGGCGCGAAATTTGCCGACACTCATGGCTTCAGCGCTGTCTGGACACCCGAGCGGCACTTTCACGCCTTTGGCGGACCCTATCCAAACCCCTCCGTCACAGGCGCAGCCGTGGCGGCCGTTACCAAGAATATATCCGTCAGATCAGGCTCTTGCGTGTCACCCTTGCATCATCCTTTGCGCATCGCCGAGGAATGGGCCGTGATCGACAACCTCACCGAGGGGCGCGCAGGCCTTGCCATCGCCTCCGGCTGGCAGCCTGATGATTTTGTGCTGCGGCCCGAAAATGCGCCTCCCGCCAACAAGCCCGCGATGTATGAAACGATAGAACATCTGCGCAAGCTTTGGCGGGGCGAGGCGGTGAGCTTCCCCAATGGTTCGGGCAAGGATGTCGCTGTGGTCACACAGCCGCGCCCTGTGTCTGATGAACTGCCCATTTGGGTCACCACGGCAGGCAACCCGGACACATGGCGCGAGGCGGGCGAGATCGGTGCAAATGTGCTCACACACCTCTTGGGGCAGTCGATTGACGAAGTCGGCGGCAAGATTAAAATTTACCGCGAAGCGCTTGAAAAGGCAGGTCACAATCCCGATGACTTTACCGTCACATTGATGCTGCACACCTTTGTGTCTGACACGCGTGAGCACGCCCGTGAAATCTCGCGCCAGCCGATGAAAGACTATCTGAACGCCGCCGCCGGCCTCATAAAGCAATACGCCTGGGCCTTTCCCGCGTTCAAAAAGCCCAAGGGCGTCGAGAACCCTTTCCAGCTTGATCTGGAAATCCTCGGCCCCGAAGAGCTCGACGCCATCCTCGAATTTGCCTTCGAACGCTACTTTGAAGACAGTGGCCTCTTTGGCACGGTGGAAGATTGCCTCGACCGCGTCGAGCAACTCAAACGCATTGGCGTTGATGAAATCGGCTGCCTGATTGACTATGGCATTGACCCCGAGGTGGTGCTTGAAGGGCTGAAACCGCTGGCCGAAGTGCACCGCCGCACAAACGAGGCGCGCTCCGTCAACGAGGGCGACTATTCGCTCGCCGCCCAGATCGTGCGCCATAACGTAACACACTTGCAGTGCACCCCTTCGCTTGCCCGCATGCTCACCCTCAATGAGGAAAGCCGCATGGCTCTGGGCCGCATCAAGCACCTGATGATCGGTGGTGAAGCACTGCAAGGCAATCTTGTCAGCGAGTTGAAAAACCTCACCTCTGCCAGCATCGAAAATATGTATGGCCCGACCGAAACCACCATCTGGTCAACAACCGAAACGGCTAAGGGTGATGAAGATACTGTCAACATCGGCACGCCTATCGCCAACACGCAGGTCTACGTGCTGGATGAAAACATGCAGCTTTGCCCCGTTGGTGTGGCGGGCGAGCTTTACATCGGTGGCGCTGGAGTCACCCGTGGATATTTCCAGCGCGAGGATCTGACAGCCGAGCGTTACCTATCCAACCCTTTTCACGCAGGCCGCATGTATCGCACAGGCGATCTGGTGCGCTGGCAAGCCGATGGCAAACTCGGCTATATCGGCCGTGCCGACAACCAGGTGAAACTGCGCGGCTACCGTATCGAGCTTGGCGAAATCGAGGCGCGTCTGCACGAGCAGGCGGGCATCCGTCAGGCCGTTGTCATGGCGCGTGAAGATACGCCCGGAGATATGCGCCTCGTGGCCTATCTTCTGGCCGATAAAGCCCCCGATGAAGCCGCTTTGCGCCAAACTCTTGGCCGTGATTTGCCGGAGTTCATGATCCCGCAACACTTTGTTCGGATAGATGAATTTCCACTCACGCCCAACAAGAAGGTTGACCGCAACGCGCTGCCCGAGCTTGGCTCAATAGCCAAGCCTGTCGCCACCGACAACACCGCCGCCCCCGTGCTTGAGGATGCCATCGAGGCCGAGATCGCCGACATCTGGACAAAGGTTCTCGGCGTTGCGCGCATTGCTTCGCATGACAACTTCTTTGATCTCGGGGGGCACTCGCTTCTCGCCGTGCAGGCACACCGTGAAATCCGTGAGCTTTGCACTGTGCCGCGCCTCTCGATCACCGATGTCTTCCGCTTCCCTACACTCGGCGCGCTCGCTGCCCGTGTGCGTGAGCTTGGTGCAAGTGTCAGCGGTAAAAAGGCCGAGACTCCCAAGCCAAAGGCCAAGCCGCAGCCCGAAGTCTCGGTCGATGAAACCATGTCGCGCCGCCGCCAGATGCGTGCGCGCCGCGAGACGGCCCGCGCCTCTTGAGTGTGGAAGAGGTTGAGACCACGCTCGCCAAACTCTTGCCCGAGGGTGTGAGTTTTGCCTTGTCCGATCCGCGCGCCGAGGCGGACGGGCTTCTCCCCGAGGAGGTCGCCCATATTGCCCGCGCTGTGCCGAAGCGGAAGCGCGAGTTTGCCGCCGGCCGCCGCGCCGCGCGGGTCGCTCTGGCCAAGCTGGGGCAGGGGCCGCATCCCATTCTTGCCGCCCCGAGCCGTGCACCTGTCTGGCCCGAAGGCTTCATCGGCTCGATCAGCCATTGCGATGATATCTGTATCGCCATCTGCGCGCATCTCACGCGGTTCACCTCGCTTGGATGCGATGTAGAAGAGCTTGCGCCCATGTCGGATGCCGTTGCGGAAGCTGTCACAACCCCGCGCGAAAGAGACTGGCTCAAAACACAGGATGCGCTTCAGCCTGTGCATGTTTTTTCGGCCAAAGAGGCACTATATAAGGCGCTCTTTCCCGTTACAGGAAGAATGACTGGCTTCGCTGATGTGACGATCCTTCCCGATGGGGCGGGTGGAGTATTTGGCGAGCTGGTTAGCAGCCAGCCGCCCTTCGCGGCGGGGCAACGGTTCACACTCTTGTCTGCTTCGCTTCAAGCGCATGTTCTTCACATGTGCTTTATCTCCTAACAAGATGATATCGCTTGCAAAAGTAAAGCTTAAGTATCTTTCTGGTAGTGTCTCAGTTTGAAATTAGTGAAAATGAAACATAGATACGCACCCGCAATAAAGGCAATATTAACCCGTATAGCACGATCATGTGAAAGGCTGTGCGAAATTGCCCACTTGCGAAATGTGGAAAAAGTTTCCACATGTAACGCACAATGCGTTAAGGTAACGCTAAGCGGGACGGAAACCCCGCACACGGAGGAAAGTCATGCCAAAAGGACCGCAAGGCCAGAAGCGCCCAGCGGACGTGATCGGCAACGCAGTACATATTGCCCGCATTGCGACCGGAGAGGCAAAGGAAACAACACTCAAGCAACCTGCGAAGCGCAAAAGCGGCTTGGCGGGTGCAAAAGCGCGTGTGGAGAACACAACTTCAGAGGACCGCAAGGCGATTGCCAAGAAGGCCGCTGCGGCGAGGTGGGGCTAATGCCAGCGCCATATAGCCCACTAGCCATCGCGAACAATTTTTTAGAGCAGTTTGGCTCTCGTGGTGGTATCGAACATATGAAGCTTCAAAAGCTAGTCTACTGCTCATATGGGTGGTGGCTGGCTGTGAACGGACTAGACGGAAATCGCTTAACCACTGAGGGTCCGGAGATTTGGAAGCACGGCCCTGTTTTTGACAGCCTATATCACGCGTTCAAGATTTTTGGACGGAAACCAATTGTTACCCCACAATCTTCAAACCCGTTCGGTGCGCCTGAAAATGTAGACGCCGATGATGAGTATACTCGAAATCTGGTTTCTTGGATTTGGGGAAGGTACGGGCATCTTTCTGGATTCGCGCTGTCTGACCTAACCCACAAGCCAGGAACGCCTTGGCATCGGGTTGCCACTGACAACAAATTTAAGGTGGCATTTAACACCGAAATTCCAGACCAGTATATCTGGGAAGAATTTAACGAGTTACTTAACGCTGCAGAGATTGCCGCAAGTCATCAAAATGTGCAGCATGAATCAGACCAAAGACAAAAAGCTTGATGTTGCCGAACATCCCACTCCGGGGAATGAGGCTGACGCCTTCTCATCGCCAGATGAGAAGGCTGTAGAGGCTGCACACAAGAGAAATTTAGAAGATAAGGCAACCGAACAGGGCCCATTTGGAAAATTAATTGGATCGTCAGATTCATCCTTGAATACTTGTCTAATCCTTCTCTTGCTAGGTTTTATCGCGATCGGAATCTCGCTTGTAGCAATGATATGGAATGACAATGCCGCTTCGGCTCTTGAGAAGTTGATAACATTCGAACTCACTATCGCCGGGTACGTAATGGGAACCCAAAAGAAAGATTAAACTGAACTTTTTGCTTGCTAACACGAAATAACATACCTATAACAATGGTATGAACAAGCTAGATACAGCCAAACGCACAATGATCCTCAATATGATGGTAGAAGGCATGTCCATGCGCTCTATCAGCCGCACGGTGGGTGTATCCATCAATACAGTGACCAAACTGCTTGTTGAGGCTGGTGAGGCCTGTGCGGCATACCACGACGAGGCTGTGCGCAATGTTGGCTCTACTCGCGTTGAGTGCGATGAAATCTGGTCATTCGTCTACGCCAAGGACAAGAACGTAAGCGGCGCTAAGGCCGCTCCTGACGGCGCTGGCGACGTTTGGACATGGACCGCAATCGACGCCGATAGCAAGATGATCCTATCCTATGAGGTTGGCGACCGTTCTGGCGATACCGCTTATGAGTTCATGGTTGATCTGTCTTCTCGCCTTGCGAACCGCGTCCAGCTTACTACAGACGGCCACAAGGCTTATCTTGACGCCGTAGAGGGTGCATTTGGCGGCGATATAGACTACGCGATGCTGGTTAAGCAGTACGGCGCACCTACAGGCTCTAAGGGCCACGAGCGCAAGTATTCACCCGCTGGCTTTACCGGATCGCGCAAAGAGCAGGTTTTCGGTGAACCTATCGAAGAACTGGTCAGCACGTCATACGTTGAGCGTCAGAACCTTTCCATGCGCATGGGTATGCGCCGCTTTACACGTTTGACTAATGGCTTTTCTAAGAAGCTAGAAAACCACCTCAACATGCTTTCCTTGTACTTTGTGCATTACAACTTCGTGCGCATCCACAAAACTTTGAAAATGACCCCAGCAATGGCGGCGGGTGTATCTGACACACTGCGCGACACCGCATGGATTGTTGGCTTGATCGACGCAAACGCACCCGCGCCTAAGAAGCGTGGACCTTATAAAAAGAAATTGGGTTAATGGGGTATTTTAATACCGACAAGAGTGTGGTATTAAAATACCTCAACAGTGAGGTGCTATCATGAGCTTTATACAACGTGAACTCGACCGGATCAGCGAAGCGCTTGGCCAAAACCAGAATGCGGATGACCGTGAAGCGCTTTATGCTTCACAGCAGGCGCTAAGTTGGGCAACAGACCCAGGCAACTTCAAATCGCCAATGGGTTTGATTAAGGGCACTCTGGCAAAGACAGAAGATTGTCAGCCGTGTCCTGATCCGGGTCCGTCCTTACATACTCAGTGCCCGACGCACTAGTGCCAGTGATTAAAAAGACTTTGTGATTGCTGGCCTGTACGTAAAATAAAGTACCTTTGTTGACGTGATCAACGCACTCTTTTCGGGTGAGCGTCCACCGTGCGCCAGTGTCGTCTCTTGTTCCGCTTAGTTTTATAATTCCATCGTACCGACTGTTCCGGTCGGCTTTAGTGATGCAGGTAACTCTATTTGACATAATTTCTCTCCATAGGTGAATGCGGACACTAAATCACCTAAAGGTTGATTCTGGCAATGTATGGTCAATGCAGTCATTGCATCATCCAGACCCAAGGCTGGGGAAAGATAACTTTCAAACCGAGACACTACCATCTTTCTACTGTTGCCGTTTCCGAAACGTTATGTTTCGGGTATTTCCGGAAAAAAGGTGGCAAAATTAGGGCAGAAACTCTATATTGGCGTAACGTGAGCACAGACACCGCTGGGGTGGCTTGCCACAAATTTTTTCAGCAATATTCCTGCGGGGGCAGGGAGTGGCGCGTGGTATCGGAGTAAGGCTATGGGCCAGATCCAGTCGCTGAGTGATTTTGTGAGCATGGTGCGCAGGCGCTTTTGGCTCATGTCTTTTGTTGTGCTTCTTGGCACGCTTGGCTCAATCTATTGGGCCTTGGGCCAAAAGAAGACTTTCGAGGCCACAGCCGTCGCCCAGATCGAAGCGCCGACGATTGCCGATTCTGGCGCCCGTGCTGGTGCTACCACTTCGATTGAACAGCGCTTGCGCTTGCTTGAGCAGCAGCTCATGGCACGTGACAATCTCCTCGCAATAATCAAGAAATTCGGCCTTTATTCTGCCACACCCATGTCGCAGAGCCAGAAGGTCAACACCCTGCGCAGCTCGGCCCGCCTTATGCAAATCACCGATCCAAACGCAGGCTGGGGCGCGGCCCGCACGCCCACAGGCATGCTCATCACCGTCTCCGATACTGACCCCGAAATCGCCGCTTTGCTGGCCAACGAGTTCTTGCAGGGCCTGCTTGATCTCAACAACCGCCGCCAGTCGGCCGCCGCCTCCGAGCAACTGTCCTTTTTCCGCGCCGAGCAGGAGCAGGTTGAAGCCGATATCGCTGCGCTCGAGCAACGCATTGCCATTTTCAAAGAGCTCAACGGGCCGTATTTGCCCGCAGGGATAGCCGCGCAACGAGACGAGTTGACAGAGCTGCGCAGCACCTTGCTTGCGCTTGACCAAAGCCTGATCGAGCTTGAGGCCAGTGGCACACGCATCCGCACCTCCGTTATCGAGCGCCAGCGCGGTCTGATCAATGAACAACAAGAGCTTATCCGCTCGCGTATTGCCGAGATTGAAGAGGGCATCGCCCGCGCCCCCGAGGTTGAGCGCCAGTTCAACCTGCTTGAGCGGGAGCAGGAGCAACTCAAGGCCCAGTTCACAGCGATTACCCAACGCGCGACCAGCGCCGAGATGAGTCAGGCGCTTGAATCCCAGAACCAGTTCGAACGTATCGAAGTGCTTGAGACAGCGCTTGTGCCCGAAAACCCGATCTCCGGCAGCCGCAAGAAAAAGGTCATAATGGGCTTTCTTGCTTCGGGTCTGCTCGCGCTTGGCCTCGCCTTTATCCTCGAGATAATGCGCCCCGTCATCCGCACCCGCGAGCATCTTGAGCGCCAGCTCAATGTGAAGGCCGTTGTTGCCATCCCGCGGATCGAAACACCCCGCACGAAAGGCCGCAAAAAGCTGATCCGCGTCGCGATGATCGTAGGGCTTCTGGCACTGATCCCGCTGCTTTATGGTGTTCTGCGTGATGGAATGGGTGGATTGACGGGGCTGTTGCAGCGCCGCTCGGCCTCCTGAATTCCCGATATAAAACATAGATATAAAACGCTGCGCGCCTGTCGAATACGCGCGCGCGTTTTTATTCTTTGAGCTTAATAACCGTAGCTATAATCGCTGCCGTCTTCGCCTTCGGCCTGGTTCAGCACAACACCCAAAAGAGGCGTGTCCTCGCCCATACGGCGCATCACTTCGCGCACGTCTTCAGGTGTTGTCTCACCACCGCCCACGACCATAAGCACCCCGTCAAAATGTTTGCGAAACGCGATCACATCATCAAATGCAAGGGCCGGGGGCATATCAAACAAAACAATATCAGGCGACATTTCCTGCATCATCCGCTCAAGGCTTGCGGCTGTTGAAGGCTCGTGTGCAAGCTCCGAGGCATAGGGTTCAACCACATTGTTCGTGCCAATCGCAAGGCTCGGTCCGATATTGAGAGTGTTGTGGTCAAACTTCACAAGCAGCTCTTCCGCAGGGATAACACCGCGCAAAAAGTCGCCCATCTTACCGGGCTGTGTGTCGCCAATCACGCCCGCAACCGAAGGGTTGCGCATGTCAAAATCAAGCAGGATCGTGCGGGTCGCTTCATAGCGCGAAAGCGAGATCGCGAGGTTCACAGCGGTAAAGGTCTTGCCACAGTTGCGCGAGGGCGAGGTGATCGCCACGCGCTTCCAGTTGTGTTCCAGAAGGGTCTGCACAAGCCGCGTGCGCAGAACATCAAACGCGCCATGCGCAGGCTCGTTGCGACTCGCGGTAATCACAAGATTGCGCTCCAGATGGTCCATATCTACAGGCATCACATCAAGATTGTCCCATTTGTCGGCCGTGTCCAAATAGGGCGCTGGCATCTCTGCCATTTCATAGGCCGCACGCAGCTTTTCCTGGCTTGCTGATTTCCGCAAAGGGGCTGCGTTAGCAGGCTCTAACTCTTCGGGCACATGCTCTGTAACAGCTTGGGGTTGAGGCTCCCTAACGGCTTTCGCCTCACCTGTGGCTTGGTAGAAATTGTCCAGTGGCAGAGGCGCTTCCTGCATTTCTTCCAGAGGTTTTTCCTCGAGCACAGCCTCCGGCTCTACATCCGAAATCTCTCCGTCATCAAGCATGGCAAGCAATTCTTCAAAGGCCGCGTCATCATCCTGCGGTATTTCCTCTTCCTCGTCATCATAGCGCTCGTCTTCCAGCGCAAGGCCTTGCGAATCCAGAGCATCAAGTGTGTCGAGGGTGTCGACCAGCGGGTCTGTCGTCGCGCGCTCGGGCGCTTCGGCCTCTGAAACCGCGGCCGCTGGAGTAGCAGACTTGCCGGTCTCCTCGCCAAGCATATCCGAAATCATCTGCTGGCGGGCCTCACGGCTCAACGCCTTGCGCGGGGTGCGAGAGAACGAATGACGCTTATCCATGACGCGGCCCGCAAGGCAGTGTCATGGGGCGGGTCGGGCAAAAACCTGCTCGTTTCTGCGTCACGTGGCACCTGTCTTTCGTTCGTTTCTATTGCCTAAGAGATAAGGCTTCCCTGCGGTAGACCAAACAAATTTGGCAAAATTATGCCAATCTGGCTGAAAGCCGTCTCAGAAGCCAAAAAGCTTGGCATCGGTTATCGCTTTTTGCACAAAGACTTGCTCGGAGGTTTCTGGTTGCCAGCCAAGCATGCGTTTGGGCTTGTCGTTGTCAAAGGGCGAAAGATGTGCGCGGCTCTTCCAATCGGAATAGGAGGGGCGTGACAGCCCCTTGCGACGCAAGACCTTGGTTTTTAGTGAGAACTTCACAAAGTCTGCGCCGTAAAATGCCCAAAGTGGTCCTTGGTTCACCCGAATGCGTGCGCCGAGTGTTTCGTGGATCGCGTCAAAATACCCCCGCGCCGTGAGCATCGGCTCGCCAATCAGGTTGAAGCTCTCGCCAATCGCCGCAGGGTCATGCGCCATCAAGATCAAGCCGTCTACCACATCTTCAATCAGCACAAACGGCAGGATATTCCGCCCGTCACCCCAAATTTTCACGGCTCCCGCGCCATGCCAGCGGCCAATACCCCAATGTTGTAAAGGTCCTCCTTCTCCAACGACAATCCCGGGCCGCGCAATGCTCACAGGCAGGGCTTTTTCCGCGTGCATCTGCATCAAACGGCGCTCGCATTCGGCCTTGGAGCGGGCATAAATATTGCGCGCTTCCATGTCCTCTCCAAAGCCCGTCTCTTCGGTGATCGTGCGGGCAGGGTCCGACATATCGTAAGAAGCAATCGTGCCTGTATAAACCAGCTGCTTCACACCTGCGGCAAGAGCTGCGCGCGCAATGTTCTCGGCCACGGCCACATCGTTTTCAAGCGCGGCCTGCCATGTCTTGTCGTCACTTTTCGCAAGGTTGTAAACTTCGTCAATTCCCTGCATCGCCTCCGTCAGCGCCACTTCATCGCGTAAGCTGACAGCCACGGTTTCAACCCGATCTGCGATATCATCAAACGGTCCCGTTTTCCCGCGCGAAAGCACGCGCACGTGGGTTCCGCTCTCCGCCAACCGCCGTGTGAGCGCACGGCCAATAAAGCCCGTTCCGCCAATCACAAGCGCTGTCGGCTTGGGTGTTCCGCGCGGTTTCTTCACAGCCGCTTCCGCAGGCAAACGAGCCAGCACATCATCAATCGCGCGCATCACGGCCTCGGCGCTTGTGCCATTAAACCGCGCATCCAGCGTGCGCTCTTCGTTGATCGCTGCGTAAATCTCGCCACACATCCCGCGAAAGCTGAGGCCATAGGGTGAGCGCTGGTTGAGCGAGGCAAGCTGACGGCTCGCGTTCCGGGCCCCTTCGCGCAAATGCGCAAAACTTTGGCTCAGCGCGTTGCGCAGCGGGTTGAGCACAAGGTCCGAGGTGTTCACCCCCGTCACAACCAGCGTGTCATTGGCATAATCCAATCGCGCCATGGCCGACGAGCCGCGCAGGGTTACCGAGCGGTCATCATAGGTTTCGACAAGGCTGATGTTAAACGTTACATCCACGCCGCCCGCCCGCGCCAGGACACGCCAGTTCTGTGGCCGCGTCCCGCCGCCGGGTAACCCGACATGGTTTGACAGCTCCAAGTGTAAAATCTCGGGGGTGCCAAACAAATCCTGACAAAAAGCAAACAAATGTGGCCCGAGCTCCAGCAGCAAATTCCGTGTCTCGCGCATCAGCCAGATACCATAAGGCCCCGCGCGCAAAGGCCCAAGCGGGAAGCACCAGTTGATCTCGGCGGTTGAGACACGCCCCAGGTCGCCCGCCTCAAGTTTCTTTTTCAGTCGCAGATAACTTGGCAGGCCCAGAAAGTTATGTCCCGCCGCAAACTGCACGTTCTTGGCGTCGGCGGCTTCGCGCATCGCGGCCACATCCTCGCCTGAAGTGGCCACAGGCTTTTCGACCAGAACATGCAAGCCGCCCGCAATACACTCTTGCGCAACAGCGCGGTGGTAATCGGGCGGGGTGAGCACATGCACCGCCTCGCAAGCCCCCGCCGCGAGCATTTCGGCAACCGAACCATAGGCCTCAACCCCTCGCGCCGCGCCAAAAGCCTTGGCCGCCGCCGCGTTCGGATCAACCACACAGGTCAGTTCCGCGCCGTTGGTGGCGGCAATCGCATCGGCGTGCCAGTCGGCAATATAGCCTGCTCCGATGATGCCAACTTTTGTCACTTTGCTCATAATAGCCTCACTTATATTCGATAATTTCCATAGCACTGCCGCGCCGCTTGCGCTTGCGATAGGTCGCCGCGCCCAGAATATTTGGAAACTTTGACAGGAAGAGGTAGAACGCATGCCGCCTGGCGCGGTCGCGGATCAATCCGTCACGCACCAGCCCGCGCACCGTGCGCACATATGACACCGCGTAAAGCCCGAAAACCAGCGCCAGCAGCGGCCAGAACAGGACCGCACCAATGAGCGCCAACAGGGGCAAAACCCCGCCATAAACCCACATCCGCCGCCGTTCACGCACGAAGTAATCGGGGTGCAGGTCATTCACCTGCTCAAAGCCGTGGCCCGTGCGCACAGCGCGGCTCCACCATTCGCTGAAGCGGGTCATATTCGCGTCATGGTGCGTCATCGGAATGGGCAGACGCATAAGCTTGTGCCCCGCCTTGCGCAGCCGCGTGCAGAATTCGTCGTCTTCTGCTGCGATCACTTCGGGGTTAAATCCGCCGACCTCTTCAAAGGCACGCGCGCGCACCATCATATCACCGCCGCATGCCATGATCTCACCGGCTGGCCTGTGCCATTCAAAATGGCACATCTCGTTGTAAATGCTGGCCTCAGGGTAAATTTCCGCGCGCCAGCCCGTGACAAGCCCAAGGCGTGCATCCGCCGCCAAAGCCTCGGCAGCATGGGTGAGATACCCCGCTTCAAGCGTGCAGTCGCCGTCAACAAACTGCACAAAATCGGGCGCATCAGGCCGCGCCATGATCTTCTCGAAACCGGCGTTGCGTGCCCTTGCAGCCGTAAACGGCACATCTGCGCTCAACAGCACTGTCTCCGCCCCAAGCGCTTCAGCCGCTTGCAACGAACCGTCGGTCGAGCCGCTGTCGACATAGATCAGCAAATCAACCTCGCCTTGCATCGAAGTGAGGCAGTTTACAAGCCGCTGGCCCTCATTGCGGCCAATCACAACAGCGCCGATGCGGGACAGGGATGTCATAGCGTATCCTCCAAAGGTTCGGGCCGTAATTGTGCCGTCTTTCCAGAAGGGTAAGCATGGAACAGTCCCGCCAATCGCCGCGCCTCTATACCGGCGTCAAATTCCGCACAGACAGCCTCGCGCCCCGCCGCGCCCATCTTCGCTGCACGTGCAGGGTCACCCAGCAGCGCCTCGATCGCCCCGCGCAATCCGTCTTCATCACCTGCGGCAACAAGCCAGCCGTTTTCGCCGTCTTTCACAAGCTCGGGCACCCCCGCAATCCGCGTTGTGATCACAGGTAAGCCAGCCGCCATGGCTTCCATGAGTACAACAGGCAGCCCTTCCGCAAAGCTCGGCAGCACAAGGGCTGCGCTCTGGCTCAGCAAAGCCGCCACCTCGTCCTGGTTTTGATAGCCCAACATCTGCACCCTTGCCTCAAGCTGAAGCGTGCGCACAAGCGCTTCGACATCGCTGCGCTGCGGCCCGTCACCCACAATCGTCAGCCGCGCGTCAGGCACTCGCGCCATTGCATGCAGCAAAACAGGCAGTCCTTTCACAGGCGCAAGCCGCCCGACAAACAACAGCTCCTCACCCATAGCTGCACCGGCATAGCGCGAAGGCTCCACGCCGCAATGCACAATATGCAGCTTTTCCCAGTGCTCGGGTGCGGAAAATGCCATAGCCTGCGAGCGGCAGAAGTGACTGATACAGCTCACAAAACGGGCCCGCGCGATCTTCTCGTCAAGCCGCCAGTGATGCGGCTCAAAGAAAATATCGGGGCCATGAAGTGTAAACGAATAGGGGATGCCTGAAAGCTCTGACGCCAGCATCGCCACTGTGCAAGATGCCTTGGCAATATGGTTGTGTAAATGCGCAGCCCCCGTGGTCTGCATTTGCCGTGCTAAAACACCGGCCTCGGCAAAGTAAAACAGCTGGTAAGCACGGCCCTTCACACCCTTGGGAGCCGTCCGCCAAGCCAAAGCCAAAGCCGAAAACCAGCGCTTCGGGTTGGCCACCATCAACGCTCCATGCGCTTTTAAAAGCCTGAACGGGTTTTTCGCCGCCTCCAGCACATGAAAGGTCCGTGCCGCTTCCGCGCGCTGTTCCTCGCCCACATGGTGTTCCGCCCCCGTGCGGCGAATGCTCGCTGTCTCGACAGTCAGCCCGGCCGCGCGCAACCCGGCGACTTCGCGCTGGATAAATGTATCCGTCGCGCGCGGGTATTCTCCTGTGAGGTAAACGATCTTCATGACTTAACCTTCACAAATTGTTTTTGCGGCAACCAGCCCAGCCGCGTTTTGGCGCGTTCGTTGGGATAGCTCACAGCCTGCATCCGTGCGCGCAAAATCCGCGGCCTCAGCAAGCCGGGCGCGCGGGGTCCAAGCACGGCCTCGCACAGCCAAGCAGCAGGCAAAAGCAGCCGCCAATGCAGCGGAAAATGCAGGCCGCTATGCTCGGCGGCGATAAATGTCGCGCGGCTTGGCAAATCACTCTCTACAATATCAAGCGCTTCGCAGGCCTGTTCGGGGGCTGTCTCCGCTGCGCGGATCATCGCCTCGGCGGCATCTTTCACATTCACCACAGGCACATCGCCCTTGCGTCCGAGGCTTAGCAAAACCGGCCCTTTCCGCACGCCGATATGCGCATTCCAGCGCCGCTCCGTATCATAGAGCGCGCCAATTCGCATGCACCAGCCGCGCAAGGAAGCCTCGCAAAGCATCGCTTCCTGCGCCAGCTTCGACGCTATATAAGGCTCGCGTTTCGCGGGCAGGGTTTCAACCTGCGAGGCTTCATCAACCGTGCCGGTCAAGCCGGCATCGTAAACAGCAATCGAGCTCGCCAGAACCATCATGGGCGGAGCGTGTGCCGCCTCCGCGGCCTCGATCAAACGCCTGGTTGCCAACACCGTGTCGCGCTCCAAAGCGCGCGCGTCATTGCTCACAGAAGCCGCCGTATGGATCACCGCATCAACACCCTCGAAAAACGCAGCGTCACAACCTTCGGCTAGATCGCCCAGCACCGCTTCAACCCCGTCAGGAAAGCTTGCTGCATTTCGCGTCATCGCGCGCACCGAATGCCCGCGCGCCAAAGCCGTGTCCACGCAGGCGCGCCCCAAAAAGCCATTGGCCCCCGTTATGAGCAGCCTCAAAGCGCCCATGGCATCGGCTCCATCTTGGTGCATGTGCTCTTGGGCACATATGCGCTTCCGCTAAGCCCCGCGTTCTGGATTGCCAGCGTCACTTCCGTCAGATGCAGCGCAAAATCGCCGCCAATACGGCTTGGCACACCCGCTTCAATCGCTTCCAGCATTTCTGCTGGTCCAAGCGCAAAGTTCATCGCCGCTGCGCCCTTTCGGGGCAGTTTGGGGTGCGTTGCTTTCGCACTCAGCCTGATCCGTTTGCCCAAAGGGCTTTCCAAAAGCCGGCGGCGCAGGCGCATCCGCTTGTAGAACTTCACAGGCGCAGCATTATCCCAAGCCTTTTTCACAGTCAAAACACCCGCATCGGTGACAATCCGCAAACGGTGATCATGCGGCGCGGCAATCGAGCAGGTGAGGCGCACAAGCGGCCCGTCTTCAAACTCAAGCACAGCCACAGAAAAATCGGGCGCCGCATTTGCTACTCCGCGCTTGTCAGGCAAAACTTCGGCAGACACGGCATTCACCCGCGTCACCGCACCAAACATCGCAATCAACCAGCTCAGATAATAGCCCGCATGTTCGAGCGTGCAGCCGATCTGGAATTCGTCCTCATAAGGCCACGCTGCGCCGCTCTCGCTGGCCCAGTCTTCAAGCGGGGCTTGCGGGATAAACCCGTCATCAAGCTCCGCATAGACCAGCCTCGGTGTTCCATAACTGCCGCTGCGGGCAGCATGTGCCAGCACTTGCGCGGCCTCTCCCAGCACGGAAGAAGGGGCAGAGCCAAGCTGCACGCCTTTCGCCTTTGCCAATCTCAACAGTGCTTCGGCCTCATCGTAAGACATGGCCAAAGGCTTTTCGCAAAACACATGACACCCTGCTTCAAGTGCGGCCTTGTTCACATCATAATGCGCGCGCGGGTTCGTCAGGTTCAGCAGAAGGCCGCTCTGGTAAATCTCTGAAAAAACAGTCTCAAGATCCGCCGCAGCCGTCACATTCCAATACTTTGAGAAGGCCTCAAGCCGCGCTTCATCGCGGTCATAGCAGCTCACAACCTCGATCTCGGGGTGAACCGCGAACGAGCGCATGTAAAGGTCAGCAACAAAACCACAGCCGACAATCGCAACTCTTTTCACGTCTCGCCTCCATAGAAATGTCACCGCACGCAAAGCCGGTATAGCTTCGGTCGGGGCGCTCGTTTCACCAAATTCAGCCTCAATTTGGCCGCGAAAAGTGGCAAGACTGGGGCAAGCGTCAAATTTTTGGCATTTTTTATGCCTACCAAGGGCGTTGAAAGCGGTTTATGCGCTGAACTATGGTTTCAAACGGGTGATCAAGTTGATTTTCAAGGCCAAAGGGCAAGACATCGTAGTGAATATCCCTTCCAAACAGGCGCTTCTGGTGGCTGTAGAGGAGAGATTCGCACGTCATGAAGGCTTTGCACTTGCCACGATCAATCTGGATCATCTGGTCAAGCTGCACACCTCTGAAAGCTTCGCCAAAGCCTACGCCGCGCAAGATCTGGTCGTCGCCGATGGCAACCCTGTTGTCTGGCTGTCCAGGCTCGCGCGCCGTCCTGTCTCCCTCGTTCCAGGCTCCGAAATGGTGCTGCCTCTGGCCGGGCTTGCCGCTCAGCAGGGTGTGAAAGTTGCGCTCTTCGGCTCGACAGATGAAAGCCTCACGGCTTCGGCCGCTGCCCTGCAGGAACAGGTTCAAGGGATTGATATTGTAGAAAAAATATCGCCTCCCATGGGGTTTGATCCCGCAAGTGATGAGGCCGCCGCAATGCTGGAAGAGCTCGAATCCTCAGGCGCAGGTCTTGTTTTGCTTGCGCTTGGCGCCCCCAAGCAAGAGGCCTTTGCGGCCCGTGGTCGCAGTCTCGCCCCAGGCCTCGGTTTCGCCTGTTTCGGCGCGGGCCTCGACTTTCTGTCAGGCGCTCAGAACCGTGCGCCGAAATGGGTGCAAGCCATCGCAATGGAATGGGCATGGCGCGCGGCTCTTGCGCCCACACGGCTCATCCCGCGCTATGCGCGCTGCTTTGCGATCCTGCCGCGCCTTATCCGTGAAGCCTTAAAACTGCGTTAAAGTATCCGCGGTTTCGGTGCTCGGCGCAGCAAAAGCCTGTCTTTAAGTCGCGCCTTCAGGCTGCGCACAGGTGGCAATTCGCGCATCATTTCAAATGTCACACCGTTCAGGCTCCGGTCATGCCAAAGGGCCAGTGCGATGCCCCACTTTGCAGCAGTTTCGGGGGTAAGCCCGTTAGGCACACCCATATCCGTTGCCAGTATCCCGGGTAACCAGTCGCTGATTACAATATCAGGCAGACGGTCAGCCAGATCAGCCACCAAAGCACGCGTCAAAATCCGCTGCGCGCCTTTGGAAACAGCATAGCCCGCCGAGGCCGGCAGCGGCGCCATATCGGCAAAACTCGCCACATTCACAATGCGCCCGAAGCCCGCCTCGGCCATATCCTCAAGCGCGAGGCGTGTTGCACCAAACGTGCCGCCAAGGTTTGTTGCCACCGTCTGCATGAAGCTTTCATGGCTCTCGTCAAACACATCGCGGCGCGGAAAGACCGCCGCGTTGTTCACGAGCAAAAGCACAGGCCCGAGCCGCTCACGCACCTCGGAGAACGCGGCCTCAAGTGCCGCCGCGTCGGACACATCGCAAGCAATCGGCACAATCCTGTCGTGCCCCGCCGCTGTCTCTTCCAGTGCCGCAAGCCTGCGCCCCAAAGCGGCAACTTTCACACCTCGCGCTGCCAGACCGCGCGCCAAAGCGCGACCAAGCCCCGAGCCTGCCCCTGTCACAACCGCGACGCTCTCCAATAGCCGCTCGTCTGCGTCACTCATACTCGACCCTCTCCAGTATCGCTTCCGCCACGCGCAGGGCCTGCGCCGCAATCGCCAGTGACGGGTTCACGCCCATCGAACTTGGCATAAAGCTCGCGTCTGCCACATAAAGATTGCGCAGTTCGTGCACCCGCCCATCGCCGTTCAAAACCGAGCGTTTCGCATCATTTCCAAAGCGCATTGTCCCGCAAGGGTGGCCATAATTCAGCTCTGGTGAACCCGAAAGGAACATCTGCCGCTGGCCTTTGAACGCTTGCTTCATCGCGCGGCGAAACAGCTTTCTCCGCTTCAAGAGCTCGTCATTCAAACGGTATTCAAACGCAATCACATCGCCTTCGGGCGGCAATACGCGGTTGTCGTCATAAGCGAGGTCTTCCATCAGCCCGACAAACACTTTGGCATTGCCCAGAACCTTGGCCGCAACAGCCGCAGGCAGCCGCGCGGCCTCCTGAACAAGCCGCTTCTGCCCCAACGCATTACGCGCCAGCCTCAGCCGCAAGTAGTGCAAAATCTCACCATATGAGGCATCAATTCCCATCGCCTGCACCATGCCGAGCCGCTCGCCCTCATACCAAAGCAAATCCCGAAATCCGACGGACTTTGAAGGTCCGCCGTCCTTGATCCCGGGCCAGACTGCAAACATCTCGTTGAGGTGAAACATAAGCCCCCGCCCGAGAAGCCCGCTCGCATTTGCCACCCCTTCGGGGAAGGCTTCGGATGCCGAGCCAAGGCACAAACGCGGGCTGCCAAAAGCCCCGCCCGCTAGCACAAACAGCGGCGCATGGAGCTCGTGGTGCTCGCCACCAATCCGCAGCTCGATATGGCTGATCTTCTGCCCGTCACCCACAAGGCGCGTCACTTCGGCACTGTCAAGAAGCGCCGCATTGCCGCTCGCAATCGCGGGTTCAACACCCGCCGAGCGCGCATCCATCTTGCAGGGCATCGGGCATTTGAAGCCAAGGCAATTCTTGCAGCCTTCAACGTTTTTCACAGCAGAATGAAGATGATAGGGGTGCATTCCCGCTGCGCTCAGCCGCTCGGCAATCACCCGGTCCACCTCGCTCATGGCGTCCGCCGCAGGTAATACGCAGCTTGGCTCGGGGCTTAGGGCATCTGCGCCGCCACGGACATGATACAGCGCTTCCGCGCGCGCGAGGTAAGGCTCGAAACCAGCGTATGACACAGGCCAGCCGCCGGTGGGGTGGGGCCGCTCGTTCGTGCTGTCCAGATCCTGCGGGGCAGGGCGCTCCAAAGTGGCCGCATAAAACACCGAGCTGCCGCCAACACCTGCCCCAAGAGGTCCGTAAAAGCTCTGCTCGATCCCGTCGACAACGGCGCGCATCGGCGCAGGCCAAAGCCCCCGCGCAAGCCGCGCTTCGGGTACAAAAATATCGTGGCTCAGCGGCGTTTCTTCGCGGCGCTGTCCGCTCGGACCTTTCTCGATGAAAAGCACCTTCTTGCCGGCCCCCGCCAGCGCACGGCCCAGCGTGCCGCCGCCCATGCCTGTGCCGATAATCACGACATCCCAAGAGGCGCGCAGAAGCTCACTCATAGGTCAAGTTCCCGCTAAACAAGGGCGCAAACCGCGCTGCCATCGCCCGCGCGGCGGTATTGGTGATGTGGTTGTTGTCGAAATACCAGCTCGCATCACCCTGCAAGGCCGTGCAGTTTTCAGCATCGCAAACCGCATCCCAGGTCCTGATCACAGGAGCCGCGCTCATGGCTTCCCGTGCCAAGCTATACCGCGTCTCAGCCTCTGCCAGAGCAACAGTCGCGCGCGCGGCAATCTCTTCTTCACCAGCCCGCCCATGCGCCAGAAGCCGCGCCGCCTCGCGGCTGTCATAGCTTGGCAACTCGGGCATCTGCTCAAGCACATGCACATGGCCAAACTGTTCTTCAAGCATAGGCAATGTCGCCGCAAGCCCCGCACGCAGCACAGCTGTATTACCCGTCGCGCCATAGCCGCTCAGTGCAATCGTGTTGTCTTCATCAAGGCCCACACCCGTGCCGCTGGCATAGTAAGACCAGCGCCCAACGAGAAGCACATCGCGCACGCTTTCAAGCGTTCCCATATCCCGCGCAATCATGGCCTTATCCGCCACACAGGCCGCATCTTCGGCTGGCGTAGCATAGCTCTCGGTCTTGCTCACGCCAAACAGCGGAGGGCAGCCCGCATGCCATATAATGAGCGCAGGAGTGCTTGCCTCCCAAGCCGCCAGTTCCAGCCCTTCCTTCATGGCGCGCAAGTGACTGTCACCCCAGATCAAGACTTCAGGCGCGCCTTCCGGCCCGATGGGGCAAAGCTCCACTCCGTCAAAAACGCCTTCGCCCGGCGTGTAACAGCGCGAGAAGTCCTGCAAAAAATCACCACTCGCGGCAATATGCGCTTGGGTTTTCATGTCAAAGCGCGTGGGCAGCCCGTCTTTCAGATAGGCCAGTGCACCAAGGCCCAAAGCCACTGCCGAGGGCACCGCCAGCGCGCCCAAAACGGCCCGGCCGCGCGGCGCGCGCATTTCGCGAAACGGCGTTTCGATATATCGCCAGGAGAGCCACGCCAAAACCACGCTCAGCCCCATCCAGAGCACAGCCTCAAACCCGCCCGCATAGCTGCCGCGCCAATAGAGCGAGAGCACAAAGACAGGCCAGTGCCAAAGATAAAGCGAGTAGGATATCTTGCCGAAGAATACAGGAACGCGCGTGCTCAAAGCCGCATTCACCCCGTTCTGCGCCTGACCGTTTGCCAACAAAAGCACCGTGCCGAGCACAGGAAACATCACTTGCCAGCCGGGAAACCCACGCGACGCATCAATCATCACAAGGCTCGCAACCACAAGCAAAAGCCCCAGCCAGCTCACCCATGCACGCGCCCTGAGAGGTGCGCGGCCATGGCTCCGGATCGCCAGTAGAACGCCCGCCAACAGCTCCCATGCGCGGAAAGGGAAAAGATAGAATGTTGCTGTCTGGTGGCTCGGCGTCAGGGCGACAGAAGCCGCCAGAGACACCGCAAAGCAAAGCCACAGGAAGCCCACAAACAGCCGTGGCCAGCGCGCCAGAAGCAACAGCGCCAGTGGCAGGAAAATATAAAACTGCTCTTCAACCGACAGGGACCACGTGTGCAAAAGCACCTTGTTTTCCGCGCCGATATCAAAATATCCGGCGCCTCGGTAAAATAACACGTTGCTCAGATAAACCGTCGCCGCAATCAGCGATTTGCCATACTCCCGAAACTCGAACGGCAGCAGCACAAACCAAGCCACCACGCTCGCCGCCAAGGCCATAGCAAAAAACGCAGGCGCGAGCCGTTTCACACGGCGGATATAAAACCGCGAGAGGGAAATCCGTCCGCTCGCCAGCATCTCACGCCACAAGATGCCGCCAATCAGATAGCCCGAAATGACAAAAAACACGTCAACACCGGCAAATCCGCCGCCAAGGCCGGGCAGGCCGAAGTGATACAGCACCACAGCCACAACCGCGATCATCCGCAGCCCGTCAATCTCGGGGCGATAGCCTTTTGTGTCAGGTGTCATGGTCACTGTTTACTTCAAATACTTCCCTTGAGCAGCGGCTATAACAGCAATGCGGCAATATTTTGAACAATTTGCTGAAATCCGCCAATATGTTACGAAAAAATAAAAATATGCATAACATGTGTAACATATTGCTTGCGTCGAATCGTGCCCCCATGCAGTATGCTGATGCAACAGGACCACTCAACAGGAGACGCAGCTTTGGCGCAGGCCTTTATTTGTGATGCAACCCGTACACCCATCGGCCGCTACGGCGGTTCACTTTCATCTGTGCGCGCCGATGATCTGGCCGCGCTGCCTATTGCCGCGCTCAAGGCCCGCAACCCGGGTGTAGACTGGGCCGCGATTGACGATGTGATCTACGGCTCCGCCAACCAGGCAGGGGAAGACAACCGCAATGTCGCTCGTATGGCCGCGCTTCTCGCAGGCTTGCCTGTCGAGGTTCCCGGCACAACCATCAACCGCCTTTGCGCTTCAGGTATGGATGCTGTCGGCATGGCTGCCCGCGCCATCAAGGCAGGTGACTACGACATGGTCATCGCAGGTGGCGTTGAAAGCATGAGCCGCGCGCCCTTCGTAATGCCCAAGGCCGAAACCGCCTTTTCGCGCAGCAATGCCGTCTACGATACAACCATTGGCTGGCGCTTCGTAAACCCCAAGATGAAAGCCGCGCATGGTATCGATTCCATGCCCGAAACAGCCGATAACGTGGCCGAGGATTATGGCGTCTCCCGCGAAGACCAGGACGCCTTCGCAGCCCGTAGCCAAGCCCGTTTCGAGGCGGCGCAGGCCGCAGCCAAATTCACCGACGAAATCACCCCTGTAACGATCCCGCAGCGCAAGGGCGACGCGATCGTGTTTGATACCGATGAACACCCCCGCGCAGGCAGCACCGCAGACAAGCTCGCCAAACTCCGCGCCATCAACGGTGAGGGCAAGACTGTCACCGCTGGCAACGCTTCGGGCGTCAACGATGGTGCCGCCGCGCTGCTTCTGGCCTCGGAAGAGGCGGCAAAGGCCCAAGGCCTCACGCCGCTCGCCCGTGTCGTCGGCATGTCTGCCGCAGGCGTTGCCCCGCGCATCATGGGCATCGGTCCCGTGCCGGCTTCGCAAAAAGTGCTCGCCCGCGCGGGCCTTTCAATCGAAGACATGGACGTGATCGAGCTGAACGAAGCTTTTGCGTCCCAAGGTCTCGCAACCTTGCGCGCCCTCGGCGTGGCTGATGATGCCGAGCACGTCAATCCGAACGGCGGGGCCATAGCACTTGGCCACCCGCTCGGCATGTCGGGCGCGCGCCTCGTCATGGCAGCGGCTTACGAACTCAAGCGCAGCGGTGGCCGCTATGCACTCTGCACCATGTGCGTTGGCGTTGGCCAAGGCGCAGCAATCATCATTGAACGGGTCTGAGGAGGACACACTCATGTATGCACAGATGGTAAAATCAACGGGCGAGGGTGTTAAATCCCGCGAAGATATGTCCCCCGAAGAAGCGGCCTTTCAGGATCGTATCGACCAGGATATCAAGATTGAGCCGAAAGACTGGATGCCGGCAGGTTACCGCAAAACGCTGATCCGCCAGATGGGCCAGCACGCGCACTCCGAAATCGTCGGCCAGCTCCCCGAAGGCAATTGGATCACCCGCGCGCCCACGCTTGAGCGCAAGGCAATCCTGCTGGCCAAAGTGCAAGACGAGGCAGGCCACGGTCTCTACCTCTACGCTGCCGCCGAAACACTGGGTGTCAGCCGCGACGAACTCACAGAAGATCTGCTCTCTGGCCGCATGAAATACTCTTCGATCTTCAACTATCCCACGCTGAACTGGGCGGATATGGGCGCAGTCGGCTGGCTTGTTGATGGCGCGGCGATCATGAATCAGGTTCCCCTTCAGCGCACATCCTACGGCCCCTACAGCCGTGCGATGATCCGCATCTGCAAGGAAGAAAGCTTCCACCAGCGCCAAGGTTACGACATCATGATGAAGATGGCCAACGGCACAGATGCGCAAAAGAAAATGGCGCAGGATGCGCTCAACCGCATGTGGTATCCAAGCCTGATGATGTTCGGCCCCAGCGATGCCGACTCTGTGCATTCGGCCCAGTCAATGGCATGGAAAATCAAGATGGACAGCAACGACGAGCTGCGCCAGAAATTTGTCGACCAGACCGTTCCACAAGCCGAATATCTCGGCCTCACAGTGCCCGACGAGAACCTCAAATGGAACGAGGAGAAGGGCGGTTACGACTTCTCCGAGCCCGACTGGAACGAGTTCTTTGACGTGATCAAAGGCAATGGTCCCTGCAACACCGACCGCCTCGCCGCGCGCAACAAAGCCTGGGACGATGGCGCATGGGTCCGCGATGGCCTCTTGGCGCACGCTGAAAAACGCGCCGCATTGAAAACAGCTGCGGAATAAGCCGATGTCACGAATGCTGCGTTTCAAAACAGGTCTTTCGGCGCTCGCATTGGCAGGGTTCATGCTGGCGGGCGCAGCCGAGGCCTATGTCTCGGGCGGACACGAATACAACCTTGCCTGCAATGAGGCAGGCTTTATTTTGTCATCCAAAGATCCCGTGACGCGCACCAAAGGCTCGGGCGCAATGACACAGAACATTTCAGGTATTGAAAAGATCTATCTCGGGAAAAGCTGCGTTGCGTTTCACGAGGTCTATGGAACGGGAACATGGTGCTGGGCCAATGGCGGCTTTGTTGCGGATTTTGCCGACTTCAGCTTCGGCTTTGCACGGCAGGAACTCTACTGCCCCACCGAAAACGACGCGCCCGGCCTGCACTGCACCTGCTAGAATAATGAGAGGAAGAAACGATGTCTAAAGAATGGCCCCTCTGGGAAATTTTCATCCGTGGCCAACACGGCCTGTCACACCGTCACGTCGGCAGCTTGCATGCGCCCGATGCCGAAATGGCGATCAAAAACGCGCGTGATGTTTACACGCGCCGCAACGAAGGCCAAAGCATCTGGGTTGTCGAGGCCAAGCACATTTCGGCCTCAAGCCCGTCTGACAAAGGCCCGCTCTACGAGCCAAGCGAAAGCAAGGTCTACCGTCACCCGACGTTCTTTGACATTCCCGAAGATGTGGGGGCCATGTAACATGAGCACGCTTTACGACTTTGCCCTCAGGATGGGGGACAACACGCTTATCTTGGGGCACCGCGTCTCCGAGTGGTGCGGCCACGCGCCCGTGCTTGAGGAAGATATCGCGCTTGCCAATACGGCGCTTGATCTCATCGGCCAGACCCAGCTCTGGCTCGGCCTCGCCGCCGAAGAGGAAGGCACAGGCAAAACCGCCGATGATATCGCCTTTCTGCGCGATGCATGGGATTTCCGCAATGCGCTCCTCTGCGAGTTGCCCAACGGTGATTTCGGCCGCACACTGATGCGCCAGTATCTCTTTGATCAGTGGCACTTGCTGATGCTGCAAGAGCTGCAAAAAAGCTCGGAGAAGCGTGTCTCCGACATTGCCGACAAAGCCATCAAAGAAGTGAGCTATCATGTAGAGCGTTCGCGGGACACTGTCGTGGGCCTTGGCGATGGCACGGCTGAAAGCCACAAGCGGATGCAGGACGCGCTCGACTATCTCTACCCCTATGTGGGCGAGCTTTTCACGCCCGATGCCGTTGATGACGCCGCCACGAAAGAGGGCATTGCCCCCGATCTGGCCAGCCTGCGCGAGGCTTACGATGCCGCTGTTGCCGCAACCATGGCCGAGGCCACGCTGGCCCTGCCGGAAAGCCGCTTCGGCCACAAAGGCGGGCGCAACGGCAAGATGCACACCGAGCATTTGGGCCACATCCTCACCCAGATGCAGTGGCTTCAACGCGCCTATCCGGGAGCGACATGGTGATGAAACCGAGTGTCGCGCAGGTCTACGCATGGCTCGATGATGTCCCCGATCCCGAGATCCCCGTGATCTCGCTCACGGATCTGGGCATCATCCGCCATGTCGAGTGGGCCGGCGATACGCTCGAGGTCACCGTGACGCCGACTTATTCAGGCTGCCCCGCGACAAGCATCATCAACCTCGATATCGAAACTGCCCTGCGCGGCCACGGCATCGAGAAGCTCACGCTGAAACGCCAGCTCAGCCCGCCCTGGACAACTGACTGGCTCACAGAAACGGGCCGCGCCAAGCTTGAAAAATACGGTATCGCGCCGCCCCGGCCCGCAGGCGGACCGGCGCATTGCCCGCGCTGCCAAAGCACTGACCTGGAAAGGCTTTCCCAGTTCGGCTCCACCCCGTGTAAGGCCCAATGGCGCTGCAAAAGCTGCCTTGAACCTTTCGACTATTTCAAATGTATCTGAGGTGAAACATGCCCCGCTTTCATGAACTCGAAGTCACAGATGTCCGCAAAACCATCCGCGACGCTGTTGTTGTCACTCTGAAGCCCGTCAACGGCGCGGCGTCAGAGTTTGACTTCACCCAAGGCCAGTATCTCACCTTCCGTCGCGATTTTGACGGCGAGGAAATCCGCCGCAGCTACTCGATCTGCTCGGGCAAAAGCGAGGGCATCCTGCAAGTGGGCATCAAGCGCGTCGATGGCGGCGCCTTCTCCACCTGGGCCAACGAAGACCTCGCCGTTGGCGCACGCATCGAGGCCATGCCGCCCATGGGCCGCTTTTTCACCCCGCTCGACGCCAGCACCTCCAAAACATACCTCGGCTTTGCCGGAGGGTCGGGCATCACGCCGGTTCTCTCGCTCATCAAAACCACGCTGGAGGCTGAGCCAAACGCCGACTTTACGCTGGTCTACGCCAATATCGGCGTCAGCACGATCATGTTCCGCGAAGAGCTGGAAGACCTGAAAAACCTTTACATGGGGCGCTTCAATGTCATCCATATCCTTGAGCAAGACGCGCAGGATATCGAGCTTTTCTCCGGCCGCGTGACTGAAGAGAAATGCGCCGAGCTGTTCAAATCATGGATCGACATTGCGTCGGTCGACACTGCCTTTATTTGCGGTCCCGAGCCGATGATGCTCGGCATCGCCAAGGCGCTCAAGGATCACGGCCTCACCGAGGCCCAGATCAAATTCGAGCTCTTCGCTTCGTCCCAGCCCGGTCGCCTCGCCAAGCCAGCCGCTTCAAAAGCCGCCGCCGCTGCCGCGCAAATCACCCTTGCAGTCACACTCGATGGTGCCACCCAAACGATGGAAGCTGACGTCGAAACAAGCATCCTTGATATCGCCCGCGCAGGCAACATGGACGCGCCCTATGCCTGCAAGGCAGGGGTCTGCTCCACCTGTCGTTGCCGTGTGATCGAAGGCGAAGTCGACATGCGCGCCAACCATGCGCTGGAAGATTACGAAGTCGAGAAAGGCTATGTTCTCTCCTGCCAAACCTTCCCGGTGAGCGCGAATGTGAAAGTCGATTATGACCAATAATCAGGAGGCCCAAATGGATATCGAAAGCTACCTCGCCGAAGGCGGAGTCTTGAGCAACCCAAGCAACGTGCCGCCGCGCTACCGCGCCGAGCTGATGAAGCTCATGGCTACTTTTGTAGACAGCGAACTCGCTGGCGCCGCAGGTTTTGCCGATGTGATCAACGCAGGCCCGGGTATCAAAGAGCGCATCGCCGCCGCGCGGATTGTGCTTGAAAAGACCGATCACGCCGAGCGCGTCCTTGCCCTGATGAGCGAATTCGGCGCCGACGCAACCCGCTACGAGCGGCATCACCCGTGGTCAGCCCGCCTGCCGCGTGATGCCGATATCGGCGCAACCCGTTCTGAGCATGATATGCGTCTTGCGCTGTTCAACTACCCGCTCACGGGCTGGACAGATGCCGTGGTGATGAACCTGCTCATGGGTCTTGCAGTTGATGTGCAACTCGCTGATATGGCGCAGGTTTCCTATCAGCCCTTGGCCGAAGTCCTGCGCGAAGTTGCCCCGCGCGAGGCACGCCATACAGAGCTTGCCGCCGAAGGCGTTGCAAAGCTTGTCGAAGGGGATGCACGCCCCGAAGTTGAAGCCAGCGTTGCCTATTGGTGGCCCCGCGTTGCGGCGAGCTTCTCGGCTGCATCGGATGACAAACTCGCCAAGCTCAAAGCCCAAGGCCTGCGCAGCGCCAGCGGAGCAGAGCAGGGGGCCGAATGGGCGAAAAAGGCAAGTGCCGCGCTCGCCGTGCATGGCCTTGCAGCACCTGCCTAAAGAGCCTTAAGCCCGCCCAGCGTCAGTTGGGCCACCTGCGCGCCATAAGCACGGCGCGCAGCATCGTCCGCGCCCGCGTTCCACATGTAATGCCAGTTCAACATGCCAAAAACCGACATGGTCACCTGGCGCAGCTTGGCCGGGTCATGTTCAAACACCTCGGGCGCATTCTCGGCGACAACGCTTGAGACAAGCCGCACCATATCGCGCTGATACGCCGCGAGAATTTGCCGCTCGTCCTCGGGCAGATGGTCCATCCCCGTGCTTTGCACACGGTGGGCATTGTCTGCACCCTGATAGGCCAGAAGCACTTCGATACAAAGCGCCGCCAGCTTTTCAGGTGGGCTCAACCCTTCGAGTTTCACGGCCACCAACCTGTCGCGCAGCGCCTTGAGGTGACTGTCGAGCAGGTCAAACAGCAAAGCATCCTTGCTGTCGTAATAGTGGTAGATATTGGCCTTCGAAATACCGGCTTCCCGCGCCAGCGCCGCCATCGAGGCGCGATCAAACCCCTCGCTGGCAAACACCCGCGCCGCCGCTTCCAGAATGGCCTCTTGTTTGGCCGCGTGGTCCTTCGCTTGTGTCCGTGCCAAGGCCTTACCCCTTGTCGCGGTTATCGACTACGCGCACGGCCTTGCCTTGCGAGCGCTCGACCGAGCCGGGATCCCCCACAATCACCTCGGTGCTCACGCCCACCATATCCTTGATATGCTTGGTCAACATTCGCTGCGCCGCTGTGCGCGAAAGGTTGTCGGCGGCATCGGGGTTGGCTTCCACAAACACCCGCATCGCATCCATTCGGCCCGATTTATACAGCTCGATCTGGAAGTAGGGCGCAAGCCCGCCTGTGGCCATAACCTGCTCCTCGATCTGCGTCGGAAAGACATTCACACCGCGCAGGATGATCATATCGTCGCTGCGTCCGGTGATCTTCTGCATCCGCCGCATTGAGCGCGCCGTGCCCGGCATCAGACGGGTAAGGTCGCGTGTGCGGTAGCGGATCATCGGCATCCCTGTCTTGGTGAGGGTGGTAAACACAAGCTCGCCTTCCTCTCCATCAGGCAGCACTTCGCCTGTGACGGGGTTGATGACTTCGGGGTAGAAGTGATCCTCCCAAATGTGCAGCCCGTCTTTGGTTTCCACACATTCATTGGCCACACCTGGCCCCATAATCTCGGAAAGCCCATAAATATCAACAGCATGCATATCAAAGGCCGCTTCTACCTCAAGCCGCATGGCGTTCGTCCAAGGCTCCGCGCCAAAGACGCCCACATCAAGGCTGCTCTTGCGCGGGTCGATCCCTGCCTTGTGAAAGCCCTCAAGGATATTGAGCATATAAGAGGGTGTCACCATAATCCCCTGCGGCTTGAAATCGGTGATGAGGCCAACCTGCTTTTCAGTCTGTCCGCCGCCCATAGGCACAACAGTCGCGCCCAAACGCTCGATACCATAATGCGCACCAAGCCCGCCGGTAAACAGGCCATAGCCGTAAGCATTGTGCACCGTATCACCGCGTTTAAGCCCCGAGGCGCGCAAGCTGCGCGCCACAACTTCTGCCCAGACATCAATATCGTTCTGCGTGTAAACAACCACGGTCGGCTTGCCCGTTGTGCCCGATGAGGCATGAATACGCACAAGTTCCTCGCGTGGCACAGCAGCAAGCCCGAAGGGATAGTTGGCGCGCAGATCGTCTTTGTAAGTAAACGGAAACTTCGCCAGATCGCTCAGGCTTTTCAGATCGTCAGGGTTAACCCCGGCGGCATCAAAGCGCTCTTTATACATAGGGACGTTGTCATAAGCGCTCTTCAGCGTGGTCTTCATCCGCTCAAGCTGCAACGCCATAATCTCGTCCCGCGAGGCAATCTCGATCGGGTCCAGATCGCTCTTCTTCGGTGTCAGGTCTTTCATCGTTTTTCTCCCTCAGATTCGTCAAACAATGTGCCGGCAACGGCGCGTGAAATGCCGCGAAACTCGCAAAGCACCTCTCCCTTTTGGTTGCTCACAACCACATCATATATCCCGCTGCGCCCTGTCAGGGACACTTCCTGCGCCTCGGCGCGCAAACGGTCGCCCTCAAAGCCCGGCGCAAGATAGCTCATAAACGTGTGCTGCCCGACAGTGTTCTGGTTGCGCGAGTTACACGCAAAGGCAAAAGCGCTGTCCGCCAGCATAAAACTCACCCCGCCGTGGCAGGTTTTGTGGCCGTTGGTGTGATGCTTCTGCACCGTCATCTCAAGCACAGCCACGCCTTCATCCACGCTCACAAGCTCCATCCCGATCCACTCGGAGGCTTTGTCGCCGTCCCACATCGCCGCAGCCGAGCGTTCGGCGCGTTCCTTCGGTGTCATGCTCATTTCCCCTTAAACTCCGGCGCGCGTTTTTGCAGAAACGCGCTCACGCCCTCGGCGTAATCATGGCTCTCGCCGCAGCGCTTCATATAGCCTGCCTCAAGCTCGAGTTGCTCTTCCAGCGTGTTCACCGCAGCCGCCTGAATGGCCGCTTTGGTCAGGCTCAAGCCAAGTGTCGGCCCGCTCGCAAGCTGCTCCGCCAGCGCGCGCGCCTCGTCCATAAGCTGCGCATCTTCAACGCATTTCCAGATGAGGCCCCAGTCCTCGGCCTGTTGTCCGCTCATCGGCTGCGCGGTAAAGGCCAGTCCCTTGGCACGCGCCTCTCCAAGAAGGCGGGGCAAATGAAAGCTCCCGCCCGTGTCGGGGATCAGGCCAACCTTGCTGAACGATTGAATAAACTTCGCCTTATCCGAGGCCAGAACCATATCACACGCCAGCGCCAGATTGGCCCCGGCCCCCGCAGCAACGCCATTGACGGCGCAGATCACAGGAAACTCCAGCGACCGTATCAAATTGACCAAAGGCGCATAAAACCTGCGCACTGTCTCGCCAAGGTCGGGTGGCCCGTCCATCTTGCTGGGGTCTCTGTCGCCCAGATCCTGCCCCGCACAAAAGCCGCGCCCCGCACCCGTCAGCAGCACAGCCCGCGCGCCTTCGTCTCGCGCAGCTTCCAAAGCTGCGCGCAAAGCAAGGTGCATTTCCTCGTTAAAAGAGTTGAGCTTATCCGCACGGTTTAGCGTAATCTCGTGCCAAAGCGGGTGTTTCACCACCAAAATAGTATCCGACATAACACCCTCCCAAGCTTTCGGTTCAAGATCAAGCTTGCATAAACCGAACGGTTGGTCAATAAATTATGCAACCATGAGAAAAGGGAGATAGCCATGAAAGAGATTGCAAGCTACGCGGTGGGGCAGTGGGTCCAGCCGGATGATGCCGCCCGTAACGTGGACTGCGCCATTACAGGTGCGCCTTTTGCACGCATCGGCTCAAGCAAGCTCGATACATTGGCCATGCTCACCCATGCCCGCGAAGTCGGCGGGCCGGCTCTGCGCAAGTTCAATTTCCACGAGCGCGCCAAGATGGTCAAAGCCCTCGCCATGCACCTCGGCGAGCACAAACAAGCGCTCTATGATCTCAGCTTTCACACCGGCGCCACGCAAAAAGATCACCTGATCGACATCGACGGCGGCATCGGCACGATGTTTGTGTTCGCTTCCAAAGGTCGCCGCGAGTTGCCTGAAGCACATGTCTATGTCGATGGCGAGCTGGAGCAGCTTTCCCGCCACGGCACCTTTATGGGCCAGCACATCTGCACGCCCCTGCGCGGTGTCGGCGTTCATATCAACGCCTTCAACTTTCCCGTCTGGGGCATGCTGGAAAAGCTCGCACCAACCCTCCTCGCAGGCGTCCCCGCGATTGTGAAGCCCGCAAGCTCGACAGCCTATGTCACCGAGCTCGCGGTCAAAATCATGCTCGAGTCCGGCATCCTCCCCGAAGGCGCATTGCAGCTCATTTCGGGCGGTGTGGGCGACTTGTTCGAAGGCCTCGGCCCTCAGGATGTGGTCAGCTTCACAGGCTCCGCGCAAACCGCGCTCATGCTGCGCTCACACCCCAATATCGCCAAAAACTCTACGCGCTTTATCGCCGAGCAAGATAGCCTCAACGCCTCGGTGCTTGGCCCTGATGCCGCCCCCGGGACGGAAGAGTTTGACCTCTTCATCAAGGAAGTCACCCGCGAGATGACCGCCAAGGCAGGCCAGAAGTGCACCGCGATCCGCCGCATCATGGTTCCCGAAGCGCAGGTTGAGGCTGTCACAAAAGCGATCTCCGCCAAGCTCGACACCCTCACAATCGGCGATCCGCGCGAAGAGGGCACGAAGATGGGCGCGCTCGTCAGTGCCAGCCAGAAACGCGATGTCTTGGCGATGATCGACAAGCTCGCCACCGAGAGCAAGATCGTATGGCGCGACGAGGCCCGCGTTCCAACAGAGGGCGCATTCGTCTCCCCCGTGCTCCTGCATTGCGAAAACCCCGACACCGCCACAGAGGTGCACGCAACCGAGGCTTTCGGCCCCGTCAGCACCGTTATGGGCTACCGCGATCTGGCTCACGCGGCTTCGCTTGTGGCGAAAGGCGAGGGTAGTCTTGTCACCTCGCTCATCACCGCAGATGCCGATATCGCTTCATCCTTCGTTGCCGAGGCTGCGCCATGGAACGGGCGCATTTACATCAACAACCGTCACTCCATGAAAGAAAGCACCGGCCACGGCTCACCGCTTCCGCATATGGTGCACGGCGGACCGGGCCGCGCAGGCGGCGGCGAGGAAATGGGCGGCGTCCGCGGTGTCATGCACTACATGCAGCGCACGGCCATTCAGGGCAGCCCCGACATGCTCACAAGCATTGGCCAGAAATGGGTTCCGGGGGCCACGCAAACCATCGGCCCCGCACACCCCTTCACCCGCCGCTTTGGCGAGCTTGCCTTGGGTGAAACGCTGCACACGGCAAGCCGCACCATCACGCTCGAAGACATCGAGACATTCGCCAATTTCACGGGCGATACCTTCTATGCCCACATGGATGAAGAGGCCGCCGCGCGAAACCCCTTCTTCCCGGGGCGTGTGGCGCATGGTTACCTCCTCATCAGCTTCGCCGCTGGCCTCTTTGTGGAGCCCAACGAAGGGCCGGTTTTGGCCAATACAGGCCTTGATAACCTGCGCTTCATGAAGCCGGTTGTCGCTGGTGATGCCATCAAAGTTGCGCTCACCGTCAAGCGTAAAACAACCCGCAACGAGGAATACGGCGAGGTGCGCTGGCATGTCAGCCTGACCAATCAGGATGATGAAGCCTGCGCAAGCTATGAACTCCTCACCATGAATGCGATTTGACAGGGAATACCCTTTAACGCCTGACGCGCCCGCGCTACTGTTCTTGCATGAACTCGGGTGCATCAGAGCTTTTTGACACAACCTTCACGGCCCTGCACGCGCAGGGCCCCCTGAAAACGTGGTCGCTCATCGTGACTATTTTTGGCGATATCGCGCCCGCGAAAGTCGACCTGATAGACAGCCAGCTTCTTGCGGCACTCACAGCGCCCTTTGGCGTGAAGCCCGAGGCCTTGCGCGTCGCGCTGCATCGCCTGCGCAAGGACGGCTGGCTTGAGGCCGTGAGAACGGGCCGCCGCTCTGCCTATCACCTGTCTGAAACAGGCGAGGCGCTCACCCGTGCCGCCTACGCGCGTATCTACCGCAATGTGCAAAGCGGGCAGGGGGCCGACTGGCAAATCGAACTGATCGAAGATGCCGCTGCCGAAGGCCGCGCCAAAACGGCCCTTATCGGGCCGAACATTCTTGTGTCCGCTAAGCCTGCAGAAGGCGCTCCGCTCAGCCTGCCAGCTGCCGATGTGCCCGAGTGGATGCGCGCAGCGCTGACGACCGATGAGGTCCTTGAAGAGTTCGCACTCTATGAGCAAACACTTGATGCTCTCGTGCCGGCGCTTGAGGGCAAAGGGCTCACTGATGAAGCAAGGCTCGCCCTGCGGTTTCTGGTGCTACACTACTGGCGCCGCATCGTTCTGCGCCAACCCGAGGTGCACGAAGTATTGCTTGGCGCAGATTGGGCTGGCCACAGGGCACGCGTGCTTACGTTGCAAGTGTTTGAAGCGCTCCCACGCCCGGCGCTGGCTGATCTGGCAGCACAGCAAAACGCTTAATCGCTCTTCTTGCCCTCGGCCAAAGCCTGAAGCGACAGTTCCAGCTCTTTCTCCAGCTCGCGCACGCGCTTGCGATAAGCCTCGTTGGTGCTCATGTCCTGATCGGGCTTCCAAAGCTCCGCCAGTTCCTTCAGCGCCAGACGGTCATGGGCATAAAACGCCTGCTCGGCCTCGGCCGCTTCATATTCCGTCATGCCCACGTTTTCGAGCACATAGCGCCCCGCGCGCAACGAGCTGTCAAAAAGCTCGCGCACAATGTCATTAGCTCCGGCCTCATAGAGCGCAAAAACATGGTGGCGGTCACGGGCCCGCGCGATGATATGAATATCCGGCCGCTCCTTGCGCGCATGGCGCACCAGCCGCAATCCTGCTTCCACATCATCCAGCGAAACAACCAGAACAGCCGCATCGCGCAAGCCAGCCGCGCGCAAAAGCTCGGGGCGTGTCGGGTCGCCCAAAAATGCGCGATACCCGAAGTTGCGCATCAGCTGGATGCGCTTGAGGTTGTTGTCCAGAACCACGGTCTTGAACCCGCTGCTCTCGACAAGCCGGTTCACGATCTGCCCGAAGCGGCCCACTCCGGCAATAATCACCGCGCCTTGCTTGTCGATCTTGTCAGGCTCGCTGACGTGTTTTACGCCTTCAAAACGGTTGGAGACAAAATCATACGCCAGAAACAACATCGGCGTCATAAGCATCGACAGGGTGATAATCAGGTTCAGACGGTTGCCAAGAGAGTCACCAAACACCCCTTGCTGCCCGCCAAACGACACAAGCACAAAGCCGAACTCCCCCGCTTGTGCCAGTGCCAGCGTAAAGAGCCAAAGCTCCCGCTTGCGCAAGCCGAAACCGTAGCCAAGCACAAACAGCACGCTTCCTTTCAACATAATCAACCCGCAGGCCAGCCCCAGCAACAAAGCGGGTTCTGCCGTCAGAACCTCAAAGTTGATCGAGGCACCAACAGTGATGAAGAACAACCCCAGCAACAGGCCTTTAAAAGGTTCGATATCGCTCTCAAGCTCGTGGCGAAACTCGCTGTTCGCCAGAACGACCCCCGCCAGAAACGCGCCCAAAGCAGGTGAAAGGCCCAAAAGGGTCATGATATAAGCGTTGCCAATCACAATCAGCAGGGCAAGTGCCGTATACATCTCGCGCAAGCGCGTTGCATGAATATAGCGAAACAGCGGCTTGCTCAGGAACATGCCCGCCACAATCACAACAGCAATCGTGGCCAGAGTGGCGAGTGTCACGCCCCAGGCAGGCAGGCTCTCGAATAAAGTGGCATCATGAACAGCCTCTTCGCTGGCCAGCGCAATCGAGCCATCCGCGTTTATCGCGGCAAGCCCTGCCACACCCAGCAAGGGAATAAGCGCCAGAAACGGGATAACGGCAATGTCCTGCGCCAACAGAACCGAGAAAACAGAGCGCCCCCCGGATGTCTGCACAAGTCCCTTTTCCGTCAGCGTTTGCAGCACGATAGCAGTCGAACTCAGCGCAAGCACCAGCCCAATGGCAAGGCTCGTCTGCCACGCCAGTCCAAAGGCCGAGGCGGCAACAAACACCGCAAGGCACGTCAGCAGTATTTGCAAACCGCCCAGCCCGACAAGCTTGTGCCGCATCGCCCAAAGGGTGCCGGGCGTCAGCTCAAGCCCGACTATAAACAACATCATCACAACGCCGAATTCGGCAAAATGCTGCAAACTGCGGGTGGCTTCGCCAAGGCCGGGCATAAGCCCGATCAGCACGCCAGCACTGAGATACCCAAGGACCGAGCCAAGCCCCAAACGCGAGGCAAGAGGCACGGCAATGACCGCTGCCAAAAGATAAATCGTAGGGAGTAAAAGCATTGAGTGCATTAAGCTGGCAACGGCGCGTCTTGTTTGATCTGGTTCATGACTATCTGGCTGTGCACACGGCTCACCGCCCCGTGCGCCAGCAGAATGTCATGGATGAGGGCATTTAGCGAGGCAAGATCTTTAGAGTAAATCCTCAGCAGCAGGTCCGCATCGCCGGTCATTGCCCAAGCCGAGACAATCTCGGGCTGCGAAACCATCAATTTGTTGAAACTCTGCGTTATTTTCCTGTCGTGGTTGAGCAGCTGCACCTGCACAAACGCCTGTACGCCAAGCCCGAGCTCTGCGGCATCCAGCTCGGCCCGATAGCCCCGGATCACACCGCTCGCCTCAAGCTTCTGACGCCGCCGTGCCGCCTGACTGGCCGACAGGCCAAGCCGCTCGGCCAGTTCTTGCGAGGTCAGTTGCGCGTTTTCCTGTAAAGCGGTGATAAGTTTTGAATCAATTTGGTCTCTCATGCTTCGAGCTTACGGTAGTAAGGTAAATAATGCGAGAAACCCGCGTAACATTTTCGTAACGCGCGTTGAGTTGCGCAGGAAGCCGCCACATGCGGGCTTGAGCTTTCACATCCAGATCACCCTTGGCCTCGCAACTGCGCGCTGCAACTGTTTTACAGCCAGCCCCAGACAAGCGCGCCCACCACAAGATAGCGCCCGGTTTTGGCCAGCGTGACCAGAGTGAGAAACACCCAAATGTTCTCGCGCAGCACACCCGCCGCCAAAGTGAGCGGATCACCGACCACAGGCGCCCAACTCAGCAACAATGACCAGCGCCCGTATCGGTGATACCAGCCTTCCGCCCGCGCCAGAGCTTCGGCCCCGATGGGGAACCAGCGCTTGCCCTGAAGCGCATTCGCGCCGCGCCCGATCCAGTAGTTGAATAGCGCGCCCAAGACGTTGCCAAAACTCGCCACCAAAATCAGCACCGCTGCGCTGCGGCTTTCCGATGCCAGCAGCGAGGCCAGCACCAGTTCGGATTGCGCAGGCAAGAGGGTTGCTGCCAAAAAGGCGGATAGAAAAAGCCCGCCGTAGACGCTCAGATCGCTCATAGTGGGTGCGGCTCCTTCGGGCGCAGCGGGCAGGCAGCGCACGCTGTATTAATCAATTTTCGGTAAATAAAAAACCGTTTCAGGCGGTGCACGGGGTGTGCACGCATGGTGCACACATATCACCCCCCTGTTTTTACGGCTTCGGTAAAGCTTAACAGGTAGAATCGCCGCGTTAACCTGATCTTCAGGTCAGCCTTTCGGCATCTTCAAAGTCACATCACGGCCGTTCTTCTGATAGCGCAGTTCGGTGTCGCCAATGGCCGAGACGCGACCCCCATCAATACGGTCACCGACAGCGACTTTGCGGTAGCGACCGTTAGACAATCTGACGAGTGCACGGCGGCTCGACGGCTTGCCGTAAACTCCGATCAGGTTCACCCGTCTGAGGTTGATTGCGTTGCGCACTGTGGCCTGTTTGGTAACCGAGGAGCGTGACGGAATGGCCGGTGCAACAGTGCGGGGCGCAACCGCTGCAACCTGCGTAACCTCTTCTTCTTGCTGGTTTCTTTCAGCCTGCTTGACGATGCGGTCAAAGTTGCGGGGGCGATCCTTGGGCTTCACGGAACGGGCTACAGCCTGTGGTGTAGCGTTCGGGTCAAGGTCGCGCGTGTCCGCGTTCGGAACCCTGATCACAACCGCTCCGGCCGTGGGCGGAACAGCTTGGGAAATCGCCTCTTCAATAGCGGCCTCTAGCTCGGCACTCGGGGCAGGATCAGGCTCCGCGCGGGGCACAGCGGCGGCAATTTCCGTGGCCGAAGGCGGGCGCAGCTTGGGTCGAATCGCAGCCAGTTCATTCAGGCTCAAACCGCCCAGATTGGCCCGCTCATTGGCCACTTCCAGCCCCTCAGGCCGCGCCTTGGGCCGAAATGCCGCAAGCGCGTTCGGAGCCTCTTCAACAGCCTCGGGAGCCTCACTTCTGTCAGGGTAAGACTTTGGAAAGTAAGGAGGTTTTCCTGCGAAGACCATGTGTCCTTCTGGCGAGATCGCGCCCTCTGGCGTGGCGATTACAAGACCGTTTTCGTTCAGTTCAAACTGTTGGCCCTGCGCAGAAGGATTGGCCTGTTCTCCAAGCCCACCATCAACCTGCTCAAGCGCCAAAGGTGGCAGCGCAATCGCATCTTGAGACCCGATTTCACTGTCAATCGAGGCGATGTAAAGGTCATCATCCCGCACCAGAGCGGGCGCGTCAGGCGCACTCGGTGGCAGGGTCCAAATGCCTGTAACTGCATAATTTTCCTGGGCTTCCTGAACTGTGATGGGGGAAACCGGCTGGACAGTTGCGCGCGCGTCGCCGTTTTCGACTATCCCCTCGGGCGTGCCCGAAAGGGATGCAAGCTCCAGCGGATTTTCGGGCAACATCGCCTCTTCACCCTCAATCTCGGTTTCATCAAGATCAGGCAGCGCAGTCGCTACATCGGTGCGCTCGCTGCCGAGGAAACGAGACAGCCCTTCGCCGACAAAAATGGAGGCCCAAGCGGCAACACCCAAAAGGAAAACGAGCAGAACTGCCGTTAAAATAAGCCCTAAAAACCGTGGTTTACCCATAACAGCAACGGGTGCTTCAAGCTTCTCGGGTTTGCGTGCGCCAAAGACCGTGAGGCGCTGCTTTTCGCTCTGGGAGGGCGGTACAATGTTAGGTGGGGGGGCAGGCAAAGGCGGCGTTGGGGAGTCGTTGTGTTTACGGGCCGCAGCAGGCGGGGGGGGGGCGATTTTGCCTGCGGGAGCTTTTGTATCTGAACTGCGCCGGCTAAAAAAAGACATGGCGCTTCGTTCAGCACCGGCAATAGGCGCCGGTGCGGCTTTGGGCATGGGCGGCGCAAGCGGCGCCTTTTCGGGTGTCTCGCTTTCAGACGCAGGCAGAGGAATAGTTGGCGCAACGGCACTGGGCTTTTGGCCCGTTTCATGACGTGTCACACCGGACAGCACAGGCGGTGCGCCGTCCCCGCCCTCACTGCGCCGCGATGAAAAAGCGGCGGCGGGAGGAGCCTGCTCTGGCTCAGGTTGCTTCGGTTCAGGTGCTTTGTTTTCAAGCATTTCAGGCGCTTTTTCAGGCGCGGAAAACTCGTCCGTTACGGGGGGGAGCACGGCAGCTTCGTTGTTTGATGTATCGTCTGATTTGGTCTCTGTGGGCGCTGTCGGGAAGGGCTTTGGCTCCGTAACAGGATCGGGCATCCGCGCCACACCCGTCACTTTGACCGCCTCATTGTCGCGTTCCACGGGGCTTTCAGCGGCGTAGCTTTCACATTTGCCGAAGAATGGTTCCCCCGAGAACTCTTCGGCCTCGGGTTGTGCTGCAAAATATACAAGGTCGAACCCGTTTTCACGGGCAAAGCCCTCGGCCTCACGCAGAGTTTCGCGCGCTACGGCGGCAACTGTGAGTTCACCGTGAGATTCGGACCAGTCATAAGACAACTCGTCGAGTGCGTAGGGAGTCGTCCCATCAAGCGCGGCGCGCACAGCAGATTCCTGCGCATCGCGTCCGCCTTCAGGTGCAGGCAGACGGATGTATTTTATCTGTTCAGATGGTAAAACCAGCTTTGCATTGAGCGCATCCGAAGTTAGCTCGCTTGCTGTTTTCTTCAACAAATTCAAAGCTTGAGGCAGATCAGGCACATCAAGAGGCACTTCTCCGACCCGGTCCCAACCGGTATCAGATCTGTGCAGAAGGCCGATGCCTTCAAAGGATAATGTCAGAGCAAAATTGGGTTTCATACAACCGCCTTAAAGCCGATCACAACGCTATTAGCTCTTATTATATCAATACCTTGATGAATAAAACAGACCAGATGCCGCCATGGCTGCGTCACGGCGACATCTGGCTAAATTACGCTTCTTTTGCGCTTATGCGCCGGCCTTGGCGAGCGCCTGCTCAAGGTCTGCAATCAGATCTTTTGGGTCTTCGATACCGATGGAAATACGTACGACACTTGGCCCGGCTCCTGCTGCTTCCTGTTGTTCAGCGGTCAGCTGGCGATGGGTCGTTGAGGCAGAATGGATCACAAGGCTGCGTGTGTCACCCAGATTGGCGACGTGACTGAAGATTTCGAGGTTGTCGACAAATTTGATGCAAGCGTCATACCCGCCCTTGAGCGCGATGGTGAACAGTCCGCCAGCCCCTTTAGGGCAAATTCGCTCGATCCGGTCGTAATATGGCGAGGATTTGAGGCCCGCGTAAGTCACGTAATCCACGGCGTCATGGCCTTCGAGCCAGCCCGCAATCTTTTCAGCGTTCTGCACATGGCGCTCCATGCGCAGGCTCAGGGTTTCGATACCCATAAGCGTGTAATGCGCAGCCTGCGGGTTCATCGTCATGCCAAGGTCACGCAGACCGATGGCGATGCCGTGGAAGGTGAAGGCCAATGCGCCAAAAGTCTCGTGGAACTTGAGGCCGTGATAAGCGGGCTCGGGCTCGGACAGCGAGGGAAATTTATCGGATGCCGACCAGTCAAACTTGCCGCTGTCAACAACGCAGCCGCCCATGACTGTTCCGTTACCTGTGAGGTATTTTGTGGTGGAGTGGACAACCAGCGTTGCGCCGTGCTCAATCGGGTTGCAGAGGTAAGGTGTGGCTGAGGTATTGTCGACAATGAGCGGGATGCCGGCTGCATCCGAGATGGCAGAAATTGCATCGAGGTCGGTGATGTAGCCGCCCGGATTTGCAATGGATTCACAGAAAACTGCGCGGGTGTCATCGTCGATGGCCGCTTTGACCGCGTCCAGATCATCAAAGTCAACAAACTTGGCCGACCAGCCGAAGCGTTTGATCGTTTGGCTGAACTGGGTGATCGTTCCGCCATAGAGCCTCGATGAGGCAACGATGTTGCGGCCAGGAGCCATTAGCGGGAAAAGGGCCATGAGCTGGGCGGCATGGCCTGACGAGCAGCAGACAGCACCTTGGCCACCCTCAAGTGTTGCAATGCGCTCGGCCAGAACGGCAACCGTGGGGTTGGTCAGGCGTGAATAAATGTAGCCGACTTCCTGCAAGTTAAAGAGGGCGGCTGCGTGGTCGGCATCACGAAAAACATAAGCTGTTGTCTGGTAGATTGGTGTTTGTCGTGCGCCTGTTGCAGGATCTGGCACTGCGCCTGCGTGAATTTGAAGGGTGTCGAATCCGTAAGCCATTTTGGCCTCCCATTTGTGTGTTTGAACGCAGATTAGGCAATGTTCAGCGCGCCCACAACTGCGGGTATTTCATGAAGAACATGCGCGCTGATAAAGCGCGCTGCGCAGAACGGTTGTGCGCCTCTGTGCGCCGTCCAGAGAAAAACGTTACCGCGCTTTGAGGTAGATCTGGTGCAGAGCAGAGCCAACCCCGCCGACAAGATACATCACAATCGTAAGCCTCGGTCATCGCATCCAGAAGCCTTCGCGTTTGATGCGGTTGCGGATCGCTTGTTCCTTGCGTGGTAAATCGTTCTGGTCAAATAAATCACGCACTTTATGGCCTCGGCCTTGATAGACCATGCGTTTGATCGGGTTGTAGGCTTTGAGGGCTTTCTTGATCTTGTTGGGCGCGCAGACTTGTTCCAGTGCCTCTACAACGTGGTCGGCCTCGCGTGCGTAGAGCATTGGAAAAAGACGATAGTGACAACTCACAGCACCGTCCAAATAGCCGTCTTGCAGAGTGTTACGGCCGCCCCCCAGTGCATGAATGACAAGGGGGAGGGCAACTTGATCAAGCCACGGGTCCATGGGTTGACAGACAAGCTCGCGGGGAGCGTCATCGCGTATTGCCAAGGCGTATTGCAGAAACTTTTCGCCAAATTCATGCGGACATTTATGGTAGAAATAGCCTGCGTTGAAATAGAGATAGCGCCGCCAGTATTCATCAGGCTGCGACATGTCGAGCGAGCTTTCATAATCCAGCCCGAACTTGTCATAGAGTGATTTCCAGATCTGGCCATAGCCCGGACCGTATAGCTCAAGAGTGGGCCACGTGCCTTCACGCTTCAGCGAGGCCGAGGGCTTGTTGAAATCAAACGGCACTGAGGCGAGATCACCGGTGATCAGTGTGTCTGTGTCAAAGAATACGAACGGCTCACCCTTTGGCAATGCCATGAGCGCTTCGATCTTGTTTCCGTAGGCGTATGCATTTCCGAAGGCCTTGCTTTCAAACGGTATGATCTCGACTTCGAGTGCATTGAGCGCTTCGAGCACGAGAGCATCATCCATGCGAGGATCACGAGGCCAAAGCGGGCCGGGCTGCGGTTCGGCTATGATAACGCGGCCTTTGAAATCTGGGCTGAATTCGCGCAACGAGGCGACGAATAGCAGCGCCTCATATTGCAATCGCCCTGCTTGACCGACTACGAAAACATTGAAATTTTGAGGTTTCTTCGGTTTTCTGGCCATGGGATTTGCTCGGATCTCGCTATTTTGTTGCCACTATAGATACAATCTTGTGCGCCTTCCAAGGGTATTGGAGGGATTTGGAAACAATAACCCTAAAAGTAGAGGGCAATAGTCTCTCTCTCGCGGGGGTGGTCATGTTTGTAAGTGGTGGGCGACCCTGGAATCGAATTCACCATAAGCTCTAATACTCGCAATTATCCTTATTTTCGAAGGATTTTTGAGAGGTGGTCTATGGATGTTTTTCTTATATGTATCGAAAAAGTGACTGAATGTATCGAAACCAGAAGGGTGGTATCGATGTTTTGTCAGAAACGGCCCGTTTCAGGTCTAGTGATAAATTCATAAGTATTCGGTAGTGACGGGAGTGCGTCATGACCGAAAGTGAATGATTGTCACCATTTAGGTGTAGCAAATTGGTCCGCATCCGCGACCGCCGCACCAATTGGCGAAGCGGTTTGCGGCTGCGCTGGCACAGATGCAGTCGCCGTGTTAATCAACAGATAAGTTATCCCTGAAATAATTGGACCGTTGCATTGTCACCATCTCGTTTCCTTTTTCGTATGACGCATCACCAGAATTTGCAGGCATATTTGTCTTCTGGTCGTTTGTTTGCGAAGAATAATCCGAATGTTCAAGCGGGTTACCGCATCTCTTTCGATGACATTGTGGCCCGACGCGGTTCGTCAGAGTTCACGACACCATGCGGTTCAAACGTGAATGACTTCGTACCGTTCTACTTTTCCCCTTGCACGAAAATGGCATACTCGATCCATATCGGAAATGTGCCTCTCAAGGCACCAGACGGGCAGAACCTTGGAATTGCAACAATGGACGATGTGGCATACCTTGTGGTGGAACCAGCAGCATTGTTCGGCTCTGGACGGACGTGTTGGTATACCGACATCGCCTGCAACTCAGGTCTTCCCGCAACCTACAACAACAACCATGATGAACTGGAAACGCACGTTGACTGGAGTCTTTTCGACGACAACCCGAAGATGGGTCGCATTCCAGAAATCGGCTATGCTGGCGTATGTCGCTGGCAACATGACCGTGACTACCCTGTCGAACATCAAATGCGCAGTAAGAAGCGCATGGCAGAGTTCATGGTGCAGGATCATTTGCAGATGAATGAAGTTTCGTGCATCGTGTTGAAGAGCGATACGCACTTGGAGGAGGTCGAGGCTTGGGTTAAGGCATCGAACACACAAATACCTGTGTACGTGAAACCTGGGTGTTACTTTTAGTCATGACCATCGAATACAAAAACGGCGATATGTTTGAAGCGCCCACCGAGGCCATTGTGAACACCGTGAACTGCGTCGGTGTGATGGGGAAAGGTGTAGCCTTAGAGTTCAAACGCCGCTGGCCTGACAACTTCAAAGCCTATAAGAGCCTGTGCGACGACAATAAGCTGTCCCCAGGGCAAATGTTCGTGTTCGACAACAACGATTTTCTCGACGATGGCAAGCATAGGTTCCTGATCAATTTTCCAACGAAGCAGCACTGGCGTTCGCGGTCAAAGATTGAATACGTCAAAGATGGCCTTGTGGACTTCATCGATCAAATACGCGAATTGGGTATAAAATCTGTAGCGATACCACCACTCGGATGCGGTAACGGAGGTCTCGACTGGGCTGACGTTAGGCCGCTTATCGAACAGGCAGCATCACAGCTACCTGACGTGCATTTCGTCATCTTCGGACCAGCAGATCAGTCAGCACAACCTGAGCAAGCACATGTTCCCAATGATCTAACTACGGGTCGTGCCTCCATGATGGTCGCGTTCGCCGAACTTGAAAAATTCTTCGGTGGGCATCTCACGAGGCTAACTGCGCAAAAGATCGCGTACTTCTTACAAGTGCTTGGCATTGACTTCGGTCTTCAGTTTTCAAAGCAGCAATACGGACCATATTCCGTGACTCTACATGAAGCATTCAAGGCGATGGAAGCGAAGCACTACATCTGTGGCTATACCAGCGAAGACCGCGAAGTCGTTGTGACATCCGGAACGTACGCTGCGGCTGATGAGTATCTGAGATCAAATGATGTGGGTGTGTCCGACGCCATCAAGAAACTTTCACTTCTCATCGAAGGTTATGAAAGTCCGTATGGTATGGAACTTTTGGCAAGTGTGCACTTCTTGTCGGTCACTGAAGGCATTACGACTCAGCCTGATATGTCACGCGCATTAGAAGCTTGGAACGACCACAAACGTGCCAGCTTCCCTGAACCAGCAGTAACGGCTGCGTTGGAACGCTTGAAGGAAGATGGGTTCATCAACTGACAAGTCAGTGTGATGTCTACTACTTTCATGAAAGATGTTGCCGTTACGTATAACTGTCACCGCGAATACGAGGCTTGAGTGAAACGCCAGCTTCAGCATAAATTTTTTGGGCAAATGTGAAAGCAATTGCACTTGGGTCAACGTTTCCTGTGATCGACGGCTCAACAGATATATCCTTAACCATGATTGGCAACTTGTCGCGCTTGAGGCACTTCTCGATATCGGTCGTTGGCGATGCTCGAAACCCGGCCAAGATGAAACACCTGACATCCAATGTTTGTGCTTCTCGTAACCCTTGCTCGAAATTTACCCTCGATCCCTTTATGATCTGATGAGTTTCAAGAATGACAGGGGGATGCGATGCTGATTGGATACGCGAGAGTTTCGACCGCTACCCAAAATCTTGATGGCCAGATCGATCAACTGGCACGAGCGGGGTGTGAACGCATTTTTCAAGAAGTCGCATCTGGGGCGAAAGCGGATCGCTCCACGTTGAAGGAAGCCCTCGAATTCTGCCGCACAGGCGATACCTTCGTTTGCCTTAGCCTTAGCCGTGTGGCGAGATCGGTATCCCACTTGATCAAGATCGTGACTGATTTTGAAGAGCGGGGCATAGGTTTCAAGTCGCTGACTGAGGCTATCGATACCACAACACCGACAGGTAAGATGTTATTCACGGTGATGGCGGCCTGTGCGCAACTGGAGCGTGATACACTCATTGAGCGGACCAATATCGGACTTGCAGCAGCGCGGAGTCGAGGTCGCGTTGGTGGTCGTCCACGCAAAATGACGGATCAGCAGATTAGTGGCGCTAAGGCGATGTTCAAGGCCGGAACACCTGCCATCGACATTGCGGCTGCGTTTGGAATCTCGGTACCAACGCTATACCGAACACTGCCAGCCAGTCAGCGATAGGCTGCTAATTCCGACCAGTTCGGCCACGTTACCATCGGGTGCCAATATTGCAGTCAGCGGTTCCGTCGAGATGCAACTGGAAGCTCTTCACCAAAATACATGCTCAGAAATTTCATCATGTTGAACGGCTTTGGATTTGGCCGACGCAGTCCTGTATCGTCGAGCATTGCTTTTTCGGCGTGTTGGTATACGTCAATGTGTTGCTTGAGCCTGTTGGCCACGCCAGGGCTACCAGTGTAGATTTCGTACGCTGCAACCAGATATGGCTCCAACAGTTCTTCAAATTTGTCGTCTGCCAGCTTTGCTGCGCGTCGGTCAAACGTTTCCGCTTCATTGAACGGTGGTAATCCAGAAGCATCGCGTGACTTGTTCTCACGAGATACCTCTTCCCGTAGTTTTTGAAGTTCGGCTTTGGTAGGTTCGATGTTCGTGATTGTTGGCTGATGTTTGCGTGGCATCGCTGTCTCCAAGTTGATGTTCGTTCAACTCTATTTATGAATGCAGCGCAAAAGAACCGATGGTAGGCCAACAAATGCAGGTCTGGATTATGTAACACACACGCTCTCCGTTCGCTGCATTTACTTACAGCGTGTTTTGGCGTTGATGCTCAATTAACCTGCGTTTTTAGCGGGGAGACGAGATATTTTATTCCAATTTTGAGCAAGTCTAAAAAGGTCTTCTCTAATCGCTAGTCTGGTGGTTCTAACAGGGCCAACTCTGAGTCTGACGCACTCATGAAGCCAACGAAATCAATTACTTCAAAGAAATTCCATCTTACCCAGTTACAATGTAAGAGCAAGACTGCACTGAACTTGTCTATGAACTGAGCGCGGTAATTTGGCAGGGATTTGATACCAGCCAAGATATCTATACCGTTGGACATCCACTGATGAATGAACTTCTCAGCATAACTCAACTTTGACCAGTTCTTCTTGATCCATTGTAATCGGTTTTCTCGTTCGAGGTATTTTACACGATCTTGGTCGATGACTATACCGCTGACTGATATGGATTTCCCAAAAGAGAAATTTCGGTTTCTTCTGTCCCAAGTGCTATCGATCTGGACGAATTCTAAAGCAGCGTCAGCAGATTGATCTCCGAAGGACAATTCAACTTTCTCCATGCACATGTATTCTAGGTACCCTTGAGCGCCACCTACCATGGTGCCGCACTCCAACACAGTATGATCTCTGGTGCGACGTGCACAAACCCTATTGCTGCCAGGAAACTCTTTGGCAAAGAGGTTCCGTAGCTCTACTCGCGTCATCCACGGATCGAACAGCAAAAAATGGATATGGAGCATCACGTGCCGAGTGTGAGGTAATGCAGCGTTGAAAACGCCAAAGGGGAGATCGATATCTGGAAACTCCGATGGCAGATCATCAGCATATTTTGATACAATGTCAAATTTTCCTCGTGCAATGGCTCCATCGGTCAATTTGTTTAACACTTTCCGTAGCTTCAAAAGATACCGCTCTTTGGTTTCTTTGAGATCATCGTCGAAAGAGACAAGGCATAGATTAACCGTGAAGCAATGTAGCATCGCTGTAGGCAAGCCCTCAAACGCGTCCATCATACGTTGCCCGCCGCGTACACGATATTCTTTAGATTTTGAACTGGTGGTTGTTGCTTGGGCTTTGCCCAGTGGTTTCAACTGTTTGGTTTTCTTTCTGACTGCTTTGGATTGTTTTGCGTTAGAGCAAGTGGGGCAGTGCTTTGAGTTGCATCGATAGGCTGGTTTGCATCGGCCAACTCGGTTTAGGATCGGCTGAATCCACTGTGCATTTTCAGGTGTAAGCGCCTGCTGTAAGTGTTCAAGAATGGCAACCTTTTGTTGGTATACCGTGCCACTATGAATACTTTCACTTCGGCGTCTTTTCTGAAGTGTCTTCTTTGATAATCTCGACATTACTTGTTCCTTTCGGACCAACAAAATGAGGCCCGTAAAGGTATCTAGGTAAATCGCCCGTCGAAATGCTCACGTTTAGCAAAATAAATACTGGCCAGAATAACTGTGCCCATCGGGATGACCCCTGGTGCTAAATACAGTTAGACAATCGGAGGACGCGAGATGGATAGAAAAAAGGTCACAGTCAAAGGTGTTGATACAGAAGCTTGGGATATCCTTTTGCATCTTCGTCAGGTTGAACAAAGATTCTGTGGTGCGATCCTATCCGACTGCATTCGTGAATATTATGCATGTGAGTATGATGAAGATGGTGATGAAGGTCAGGGATGACCGTTCAGTTGCCATCCACAACGACCCAAAGACCGTCGCGCCCGCTGACGCCAGCCCAATCCAGCTTTTGGTCTTCAAGAAAGGCTCGGACGTTATCATCCAATTCCCCGTTGGCGTACTGGCATTTGTTACCCACTCGGGAGAAAGTGATCCCGAAAATTTCTGCGTTGGTTTGCCCGTCAGCCATAGTTTGGCAAATCGATTGTGACTCCCGAAGATCGGCCAGGATTACGTTTGGGTCTTTGTATTTCGGATCACTGTCAGCAATAGCCGTGGTGCCGAACAAGGCCAAATATGCCGTGATTTGAATGATTTTCATTTGTGTCTCCCAGTGTGAGTAATCGTTTTTTTCGGGGCAACCGCCAAACATAGTGCTACGGCATATGGTAACGTTCACCAGTTTTCAGTTTTGCTGCGCCACATCGGTATCGTGATCGACCCTGACCAATTCCTGTATGCTGACAGCCCCGTTCGTGGCATCGACGATTGCCCGAAGCGTTCTGCGGGATGGAATGTTAATACCATCTCGTGCCCTCATTACCGTTGGAGCACTAACGCCGCAGCGGTCACCGAAAGCTTTCAGGCTAAGTTTGTTCTGATCGAGGTAATCCTTGAGTGTCATAAGGCCATTACCTATCATGTAACAAATGATTCGTCACAGGTAATTTGCATGTTTGTTGCATCTTCTTCCAAATCGTTACACGATATGAAATGGCCAAACTTTCAAGCGATTCAACGAAACACCTTTTTGACCGCATCCGAACTGCTCGGGAGCGGTCTGATATGAGTATGGATGATGCCGCTAAAGCCTTGGGTGTCAGTCGTGTACAGATTTGGCGGCTGGAGCATAAATCCGAAACTGTAAGTGCCGAACGTCTGTTTGAATTGGCAGACCTGTACGGCGTTGATCCCCGAAAGCTTCTTCAAGGTGATGACGCGCTACCCGCACACCATGCTCACTACCGTCGTATTGCAGAAATCGTGGCCATGGTGGAACAACAGGCACAAGCTCTCGATGTGCGTCCTGCCCCAGAACTGGTAGGGGAGGCCGTTGTCGAAATCCTTCAACAAGAAGCCACCCAGCCGACCGAGGTTAAGTCGAACCCATTTGATCCCTCCCAATACCAAGGCTTGATCACTCTTTTATTCAAACAGGCAGCACATAAATGACCCAAGTTTCCCAATCCGAAATCAACAATGCGGCGTGGTCGGCGTGTGATACCTTCCGTGGTGTGGTCGATCCATCGATCTACAAAGACTACGTACTCACCATGCTCTTCCTGAAATACATCTCTGATGTTTGGAAAGACCATCTCGCCACGTATCAGGCGGAACACCCTGACAGCCCAGAACTGGTCGCTGCGATGATGCAGCAGGAGTCGTTCGTGCTACCACCCGATGCCAGCTTCCACACGCTGCACAAGCGTCGCCATGAGGCTGGTAACGGTGAACGCATCGACAAGGCCCTCCATGCCATCCAAGAGGCCAACGGCAACAAGCTGGATCAGGTGTTCCAAGACATCCACTTCAACAGCACCAAGCTGGGGGATGAGGAACAGAAAAACGACCTGCTGCGCCACCTGCTAGAGGACTTCGCCAAGCCCGCGTTGGACCTGCGTCCGTCCCGTGTGGGGCAGTTGGACATCATCGGTGGGGCTTATGAGTATCTGATCAAACACTTCGCGGCGACAGCGGGCAAAACGGCTGGCGAGTTCTATACACCACCCGAAGTGTCCGACCTGATGGCGCGTCTGGCCGATCCTCAAGAAGGGGATGACATCTGTGATCCAACCTGCGGGTCCGCGTCGCTGCTGATGAAATGCGGGCGTCAGATACGCAACAAGACGGGGACCAAACGTTACGCTCTCTACGGGCAGGAATCCATCGGGTCCACATGGGCGTTGGCCAAGATGAACCTGTTCCTGCACGGCGAAGAAAACCACGAAGTCCTCTGGGGTGATACCATCCGCAACCCGAAGCTCCGGGTGAAGGAAGATGCGCTGCGGCACTTCGATGTGGTCGTCGCCAACCCGCCGTTCTCTCTGGACAAATGGGGGACTGCGACCGCAGAGGCTGATACATTCGGACGCTTCCGTCGTGGTATCCCGCCCAAGACCAAGGGCGACTATGCGTTCATCCTGCACATGATCGAGACGCTGAAACCCAAGACGGGCCGTGCCGTGGTCGTCGTTCCCCATGGTGTTCTGTTCCGTGGATCGACCGAGGGGAAAATCCGTCAGAAGCTGATTGAGGAGAACCTGCTGGATGCGGTGATCGGCCTGCCCGAAAAACTGTTCTTTGGGACTGGCATCCCTGCCGCGCTGTTGGTGTTCCGCAAACACAAGGCGGACGACTCGGTGCTGTTCATCGATGCCAGCCGAGAGTTTGCATCAGGCAGCAACCAGAACGCGCTGGAACCGTCCAACATCGACAAGATCATGCAGACATTCACGGATCGCGCATCGGTGGAGAAGTACGCCTATCGTGCAACGCAGGCCGAGATCGCTGAGAACGACTTCAACCTGAACATACCACGATATGTGGACACGTTTGAAGAGGAAGACGAGATTGATCTGATGGCGGTGCGGGCCGAACGGGTAAAGTTGAAAGACGATCTAGCCGAATTAGAAACCCGCATGGCAGGGTATTTGCAGGAGCTTGGTTATGGTTCCTGAGGGGTGGAGCAAAGCCAGTCTTGGGGATGTGGTGAACTACAAAAAAGGGTTCGCCTTCGATTCATCCGACTACTCTGAAAATGGTGTGCGGGTCATTCGCATTTCCGATACAACACGAGACGGTTTGCACTCAAACAATCCGAAGTATGTTGCTGAAGACAGGGCGGATGGCTTTAGTGATTGGCAATTATTTGGTGGGGACATCATTGTAAGCACTGTGGGGTCCCGACCACATCTTCTGGACTCAATGGTTGGCAAGGCAGTTCGTATACCAGCGAACTTCAAAGGCAGTCTTTTGAACCAGAACTTAGTGAAACTGGCCCCAAAAAAAGATCGAGTCATATCTGAAATTTTGTATCCTCACCTAAAGGACAATCGGTTCATCACCTTCATTTCGGGTCTGGTGCGAGGCAATGCCAATCAAGTCTCGATAACCCTCAAAGAGCTATTCACGTTCCCTATACTTCTCCCCCCACTCCCCGAACAACAAAAGATCGCGGATATCCTCTCGACGTGGGATCAGGCCATTGAAAAGACCGAGGCCCTGCTGAGCAACGCCCGCACCCAAAAACGCGCCCTCATGCAGCAACTCCTCACAGGCAAACGCCGCTTCCCCGTGTTCGAAGGTCAGCCATGGAATAGTGGAAAGCTGGTGGATCACTTCGATTTCATAAATGGTCGTGCGTTCAAACCAGATGATTGGGGTGATGTGGGTTTTCCTATCATCAGGATACAAAACCTCACGGGTTCAACTGACGCGATCAACTACTATGATGGTGTGGTGGACGAAAAGCACACGATCCGAAGTGGTGATTTCCTTTTGTCGTGGTCAGCGACACTCGACACATTCATCTGGACTGGGCCTGTGGCTGTGTTGAACCAACATATTTTTAAGGTCGTGCCGAAGTCGGACACACTAAAGATGTTTGGTTTTCACCTGATAACACACGAAATCGGCAAACTTGTTTCAAAGGTTCACGGGACCAGTATGAAACACATCACCAAGAAAGACCTCGCGAAGATTGAGTCATTCTTTCCAAGCTTGGCCGAGCAGGAAAAGATCACAGAGACACTGGATGATGCGGATCGGTTTGTGAATGACGTGCAAGCCGATCTCACCAAACTCCGCACCGAGAAGAAGGCCCTGATGCAGCAGCTTCTCACGGGGAAGCGGCGGGTAGTGGTCTAATGGACGGAGCCTCCCTCAGTTTAATCAAACTCTTATTTTATGCCCTCATCGCTTTGGCGATCTGGTTCTTTTTTTATCGCGAGACCGAAGAGCAAAAAGAACAGAAGCGATTGGAGCAAGAGCGGCGTACCAAAGAACTGGAGCGTTTGACCAAGGAGCGGGCCGAGCAAGAGGAATTAGATCGGCAGCATCGGGAGGCACAGCGGCTTGAGCGGGAACGTAAGAAAGCCGATGCAGAAAAAGAATTTGACAGCCTCGTCTCCAAAGGTATGCCCAATTCAGTTGCCAAAGCGCATAGAGACTACAAATCTGAAAACCCATTACCACGCGGCCAAAGTTGGTATGGTGAGGATGTCTCCCCGCTTACCTTCTACGGCTACCGCGTCGGAAAAACCCGTGGGCTTCGTCAAAGTGAGCGCCGCGAAATCATCCGCTATGTAATGCGGGCACGACTAACCGACCCATTGGCCAAGACCTATCAAACAAGCTGGGGGCGACCGCTAACGCGCCAACGCCGCAACGCCATCATACACCATATCGACAAGCTTGCTGCTCAACGCGGTACACGCATTGGGTATGAAGTGGCCGTTGCTGAATGGACCGCCGACGGTGAATGGGCGGCTGGAATTATGGATGAAGAAACAAAGAAGTTCAGCCAATATGCTTTCAAATAGCTGCTCGGTTATATTTTCACGGCACCTTGCCAAAGTTGCACTGCATTGGAGTGTTGTATGACTCACACCCCCGACACCCGCGAAGAAGCAGCATCAAAGCTACCCGCTTTGCACGTCCTCATGGTCATGGGCTGGACCTATCTGCCGCCTGCCGATGCACTGGCAATGCGTGGGTCTGAACGGTCGGTATTACTGGACCCTGTGTTGCGCGAGTGGTTGGCCGCGCATCGGTTTGACTTCAAGGGACAGCAACATCCGTTGTCGGGTAGTGGTATCAATCAGGTGATCAAGGCGATCACTACCACCAAGCTGAACGAAGGTCTGATCGCGGCGAATGAAGCGATCTACAAGCAGTTGACGCTTGGCATCACGGTTGACGAGTTTGTGGAGGGCCACAAGACATCCGTTACCGTCCCGTTGGTTGATTGGGCCAACGTGGATGCGAACCTGTTCCATGTTACCGAAGAACTCAGCGTGGAACGCCCCGCTGGGAAGAGACAGTATCGGCCCGATGTCGTGTGCTACGTGAACGGCCTGCCGCTGGTGGTAATCGAGGCAAAGCGACCCACGTCGTCGTCAGTAGAGAAGTCCATGGTTGCCGAAGGGATCAGTCAGCACAATCGAAACCAGAAGAATCAGGGCATCCAGACACTCTATGCGTATTCGCAACTGCTGCTGTCGATCTCGGGCACCGATGCCAAGTACGGCACGACCGAAACGCCGAAAAAGTTCTGGGGGGCGTGGAAAGAGGAAGAAATTTCTGAGGCTCAGATGCAGGATGTGAAATCCACACCGCTGAGCGAGGATCAGAAGGCCCTGCTGTTTGCCGACAAACCGCGCTGGGCTAGGAATGACTTTGAGCGCCTGCACAGCGGCCTTGTGCTGCCCACTGAGCAGGATCGCATGATCATCAGCCTGCTTAGGCCCGACAGGCTGCTCGACTTCACCAGGCGCTTCATTTTCTACGACCGTGGCACCAAAAAGATCGTAGCGCGATACCAGCAGTTCGGTGGTGTCAAAGCGATCCTGTCACAGGTGGCCAAGCAAAAGCCCGATGGTCGTCGCGAAGGCGGCGTGATCTGGCACACCACTGGGTCAGGCAAGTCGAACTTGATGGTATTGCTTACCAAAGCACTGTTGCTCGATCCCGAGCTTGCCAGCAGCCGTATCATCATCGTCACCGACCGCGTTGACCTTGAGAAGCAACTAGCTGCGACGTTCCTGACAGGCGGTGCATTCGGATCGGTCGTTGCGACTAAGAAGGACGGTGAGAAGGCCAAGGTGCAGTCGGGTCGTGATCTGGCGAAGCAGATCGGATCGGGGAACGGTCGGATCATCTTCACGCTGCTACAAAAATTCAATTCAGCCACCAAAATGCCCGAGTGCAAGAATACGTCAGACAAGTTGATCGTGCTGGTTGATGAAGGTCACCGTAGCCAAGGTGGCGAAAATCATGAAAGAATGCGGCAGGCTTTGCCGAACGCGGCGTTCATCGCCTTCACTGGCACACCGTTGTTGAAAGAAGACAAGACCCGTAACAAGTTCGGTCCTATCCTTCATGCTTATACCATGCAGGATGCCGTTGAAGACGGTGCGGTCACCCCGTTGGTTTATGAAGAACGCAAGCCCATCGTTGATATCAACGAACGTGCTGTCGATGTTTGGTTCGAACAAAGAACCGAAGGTCTGTCCGAACAGCAGCTTTCCGATCTAAAGCAGAAATATGCGACCCGTGGGCAAGTCTACAAAGCTGAGCGTCGTATCGAACTCATCGCACGGGATATAGCCAAACACTTCAAGCAAAACTTCATTGATCAAAGTCCTGGCCTCAAGGCGCAGCTTGCCACCGACAGTAAATTGTCGGCGATCAGATACAAGAAAGCACTGGATGATACTGGTATGGTCACCAGTGCCGTTGTGATATCGGCACCCGATACCCGTGAAGGCCATGATGACACCGATGAGGCCAAGACACCCGAAGTGCAAACATGGTGGAACCAAACCGTCGGCAATGACCCTGATGCGTATGAGAACGATGTCATCGCTGGCTTTGCTACAGACGGTGCGCCTGACATCCTGATCGTCGTGGACAAGCTGCTGACGGGCTTTGATGAGCCGCGCAACGCTGTCCTCTACATCGACAAGCACCTCAAAAGCCATAACTTGCTGCAAGCCATCGCACGGGTGAACCGCCTGCATGAGGCCAAACAGTTCGGCTATCTGATCGACTACCGTGGTATCTTGGCCGAACTGGACACATCCATTCAGGATTACCAAGACCTCGCGGCACAGACCCAGAACGGGTATGAGGTTGATGATCTGGTTGGCACGTTCTCCAACGTCTCGACAGAATACAAACGCCTGCCAAGCCTGCATGATGCCCTATGGGCGATCTTTGGGTCCGTTCAAAACAAAGGGGACCGTGAGCAGCTTCGCCGCGTGTTGGTGCCAAGAGTCACAGAGGATGAGGCAGGCCACAGCTTCGATCAGGCTCAGAAGGTGCGCGAAGACTTCTACGACGCGCTTACGGCATTTGGCATGTGCCTGAAGCTGGCCCTGTCATCCCGCACCTTCTTTGAAGATGGTGCATTCGATGAGAAGACGATCCAGCGTTACAAACGCGATTTGCGGTTCTTCACAGAACTGCGTGTGCAGGCCAAGCGCGATGCTGGTGAGACTGTCGATTTTTCGGCATACGAAGACCAGATCAGGCGCATGGTTGATAAGCAGGTCAACGGTATCGAAATCATTGATCCCGAGGGCTTTATACGAGTTGATACGCTTGGACAGGATGATTGCCCCGATGATTGGACGGACGAGAAGACCCGCACCGAAGCCGATGTCATCAAAACCCGTCTTCGCAAAACCATCGAGCAAGACCTGATCGATGATCCCTATGCCCAACGTGTGTTTTCAGAACTGCTGAAAGAAGCGATCCAAGCCGCCGAGGCGATGTTCGATCATCCTGGTAAGCAATACACTATGTTCAAAGACCTTGAAGAACAGGTTGCTGAGCGCAACACGCCTGGTGTCCCAGATCGTTTCACTGATCAGCCACGTGCTAAAGCTTACTACGGGCTACTGCTTGATCATTTGAACGGAACGAATCCAACCGAGGACAAGCTTGTCGAGGAAGCACTGTATATCGAGTCTGTGGTAATAGATGCGGTGCAGTCCCATTCGATTAGTCCAGGAAACCTAGAGGCCGCGATCAAGAAAAGCCTGCTGGTGCGGTATTTCAACCTGCTTGGCGGCACCGATGCGGCATACGCGCTGATTGATCAGGTTCTCGCCGTTGTCCGTGCTGGATCAGTGAGAAACTCTCAGTGACCCAGTTTGTGCTGGTATATGGGGATGACCGTATCCCGTATCAGGTGGCCTATGACGACGCCCGCACATCCCGTGTAGCAATCCACGTGAATCCTGATGGCTCTGTGTCTGTCGATGCTCCCAAAGGCTTCGATGACAGCAGCATCAAAAGCGCCGTTCAGAAACGTGCCAAGTGGGTGGCCAACCATGTCCAAGAGGCCCGAGAACGCTATGTCCATGTTCGACCCAAGGGGTATGTGTCTGGTGAGCAAGTCCTGTATCTCGGTCGTCGCTATATGCTCAAGGTCATCCCCGTTACGGGTAAGCCAGCAGCGGTCCGCCTCATAGGCAACCGACTTGAAGTCCAATCCGCGACTGGAACACCTGACGACATAAGGGGACGTGTTAGAGCTTGGTACCGCGTCAAAGGTCGTGACTACCTTGCCCGACGGATCGACAGCCTGTCCCAATCGCTGCCGTGGGTCACTGCTCCACCGCCGTTTCGCTTGCTTGAAATGTCACGCCAGTGGGGAAGTTGTTCGCCAGCGGGCGAAGTCATCCTAAATTCGCATCTGATCAAAGCACCCCGTGCGTGTATCGACTACGTGCTGGTTCATGAGCTTGCTCATCTCAAATACCACGATCATGGACCGAATTTCTGGAAGTTGATCGACGCCCACGCCGGAGACTGGCGTAAGGCCAAGCATCATCTGGATGGATTGGTCGAGCATCTCATAAGCGAATGACGCAAAATGATATGATAAGTTACCAGCACCTATGCTGGTCTAGTCCGGTGTCATTCTATAGGAGAAGCGTCCCAATAGTGAGTAGGTTTTGTTCCAATAAGGGCATCTGAAATTTTACAAATGCCCTTATTTTTAAGGGTATATCACACGCTCATGCAGATGTATTTCATCTCACAGAACCCTTGGGTCGGTCGCATTGACCCAGCGTCGTTTGACATCAAATTCCGGGCCATCGTCGTAGTGACGGATTGCACCAGCCTCCTTGTGGCCGAGGATTGCCCGTTGCACCTGAATGTCTGCACCAGCGCGACGCATCGCGTTTACGAACGTTGAACGTAGCGAGTAAAGCGCCTTTTGTGGGTCTTTGATGGGGTCTCGCATCTGTTCACGAAGCAGTCTTGCAAAGTTGTGCCGCACTGAACCAACTTTATCTGTCTTGATTGTTTGGAATGTCGTTAAGCCGCCATTGGCAATCCAATCGTGGAGGCCCGCAAGCTCTGGATGTAGTGGTACGACTCGTGTCGAACTCTCCGTTTTGCTTCCTTTGATCCTGATCAACTTATCATCGACATCATCTGCTGTGAGTCGAATGACTTCGACGGGCCGCATCCCCGAAAATGCGAGAACACGGACCACCATATGGATGGCTTTGCGGCGTTCATCAGTGAGACCTTTCGCAGGCTTGCCCCATGTGGCTTCTGCGGCATCCAATATGCGTCTGATCTCGGCAGGTTCGAATGGTTTCCATTTCCGCTCTTCGATTGGCCGCTTGTCACGGGGGAGTTTGACACCAGCCATTGGGTTGACGTTGATCAGGTCTTCGTCGAACGCGAAGTTGAAGATGCCTTTGATCGGGGTGAAGACTGCTTGGATCGATGCAGGTTTGATTTCACCAATCAGTTTGTCTCGCAACTGGCGTAAGTGTTCTGTGCGCACGTGCCCAATAGGCACGTCTCGTGTGATCTCAATAAGGCGGGCAAGTTCGCGACGATACTTTGAACGTGTGCCCGATCGGATCGAGTTGAAATCACAATATCTTTCGGTGACTGCGGTGATGGTATTCGGGTCAGGGGAAAGCTCGGAAATCTTTCGCTCCAGCTTTCGTTTGATGAAGTCATGCTCATCTTTCTGATCAGCATCAACTGGCGGCTCTCGATCTGGTCCAAACCCGACATCGTAGGCTTCTACTAACCAGTCCAGATACAGTTCTGGTGCCATTGGTGGGGGCAGGTCGATAAGTCTGATCTTTGCATCTCGAACGAGTTTTGGGTCCAAGGTTTCGATGTGCTTTACCAACTGCGGATATCTGGGAACTTCTTTGATCCTGTTCGGCGGGTCGCCACGTCGCGTTTCTTCAATCCAGAAATTGATTGTGTTGATGTTAGTTTCTTGATCGGGTTGACCCGCATAGGCTGCTTCGGCGCTTTGCAACATCTTTGCAGCAGCTTGCCATGGGCGGGGAATGGTATGTTTTGGAAAATACTGTTTCTCCCCTTCAAGCCGCTCTGTCATCTCATAGAAGCGGGGGAGGTCAAATTCATCGAATGCAACGGCACGTTTTGCCTTCGCCTCACGGACAGCGGTCACACCAGCCTTCCTTAGCTTGTCAGGGTCGCGCAGGCTGGCAATAAGCTCGTCATGCTCCTCAGCCCAAGTCACGACCATCTGAACCGCCTTGGAGTAGCTGACATCGCCGCATGGCAACTGCCACCGACGAATGCCGAGATGGGCCTGCATCTTCTGAGGAACGCGACGCTGGTAGAAGTATCGACCACGGTCGATCTTCAGGTAGGGAATCTTGCCTTCGTCACTCATTGTATCGAAATCACGTCTGTTTGTATCGAATATAGCCAGTATGAGGTGCATTGTAGCACCTCACGTCCATAAAAAACAGCATGTTGAGTAAAATGGTGGGCGACCCTGGAATCGAACCAGGCGTGCGTCTCCGCGAGGGAGTTACAGTCCCCTGCCACACCTTGCGGCCTGTCGCCCACTGAGGGCGGTGATTACTTGGCTGGCTTGGGGTCGTCAACACCAAATTGGCATGATAAGCGGCGCAAGTGAGAGAAATATGGTCTCGGCGTCAAAACAGGGTCTTACGATGAAAAAGCCAAAGTGGGTTGTTGAAAAAGAACGCGGTAAAAAACTTGAGGCGGCCGAGACGGTCTGGCTCTTTGGTCTGCATGCTGTGCGCGATGCTCTGGCCAACCCCAAGCGCGTCAAATTGCGCCTTGTTGTGACGTTGAATGCCCAGGCCAAGTTGGCGGATGTGATTGCGGCGAGCGGGGTTACTCCCGAGCTTTCAGACCCGCGCAAATTTGCTGCTCCGCTTGATCCTAACTCTGTGCATCAGGGTGCTGCGCTGGAGGTAAAGCCGCTTGATTGGGGCTCGGTGGCCGATGCCTGTGTGAGCGGCGGAGATGAGCGGCCTGCGCGGGTTTTACTTTTGGACCGTGTCTCAGACCCTCACAATGTGGGCGCGATCCTGCGTTCGGCCGAAGTGTTCGGCGCACGCGCCGTGATTGGCACCAAGCGCCACGCTGCGCCTGAAACGGGAGCTTTGGCCAAGACAGCCAGCGGAGCGCTAGAGCGCCAGCCTTACCTGCGCGTGACCAATCTGGCCCGCGTGATGGAAGAATTGAAGGGCTATGGATATTTCGTGATCGGGCTCGACGGTGAAGCAGACACGACACTGGAGGCGGAAATCGCCAGTTTTGAAGACCGTCCCGTTGCGCTTGTGCTCGGGGCAGAGGGGCCAGGCCTGCGGGAGAAAACCAAAGAACAATGCGATGTGCTGGCACGGATCGACTTCATGGGTGATTTCGGTTCGCTCAATGTATCCAATGCGGCTGCGGTTTCACTATATGCGGCCACTCGGCAAAAAACTGCCTGATTTAACATCTTGTTCACAGGTTTTTTACATCCTCTTTTTAAGTTCGGATTCGTCCCTACATCTATCCCAGAAGCAGGATGGAACACCTGCTTTCGTAATACTGTCCCTCGTTCCGTAACTGCGCTCAAGTTTGACTTGGGCGCTTTTTTTTGGCTCAAAGGCACTGGAGGACTAAAGCATGTCTGAGAATTACACTGACCGTTTTCTGAAAGATGTTTTGCAGCGTGCCAAGCGTGTTGCCATTGTCGGGCTTTCAAGCAAGGAGACGCGGCCAAGCTACTTTGTCGGGCGGTATCTCAAGCTGCGCGGATATGAGATACTGCCGGTGAACCCCGCCTATGTAGGGCAGGACTTTATGGGCGCACCTTATGTGGCGGGTCTTGCGGATCTACCCGATGATACTGATTTTCTCGACATATTTCGCCGTTCGGAGGATGTTTTGCCGATCGTTGAGGAGGCTTTGGAGCGGTTGCCCAGGCTTCAGAGCATTTGGATGCAAATCGGTGTTGTGCATGAAGAGGCCGCTGCACTGGCTCGTGCGCGCGGGGTGGATGTGGTGATGAACCGCTGTCCGAAGATTGAATACCAGCGCCTTTTTGGTGAGTTGCGCCGGGGCGGGTTCAATACCGGCGTGATCAGCTCGAAGCTCTAGCGCGAAGCTTTTTCAGCGAGGCCTGACTGGCTTTGGCGGCGGGCAAGCTCGGCCATTACATCTGAGACTTTCACATCATTGGCGTGAAGCACGACGAGCAGGTGAAAGATCAGATCGGCCGCCTCGGATGTGAGGCCCGTTTTATTGCCTTTTACGGCTTCGATTACCGTTTCGATTGCCTCTTCGCCAAGCTTTTCGGCGACTTTATCGCGGCCCTGTGCCAATAACTTTGCAGTCCAGCTTTCCTCGGGGGAGGCGGCGGCGCGGGTGGCGATGATGGTTTCCAGTTCTTCCAGAGTCATTATTCGATCCTCATGGGGATGCCCGCGGCCTGCATGTAGTCTTTGGCTTCGCGGATGGAATATGTGCCGAAGTGAAAGATTGAGGCGGCGAGCACAGCGCTCGCGTGCCCCTCGGTGACGCCTTCGACAAGGTGCTCAAGTGTCCCGACGCCGCCTGAAGCTATCACAGGCACGCTGACGGCATCGGCGATGGCGCGGGTGAGCGGGAGATTGTAGCCTGCTTTGGTGCCGTCACGGTCCATTGAGGTGAGAAGGATTTCGCCGGCGCCGTTTTTGGTAACGAGTTTGGCAAACTCGACCGCGTCTATACCTGTGGGTTTGCGGCCCCCGTGGGTGAAAATCTCCCATTTTCCGGGGCTGACTGTCTTGGCGTCAATCGCCACAACAATGCATTGGCTGCCAAAGTGTGCCGAGGCTTCGCCGACGACGTCGGGGTTGGCCACGGCGGCGGAGTTGAAGCTGACTTTGTCGGCGCCGGCGAGCAAGAGATCGCGCACGTCCTGCACGGTACGCACGCCACCACCAACTGTCAGTGGGATATAGCACTGTTCGGCTGTGCGGGTGACCATGTCAAACATTGTGCCACGGTTTTCATGGGTGGCATGAATGTCGAGGAAGCAAAGCTCGTCAGCCCCCGCAGCATCATAGGCCTTGGCGGCATCGACAGGGTCGCCCGCATCGACGAGATCGACGAAGTTCACGCCTTTGACGACACGCCCGTCGGCGACATCGAGGCAGGGGATGATACGGGTTTTGAGCATGTTGAAGCCTTTGATTGCAGCGTAGGGACTGTCTACAGAGCCGAGAAAGACAGTTCAATTCGCTTTGTTTTTGCAGGCGTGTTTAAGCAGCGCGCTCAAGATCGTTAAAGACATCCAGCACTTGAAGTGACGGTGACTCTTACTTGCGAGGGCTGCCGAGGCCAAAGCGAGGGCACCAAAGATCAGGACCGGCAGGGTTGGGGGCGATGAAAAAAGACATTGTTCTTTGCGCCCACGTCAGGATCTCAGAAGCGTAAGGGCTTCTTTGAGGTCTATCGCGCCGTCATAGAGCGCACGACCGGATATCGCGCCATTCAAAGGAGCGCCGCAGGTTTTAAGTGCCTGCAGGTCGGCGAGTGAGCTGACCCCACCTGAAGCGATAACGGGGATGCTGACAGCATTGCCAAGGGCAGCTGTCTCGGCAACATTGGGGCCTTTCATAGCGCCATCTCGATTGATATCAGTATAGATGATGGCTGCAACACCTGCGTCTTCGAAGGATTTAGCGAGATCTGTCGCGTTGACGTTGGTCTCTTCCGCCCAGCCTTTGGTGGCGACCATGCCTTTGCGGGCATCAATGCCGACGGCGACTTTGCCGGGGAATTCGCGGGCGGCGTCGCGCACGAGCTGGGGGTTTTCGACGGCCACAGTGCCTAGGATCACGCGGGCGAGGCCTCGGCTGATCCAGCGTTCGATGGTGGCCATGTCGCGGATGCCGCCGCCAAGTTGGGCGGGGACCTTGCATTGCTTGAGGATTTCCTCAACGGGCGCGTCATTGACAGGCTCGCCTGCAAAGGCTCCGTTAAGGTCAACCAGATGTAGCCATTCGCAGCCAGCCTGAACAAACTCCATCGCTTGTGCGGCGGGATTTTCGTTGAATACGGTTTCGCGCTCCATTTCGCCATGCACAAGGCGCACGGCGCGGCCATCTTTTAGGTCGATCGCGGGGTAAAGGATCATCGGGTTGTCCTGCATATTTGGCGTTGGAAGCTTTATGCACGGGCGGGCGCGAAATGCAATGTGACCTCAAGTCAGGCTTGCGTGGAATCGCCAGAGTGCCTCATGATTATTGGATAAGGGAGGACTTATGATGAAGAAGACACTAATTTTGGCTGTTGCGGGCTTTTGGGCGGCAGGAGCGGTAGTTGCCGAACCCGCGCTTGGCATGTGGAAGACAGAAGTTGACGATGGGTCGTATGCTCATGTTCAGATGAGCAAATGTGGCGCGAATGTTTGCGGCACGATCGCCAAATCCTTCAATGCTAGCGGCGAATACAACTCGCCCAACAAGGGCAAACAGATTGTTCGTGGCATGACGCCGAAAGGCGGCGGAGCCTATGAAGGCAAGGTCTGGCGGCCTTCTAATGACAAAATCTACATCGGCAAAATGCAAGTGAACGGAAACAACCTGACCCTTAAGGGCTGTGTTGCAGGCGGGTTGCTTTGTTCAAGCCAGAAGTGGACTAAAATCAAATAAGCCAAAAAGCGCCGAAGAAGCAAGACGGGGGTAAATAAAATCAACCCGTTTGAAGTGTTTCGCCGTATATCCAGCATCTGTGGTCCAAAGCATTGTGCTTTGGGCCCTATTCTGGAGCGACGCGATGAGACACACGCTTTTTCTGGCAGTGGCATTTGCATTGGCCGCCCCTGTGGCTGTGCAGGCGAACAGTGCAAAGGGGCTTTGGCAGACCGAACCCGACGACAAGGGCCAGACCGGTATTGTCAGCGTGGCCCCTTGCGGCAAAACGCTTTGCGGAACGATTATCAAAGCCTATGACGCGCAGAACCGTGCGGTTGTGACACCCAATGTGGGTAAGCGTATTTTGTTTGATATGATCGAAACCAAACCTGATTTCTATGAGGGGCGTGTTTTGATTCCGAAGTTTAACCGCACGCTTGAGGGCAAGATGATGGTTCAAGGCGCGCGTATGAAACTGAGTGGTTGCGTTGGCGCGGTTTGTGGCAAGCAGACGTGGACGCGGACGAAGTAATTAAGGCTTCCAACCAAGAAAATTGGCGATCATCCTGAGCCCTGTCTCTTGGCTTTTTTCGGGATGAAACTGCACTCCGACAAGGTTGTCACGGCCTACAACGGCTGTGATGTCGCCGCCGTGGTCGGTGCTTGCAAGGCGCTGGGAGGGGGCTGCGACGACGAAGTGGTAAGAGTGCACGAAGTAGCAGTGCTTGCCTTGTTCTATGCCTTCAAAAACAGGGTGATCATGCTCGATTTTGAGCGCGTTCCAGCCCATGTGCGGCACGCGGCACGCGGGGCTTGAGGGCGTGATTTTGCGCACTTCTCCTGCGATCCAGTCAAACCCTTCTGTGGATTCATATTCCAGCCCGCGCGTGGCGAGCATTTGCATGCCGATACAGATGCCCATGAAGGGGCGTGCGCGGCGGATGACCACTTCTTCAACGGCTTCAAAAATGCCTTTGTGATCAAACAGGGATTTGCGGCAAGCCGGGAATGCGCCATCGCCCGGCAGCACGACACGGTCGGCTTTGAGAACCGTATCAGGCTCGGAGGTGACGATGATATCGCCATGTGCGCCCTCGCGCGCCATGCGCTCGAAGGCTTTGTGGGCAGAGTGCAAATTGCCGCTGTCGTAATCTACGATGGCCGTGAGCATTTAGAGCGTGCCTTTTGTCGAGGGGATGGCTCCTGCGGCGCGCGGGTCGGCCTCAAGCGCGACACGTAGTGCACGGGCGACGGCCTTAAAGGCCGCTTCGGCGATATGGTGCGAGTTGAAGCCGTGGAGCGCATCGACATGCAGGGTAAGGCCCGCATGGGTGCTGAAGGCCTGGAAGAACTCGCGGACGAGCTCGGTATCAAACGTGCCGATTTTGGCTGTGGGCATGTCGACATTCCACACCAGAAAGGGGCGGCCCGAAATGTCGAGCGCGGCGCGCACGAGGGCGTCATCCATCGGCAAAAGGCAGGAGCCGTAGCGGTTTATACCTGCCTTGTCGCCCACGGCTTGCGCAAGCGCCTGTCCGATCGCGATGCCCACATCTTCGACGCTGTGGTGGTCATCAATGTGCAAATCGCCCTCGCAACGCACTGTCATGTCGAGCATGGCATGGCGCGCGAGTTGGTCGAGCATGTGGTCAAAAAAGCCGACACCTGTTTGGTTGTCATATGTGCCCGTTCCGTCAAGCGTGAGTGAGACGGTGATTCTGGTTTCGTTTGTAGTGCGGGTGACGGTGGCTTTGCGCATGAGCTTTCCCTTTGTTCTTGGGTGCTTATAGGCGGCCTCTGCGCTGCGGAAAAGCCCTTAGCGACAAGAGCCGTTGCGCCTGTTGCGCCAGCGTGGCAGTGTCGCCCTGCAAGTCAACGAGGAGAGAGCCATGTCGGATTGTGTGTTTGTTCAGCTGCGGTGCAAGCCCGGAACCACGTATAAGGTGGCCGAGGAGCTTGTGCTGAAGGAATTGCACTCCGAACTTTATTCGACAAGCGGCGAGTGGGACCTGATTTTGAAAGTCTATGTGCCCAAGGGTGAGGACATCGGGAAGTTTATCAATGACCAATTGCTTGATATTGCCGGGATTGAACGCTCACTGACCACGTTGACCTTCAAAGTTTTCTAAAATTTCCAGATTTATTTTCGAGCGAGGCATCCCGTTACATTATGGGAGGTCTCTTAATGTTTGGTGAAAGCCCTGCGCGAAGCACCTCTGAAACGACGAAGGGCCGCCCGAAGGCGACCCTATCTGTCTTCTCCCGAGAGAGAAATTGGAGCGGGCGAGGCGATTCGAACGCCCGACCCTAACCTTGGCAAGGTTATGCTCTACCCCTGAGCTACGCCCGCTTCCTTGGGTAGCGCTGATCTAATAAATGAAGCGCGGGGCTGCAAGAGGAAAAGTGCATAATGCTGCGATTATTTCTCAGAAATGCAAATGACGGGCCGAAGACAGGTCGGGGAGCCCCTCTTGGTGGCCGGAAAGCAGCAGGGTTCGGACGGATTTCAGCGTGAAAAACGGCCAGCCGTCTGCGGCGTTAAGATTTGCAAAAACCAGTGATTCCAGGGGGGTGATATGCGTGCACCATGCGTGCACACCCCGTGCACCGCCAAAACGGGTTTTAGGAAGACAAGAAAAACGGGCCGAACGTGAACAGAGCGGACGGCGCAGTGAAGAAAAATTAGGAACGAGGGGGGGCGCGCAGGCCCGGATGGCGGAAGGGCGGAGCTTCTGGTGCTTTGCAACAAATATCGGGTGCGGGCCCAGAATGCAGTATGATGCGCGAGTGTCCGCAATGCTGCGCGTTCCGGTTACATGGCTCAACCACTGATCACATTTGCAACGCCACCGCGGGGCAAGTCGCCCGCAAGTCCTTTAGCCGTTTGTTGGTCTGTTTCGACGTTTTGCCGCACCAGGCCGTTTCCTGGTTAGTGCGACATGCATGATCCGCTGAAACCGAGGGCACTCTAAGTGACTGGGTGCGGTGCAGTTCATGACATGGCGAAGGCCATCCCGTAAGCTGGTCAATTCTCTAATCGTCACATCTATAGCGTCTGCCTTTGCTTCCAAAGCACTGCGCTTTAAGTCCGGGGTGCCTTCTGTTCCAATCATTTCTTTAATCTCCAACAGGGAAAACCCCGCAGTTTGAGCCAAAGCTATAAGTGAAATTCGCGCCTTTACTTCATTCTCATAAAGGCGCTTCAAGCCCCGCCGCCCTACGGAACGGATCAGGCCCACTTCTTCATAGTAGCGAAGTTTTGAAGCTGAAAATCCGCTCAAGCGGGAGAGTTCGGAAATATCTATCAAGACGTTGACCTCAAGTTGGCTTGAAGTTGTATGTTGTGTCCCTCTTGCAAAATATCAACAAGATTTGAGGGCCTTATGCTATGATGACACACATTCTTCTGAACGCTGCTTTCATTGGGGTTGGTGCGACTGCTTTCATGGATTTGATCGCACTTGCCCAGAAGCGCATTCTGTCTCAACAATCACTCAACTATGGCATGGTCGGGCGTTGGTTTGGCCATCTGATCCGAGGGAAATTTAGACATCACCCGATTTCGGCGAGCCAATCTATTCCATTCGAACGCGTTACCGGTTGGAGTTTACATTATCTGATTGGCATTGTGTTTGCTCTCGGCTTTCTTGCTCTTGTCGGTGACGGCTGGCTGGAAGCTCCCAGTTTGTTGCCTGCATTAGGGGTTGGTGCATTGACGGTGCTGGCCCCCTTTCTCGTGCTTCAGCCGGGTATGGGGGCGGGGTTGTTTGCTCGGAACATGCCTAACCCGAGCATCGCACGTCTTAAGAGCTTATTCGCACATTTCAGTTTCGGTATGGGCCTTTGGGTGTCGGCTGTTTGCGCATCCGTGTTTTTCTGACTCGAAACGCGCAACTGCACGAGTGGACATTGGCACCGTAGAGAACCAACGGCGGAAAAGCCCGCATAGCAGCAGTTGTGTGCACAGGCGTTGCGGGTGCTTTCCGAGGGAGGGACGGGGGGCTGGCGATAGGGCTTCAAAAGAAACGGCCCGCCTGTTTGACAGGGCGGGCCGCAGGTCTTTTAGAACAGAATAAGCGGGACGGGAGCGCACTCCTTAAGCTTACTCCAGTTCGATCATCAGGTCTTTGGCGTCAATCTGGCCACCAGCCTGCACATGCACGGCCTTCACTGTGGCGTCGCGCTCGGCGTGGATGCCTGTTTCCATTTTCATAGCCTCGATAGTGAGGAGCATATCGCCTTCCTTGACGGTCTGGCCAACGGTGACCGCGACAGAGGCGACAACTCCCGGCATGGGCGCGCCGATGTGATCGGGGTTGCCGAGCTCGGCTTTGGGGCGCTGGGCGGTTTGGGATTTGACCAAGCGGTTGGGCACGCGGATGGTGCGGGGCTGGCCGTTGAGTTCGAAAAATACCTTGGCTTCGCCATCATCGGTGGTTTCGCCCACGGCAGAGAGCCGGATTTCGAGGGTTTTGCCCGGGTCGATCTCGGCAGTGATCTCTTCGCCTTGTTCCATGCCGTAGAAGAACGTTTTGGTCGGCAGCGTGCGAACGGGGCCGTATGATTTGTGGCGGCCCATGTAATCCATGAAGACTTTGGGATACATCAGGTAGCCGTTGAGATCTTCGTCATCAATAGCGAGGCCTTCAAGCTCTTCCACCACGCTTGCGCGGGTGGCTTCGATATCAACAGGTTCAAGGTGCGCGCCCGGGCGGGAGGTGTCGGGGGCATCGCCTTTGAGCACTTTCTTGACAATCCCGTCAGGGAAGCCGCCCGGAGGCTGGCCAAGGTTGCCGCGCATCATGTCGATGACGCTATCGGGGAAGGCCACGTCTTTGTCCGGGTTCTCGACATCGGCACGGGTGAGGCCTTGTGAGACCATCATCAGGGCCATATCGCCCACGACTTTGGAGCTTGGCGTGACTTTGACGATATCACCGAACATCTGGTTTACATCGGCATAGGTTTTGGCGACTTCGTGCCAGCGCTCCTCCAGCCCGAGGGAGCGGGCCTGTGCCTTGAGATTGGTGAACTGGCCCCCCGGCATTTCGTGCAGGTAAACCTCCGAGGCGGGGGCGGCGAGGCCGCTCTCGAAAGCAGTATACTGGGCGCGAACCTGCTCCCAATAATCGGAGATTTCGCGCACGGCAGTGGGGCTTATGCCTGTGTCGCGCTCGGTATGGCGCAGGGATTCAACAATGGAGCCGAGGCAGGGTTGCGATGTGCCGCCAGAAAAGGCGTCCATGGCAGCATCGACGGCATCCACGCCCGCTTTGGAGGCGGCGAGGATGGTTGCGCCTGCGATGCCTGATGTGTCGTGGGTGTGGAAGTGCACGGGAATGCCGACTTCTTCTTTGAGAGTCTTCACGAGGATTTCGGCGGAGGCGGGTTTGAGCAGGCCGGCCATATCCTTAAGGCCCAAGATGTGTGCGCCTGCGGCTTCCAGCTCTTTCGCCATGTTGACGTAATACTTGAGGTCATATTTGGCGCGGTCCGGATCGAGGATATCGCCTGTGTAGCAGATCGTGCCTTCACAGAGTTTGCCGCTGTCCTGCACCGCGTCCATGGCGACGCGCATGTTTTCAACCCAGTTGAGGCTGTCAAACACGCGGAAGACATCAACGCCCGATTTGGCGGCCTGGGCGACGAAGCTTTGCACTACATTGTCGGGGTAGTTGGTGTAGCCCACGCCGTTGGAGGCGCGCAGCAGCATCTGGGTCATCAGGTTGGGCATGGCGCGGCGCAGATCGCGCAGGCGCTGCCACGGGCATTCTTGCAGGAAGCGGTAGGCAACATCGAAGGTTGCGCCGCCCCAACACTCGACAGAGAAAAGCTGTGGCAGGTTGGCGGCATAGGCGGGCGCGACCTTGATCATATCAATCGAGCGCATACGGGTGGCGAGGAGGGACTGGTGGCCATCGCGCATGGTTGTGTCGGTGAGAAGCAGTTGCTTTTGCGCCAGCATCCAGTCGGCGACGGCTTTGGGGCCGTGCTCTTCCAGCAGGTTGCGTGTGCCGCTGGGAGGTGTCTCGACATGGCGTGCAGGTGCGCGCGGGTCTTTCATATCGGCACGCGGCTTATCGCGGCCTGTTGTCTCGGGGTGACCGTTGACTGTGATATCGGCGATATAGGTGAGCACTTTCGTGCCACGGTCACGGCGCTGCTCGAACTCGAAAAGCTCCGGTGTCTCGTCGATGAATTTGGTGGTGTATTCATTGCTCAGGAACGTCGGGTGCTTGAGCAGGTTTTCGACGAAAGCGATGTTGGTGCTGACCCCACGGATGCGGAATTCGCGCAGGGCGCGGTCCATGCGGGCGATGGCGGCTTCGGGGGTCTGGGCGTGGGCGGTGACTTTGACGAGCAGGCTGTCATAGTAGCGGGTGATGACGCCGCCTGCGTAGGCGGTGCCGCCGTCAAGGCGGATGCCCATGCCCGTGGCCGAACGGTAGGCCGTCAGGCGGCCATAATCGGGGATGAAGTTGTTTTGCGGATCCTCTGTGGTGATCCGCGTTTGCAGGGCGTGGCCGTTCAGGTGAATATCGCTCTGTGAAGCTTTGCCTGTGGCCTCCTGCAGGGTTTTGCCCTCGGCGATCTTGATCTGGGCTTGCACGATGTCGATACCCGTCACTTCTTCGGTCACGGTGTGCTCGACCTGCACGCGCGGGTTTACTTCGATAAAGTAGAACTTGCCGCTGTCCATATCCATGAGGAACTCGACGGTGCCTGCGCACTCATAGTTCACATGTGCACAGATTTTGCGACCCAGCTCGCAGATTTCCTCGCGCTGTTCCTGCGTGAGGTAGGGGGCGGGTGCGCGCTCCACCACTTTCTGGTTGCGGCGCTGGACCGAGCAGTCGCGCTCCCAGAGGTGATAGATCTGGCCGTGGGTATCACCCAGAATTTGCACCTCGACGTGGCGGGCGCGGATGATCATTTTCTCGAGATAGCCCTCACCGTTGCCAAAGGCGGCTTCGGCCTCGCGGCGGCCTTCCTTCACTTTTTCAGGCAGTTCTTGCGCATTCAGGATGGGGCGCATTCCGCGTCCGCCGCCGCCCCACGAGGCTTTGAGCATCAGCGGGAAGCCGACGTCTTTGGCCTCGGCTATGATAGCGTCCATATCATCGCCCAGAACCTCGGTAGCGGGGATGACAGGCACACCCGCCTCGACAGCCACGCGCCGCGCGCTGGCTTTGTCGCCCAGAGCGCGCATGGTGCTGGCCTTGGGGCCGATGAAGGTGATGCCGCTGGCTTCGCAGGCATCGACCAATTCGGGGTTTTCCGAGAGCAGGCCGTAGCCCGGATGAATGGCATCGGCGCCGGATTGTTTGGCGACGCGGATAATTTCATCAATGCTCAGATAAGCCGCCACGGGGCCGAGCCCCTCGCCGATGCGATAGGCCTCGTCGGCCTTGAAACGATGCAGGCCGAGTTTGTCTTCTTCGGCGTAGACAGCGACCGTCTTTTTGCCCATTTCATTGGCCGCGCGCATGATGCGAATGGCGATCTCGCCACGGTTGGCGATGAGGATTTTCTTGAACTCGGGCACGGGGTGGGCTCCTTGATCTGAGAGGCGTATTCGATTCTCGGGCATTGGTAACATTTTCTTACCAATCGAGGCTATAGCTCATTCATATTCGCGTGATTGGGCCAGATGGCTCTTCGGAAAGCGGCCTTATGCGCGATAGGGACGACGAAACCAATGAGACGCAAGGTCCGCAGGATATGCAAGCCGGTTGCCGCAGTTTTCTTTCGGGGCAGAAAGCGATTGTGCCCGCCGCACCCGCAATGGCCGAGAGTTTGGTGAGGAATGCGGAGGATGCGCTTGCAGCCATGTCCGGGGTTTACCGCGCCGTAGAGTGAGGTGTGATAAGGCGCTGGGGAAGATCGGTCAGGTTTTGCACACCAAGTTGGCCGAGATTGGCGATGAGGTCTTGGGTAAGCATATCGGTGAGGTGCTGTGGTCCGCGCGGGCCGAGAGCGGCGAGGGCGTAGTGCCATGCGCGCCCGAGCATGACGAAATCGGCCCCCAGAGCCATAGCGCGCAGGATATCGAGGCCGCCGCCGATCCCGCTGTCAAATATGATGGGAAGATCGGAAGCCTCGCGGATATGGGGCAGCATGTCGATGCTGGCGGGGGCACCGTCAAACTGGTGGCCTGCGTGATTGGAAACCCAGAGCGCATCGACGCCTGTTTGCTCGATCATCGGGATCGAGCTTGAATCAAGGATGCCTTTGACGATGAGGGGCCCTTCCCAGAGCGCACGAACGCGCTCGAGATAGGCATGATCGGGCGAGGTGCGCAGCAGGTAGCCGATGTGGGCCGTGGACGAGAGGCTGCGGGTGTTGCTGGCGTAACTGTCGAGCAGGCGCATACGGGGCGCGCCTGTTTTGAGCATGGCCATGGCCCATGCGGGGCGTTGGGCGGTTTGCCACAAGAGGCGTGGGCCGAACCTTGGCGGCTGGGTGAGGCCAGAGCGTGTCTGACGCTCACGGCGCGAGGCGACGGGGACATCAAGGGTGAGCACGAGGGCGTGAAAGCCCGCTGCTTTGGCGCGGGCGAGTATGTCTTTGAGGATGGCTTCGTCTTTGGGCGGATAGAGCTGGAACCATGCTTTGCTGCCAAGCACAGGCGCGACATGTTCGGGCGTTTGGGCCGCGACTGTCGAGAGGCAATAGGGGATATTTGCGCGGGCGGCCTCGGCGGCGAGGAGCCGTTCGGCATCGGGCCAGATGAGGCCCGACATGCCGACGGGGGCGATGCCGAAGGGGGCGGCGTAGGTTTGGCCGAGAAAACTGCGGGAAAGGTCGGGGCTTTGCGGGCCATGCAGCACGGAGGGCAGGAACTTGACCGCATCAAGCGCGGTGCGGTTGCTGAGGGTTGTCATTTCGCGGCCTGTGCCGCTGTCGAGGTATTCAAACACGAAATGCGGGATGCGGTTTTGGGCGCGTGTGCGCAGATCATCAATGCTCGGGTATTTGGCGTGCAGGTCCATGGAGCGTATTGAGCGCGGGGGCGTTGGGAATGTCCAGTGGGATTGCGCCGCGTTCTTTGGAACGCGGCGCGGTAGCGAGGGGCTCTGCCCCTCGCGCTCCCCGGGATATTTATGGCAAAAAAAAAGACTGATTTGCGGGGATGGGTGGAACACAAGGCGAACATTGCTTTGACTTGGGCTGGAAAATCTTTAGGTATCGGAGCTGAATTGAGCGGAAAAGAAGTGATAAAACGTGGTTTCTCTATCGGAAAAAGCCCTCATGGCGCGGGGCGCGCCCTATCTGGACGAGTTGAATGCGGAACAGCGTGCGGCGGTTGAGACGCTGGACGGGCCGGTGCTTATGCTCGCGGGAGCCGGCACGGGCAAGACCAAGGCTTTGACCACGCGGATTGTGCATTTGCTCAATACCGGGCGCGCGCAGCCAAACGAGATATTGGCGGTGACATTCACCAATAAGGCCGCGCGGGAGATGAAAGAGCGGGTGGCGCGGTTGCTGGGGCAGTCTGTCGAGGGGATGCCATGGCTTGGGACGTTTCACTCTATTTGCGTGAAGTTGCTCAGACGCCATGCGGAGCTTGTGGGGCTGAAGAGCAATTTCACCATTCTGGATACGGATGACCAGTTGCGTTTGCTCAAGCAGTTGGTACAGGCGGCGGATGTGGATGACAAGCGCTGGCCTGCGCGGATGTTGGCGGGGATTATCGACAACTGGAAGAACCGCGCCTGGCTTCCCGAGAACCTGCCTGCGGCGGAAGGCAGTGCCTATGACGGGCTGGGGCCACAGCTTTATGCGCAATACCAGACGCGGCTCAAGGAGCTGAATGCGGTTGATTTCGGTGATTTGCTTTTGCATGTGGTGACGATCTTCCAGCAGCATGAGGATATTTTGGCGCAGTATCAGCGCTGGTTCAAATATGTGCTGGTGGACGAGTATCAGGACACGAACGTGGCGCAGTATTTGTGGCTGCGTTTGCTGGCGGGTGGGCATAAGAACATCTGTTGTGTGGGCGATGACGACCAGTCGATCTACGGCTGGCGCGGGGCCGAAGTTGGCAACATTCTGCGCTTTGAGAAGGATTTTCCCGGTGCGGCAGTGATCCGCTTGGAGCAGAACTACCGCAGCACGCCGCATATTCTGGCTGCGGCGGCGGGTGTTATTTCGGGCAATGAGAAGCGGCTTGGCAAGGAGCTATGGACCGAGGCAGAGGACGGCGAGATGGTGCGCCTGATCGGCCATTGGGACGGCGAGGAAGAGGCACGCTGGATTGGCGAGGAGGCAGAGGCCTTGCAGCGGGGCACGCGCGGGATGCGGCCTATTTCGCTGAATTCCATGGCGATCCTTGTGCGCGCGAGCCACCAGATGCGCGCGTTCGAGGACCGCTTTCTGACCATCGGGATGCCATATCGGGTGATCGGCGGGCCGCGGTTTTACGAGCGGATGGAGATTCGTGATGCGATGGCTTACTTTCGCCTTGTGGTGAGCCCTGAGGATGACCTTGCCTTTGAGCGGGTGGTGAACACCCCCAAGCGCGGGTTGGGCGACAAGGCGCAGCAGAAAATACAGGTGGAAGCGCGCAGCCAGTTTTTGCCGCTGCATGAGGGTGCGCAGATGCTTCTGGATGCCAAAGGACTGGGCGGCAAGGGCGCGGTGGAATTGCAGCGCTTTTTGGACAACTTAAGGCGCTGGCAGCGGCTTGAGGCGAGCCCTGAGGTAACCCATGTCGAACTGGCCGAGATTATCCTTGATGAAAGCGGCTACACCGGGATGTGGCAGAACGACAAATCACCCGAAGCACCGGGGCGGCTTGAAAACCTCAAGGAGCTTGTGAAAGCGCTGGAGCAGTTCGAGAACCTGCAAGGGTTTCTGGAACATGTCGGCTTGATCATGGACAATGACAAGGACGATGCGGACGAGAAAATCTCGATCATGACGCTGCATGCCGCGAAGGGGCTTGAGTTTCCGGCTGTGTTTTTGCCCGGTTGGGAAGACGGGCTTTTCCCCTCGCAGCGCTCGATGGACGAGAGCGGGCAGAAGGGCCTCGAGGAAGAGCGGCGGCTGGCCTATGTGGGCATCACGCGGGCCGAGGAGCTTTGCACCATTTCGTTTGCGGGCAACCGCCGTGTGTATGGCCAATGGCAGAGCCAGATGCCGAGCCGATTTATTGACGAGCTGCCTGAAGCGCATGTGGAAGTGCTGACCCCGCCGGGGCTCTATGGCGGCGGATATGGCGCAGCGCAAACGGGAGGGCGCTCGCGGCTTGATCAGGCTGTTTCGGATGCGGATGTTTACAACTCGCCCGGCTGGAAACGGATGCAGGCGCGCACAGCACAGCGCCCGAGCGGGCAGGCGCAAGAGAGCCGTAACATCGTGATCGAGGCTGTTGCGGTTTCGTCATTTTCTGTGGGGGAAAGGGTGTTTCACCAGAAGTTCGGCTACGGAGATGTCACGGCTGTAGAAGGTGACAAACTGTCGATTGCCTTTGACAAGGCGGGCACAAAGAAAGTTGTTGCGCGTTTTATCGTGAGTGCGGCGGATGCCGACACGATACCGTTCTGATTTTTTCGGGGAGGGGAGAAATGAAGGCGGCGGGCCTTAAGGGAGGAGGGGCCCGCCGCGCATTCTTGTGCCGGAAAAGGGAGGAGAACCGGCACAAACCGGGTGTTTGTTTAGCCGTAGACGGCTTCGTATGCAGCTGCGTGCACGTTTGAGGCATCAAGGCCAAGGTCGGCAAGTTCGCGACCTGTAAGGGCTGACAGCTCGGAAACTGTTTTGCGGTATTGGCGGTGCATCGCAAAAGATTCTGCTGCGTTTGAAACAAGGCGGATGCCGCTGCCGATGACTTCCGCGATGGCTTCGCTGAAGGCGTTCGATGTTGTTGCTACTACGTGGTTCATTGTTTTACTCAATCATGTGCGTGTTTGTGTATCTGTTGACGGGGATATAGGGGGATGCTGCAACTGCGAAAAGGGCTAGTTTGGCAATGCCGCTATGCAGCATTTGCATACGTCCTTACGTGAACGTCAATCGACCTTTCGGGTTGTAATTTGACGCAGGAGGCGCACCTATGCGCATAAGATAATAAGGAGCGCGACCATGGCGACGAAAGAACAGATACTGGCAGAACTTGACCGTTTGCTGCTTCCTGACGGGCGCGGCCTTGCGCAGGCAGATATGGTGCGCGCTGTGACGGTTGACGGCGGGGCTGTGCGTTTTGTGATTGAGGCTGCAAGCCCTGAGGATGCGGCCAAGATGGAGCCTATCCGCAAGGCGGCGGTTGAACTGGTTGAAAAACTTGACGGGGTTGAGAGTGCGTCTGCGGTGTTGACGGCCCATGGGGCGCAGGCCGCGCCCAAAGCGCCGCCGAAGCTGAGCATTGGCGGGCATCCTGACCCCAAGCGCAAGGACATCCGCCCCAAAGGGGTAAAGCGCATTATTGCTGTTGGTTCAGGCAAGGGCGGTGTGGGCAAATCAACCGTGAGTGTGAACCTTGCTGTGGCGCTGGCCCGCGCGGGGCAGAAAGTCGGCTTGTTGGATGCGGACTTTTACGGGCCGAGCCAGCCGCGGATGATGGGCGTGAGTGCACGCCCCGGACAATCGCCTGACGGGTTGATTGTGCCGCCTGAAGCGCATGGCCTTAAAATGATGTCGCTAGGCCTGATGGTGGACGAAAAACAGGCCGTTGTCTGGCGCGGGCCGATGCTTATGGGTGCGGTGCAACAGATGCTCGGCGAGGTGGATTGGGGGGAGCTGGATGTCTTGGTGATTGATCTGCCGCCCGGAACGGGAGATGTGCAGCTCACTTTGGGCCAGCAGAAAGTGCTGGACGGGGCGGTTATTGTCTCGACCCCGCAGGATGTGGCGCTGATTGATGCGCGTAAGGCGATTGATATGTTCGAGAAGCTTAAGGTGCCGGTGATCGGGCTTATCGAGAACATGTCTCTCTATATATGTCCCAAGTGCGGACATGAGGCGCATCTCTTTGGGCACGGTGGTGTCGGGCTTGAGGCCGAGCGCCTTGGAGCGCCACTTCTGGCGCAGCTTCCGATTGATCTTGATACGCGGCTTGGCGGGGATGCAGGGCAGCCTGTGGCCGCGGGCGAGAGTGCTGCGGCGGCGATTTATGCGGATTTGGCCCAAAAACTGATCTGAGCCGAACACTCTGTGGGAATTGATGGGATGTGCCATGGGAAATCATGGGCGTCCCTTTTGATTCAGGGAGCATTTCGCCGAATCAACGGTTTGATTCGAGTGATTTAGCGTATTTCTGACCAGGCAGCGCAGTGGTTTGAGCAGTTACTTCGCGATTTCTCAAAAAAAGTGGGATTTTATGGGTCACGCCTTAGAGGGGGCGAGCGTCACCATATATAGTATAAACTTCGCAGTTTATCGCTACAGTTGGTGTATTCTTGAGGTGAAAACCCTACTACATCTAGTTCTGATCGGCTGTTTGGACTAGATAATGTGGCTTCGGTCCTCAAAAAACTATTGATTACCATGAATTCCCATGGCATCCATGTTTCACGAGATGAGGTTGGGAAACAAAGGGGCGATCAAAAAGACCCCGAAACAAAACTCCCTAAGTCAGGTTTCATACAGGCACCCGCTTCATCAGAACAAGAGATCCGGCGCGCGGGCGAGCAGACATCCCCCCCAGGTGGCGCGCGCAGCTGGACAATCCCGCAAAGCGGGACGAGGGCGGCGGTTGATCAGTGGCAGCAGATCAACCGCCGTTTCCTCATCTAAAACAAGATTTTTTGGGGAACTATAGAGAGGCGGCCCAGAGTGGTTCGTAGATTTCGCGGCGAAAGCCACCATAAGGTGGATGCTAAGGGGCGGGTGTCAATTCCGGCCTCTTTTCGGCGTGTTCTGGAAGCCTCTGACCCCGACTGGCGCGAAGGTGACACGCCCGAGCTTGTGATTGTCTATGGCGACCACCGTAGAAATTTTCTTGATTGTTATACTGTGCAGGCCATCAACGAGGTTGATGACAAGATTGCTAAATTGCCGCGCGGCTCGACAGAGCGCAAAGTTTTGCAACGGCTCTATCAAGGGCAATCATTGCCGACGACTGTGGACGAGACGGGCCGTCTGGTTCTGCCGCAAAAGCTGCGGGACAAGATCGGCCTTACGAATGAAGCCTTCTTCATTGCGGCGGGAGACACTTTCCAGATCTGGAATCCCGAGACCTATGAAAAAGAAGAGCTCGCCAAGACCGAAGAGTGGCTTGATGACCTTCCTGAAGATTTCGACCCATTGATTTACCTTGATAAGGCTGTGAGCGGGGAATAGCGCGAGATGGAACATGCCACACCAGACCGCAGGCATATTCCGGTTTTGCTCACGGCTATTCTTGACCATGTCGCGCCGGTAAGTGGCGTGTGGGTTGATGGAACGCTGGGCGCAGGCGGCTATGCGCAGGGCTTGCTTGAAGCGGGTGCCGACAAGCTGATCGGGATTGACCGTGACCCGCTGGCGCATGAGTTGGCGAAAGGCTGGGCCGCGCCTTATGGCGACCGTGTCGAGCTTCACCAGACCGAATTTTCCAAGCTTGATACCGTGGCCACGGGCGTGGACGGTGTTGTGCTTGATTTGGGCGTGAGTTCGATGCAGCTTGATCTGCGCGAGCGCGGGTTTTCCTTTCAGGGGGACGGGCCGCTCGACATGAGAATGAGCCAGCAAGGGCGCTCGGCCAAGGAGCTTGTGAACGAGCTCGAAGAGGCCCAAATTGCTGATATTATTTACCTTTTCGGAGAAGACCGCGCAAGCCGACGGATTGCTAAGGCGATTGTCAAGGCGCGCACGGTGGCGCCGATTGAAACCACGGGCCATCTGGCCGAGATTATCCAGAGCGTGATGCCGCGGCCCAAACCCGGCCAGAGCCACCCTGCGACACGCAGCTTTCAGGCGATACGGATTGCGGTGAACAACGAGTTTGGTGAGCTGGTGGCAGGGCTTGAGGCGGCAGAACGCGCGCTGAAACCCGGCGGCATTCTGGCTGTTGTTTCGTTTCATTCGCTCGAAGACCGTGTTGTGAAGCGCTTCATGCGCGAACGGGCGGGCGAGGCCGGCGGCGGCAGCCGTTATGCGCCCGAGCAGACGCCCGAACCTGCGACATTCAAGTTGATCAACAAGAAGGCCATCGGGCCGAACGCAGAAGAGCTTGAGCAGAACCCGCGCAGCCGCAGCGCGCTTTTGCGCCTTGCGCGCCGCACCGAGGCTGACGCGCGCGCTGTGAGTGCAAGAGCTATCGGCGCGCCGCAACTGGGAGAGGGGGTCCTATGAGAACCATCGTTTATTTGCTGACGGCAATCTGTGTGATTGGCAGCGCGTTCTGGGCTTACCACGAAAATTACCAGACGCAGGAAGCCTACGGCAACTCCAGGAAATTACAGGGCGAAATCGGTGAGGCACGTGCACGGCTGGCAATTTTGCGGGCGGAATGGGCCTATCAGAACCGCCCCGACCGGCTGCATGAGCTGGCCGAGTTGAACTTTGAGAAAATCGGGCTTTTGCCGCTCTCGCCTGAGCATTTCGGCGCGATTGATGAAGTGAATTACCCTGTCACTGTGGAAGACGAGCTGGAGCTTGAGTTTGATCTTGACGGCTCGGTTGAAGTTTCGAGTGACGGGATCGAGCAGAACGGGGCAGACCAATGACACGTATTCCTCTCAGACCTCTGGCTGCCATTCTGGATGCACGCAAAAAAGGCAATGATCCTGACGCGATCGAGAAGCGTAACACCACGGTGCGCCATGAGGCGATCCAGAACGAGTTGCGCTCGGTCGGCGAGGGGCGCCTTGTTGTGCTCGGGATTATGTTCTTTTGCGCATTTGCCGTGATCGGCGCGCGTATGGGGCTTTTGGCAGGGTCGGAACCGACAGAAATCCGTGCGCAAAGCACGGGCCTCGATATTCTGGCGCAGCGGGCCGATATTGTGGACCGACGCGGCCGTGTTCTGGCCACGAACATTGAAACCCATTCACTCTATGCGCAGCCTCAGGAAATGATCGAGCCTGTCAGGGCGGCGAAAGAACTTGTGAAGATTTTCCCTGATCTCAATGAAGAACGGCTGGTTAAGGATTTTACCGGCAAGCGCAAATTTGTCTGGGTGAAAAAGAAAATCAGCCCCGAGCAGCTTCAGCTTGTGCATGATATCGGTTCGCCCGGGTTGCTTTTTGGTCCGCGCGAGGCGCGTCTTTATCCCAATGGCAAGTTGGCTGCCCATGTGATGGGTGGAACAAGTTTTGGCCGTGAGGGCGTGCATGCGGCGGAAGTGATCGGCATGGCTGGTGTTGAAAAGCAGTTTGACGAATATCTGCGCGATCCGAGCAATGGCGCGCGCCCCTTGCAGCTTTCGCTTGACCTGACAGTGCAAACGGCTGCCGAGCGGGTGATGTATGGCGGGATGCGGCTGATGGGCGCGAAAGGGGCTGCGAGCATCCTGATGGATGTGCACACTGGCGAGGTGATCTCGGTTGTGAGCCTGCCCGATTTTGACCCGAACGACCGCCCCTTGCCGCCTGTTGAGGGCGACCCTGACGACAGCCCGCTCTTTAACCGCGCGCTTCAGGGAGTGTATGAACTTGGTTCGACTTTCAAGGTCTTTACCATTGCGCAGGCTTATGAACTGGGTCTGGTGAGCCCGAGCACCATGATCGACACACGCGGGCCGCTGGTTTGGGGCAAATACCGCATTCGGGATTTTCACAACTACGGCAAAGAGCTGGACGTGGAAACGGTTCTGACGAAGAGCTCCAACATCGGGACAGCGCGGATTGCGCAGATGATCGGGGCGAAGCGTCAGAGAGAGTTTCTCGAAAGCCTCGGGATGCTGGAGCCCACGGCAGTTGAAATGCCCGAGGCAGGGGGCGGTCAGCCGCTTATTCCGAAAAACTGGTCGGAAATTTCGACCATGACAATTTCTTATGGCCACGGCCTGTCCGCGACGCCGATGCACCTTGCGGCGGCCTTTGCGACCATCGCCAATGGCGGGCGCAAGATTACGCCAACTCTGATCAAGCAGAGCGGGCCGAATTATGGTGCGCAGGTGGTGTCACCTCAGGTGGCTTTCGAGATGAACGGCTTGCTGCGCAAGGTTGTCACGGATGGCACGGCCAGTTTCGGGGATGTGGCGGGCTATGCTGTGGGTGGCAAGACCGGCACAGCTGACAAGCCGAAGGCGCGTGGCGGGTATTATGACGATAAGGTTATCGCCACATTTGCGAGCATTTTTCCGGCAGACAATCCGCGGTATGTTTTGATTGTCACGCTGGATGAGCCCGAGGTGTACTCGATGGGCGAGAACCGTCGCAGCGCGGGCTGGACGGCTGTTCCTGTGGCGGCGGAGTTCATTAATCGTATTGCGCCGTTGCTCGGGCTAAGACCAGAAGTTGAACAGGGTGAATTGGCTGGTATAACGCTCACATCGAATTAACGGATAAGAGGCGGCGGTGGGGCATAAAAAACTGAGCGAACTGGGGCTGACGGCGACCAGTGGAGGCGATGTCAGCATCAGCGGACTTGCTGTTGACAGCCGCGAGGTGAAAGACGGCTTTCTGTTTGCCGCCCTTCCCGGAACCAAGGTTCATGGCGGTGAGTTTATCCAGTATGCCTTGCGGATGGGCGCCGGCGCGGTTCTGACAGACCCAGAGGGTGCAGCGATTGCGCGCGATGAGCTTAAGGCCTCTGATGCGGCTTTGGTTGTGAGCGAAAACCCACGGCAGGTTCTGGCGTATACGGCGGCGCTCTGGTTTGAGGCGCAGCCTGAAGTTATGATTGCGGTGACGGGGACCAACGGCAAGACCAGTGTTTCCAGTTTTGCGCGGATGATCTGGCAGGAGCTTGGTTTGCCTGCCGTCAACCTCGGCACAACCGGCGTTGAGGGCGACTGGAGCGCGCCTTTGGCGCACACAACGCCTGAGCCTATCACGCTACACCGCACGCTGAAACAGGCCTATGATGCGGGCATCACCCACGCCGCGATGGAAGCCTCTTCGCACGGGCTTGCACAATGCCGCCTTGACGGGGTGCACCTTGCGGCGGCGGGGTTTACCAACTTCACGCAGGATCATCTGGATTATCACGCGACATTTGAAGAGTATTTTGCCGCCAAAGCCGGGTTGTTCGGGCGGCTTTTATCAGAAGATGGCGTAGCCGTGATCAATATCGACGATCCGCGCGGCGGGGACATGGCCAAGGTTGCGCAGGCGCGCGAGATTGAAGTGATGACGGTAGGGCGCATGGACGGAGCTGACATCCAGCTGACTGCGCAGCGCTTTCATGCCACGGGGCAGGAAGTGTTTTTCAAGCACAATTCCAGGGGCTACCGCGCTGATCTGAAGCTGATTGGCGGCTTTCAGGCTGAAAACGTGCTTTTGGCGGCGGGCCTTGTGATTGCGGCGGGGGAAGAGCCGCAGGCTGTTTTCGAGACGCTTGATTATATGCAGACGGTGCGCGGGCGGATGCAGCTTGCCGCCACGCGCGACAATGGCGCGGCGGTGTTTGTGGACTATTCGCACACGCCTGACGCTGTTGCCACGGCGCTGAAAGCAATGCGCCCGCATGTGGCGGGGCGGATCATTGCCATTATCGGCGCGGGCGGGGACCGTGACCGCACCAAGCGGCCCCTGATGGGGCGCGCGGCGGCGGAACATGCAGATGTTGTGATTGTGACCGATGACAACCCGCGCTCTGAAGACCCGGCGAGCATCCGTGCCGCTGTGTTGGAAGGTTGCCCCGAAGCCAACGAGTTTGGCGACCGCGCCGAGGCCATCCTGCGCGGCGTTGATCTGCTCCAGCCCGGTGATGCGCTTTTGATTGCGGGCAAGGGCCATGAAACAGGTCAGGTCGTGGGTGACGATATTTTGCCGTTTGACGATGTGGAGCAAGCCAGCGTGGCTGTGGCGGCTCTGGAGGGAAGGATATGACCCCGATCTGGACAAGCGCTGATGCGGCTGCGGCGACGGGCGGTGAGGTTCAATCGGATTGGGCGGCGACGGGTGTCTCTATCGACACACGCACGCTTGCGGCAGGGGATTTGTTTGTTGCCCTGAAGGCTGCGCGGGACGGGCATGAGTTTGTCGCGCAGGCGCTTGAGAAGGGCGCGGTGGCCGCATTGGTCAGCCATGTGCCCGAGGGGCTGGAAGGCTGCGACAAGCTCTTGCTCGTGGATGATGTGCTGGCTGGCTTGGAAGATCTGGGCCGCGCGGCGCGGGCGCGGAGCACTGCCAAAATCATCGGTGTGACAGGCAGCGCAGGCAAGACCTCGACCAAGGAGATGCTGCGGGTGATCCTTGCGGCGCAGGGCTTTTGCCACGCGGCAGAGGCGAGCTATAACAACCATTGGGGCGTGCCGCTGACGCTGGCGCGGATGCCCGTTGAGGCGGAGTTTGCCGTGATCGAGATCGGCATGAATCACCCCGGCGAGATTGCGCCTTTGGCCAGGATGGCCCGGCCGCATGTGGTGATGATCACCACGGTTGCAGCGGCGCATCTGGCGGCGTTCGAGAATATCGAAGGCATCGCGGCGGAGAAAGCCGCGATCATGGACGGGCTTGTCGAGGGTGGCGTGGCGGTCTGGAATGCCGACCTTGAGACCGCGCCTGTGCTGGCGGCCAAGGCTGCAAAATCTGCGGGCAAGGTGCTGACTTTTGGTGTTTCATCAAAGGATTACACGCTGCTTTCAACGCGGCTTAAGGACAATATGACAGTGGCCGAGGCCGAGGCATTTGGCGAACCACTTGTCTTTAAGGTGTGCGCTGCGGGGCAGCATTTTGCCATGAACGGGCTGGGCGCGATTGCGGTTTGTGAGGCTCTCGGTGTCGAGCGTGCGGTGGCGGCAGCGGACCTTGCAAATTGGGAGCCGCCGGCCGGGCGGGGCAAGCGCGAAATCTTGCTGCTGGATGAGGTCGACGATGACCACATCGAACTGATTGACGATGCGTTCAACTCGAACCCGGCTTCTCTGATGGCTTCGCTTCAGGTTTTGGCCGATATTGCGCGGCCGGCCAAAGGCCCATGCCGCAAGATTGCGATTATTGGCGATATGCTGGAGCTTGGCACAAGCGAGGCTGCGCAACACAAGGCCGTGGCGCAACTTGGCTCCATTGCTGAGCTTGATATTGTGCATTGCGTTGGCCCTTTGATGCGCCATACGTGGGACGCGCTGCCCGATGAGCAGCAAGGTGAATGGTTTGAAACGGCTGATGAACTGGCTCATAAGGTGCGCGGGTATTTGCGCGCTGGTGATATTGTGCTCGTCAAAGGCTCAAAGAGTATTGCTGTGAGCCGGATTGTGACGGCAATCCGCGAGGCCATGCGCCCCAAAACGGAAAGACGAGGGAACGAGTAAATGCTTTATTGGCTAACATATCTTTCTGATGGTGGCGATTTTTTCAACCTTTTCAGATATATAACTTTCCGTGCTGGCGGAGCGTTTCTCACCGCCCTCATTTTCGGGTTTATCTTCGGGCCTCCGCTGATCAACGTGCTGCGCCGCCGTCAGGGCAAAGGACAGCCGATTCGAGATGATGGCCCCGAAGGGCATCTGGCAAAGGCCGGCACGCCGACGATGGGCGGGTTGCTGATAGTGGGCGCGCTGCTCACCTCGACGCTGCTTTGGGCGCGGCTTGATAATCCGTTCATCTGGATCGTGCTGTTTGTGACGGTTAGCTTTGCCGCCATCGGCTTTGCCGATGATTATGCGAAGGTAAAAAAGCAAACAACTGCGGGAGTATCGGGCCGTGTGCGGATGCTGCTTGGCTTGTTGATTAGCGCGATTGCCGGCTATTGGGCGGCAGTATATCACCCCGAGGGGCTGCAGTATCAGCTCGCTATGCCGGTGTTCAAGAACACGCTGATTAACCTTGGTTACCTGTTTGTGCCGTTTGCGATGATTGTTATTGTGGGCGCGGCGAATGCTGTGAACCTGACCGATGGTCTGGACGGCTTGGCTATTATGCCTGTGATGATCGCTGCGGGCACGCTGGGTGTGATTGCCTATGCGGTTGGACGGGTCGACTTTACCGACTATCTTGACGTGCATTATGTGCCGGGGACGGGAGAAATCCTGATCTTTACCGCCGGGATATTTGGCGGTGGCCTCGGCTTTCTTTGGTATAATGCGCCGCCTGCGGCTGTGTTTATGGGGGACACAGGTTCGCTTGCCTTGGGCGGCGCTTTGGGCGCGATTGCGGTGAGCACGAAGCACGAGATTGTGCTGGCGATTGTGGGGGGGCTGTTTGTGGTCGAGGCGCTCTCGGTGATCATTCAGGTGCTTTACTTCAAACGCACGGGGAAGCGGGTGTTTCTTATGGCGCCAATCCATCATCACTATGAAAAGAAGGGTTGGGCCGAACCGCAGATTGTGATCCGGTTCTGGATTATTTCTTTGATTTTGGCCCTGATCGGCCTTGCTACGCTTAAACTTCGTTAACCTGAAGAGAAGGACGATCCGATGATCCCAGTCGCAGGATATGCGGGCCAGAGCGTGGGCGTTTTGGGCCTTGGGCGCAGCGGCTTGTCAACGGCGCGGAGCCTGCGCGAGGGCGGGGCCGAGGCGCTCTGCTGGGACGACAACGTTGATGCGCGGGAGCGGGCGGCAGCCGAGGGCTTCGAGTGTGTGGACCTGGCGCGCGAGGCGGTGATGAGCCGCTTGGCGGCACTGGTTGTCAGCCCCGGAATTCCGCATCTTTACCCCGAGCCAAACCGCGTTGTGACGGCAGCCCTCATGGCGGGGGTGCCTGTGGACAATGACATCGGGCTGTTCTTTGCTTCGCTTGGAAGCGGTGCTTGGGACGCGCTGGATGTGCCACCCCGTGTGGTGGCTGTGACGGGATCAAACGGGAAGTCGACAACCTCGGCTTTGATTGCGCATCTGATTGAAAGCGCTGGCAAAACCGCTCAGCTTGCGGGCAACATCGGGCGCGGTGTGTTTGACCTTGATGTGCCGCTCTCGGGCGATGTGATTGTGCTTGAGCTGAGCTCCTATCAGACCGAGCTGGCGCGGGCGCTGACGCCGGATATTGCTGTGTTTACAAACCTTTCACCGGATCATCTGGACCGCCACCACGGGATGGGCGGCTATTTTGCGGCCAAACGGCGGCTGTTTGCGGAAGGCGGGCCTGACCGTGCTGTGATTGGCGTCGATGAAAACGAGGGGTTGTTTCTGGACAACCAACTCTCGGCGGGGCAGGGCGATGACCGGGTGATCCGTGTATCAGTTAAACGGAAACTGACGGGGCATGGCTGGAACGTTTATGCGCGCAAGGGCTTCCTTGCCGAGTGGCGCAAGGGGCGTCAGGTGGCCTCGATTGACTTGCGCGAGGTGAAGGGTTTACCCGGCGCGCACAACCATCAGAATGCCTGTGCAGCCTATGCTGTTTGCCGTGCGCTCGGACTTGCACCGCGCGATATTGAGCAGGGATTTCATAGCTTTAAGGGCTTGCCGCACCGCTCGCAACTTATTGCCGAGGCCGGTGGCGTTTCTTATGTGAACGACAGCAAGGCGACGAATGTGGACGCGGCGGAGAAGGCTTTGCGCGCGTTTGAAAATGTCCGCTGGATCTGTGGCGGGCTTGAAAAAGAGGGCGGTTTGAGCGGCTTGCAAGACGCGCTAGGCCACGTGAAAAAGGCCTATGTGATCGGACGCGAGGCGGCGTATTTTGCGATGCAGCTTTCGGGCGTTGAGGCCGAAGTGTGCACCACTATGGAAAAAGCCGTCGAATCGGCGATGAAAGAGGCCGAGGCAGGCGATGTTGTGTTGCTGGCCCCTGCGGCGGCGAGCTTTGATCAGTATGACAGCTTCGAGAAACGTGGGGATGACTTTACCCAAGAGGTCTTAAAGAGGCTTTAACGGCAGATGCGGTCTGTCTCGGCTCCGTCCCATGGGAGGCTAACCTTTTGGGGGATATGGATATTTCCGAGGGGGAAGGCCTCTGACAGCATGGATTGCAGACGCTTCGTGCGCGGCGCTTCTGGGTCGAGCGATGTGCAGCAGACGTATTCTTCCACGAGGCTGGCCTGCTGCTCGTAGGGGTAATCCAGAAAGCGGTTTTCTGTTTCTATTTCAAAGAGATATGGGTCATCCACGGCGCTGTGCTCAGCCGCGGCCTTGAGCGGGTGATAGCCTGTTGTCGCACGGTTCTGCCACTGCCAGATGTGGGTGGCTTCATGGGCAAAAAGCATGGCAGCATAGAGGCTCATGCTGTCGGGGTAGCCGTGCATATAATCCTTTAGAAAGAACGGCTTGGCGAAGAAAACATGGTTGAAAAGCGCCACGGCAGCAGGGCTTGTGGTGACGATTTCTTCGGGGCGTTCGGGGAAGATGCGCTCACGGCATGTGAGGCGCGGGCGCTTCTTGCGCTTGAAGGTGACCGAGCCGACCAGCGCGCCGTTGTGGAGGCGGGCGCGTTCGGCTGCGAAGCTGGGGCCATATATCTGATTTATAAAGGATTTTTCGCCCGTTGAGAGAGGGCGGCCGCAGGCGGCGAGGGTGAGGAACAAGGCGAGGGCTAAGAGGCGCATGGGGCGATGTTAGCGGGAACCCGCCGAGCGCGCGAGAGGGTTAATGCGCGGATTTGGCCGAAATGTGAGGGGGGTGAAAAGCGTGCACAAGGCGTGCACAAAGCGTGCACCGGGGGACTGGGGTGTTGTGATGGGGAGGAGGGGTTAACGGTGCGTGCGGGGGTGGGGGAGGGGTGGGTGAGCAGCCACCCTAAGTTAACGGGGTTTGACGTTCGTTGTAAATTTCGATGAAGTGCTTATGAAATAAAGCGCTTTGCCGAAGGTATCTGAATGAACTTTGAAAACTTATCAGAAGTTGTTGTATTTGATGTAGAAACAACTGGGCTTAGCCCAAAGAACGATCGCATCGTTTCAATAGCTTTGCTCAAGGTGGACCTTCAGAAATTTGAGCTTGATAACGGACAACTCAAAGGGAGTTATGAAGGGCTGACTTTTGTGTTCAACCCACAAATACCTATTCCTAGGGCGGCTACTGAAATTCACGGGATCACTGATAAAGATGTAAAGAACGAGCCCGAATTTGCAGATAAGGCGCGCGAGATAAGGGAATTTATAGGAAGCCTTCCTATAATTGCACACAACGTGAAAGTCGACTCAGCGTTCTTAGATGCTGAACTAATACGCACCAATGTTACGCCACTTAGAAACAATATAAAATTGTGCACAATGTTCGAAACTCATGCTCGCGCCTGTGAAATACATGGTAGAGATGTGAAATGGCCTAAGCTGACAGAGGCTGGGGTATATTGCGGTGTTACTCACAGCCAATCTCAAACACATGATGCACTAGAGGATGCAATCGGAGCTCTGACCTTGGTTTTAGGATTGCGCTCCACTGAGATTAAAAACGGAAAGGTTACTACCAAACGCAGGAGGCGAGGACTCATGCGTTGGTTGGGATTGTAAAAATTGCCTTTTGCTCGGTCTGGCTAAGCGCATTTGGTTGGAGCGGAAGTGCCGTCGGACGGGGTCGATTCCCTCAAACATCCAACTCCTCAACAAACCGCGCGTTTTCCTGAATATACTGGAAGCGCAGCTCGGGCTTTTTGCCCATGAGGCGCTCCACGAGGTCGCCTGTTTGGCCCGGTTCGTCCTCGTCAATCGTAACCCTGATCAGCTTGCGTGATTTCGGGTCCATCGTGGTTTCTTTGAGGTCTTTTGCGTCCATTTCGCCCAAGCCCTTGAAGCGCTGCACGTCGATTTTGCCTTTACCGCCAAGGCCTTTTTCCATCATGCGGTCTTTCTCTACATCATCGGCCACATAGAGGCGGCGCGCGCCCTGGGTGAGGCGGTAGAGCGGCGGGCAGGCGAGGTAGAGGTGGCCGTGGTCTATCATCGGGCGCATCTGGGTGAAGAAGAAGGTCATGAGGAGGGCGGCGATATGGGCGCCGTCGACATCCGCATCTGTCATGATGATGACTTTGTCATAGCGCAGGTCATCGACGTTGAACTTGGTTCCGAGGCCCACACCGAGCGCTTGGGTGAGGTCGGAAATTTCCTGATTGGTCCCGATTTTGGAGGAGGCCGAGCCGAGGACGTTGAGGATTTTGCCGCGCAGGGGCAGGAGTGCCTGGTAGTTGCGATTGCGCGCCATTTTGGCGGAGCCGCCCGCAGAGTCGCCTTCCACGATGAACAGCTCGGTGCCTTCGCGCGACTTTGACGAGCAGTCGGTGAGCTTGCCGGGGAGGCGGAGTTTTTGGGTCGCGGTTTTGCGCGAGGTCTCTTTTTCCTGACGGCGGCGCAGGCGCTCTTCGGCTCTGAGCACGAGGAAATCGAGGATCGCGCCTGCGGATTTTGTGTCCGCTGCCAACCAGTTGTCAAAGTGGTCGCGGACCGAGTTTTCGACCATGCGCTGCGCTTCGACGGTTGCGAGGCGGTCTTTGGTCTGGCCGACAAATTCGGGCTCGCGGATGAAGCAGCTCACGAGCGCGCCTGCACCTGTGGTGAGGTCTTCGCGGGTGATGGTTGCGGCCTTTTTGTTGCCGACAAGCTCGCCGTAGGCCTTGATGCCCTTGAGGATCGCGGCCCAGAAGCCGGCCTCGTGCGTGCCGCCCTCGGGGGTGGGCACGGTGTTACAGTAGCTCTGGATGAAGCCGTCGCGGGCGGGTGTCCAGTTGATGGCCCATTCGACCTTGCCGGGGCGTTCGAACTTTTCAAAACTGACAGTGCCTGCGAATGGGTTTTCCGAATAGGTGGTGGCACCTCCCATGACTTCCTTGAGGTAGTCTGCAAGCCCGCCGGGAAAGTGGAACGTGGCTTCTTGTGGCGTGTCGCCATCGGTTTGCGCGGTTTTCCAGCGGATCTCGACACCGGAGAAAAGGTAGGCCTTCGAGCGCGCCATGGCAAAGAGGCGGGAGGCCTTGAGCTTGAGAGAGCCGAAGATCTCAGGGTCGGGGTGGAAGGTCACCGATGTTCCGCGGCGGTTGGGGGCGGCGCCGACTTTGGCGAGCTTGCCTTGCGGCACACCACGGGAGAACTCCATCGCGAAGAGCTCTTTGTTTCGGGCCACTTCGACGCGCAGGTGGTCCGAAAGCGCGTTGACAACAGAAGAGCCGACGCCATGCAAGCCGCCTGATGTTTCGTAGCTGTCCCCCGAGAATTTACCGCCTGCGTTGAGGGTGCAGAAGATGATTTCGAGCGCGGATTTATCGGGGTTTGACGGGTGAGGCCCTGTCGGGATGCCGCGGCCATTGTCGCGCACGGAGACATGGCCGTTTTCGTGCAGCTCCACCTCGATCCATGTGGCATGGCCCGCAACGGCTTCGTCCATCGAGTTGTCGATGATCTCGGCGACCATATGGTGCAAAGCGCGGTCATCCTTGCCGCCGATATACATACCGGGGCGCAGGCGGACGTGCTCCATATCTTCGAGCACCTGAATGGAGGAGGCGTCGTAGCTGTCGGGGCTCGCGCCCGCGCCGGTAAGAAGATCGTCTGACATGTGCCGCTGCTCGTCTTTGTTATGGGTTTTGGCCATTATGACAGAGGACAACGGGGCAGGGAAGTGGGCAAGGCTTATTCCTTTTTCATTGCTATAAATATCCCGGGAGAGCGCGAGAGGGCAGCGCCCTCTCGCCTGGGTCGGATTTTCGCGAAGCGAAAATTCGATACCGAAAAGCTGGCTCTTCCGGATATTTGGCTTCAGAATGTTTGAAAGAGCAAAAAGGATAGCCCCATGCGCCACTTTGACGAGATTTACGAGATTGCCGCCAAGCGCAAGGGCGGAGGGGCAGCGCTTGAGGCGCTGATCGACAAACCCAGGTCAGCAGCAGAGCTTGCAGCCATCCCTGAAGACCGCTGGTTGGCGGAGATTTCCAAATATGTGTTCCGCACCGGGCTGGCATGGCAGGTGATAGACAGCAAGTGGGACGGTTTTGAAGCGGCCTTTTACGGGTTTGATATCGGGCGCTGCGCGATGATGGATGACGAGATGTTTGACCGTCTGATCACCGACACGCGGATTGTCCGATCGGGGCCGAAGATTGCTTCGGTGCGCGACAACGCAGCTTTTTTCCTTGAGTTGCGCACCGAGGGTGGTGTTGGCAAAGTGCTGGGTGAGTGGCCGGATGAAGACTTCGTCGGCTTGCTTGAGATGCTCAAAAAACGCGGTGCGCGGCTTGGTGGGCAGACTGGAGCTTACGGGATGCGTATGCTCGGGCGGAGCAGCTTTATCCTTTCGCCCGATGTGGTGGCGCGGCTGGTGGCCGAAGGGGTCGTGGACAAGGCGCCAAGCTCCAAGGCGGGGCTGCGTGCGGTTCAAGACGCGTTCAACATCTGGCGTGCGCAATCAGGTCGCTCTCTCACCGAGATCAGCCGTGTGCTGGCTATGAGCGTGTAGGCGCTTTGGCCGCATGCTAAAACGCTTGCCCATAAGACAGAGTTGCGCATAAAGAAACGCATGAGTGACGATGATATGAAAGCGGCTGGCTCCGCACCGACAGGTAAGACGGCAAACCTTTTGCCGAGCACACGGCGCTCTTTGCCGATTGCAATGTTGCGCGGCCGCGAGACAGTTATGGGCCCTTACCGCCGGATGCTGGCCAAGATCGGCGTGACGGAGCAGCAGTGGCGGGTGCTGCGGGTGCTTGACGAGCGCGGCATGATGGACCCCAAAGAGATCGCCGAGGCGGCCTGTTTGCTCAATCCTTCGCTCACAAGGATCATGCAACTTCTGGACAAGAAGGGGTTGATCAGCCGCAAGGGCCATCCGGACGACCGCCGCCGCGTGCAGGTGAATATTACGGATGAGGGCCGCAAGTTACTTGTGTCCGCGCAGTCTGAAAGCGTCGAAATTTCCGAGCGTCTGCGCGAGCGTGTGGGGCAGGAAAAGCTGGACGCCTTGCTGGATATGCTCGTTGAGCTTACCGAGACTGACCTGGACTGAAACCGTGCCAGTGAGGCGGGCTTCAACCCTGAGTTAACTTTAATTTTAAGAATGATTAATATTGTATTGCAATGTTTTACCTTGCAATACAACTTTAAGTTGTATTTCTTGGGGGCATTGCCAACACATCTTTAATCAAAGTCTGCCAATCTGATTTAAAGAGTAACCTCACATTTGTAATCTTGGGGGATTGTCTATGTGGAACCGTATTATTGTGACCGACCAAAACAGAGGTGTTTATGGCGCTCTTGTGCATGAGCATCTGCGCAAGCGGCGGATGCTGTTTTATGAAAAGCTGGGGTGGGACATTCCACGCAGCGCTCATATCGAGCAGGACCAGTATGACCGCGCTGAAACTGTTTACATTCTGATCGAGCGTGGCGGGAAGGTTGAGGGCTATGCCCGCTTGATGCCGACCTCGGCGCGCGTGTCTTATGGCTCGGTCGAGTTCAGCTATATGATGCGCGACGCGATGCTGGGGCTGCTGCCGGGTATACCAGCCGATATTCTGGGCAAACGGGCTGCGCCGCAGGCGGATAACATCTGGGAGGTGAGCCGTGTGGAGGCCTCGGGCAAATCCGCTTTGACGGCGCTTTTTCTGACCATCGCGGAATATCCGGAAAAAGTGGGTGCCGAGGAGCTTCTGGCATTCACGCGAAAGAACTTTGATGCGATCGTGCGGGGCATCGGCTTTGACGCTGCCGTGGTGGGAGAGCCTGTTTATTACGGCGGCAAGCCTTACTGCGCGATCAGTATGAAATGGGGCGCTGCTTCTGCAGCGATCTTGCCAGACATGCCCGAGGGCGCAGAAGAGCCATTGCGCCTCGCAAGCTGAGCGGGCCGGTTAAGCGCAAGGACTCTGCTTGACACGCGCGTGGTGCAGGCCAAGATGCCGCTATGAGCGAACATGGTTTAAGAGAGATTGTTGACCGCCCCGATGTGGGGATTGTCATGTCTGACGGGGTGCGCCTTTCGGCGCGGGTGTGGATGCCTGCAGATGCGGGGGATGACCCTGTGCCAGCGGTTCTGGAGCATTTGCCTTATCGCAAGCGCGATGGAACCTGCGGGCGAGACGAGATTTCGCATCCGTGGATGGCGGCGCGCGGATATGCGATGGTGCGCGTGGATATGCGCGGCAATGGCGACAGCTATGGCCACATGGAAGACGAATACACGCAGCAGGAGCTTGATGACGCCGTTGAGGTGATCAACTGGCTGGCTGCGCAGGACTGGTGCAACGGTAATGTCGGGATGCAGGGAATCAGCTGGGGCGGGTTCAACTGCTTGCAAACGGCTTATTTGCAGCCCGAGCCCTTGAAAGCGGTGATTTCGATTTGCTCGACAGTAGACCGTTTTGCCGATGATATTCACCACAAGGGCGGCTGTTTGCTGAACGAGAACCTCGCCTGGTCCTCGACCATGTGGGCTTATTCGTCACGTCCGCCTGACCCTGCTTTGCGCGAGGACTGGCGCGAAATCTGGATGGAACGCCTGAAGAGCGAGCCGTTTCTCATCGCAAACTGGCTGAAGCACCAGCGGCGCGATGCGTTTTGGGAGCATGGCTCGGTTTGCGAGGATTATGCGCGCATCAAGGCCAAGGTGCTGGCGATCGGCGGTTGGGCGGACGGTTACAAGAATGCCGTGCCTGCGCTGGTGGAGAACATCGAGGGTGCGAAGGGGATTACCGGCCCCTGGGTGCATCTTTATCCTCATATTGCCAAGCCCGAGCCGAGGATCGGGTTTTTGCAGGAGGCCAAGCGCTGGTGGGACAAGTGGCTCAAGGGCATCGACACCGGTGTTGAGGGCGACCCTGCGTTTCGCGGTTATGTAATGGAAGGCTATCGGCCCAGCCGTTTTAACGAGCCCAGAGACGGTGTTTGGATTGCCGATGAGGCCACGGGCGGCGAGATGCATGACTATCCTCTCGGGCCTGACGGACAGTTGGGGCGCGAGGGAGAGACGCGGGTGCAGATTGCCTCGCCTGCCCATTGCGGGCTTGGCGGGGGCGAGTATTACGCTATCGGGCGTGGCCCCGAGCTTTGCGATGACCAGCGGATGGATGATTTGTATTCTGCCGTTTGGACAGGGCCTGTGCTTGCGCGTTCGGTTGATATTGTCGGGCGTCCCAAGGTGCGGCTGAGCCTGAGCAGTGATGCGCCGCAGGGGCAGATCTGTGTGCGGCTCAATCATGTGCACCCTGACGGGGCGAGCACACGGGTAAGTTTCGGGGTGTTGAACCTGACGTATCGCAACAGTTCGGCCAGCCCCGAGGCGATGCCTGTGGGGGAGGCGGTCGAGATCGAGCTTGCGCTTGATCATATCGCGTATCGCGTGCCTGAGGGCCATAAGATTGCCGTGGCGATTTCAACCGCTTACTGGCCGTTGATCTGGCCTGCACCCGAAGTGGCACGGGTGACGGTGAGGGGCGGGGTGCTGAGCCTGCCCGAGCGCGCCCTTGCCGAAGCGGACGAGTGGAGCTTTGAGGCGGCCGAGGGCGCCGAAGGGTGGCAAACCGAAGAACTGCGCGCGCCGCGCAATGTGAAACGGCAGGAGATTGACCACGCGACGGGGCTTGTTTCGCTGATTATTGACGATGATTTTGGCAAGGTGCGTGATGTGAGACATGGGCTCGTGAGCGGCGGGGTGAGCCGGGAGACCTGGGTGATTCATCCTGATGATCCGCTTTCTGCACGCGGCATGACACATTGGACCGAAGAAACCGAACGCGAGGGGCTTGCGCTGCGCACGGAGACTTTTGCCAGAATGCACAGTGACCGCGAAGCATTTTATGTGAGCGGGCGGCTTGAGGCCTATGAGAACGATGTTTTGGTCTATGCCCGTGATGTGGAAGAGCGAATTGAACGCGATATGATGTGAGGCGCTTGTGGGCATTTCCTGAGAAATATCTTGCTGTCTCACGCTCAATGCGCTTTCTTTGACTCAACGATTAATAAAAGCCGCGGCGAGGCGGCAGAAAATTCAACCGGGAGTGAATGATGAATAACGAACTCGAATATCTCAAAAAACGCGTAACCGAAGGCAAGCTTTCGCGCCGCGATTTTATGGGCAAAGCCAGCGCTTTGGGTGTAACAGCGGCAGCGGCAAACCTGATGATGGCTGATGCGGTGCAGGCACAGACGCCCAAGAAGGGCGGCGATTTCAAGATCGGCTCTGTTGGTGGAGAGAGCACCAACTCGCTCGATCCGGCAACCTATGCGAGCCAGGTGCCTTTTCACAACGGCAAGCAGTTTGGCGACACGCTCGTGGATGTTGCCGGCGACGGCTCGATCAAGAACCTCTTGGCGGAGAGTGTCGAAAGCTCGGCGGACGCCAAGACCTGGATGTTCAAGATCCGCAAGGACGTAGAGTTTCACAACGGCAAGACCCTGACCGCCGAAGACGTCATGAAAACGATGGAGCGCCATTCCAACGAGGATTCAAAATCGGGCGCGCTGGGCATCATGAACGGCATCGATAGCATGAAAGTGGATGGCGATACCTTCTCGGTCACGCTGAAAGATGCAAACGCCGACTTGCCTTATCTGATGGCGGATTATCACCTGATCATCCAGCCCAACGGTGGCATGGATGCGCCGGATGCAGGCATCGGCACGGGGCCTTACAAGCTTGAAGCCAACGAGCCGGGTGTGCGCCATGCCTATTCCAAATTCGAGAACTACTGGGCGGATGATGCGCATTTTGACTCGGTGGAGATCATCGTGATCAATGATGCCACGGCCCGAACAGCGGCGCTGCAATCAGGGCAGGTGCATATTATCAACCGCGTCGAGCCCAAAGTGGCAGGCTTGCTTGGACGTGCGCCGAACATCGAGGTGACCTCGACGGCAGGCCGCGGACACTATGTGTTCATCATGCACGCCGACACGGCGCCGTTTGACAACAACGAGCTGCGCCTTGCGCTCAAGTATGCCATCAACCGTGAAGAGCTTGTTGAAAAGATCCTGCAGGGCTACGGCTCGGTCGGCAATGACATGCCGGTCAACGCATCCTACCCGCTGTTTGACGAGAGCATCGAGCAACGTGCTTTTGACCTGGCAAAAGCTGCGGAGCATTACAAGAAATCCGGCCATGACGGCAGCCCGATCATCTTGCGGGTTGCGGATGGGGCCTTCCCCGGGGCCGTGGATGCAGCGTCTCTGTTCCAGCAGACGGCGGCGCAGGCGGGCATTCCGCTTGAGATCAAGCGTGAGCCGAATGATGGCTATTGGTCAGAGGTGTGGAATGTGCAGCCGTTCTGCGCGAGCTATTGGGGCGGACGCCCTGTGCAGGACCAGATGTATTCAACCGCCTATCTCTCGACGGCGGACTGGAACGACACGCGCTTCAAGAACCCCGAGTTTGACAAGATGCTGCTTGAGGCACGCGGAGAACTCGACACGGCCAAACGCAAGGAAATCTACTCGAAGATGGGTCGGATGGTGCGTGACGAGGGCGGGCTTATCTGCCCGATGTTCAACGATTTCGTGGAAGCACACAGCACCGCTCTCGGCGGTTGGGGGCAGAATGCCAACCAGGAGCTGATGAACGGCGAGATCACACGCAAGATGTGGTTTGTGTAAGCGGGATCCGGCAGTATGCACCCCATTATAAAACTGGTTGCCCAGCGGCTTGTGCTGGGCATCCTGTTGCTCGTGGCCGCATCGATTCTGATCTTCGGCCTCACCGAGGCCTTGCCGGGCGATGCGGCACAGGCTGTTCTGGGCCAGTCGGCGACAGCCGAGAGCCTTGCCAACCTGCGCGAAGAGATGGGCCTGAACCGCCCCGCAACGACACGATATTTCGAGTGGTTCGGCGGCGTTTTGACCGGCGATCTCGGCGTTTCGCTGACCAACAGGCTCGACATTGCCGAGAGTGTCAGCAAGCGGCTTGGCAACACGTTGTTCCTTGCGTTCTGGGCGGCGCTTGTTTCGGTTCCGCTGGCGATTTTTCTCGGGCTGCTCGCGGTGCGTTACCGCAACCGCTGGCCTGACAAACTGATCTCGGGCATCACGCTCACGACCATCTCTATTCCCGAATTTCTCATCGGCTATGTGCTGGTTTACTTTCTGGCGGTGAAGCTGGGCTTTGGTTCGGCTCTCGCGATGATCAATGACAGTATGACGCTCTGGCAAAAGCTGCAGTCGATCGTGCTGCCTGTCATGGTTCTTACACTTGTTGTGCTGGCACATATGATGCGGATGACGCGTGCGGCGATTTTGAATGTGATGCAGTCGGCCTATATTGAAACTGCCGAGCTGAAGGGGTTGAGCACTTTCAATGTGATTGCCAAACACGCCTTTCCCAATGCGGTCTCCCCGATTGTGAACGTGGTGATGCTCAACCTTGCTTATCTTGTTGTCGGGGTTGTGGTGATCGAGGTTGTGTTTGTTTACCCGGGTATGGGGCAGTTTCTTGTTGATGCAGTCACCAAGCGCGATGTGCCTGTTGTGCTGGCGTGCGGTGTCATCTTCGCGGCGATCTATATCGGCCTGAATATGCTGGCAGATATCATCTCGATCCTGTCGAACCCGAGACTGAGGCACCCGAAATGATCAAGAACATACCTCTTTCGGCCCTCATCGGGCTTTTCATCACCGGCGTTTACTTTTTTGTCGCGATCTTTGCGCATTGGATTGCGCCTTATGGCATGGCCGAAGTTGTGGGCGATGTCTGGGAGCCTGCGAGCTCCGAGCACTTGCTTGGCACAGACAACATCGGGCGCGACCTTCTCACACGGATGATATACGGCGGGCAAACCACCATTTTCATCGCCACGGCGGGTACGATCCTGAGCTTTGTCACCGGCTCGACGCTGGGCTTTCTGGCTGCCGTGCTCGGTGGCTGGGCGGACCAGCTTCTGAGCCGCCTGGTTGATCTTGTGATGGCGATCCCCTCGCTCATTATGGCGCTGGTTATTCTGGCGATGGTGCCTGTGACGGTGCCTGTGCTCATTCTTGTGATGGGTTTGCTTGACTCGACCCGTGTGTTCCGTCTTGCGCGCTCTGTGGCTGTGGACATCAATGTGATGGAATATGTCGAAGCGGCCTCCTTGCGCGGGGAAGGGCGGCTTTGGGTTATTTTCCGCGAGATCCTGCCCAATGCTTTGAGCCCCTTGGTGGCCGAGCTGGGCTTGCGTTTCATTTTCATGGTTCTGTTCATCTCGACGCTCAGCTTCCTTGGTCTTGGCGTGCAGCCGCCGCTGGCGGACTGGGGCGGGATTGTTAAGGAGAACAAAGACGGGATTGTCTATGGCATCGGAGCGGGGCTCTGGCCTGCGATTGCGATTGCGACACTGGCGATTTCTGTAAACCTTGTGGCGGATTGGGTTTTGAACCGAACCACCAGCCTGAAAGGGGGCCGCGGATGAGCGATGCTTTTGTACGCGTGCGTGACCTCAAGATCGGCGCGACCGTTTATCCGCCCGGTGAGAAGCCGCATGATATCGAGATTGTGCATGGGGTTTCGTTTGACCTTGAGAAAGGCAAAGTGCTTGGGCTGATCGGTGAGTCCGGTGCGGGCAAGTCGACCATCGGGCTTGCGACTATGGCCTATGGGCGCGGCGGTGTCGAGTTGACCGGAGGCGAAGTCTGGGTCAATGGCCGCGAGATTTTGAACACCACGCGCGGTGACTTGCGCAGCCTGCGCGGCGGGGAAGTGACCTATGTAAGCCAGTCGGCGGCGGCAAGCTTCAACCCTGCGAAGCAGATATTGGAGCAGGTGACGGAAGCGGCAATCCGCCACGGGAAATTCACCAAATCCGAGGCCGAGGCGCGCGCGATTGCGCTGTTTGAAAAGCTCGGGCTGCCCAACCCCGAGACCATTGGCAAGCGCTATCCGCATCAGGTGTCAGGCGGGCAGTTGCAGCGCTGTATGACCGCGTTGGCGCTGTGCCCCGAGCCTGACCTCGTTGTGTTTGACGAACCGACCACGGCGCTTGATGTGACGACGCAGATTGATGTGTTGATGGCGATCAAGGAAGCCATTCACGATACGGGTGTTGCGGCTCTCTATATCACGCATGATCTGGCTGTTGTGGCGCAGGTGTCGGATGACATTATGGTGCTCAAGATGGGTGATATGGTTGAGTATGGTTCTGTTGACCAGATTATCAACGCGCCGCGTGAGGACTACACCAAGGCGCTTGTTTCGGTGCGCAAGATTGACCACGTTGAAAAGAAGCCGACCAGCGAACCTGTGCTGATCTGCGAGAACATCACAGCGCGCTACAAGGGCACGAATTTCGATGTGCTCAAGAATGTGAATGTGGAAGTGCACCCCGGCCAGACCTTGGCTGTTGTGGGCGAAAGCGGCTCGGGTAAGTCAACGCTTGCGCGGGTGATTACGGGGCTTTTGCCGCAGCGCGAGGGGCGGGTGCATTTCGCGGGACGCGACCTCAACCCGGTGATGCGCACGCGGCCACGGGAAGACTTGCGCGAGTTGCAGATGATTTACCAGATGGCGGATACGGCAATGAACCCGCGCCAGACTGTGGGGACGATCATCGGAAGGCCTCTGGAGTTTTACTTCGGGTTGCGCGGTGCGGAAAAGCAGAAGCGTATTCAGGAGCTTCTGGACGAGATCGAACTGGGCAAGGGCTTTCAGGACCGCTACCCCGCCGAGCTCTCGGGCGGGCAAAAGCAGCGGGTCTGTATTGCGAGGGCGCTGGCGGCCAAGCCCAAGCTCATTATCTGCGACGAGGTGACGAGCGCGCTTGACCCTCTGGTTGCGGATGGCATTCTGAAGCTGTTGCTTGATTTGCAGAAGGTCGAGGATGTGGCCTATTTGTTTATCACCCACGACCTGGCGACGGTGCGGGCAATCGCGGATAGCATTGCCGTGATGTATCAGGGCGAGGTGGTGCGCTATGGCACGAAAACCGATGTGTTGAGCCCGCCGTTTGACAACTACACCGACCTTTTGCTGAGCTCTGTGCCCGAGATGAAGCTGGGCTGGCTGGAAGAGGTGATAGCGAACCGTAAGATGGAAAGCGCGGGGAACTGAGGGGGGATCGGGTTTTCGCAGTGCGAAAGCCCGGCCAGCCGAATTTCACGTTTAACCGGGGGCAGTCCCCCGCCCCCCCTGAGATATATTTATTGGCAATGAAAAGGGCGGCAGGGCCGGCTTTGGAGAGGTGCTTATGAAACGTAAATTACTGCTCATTATTCTGGACGGGGTGCCCCTTCGCAACTTCCGCCGTCTGTTTGGCAACCTTGAGGGCTGGGTGCAGAGCGGGGAAGCCCAGACATGGACAGTGCGCGCGGTGCTGCCGTCTATTTCGGCGAGTTGCTATGCGAGCATTCACACGGGCGTCACGCCGCAGGTGCATGGCTGCACGGGCAACGGGAATGTGTTTCGCCTCAAGGAAGAGGATGTCTTTTCAGCGGTGCGAAAGAGCGGGGGCGTGACAGGAGCTGTGGCGCATTCGTTCTGGAGCGAGTTTTTCAACCGTCATCCTTTCGATTATGTGCGCGACATTGAATATGACGAGCCCGAGAGCGAGACTATTAACCATGGCCGTTTTCATACGATGACAGGCTATGGGCTGATCAACCAGATGACGCCTTCGGATGTGGACCTGTTCGGCACGTTGACGAACCTCTGTGCGCGCTTCGGGCTTGATTATGGCATGTTGCACACCTGCACGCTCGACAGCATGGGCCACCGCTTCTTCCATGACTGTCAGGAGATGGACCATGCCTGTTTTGTGATGGACGAGATGCTGGCGCCGTTTATTCCGCGCTGGCGGGCGATGGGGTATGAGGTGATTGTGACCGCAGATCACGGGCAGGACGAGCGCGGGCATCATGGCGGCAAGAGTGATTTGCAGCAACTTTCGGCAATGTATTACTTCGGTGACGGAGTGGGCCCGACGGCGGGCAGCGAGATTGACCAGTTGCAGATTGCGCCAACTATACTGAGCCGTATGGGGGCGCGTATCCCTGCCGGCATGAAGGGCCATGTCTTTTTGAAGTAACGGGCGCCTGCTGTTTTTTGGCAGTCTTTAAGTCGAGGCGAGTGCATTAAAGAGGCCACACGCGGAGGCGGAGCCGTGCTCGTTTTGTTGCATCACTGCAACGTAAAACACCCTAAATATCAGTAATGACGCAGTATTTTGGGGGTTCCCCCTAAATAGGCACTATTCAAATGCGTTTTTAATGAGTAGGGATTGTGGCAGAAAAACGGCGCAATGAATGACGTCGTGTGTATTTTTATTGAGGCAAATGGTGGTGTCATGAAACCAATTAGTTTCGTTGCCCGTGGTGGCGCGGGTTCGGTCGATCGTGGAAGCGTATCAGCGGACCAAAATCTTACAGTAATTCAAACAAGTGCGGGCGGGGAATACTCCTTCAACCTGCGGCAGAGCGATATTGTCGGTTACAAGCGCTCGGGGCCAAATCTTGAGATCGCACTGGCCGATGGGCGTGTGATCCTTTTGGAAAATTTCTTTGACGGATCGGGCGCGCCAGTGGCGAAGCTCTATGTATCAGCGGACACATATATCAGTGAAGTGACGCTGGTCGACGGTGCGAACGGTGAGCTTTACGGTCAGTATGGTGTGGCCGAGACCTGGGGCAAATACGGCGCAGGCGACGATCTTATCTTTGTGGACGGCACGGAAGTGGCGCATGCGGGTATGGGTCAGGACGACGAAGTTTCGATGCTTGGTGCGGGGCTGCTCAGCGGCCTTGGCGGCGGGCTTGGCACGGCTGCGGCTGTTGCAGGTGGTGCCGGTGTTATTGCCGGTGTCGGCGGTGGCGGCGGGGGCGGCGGCACGCCGGCTTATGTTGCGCCAACGGTTGATGACGGCACAGTTGTTATCGGTGGTGACGATGTCACCGAAGCTGAAGAGACTGTTGTGGTGACAGGCACGGCACAGCCCGGTTCTGATGTCGAGGTTACAATCGGCGACAATGTCGTGACGGTGCAGCCCGATGAGAACGGCGACTGGGAAGCAACTTTTGAAGGTGAAGATTTCCCCGATGATGGTGAATATACCGTTGATGTTGTTGTAACGGAAGAAGATGGCACGGTCACCGAGTTGACCGGACCGGGCGTGACGATTGATCTGACCGGCCCCGAGATTGTTGTGAACGAAGGTGTCAAATCAACTGACGACCTGTTCAATGCCGAGGGCCACTCAGACCCTGACGGTATCGTGTTGAGCGGATCGGGTGAAGCGGGTGCAAGCCTGACCGTGACGATTGACGGTGTGGTCAAGGAAACCGTGGTTGGCGAAGATGGCAGCTGGTCTGTCAGCTATACTTCAGGTGAGGTTAAGGCCGGCGAATACGAGAGCGATGTGACCATCGTTTCGACCGACAGCTACGGCAACTCGACGACAGTGGTTGAGACGATTGTTGTTGATACAGTTGGCGAAGTTGCATTCACAGGCTCGAACGCAGGTTCGGACGGGGTGATCAACTTCAGCGAACACGGTGACGGCGTGACCCTGACGGGAACAAGCCAGCCAGGGTCGACTCTTGTTACGGTGAGCCTTGACGGCATTGTGCACGAAGCCACGGTTGCGGCAGATGGCAGCTGGAGCGTGACATATAGCGCAAGCGAAGTGAAAACCGGTGATTACACCGGCCAGGTGATTGTGAATGCAGTTGATGCGGCGGGCAACGCCTCAAGCACAGCCGGCACTGTCGAATTTGACACGCTGGTTGAAAACTACACAATCAACACCACCACAGGCGGTAGCGATGGTATTGTGAGTGCCACTGAAGCCACAAGCGGTGTGAACTTTGGCGGCACTGTTGAAGCCGGCTCGACTGTTATGGTCAACTTTGCGGGCATTGACCGTGAGGCGACTGTGGTGAACGGCCAGTGGAGCGTGAGCTTCAGCGAGAGCGAATTGCCGCAATCAAACGGTGACAGCTTCACCATGACGGCGACAGCGACTGACCTGGCGATGAACACCTCGGAGCTGACACAGGATGTTGTGATCGACAATATGGCGGGCTCGCTCACTCTGAGCAGCGCACCGATTGAGGGCAACAACATTGTGAACGCCGATGAAGCAAGTGACGGTGTGACCGTGCGCGGCACATCTGATCCGGGCAACATGATTGAAGTGAAGCTCGGTGATGCGACCATGACTGTCAAAACCGATGCCGCGGGCAACTGGAAGGCTGATTTTGCATCAAGCCAGTTGGAAGACGGGCAGTATGATGCGCCGATCATTGCGACGACAACGGATGCGGCAGGCAACGTCCGTGAAGTGACCGGAACTGTCGAGTTTGATACGGTTGTACGCGATCTGGCCATCTCAGGAGTGTCGGTCACGGATGACAATATCATCAACAGCTTCGAGCGTGACGATGGTGTTGGATTCAGCGGCACAACAGAAGCGGGTTCCACTTCGGTTATCGTTTCGATCGGCGGGCAATCTGTGCCGGCAACCGTTGATGCGGCTGGTAACTGGAGCGTTGTTATGCCGACGAGCTCTTTGCCTGAAGGCGAAAGCAGTTTCGATCTGCGCGTTGATGTCATCGACAAGAACGGCAACACGAACTTTGTGACACGTGAAGTGCAGTATGACACGCTGGTTAACAAGCTCGACGGTGGTGCAGAACTTGAAGGCAGCAATGCTGTTTATAACGCAAGCGAAGTGAGCGACGGGATCGTCCTGTCCGGTCAGGTTGAAGCGGGTTCGGAAGTTGCCGTTGAATTCGGCGGCGTAACCTATGACGCGACAGTGGTTGGTGGAAACTGGACACTCGAGCTTCCTGCCGAGGCCTTTGATGCCGAGCGCTATGATGCGGAAATCATTGTGAACGCCAAGGACGAGGCGGGCAACGTGGACAGCATCAAGCAGACGATTTCGATTGATGCGGAACTGCCTAACGCGCCTGAAATTTTCGCGGAAACCAACGTAGACGATGGTTATGGAGCGGTTTGGGTCCGTGACAGCGACGACACGCAAGCTGTGTTCGAGGTTGAGGCCAGCGGCAATGTTAACCAGATCGCTGATGATGGGGATGCAATGCTGGCAGGCGGGAACAACATCTTTGCCTTTGACAGCACGGTTCCCGACGGATCACACCTTGTTGTTACGGCAACGGATGATGCGGGCAACGTTTCGGGCACCTTTATGGCGCTTGATGATCCTGCGGGCTCCAATATCGATATGTCGAGTGTGAACCCGAACCTCGCGGGCCTTGAGATCGAGGCGATTGATCTGACCTTTGCGGAAGATACCAATCTGACGCTCTCGCTTGACCAGATCGAGGCCTTTGCCGAGAACTCCAACACTCTGGCGATTGATGGCGGCGATGACGACACTGTCACCATCACCGGTGCGACGAAGACAACAGGGACTGTCACAGAGAATGGCCAGACCTACGATGTCTACACTATCGGTGAGGATGCCACTGTATTGATCGACGACGATGTTAACGTAGTTATTTAAGACGAAAGGGAGGGGCGCGCGCGTATAGATGTGCAGGCATTGCGCGCCCCGACCACCCAAAACAATAACGCCTAATAAAAAACGGGGCGATCTATGGGGCAGAACCTTTTGGGCCTGAGGGCCAGCAGTGCTTTGATTCTTATTACCTTGATGAGCGGTTGCATGTCGGGTGGCGGTGAAGTGAGCCGCTTCAAATCCGGCTTGTTAGAACCGAATATCGCCGAGAAGCGCGAGGCCGAAGCGGCCAATTCAATTGTTATTTCCTCGCTGCAAGCGCGGCAAAGCATTTTGCCATCGGGCAGCGCGTTTGATCGTGTGGCCACGCCTGTTCTGGCGGCCAACTCGCGCGCCGCCGAAAGCGAACTGCGTTCGGCACGTTTGCGCGCCGAGGCGCAATCCAAGAACTGGCTACCCACTTTGGGGCCGAGCATTTCTCTCACCTCGCTGAGTGATGCGGTGGCAAGTATCGTTCTGGATGCGGTGCTATACTCGGGCGGCAGGAAGAAGGCAGAGCGCGAATTTGCCAAAGCCGATGTTGAAGTCGCCGCTGTGAACCTAGCGATTGATACCAATGAGCGGGTGCACACGGCTTTGATGTTGTATTTGCGCGGGCAGGAAGCGCGTGAAACCGCGACGATGCTCAGCGGTGCTTTGAAAGACATGCAGCATTTCGAGTGGATCATGACCGAGCGTGTCAAAGGTGGCGTTTCGGATATGTCTGATCTTAGCGTAATCCGTTTGAAGCTGGCCAAGATGCAGGCCGATTTCAGTGCCGAGAGCGAAACGGCGAAAGCGGCTGTGGCCGAGCTTAACGCGATGTCTGTCAAGAAACTGGGCGATGTCGAGGGCGTGAGCGCGCTGACGGTAAGCCGTGATGCGGCGCAGCCTTTGGAGGTGTTGCTTTCGGAGGCCGAGAAGGGCCGCGCGGTTGCCAATGCAAAGATTGACCGCGCAGGTTATTTGCCAACGGTCACGGCCTCGGTTGACAGCAGCGGTGGTGGGGTCACGGGCTCTGTTGCACCTACAAACGCTATCGGAATCGGGATGGGTGCAAACCTTGAGGCGATCAAGGCGACAGAAGAGGCGGCCGGCCGCCAGGTTGCGCAATCACAGGAAGAGGCAAACCGCCGGTTGGCCAAGCAAGAGGCCGAAACGGCCGCGCTAAGCCGACAGCTTGCAGAAGCAGCGGCGCTGACGGCAGGGGCCAAGAGCAACCTCGATATGTTTCAAAACCAGTATGACGCGGGCCAGCGGCAGGTGATGGATGTTGTCGGGGTGTATGAGACTTACGCCGCGCAGGCAGAAGCCGAGATCGGCTTGAAGTACGATCTGGCACGCGCGCGGCTTGATATGGCCAAGGAGCTTGGACTTCTGGCAGACGGGGGCGACATTTGACCCAGAAGAAGCCGCTCTCGCTGACAATTCAGGCTGGCGGTAAGGCCAAGCTCAAGCCTTCGGCCAATACGGGTGCGCAGCCTGTTTCGGCAGTGACGGTAAAGCCGCGGATCGAGCGGCGGGTTGTGGACGAAGAGGCGCGTGCCGCCCGTGTGGCGGCTGAACGCGCCGCCGAGCGCGGGCTGAAGCCAGTGGCGGCTGCGAAGCCTGTTCTGGGCCAGATCAAACCTGTTAAAATGCAAGTGCAGGCGGGCAATGCGGTGCCCGAAACACCTGCTGCCAAGATTGAGGCTGTTGCGCCTGCGCCCAAAGGGGCACGCACGAAAACCCGCGCGGAGCTTACCTCAACCTATGCCGGTATATTGGGTGTGCAGACCACCTCACGTGATATTCTGGATGTGATTGCGCTGCGCGAAGGCGAGGCGGATGATGTGCAGCCTGCCGTTCTGGCCAAGGCGCTGGAAGCGCAGGGCTTGCATGCGTCTGTCGAGACGGTGACACATTCGATCAACGCGAGCTGGCCTGCGCTTGCGCTTATGACAAGCGGACAGTTCCTCTTGGTGATGGGCGAAGAAGACGGCGCGCTTGTGATTTACGACAAGACCTGTCCGGACAACCGCGCGCTTGTGCCGCTTGGCGAGTTTGAACCCTATTTCACGGGGATGATTGTGAAGGCCGAGGCCCAGCTGAAGCAGATCAGCCGCGCGCATACGCCCAAGACAAGCGAGCCGCATTGGTTTTGGGGGCATTTCGGGCAGTTCAAAAAGCAGTTTGGCGAAGTGGCGCTCGGTTCGTTTGTGGCCAACTTGCTGGCCGTGGCTGTCGCTTTGTTCAGCTTGCAGGTCTATGACCGCGTGATCCCGCATCAGAGCGTCGCAACCCTTTGGGTGCTGGCAGTGGGTGCGGGTCTTGCTATTCTGATGGAGGCGCTTTTGAAGATGGCGCGCGCACGTCTGATGGACGGGGCGGGGCGGCAGATCGAGCTTGGCGTGCAGAAAATTCTGATGGACCGCGTGCTGGGGATGCGCAGCGAGCGGGCAGGACAGGAGCCGAGCCAGCTTTTCTCATCTATGCGCGAGTTCGGCTCTGTGCGCGAGTTTTTCACGGCGTCTACCGTGGGCGCTTTGGCGGATATTCCGTTTATTTTTGTCTTTCTCCTGCTGGTCTCTTCGATCGCAGGTAACGTCGTCTGGGTGCTCGTCCTTGGCGGTATTCTTATGGTTCTGCCCGGGTTTTTCCTCCAGAAAAAGATGATCCGCCTGACCAAAGAAACGCAAGGGGCGAGCGCCAAGGCAAGCCGGATGTTGCACGAGACCATCTTCGAGCTTGATACGGTGAAAACGCAGCGCTCCGAGGACCGTATCCGCCGTCTTTGGGACGAGCTGACGGCATTGTCGGCGCTCAAATCAAGCCAGCAGCGCCAGTTGGCCTCAACCCTTACGTTCTGGTCGCAGGGCGTGCAGCAGGCGACATATGTTTGCTCGGTGATCATGGGGACCTACCTTGTGTTTGCGGGGGAGTTTACCGTGGGGTCGATTATTGCTGTGGGCCTTTTGACGGGCCGCACGCTTGGCCCGCTGACGCAACTTTCCGGCACGATGGCCCGTTGGGGCAATGTGAAGGCAGCGCTTGACGGGCTTGACGCGATTGCCCATGCGCCACAGGACCGCGCCGAGGACCGCAGCTATTTGCGCCGTGACAGCCTGAAAGGCGACTATGAAATTCACGAGATGCGCTTTCAGTATGATGAAGGCGGCAAGCCGCAGCTTGATGTGGCTGGCTTGCAACTTAAGGCTGGCGAGGCTGTGGCTGTGCTTGGCTCAAACGGGTCGGGCAAATCCACGCTGCTGAAGGTGCTTGCGGGGCTTTATGCGCCCACGCAGGGGCGTGTGCTTCTTGACGGTATGGAAATGGGCCAGATTGATCCGCGCGATATGCGCCGGATGATCGGCTACCTCGGGCAGGAGGTAAAGCTTTTTGCGGGAACGCTGCGCGACAACCTCAACCTCAATATGCTGGAGCGCGATGATGCGCGCTTGCTTGAAGCGCTCGATTTCGCGGGGCTTGGGCAATATGTGAAGGGTCACCCCAAGGGGCTCGACCTGGATATTCGGGATGGTGGCGCGGGGCTGTCTATAGGTCAGCGTCAATCTATTGGCTGGGCGCGGCTTTGGCTGCAAAACCCGCCGATTTGCCTGCTGGACGAGCCGACTGCAGCGCTTGACCAGACGCTCGAAAAGGTGCTGGTGGACCGCTTGCAGACATGGCTCAAAGGGCGGACTGCTGTTATCGCAACGCATCGTGTGCCGATCTTGCAGCTGACAACACGCACGGTGATTTTGCAAAACGGACGCATGGCCGTTGACGGGCCACGCGATCAGGTGCTGGCGCATCTGAGCAAGGGTGCAGGGGGCGCGGCATGAGTGCGGATGCAACAAACCTGTCAAGCCAGCTTGGGGCAAAACTGCGCGGACCGAGCCTGACCATCTGGCTTTGTGCGGCGACTGTTCTTCTCTTTATTGTTTGGGCGGCCTTTGCCTGGGTTGACGAGATTGTGCGCGCGGACGGCGAGATGATTTCGTCGTCACGTCCTCAGATTATCCAGAACCTTGAAGGCGGCATTCTGGCCGAGCTTCTGGTGAAAGAAGGCCAGGTTGTGAACGAAGGCGATGTGCTGGCACAACTGCGCGGCACGCAGTTCCAATCCTCGGTGGATGACTTGCAGGACCAGATTATCGCGCTTGATATTCGCCGCCGCCGTATTGAAGCCGAAATGGAAGGGCGCGTCGAATTTGGTGTGCCGGAAGCGCTTCAACTGCGCAGCCCCGAGATTGTTGCGTCCGAGCGCGCATTGCTTGTGGCGCGCCAGACCGAGTTTAACACCGCCAAGACGGGGGCAAAGCAGGTTCTTGAGCAGGCGGCGCAGGAAAAGCGCTTGATGGAAGACTTGCTCACCAAGAAGATTGTTGCGCTGATCGAGGTCACGAAAACACGCAAGGCATATGCAGATGCGAAGATCAGATATGACGATATTGTCACCAAAACCGAGCTTGAGCGCGCGCAGGATTACTCGGACACATTGAAAGAGATTGCCACGCTGAAACAGGGGCTGAAGGCGGGCCAGGACCAGTTGAACCGCACCACACTGCGCTCGCCTTTGCGCGGGATTGTGAACGGGCTGGCAGTGACAACCATTGGCGGCGTTGTGCGCCCCGGTGAGGAAATTTTGCAGATCATTCCGCTGGATGAAGAGCTGTTTGTCGAGGCGCGTGTGAAGCCCAAGAACATCGCCAACATCCGCCGCGGGCAGGAAGCGACTGTAAAATTGTCGGCTTATGATTATACGATTTATGGCTCGCTCAAGGGCGAGGTGGATGTGATCTCGGCGGATACTTTCAAAGACGAAAATGCCCGCGACCCCGAGGCTTCGGCGCATTACAAGGTGACTGTGAAGGTCGATATGAGCCAGCTGAGCGAACGGCAGAACCGTATCGAGATCCGCCCCGGTATGCAGGCCAATGTGGAACTGCATACGGGTGCCAAGACGGTGCTGACCTATCTGCTCAAGCCGCTTTACAAGTCGCGCGAGGCGTTCCGCGAGCCTTAGGCGCTGCCTTTAGGCTCCTGCGTCGAACACCTCTGCCATTGTCGCGTGAAGGCGGGCGAGGTCTTCTTCCACCGAGACAGACAAATTACACTCAAAGGGTGGCAGAACCTTAAGCGTTACGGTTCCGCTTGAAGGGGCGAATTTGCCGTGCGGCAGGAGTGTGTCGGAATTCAGGATAACGATGGGGCGGATGCTGCGGCCTGTTTCGCGGGCCACGACAACGGCGCCTGCCTTGAAGCTGCCGAGGGAGGCACTTTTGACGCGTGTGCCTTCGGGGAAGAGCACAACGGAGCGGCGGGCAGGCATGGTTTGCACAGCCTGTGTGAGCGTTTCCATAGCGATCTTGCCACTTGAACGGTCAATCTCGACCAGCCCTGCACCTTTGAAACCCGTGCTGAGCAGGGCCGCATCGCAGAGCTCTTTCTTGGCGGCGAAGGTAAACCATTTCGCGTCCGGCACAGCGTCCATCAGCGTGAAGCCGTCAAGGTGGCTGCGGTGGTTGATGACGATGAGGCTGTTTTCATCTTCGGCAAGGGCTTGCTTGTCGGCGGACGATATTTCAACGCGGATGCTGAGCAGCCAGAGGAGCCGTGAGCAGGCCCGTTTGACGGCGCGCCAATACCAGCCACGAAAGCCTTTGCGGCGCGCGCAGAGGAGCGGCACAAAGCCGATATAGAGGAAGTAGAACGGGCCTGTGAGGCAGAGCAGGGCGCGTTTGAGCAGCCTGATCGGGCGCGGATCAATCGGCGTAAGAGCTTTGGACATGAAGGCCTGTCATTGGTTGGGTTGCGTAGCGTCAACGCTACGCCGCCTCTAAAGCGCATACGGGGAGCGAACTCAACCTGTATGGTTCTGCGAGGCCAGCCGTTCTTTACAGAATAGCATTATTGACCTAGGGTAAGCTTCTCGTGCTCTACCATCGAGGCTGCTGCAAGGCTGTTTTGTGAAAGAGAGGGCCATCATGAAAAAACTGGGTGCATTGCTGCTTTGTCTGACAGTGGGCGGCTGTGATCTGGACGGTCTCCGATCACTCACATCTGCGCCTGCGGCGCGCTTCCAGATTGTTCAGCAAATGACAGCAGACCCGGGCACCGATGTCTTTTGTGGAGTTGACGCCACGGGGCTTGGGGACGGGCAATACAACGGGCTGGCGGAGGATGTGCTGATCGTCGGGCATCGGGTGAGCGGGGCCAACAACCGATGCCGCGAGGATGTTTTGCGGCGGATGAACGGATATGCTGGCTTTGATCTGAGCGCTCTAGGAGGGCCTCCTGACGGGGCACGGCGCGAGATCACCAGTGCCCTTCTGGCCTATCGCATCAGCCCTGCGCCAGATGCGGACGGCGGGGTCCTTGGATGCCGCAGGAGCACAACGGGTGTCGGGATGCTCGACAATGTGTTTTGGGTGATTGGCACCCCGTTTTTCCCGCAAAGAACACCTGATCTTTCCAATCCGCCAGCCACGACGATGCTTTCGGGATTGCAGATCGAGGGGCGTGAGGTACGGCTGAACGAGTGGTTTCTGGCGGCCAATCCGGCTGTTGAGTTTGTCGGCAAATCGCGGGGCGCGGCGACTATGCAGCTTGATGCACGGGCGGTGACGGCCCTGCAAGCGATGGTGGATGACAGCAGCTTGGGTTTGCGCCGTTTCGGGTTGTATTTTGTCGGGACGAATAGTGGGACATTGAGCAGCAATCAGGTGTGCACCGATCATGTCGAGAATATTCGGCTCACCGTCTTTTATCGCGACAGGCCTTAGCTCAAAGGCCATAGCACACTGGGGTTAAGGCCCTGTGGCGGCGGCGTTTTCGGGCGTTAACCTTTTTGGAAACGTCGGAAACAGGGGGGTGATATACGTGCACAAGGCGTGCACACCCCGTGCACCGGCTGAATCGGTTTTTGTTAACGGAAATTTACTTAACGCAGCGTGCGCAGCGCGTTTGGGCACGACCCCGAGATCAGAAGGCTTGCCCCGCCTTGCGCCTCGGCGTAAGGCTGTTTTCATGCAGGGAACGACGCGCGATCATATCAAGGCTTATCTGGTGCTTGGCTTGCCCTTGGTGGGCAGCCATGTGGCGCAGATGATGATTACACTCATCGATACTGTCATGCTGGGCTGGTATAGCGTTGACGCTTTGGCGGCACAGGTTTTGGCCGGGACCATTTTCTTTGTCTTTTTCATTTTTGGCTCGGGCTTTGCCTGGGCGGTGATGCCCAAGGTCGCCTCGGCAGAAGGCGCGGGCGATGAGCGTCAGGCCAGACGCGTGACGCGGATGGGGCTTTGGGCCTCGATCATGTTCGGCGTTCTGGTCATGCCTATCTTTATCTTTGCGGAGCCTGTGCTTCTGGCTTTGGGGCAAGAGCCCGGGTTGGCGGCTTTGGGCGCGGACTATCTGATGATTGCGGGCTGGGGGATTTTCCCCGCGCTCATGGTGATGACGCTGAAGAGCTTCTTGGCCGCATTGGAGAAAACGCAGGCTGTGCTCTGGATCACTATAGCGGCTGTTTTTGCCAATGCGTTGGTGAATTACATGCTGATTTTCGGCAACTGGGGCGCGCCTGAACTCGGCATTGAGGGCGCGGCCTGGGCCTCGCTTGTGGTGCAGGTGCTTTCGTTTGTTCTGATCGTGGCTTACGCACAGTGGGCAACGCCCGAGCACCAGCTTTTTGTGCGGTTCTGGCGCGCCGATTGGGAGGCCTTTGGCGAGGTGTTTCGCTTGGGCTGGCCTATCGGGATCACATCATTGGCCGAGGTGGGGCTGTTTGCTGCGAGCTCTGTCATGATGGGCTGGCTCGGCACGCTCCAGCTTGCGGCGCACGGGATTGCGCTTCAGGTGACATCACTGGCGTTTATGGTGCATCTGGGGTTGTCCAACGCGGCCACGGTGCGCGCGGGGCGGGCCTATGGGCGCGGTGACATCGCGGCACTGCGCCACGGCGGATACACTGTCTTCGGGATGTCGATTGTTGTGGCTGTGGTCACTGTGATTGTCTTTCTCACCTTGCCCGAGGTTTTGCTGGGCGCATTCCTTGATCCGACTGACCCTGATACCGCCACGGTTATGCTGATCGGGGTTGGATTGCTGGCCGCGGCGGCGCTGTTCCAGCTTGTGGATGCGGCGCAGGTGATGGCGCTCGGGATTTTGCGCGGCGTGCAGGACACGCGCGTGCCGATGGTGATTGCCGGTGTCGCTTACTGGATCGTCGGCGTGCCTGTGTCTTATCTGCTGGGTATTACATTTGGCCTCGGGGGTGTGGGCATCTGGCTTGGCCTTGCGATCGGGCTGGCTGTGGCGGCTGTGCTGCTGATCTGGCGGTTTTTGCGCTGGCAGCCGAAGGGCATTGCGTAGCGCCAAGAGCCTAGCTGTTTATCAAGCGGTCCGCTTTTTTGCGCACAAGCATGGTGCGCAGGTCGTGCATGGCCAAGAGCAAATCATCTGTCACGGCTTCAAGCTGTTCATCTGTTGCTTTGGATTGCGCCCATTGGGTTGTGATGTTGAGATAGTCCACCGCGCGGTGGATATCATCAATGTCGCGGTAGGCGAGAAGGCGGGTGCGCTCTTCCATCCATTGCTCGATGGCTGCGATATCCTCGCGGGTCAGTTCACGCCCGCCATGAGGCTTGATCTCGCCGTTGCGGATATTGACCACGGCGATCTGGTCCATTTCGATACGGCGCTGCCGGTTTTCGGTATCAACCCGAAACACGAAAGCGCCGTTGTCACGGACGCGGAAATAATATGGCGGGAGTTCGGCGACCATGTGTTACGTTGTTCCTCTAGGTCAGTGACGCACAGAATGCCTGAATACGGGTGCAGGCGTCAACCAGTGCTTCATCGGATGTGGCGTAGCTGATGCGGAAGGCCGGGCTGAGGCCGAAGGCGGCCCCGAAGACCACGGCGACGCCGGTTTCTTCCAATAGTGCGGTGGCGAAGGCTTCATCTGTATCGATAAGAGCGCCTGAGGGGGCGGTCTTGCCGATCAGCCCTGCGATGGAGGGGTAGACATAAAACGCGCCTTCGGGCGTGTGGCAGGTGATGCCTTCACACGCGTTGAGCATTTTGACCACAAGGTTGCGGCGGCGGGTGAAAACGGCGTTGTTTTCGGGGATGAAATCATGTGTGCCGTTCAACGCCTCAAGCGCGGCCCACTGCGATATGGAGCAGGGGTTTGACGTGCTTTGCGACTGGATTTTGCGCATGGCGGCGATGAGCGGCTCGGGGCCTGCTGCATAGCCGATGCGCCAGCCTGTCATGGCATAGGCTTTGGAGACACCATTGCAGGTGAGGGTACGATCAAAGAGCGCGGGCTCGACTTCGGCGGGGGTGCAGAATTTGAAATCATCAAAGGCGAGAAATTCATACATATCATCGGACATGACCCAGACATGGGGGTGACGCAGCAAAACGTCTGTGAGCGCTTTGAGCTCGTCCCATGTATAGCCCGCGCCTGTGGGGTTTGAGGGCGAGTTGAAGATGAACCATTTGGTTTTGGGTGTTATGGCGGCTTCGAGCTCTTCCGGCATGAGCTTGTAGGCGTTCTCGGCTTTGGCGGGGGCGATGACGGGTGTTCCGCCTGCGAGCAGGACCATATCGGGGTAGCTGACCCAATAGGGAGCCGGGATGAGGACTTCGTCGCCCTCATTGAGGGTGGCCATGAGGGCATTGTAGAGGATTTGCTTGCCGCCTGTGCCGACGGAGACCTGCTTGGGCGTATACTCAAGCCCGTTGTCACGCTTGAACTTGTCGCAGACTGCCTGCTTGAGTTCCGGCATCCCGTCAGGCGCTGTGTATTTGGTTTTGCCTGCATTGATCGCTGCGATCGCGGCGGCTTTGATATGGTCGGGCGTGTCAAAATCCGGCTCGCCTGCGGAGAGGCTGATGACGTCCTGCCCCGCAGCCTTCAGCTCGGCTGCTTTTGTGCTGATGGCGATGGTGGGTGACGGTTTGACGCGGGAAAGGGTCTTGGACAGGAAGGACATAAGCATAAACCTAGTTTGCATTGGGTCGCATAAGTCTTAGGTTGCAGAGCAAGGCTGATCAAGAAAGATCGGCGGAATAGGAGAGATATGTCTGAAGAGCAGAGCAAGGATTGGTTTGATCCGGAAACATCCACTTTCGGTGACCGTGTGGCTGGCGCACGTGAGGCGGCAGGTATGGACCAAAAGCAACTGTCCAAGCGTTTGGGTGTGAAGCTTGTCACGCTTCAGAACTGGGAAAACGATATGGCCGAGCCGCGCGCCAACAAGCTGAGCATGTTGGCGGGAATGTTGAATGTTTCGATGATGTGGCTTCTGGAGGGCACAGGCGAGGGGGTTGACCCCGAGCAGGTTATCTCCCGCGAGGAAAAGGACATGAACGAGATTTTGGCTGAAATCGTTGATTTGAAGGCGCGCTCCTTGCGCACGGCCAACAGGCTTGGAGCGCTGGAGAAAAAGCTGCGCACCTGGGTTGATTGAGATGAGTGGCGAGACCCGGGATGTGCGCCTGAAACGGCTCAAAATGCGCTCGATGCGGCGGGGCATCAAAGAGATGGACCTCATTCTGATGCGCTTTTCCGAGGCAAGACTGGCGGATTTGAGCGCGGACAAGCTTGATTTGTACGAAAACCTGCTGGAAGAGAACGACCATGATTTATACCAGTGGGTCAGCGGGCAAATACCAGCTCCACAAGGGTTTTCCGGCCTGATTGACGAAATTGCACAGCATGTTGATGCGCGTTAGGGCGCTGTGAAAACCATCTATGTGTCTTGCATTTTAGCAATTCTACCCTGTGTTTAACCGATTTTTCGGCATTTTGGTTCAGTTTCCTCCTCGAGCAGTTTCGACGGAGACAAAGAATGAGCTTTCAAATGCAAGTAGGAAACGGAGCTGAGGCCAGCTTCATGTCGGGGTATCTGGAGGCGCTCGCACTTGTCGAGCGTCTGCACAGGCTTCTTCTGGATGTGATCAAGGACGAGTTCGAGCGCGTGGGCGTTCTGGAAATCAATGCGGTGCAGGCGCTGTTGCTTTTCAACATTGGCGACAACGAGGTGACCGCAGGGGAACTTAAGACACGCGGATACTATCAGGGCTCCAATGTGAGCTACAACCTCAAGAAGCTGGTGGAGATGGGGTATATGCACCATCAGCGCTGCGAGATTGACCGCCGCTCTGTGCGGGTGAAGCTGACGCCTGAGGGCCGCAAGATTCATTCGGTCGTGGCGGATCTGTTTGCACGACATGCCGATGGGCTGGTGAAGCGACAGGTGCTGAGCCATGCCGGGCTGGAGGATATTACCAGTGCCTTGAAACGGATGGAGCGCTACTGGGGCGACCAGATACGCTATATTTACTGATACACCGTTTTACCGAGGCAGAGGCAGACGGGCAGGGCGCATCGGCAGTGGTGCGTCCGTTTCGTTTGCGGGGGCGATGCCGACGAGCCCCGGCGCGACCTCACGCTCGAGCTTGCGGGCCATGGCGCGCTCGAAATCGCGAAAGCCTTGCGCCACTTCAAGAAAAGCGCCCGCGCCGTGCAACACTTCGGTTTGATAAAAGGAGATGAGATCGGTTTCACCCTCATGATCGGCACCGTTGATGACGAGGCCGTTGACGGTGACTCCCGCGAAATTGAAGGCATTATAGGCACGCTGCGGGCCGAAGCCTTCGTTGTTGATGCCATCGCCCGAGATATCGACGGTTCTGGCGTCACAGGGTGGGGCGCGCTCCAGAAGGGTGGCGGCATGGCCGAGGGCGTAGCCCATGGCTGTTGGAAATTCGGTCTGGCTGCGCTCGAAACGGACGATGCTTTCAGCCACGGCGCGCAGGTGGGCGCGGGAGCGTATCAGAACCCAATCCTGCACGCTGACCTGTTTGTAGCGGCCCGACCACTCGAAGATATTGAGTGCGACAGGGCGGGGCGAGGCCAGAAAGGCGCGGACCACATCGGGGGCGATGAGGGCCGAGGCCAGCCCACCCTTTTGCAGGGCGTATTCTCCCTTATCGACGGAGGAGGAGACATCTATCGCCAGCACGAGAGCGAGGCGGCAGCCTTCGTTTTGGGCCTGCGCCACGAGGGGTGCGAGGCAAAATGCGAGGGCTGCCAGCGTGCGGTGCATTACCAGTGACCGGTGTTTTCCATACTGGCCCAAGGCTCGGCGGGGGCCAGAGGCTCGCCAACTTGCAGGAACTCGATGCTCACATTGTCGGGTGAGCGCACAAAGGCCATGCGGCCATCCCGCGGGGGGCGATTGATGAGCACTCCGTTTTCCATGAGGTGCTGGCACATGTCATAGATGTTCTCGACCTCATAGGCGAGATGGCCGAAATGGCGGCTGTCGGAGGGCAGGCCCTCGTCGCCATCCCAGTTGTGTGTGAGTTCTACGGGGCATTCGTGCTGTCCCGGAGGGGCCATGAAAATGAGCGAGAAGCGGCCTTCCTCGCTGTCCATCTGGCGGGTTTTCTCGAGACCGATCAGCTCGAAAAACCGTATTGATGCATCGAGGTCTTTTACGCGGACCATTGTGTGAAGGTATTTGACTTGCATCCGAAGCTCCTTTTTCGGAGCAGTGTAACGCAGACTGCCACAGCCTCAAGGGGGGCTGTGAGAAAGCTCAGAAGCTGGATGAAAAACCGATCGCTATGGAGGCGCCATCTGTCTCGTAGCGGCTGATATTGGAACTGGTTTTGTTGAGTTGCAGCGAGACTGTCGGCACAAATCCTGCTTTTTCAAAATCGGCAAGGCGCAGGTCCAATGTGCCGAAAAGCGCGGTGTCCTGCCGCCCTCCGGGTGCTTCGAGAAAGCCGATAAAGAAGCGTGGATAGTCTGCATATTTGGCACCGAGCGTGACGCTGACTTCGGCGGGACCGACTTTTTGGCCTAAACCGTAGGTGAGATAAGCGGTGGCGGACGACTGGCTGACATTGCCGCGCTCACTGTCTGTCTGGCCCAGAATGAGGCCAGACTGGAGGGTATCACCCGACGCTAACTTGCGGTGGTAGTCACCGCGCAACTCGATTTGGCTGGCTCTGTTGAGGAAGGCGGTATTGTAGCGAATATGGCGGTAGCTTGCGCCAAGGGTGAGGCTGTCGGCATCGCCGGGGCGGAAAGTGTGGGAGAAGGAGAGCCTTGCGTAATCATTTTGCGCTGAGCGGCCGGAAAAGTTGCGGCCGAGTTCAAGCCCGTAGCGGTTGAAACTGCCGTTTTTACCTATGTGTATTTGTGAAAGGCCAAGCTCGTATGTGGCGCTTGAGAGCTCATCATTGGAAACTCCTGTCGCTTTGGCGGCACTCGAAAGCATGACTTCACGGTGATAGATACGCCCGTTGAGCTGAAGGCGGGATTTTTCGCTTTGGGCAAGACGATAGCTGAACCTGACGTTGGCCCGCGCGACGACTCCCGACAGCGGCCTTGAAGACGCGCTCAAAATGCCGACAGCGGGCAGGCCATCTATGATGAGGTAGGGGTCATCTGTGCCGGAGTTTACATTATCGGAAGGGGCGATGGAGAAATTGCCCGAAAAGGAGACAGGTTTGAGGCCCTTTATCTGGCGAAAGTCGCTGATGGTCTGGTTGCGCAAGCGCTCGTTGGGGGGCATGTGCCAGTGAGCGCCTGAGCCAGTATTGCGAGGCGGTGTATTTTTTGTCCCTCAAGGCGAGTTGGGCGGCGGTTTGGCTGGCGAAGAAGCTGTCGTCGGCTGCTTTTGCGTGCCTGAAAGCCTTTCTTGCGGAGGTGCGCGCGCCTTTTACATCGCCCAGCGATGCTTTTGAGACGGCAACGATGTAGTGCGCCTCTCCGTCTTGCGCGTTTGCAAGCAGGAGTCCTTGACCCAACTTCAGAGCGAGTTCGTATTGCCCGCTTTGAAGCGCAGCCTTGGCTGTTGCCCGTGCCTCTTGAAGGGTAAGCGTTGAGCTTTTCTCGTCTGAGGCGCGTGCCAGAGAAGCGCATGTGAGCAAAATGAGAAACTTGGCAAGCAGGGCTTTTTTGAGAAGCCTCTTAGTCATCAAGGGTTAACATTGGCACAAAGCGGATCAATCGCATCGGGCGTTCCGCATTGATCGAGCACAAAGACGCCTATTTCGAGCTCGTTGTCGAAGCCAAGCGTATCGTTGTCAAACTCTTCGAGGCTTACAACACCTGCAACGCTTTCTGCGTTTGGTCCGCCGAATATCCCGCCATAGTCGCCGATATTGTTGTTCAAGATTCCATCATATTCGACCTGACCAAGGAATGTGCCGTCTGCTGCAATATCTGTCGCAACCAAAACGATCGAGGGCAGGGCTTGTCCTGTGTCGACGATGGAGCGGTCATAAACCGAACCGTTGATGGCGTTGTTGTTCTCGCCGAATGTAACATTCAGAAAAATATTACCTTCGGTTCTTGCGGCCTGTCCCGGCATGAGCTCGACAGGCGTGCCCGGGGTTACGGGAATAAGATCACCGCCGACCTGAAGGTTTGTCAGGCCCGCATATGTGCCTGCATAGCTGACTTGACCTGACGTTGGAGGCGTAAAGTTGCCATCGCGCTCGTAATACCCGCCATAAAAGAAGCGGTTGAATTGACCACCCGTTTACACCGCACCCGCACGAACGCTGCCGCTGTTGCCGGATTGCTGAACCAAGGCGATGGAATGCCGATCCAGCTCATCGTCCTGAGTGGTGTAGGCATGGTATCCTGCGGTATCAAGCGCCGCGTTGCGATCATAGGTGGCTGTTGCCTGGCCAGACGTGAGGGTAATGCCTGTGACAGTGAGTGTGTTGTCAGCTGCATTGTAGTTGATGCCATCAAGATCTTTTGTAAGGCTTGCCGGAATTCCGGATTCGCCACCTGTGCTGCCATCACCTGTATCTGTATCGGTGTTGTCAAACGGGTTGGTTCCGTCGCCGCTGCAAGCCGTAAGCATGCCGATAACGGCCAGAGCCGGGATAAAACGTTTCATGATGACTTGCCCTCGCACACGTATTTTTCTGTGAGATTCGTTCTTCGGGGCTTTTTTGTCAATCAATGCAAAGGGTCTTGAGGCGATGAAACGGTGTCCGTTGCATTTTAGCGCGGTTTCTAGTGTTTCATTGTCGGGCATTCGCAAGATATAGTGTGCAGCGACTCATAGACACATAAGAAGGATGCCAAGATGTCTCTGACACCCGAACAGCAGGCCGAAATCGAGACATTGCGCAGCACCTCCGCGCCTACGCTGCGCGCGGTGAGCGAGGGCATGGAGGCGCATCTTTACAAGGCATACCCTGTGCTTGACCATGGCTTCATCCGCGTGATCGACTATATGGGCGATGACGCTGCGATCTGTCAGGCCGCGCGGGTGAGTTACGGCAAGGGCACGAAGAGTGTGCAGAACGACGAAGGGTTGATCCGTTACCTCATGCGGCATTGGCACAGCACGCCGTTCGAAATGTGCGAAATCAAGCTGCATGTGAAGCTGCCCGTGTTTGTGGCGCGGCAGTGGATCCGCCACCGCACAGCAAATGTGAATGAATACTCTGCGCGCTATTCCATTCTGGACCGTGAGTTTTACATCCCCCAGCCCGAGCAGCTTGCGGCGCAATCGGTCGTTAACAATCAGGGCCGCGGCGAGCCGCTTTCGGCAGAAGCCTCGGCGCGGGTGCTCGAGATTTTGAAAGGTGATGCGGCGCGCTGCTATGACCATTATGAAGAGATGATCGGCAAGGAAGGCGAGCCTGACAACCTTGCGCGCGAGCTTGCGCGGATGAACCTGCCCGCGAATATCTATACGCAGTGGTACTGGAAGGTTGATCTGCACAACCTGCTGCATTTCCTGCGCCTTCGCGCTGACGCCCATGCGCAATACGAGATCAGGGTGTATGCCGATGCGATTTGCAAGGTTGTGGCCGATTGGGTGCCGGCGGCTTACAGCGCGTTTGAGGATTACCGCATGGGTGGGGCCAACCTGAGCGGCAAGGCGCTGGATGTGATCAAGCGGATGCTCAAGGGCGAAGACGTGAGCCAGGAGTCTTCCGGCATGAGCAAGGGCGAGTGGCGCGAATTTCAGGCTCTGTTGGACTGAGAACGCCTTGGGAGACGCTGTTTTCGTTTGACCTTTTGGCCCTGTTTGGTAGCCTGAAGGCAAGAACATACAACATTTTGGGTGAGGGATTTTTTATGAAAACCAAAGTTATTCTTGGAGCTGCCTTTGTTGCGCTGATGGGCGCGCCTGCGATGGCGGGTGATGTTATGCCGACCTATGCTTACGGCGGCGCGAACAACTGCCCGAACGGCCTTTCGCCGATTGTTATGGGCGGGGTGATCTGCTGTGGCACGCCGAACCAGAATGTGAGCTATTCATCAATGATGGCGCATCCTGTGGCTAAGAAGCGCGTCCAGAAAAAACGCGCTGTGCGCTACGTTCCGAGCCACACATGCGTTGAAGGCGAAAAAGGCTGCAGCTAAGCTTTTTGACACATTGAAAACGGCGCGGAAGGGTGAACCTCCGCGCCGTTTTTCCTTTCACTTCAACAGCTTGATTAGGCCAGCTTGATGTTGGTCGCCATTTGGCGGCCATCGCGGCCATCTTCCAGATCAAACGTGACTTTCTGATCATCGGCAAGGCCTGTGAGCCCCGAACGCTCGACAGCCGAGATGTGCACGAAGACATCTTTGCCGCCATCGTCAGGCGCGATAAAGCCGAAGCCTTTTGTTGTGTTGAACCATTTCACGGTGCCATTTGGCATGCCGCTTCTCCTTCTTCCCTTTGGTGAGGCCTTTTTCAGGCAGGCCTCATATACCTGTCGTCACTCACGATCTCGTGGCTCCGTCAGGGTGACTGGGCGGAAGTCAGAAATAGAAAGTCACTGGGTGAAAGCTTACACAATTTTTGTAAAAATCAAATGAATTTAGGGAATCAGGAGAACTGTGATGCAAATATACGGGCTGAAAAATTGCGATACCTGCCGCAAGGCGCTGAAGGCCTTGGCCGGAGCAGAGCTGATAGATGTGCGCGAAGCGGGCCTGCCAGAGGGGCTTCTGGCGCGGGCCGAGGCGGAGTTTGGCGGGGCGATTTTGAACACAAGATCAACGACCTGGCGAGGAATGAGCGAGGCCGAGAGAGCCGGTGCGCCGCTTGATCTGATCGCCGCACACCCTGCCTTGATGAAGCGGCCGTTGATTGAAGCGGATGGCAAGCTTTATCTTGGATGGGGTAAGGACACTCAGGCGGCACTTGGGCTTTGAGCGGGTTTTAGAACGCGATCAAGCGAGAGCCAGCCGCCGCCCTTGAGCACCAGAGTGGCCAGCAAGAACACCCAAAGCGCACGCTGATCGAGGATGAGGCTGTCGGAGGCGCGGTCAAACCATGCGCCAAGCGTGCCTTCGTGATCTATGCCACCGTGACCGTAGAGATCGGTGAGAGATTGGACAATCACAAAGCCGATCATGCCGAGCGCGGCGAGGCGGGTGAAGAGGCCGACAACGATGAGCGCGGGGAGAGCGAACTCCGCGATGGTGCCGCCTGTGACGACAGCCCAGTGAAAGACGGTGAGCTGGGAGATATCGTACGTCACGGCCTCCATGGCTTTGGGGAAGATCTGCGCGTAAGCGCCGGCCGATGGGTTGAGGAAGCCGAAAAGACCCTCGCCAAGCTTTGTGAGGCCAGAGGCGATGAAGTAGTGTAACAGCACCGCAGAGAATGTGAGGCGCGCGAGCAGCGGAAGCACTCCGGGCGCCATGTCCGAGGCTGTTGATGAAATGTAATTATACTTACTTATCAAATTATTCACGGTAATTCCTCATGTTTTACTTGAGATATGCTTTGGGTGCCGAGCAAAAGGCCGAGAGCGGCGCCGAGATCAATTTCGGGCGCGCTTTCGCAAGCGTCTCCGAGTGTTTTTCCGGCCTGAAGACCCGCGATAAAGCGGTCGGCTCCTTGGGGCAAAAGATGAGGCTCGGGATCAAAGCCCGAGCGGGCAACAAGCACGGATTGGGCCATAGCCACCGGCTTGGGCGCACCTTCGCGCTTGTTGTAGAGCCAGAGCGCGTGGACGGGCCAGGGCGAGACGACGAGGCGCAGAGACGGTGCAAGAACGAGGCGGACATCTGCCAGAGCTCCGGGGGCAATCCGGCCCAGAGCCTCAGGGGCGAGCGGCGTGTGGTCGGCGGCATGATAGCTCTCGCGCAGGGCATATTCGAGCCGCGCGATATCGGGGAGATAGGCGTATTTGGCAAGCGGCGGGAAGCGCGCAAGGAAGGCGGCAAACCCCTTGCCATAGAGCATCATCAAGGGGGAGGCGGGCGGCTCGGTGCGCAGGTATTCACGGGCGATATTGCGGAAGTTTTCTGCGCCGATGAGCTTTGCCACAACGGGAAAGCCTGCTTCGAGCGCGTCAATCAGTGAAACGGTGACATTGTTGCGATAGACCGCAAAGCGCTTGCCTGCAGGCGCGCCATGGCCATCGTTCAGGCCGTCCGGCGCGGGCAGATCAGGAGCAAGTAGCGCTTTGGTGAAGCTTTTCTGACTCATGCGGGAACCTTGGTCAGTGCTGCCTCTGCGCGGGCGGCTTCGGCGGCAAGCACGGGCCATTCGGGGACGTCATTGTCCCATTCGACAAGCAAGGGGAGCGGGCCGGCGCGCTCTAATGTATAGTCAAGCAGCGCCCAGACAGGATCAGCTATTTCGTGTCCGTGGCTGTCGATGAGCAGCGGGCGGCCTGCATCGTCTTTGTCTTCATCATGGCCGCCAAGGTGAATTTCACCAACCTTATCAAGGGGGAAGGTGTCGATATAGCTTTGCGGGGAATACCCCAGATTTGTTGCAGAGACGAAGACGTTGTTCACATCAAGCAGCAGGCCACAGCCTGTGCGCGCGGCCAGCTCGGCCAGAAACCCGGTTTCTTCCATATCGGAGGCCTCAAAGGCCAGATAGGAGGAGGGGTTTTCGAGCAGCATCTGACGACCCAGCGTCTCTTGCACCTCGTCTATATGGGCACTCACACGGGCGAGGCTTGCGGCGTTGTAAGGTAGCGGCAGAAGGTCGTTGAGGAAGGCACTGTCGTGCGACGACCAAGCGAGATGCTCGGAGAAGCTGGCGGGGTTGAGCCAATCGCATAGGTGTTTGAGGCGCGCGAGGTGCTCGGGATCAAGCGGGCCTTCTCCGCCTATGGAGAGGCCGACACCATGCACGGAAACGGGGAAACGCTCGGAGAGGGCGCGCAGCTGTGCGAGCGGGCGGCCACCTTGTCCCATGTAGTTTTCGGCGTGAACCTCAAACCAGCGGACAGGGGCGGCATTGTCCATGATTTCGGCGTAATGCTGCGGCTTGTAGCCCAGGCCTGCACGGTTTGGCAGGCGGTTGTTTCGGTTTTGGTCAAACATGGCTGGCTCCGAAGGCTGGACGGGAGGACCGAGGGAGTCCTCCCAAAGAGGTTTATGCGGGCAAATCTCGATCGAGGGCTTCGAGCGAACCTTTGCGCATTTCACCGTCGGCCATGGCAGGCAGTTCGATTTCTGTGCATGTGCCTTCGTCAACAAGTGTCCAGGCGTTGCCTTGGTAATCGACTGTAGATGTGCCTGCGCAAGTTGTGCCCGGGCCTGCGGCGCAATCATTCTTGCCGGCCATGGAAACGCCAAAGCATTTTTCTTTTTCAGCGGCCGAGGCAGTTGTGACTTGTGCGGCAAGGGCCGCAGCAACGGCGCCTGCTACAGCGGCGGATTTGATCAGTTTAGACATTGGGAACTCCCTTTTACATTAACGAGGGCCGCAGTGTTGCGGCTTGCTAAAGGTAGCTGGGAGCGGGGCACTTACGCTATTCACGGGCGCGTGTGTCACGATAACGCGAGGTCACGTGTATTGTTTCGGGCGGTTTCGAGCGATAAATTTCAAAAGCAGGCGTATATTGTTACGCCCGCTTTGATGTTTTGGATCAAATATTACAAAAGGTCGGGCGGAGTCGCGGCTTTTGCGAGTTCGCTCACGATATCATCGAGACTTGTAACATTTGTCTGCTTCTCGCCAAGGCGGCGCACGGTGAGGGTGCGTTCCTCAACTTCGCGGTGACCGACCGCAAGGATGACGGGCACTTTGCCGAGGCTGTGCTCGCGGACCTTGTAATTGATCTTCTCGTTGCGGATATCAAGCTCGGCGCGCACGCCTGCGGCCTTGAGCGCGGTGCAGACCTCGGAGGCGTAGTCATCGGCATCGGACACGATTGTGGCGACAACAACCTGCCGGGGCGCGAGCCAGAAGGGGAGCTTGCCTGCGTGTTCCTCAATGAGAATACCGATGAAACGCTCAAACGAGCCAAGTGTGGCCCGGTGCAGCATATAGGGCAGGTGCTTGTCGCCATCCTTGCCGATATATGCGGCGTCAAGACGCTCTGGCATGTTGCTGTCAACCTGCAGGGTTCCGCACTGCCAGTTGCGGCCGATGGCATCTGTGAGAACAAACTCAAGCTTGGGGCCATAAAATGCGCCTTCGCCTTCTTGGATCTCATAGTCATAACCCGCTGCTTTACAGGCGTTGCCAAGGGCTTTTTCCAACTGGTCCCATGTCTCTTCGGAGCCGATCCGTTTTTCGGGGCGTGTCGAGAGCTTGATTGACCAGTTTGTGAAGCCGAGTTCTGCATAGATCTCTGACAGGAAGCTGATAAAGCGCGCTGTTTCGTCTTCGATCTGCTCTTCGGTGCAGAAAATGTGCCCATCATCCTGTGTAAAGCCACGCACCCGCATGATCCCGTGTAATGCACCCGATGGCTCATAGCGGTTGCAAGAGCCGAACTCGGCCATGCGCAGGGGCAAGTCGCGGTAGGATTTAAGGCCTTGGTTGAAGACCTGAATGTGGCAGGGGCAGTTCATCGGCTTCAATGCGTTGACAGTTTTTTCGCGCGCGTGGTCTTCATCGACCTCGACGATAAACATGTTTTCCTGATAGCTCTCCCAGTGGCCCGAGGCCTCCCAGAGTTTGCGATTCACAACCTGAGGCGTGTTGACCTCGACATATCCACCTGCGCGCTGACGGCGGCGCATGTAGTCTTGCAGGGTGGTGTAGATGGTCCAGCCGTTGGGATGCCAGAAAATCTGCCCCGGGGCTTCTTCCTGCATGTGAAAGAGGTCCATCTCGCGGCCAAGTTTACGGTGATCGCGTTTGGCGGCTTCTTCGAGCATCAGGAGGTAGGCTTTTAGCTTTTCCTTGCCTGTAAAGGCGACACCGTAGATGCGCTGAAGCATCTCGCGGTTGCTATCACCGCGCCAGTAGGCACCTGCAACGCTCATGAGCTTGAAGGCATCGGCGGGAAGCTGGCCTGTGTGCTGCAAATGCGGGCCGCGGCAAAGATCCTGCCAGTCGCCATGCCAATACATGCGCAGGGGCTCGTCGCCGGGGATGGCGTCGATCAGCTCGACTTTGAAGGGCTCGTTTTGATCTTTGTAGTATTGCACGGCTTTGTCGCGCGGCCAGATTTCTGTGCGAACCTTGTCGCGCAGATTGATGATTTCTTTCATCTTTTTCTCGATTGCGCCGAGATCTTCCGGTGTGAAGCTTTCTTTGCGGTCAAAGTCGTAATACCAGCCGTTCTCGATCACCGGACCGATGGTCACTTTGACATCGGGCCAAAGCTCCTGCACGGCGCGGGCCATGACATGCGCAAAATCGTGGCGGATGAGCTCGTTGGCCTGGTCTTCATCTTTGAGCGTGTGAATGGCGATGCTTGCATCGGCCTCGATCGGCCATGCCAAATCCCAGTGCTGGCCATTGACGGTGGCCGAAATTGCCTTTTTGGCGAGGCTTGTAGAGATATCGGCGGCCACTTCGCCAGCGGTGATGCCAGCGGCATACTCACGTGAATTGCCATCAGGAAGGGACAGGTTGATTTTATTTGGGGAAATCTGGCTCATGGCCTAGCTCCTCGTCAGTTTGGCGCCCACAAAAGCGCCCGGTTGCGGGTATGGTTCGGGGGCGGTTTGCGCTTTTGAGGGTGAATTGTCAAGCAGCCGGGGACAGGCATTTCAAGCGGTTCCATGGAACTTTGGCGGCGCTGGTTGGTTATACCTGTGGAGGCCTACATGAAAGCGGTGAATGCAGAGCAGTTGTTTGGGACGGCCACCGGATCGGCCCAGAAGGACTGGAACAAGGACGAGGAGGGCAAGGCGGGGCTTTTACATATCGCCGCGCTGTCTTTTTCCAAGCTGTCGGATGGTTTGCTCAACCCCAAGCTGGTGTTGAGCTGGCTGCTGACCGCGCTTGGCGCGCCAGCCTATATTATCGGGTTTCTGGTTCCCATACGCGAGGCGGGCGCGCTTTTGCCGCAGGCTGTATTGGCACGGTTCATAGAGCGTTTGGAAATGCGCCGCTGGGTGTGGGTTTCGGGCGCGGTGGGGCAGGGTCTTTCGGCACTGCTGATTGCTCTGGCAGCCCTTGCGTTTGAAGGAGTTACGGCGGGCTGGGTGATCTGCGGGCTTCTGGCGTGTCTTGCTGTCAGCCGTGCAGCCTGTTCGGTAAGTTACAAGGATATTCTGGGAAAAACAGTCGGTCAGACGCGGCGTGGCGCTGTGACTGGGCTTGCGGGCTCGCTGGCGGCGGCGGGTGTGTTTTGCTTTGCGCTTCTGATGGTGGGCGGTGTTATGAAAGACGAGCACGCGGTGATCGGGGCTGTGGGGCTGGCCGGTGCTTTGTGGCTTACGAGTGCCGCTACTCTGGCGCAGCTTCCGGAGCAGCCCAGCAGCACGGAAAGCGAGGCGGACACCGAGGGTGTCTGGAGTATTTTGCGCCGTGATAGGAACCTGCGCCGCTTTATTGCTGTGCGCGGGATGCTTGTATCGACGGCCCTTGCCCCGCCATATCTTGTCATTTTGGCAGGGCAGAGCGAGGGCACGGGGCTGGGCCAGCTGGGCGCGTTGCTGGTTGCGTCAAGTGCGGCGAGTTTTCTCAGCTCTTATATCTGGGGTCGTATGGCTGACAGTTCGAGCCGTAGAGTGCTGGCGGTGGTGGGCTTTTTGGGTGCTGTGTCGTTGAGCGCAGCGGTGTTTGCAGGCGTTTCAGGATATGCCGAGGGCAGGTTTGTGATCCCTGTAATCCTCTTTGCGCTGATGCTGGCCTACCATGGTGTCCGGCAGGCTCGCTCGACTTATCTTGTTGATATTGCACCGGAAGAGCAGCGCGCGGCTTATGCGGCGGCGGCGAATGTGGTGATCGGAACGATCTTGCTTCTGGCGGGGGCCATGGGCGGAGCGCTGTCCTGGATCGGGCCTTATGGTGCGCTTGTCGGCTTTGCTGTGATGTCGGCTGCGGGCGGGCTTCTGGCGCTTGGGTTGAAGACGCCATGAGCCATTGCACCTGCGGCGCGCGCACGGCAAAATGAGTGCAAACAAGCGAAGAGAGCGAACGAATGGCACAATTTTACCAAGCCGAGCAAGGGCGCAAACTGGCCTATCACAAGAGTGACGGCGCGGGGCCTTGCATTGTGTTTTGTGGCGGGCTGAAATCGGACATGGAAGGCACGAAGGCTGTGCATCTTGAAGCTTGGGCACAAGCGCGTGGCTATGCGTTTTTACGGTTTGACTATTCGGGTCATGGCGAAAGCTCGGGCCGCTTTGAAGACGGCTCGATCGGGGACTGGCATGAAGATACGCTGGCCATTCTGAACGCCGTCACGGACGGCCCCTTGCTGATTGTCGGCTCCTCTATGGGGGGATGGCAGGCGCTTTTGCTGGCGCGTGCGATGCCGGAGCGGATTATGGGGATGGTTACGATTGCGGCGGCGCCTGATTTTACCGAAGATGGCTATTGGGCGAGCTTTACGGATGCGCAGAAAACAGAGCTTGAGGCCGTGGGCCATGTGTCGCTGCCGTCGGACTATATGGAGCCCTACATCATCACCAAACGGATGATCGAAGACGGGCGCAAGCGGTTGGTTTTGCGTGATAAACTTGAACTGCCTTTCCCCGTGCGGTTCTTGCAGGGAACGGCGGATACGGCGGTGAGTGTGGCGACGGCGGTGCAGCTTCTGGAGCACGCGGAGGGGCCTGACATGCGGCTGACGCTGGTGAAGGATGCGGACCACCGCTTCTCGGACGAGCGCTGTCTGGCACTGATCGAGGCGGCGGTGGCAGATGTAATGTCCTGTGCCAAGACTTGAGAGTTTTTAATCTGCGCCAGAGAGTTGCGCTGTAAAGCTGATGTGTAAAAGCTGTGGATAAACTCTGGCGAGAAAACCTTGAGGGGCGCTTAATGCGGCGGCCCTTATCATTTGTCGCAATTCCCTGTCATGTGATTTGAGCAGTTGACCTTGGCGGCAGGTCTGCCAATCTGCGCGCCAAGAAGGAGCCCTCCGAATGCGCGAGCCGTTGTTGTTTATCCCCGGTATGATGTGTGATGCGCGGCTTTTCTGGCCGCAGGTCGAGCACTTCAGCCGTAGCAGAAATGTGATGGTGGCTTGCACGGCGGAGGGCGAGCGGATCGAGGAGATCGCTTCGTCTATCCTTTTGGAATCACCTCAGAAATTTGCTCTGGCGGGGCTGTCTATGGGCGGAATCGTTGCGATGGAAATTCTGCGGCGTGCGCCCGAGCGGGTGACGAGGCTTTGCCTGATGGACACCAACCCGCTGGCCGAGACGCCGCAGAGCGCCGCGGCTTATGAGCCGATGATTGTCGGAGTCAAATCGGGGCGGATGATTGATGTGTTGCGCGGCTTTTTGAAACCCGAATTTCTTGCGCCGGGGCCGCAGAGAATACAGGTGCTTTCGCAAGTTCAGGCGATGGCAGAGAGCCTTGGGCCTGAAGTATTCTTGCGCCAGATCAAGGCGTTGCAGCGTAGGCGCGATCAGCAGGCGGCGTTGCGCAAGGCCAAGATGCCCGCGCTTGTGATGTGCGGAGAATATGACGGGCTGACGCCGCGCAAGCGGCATGAATTCATGGCCGAGTTGATCCCTTATGCCAAGCTGGCGATTGTGGAAGGGGCAGGGCATTTGCCGACCCTGGAAGCGCCCGAACAGGTGAATGCGCTGCTGACGGACTGGCTGAAGCAGCCTTATGTTTTGCGCTCTTAATCTTGTGGGGCAATCTGTAGGGCCGCGCGTATATATAACAGTATGGACAGCTTCAGGGCCGGAGAACACGCGCCCATGTGCCGCCCAGGCGACGGGTGTTTGCGCCTGAGCCAAGCTTGAAGCGGGCGAGCGGCGCACCGTGTTCGCTATCAATCAGCCCGAGTTCGATACTGGTGATGCGGCGGGCGGGCAGCTCTTGCATGGCTTTCCAGAGGAGCAGCCAGTGCGCCCCGAGGTTGCGGCCTGCGGGGCCGGACCAACCGATGTGATATGTGGCGCGATTGCCGTGATGGGCAAAGAGCATGGCGGCGCAGGGTGTGCCTGCCTGGCTGAGGGTGAAAAGCCGTAGCGCCGTTGGCGAAGTTTCGGACATGGCCAGTGTGAGGGCCGCCGGATAACCACGATAGCGGCGGGTGCGGGCTTGTACCGCTTCAAGCTTGAGCAGCCAGACGTCTTTACCGGGCTCGAAAGCGCGGTGGGTGAGGGTGCAGTTTTGCGGAAGATCAGCCCCAAACCGCGTCAGGTTGCGCCGCCATTTCGGCTGCATCGCGGCGCGCATTGCGGCAGTGTTCGGAGAGAGCGCCAGCTCGGCAATGTGGGGGGCTTGCACGATCTGACGGTAACCATGGGCGCGCAAGGCGGGGCTTTCGCTTTCGGTATTGAGAAGGCGGATGCGGTTTTTGGCGAGAGCCTCATAGGCTGCGGGGCAATCCTGCGGGCGGGTTGCCAACGAGAGGCCAAAGCGACGCAGCACATAGGCGGGGCCGCTTGGCAACAACACCCGCTTAGGTGCGCACCCCAAGCGGGTGAGCGCGCCATTGAACAGATCGGATTGTTGGAGGGCATGATCCATGGCTTTGTTAAGCCAAAAGAAACCTAATTCGTGGTTAACTGGGCCTTATGAAGACAGAAAAAACCGTTTTTGGGCAAAGCCTGCCTGCGCCAAGGCTTACGCCGTTGGGGGCAGCGCTGCTGGCTTTGGCCATAGCGCTGCCTGTCGGTGCGGTTTTAAGCCTTCTGGACTGGCTTCTGCTTTAGGCCGCGTTTGTGTTGGCGGGCTTATTACCGGCTTTTTTGGCAGCTTTCGCAGGTGCTTCGGAGTTTGCATCTATAAAGTCGAGCACAAGCGGGCGGATATTGTTGCGCCAGCTTTTGCCTGCGAAGATGCCGTAGTGGCCAGCGCCCGGCTCAACGTGTGAGGCTTTTTTGCTGTCGGGCAGGCCCGTGCAGAGGGCAAGCGCGGCGATACACTGGCCGGGGGCGGAGATATCGTCTTTTTCGCCTTCGACAGTTTTGACGGCAACTGTTGTGATCTTGCCGATATCGACCTTGTGGCCTGCAACGATAAACTCGTTTTTCGCTATTTCGCGCTCTTTGAAGATGCGGTGCACCGTGGAGAGATAAAACTCTGCGGTCATATCCATAACGGCGAGGTATTCATCGTAGAATTTATTGTGCTTGTCGTGATCTCCTGCCTTTTCTTTGGCGACACGGGAGATTTGATCTGTGAAGGCTTTGGCGTGTTTCTCGGCATTCATCGAGATGAAGGAAGAAAGCTGCAACAGGCCCGGATAGACCTTGCGGCCAGCGCCGGCATATTTGAAGCCGACCCGCTGGATCATGCTTTCTTCAAGCTGGCCCATGGTGACGCGGCGGCCGAAATCGGTGACTTCGGTAGGCGTTGCGTCAGGGTCAACCGGGCCGCCGATGAGCGTGAGCGAACGGGGCTGTGCATCGGGCTCGATCTCGGCGAGATAGGCTGTGGCGGCCAGCGTGAGGGGCACGGGCTGGCACACGGCGATGACATGGGTGTCGGGGCCGAGCTCGCGCATGAAATCAACGAGGTAAAGAGTGTAGTCCTCGATATCGAACTTGCCTTCGGAGACGGGGATATCGCGGGCATTGTGCCAGTCGGTGATATAGACTTCACAGTCACGGATGAGGCTTTTGACGGTGGAGCGCAGAAGCGTTGCGTAGTGGCCCGACATGGGCGCGACGATAAGCACCTTGCGCGGCGCTTTCTCGCGGCCTGTGACATTGAAGTGGATCAGATCTCCAAAGGGGCGCTCAACGACTTTTTCAACTTTGACGAGGTGATCTTTGCCATCTTCGCAGGTGAATGTGTCGATGCCCCAGTCGGGCTTGGCGACCATGCGCTCGAAGCTGCGCTCGGTGACTTCGCCCCAAGCTGCGATCCATTGAAAAGCAGGGTTTGGAGCCAGAGCAAAAGCGGGGTAGGATGCAAAGGACTGGGCGGTTGCGCCGAACCATTGATTGGCATTGCGAAACGATTCCATGAAGTCGTAGCTGGCCATAAAGCGCATTTGGACGTCCTTGTTTTGAGTTGGGTGACCTGAAAGGCTACCTTAGTAATGTTACTGTGCTGGCATAAAGACTATGCTGCGTTGCAGAAAAAGATAGGGGAATTTTGTTAAGATGACAACAAAAGAAGATGTCTCGGGTGAAAATCTTGACAAAATGCAAGCAAATTTGAAACGGGTTGAAGAGCTTACCGAGCGTTTGATGCGGGTAATCGGCGCGCGGAAACCCGTGAACCCGACGCTGAACGGCCCTGGCCCCGAGTTGATGACGCAGGTTGCGGTGAACTATTGGGCCGAGATGATGGAAAACCCCCAACGCATATATGAGAAGCAGTTCGAGTATTGGGGGAAATCTGTGCAGCATTTCATGGAAGCTCAGGAAGCTTTCATGAAAGAGGGGCTCAAGGCGCCCGAAGACCGCACGGAGAGTGACAAGCGCTTTAGCAATCCGCTTTGGCAGAGCCACCCTTATTTCAACTTTGTGAAGCAACAGTATCTGATCAATTCCGATGCCATCCGTGACGCTGTCGCGAATGTGGATGACCTGAGCGAAACAGACAAACGGCGGCTCGGGTATTTTTCTGAGCAGATTATTGCGATGCTTGCGCCCACGAATTTTCTGAGCACGAACCCCGATGCGCTTGAACGGGCGGTGCAGACAGAGGGCGAGAGCCTTGTGCGCGGGCTTGAAAACCTTGTGGCCGATATGGAGGCCAATGACGGCGAGCTTTTGGTGAAGCTGTGTGACGAGACCGCCTTCGAGCTTGGCCGCAATGTCGCGACAAGCGAGGGAAGTGTGGTGTTTCGTAACGAAATGCTGGAACTGATCCAGTATAAGGCGCGCACCGAGGAGGTGCACAAGACACCGCTGATTATCTTTCCTCCGTGGATCAATAAATTCTACATCCTTGACCTTAAGGAACAGAACAGCCTGATCAAATGGATCACCGAGCAGGGCTATACCTTGTTTGTGGTCAGCTGGCGCAATCCGGGCCGCGAGCAGGGCAACTGGGGCATGGCGGACTATATAGAGAACGGCTTTCTTGAAGCGATTGGCGTGGTGAAGGAGATTACCGGGGAAAAGCAGGTGAATACGGTGGGATACTGTATTGCGGGCACAACCCTGCACCTGACGCTCGCATATATGAAGGCCAAGGGCGATAAATCGGTGAAATCCGCGACATTCTTCACAGCGCTGACCGATTTTGGCGAGCAGGGGGAGTTTACGCCCTTCTTACAGGATGATTTTGTCGATGGAATCGAGGAAGAAGTCGGCAACTACGGTGTGCTGCGCTCGGTTATTATGTCGCGCACCATGAGTTTTTTGCGCTCCAATGATCTGGTCTACGGGCCTGCCATCAAATCTTATATGATGGGCGAGACGCCGCCCGCATTTGATTTGCTCTATTGGAACGGCGATGCGACCAATTTGCCTGGGACGATGGTTATGGAGTATCTGCGCGGGCTTTGCCAGAAGAACGCCTTTGTGAGTGATGGCTATGAGCTTTTGGGAGAGCGGCTGCATGTGAGCGATGTCGAGATTCCGCTTTTTGCGGTGACCTGCGAGACCGACCATATCGCTGCATGGCGCGACTGTTACCGTGGCTTCGGTATGACGGGGGCGAAGAACAAGACCTTTGTGGTGAGCCAGTCGGGGCATATTGCGGGGGTGGTCAATCCGCCGAGCAAGAAGAAATACGGCCATTACACCAACGAAGACTTGCCGGAAACGGCGGCCGACTGGTGGGAGGGCGCGCATTTCCATGAGGGGTCATGGTGGCCACGTTGGGAAAGCTGGCTGAGCAAACGCTCGGGTCAGATGATTGCGGCGCGGGATGTGGGCGGGAAGGGTTATGAGCCTTTGTGCGACGCACCCGGGACCTATGTTGTTTTGAAACCCGAGGTCTGAGTCGGGTAAGCTGTTTTCAGTCTTTGGGAGATATGCTGCGATGCAGCATTTCGTTGATGCCCTTTGAAACAAGGGTTCGACCTTAGGTAAGCTTTTTTGCTGCAATGCAGAAAAAGACTTGAAATGCTGCGTTGCGGCATGTATATATCTGTCAGACGCGAAAACAACTTAGGCCTTTCTGCTTGATAGGCCACCCAACTCAAAGGACCTATACAATGGCTAAAGCACAAGATTTCACAGCGACACTCAAAGACATGATGGGCGCATTTCCGGTAGACACAAAAGCTTTCGAAGGCTCTTTCAAAAACCAAGCCGAGCTTGGCGAAAAGTTCTCTTCACTGGCACTTGACGCAGCTGAAAAATCAGCCGCGATCTCGACAAAATGGACTTCTGAGACACTTGCCAAACTTGGCGACATGTCAAAGGCCAAAGCCGAGCCTGCCGATTACGCAAAAGCGATTACAGATTTCGCCTCAGCTCAAGCTGAAGTTGCATCAGAAAACCTCGCAGCCTTCGCAGAAGTCGCGAAAAAAGTTCAACTCGAAACAGTTGAGCTCATGATGGCAGCCGGCAAATCAGCTTCGGAAGAAGCGTCAACAGCCGTGAAAAAAGCGACTGAAGACATGACAGCTGCTGCGAAAAAAGCGACTGCACCAGCGAAGTAAGCTGACACAGATCGAGCGCGACAGTCTCCTCCCATTCTCGTTGCGCTCAACTCTTGAGCGGGTCCATTGCGGCCCGCTCTTTCTTTTTGTTCAGCACTCGCCTAAGCTGCACTGCAGCGCGGCTCATTTGGGAGGATCAAGGCGTGAACGAGGCGAACAAACCCTTACTGATCAAGCGGTATGCAAGCCGCAGACTTTATAACACTGAAACATCCGACTATGTGACGCTTGATGATATTGCAGCGTTTATCCGGGACGGGCGCGAGGTGCAGATTGTCGATCTGAAGTCAGGTGATGACCTGACGCGCCAGTATCTCCTTCAGATCATTGCCGACCACGAGAGCCGTGGCGAGAATATGTTGCCGGTTTCTGTGCTCAATGACATTGTGCGCAGCTACACCAACCAGGCGACACAGATGATGCCCGAATTTTTGCAAGCCAGCTTTGATATGCTCCGCGAGGGGCAGGATAAGATGATGAAGAATATGGGCGGCAGCCTTGGTCCGCTGGGCCAGATGCCCGGGTTTGAGGCAATGAAGGCGCAGCAGGAAGCTTTCCTGAAAGCGATGACAGGCGGAATGTCGGGCGGCTTTGGCAGCACAGGTCCTGTGGCGGAAGAGCCGGAGCAGGAGGATGACAGCGGTGAAGACCTTGATGATATCAAGGCCGAGCTGGCCGCGCTTCAGGCAAAACTTTCAAAGATGGGCAAGTAACACGCTATGGCCGACAGTGCGGGCCGCATTACGCTTTGGGGAGTCGAGGTGTTTATTGCCACGGCCGAGGAGCGCTCGATCACCGCGGCGGCACGCCGTTTGGGGGCGAGCCCTTCGGCTGTGAGCCAGCAACTCACCAACCTTGAGGGCGCGATGGGGGTGACATTGCTTCTGCGCAATGCGCGGCCTGTTTTGCTCACCCCTGCGGGTGAGATTTTTCGGCGCCGCGCGCAGAATATCATGAACGAGGCCGAGCAGGCGCGTGCGGAACTTGCGATGAGCGATCTGCGGGCGCTGACACGGCTGCGGATGGGTATGATCGAAGACTTCGAACTTGATGTGACGCCACAACTTCTTACCCGTATGGCGGACGAGCTTAAGACCTGTCAGTTCTTGCTTGAGACGGGCGCGAGCCATTTTCTTCATGACCAGCTTGATGCACGTGCTTTGGATGTGATCGTTGCCGCTGAGATGGGCGAGGCGCTGAGCGGGATGGAAGTGCATCCGTTGCTCGAGGACGGTTTTGTGGTGGCCGCGCCCAAGGGGGCGGTGGACCGCAAAGGGGATGTGCTGCGCCAGTTAAAGCGGATGCCGCTTATCCAGTATACATCGCGGCATCATATGGGGCGGTTGATTGCCAGTCATTTGTCGCGCCAGAACCTGCGGCTTTCGCACCGCTTCGAGCTGGATAGCTACCATGCCATTCTGGCGCTTGTCGGTCAGGGGGCGGGCTGGACCATCCTCACGCCGCTGGCGCTGATGCGGGCGCGCCGTTTTGCACCCAAGATCGATGTGATGGCGCTGCCGTTCGAGCCGCTCTCGCGGCGTATCAGCCTGACCGCGCGAGAGGGTATTTTGCAGGATATGCCCGCCGGCATGGCCGACAAGCTGCGCCCCATATTGGAGCAGACGGTGATTGCTCCGGCGCTTGAAGCCTTTCCCTATGCCAAAGGGATGGTCAGCCTGCTTTGAGGGCAGGCGCGCCTTTGACTTCATTCACAGCCTCCAGAAGCGCCTCTACCACAACATCAAGTTGCTCACGGGTGAGCCGTGCTGGCAGACGGGCATCACAGGCGCGCATCAGCATAGCGCGGGTTTTTGGTAAAACGGGGGGTTCGCCTTTGATGAACTTCCAGTTCCAGAAGGCGCGGGCGTTGTCGGTGCTCATTCCGAAGACCTGCACTTTGATGCCGCGGGTGGCGGCGGCATCTGCAAAGGCGCGGGTGTCTTCATCGCTCATGTTCACAAGGTTGAACTGGATGCTGTCAGGCGCACGCTCTTCGGGGGCGAGCTTGTCAGGCACAGTGAACCAGGGGCTTTGCTCAAGCTGTGCTGCGACATAATCATGGTTGGCACGGCCTTTGGTGACGCGCTCGGCCACAAGTGGCAGTTGCGGGCGGATCACGGCGGCGGATAGATTTCCCAGACGCAGGTTATAAAGCGGCAGGTGGTTTTGCCAGCGTGCAAAGGCGGCCTCGAGGGCTTCATCAATTGCGCCATGTTTGCGCCAGTTGTGCTCGTAAGCGCCTGACATGATGACAGTTTGAGCGAGCAGATCGGCATCATCAGTGACAAGGATGCCACCTTCACCTGCGTTGACAAGCTTATAGGACTGGAAGGAAAAACAGCCAATACGCCCGATCGTGCCGATGTTGCGGCCATGCCATGTGGTGCCAAGGCTATGCGCTGCATCCTCGATCACGGGGATGTCTCGTGCATCACAAAGCGCCATGATTGCGTCCATATCCGAGGTATGACCACGCATGTGGGAGATGATCACGGCTTGGATATTGTCATCCAGCCGGGCTTCGAAATCGGCCATATCAACGCGGTAATTCTCGCCCACTTCGCAGAGCACAGGCACGCAATCGGCATGGATGACCGAAGAAGGCACGGCGGCAAAGGTAAACGCAGGGATCAGCACGCGTGCATCGCGGGGCAGGTTCAGCGCCTTTAGCGAGAGAAAAAGCGCGGCCGAGCAAGAGGACACAGCCAGTGCATATTTCGCGCCGAGAAGATCGGCGAATTCCCGCTCCAAAAGCGCGACAGGCGCGTCTTCCGGTGCTGTGTATCGGAAGAGATCTCCTGAGCCCAAAAGCTTTTCAATCTCGGCACGGGCTGCAGCGGGGATAGGCTCGGCATCATAGACGGAAGGAGTATAAGTGCTCATGTTCAGGATTCCCGAATGTAGTTTTTCGTTAATCTAAACTAATTTTGTGAATAGCGAAAGCCCCTGCGCAAATGCGATCCCCGCGGGGTTCCTTTTCTTGCTGAAAATATCCCACCGACTCCGCGCAACAAGTGCGCTCTGTCGGTCATCGCACTTGCTTCGAAACCTACGCCTGCGGCACGATCAGCATGAGCCCGTCCAGATCATCTGACGCGACGATCTGGCAGGACAGGCGCGAGTTTGGCTCGCGTTCGGCTTCGGTGGCGTCGAGCATGGCGTCTTCAAAGTCTTCAACAGAGCCTGTTTTTCCGACCCAAGCCTCATCGACATAGACGTGGCAGGTGGCGCAGGCCAAAGAGCCGCCGCATTCGCCGATGACGTTTGGCACATTGTTGGCCACGGCGGCTTCCATCATGTTGGTTCCATCGGCCACATCTGCCGAAATCTCGCTTCCGTCGGGCAGTTTCCAAGTCACGTTCATAGGTTTCTCCCTTTAGATGAAGTGCACATAGAAGTCGCGTAGGGCGTCGCCTTCCAGATCGCGGGTCTTCTTCACTTCCTGTTCTTTCATGTAGATGTGGTTGGCGCAAAGCGCCTCGCCGACGGCCGTGCACAGTGCTGTGTCGGCCTTAAGGTCTGCCGTTGCGCCTTTGAGGTCCATCGCGGTGCTGACCTTAGCATCGGTTTTCTCAAACCCGTCGCCTGTTTCCATTGGCGGTAGGGTATAGCCGTTTTCCAGCCCCAGAAGGCTGGCCTGCAGCACGGCGGCTGTGCTGGTGTAGGGGTTGGAAGAAGCATCGGCCATGCGGTGCTCAAGCCGCGCTTTCACGCCACCTTCCGAGCTGATGCGTGTGGTGACATTACGATGGTCGCCCCCCCAGTTCTTCCAGAAGCCCGAGAGCGACCCCGGCTGGAGCCGCTGGTAGCTGTTGGCGGAGGGCGCGATGAGGCCCGCGAGGCCTTTGTGGTGCTCCAGCAGCCCTGCGAGGCAACCTTTTGCCAGATCATTCATATGTGCGGGGCCGCCTTTTTCGCCCGAAGACAGCGCGTTCTTGCCGCTTTTGTCCGTGAAGGAGAAGTTGATGTGCATACCCGAGCCGCCCGCTTCGGCCAGAGGTTTGGGCATGAAGCTGAGCAACACGCCATGCTCCAGCGCGATTTCGCGCGCCATGAGGCGGAAGAGCACGATATCATCGACGGCTTTCACGGCATCGTCGAAGGTGAGCACATATTCGAACTGCGGGTTGTCAAACTCCGATGTGATCATCTCAAGTCGGAAGCCGAGGCGTTCGGCTTCTTCCCAGATGGCATCGTTAAAGCGCAGGGGGTCGGAAAACGGACCTGTGCCATAGACCACACCGCCGGGGGCATCGTAGGGAATGATGCGGCCCATTTCGTCGGTCTGGAGCGCGAAACATTCCAGCTCTATGCCGACTTTCGGGGTGAGGCCTTTGGCCTCCCAAGTCGCCACAGCGCGTTTGAGTGCGCCACGCGGGCAGAGCGCGAGCGGCTCGCCTTCGTGGTCGTAGAGATCGCCCAGAACGATCTTGGTGTTTTCATCCCAGCTCTCTCGCACCTCTTGCGCTTTCCACTTCAGCTCCATGTCGGGCAGGCCTTGCATCATCATGGCGCCCGGCGCGTTGAGCAGATCCTTGTCGTAATGCACCCCGAAGGTGGAGCGGCAGAAGCGCGTGCTGGCATCGGCGATCTTGCTGCCGGGCAGGTATTTGCCCCGCATGATGGAAAGGTGGTCGCAGAAGAGGGCGCGGAGGCGGTCTTTCATGATGTTTCTCTCTTGTGTCTATCAGGCACGCTTGATGCGAACGGGCAGTGATTTGATCCCGCCGACGAAATTCGAACGCAGGAATTTATGCTCTCCGTCAGCTTCGATATGCGAGATGCGTTTGGCAAGCTTTTGAAACAGAACCCGCACTTCGAGCCGCGCCAGCCACATGCCGAGGCAGACGTGCGGGCCGCCTTGGCCGAAGCTGACGTGGCGGTTGTTCTCACGCGCAAGGTTCACACGCATGGGCGCATCAAAGGCGCGTTCGTCGCGGTTGCCTGAACTCCACCAGAAGAGCACCTTGTCGCCTTCGCGAATGGTTTTGCCGTGCGCCTCATAGTCTTGCGCGGCGGTGCGGCGGAAGTAGAGCGCAGGGGTGGCCCAGCGGATGATTTCGTCGGGCGCTGTGGCCCAGATATCGCCGGTTTGCATCTGGCCAAGCAGCTCGGGCTGGTGGCACATGGCCTGAATGCCTGCGGCGATCGAGTAGCGTGTGGTGTCGTTGCCTGCCGCGACGAGAAGGCAGAAGAAGTTGCGAAACTCTTCCTGCGAGATGGTGTTACCGTCCTTGTCGGGCTGCAGGATCATGTGCAGCACGCCCTCTGTGTCGCCTGCTGCTTCTTTCTGCGCCATGAGGTCTTTGGCATAGAGGTAAAGCTCGGCGCCTGCGGGGGAGTTGAACGGCATCATGCGGAACTCGTCGGTCTGCATTTTGTCGAGCACATGGTCTGTAAAGTCCGGGTCCGTGTTGGCGATGAGAGCGTCGCCCTTTTCGACCAGCCACGGCAGGTCTTTTTCAGGCAGGCCGAGGATGCGCCCGAGCATGCGCATGGGCAGCTCGCGGGCGATTGTCTTGGTGGCGTCAAAGCTGTCTTCGCTGAGAGCTTCATCGAGGATTTCGTCGCAGAGCGTGCCTATCTCTTGTTCGAACTGCGCGATCACAGGCTTGGAAAAGGCCTTGGCCACCTTGATACGGGTTTTCATATGCTCTGGCGCGTCGGTTTCCTGAAAGGTGCGGCGCGCGAGGTATTCCTCATATGATTGGTCTTCCATGCGGATGCCGCGCGCGGAGGAAAAGACAGCTGTATTGCGGTTCATTTCCAGAATGTCGGCCTGGCGGGTGACGGACCAGTAATTTTCACCGCCTTCATACTCGGTCCAGCTCACAGGGTCTTCATCGCGCAGGCGTTTGAAGGTGTTGTGCGGTGCGCCTTGCTCGAATGTGTCGTGGCTTGAAAGGTCGGCGTAGCCGTCATCGGTTGGTGTCCAGACAGTCATAGGGGCAGCCTCACTTCCAGTTTCACTTGTTAAGTATATTATGAGGGCATATAAATATGTAAAGAAGAATCTTTGAGGAGATACCCGATGCACATTGCGGTTCTGGTGACAAACACCGACGAAAGCACCTTTGCGCAGGCTTGGCCAAAGGATGGCGAGAAGTTTCCCTCGATGATGCGGAGAGTGCGGCCCGACTGGTGCTTTACGGCCTATGAGGTGAAGGATGGGGTCTTTCCCGAAAGTCTTGACGGCATTGACGGTGTGATGATTACAGGGTCTCCCTCTTCGGTGAATTCCGATGCGCCTTGGGTGGCGCGGTTATTAGAAGTGATCCGCGAAATATATGCCGCAGATGTGCCGATGATTGGTGCGTGTTTCGGGCATCAGGCGATTGCCAAGGCTCTGGGTGGCGAGGTGAGCCGCAACCCTGACGGCTGGGTGCATGGCCTTGTTGACGTTAATCTGGGCGAGGCGCGCCTGCCACTTTACGCCTCGCATATCGAGCAGGTTTCGCGGCTTCCGGAAGGAGCAGACGTGATCGCAACAGGCCCGGGTTGCCCTGTGGGGGGCTTTCAGATCGGACGGATCATGACCACGCAGTATCACCCCGAGATGGAGCCCGATTTTATGGCGGCACTGGTTGAGGAACTGGCGAGTGAACTGCCGCTTGCCGTTACAGAAGCGGCGCGGGCCTCTATGGTCGGACCTGCGGACATGACCGGTATGGCGGAACGTATGGCCTTGTTTTTAGAGGGAAAGTCAGCTTAACGCTGCGAGAAGATCAAGTGCTGTGACATGGTCAAAGCTCACATGGCGCTCCATGGCGGTTTCGGCTTCGATGGCCTCGCGCGCGAAGATAAGATCGGCGATGACACGGTGTTCTTTGGCAGAAGTCGCGATGACGCCTTTGTAGTGATATCGCGCGCGGTAATAGGCCATGAGCTTGCGTGCGTTGGTTTTGATCATCTCGAGCAAATAGGGATTGCCGGCGGCTTCTGCCACCACGCGGTGAAAGTCCATGTTGAGCTGGTAGTATGCGTCGGGCGCGCCGTCTCCATGTTTTTGTGCATGTGCCTCACAGGCTGTAACCGCCGCCTCCAGAGCCTGCGCATGGGTGTTTGAAAGCCTGCGCGCCGCGAGCCCGGCGGCCTGACCTTCCAGCTTGGCATGCACTTCCAGAATGGCCAGAAACTGCTCCAGTGTCGGGCGGAACACAACCGCTCCCTTGCGCGCGACACGTTCGACAAGCCCCGAGGTTTCGAGCTGGATCAGCGCTTCGCGCACAGGTGTGCGAGACACATCATGTAGTGCCATGATGGCGCCGTCTTCAATGAAATCACCGGGGCGCAAAGCTCCTGTTTCGATGTCGCGCAGAATTGCGCTGATGATGGTTTCAGTTTGGCCAGCCATAGGCCCAAACTGGCGCAAATTCAGATTTTAGTCCAGACAGTAAATATTCAAAGACGCATTAAATATGCTTCTTCTGTTCCAAAATGCCTTGGGGGAGCGCGAGGGGGCTGGCCCCCTCGCTCTTGGTCGGATTGCGCGCAGCGCAATTCGAAATCAGATGCGCGAGCGCCATTGCCCCTCAAGATCGCGGATCGCCTTGGTGAACACACCCACATCAACACCCACGGCAAGGAACTGCGCGCCCCAATCGGCGTAGTCCTGCGTTGCCGCTTCGCTCACGCCGAGGATGCCTGCGGCTTTGTCCGATGCGCCGATGCGGGTGAGCATATCCTTAATTGCGGATTTCACCTCGTCGGCTGCCGAATTGCCCGGATAGCCCATATCGGCAGCCAGATCAGCAGGGCCGATAAAGACACCATCGACGCCTTCAACCTGCAGGATCGCATCGAGGTTTTCCATGCCGAGGCGGGTTTCGACCTGCACCAGCAAACAGACCTGATCGTTGGCTGTTTGGACATAATCTGTGATCGAGCCGAAGTGAGAAGCCCGGGCACCTGCCGCGCCTGCGCCGCGGATGCCGTGCGGCGGGTAGCGCATGGCACGCACGAGTTGCGCCGCTTGTTCGGCCGTGTCGACCATCGGCACAAGGACAGTTTGCGCGCCTGCGTCGAGCACCTGTTTCACAAGCCAGTCGTTGCCTGTCGGGATACGCACAACAGCGTGGGAGTGTTTGCCATCGAGCACTTGCAACTGTGCAGTGATGGTTTGCAGATCGTTCGGGGCGTGTTCGCCGTCGATCACGATCCAGTCAAAGCCCGCTGTCGCGACCATTTCGACGGGGTAGGGGTGTGCAAAGCTCGACCAGCAGCCAAGCTGTTTTTTACCCGCTTTCAGAGCGGCTTTGAAAGGGTTGTGGGGCGCTGGCATAGGTGTCTCCTTAAAGAGTGGCTGCGAGTTCGGTGATCACGTCGTAGGCGGTCATCACATCGTCGCGGGTTGCTTCAAACTGGCCTGCCTGAAAGCGGATGACAAGCGCGCCTTTGGTGCGGGTTTGGGTGATGTAGATGCGGCCATCGTCATTCACTACATCGACAAGGCGCTGGTTGAGCGCGTCAAGATCGCTTGCGCCTTTGGGTGCATAGCGGAAGGTGAAGAGCGAGAGCACCGGTTCTGTGACAATCTCGAAGTCGGGTGTGGTGCGGAAGCGCTCGCAGAGCTCTTCGGACCATGTCACATGGTTGCGCAGCATGGTGCGCAGGCCTTCAAGGCCATAGGTGCGGAAGAGAAACCAGAGTTTCAGTGCACGGAAGCGGCGGCCGAGGGGGACAGACCATTCGGAGTAGTTTATGATCCCGTCTTTTCCGTGTGTTTTCAGATACTCGGGCTGGATTGCCAGGGTGCGGGTGAGGTCTTCCGGCGCGCGCACGAAATGGGCGGAGAGGTCAAACTGTGTGCCCATCCATTTGTGGGGGTTGAGCACTACGCTGTCGGCTTTCTCTACGCCTTTCCAGAGCGTGCGGAACTCTTCGCAGAGCATGGCCGAGCCTGCCCAGGCCGCATCGACATGGGTGTAAAGCCCGTGGGCGGCGGCGACATCGCAGGTGGCGGAAATGTCATCGCAAGCGCCTGTGCCTGTGCCGCCGGTGCAGGCGATGACGCCAGCGGGGAGATACCCTGCGTCGATGTCAGCCTTGATGGCGGCGTCGAGCTTGGCGGGGTCCATGGCGCGCATCGGGCCTTGGGTGGGGATGCGGACAAGGTTATTTTGGCCGATGCCCGAAATCCAGATCGCGCGGTCAACCGAGGTATGGACCTCCTCGGAAGCATAGATGCGCAGGCGGGGTTGGTCTGACAGGCCATCCTGATTGCCGGCCCAGTTGAGGCTGCGTTCGCGCATGGTGAGCACGGCGGCGAGTGTGGCTCCGCTGGCGCTGTCCTGAATGACGCCGTGGAAGGCTTGCGGCAGGCCAAGCGCGTCGCGCAGCCAGTCCATCATGCGGGTTTCCATTTCGGTGGCGGCGGGCGAGGTTTGCCAGAGCATACATTGCGGGGCCATGACCGTTGTGAAGAAATCCGCGAGCACGGCAGCGGGCGAGGCGTTGGAGGGGAAGTAAGCAAAGAAACGCGGGTGTTGCCAGTGGGTGATACCGGGCATGACGATGCGTTCGAAATCCTTGATCACCTCGTCGACAGGCTGGCCTTGTTCGGGGGCCGCGGGGGCCAGTTGGGCTGCGATTTCGCCAGGTTTGGTTTGTGCACGCACGGGGCGCTGGCGCAGGGAGCCGTGATACTCGGCGGCCCAATCGGCCACGTAGCGGCCCCATTTGGGAAAATCAGTCCAGCGCATGTTTGGCTCCTTTGTTTTGTTAACATGGTAATGAAAATTACCCCGCTGACAAGAGGATTCAGCTATTGTGATGCGTTGGGGGGGGGGGGGGGGGGGGGGCCGCCCCCCCCCCCGGGGGGGGTTTGTTGGGGTGGGGTGGGTGGGGGCAGGGGGGGGGGGGGTGT
>NZ_JAOWLC010000005.1 GCF_025751535.1 Lentibacter sp. XHP0401 | reverse complement strand
GTCGCCATGCTACTTCTCCTATGTGCAGTATAGGCCAAGCCTAACCTGCTGGGTGAAGCAGCCGGTACATCCCATTAGTGACAATGTTCCGCGGCGCAGCTAATGTCAGCTTACGCGCAGGCCGAAGGGTAAACAGAGATGGTGGCGGAGCAGTCACTTAGTGACGTATTCGAAGAAAATGGCCGGGTCTGGCTTAGAAAAGCCGTTTCGGAAGAGGACCTTTCGCTTTTCGATACAGCGTGCCCTGTTTCTACGAAAGCCGGACACAGACTTGATGGTTCAAAGGCTTTGGAAGCTGCCTTGTCCGAGAATAGTTCGCTGATATGCGCTGTACGGTGCCTCGCACCAAAGACGCTGCCCGTTCGAGTTGTTGCATTTAACAAGTCGGATAATGCCAACTGGGGCGTTCCTTGGCATCAGGATCGGGTCATTGCGGTGACCGAGAAAACCGATGTTTCCGGATACAAAAATTGGTCCCATAAGTCAGGCACTTGGCACTGCGAACCGCCAGAGTCCGTCTTGGAAGAGATGTTGTTTGTACGTGTTCACCTAGACGATACCGACGAGTCTAACGGCGCGATGGAGATCGCTGTGGCAAGTCACGCGGCTGGTGTGGTTCCGTCGGCAAATGCCGAGGAAGTGGCAAAGACGTATCCGATCGAGATTTGTTCGGCCAGGCGTGGTGACGTGCTGATAATGAAGATGCTGACCTTGCACTCATCAAAGCCTGCAACAGTTAAAGCGGGACGCAGGGTGTTGCGCCTAGATTTTTCGTCATCGCAATTGCCGCCGCCTTTGTCGTGGCATCGGCCTTCTACCAGAACCTGACATTCGCAATTGAAAGACCAAGGTCCGTTCCGTCCCGCAAAGCAGCCTTACCGCGTGGGCTGAGGTGTGCCTTCGCCGCGATAGTCGTAAAAACCGCGGCCTGTTTTGCGGCCCAGCCAGCCTGCGGCGACATATTTTGCGAGCAGCGGGCAGGGGCGATACTTGGTGTCGGCCAAACCGTCGTGCAGCACGTTCATGATGGCGAGGCAGGTATCGAGGCCGATGAAATCGGCTAGCTCCAGGGGGCCCATCGGGTGATTGGCGCCGAGTTTCATGGCGTTGTCGATCGAGGCGACATTGCCGACACCTTCATAGAGTGTGTAGCAGGCCTCGTTGATCATCGGAACGAGAATGCGATTGACGATGAAGGCGGGGAAATCCTCGGCGCTGGCGGCTGTTTTGCCAAGCTTTTCAACCACGGCGAGGCAGGCCTGATAGGTGTCGTCATCGGTGGCGATGCCGCGGATAAGCTCGACCAGCTGCATGAGAGGCACGGGGTTCATGAAGTGGAAGCCCATGAACTTTTCGGGCCGGTCTGTGCGCGCGGCGAGGCGGGTTATCGAGATGGACGAGGTGTTGGAGGTGACGATGGCATGTTCGTTCAGATGCGGCACGAGGCCTTCCAGGATCTTGATTTTGATCGCTTCATTCTCGGTGGCGGATTCGATGACGAGATCAGAAGTTCCGAGAGCGGCGACATCAAGCGAGGTGTTGATGCGTGTGAGTCCGGCTTGCATATCGTCTTCGGATATCAGCGAGCGCGAGACCTGCCGCGCCATGTTTTTCTCGATTTTGGCGAGAGCGGCTTTGAGCGCATCTTCGTTCAGATCGTTGAGGATAACATCATAGCCCGCAAGCGCCATGACATGTGCGATCCCGTTGCCCATCTGGCCTGCACCGATGACGCCGACTGTTTTGATATCCATGATGCTCTCCCGCAGTGTTGCTTTCAGACAATAGGCCGCGTCCCGACAGGGCCGCAAGGCGAAAGATCAGGCGATATTTGTGGAGGATTTTATCTGTTAGCAAATTGGAAAGACCGCTCGCGCAATTCTCATTGTCGGGTGAGTTAACATAGTGGTGGGAACCATGTCTTATGAGAGAATAGGGGGCGCAGGCCTCGACTATCGCCTTTGCGCGTATGATGGATCACGGCTGGCGTTTCGCGGGCCGAAGAGGGAGCTGGACGAGCCTTACGTGGCTGTTCTGGGCGGGACGGAGACCTTCGGGAAATTTATCCCGCGGCCCTATGCCGACCGTCTGGAAGACAAGCTGGGGAGACCCTGTCTGAACTTCGGGGTGATGAGCGCCGGGCTTGATGCTTTTGCCAGTGATCTTGGCGTTTTGAGTATGGCTGCGCGCGCCGAGGTTGTGATTGTGCAGGCCATGGGTGCGCATAGGCTTTCCAACAGGTTTTATTCGGTGCACCCGCGCCGCAACGACCGCTTTTTGCGCGCCTCCGATGCGATGCAGCGGCTTTTCAAGGGGGTCGATTTTACCGAGTTTCACTTTACCAACCATATGTTGCGCGAGCTGGCGGTGCGCCAGCCCGACAGCTTTGTGTTGTTGGCGCAGGAGTTGCAGCAAGCCTGGGTCGCGCGGATGCGTCAGCTTGTCGAGCGGCTTGGAAAGCCGGTGGTGCTGCTCTGGATGGCAGACCATGCGCCCGAAGAGAAGCGTGGCTTTGCCCATGTGGCGAGTGCGCCTTTTGCGGTGACGCAGGACATGCTTGAGGCGTTGAAAGGCCAGTTGGCAGGGTGTGTGATTTGCTCTGCAAGTGCGGCGGCGCTGGCGCGGGGCGAGGAGGGGATGCTCTATGCCCCGCAAGAACGGCAGGCGGCGTTGCACCTTTTGGGGCCTGCGGTGCATGAAGAGGCGGCGGAGGCTTTGCTGCCTGTCGTAGAAGGGCTTTTTACGCGGCGTTGAGCCAAACGCGAACAGCCGTTTCAAAGGCGCGGGGGCGCTCGGCGTGGAGCCAGTGGCCCGCCTCGGGGATTTTGGCAAAGCGGGCTTCGGGGAAGAGCGCTTTGATTTTGTCACGATGCGCGCGGGTGACGTAATCGGAATTTGCGCCGGTGAGGAAGAGAGCGGGGCCGGTGAAGCGGGTCTCGACTTCGGGAAAGCCGAGGATGTTTGGCATATTGGCTTCGAGCGCCTCAAGGTTGAGCCGCCATTCACGGGCTTTCACATCAAGCGATTGGGTGAAGAATGAGGCCAGTGTCGGGTCATTCACCAGTGGCAGGAGCGCGGCTTGGGCCTCGGCGCGGGTGTCGATCTGGCCAAGGTCAAGCTTGCGCATGGCATCAATATATTGCTGCTGGGAGTGGCCATAGCTGACGGGTGCGATATCGGCCACGGTGAGGCGGTTGACCAGATCGGGGTGCGTGAGGGCAAGCAGCATGGCGGCTTTGCCGCCCATGGAATGCCCTAGCACATCGGCGCGGCCACCGTTTGCGCGGATGACTTCGGCAAGGTCATTCGCCATGGCCTCGTAGCTGTGGTCATGCGCGTGCAGTGAGCTGCCGTGGTTGCGCATATCAACGGCGATGACTTCGCGCTCGTCGGATAGTCGCTTGGCGATAACGCCCCAGTTGCGCCCCGAGCCGAAGAGGCCATGAGCGATGAGAAGCGGGGGCGCAGAGGTTTTGGAGCCATGGGTGATGGTATTTAGCATGGGGGAGTGATAAGTCATTTGCGCAACAAAAGAAAAGACCAAGTGAGCCGTGGCAACGTGATTGAGCCGAACCGTCTGAGCCTTATGGAAACCGAACTGCGCGCGCTGATGGCGTCGCATCTGGGTGTTGACAAGCCGACGCTGGCAAAGGCTTTGCACACTGCGGGGCGCCGACTGCCCAAGCGGCAGCGGGTGAACGGCGCGTTGATTGTCGATGCGCTGGAAAGGGCCGAGCACCCGGGGCTTTATGCGCAACTCGATGAAAAGCAGATCAGCCGTGCGCATACAGATATTGTGGCGCATCTGAAGCGGATTAACATCTCCGAGGAGAAGATGCGGCGGATTATTCGCATCGGTTCGGCGGTGGCGTTTAACCTGCTGTTTGTGGTTGGAGCAGTTATTGCGCTGCTGCGGTGGCGCGGGTTTGTTTAAGCTTGGCGAACGGCAAAGAAAAAGCCCGCGTGCCTGAGGCTGCGGGCTTTTTTGGCTTTCAGTGTGGGGTGGTTTAACGCGCGTAAGCGTCGGCAAAACCTGCACGGCGGGCCGTGGCCACGGCCGCCATCACCTGATTTGAGTTGAACGGGCCAGCCATGACAAGGCGGTAGGATTTGCCGCCTTTATTGAGAGTGCCCAGACGTGCAGGCAGGCCTGCGGCGGCGATGCGTTGTGCCGCGCGCTGGGCGTTGGCCGGATTGGCGAACATGCCGACCTGCACGTAACGGTTGCCTGCTGTCGCAGCGGCTTTCTGCTGCTTGCGTTGGGGCTGAACCGCTGCGGCAGGTTTGCTGCGTGACGAGGTTGTGAGGCCCATGGCGGCGTTTTGATCGGCCATGCTGGTGTAGGGGTAACGCAGCTGCGGGAAGAGGTTGTTCACCACGCGGCCCGTGTCTTTGATATAGAGCTTGCGGGGCAGCGTGCGCGTCCAGATTAGATCGGACTGGCGAATGCCATTGACCGTCATATGCGCACGGTTGGGGTTGAGGCGGTCATCATCCCATGCCTTGCGGTAGCCTTCGGGCACTTTCGCCGTGACTTTGGAGCGCTGCTGTTCGTTGTAGACATGGCGCGGCACAACGCGGGTGTTGCCCGGAGCGTTGATCTGGCCTGTTTGCGGATCGCGGGTAACGATGCGCTGGCCTGTTTGCTTCTGAGCCGAAATAACGCGCTGCTGCTGCACAGGTTGCTGCACGACACGTTTCTGGACTGTCATGCGCTGACCATTGCGGACAACTGTGACGGGCTGGCGCTGAATGGTAACCGCGCCAGCAGAGGGCGACTGGCCTTGCGGGCCGCAGCGCACACCTTCGCCCGAGCCGGCATATTGCGCGCTGATGCCTGTAAAATTGGAACAGCTTGAATTGCGCGTGACGATTTGTTGTTGGCGCTGAACCGGCCGCTGTTTGACGACGCGTTGCGGCGCAGGCTGCACGCGGCGCACTTGCGGTTGCAGAGCAGGCTGGGTGCGCACGACGCGCTGTTGCTGTGCCGCCGGGCGGATGATTTGCGGCTGAGCGGCGACCACGCGGGGCGCGGGCTTGGCCTGACGCTGCACAGGTTGTTGCTGCTTGCGCACAACAGGCTTCGTCGTTGGCGTTGCGTCGGCCACGCGAGGGGCAGGCTTGGGCGCTTGTTTTGCAATGGGAGCGGGCGCAGGTGTTGCGTCGGCCTTCGGCACGATTTGTGTAACCTTGCTTGATGAGGCGGCTTGCGTGTTGTTGGCTTCCTGCCCACTGAAGGTTGGTGCCATGCCGCAGAGCAGCTTGCGCGAGCGCGAAACCCGTGGAATCCAGTTTACGCGGCCATCAATGCCGGCGCGCACGAAGGCGCAGCCGTTGTTGTCGATGAACTGTTTGCCCTTGAAGGACGCGGGCGGGAAATTGGCCGGCCCATCGACGTTGCGCAAGGCCTGCGCGTGGGCTGAAGAGAGGCCCAGAGAAAGGATAAATGCGCTTAGCGCTGCGACTCGTTTAAAGTTCATGTCTTGCCCCCACAAGTGTCTTATGACCATGCCTTATTGGCACAGACGAGTCTAGCAGCGAATAGGGATTTATGCGCTATTTTGTGCCGAACATGCGGTCACCCGCATCCCCTAGCCCCGGAACGATGTATCCTTGCTCGTTCAGGCTTTCGTCGAGAGAGGCTGTGATGATATGAACATCGGGGTGCGCTTCGGCCATGCGCGCCACACCTTCGGGGGCTGCGAGGAGGCACAGGAAGCGGATGCGCGTGGCGCCTGCTTCTTTGAGAAGGTCAATCGCGGCGACGGAAGAATTACCTGTGGCAAGCATCGGATCAACCACGAGCACATCGCGGTTGGCGATATCCTCGGGGACTTTGAAATAGTATTGCACGGGCATCAGCGTTGCCTCGTCGCGGTAGAGGCCGACAAAGCCGACGCGGGCGGAGGGGATGAGATGCAAGAGGCTGTCGAGCATACCGTTGCCTGCGCGCAGGATCGAAACGAGCGCGAGCTTTTTACCCGCCAGATAGGGCGAGCTCATCATCTGGAGCGGTGTTTCGACATCACGCATTTCAAGCGGGAGATCACGGGTGGCCTCATAGGCGAGGAGCTGGGCGATTTCACCCAAGAGCTGACGGAAGTGCGCCGATGGTGTGGACTTATCCCGCATGAAGCTGAGTTTGTGCTGCACCAGCGGGTGATCAACGACTGTCAGGTTTTGGCTCATCTTGTGTCTCGCTTTTATGTTTTGCACATCACAGGAAGCTTTCCCCTGTGCCGCGCTCTTTCAGGCCAAGATGCTGCGCCACGGAGGCTGCAACATCGGCGAACTTGATTTGTCCTATCGCACCAGTGCCCACGCCTGCAACCAGAACCGGCACACGCTCGCGGGTGTGGTCGGTTCCTACCCAGGTCGGATCATTACCGTGATCGGCGGTTAGGATGAGCAGATCATCGGGTTTGAGGCGGGGCAAGAGTTTGCCAAGCTCCGTATCGAACCACTCAAGCTGGCGGGCGTATCCCGCAGCATCGCGGCGGTGACCGAACTCTGTATCAAACTCGACGAAATTTGCGAAGGTGAGGGAGCCTTCGGGAGCATTTGTGATGCGCTCGTGAAGGTTTTTCATGAGGTCTACATCGGGGCCTTTGATGGAGGTGTCGATGCCTTTCCTGGAAAAGATATCAACGATTTTGCCGATGGCGTGGGTTTGGCAGCCAGCGCTTTGCGCCCAGTCAAGGAGCGTGGGCGCGGGGGTGGCCATGGCATAGTCGCGGCGATTTTTGGTGCGCTTGAAGCCGCCTTCGGAGCCAACGAAGGGCCGTGCGATGACGCGGCCCACTTTGCGAGCGTGCAGGTGCGGGGCAAGGTCTTCGCAGAGTTTCAGCAAGCGGTCGAGGCCGAAGTATTCTTCATGTGCTGCGATCTGGAAGACCGAGTCGGCGGAGGTGTAGCAGATGGGCCAGCCTGTGCGGATATGCTCGGGGCCCAAGCGCTCGATGACTTCTGTGCCGGAGGCATGGGCATTGCCGAGGATATCCTCGGTTCCCGCGAGCTGTTTGACGAGATTTGTGATGTCGTCGGGAAAAGCGGGTGAGGTATCGGGGAAATAGTGCCACGCCCAAGGAACAGGGACACCTGCAAGCTCCCAATGGCCTGAGGGTGTGTCTTTGCCGAGGCTCACTTCGGTGGCGGCGGCGTAGCGGCCTTTGAGCGCTACGGTTTTTGGCAGGGGCAGGCCGGAGGCGAGCGTTATAGCCTCGCGCAGGCCGAGGCTTTCCATGTTGGGAAGGTTCGGTGCGCAGGCTTCATAGATGTGGCCCAGCGTATTTGCGCCTGTGTCGGGGGTTGTGCCGTTGAAGAACCTGTCGGCATCGGGCGCGCCGCCGATGCCTGCGGAATCAAGCACAACGAGGAAGGCACGGGGCATCAGACGAGCCTTTCAAGGATGAGCGGTTGCGCGGCGGGAGCTGTGCCGATGTGTGCGGCTTTGAGCACCGCACGCTCGGCCTCGAGTGCCGCGCTTTCGCGGCTGGCGTGGATGCGCGCGATGGGCTCGCCTTTTTGAACGCGGGTTCCGAGGGGGAGCAGATCGGAGAGACCCACGGCGTGGTCTATGCTGTCGGTCTCGACTTGCCGCCCGCCGCCGAGAGCGACCACGGCGAGGCCGAGCGCTTCGCCGTCGTAGGAGGAGATGTGGCCCGATTTCGGGGCCTTCACTTCGCGGATGATGTTGGCTTCGGGCAAAAAACGCGACCAGTTTTCAACAAAGCCGAGCGGGCCGCCTTGTGCGCGGATCATGCGGGCGAAGGCTTCGGCGGCTTGACCCGAAGTGATGGCGGTGGCGATTTTGGCTGCGCCATTATCGGGGTTTTCCGCGAGGGCGGCATCGGACAAGAGCTGGCCGCCGAGCGCGGCTGTGATCTCGAGCAAGCGGGACTGCTGGCCTGTGGTGAGGGTGTGCATGACCTCGGACACCTCAAGCGCGTTGCCAAGGCTCGGCACGAGCGGCTGGCTCATATCCGTGATGAGAGCGGAGGTTTTGCAGCCTGCGGCATTGGCTGTGCTGACGAGCGACTGCGCCAGCGCGCGGGCTTCATCAGCGGTTTTCATAAACGCACCAGAGCCGCACTTTACATCAAGAACAAGGGCTTCAAGGCCAGCGGCGAGTTTTTTGGAGAGGATGGACGCGGTGATCAGGTCGAGGCTTTCGACCGTGCTTGTGACATCGCGGATCGCGTAGAGGCGCTTGTCGGCGGGAGCCAGTGTGGGCGAGGCAGAGACGATGGCGAGGCCGTTATCGCGCACGGTTTGCCGGAACCGGGACATGCTGAGCGCTGTTTTGAAGCCGGGGATGGATTCGAGCTTGTCGAGCGTGCCGCCTGTGTGGCCGAGGCCACGGCCCGAGACCATGGGGACATAGCCGCCACAGGCTGCTAGCGCAGGCGCGAGGAGGAGCGAAACACAGTCGCCGATGCCGCCTGTGGAGTGTTTATCGATGACGGGGGCGGGAAGATCCCACTCCGTCACATCACCGCTGTCTCGCATGGCGAGGGTGAGGGCGACCGAGTCTTCATGGGTGAGTTTGGAGAGCACAACACCCATGGCAAAAGCGCCTGCCTGTGCATCGGAGACGGAGCCATCGGCCAAGCCTTGGGCGAAGGCTTGCAAGGACGCTTCACCTATCGGCTGGCCACGGCGCAGGGCGGCGAGGAGCGCACGGGTGCTGCTCATGCCTTGTCCATATGCTCGTTGGCGAAGGCTCCGGGGAGCAGCTCGGCGAGAGTGTAGCCCTTTTCAAGCCCTGCGGTGGTTGCGAGGGTCACGCGGGTGTCGGGCTGACCGAATTCCATGAGCTTCTGGCGGCAGCCGCCACAGGGGGGCACGGGCGCGGGGCTGTCAGCGATGACATAGACTTCGGTGAGCTGTGTTTGCCCGGCGGCGACCATGGCCGCTATGGCCCCCGCCTCGGCGCAGGTGCCTTCGGGGTAGGCGACATTCTCGACGTTGCAGCCGGCGAAGACCTCGCCCGAGGCGGCGCGGATGGCCGCGCCCACCTTGAAGTTGGAATAAGGCGCATAGGCGTTATCGCGCACGGCGCGAGCGGCTTCGGATAATGACATTTTGTGCCTTTCATTTTCTTTTGCGACAGTTTGGGAGAGAGTGGCGGACGAGTGCAAGGGGAGATTCTTGCCGGTACACCTCAGAAAGCGAAATTTGGCTTCACATTAATTGGTTTAATGTTAAACTACTTTGAAAACGGTTTGGCCTGCTGGGGCTGTTGGGAGACATCATGAGAGTAGACAAGAACGAAACGGCCCGCGAGGCAGCGCTGAATTACCATGAGTTTCCGCGCCCCGGGAAGCTGGAGATCCGCCCGACCAAGCCCATGGCCAACGGCCGCGACCTTGCGCGTGCATACTCTCCCGGCGTGGCGGAGGCCTGTCTCGAGATTGAGAAAAACCCGGCAGATGCAGCGCGTTATACGGCGCGCGGCAATCTTGTGGGTGTTGTGACAAACGGCACGGCTGTGCTTGGGCTTGGCAACATCGGTGCGCTGGCCTCAAAGCCCGTGATGGAGGGCAAGGCTGTGCTCTTCAAGAAATTTGCGGGAATTGATTGCTTTGATATCGAGGTGAACGAGAGCGATCCTGTGAAACTCGCCGAGATTGTCTGCGCGCTGGAGCCGACCTTTGGTGCGATCAACCTTGAGGACATCAAAGCGCCTGATTGCTTTATTGTGGAGAAGATCTGCCGTGAGCGTATGGGCATTCCTGTTTTTCACGATGACCAACACGGCACGGCTATTGTTGTGGGTGCTGCGGCGACGAATGCGCTGCATGTGGTGGGGAAGAAATTTGAAGACATCAAGCTTGTCAGCACCGGCGGCGGCGCGGCGGGGATTGCTTGTCTGAACCTTTTGCTCAAGCTCGGGCTGAAGCGTGAAAATGTCTGGCTTTGTGACATTCACGGGTTGGTTTATGAGGGTCGCGAAGAAGATATGAACCCGCAAAAGGCGGCTTTTGCCCAGAAGAGCGACAAGCGCACGCTGGATGAAGTTGTCGATGGGGCGGATATGTTCCTCGGGCTGTCCGGCCCCGGGGTTTTGAAGCCCGAGCATGTGAAAAAGATGGGCAAGCGCCCTGTGATTTTTGCGCTGGCAAACCCGACACCCGAGATTATGCCAGACGATGTGCTCGCTGTCGCGCCCGACGCGGTGATGGCGACAGGGCGGTCTGACTATCCGAACCAGGTGAACAACGTGCTGTGCTTTCCGTTTATCTTTCGGGGCGCATTGGATGTGGGCGCGACCGAGATCAACGATGCGATGCAAATTGCCTGTGTTGACGGGATTGCCGCGCTGGCCCGCGCCACCACAAGCGCGGAGGCGGCCGCGGCCTATAAGGGCGAGGCGCTGACCTTCGGGGCGGAGTATCTTATTCCGAAGCCGTTTGACCCGAGGCTCTCGGCTGTTGTGAGCTCGGCTGTGGCCAAGGCGGCGATGGAAACGGGCGTGGCGACCAAGCCTTTGGATGACATCGAGGCTTATAAGGAGCGGCTGAACGCCTCTGTCTTCAAGTCGGCGCTGCTCATGCGGCCTGTGTTTGAAGCGGCGAGCCAAGCGTCGCGGCGGATTATTTTCTCCGAGGGCGAAGACGAGCGCGTGCTGCGGGCGGCGCAGGCTATTTTGGAAGAAACCACCGAGAAGCCGATCCTGATCGGGCGTCCTGAGGTGATCGAGGCGCGCTGCGAGCGCTTCGGGATCAAGGCGCGGCCCGGTGTGGACTTCGAGTTGATCAACCCCGAGAACGACCCGCGCTACCGCGACTTTTGGGGCAGCTACCACGAGCTTATGGCACGCAAGGGGGTGACGCCTGATCTGGCCCGCGCGATTATGCGCACGAACACCACGGCGATTGGTGCGATTGCGGTGCATCGTGGCGATGCGGACAGCCTGATTTGCGGCACGTTCGGGGAATTCCGCTGGCATTTGAACTATGTGACTCAGGTTCTTGGCAGCCGTGAATTGCGCCCTCATGGTGCGCTTTCGATGATGATTATGGAAGACGGCCCACTGTTTATTGCGGATACGCAGGTGCACACCTTGCCGACGCCAGAGCAAATTGCCGAGGCGGCGATCGGGGCTGCGCGCCATGCCAAGCGCTTTGGCGTTGAGCCGAAAGTGGCGCTGTGCAGCCAGAGCCAGTTTGGCAACCAGACTTTCGGCTCGGGCGAGCGGATGCGTGCAGCGATTGAAATTCTGGACGCCGCCCCGCGTGACTTCCAGTATGAAGGCGAGATGAATGTGGACACGGCGCTTGACCCCGAGTTGCGCGAGCGGCTCTTGCCATCGAGCCGCCTTGAGGGCGCGGCGAATGTGCTGATTTTCGGCCATGCGGATGCGGCTTCGGCAGCGCGCAACATCCTGAAGGTGAAGGCAGGTGGGCTGGAAGTTGGGCCTATTCTGATGGGAATGGGTAACCGTGCGCATGTTGTGAGCCAAGGGATTACGGCGCGCGGCTTGCTGAATATGGCTGCGATTGCGGGAACGCCCGTGAAGAGCTACGGCTGAGGCGGGTTAACAGGGAGTCGGTTTGCAACTTTGCAAACGTGCGTGGTTTTCCTGTTAAGACAGGGGTAAATTCGAGTGTTTGCAAAAATTTGCAGTAATTATTGCAAAATATTTGCGCCAAACTGCCGCGCATTGTGACTCCTTGCTTGCCTAAGGGTCAGGCTGGCCTTTACCTCTGCTATCAAAGTGGAGGAGAACACTATGGGCTATAAAGAGTTGTATGCCGGCTGGAAGGCCGACCCCGAAGCCTTTTGGATGAAGGCTGCCGAGGCGATTGACTGGGATGAGAAGCCGAGCCGAGCGCTTTTTGACAAGGGCAACAACCTTTACGAATGGTTTTCCGATGCCAAGTGCAACACCTGTTGGAACGCTGTTGACCGCCATGTAGAAGCCGGACGCGGCGAGCAGACGGCGATTATTTATGACAGCCCGATCACCCACACCAAGCGTGAAATTTCTTATGTCGAACTGCGCAACCGCGTAGCCACGCTGGCGGGCGCGCTGCGCGCCAAAGGGGTCGAGAAGGGCGACCGCGTCATTATCTACATGCCGATGGTTCCCGAAGCGCTTGAGGCAATGCTCGCCTGTGCGCGGCTCGGGGCTGTGCACTCGGTTGTGTTTGGCGGATTTGCGGCCAACGAGCTTGCAGTACGGATTGATGATGCAACGCCCAAGGCTATTATCGCGGCGTCCTGCGGCCTCGAGCCGGGGCGCGTTGTGCACTACAAGCCGCTTTTGGACGGGGCCATCGAGATGGCCAAACACAAGCCCGAGTTTTGCGTGATTTACCAGCGCGAACAAGAGGTTGCCGAGCTGATACCCGGGCGAGATGTAAACTGGCACGGGTTCCAGTATGGGGTTGAGCCTGCGGAGTGTGTGCCTGTGGAGGGCAACCACCCTGCGTATATTCTTTACACCTCGGGCACGACTGGCGCGCCCAAAGGGGTGATCCGCCACACGGCGGGGCAGCTTGTTGCGTTGAACTGGACAATGAAGAATGTCTACAACGTGGACCCCGGTGATGTGTTCTGGGCGGCGTCGGATGTGGGCTGGGTTGTGGGGCACAGCTATATTGCCTATGCGCCGCTTATTCATGGCAATACGACGATTGTGTTTGAGGGCAAGCCTGTTGGCACGCCTGACGCGGGCGCATTCTGGAGGGTGATTTCGGAACATAAGGTGAAGAGCTTTTTCACCGCCCCCACGGCTTTCCGCGCGGTGAAAAGGGTGGATCCGCAGGGCGAGTTCATCAAGAAGTATGACCTGAGCTGCCTGAAAACTGTGTATCTTGCAGGTGAGCGGGCGGATCCTGACACCATTGTCTGGGCGCAGGACCAGCTTAAAGTGCCGGTGATTGACCACTGGTGGCAGACCGAGACGGGCTGGGCCATCGCGGCGAACCCTGTGGGTGTCGAGATGTTGCCTGTGAAGCTTGGCTCGCCTTCCGTGCCGATGCCCGGGTATGAGGTGCATATTCTGGATGAAGCCGGCCACGAGCTGCCTGCGGGTGAGCTTGGCGCGATTGCGGTGAAGCTACCGTTGCCCCCCGGCACGTTGCCGAACCTGTGGAACGCGGAAGAGCGGTTTCAGAAAAGCTATCTCAGCCACTTTCCCGGCTACTACGAAACGGGTGATGCGGGGATGATTGACAAGGACGGTTACCTTTACATTATGGCGCGCACCGATGATGTGATCAACGTGGCGGGCCACCGCCTCAGCACCGGCGGGATGGAAGAGGTTCTGGCCAGCCACCCTGATGTGGCAGAATGTGCGGTGATTGGTGTGAGTGATGACCTGAAGGGCCAGTTGCCTGTGGGCTTTTTGTGCCTTTCAAGTGGGGTAAACCGCCCGCATGATGAGATCGTCAAGGAATGTGTGACGCTTGTGCGCGAGAAGATCGGGCCTGTGGCGGCGTTCAAGCTTGGTTGTATTGTCGAGCGCTTGCCGAAAACCCGCTCTGGCAAGATTTTGCGCGCGACCATGGTTTCGATTGCCGATGGCAAAGCCTTCAAGATGCCGGCGACGATTGATGACCCTGATATTCTCGATGAAATCAAGGTCGCGTTGCAAGGGATTGGCTACGCCAAGTAAGCCGGTTTTACGATTTTCCGATGAACTGAGGCCCGCCGTTTTGTGCGGGCCTTAGCTTTTGAAACGCTTGCATCGCCGGGGTGGTGCGCCTAGGCTCGGGCCTATGAAACATGTACCCAAAGATACCACCGATGATGCGCTCATTCAGGAGTTTCTGAACAAGGGTGGTGAAGTGAAGGTTGGCAAGACGAAGCCTGCGAACCCAGAGCTTGGCCTGAGCAACAATCAGTGGAACAACAAGCTGACCCGCGAAGAAAAAGCGGCGCGCGACGGCAAGAAGTGAAGCTCGCGGCGGGCGTTGCGCTTGTCTTCGGGTTGCTTACCGTCTTTTCAGGCGGGCGCGCGCTGTTTGGCGGGGCCGAGGCGCGTGCGGCTGTAGGTGATGCTGTGCCGTTTGTGTTGTGGTTCAATTTTCTGGCCGGATTTGCTTATATCGTGGCAGCCGTGGGCTTGTGGCGCAGGTTGCCTTGGGCGCGCGGGCTGGCCATTGGCATTGCCGGTGCGACCTTTCTGGTGTTGCTGGCGTTCGGTGTGCATGTGCTGCTTGGCGGTGCGTACGAGATGCGCACGATGGGCGCGATGCTGTTGCGCACGGGCGTTTGGGCCGCGATTGCTTATGTGGCGCAGAGGGCGATGCGCGTTTGATCAGACTGTGAGCTGCGCGTCTGATATAGCTTGCAGATATTCGTCGGAATAATCCACTTCGATCTCGATCCAGACGGGGAGGTGATCGGACATTTCGTGGGTGCACCATTTGGGGTATTCGCGTGCCCAGTTGCCATAGGGTTTACCAGTGTCGGGGCGCTCGCGGATGCTCATTGCGGTGGCCTCATAGGCGGCTTCCTCGCTTGGTTTGAAAACCGAGGTGCGCCAGTCGAAGGCGCCGTAGCGCAAGAGGCGGGCTTCGTCTTGCGGGCCTGTGAATGTGATCTGATCGTAGGTTTTATCGCCTGTGAGGTTGGTCGCGCCGAAGAGCGGAGCGATGTAGCCCTCTTCGAGCAATATCTGGAAAGAGCGGTCTGTGACTTTGTCGATGTTCATGTCGCCAAGGAAGATGTGGACTTCTTCGGTATCCTTCGCGCGGGATTTGAGCAGGCGGGCGATGGCCCCGATTTCATCTTCACGCAAGGGGCGGCCATCGGCCTCTTCATAGACGATGTGCGAGGAGCATAGGGTGAACTTGAACCAGCCCGCCTGAAACGCGGCAAAGAACGGCGTGCGCCCGATTTGCTCACCGCCGGGCAGAAGATCATGCGGGAAAACGAGCTCGCCGATGAGGTTGCGAAAGCTGACGCGGTTGCGGTTGTAGAGGAAGGCCATGCGCTCGTGATTGCCGCGGCCAGAACCGGAACTGTCGTTGATGAAAAAGTCCCAGTTGGAGCCGAGGAGCTTGACGAGGCGCTCAACGCTTTCGATGTCTTTGACCTCTTGCACGGCGCAGATATCGAAGTGGTCGATGATTTCGGCTATGTAGTGAAAACTTTCGCGCAGACGCGGGCGGCCACCGTCAAAGTGGCGGATGTTCCATGATCCGAGAATGAGGGAATTTGGCTTGCGGGTGGCTTTGATCTGTTCGGCCAAGTCGCGGCGCAGGGCGAGGAGATGATCGGCGATCCAGCCTGCTTCTCCCGGTTTTTTGCGGCCCTCGGGGTAGAGGATATTGTTTTTCAGAAGTCCGTAATAAGCCATGACGCGCCCTCCTTTTGGGGGAAGGTAGCATAAAAATCAGGAGGGATGGGAAGTTTGGCTGAACGGCCCTTCGGGGAGGATATTTGGAGCAAGAAAAAGCAGTGAAGGCGGCGCGAATTTTAGACAAATTGTTCGCGGATCAGGCGTTCTTCCAGGCCGTGCTCGGGATCAAACAGGATGCGGTGCGTGATTTCGGGATCGGAGCGGATTTGCACTTTGGCGACATCAAGGAAGGAGTTGCTATCGGCATCGGCCATGACGGGGCGCTTGGCGGGGTCGGTCACCTCGATTTCGACGGTGGCTGACTTTGGCAAGAGTGCGCCGCGCCAGCGGCGGGGGCGGAAGGGGGCAATGGCCGTGAGGGCCAGAACATCGGAGCCGATGGGCAGGATGGGGCCGTGAGCGGAGTAGTTATAGGCGGTGGAGCCTGCGGGCGTTGCGACGAGCGCGCCGTCGCAGACCAGCTCTTCCATGCGCAGGCGGCCATCGACGGTGATGCGCAGTTTGGCGGCTTGGGGCCCCATGCGCAGGACTGAGACTTCGTTGATGGCCAGAGCTTCGTGCACCGTGCCGTCGGTGCTGGTGGCGTGCATGGCGAGGGGGTTGATTGTGGTTTCTTCGGCGGCTTCAAGGCGCTCCATCAGGTCGGCCTCGTGGTATTCGTTCATCAGGAAGCCGACTGTGCCACGGTTCATCCCGTAGACGGGGGCGGGCAGCGCTTGAGTGCGGTGCAGGGTTTGCAACATGAAGCCGTCACCGCCGAGCGCCACGATGATATCGGCCTCGGCCTCGGGGACATCGCCATAGCGGCTGACGAGGGCGGCGCGGGCGGTCTGGGCCACGGGCGCGTCCGAAGCTGTAAAGGCGATTTTCAGGGCCATGAGGGGGCTTTCTCGTTTCCTATAGGCGGCAAGGTTAGCCTATTAAATCAGCTTGTCCACCAGCGGACCGCGGATTTGGCGTAGCGATGTGGAGAATGGTCGGAATTGGTGTTCCTTTTTCGGGATGTTTCCAATAGGAAACACTGGAATCGGAAGTCATTTCATAAGGAAGCACCATGTCTGATAAAGGTTTCTTCACTGAGGCGCTGGCCTCGCGCGACCCTGAACTCTGGGGCGCGGTTGAAAGCGAGTTGGGACGCCAGCGCGACGAGATCGAGCTGATTGCCTCGGAGAATATCGTCTCTGCCGCGGTGATGGAGGCGCAGGGCACTGTGCTGACCAACAAATACGCCGAGGGCTATCCGGGACGGCGCTATTATGGCGGCTGCCAATATGTTGATGTGGCTGAAAACCTTGCTATCGAGCGCGCCAAGGAGCTGTTTGGCTGTGGCTTTGCCAATGTGCAGCCGAACTCCGGTTCGCAGGCCAACCAAGGTGTGTTTCAGGCGCTGTTGCAGCCCGGCGATACGATTTTGGGCATGAATCTTGCCTCGGGCGGACACCTCACGCATGGTGCGGCGCCGAACCAGTCAGGCAAGTGGTTTAACGCGGTGCAATACGGCGTGCGCAAGCAGGACAATCTGATTGATTATGACGAAGTCGCCGAGCTTGCGCGAGAGCATAAGCCCAAGATGATCATTGCGGGCGGCTCGGCCATTCCTCGGGTGATCGACTTTGCCAAATTCCGCGAGATTGCCGATGAGGTGGGCGCTTACCTGCATGTCGATATGGCGCATTTTGCCGGCCTCGTGGCAGCGGGCGAACACCCCTCGCCGTTCCCTTATGCCGATGTGGCAACGACGACGACTCACAAGACATTGCGCGGCCCACGCGGCGGGATGATCCTGACGAATGACGAGGCGTTGGCCAAGAAGTTCAACTCCGCGATTTTTCCGGGGATTCAGGGCGGCCCCTTGATGCATGTGATCGCGGCGAAAGCTGTGGCCTTTGGTGAGGCGCTGCGCCCCGAGTTTAAAACCTACATCAAACAGGTGCGCGCCAACGCGGTTGCGCTGTCGGACCAGCTGATGAAGGGCGGCCTCGACATTGTGACAGGTGGAACCGATACGCATGTGATGCTGGTTGATCTGCGGCCCAAGAAAGTGACGGGGAACATCACCGATGCGGCCCTTGGCCGCGCGCATATTACGACAAACAAGAACGGTATTCCGTTTGATCCTGAAAAACCCACGGTGACGAGCGGCATCCGTCTCGGAACGCCAGCAGGCACGACTCGCGGCTTCAAAGAGGCCGAGTTCCGCCAGATTGCCGACTGGATTGTTGAAGTGGTCGACGGACTGGCCGCCAACGGGCCTGACGACAACGAGGCTGTGGAAGCCAAAGTGCGTGGTGAAGTGGCCGAGATGCTGAAAAATTTCCCGCTGTATCCGAACCTCTGACGTTTGGATGGCGGGTGAGCATCCACCCTACGGAATTATGAAACCCCCGGTGGTCACATCGGGGGTTTTTGTTTGGTGTGGGCGTGGTAACTCGGGTAGGAATAACGGCGGCAGGAGAGTGCAATGAACCAGTGGATTAAAACGGCGATCGAGAAGATCGAGGCGGACAACCAGCGCTCGGCGGATACCCATCTTTTCAAGCTGCCCCTGCGGGAACTCGACGGGATCGACATTTACCTGAAAGACGAAAGCACCCATCCGACAGGTAGCCTGAAACACAGGCTGGCACGGTCGCTTTTTCTTTATGCTTTGTGCAACCGCAAGTTGGATGAAAACACGACTGTTATCGAGGCTTCATCTGGAAGCACGGCCGTGTCCGAGGCGTATTTTGCGCAGATGCTGGGTTTGCCTTTTGTGGCGGTCATGCCGCGCTCGACGGCGCAGAGCAAGATTGACCTGATCACCTTTTATGGCGGGCGCTGCCACTTTGTGGACAGTGCACCGCAGATGCACGGAGCGGCGGAGGCGCTGGCGGAGGAAACCGGCGGCTATTTTATGGACCAGTTCCTTTATGCCGAGCGCGCGACCGACTGGCGCGGTAACAACAACATTGCCGACAGTATTTTCCGGCAGATGAAGCACGAGCCACATGCAGTGCCTCATACCATTGTGATGAGCGCGGGAACCGGCGGAACTTCGGCCACGCTTGGCCGCTATATTGTTTACAAGGGGTATGACACGCAGCTTATGGTTGTGGATCCTGAAAACTCGGTGTTTTACGACAGCTTTTGTGCGCGGGATGACAGCCTGCGTGCCGAATGTTCGAGCCGCATCGAGGGGATTGGGCGGCCACTTGTTGAAAAGTCGTTTCAGCCGGATGTCATTGACGAGATGCTGCAAGTGCCTGACGCGGCGAGTGTTGCAACGATCTGGTGGCTTGAGCGTCTAATCGGGCGCAAGGCGGGGGCCTCGACGGGAACGAACCTTTGGGGTGCGCTTGCGGTTGCGCAGCGGATGCAGGAGGCGGGGGAGCGCGGCTCTATCGTGACGCTGATGTGTGACAGCGGGCAGCGCTATCTGGACACCTATTACAACGCAGATTGGGTGCATGCCAACTTCAAGGATGTGGCCCGTTACGAGGCTGAATTGAGCAAGTGGAACTGAGACATGCAGAACGGATTTTCTGACGACATTATGAATGACGTGCGCGGACGGTTTGCGCATGTGGAGAGTTGCCCGTTTGAGGGGCCGCGCGTTTTTTTTGAAAACGCGGGCGGGGCTTTGACGCTGAATTCGGTTGTAGAGACCAGCGCGAAGTTTGCCGCGATTCCAGACAATCAGGGCCGCGCCAATGCTGCGAGCCGTGCGCTTGTGGAGATAATCGAGCGTGCCAAGGCGGATATGGCTTTGATGATGAACGCGCCCGGCGGGCAGTTTTTTGTGGGCGAGAGCGGCACGGAGCTTTTGTTCCGTTTGATTATGAACGCCTGTCTGGCGCGCAAGGGACAGGGCGTTGTGGTGAGCTCGACGCTTGAGCACCCTGCCTCGCGATCCGCTGCGGCGCGCTGGGCGCGGGAGGCGGAGTTGCACCATGTTGTGATTGCGCATGATGACGCCAGCGGCACGATTGAGGCGCAGGCCTATGCAGATGTTGTGACGCCTGACACCGTTGTGGCCACGATTTTACATACCTCGCCGGTGACGGGAATGGGCGTTGATGTGGCGGCCGTTTCGCGCGCCATACGGGCCACGGCGCCGGAGTGTCTGATTATTGTCGACGGAATCCAGCACGCGGCGCACGGGGCTATTGACCTCACGGATTATGATGTCGATGGCTATGTGATCAGCCCTTACAAGATGTTTTCGCGCCACGGCTACGGGCTTGCGTGGATGTCGGAAACGCTGGAGCGCGTGGCGCACAACAGCCTTGATGGCGGGCCTGAACTGAACTGGGAGATGGGCACGCGCGACACGGGCGCTTACGCGACTTTGAGCGATGTGTGCGGGTATCTCGAGTGGCTCGGCGGCGTGGTGTCAGGTGCAGAGGGGCGCCGCGAGCGGATCGTTGCGGCGGGCGAGGCCATCCATGCGCAGGAAAAAGCGCTGACCGATGCGATGATTGACGGGGTGGGCAACCTTGCCGGCCTGCGCGAGATGGAGCGGGTGAGCATCCTTGGCGGGGCGGACAATGATGCGCGTGAGGGGCTTGTTTCGCTTGTGGTCGAAGGTGTGCCTTCAGTCGAGGTTGTCGAGCGGCTGAATGCGGCAGGGATCAGGACGCATTTGCGCAAGGCAGATCATTATTCGGGGAATATCCTTGACCCGCTTGGCCTTGACGGCTGTGTGCGGGTGTCGATGTGTCACTACAATTCGGTGCGGGATGTTGCGCAGTTTCTAGCGGTGATGAAGGATATTGCCGGTTAAGGTTTCGAATTGGCTTCGCCAATCCGACCCACCGGGGGGCAGCCCCCCTAGATTCAAAAGCCGTAGGGCTTTTGAATCCTACCCCCCGAGGTATTTTGGAACAGAAGAAGGGCTAGAGCGCGTTTTGGCGGGCTTTGTTCGGGGTTGTGCCTGTCCAGCTTTGGAAGGCGCGGAAGAAGGAATTTGTATCGCGGAAGGCGAGAAGGTAGGCGATTTCGGCTGTGGAAATGTCGGGGTGGGCGAGATAGGTTTTTGCGGCTTTCAGGCGGGCTTGTTTGAGCAGAATCTGGAAACTGAGCCCTTCGCTTGTGAGGCCGCGCTGGAGCGAGCGGGGCGACATATGCAGGCGGGAGGCGGCTTCGCTCAGTCTGGCTTCGCCTGCGGGGAGCATTTCCAGCAGGATGTTGTGAACACGCTGGCCAAGGGGGGCTGATGACGGTTTGGTCGCGAGTTCGCGGATGAGCATTGGCTCGAGTGTTTTCAGCAGGGCGGTATTGGCCGAAAGCAGGGGGCGTGCAGCATCTTCATGGCTGAGACTTATGGTGAGGTCGGGGGCCGCCGTGGGCGTGATGCCGCAGAAGTCCCGCTCTCGCGCAGAGAAGCCGTTCAGATCGGGCAGGGCGATTTCGAGCGGAATGATGGCGGCGCCCGTGCTTTGGCGGAAGGTTGTGAGAAAATATGCCAGCTCGAAGCGGGCCAGATCGGGCGGGACTGTGAGACCCTCTTGGGCGGGCGAGATGCGGACCTGAAGGCCTTTGGCCGTGTCACTGAGGGTGATCGAGAGGGGAGCGACCAAAGGCTTGAAGAGTGCAAGGCGCGTGAGCCCGTCGCGCAGGGTTGCCGAGGCGGAATAGGCCAGATGACAGGGTGTAAAGGCTTTGTTGGCGAAGGCTGTGCCAAAGTCGAGTTGCGCGTCGTGGTTGTCTATTTCGGCGGTGGCGGCAGACCAGATACTAAAGAAATGTTCTGCGTCAACTTCGGTTTTAGGCTGCGACAGGAAGCTTTCGGGAAGGCCGGCACGGCGCAGAACGCGGGCGGGTGAAACGCCTGTGAGGCTTGAGAAATAGGCCAGAGGCTCTTGAATGGCGTAGGTTTGGGGGTGTTTCATACGAAGTATTTTCACTGACGGGGGAAATTTTGCCAGTATGGTCGGCGCGATTGGCGTGATCTGCAAGTCATTTGGCGCGATTTGCGAGTTTAACTTTGGGCGCAAGTGGCTAGATTGATCCAGACAAGTAAAAAAGGACGCGATATGCAACTGACAGTGGACGGAGCGACGCACGACTTGGACGTAGAGGGCGAGATGCCGCTTCTGTGGGTCTTGCGCGACGAGCTGGGCATCAAAGGTGTGAAATATGGCTGCGGAATCGCGGCTTGCGGGGCTTGCACCGTGCATATCGACGGCGAGGCGGTGCGCTCTTGTCAGGTTCTGGCGGAGGATGTTTGGGGGGCTGTTACCACCATCAACGGGCTTGGCACACCTGATGCGATGCATGCGGTGCAAGCGGCTTGGGAGGAACATCAGGTGGCGCAATGCGGCTATTGCCAGAGTGGTCAGGTGATGCAGGCGGCGGCTTTGCTTGCAGAGAATGCGAGCCCCAGTGATAGCGATATTGACGAGGCGATGAGCGGCAATCTGTGCCGCTGCGGGACGTATCCGCGCATCAGGGCGGCTGTGAAGACAGCGGCCAAGACGCTGGCGGAGGGCTGAGACATGGGCAAGGTAAAGACGATTGCGCGACGCACGTTTCTGATTGGTTCGGCGGCTGTTGCCGGCGGTGTGGCTTTTGGGGTGTGGCGCTACAAGACGCCCTATGCAAACCCGCTTCTGGGCGGTTTGGCTGAGGGTGAGGCGGCGCTGACGCCATATGTGAAGATTGACGCCTCGGGGGTGACCCTAGTTACGCCGCGGGCGGATAAGGGGCAGGGCGCTTACCACGTGCAGGCGGCACTGATTGCCGAGGAGCTGGATGTGGACCTTGCGGCGGTGAAGGTTGATCCCGGCCCGCCGGACCGCGCCTATTGGAACACGGCTTTGGCACCTGAGGCGGCAGCGTTCAGCGCGCCGAATGAGGGCTTTGTGCAGGATGCTTTGACAGGCGTTCTCGGCACGGTGATGAAGATTATGGGAATGCAGATTACCGGCGGATCGACCACTGTTGCGGACGGGTTTGTGAAGCTGCGTGCGGCGGGTGCGAGTGCGCGCGAGACGCTGAAGCTGGCCGCCTCGGAACAATTGGGCGTGGCTGTTACGGAGCTGCGCACTGAAGCGGGCCGTGTGATTGCGCCTGACGGAACTGCGCTTGCCTATGAGGAACTGGCCGAGGCTGTTGCGGGCATGGAGCCTGTGCAGGATGTGACGCTACGTGCGCCAGAGGAATGGCGCTATATCGGCAAGCCGATGAAGCGGGTTGAAATGCTGGCGAAGGTCACCGGCACGCAGGATTACGGGATTGATTTTGAAATCGAAGACATGGTGCATGCTGCGGTGAAGCTTTCGCCGCAGCAAGGCGGCACGCTTGTGAGCTATGACGCCGGCGCGGCGCTTGAGATGCGCGGTGTGAGCGGGGCTTATGAAGTGAGTGGTGGTGTGGCTGTTGTGGCGGACAATACATGGCGCGCGTTTCAGGCGGCTGAGGCTGTTGAGGCCGAGTGGGGCGAAGCGGCGATGCCAGCGAATATGGAGGCGCATTGGGCAGCGCTTGAGGCCTCATTTGTGGCGGACAAGCAGGACAGCCGCGTGCGCGATGACGGCGATGTGGAGGCGGCGCTTGAGAGTGGCGAGGTGATTGAGGCGACATACCGTGCGCCCTATCTGGCGCATGCGCCGATGGAGCCTGTGAACGCTGTTGTGCGTGTGGGAGAAGGACGTGTGGATGTCTGGACGGGCACGCAGATCCCGCGGTTTGTGCAGGCCAGCGTTGCGAAGATTGCAGGTGTGTCAAACGAGGATGTGCATGTGCATGTGCTGATGATGGGTGGCAGCTTCGGGCATCGTCTGGAAGATGATGTTGTGCGGCAGGCAGCGGAAGTGGCCGTGCAAATGAAGGGTGTGCCTGTGAAGCTCACTTACAGCCGCGAGACCGATATGGCGCATGACTATACACGCCAGATTGCTATGGCGAAGATGCGCGGCACGGTGAAAGACGGGCGTGTGGAAGCTTATGACCTGGGCATTGCGATGCCGAGTGTGATTGTGAGCCAGATGGGGCGGCAGGGGCTGAGTATGCCCGGGCCTGACAGCCAGATTGTGGCGGGAGCATTTGAACAGGCTTTGGCCATCCCGCATCATCGGGTGACGGGATACCGCGCTGATCCGCTGGCGCCTGTGAGTTCGTGGCGCTCTGTTGGGGCGAGCAGCAACGGGTTTTTCTATAACCTCGGTTTGGAAGAGTTGATTGAAGCTGCGGGTGCGGACCCGATGGAGGAGAGGCTCAGGCTTGCCAGTGATCCGCTGGCGCGAAAGGTGCTTGAGGCGGTTGCGGAAATGTCGGGCTGGAACGGAGCGAGCCTGGGGCCGCGCAGAGGGCGTGGCGTCGCGATGACGCGTTCGTTCGGGGTCGATTGTGCCGAGGTGGTTGAGGTGACGGACACGGACGACGGCATCAGGATTGATAAGGTTTATGTGGCGGCGGAAGTGGGCCGTGTGATTGACCCTGTGAATTTCGAGAACCAGGTGCAGGGCGGTGTTGTCTTCGGGCTTGGGCACGCGATGAATTGCGAGATTACCTATGACGGCGGGATTGCCGAGCAGCAGAACTTTGACAGCTTTGAGGGTATGCGGATGAACCAGTGTCCCGATATTATTGTGCGCGGGCTTGAGAACGGTGATGTTGTGAGGGGCGTGGGTGAGCCGCCTGTACCGCCAGCAGCGCCTGCTTTGGCGGCGGCGATTTACGCGGCGACGGGTGTGAGGCTGAGGCAGATGCCATTTTCGATGTTTGTGGAGTTTGCGAGCTAAAATGCCTGCAGCGTTTAAGCCTTTATGGTCGGATTTCGCAAAGCGAAATCCGACGGTGGCGAGAGGGGCGCTGCCCCTCTCGCGCTCTCCCCGAGGTCTTTTGAACAGAAGAAGATCAGGATCGGTCGGCAATTGAGTCTGGCTTTGCCAGAATTTTGCCATAGGGGTGCTTTATCGGGCTCGGCTTGTAACCTGTTGTTTGCCGTGGCAGAGCAAGCAGGTGATTTTTGGGAAGCAGGCGAGGGTTGAGGCGATGAGCGGTGAGCAAGCAGATGATTTGCGCGGCAGGTTTTTGGAAGCCATGAGCCGTGCGGCCAATTCTATCTACATTGTTACGACCGATGGCCCTGCCGGGCGGGGCGGTGTGACTGTGACCGCGTTTTCGAGCGTGTCAGCGGATGTGAGCGAGCCAAGGCTTTTGATTTGCTTGCATCATGAAAGCAGCACGGCGCAGATGATCCGTGCCAATGGTGTGTTCTGTGTGAATATGCTGGGTGGGGCGCATGAAGACCTGTCGGAGCGCTTTGCGGGGCGCAGCGGCAAGGACGAGGACCGTTTTGCCAAAGGAAACTGGGTGCGCGCCGCGAGCGGGCTTTTACGGCTTGAAGATGCGCTGGCGAGCTATGACTGCCTTTTGAGCGAGCAAAGTCTTGTGGGCACGCATCATGTGTTGTTCGGGGCTGTGCAGGACGTCGTGCTTGGTGCGAATGCGCTGCCGCTTTTGCACAACCGCCGCGGTTACGGGGCTGTGGCCGAAGGGTAACCACGCCCCTTCGGCATTTGCGCTCAGACGGACTCGTCTTCGAGGTGCAGCTTCATATCAATCAGAACCTGCTGCAACATGAGGGTCTCTTTGAGCAGGCGTTTGGCCTCGTTGGCGGTGATGACGCCGTCTTCAATGGATTGCGAATACTCAGCCATGAGCATGGCGAAGCGCTGGCTGAGAACGATGACATCGGAGTTGATGCCGCCTTTGTCCTCAGTGTTTTTGCGGCGGTCGTCGCGTGACAGCGTAATGCCCTTCAGATCGGCCAGAGCGGCTGTGACGTGCGGGAAGCTTGCGGCTTCTTCAAGGGCTGCCACTGCGTCGATCGGCATAAAGCGATCTGCGTGTTCCTCATTGTCAGAATAGTAGCGGCCCAGAGTGGCCTTTGATTTGCCGGTCAGCACGCACGCGGGCTCGATCCCGACGTCTTTTACCAGTGCTTCCGTGTGTTTCTTAAGGTAACTTCCAACGCCTGCCATATCCTGCCTGCCTACCAACTCATTCCTGGCCCATCGCATACATCTCGCGAGGGGAATTCAAACTGTCTTTTCCCATTAAACGGTTTGGTTACAAATGTCATTGCTGAATTAACCTGTGGTTTTCAGGTTTTTTTAATGAGTGGCATGTATTTAATGCTGCCAAATAATGGGGCCTTTGCTGCGGTGTTTGCGCTCAAAAGGCCTCGCAGGGGTCGTGTGGTGCGTACAAGCTCCATCCCCAGTGGCCTGTCCTGTATGCGTAGGCTGCACGGCCCCGTCCTGGTGCGAGTTTTGCCGCTTCACTGGTAATCAGTGAAGCGGTATTTTTTTGTCTGTTTCACGTAGATTTTTCATATTGAATTGGAGTCGGGAGCGGATAGAACAGAGCCATGGCAAAACTGTATTTTAACTACTCGACGATGAACGCGGGCAAATCGGCTGTGCTTTTGCAGGCGGCGCATAACTACCGCGAGCGCGGGATGACACCCTATCTGATGATTGCTGCGTTTGATGACCGGGCCGGGCGCGGGCGGATTGCCAGCCGTATCGGGATCGGTGCGGATGCGGATGTATTTTCGCAAGGTGATGATCTGTTTGCCAAGATCGAGGCAAGGTTGGCCGAAGGGCCTGTGGCCTGTGTTTTTATCGACGAAGCGCATTTCATGGACAAGGAGCAAGTCTGGCAACTGGCGCGGGTTGTCGATGACCTTGCTGTTCCGGTGATGTGCTACGGGCTACGGGTTGATTTTCGCGGCGAATTGTTTCCGAGTTCCGCGGCGCTTCTGGCTTGGGCCGACGAGATGCGTGAAGTGCGTACGATTTGCCATTGCGGGCGCAAGGCGACGATGGTTGTGCGAAACGGGCCTGACGGCACGCCGCTGATGGACGGTGCGCAGATTCTTATCGGCGGTAACGAGACTTATGTGAGTTTGTGCCGACGCCACTGGCGAGAGGCGGTCGGAGATGCGTAGGTTTGGAGCGATTGTGAGCCTTTTACTGCTGATCGCGTTTGGCTATTTTGGCTGCAAACACATGTTTTCGGGCTGGGAAAGCAGCAGCACGGATGCACACAGCGATGCCCGCCGCGCCTTTGACGCGGCCTTGCCCGAAAGCGAGTGTTTGAGCGCTGATGAAATCCGCGATGTGGCAGAAGAGTGGGGCTGGGCTGTGCGTGACGAGGAGGGCTTTGGCTGGTGTGTTGCGCCTGCTGGGGTGAGTGCCTGGCTGCGGGTGACAGTCGAGCCGCCTTTGCCGTTTTCAACCGATGACGAGAACGCGGCGTTTTATGCCTTTGATGCAGAAGGCTGCTCTATCCCTTGGCGCTATGCATCGGGAGAGGGAACGACCTGCCCCAACTGACTCCGAACTGTTTTTGAAGCCGTAGATCATCCAAAATGCTTCCATATATCCCAGAGAAAACAAGTGGATTGGAACCTGAGGGCCCTCTTTTGCGTTTGCTCTTTAACGGAAAGGAGACATGTTATGGATAGATTGGCTTTTTATATCACAATGATGGCGGCTTGGTCGCTTTCTGGGACATTCGTTATCATTGCTCTTGTGCTCGGATACTACAACCTCTGGGCAATCGTGATTGCTGCCGGAGCAGGGCTGCTTCTGGCATACCCTGCTGGATACCTGATTTCGCGTAAAGTGAAGCGTGACGACCCCGATTGGAACCCACGCCATGAACCCGGTGATTTTGGTGTTGTTCCACCTGCGGATGCGCCTGAAGTCTAGGCGGAGTTGGCTCAGATATTTGGCCAAGACAAGAGTTCGGGAGGGAACTTTTATCAATGAGCCGCGTTTCTCATGCAAGCAACCGAACCGTTGAGGAGGTTAAAATGAATATAATCCATGTAACCGTTTTGAGCCTGTCGATGGCGACAGCGACCACTGCGCAGCAGGTTTCGGAGAATGCGCTTCTTGCGGCTGATGAGCTTGCACCATTTCATGACATAGGTTTTCAGGCCGAAGATAACGGATTGATAAGCTGGCAAAAAATGAAGGGCGGCACCGTGTATACGATCCCTGATCTGGATGAATCCTACTGGGACAGCACGCGCGTGTATAATTTTGTTGGAGCGAGCTGGAATGGCGTTGCCAAAATCGAGGATGTTTTGCTGAACGAGCATGGCGTGATGTCTGGTGTGGTTGTGGACATTGGTGGCCTGACAGGAAAGGATGTCGTTATTCCTGCGGAATATGTGAGCCTTATTCAGGTTGAAGATGGCGAGCTTTCAATTGTCACACTTCTTGAAAGGGCAGAGCTGAAGCGGCTTGGCCCGGTAGGTGCCGGGGCCTGATTTATTTGCAGAAACCGATGGGAAAAAGGGGCTTTGAGGCCCCTTTTTTGTGCGCGGCTTATAGCCGCTCGACGATGACGGAGCCGACGGAGTAGCCAGCGCCGAAGGAGCAGATGACGCCGATATCGCCTTTTGCAAGATCTGACTGGTGCTTTGAGAAAGCAATGATGCTGCCCGCTGAAGAGGTATTGGCGTAATCTTGCAGGATATTGGGTTGCTCTCCAGACTCCGGGACGCGGCCGAGAACTTTGCGGCCGACAAAATCATTCATGGTTTTGTTGGCTTGGTGGAGCCACATGCGCTTGAGGCTTTCGGGCGCGATGTCTTCGGCCTCAAGATGTGCGAGGATATGGGCGGAGACCATTGGCACGACCTCTTTGAAGACGCGGCGGCCTTCTTGCATGAACTGCATGTCGCGGCGGTCTTCCAGATTTTGGCCACTTGTCAGGGCGCGTCGCAAAAAGCCGTTGTTGTTGCGGATGTTGTTGGAAAACTCGGTGGCGCAGCTTGTGGAACGGATTTTGAAGAGCGGGTTTTGCGCCTCGTCTTCACGCTCGATCAGGGTGGCTGTGCAGACATCTCCAAAGATGAAGTGGCAGTCGCGGTCACGCCATTCAAGGTGACCCGAGCAGATTTCGGGATTGACGACGATTGCCTTGCGCACTGATCCTGCGCGGATCATATCGGAGGCGGCCTGAATGCCGAAGGTGGCAGAAGAGCAGGCGACATTCATATCAAAGGCAAAACCGCCAGCGCCCAAGAGCTGCTGGATTTCAACCGCGATGGCAGGGTAGGCGCGCTCGTGATTGGAGGCGGCGCAGATGACGAGATCAACTTCGGAGGCGTCGACGCCTGCTTGAGCGAGGGCTTTTGTGCAGGCATCAAGCGCCATTTCGGCCATGATGCCGGGTTCGTCATCGCTGCGTTCGCGCAGGACGGGGTGCATGATGGCGGGGTCGAGCACGCCTGATTTGTTCATCACATAGCGCTGCTCGATGCCCGAGGCCTTGAAGATAAACTCTTCCGAAGAGGAGGCTTTGGCCTCGATCTCGCCTGCGGCGATGGCTTCGGCATGTTCTGCATTATAGGATTCGGCGTAGGCATTGAAGGCTTTGACCAGCTCGGCGTTTGTGATCGTTTCTTCGGGCGTGAAAACGCCTGTTCCTGTGATAACGGGCTGATGCATCGGGTCTCTTTCTATCGGGTTTTACCTTGATCACCCAAGCGATGCACCAACGTCAAGCTTTAGAGCGCATTAGGAGGGGTTTCGCCTGCAAAGAATGCGTCGAGGTTATCAAGGCTCATCATGCCCATTGCAGTGCGTACCTCTTCGGTTGCGGTGCCGAGGTGGGGCAGGAGCGTTACATTTTCCAGTGCTTTGAGCGTGTCCGGCACGGTGGGTTCGTTCTCGTAGACATCAAGGCCGGCACCCGCGATACTGCGGTTTTGCAGCGCGGTGACGAGAGCAGCTTCATCGACGACTTCGCCGCGCGAGATGTTGATGAAATGCGCCGTGGGCTTCATGGCGGCAAAGGCGGCTTCGCCGATGAGGTGGGTTGTATCCGCTCCGCCCGGGGTGGCGGCGACGAGATAGTCGGCCTCGGCGGCGAGGGCTTCAAGGCTTTCAACCTGTGTGGCGGGAAAATCAACCTCTTTGGGCGAGCGGTTTACGAACAGGACTTTCATGCCAAAGCCGAAGTGACAGCGCCGGGCGATGGCTTGGCCGATGCGGCCCATGCCGATGATGCCGACGGTTTTGCCTGTGACATGGCTGCCAAGCATCTGGGTGGGCGTCCAGCCTGTCCATTTGCCAGTGCGCACGAGACGGTCGCCTTCGCCCGCGCGGCGGGCCGACATGAGCAGAAGGGTCATGCCGATATCGGCGGTGGCATCGGTGACGGCGCCGGGTGTGTTGGTGACGGTGATGCCATGGTCGCGCGCGGCGGCGACATCAATGTGGTTATAGCCAACCCCGAAGTTGGCGAGGATCTTGCACTTTGGTCTGCCAAACTCGGCAAAGATGTCGGCAGAGAACATATCGCCCAGAGTTGGGATCATCCCGTCATACAGCACGAGCGACGAGCGCATTTCTGCGGGCTTCATCGGGGCGGTGCTTTCGCGCAGAGTCACGTCATAGGTGGCGTTTGCGCGCTCCATGACAGCTTCGGTCATGGCGCGGGAGATCAGGATTTTCTTCATCGTTCAGCTCATTCTTTCGCCGTTTTGCACGGGGGTATCCGGGCGCAAAAGCACCACGCCTCCATCGCTATCATGGAGCCCCAGCACAAGCACCTCGGACATGAATTTGCCGATCTGTCTCGGCGGAAAATTGACCACGGCGATGACTTGTTTGCCGATGAGTGCTTCGGGTGTGTAGTGATCGGTTATCTGGGCGGAAGATTTTTTCCGGCCGATCTCCTCGCCGAAATCGACAATCAGCTTTATCGCGGGCTTGCGCGCCTCGGGGTAGGGGGCGGCCTCAACTACAGTGCCGACGCGGATATCGACTTTTAGGAAGTCGTCAAAGCTAATGTCAGGCATCCCGGGCAAGTTCCTTTGAGCGGTGGGTCGCTGCCGCGACAGTGTGGCGGATGAGCGGGGGCAAGCCTTTTTCGCTGTCCATGAGCACATCAAGGCCAGCTTGGGTTGTTCCGTTGGGGCTTGTCACGTTGACGCGCAGTTGGCTGGGCGTCTCTTCGGCCTGCATGGCGAGAGCACCTGCGCCTGCCACGGTGGCTTTGGCCAGTTGCATGGCCAGCTCGGGCCCGAGGCCCTGACCCTCGCCCGCGGCGGCGAGACATTCGATGAGGTGGAAGACATAGGCGGGGCCGGAGCCCGAAACGCCTGTGACCGCATCAATCTGGCTTTCGGATTTGAGCCGCACGACAGCGCCGATGGCTTCAAGCAGGGCTTCGGCTGCATCGAGATGTGCTGTGGTGCTGCGTTTGTTGCCGACAATGGCAGTGATGCCTTGGGCCACGGCGGCGGGGGTGTTGGGCATGGCGCGAATGATCGGGGTATCCGAGCCAAGCACTGCTTCGAAATGTTTGATAGGTGTGCCGGCGGCAACCGAAATGAAGAGCGTGGGCCCGCCGCCCATGGCCTGAAGCGTGGGCAGAGCTGCGCCCATCATCTGCGGCTTGACCGCGACAAGCACTATGGCGGGCGCTTCGGGCAGCTTGCTGTTGATGTGAACGCCCGTGCCTTGCAGCCAGTCGGAGGGCTTGGGATCAATCACATTGACAGAGGTGGCGGGCAGCCCGCCTTTGATCCAGCCTTCCAGCATGGCGGAGCCCATTTTGCCACAGCCCAGCAGGACGAGGCCTTTGTTTGCGATGTCATCGTAGGTCATGGCGGTTTCCTTCAGGCTTTTCCGGTATGAGTAAGCCAGCAAGGCGCAGGTGCAAGTGTTTTAGTTGTTTTTAAGTGCTTTTAACGGCGACGCAGGAATATGATCAGCTCGATCAGCCCCCAGAAAGCGTTGCCTGCAAGCCAGAAAACCGAGATGAGCATCAGCACGAAGTTTTTACCCATAGGGAAGTGGCCGGGCGCGGGGCCGAACCTGCCGGCGACAACCATTGTCTCGTAAAAAAACCACAGGATCATGGCGATATTGAACGCCAAAGCGATGATGCGCAATGGGGTCATTTTGTGAGCTTACGCGTGGCCATAGGCCTCGGCGATGGCAACTTGCATGGCTTCGCGCGGGGTGCGGTTGCCCCAAACCACTAGCTGGAACGCAGGGTAATAGCGCTCGGCCGAGTGAACGGCTGACGAGATCAGGGTGTCGATCTGTCCGGACGAGGCCATTTGCCCGCCTGTCAGCAGAAGACCGTATTTGTAGACCATCATCTTTTGTTCGGCCCAGTATGAAAACGCCCCTGTCCAGCACTGGTCATTCACCTCGTTGAGCGAGGCGTAAAGATCAGGCAGGCGCTCTTCTGGGGGTTCCATTTCGAAGGTGCAGATCATACGCAGGGTTTCGTCGTAATCCGACCATGCGAGCGTCACGCCGTATGTGCGCCACTGGCCTTCTACCGACATGGAAATCTGGTTGTCGGCAGTGCGGTCAAACTCCCAGTCATTGTGCGAGGCGAGGCTCTCCACAATGTCGATGGGATGAATTTCATCGTCCAGATATTGTTCTGAAAGAGCCATTTCGCCACCTCGTTTTTTACTCAGGGCGCTTGCTTTTGGCAGCGCAGGCGCCTTGATTTGCTCGACAGGATGGGGTTTAGCCCCCTTGTCCTACCAAATATGGTAAGCGTGTGGTGGAAGGCCTGTAAAGCTAATTGTTGGGGATAACCACAATAAGTTGTGGATAGCTTGGGATGGCGCACTAATTATATGCTGAGCGCCGCCCAAACTCCTGCCGCGAAGGCGAGCCCTGTTGCAAACAGAAGCGCCATGACTGCGAAGGAGCCCATGTCTTTTGCGTGCTTGGCGGGCAGAGACCACTCGGGCGAGACGTGATCCACCAGCTCTTCGACGGCGGTATTGAGCGCCTCGACAGCCAAAGTGACAAGCGAGAGGATTGCCACACTCAGGATCGCCAAGGCAGGCGCTCCGATCACACCAAGCACAATCAGCAAGCCCGAAGCGGCTAGAAGTTCGTGGCGAAAGGCCGTCTCGCCCCAAAGCCGGAGGAAGCCTGCCGCAGAGTAGCGCGTGGCGGCGAAGATGTGTTTCACACCAGTAACTTTATCGGGGGCAACGGGGGGTTCTATTGGGGTTTGCATGGCGAGCCTTTCGGGCAATCTGCCCTAAAGTTTCGCAAATTGCCGAGCGTGGCAAGGGGTGACTTGCACAGGTCGCGCAGCACAAGCAGTATGGTGCAGCAAAATGGGAGGTGGCCGGATGGACAAAGCACGGCTTGAGCGGATCGAAAACTGGATGCGCGGCTATCGTGAGGCGGGGCGCTATTCGGGTTCCTCTTTGCTGGTCTATCGCCACGGTGAAGAGGCGTTTTTTGCCGCCGATGGCTTGGCCTCGCTGGCGCGCGAACAAGCTTATAAGCGTGACACCATCGTGCGAATTTATTCGATGACCAAACTGGTCACAACAACGCTTTTCATGATGCTTGTCGAGCGCGGGCAAGTAGTGCTTGATGCGCCTGTCTCGCAATATTTACCCGAGTTCGGCCAGATGCGGGCGCTGCGCCACGGAGCGGGAAGCCTTGATCAGACAGAGCCTGCCCGCGCGCCAACCCTGCATGAACTTCTCACCCACACCAGTGGTATGACCTATGGTTTCAATGAAGGCATCGTACCGCAAGCGTATGCGAAGGCGTTTTCGGAGCTTGGCTTGCAATTCAGCACGCTTGAAGCGTGGTGCAAGGTGCTCGCGGAACTGCCGCTCTGCTTCCAGCCGGGGGCCGCGTGGGAGTATTCTGTCGGGATTGATGTGATCGGTCGCGTGATCGAGGTGATCATGGGGGAGCCGCTGGCCGAAGCAATGCAGCGCGAGATATTTGACCCGCTTGAGATGCAGGACACGGGCTTTGATGTCCCTGCGTCCAAACTTGCGCGCTTTGCCGACTGTTATCAAAAGAAGGAAAACGATCTGCTCGCGCTTTTTGACTGTGCGGATGCAAGCAGTCGCTTTGCCGAGGGCCGTGTGAGTATGCATTCGGGCGGTGGAGGGCTTGTGAGCACGCTGGATGATTATATGCGCTTTGGCGAGATGATCCGCCTTGGTGGTGCGCTTGGTGACGTGCGCCTGCTTAGCCCGCGCACACTGCGCTTCATGGCGAGCAACCACCTTGCAGGCGATATTGCCTCGATGGGGGCGGCCAGCTTTGCCGAAATGCCGATGACCGGCATGGGCTTTGGCCTCGGCGGCGCCGTTGTGCTTGACCCTGCGCGTGTGCGCGTTCCCGGCTCTGTAGGCGATTTCGGGTGGGGCGGCTTGGCCAGCACTTACTTCTGGACAGACCCTGTCGAGCAAATGAGCGTGGTCTACTTTACCCAGCTTATCCCTTCTTCAAGCTACACCAACCGTGCCGAACTGAAGGCGCTTATCCACGGCGCGTTGCTCGACTAAACTCCCTCTTTTTCTTGCCGCAAATATCCTGGGCCGACTCCGCGCAGCAAGTGCGCTCTGTCGGTTTCGCGTTCGCTTCGCGAACTGCTTAGGTCTGGGGCCGACGCGCGAAGCGCGGCGCAATTCCTCTACTTCATTTTCATAATGATGCAGGTGGTCGAACCCGTGGCATAGAGCTTGCCATCTTCAACGCCCCTGATCTCGCCATTGGCAATGCCTGTCGAGCGGCCTGCGTGCTGGCACACTCCGATGGCTTCCACCTCTGTGCCCAGCGGAATGGGTCGCAAGATGTTCACCTTGAATTCCAGCGTGGTATAGACCGAGCCTTTGGGAACAAGTGTCATCACAGCGCAGGCCATGCAACTGTCAAGGATTGTCCCGTACCAGCCACCATGAACCGTGCCCATCGGGTTTGTTGCTGAAAATTCGGGTGAACCTGTGAAGACGGTTTTGCCCTTTTCCACAAGTGTCGGCCAAAAGCCCATAAGCGCCCCGATGGGCGGTCCGGCAAGCTTGCCGTCGCGCACGTCTTGCATAAATTCAAGCCCCGAGCGGGAGAGTGTGGCTTCCAGATCGGGGAGGTCTTCAGGGCTTTGGGCTATGGTGCGTTGCTGGCTCATGGGGGCTCCGTGTCTGATCTCTCAAACGCTAGAGCGGCCATGAGCCATTCGCAATCTTTACGCCACGTTGCGCAGGGCTGCGCGGGGCTCGACGCCGAGCGCCATGCAGATATCGCGGGTGAGCGAGGGGCGGTTGAGCGTGTAGAAGTGGAAGCGCTCGACGCCTTCGCCCATCAGAGTATCGCAAAGTTCTGTGGCTTGGGCCGTGGCGAGCAGATCTTCGCGCCCGTCGCGTGCGGCTTTGGCAAAAGCATCGTCGAGCTCGGAAGGCACAGACGCGCCGCAGCTCTGGGCAAAGCGCTTGGCGCCATTCCAGTTTTCAATCGGCATGATACCGGGTGTGATCATTCCGTCGATGCCAGCTTTGGCGCAGGCATCACGGAAGCGCAGGAAAGGCTCTGGTGTGAAGAAAAACTGGGTGATGGCTTCGTCGGCGCCTGCTTCGAACTTGCGTTTGAGGTGGTCGATGTCCGCTCCCGCATAGGCTGCATCGGGGTGTGGCTCAGGGTAAGCGCCCACACGGATGTTGAAGCCGCCTTCCGCTTTGAGCGCTTTGATAAGCTCAACAGAATCGGCAAATCCTTCAGGGTGCGCTTTGAAGCCGCCTGCGCCTTTGGGCGCATCGCCGCGCAGGGCGACAATGTCTTTGATACCTGCTTTGGCGTAGCCACGGACAATTTCCAGCGTTTCGCTACGGGTCGCATCAACACAGGTAAGGTGGGCTGCCACGCGCAGGCCAGCCGTTTTGTGCAGTGTTTCAGCCGCTTCGCGCGTGAGTGCGCGGGTTGTGCCGCCTGCACCGTAGGTGACCGAGACAAACTTGGGCGCGAGCGGTGCAAGGGATTGCACGGCCTCATGCAGCTTGAAGGCCGCTTCAAGGTTTTTGGGCGGGAAGAACTCGAAGGAAACTTCAGGTGCTTTAGAGCGTGTCATAAATCTAGCCTTTCATGGCGGTTGGAACCTTGTAGCAGAGGTGTGGATGTGAGAAAAACTCATAACTTTCATTCTGATTATGAGGTGTGTTCACATATGCATATCGAGTTCCGCCATTTACGCACCATCCAGGCGATTCATGAGGAAGGCGGACTCGCGCGTGCGGCCGACCGCCTCAATATCACGCAATCGGCGTTGTCCCATCAGATCAAGGGCATCGAGGATCAGGCGGGGGTCGAGCTTTTTGTACGCCGTAGCAAGCCGATGAAGCTGTCTTCTGCGGGCTTTCGCCTGCTGCGGGTGGCCGAAAAAGTTCTGCCCGAAATTGCCGCGCTTGAGGCCGAGTTCATGGGCCTGCGCCAAGGCAGCGCAGGGCGGCTCCATATCGCCATTGAATGTCACGCTTGTTTCGAGTGGCTCTTTCCTGTGCTGGAACAGTTCCGTGCGCCTTGGCCCGAGGTGGATGTAGATATCCGCCCCGGCCTTGCTTTTGAGGCCCTGCCCGCGCTCATGCGCGAGGAGGTTGATGTGGTGATCTCTTCGGATCCGGAAAAGCTGACGGGCGTTGTATTTGTACCGCTGTTTGATTACGCGCCTGTCTTTGTGGCTTCTGCCAAACACAGGCTGGCGGAGAAGCCCTATGTGGAGGCCGAGGATTTCAGAGGCGAAACGCTGATCACCTATCCCGTGGAGCGCGCGCGGCTCGATATTTTCTCCGAGTTGTTAACTCCAGCCAAAGTCGAGCCGCTGGCTGTGCGACAAGTTGAACTGACAGCCGTGATCCTCATGCTGGTTGCGGCGGGGCGTGGTGTTTCTGTTTTGCCGGATTGGGTCTTGCGAGAGGTGAAAAGCTCGGCAGATTACATCACCCGCCCGCTCACGGAAAAGGGCGTGACCAAAAGGCTTTACGCCGCCGTGCGCGAAGATGATACGAGCCTTCCGTTTATGGCGCATTTCCTCAAGCTGGCGCGGGAAATCCCCATTCGCCTGCAAAGAGGCTGAGGCGGGTTGCACCAAACGCGGCCAAGGCGTATAGCCGCGGTTTGAACCCCGAAGGAGCTTGAGCCATGCAAGGCAGCGCGAATCTTAACGTGATGATCAAAGCCGCCCGTAAAGCGGGCCGCAGCCTTGTGAAGGATTTTCGCGAGGTCGAGGCACTTCAGGTTTCCATGAAGGGTGCGGGCGATTTTGTCAGCAAAGCTGATTTGCGCTCCGAGGCGATCATCAAGGAAGAACTGATGGGCGCGCGACCGACCTATGGCTGGGTCGCGGAAGAAGGCGGTGTGGAAGAGGGCCAGGACCCGACGCGCCGCTGGATCGTAGATCCGCTTGACGGCACAACAAACTTTTTGCACGGCATGCCGCATTGGGCGGTTTCTATCGCGCTGGAGCATAAGGGCGAGGTGATTTCGGCGGTCATATATGACCCTGCCAAAGACGAGATGTTTTACTCTGAAAAAGGCTCCGGTGCATGGCAGGACCATGCCCGCCGTCTGCGCGTCTCTGGGCGCCGCCGTATGAACGAATGTGTGTTTGCAACGGGCCTGCCTTTTTCGGGCAACGGCGATTTGCCGGCTACATTGAAAGATCTCGCCCGCGTGCTGCCCGGCTGTGCCGGTGTGCGCCGTTGGGGCGCGGCCTCGCTTGACATGGCCTATGTCGCCGCTGGCCGCTACGATGGTTTCTGGGAGCGCGGTTTGAGCGAATGGGATTTGGCCGCTGGTATGCTTATCGTGCGCGAAGCGGGCGGTTTTGCCGAGGCGATCGACTCCGAGACAAGCATTCTTGAGTCAGGTGAGATCATCTGCGCCAATGAAGGCATGTTCGAGCCGCTCTGCAAGCTCATCCGCAACACCTGAGGGTTAACGGTCTGACGGGTGGTTCACGCCGTCGGCCCACTCGATAGGCTCGTATTCGGCAGGGTTTACCCCCTCGAGCGCACCCATGTTTACACCGTATTCATTAGGGTTCGAGCGGCGCTGATGGTGCGTGTAGTTGCCACAGGTTTTGCAGAAATAATGCTTCGCCGTCATCGTGCCCCATTGGTAAAGCGTGAGGTTGTCCTCGCCCTTGATGATCTTGATCCCGTCAAGTGGAGCGCTCACGGCCACAGCGCCACGGCGGCGGCAAAAAGAACAGTCACAGCGCCGCGCGGTGTTTAGCCCGTCTGAGAGAGTGACCAGCATTTCGACAGCGCCACAATGGCAGGTGAGCTTGTGGGATTCGTTCATTTGCGTCGCCTTATGGTTGGGATGCGGGAAGGGTCATACTGCGCCTCGGGGTGGGGCGGCTTAAAGTCGTTCTTATGCCAGAAGTGCGGCCCGCCAAGGCGCATGAACAGAGGAAAGGTCAGCGCTATTCCTGCGATAAACCCGCCGGCATGGGCCCAATAGGCCACGCCGCCTGTGTCGGGGTTTGTTGTGAGGCCGCCGAAGGCCTGCATGCCAAACCAGATCGCAAGCATGATCCAGGCCGGCAATGTGAAAACGCGGAAAAAGATCACGATGATGAGGAGAATATCGACCTTGGCGCGCGGGAAGAGCAGCAAGTAGCCCCCCATCACGCCCGCAATCGCGCCGGACGCACCCACAGTCGGCACCGCTGATCCTGGCGCAAACACAACGTGCGACAGGCCCGCCAGAAGCCCTGACATGAGATAAAAAGCGAGGAAGCCCATATGGCCCATCTCGTCTTCCATATTGTCGCCAAATATCCATAAAAACAGCATGTTCCCGCCAAGATGCATTAGCCCGCCGTGTAAAAACATCGAGGTAAACAAGCCTTCAAAACCCTGCCCCGTGGTGATGGCGGCGGGGATGAGCGCATACTGAAAATAAAAATCATTGAGTGCGCGGGGGTCTGCGAACAAATGCCAATAGCTTAGAAACACGGCAATATTCACGGCAATCAGCGCGTAGGTCACATAGGGCGTGCGCCCGCTCGGGTTATGGTCGCGAAATGGAAACATGACATGACGCTAAGGCCAAAGCTGCAGAGGGGAAAGCGCAAATTTTGCCCCGCTTCTTCTGTTTAAAAATACCTTGGGGGTGCGGGGGCAAAGCCCCCGCCATGATCGGATTGCGCGAAGCGCAATTCGAAAACAGTTACCCTTGGCCTGCCAAAAGCGCAGCATTCCCGCCCGAAGCTGTCGTATCCACACAAACATGCCGCTCACCCATCACCCGCGCTACATCCGGAACGGCTGTGATCAGAGGCAAGATCGCTCCTGTGCGTTTGGACAAAGCTCGTTCATAGCTGCGCGCCTCAGCCTCGTTGCCCCAGAAGAGCACACCCGAAAAGCCTGTGAGTGTTTCCAAGGCGTCTGCTTGCAGAGTGCCCGTGGCTTTTACAGCAACCCCGCCCAAAGCGCGTACCATATCGGCTTGCGCCGCGGCGGTTTCGGCGCTTGGGCCGAGGCACAAAAGCGGTGCGCGGGGTTCCATCGTGAGTTTGTTGGATTCCCCCGTAGGACCGGGCATCACCAGAGTTTGCGCAGTTTTTGCAGCGGGTGCTGCCAGAATGGCCGAGTGCATCGCCTCCGAACTCATAGCGCTGCTCCATGTGCCTTGTGCCGCTTGCGTGGCAGGTTGCACAAAGCGCGGCAGATAGTTTGGCCCACCCGCTTTTGGCCCTGTGCCGGAAAGGCCTTCGCCGCCAAAAGGCTGGCTGCCGACAATCGCTCCGATCTGGTTGCGGTTTACATAGATATTGCCCGCATGAATACGCTCGCAAATATGCTGCACGCGGTCGTCGATACGGGTTTGCAGGCCAAAAGTGAGGCCATAGCCCGTGGCATTGATCGCCTCGACAACGCGGTCGATTTCGTTTGATTTGAACGTGGCCAAGTGCAGCACGGGGCCGAAGATTTCGCGTCCCATGTCCGCGATGCCGCTCACTTTGATCAGAGTTGGCGCGATGAAGGTGCCCGAGTTCGGTGTGCGCAACTCGTGCATGAGCCGTCCCTCGGCGCGTGCAGTCTCGATGTGCTCGGCAATGCTGGCGCGGGCCTCTTCGTCAATGACGGGCCCGACATCAGTGCTCAGAAGCCAAGGTGCGCCCATGGAAAGCTCCTCCATCGCGCCTTTGAGCATATGGGTGAAGCCTTCGGCGATATCATCCTGCACATAAAGGCAGCGTAGGGCCGAGCAGCGCTGGCCAGCGGATTGAAAGGCGCTTTCAACGATGGCTTGCACGGCCTGTTCGGGCAGCGCGGTGCTGTCTACGATCATGGCGTTCAGCCCGCCGGTTTCGGCAATCAGCGGCGCGCCGGGAGCGAGGTTTTCGGCCATGGATTTTCGGATGAGCAGCGCTGTATCTGTGCCGCCTGTAAAGGCCACGCCGCCGATGCGCGGATCAGACGTGAGCGCTGCTCCGACATCGCCGGCACCGGGGAGAAGCTGAAGCGCTGTGACAGGCACGCCCGCTTCGTGCAACAGTTGCGTCGCGCGGTAGGCGATGAGTGAGGTTTGCTCGGCCGGTTTGGCGAGAACGGCATTGCCAGCCGCCAAAGCGGCGGCGATTTGCCCTGTGAAGATTGCCAGCGGGAAGTTCCATGGCGAAATGCAGGTGAAGGTTCCGATTGGCGTTTCATGGGGCGCATTGGCGGCGTAGTAGCGCAGGAAGTCGACGGCTTCGCGCAGCTCGCCCACCTGGTCGGACATTATCTTGCCCGCTTCGCGCGCGAGCTGTGCAAAGAGTTCTCCGAAGTGCTTTTCATAAAGATCTGCGGCTTTGTTGAGCACCTTGGCGCGCTCGGCTGGTGCGGCGTCCCATACCTTCGCGGCCTTCAGCGCAGTTTCGACATCGGTCTTCGAGGCGAAGGCAACTTTACCCACGGTATCGGCCGGGTTTGCAGGGTTAAGCGCCGTATGGGTTTTCTGCGGTTTGGCCTTGCCTGCGAGCAGGGGGGCCGCCTCCCAGACATGCACGGCATAGGGTTTGCGTGCCTTCTCGATGCGCGCAAGTGTTGGCTCGTGAGTGATGTCAAAGCCCTTCGAGTTGGCCCGCTCGGGCGCAAACAAGTCGGGCGCTTCGGTGATGTTGGGCTGAGCGGTTGCCAGCGCGTCAAACGGGCAGGCCGCGACTTCTTCGGCGGGGACATCCTCGTCTACGATCTGGTTCACAAAGCTTGAGTTGGCTCCGTTTTCGAGCAGGCGGCGCACGAGATAGGCGAGCAGATCGCGGTGCGCCCCTACAGGAGCATAGATACGGCAATGCGAACCACGGCCTTTGAGCACGATATCATGCAGCGCCTCGCCCATGCCGTGAAGGCGCTGGAACTCGTAGGCGTCATTGCTCACGCCCATGTCCTTGGCCATGTCGAGAACGGCGGCAACCGTGTGGGCATTGTGCGTGGCGAACTGCGGATAGATGCGGCTTGTCATGCCCAGCAGCTTCTTCGCATTGGCGATGTAGCTCACATCGGTCGCGGGTTTGGCTGTGAATACAGGGAAGCCCACAACACCTTCAACCTGCGCGCGCTTCACTTCGGTGTCCCAGTACGCGCCTTTCACAAGGCGGACCATGATACGGCGGTCAAGCCGCGTTGCCAGTGCGTTGAGATAGTCGATCGCATCGCCTGCGCGTTGCCCGTAGGCTTGCACAACAACGCCGAAGCCGTCCCAGTTTGCAAGTGACGGCTCTGAGAGGACTTCCTCGATCACATCCATCGACAGCGCGAGGCGATCGGCTTCTTCGGCGTCGACATTGAGGCCCATACCAGCGGATTTGGCGAGCAGGGCAAGCGAGCGCAGGCGCGGGGCCAGTTCATCCATCACGCGGGCGCGCTGGGCTTCTTCATAGCGCGGATGCAGAGCGGAGAGTTTGACCGAAATTCCCGGATTTTCCCGGATTTCACTGCGGGTGCAGGCTTGCGCGATGGCCGTGATCGCACGGCTGTACGCGAGGTGATAACGCTTCGCATCACCTTCGGTGCGCGCGGCCTCGCCAAGCATGTCGTAGCTGTAGGTATAGCCCTTGGCTTCCATCTTCGCGGCGCGCTCCATTGCGCTTGTGATGGTTTCTCCGAGCACGAACTGACGGCCCATTTCTTTCATGGCGCGGCCCACGGCTGTGCGGATGACGGGCTCGCCCAAGCGCTTTACAGCACTTCTGAGCGTACCAATGAGGCCGGGGGCGGGCTCGTCGAGCACCTTGCCTGTTAGCATGAGCGCCCAAGTGGACGCATTGACCAGCGGTGAGGTGCTTTCGCCCATGTGGCTGGCCCAATCGGACTGCGCGATTTTGTCCTCGATCAGCGCGTCGATCGTTTCGGCATCGGGCACGCGCAGCAAGGCTTCGGCAAGGCACATGAGGGCGATGCCTTCGTCGGTAGAAAGGCCGTATTCCGCGAGGAAGACTTCCATCATCCCAGGATTGGAGCTTTTGCGAATGCCATGCACGAGAGTTGCAGCGTCTGCCGAAATCCGTGTGCGGGTTTCCTTAGAGAGGCCGGCCTCGACAATGAGGCGCTGAAGCGTTTTGGCTTCATTGGCATACATATTGGTGCTGATTGCAGAACGAAGTGGATTCTTAGGCATGGCAAACTCCTCCATTTCGTCCTATGTAATCTTGTTTAATCGGGTGATATTCCTGATCTTATGGAGAAAGCGGGTCAAAATGGCTGTCAATGTCGGAATTAAAGGTCAAGTAGATCTGGATTGGTTTGATCGTAAGATTCTCTCTGTGCTTGCGTCAGACGGGCGAATCCCCGTTACCGAGCTTGCGCAGCGCATTGGTCTCTCCAAATCACCCACGCAAGCGCGGCTTAAACGGCTGGAGCAGACGGGGGTTATCACCGGCTATAAAGCGCTGTTTGACCCGATCCGCTTGGGGTTGGATCACGTTTCTTTTGTTGAAGTGCGCCTATCGGACACCCGAGAAAAGGCGCTGGCGGCGTTTAATGCAGCTGTTTCCAAGATCCCGCAGATCGAGCAGGTGCATCTCATGGCCGCGAATTTTGACTACCTACTCAAGGTCCGCACCCAGAACATGAACGACTACCGCATTGTTATGGCCGAGCAGATTTCAACGCTGCCTTATGTCTCTTCAACCTCGACTTATGTGGCGATGCAGGCGGTGAAAGAAACAACTCTCGCGGATGTTATGTGACCAATGGGGCAGGGCGGCCCGCTTTAGATGTGCATCAGCACGTTGATGAGGTTGTCTGACGGGTCGTGCAGCATGAAGCGGCGCACGCCCCAGCTTTCGGTTTCCGGGCCGTAAAGAATATCGTGCTCAAGCGCGCGGGCTTTTGCGAGCACTTCATCAAGATCGTCCACCTCGATCGAAATTTCCGGCACGGGGGTACCTTCGCCACCTTCTGTTGCGATGCTTAATTGGACGGGCGCATCAGACCGTGTTCCGAGTGTGGCCATCCAGCCGTGATCCATTAGCACATCAAGTCCGAAAAGAGCGTTATAAAAGCTGCGCATCTCGCTCACAGAGCGGGTGTTCAAGTTGGCAGTGATGCGTTTAACAGTCATGTTGCGGCTTTCTGATGAAAGAAGCGGATTGTTTTTATCCGCTGCTCGGTTTAGGCAAGCTGCGCTGGCCTGCGTGGTGGAATGGTAGACACAGGAGACTTAAAATCTCTAGGCCGTATAGGCCGTGCCGGTTCGAGTCCGGCCGCGGGTACCAGCATTAATCCTCATAAACAATGCGGCCCTTCCAGCGGGTTTGCAATGGTGCGCAAGCACCGATTTCTTCGGGTGTCATCTCGGAAAGCAATTTTGGCAGGGTGATAAAGTCCGCCCATTTTCCTGCGGTGAGAGAGCCTGTTTCGGCTTCCATGCGCAAACTGCGCGCACCTTGGAGTGTGAACAGGGGCAGCGCTTGGGCAAGGCTGATGGCCTGCGCAGGGCCGACCGTGCCGCCGAACTGCCCCGTTACATCGCGCCGCGTTAACATACCTGCAAGCCCTGTCCACGGGTTTGCATCCGGGGCCGAGGCCGGCCAGTCGGAAGCATATGTCATCTCGGCTTTGGCGGCGAGCAGGTCGGCAAAGCGGTGACATTTCTCGAGCCGTTTTTTGCCCAAAACAGCGGTTTGCGCGGGTGTTGCGGCGTTTGGATACCAGAGCTTGGGTGACATTTCGGCCACCGCACCAAGAGCGGCAAAGCGTGCCAAGTCGGCATCGGAGACAAAGGTGCAATGGGCAATCTCGTGGCGCAGCCCACTTGGCCCGTTGGCCGCGCGTGCGGCGGCAATAGCATCAAGCCCCTTGGCGATGGCGTTGTCGCCGACGGCGTGCATCTTCACGGTGAAGCCGCGCGCATCAAGCTCGGTCACGATGGCTGCGTGCTCGGCCGGGTCAATCAGTAAGGTGGCATCGGGGGTGTGGTTGGCCACGTCATAGCCCGAACTGGCAAGGTAGGGTTCGGCAAAAGACGCGGTGAAGCCGGGGGCAACGCCATCAAGGAAGAGCTTGGCGTAATCCGTGCGGAGGTTTTCACTGCGGAAGGTTGTGCGCAGGCGTTCCATTTCGGTGTAGCTCACGTGACCTGCCGCGATACCTGCCTTGACGATATGCGCGGCGGCGTGAAGCGTCATCTCTCCGCGCTGATCGGCGGCATGATAAGCGCGCAATTCCGGTTCGTAGGCCATCGGCTCTTTGAAGGCGGTGAAGCCGAGGGCATTGAAATAACGGGTGAATTTGCGCGCGGCCTCGGCCATTTGCACATCGGTATAGGCTGTGAGTGCACGCAGTGGACTTGTGGCGGCTTCGGCGAAAATGCCGCTGGCAGTGCCATCTTCGTTGCGCTCGATTACGCCGCCTTTGATATCGTCTGGCACGCCGCCAAGGCCCGCCTTCTCGATCGCCAGAGAGTTGGCCCAAGCCAGATGTTGCGAGGTGTCAAACAGCACGATCGGGTGTGCACGGCTCACATCATCCAGCAGATTACGCGGGCGCGCGCCCATTTCGGTCCGCATTTCATGGCGCCATGGACCACCGCTGACAGGCGTGCCCTCTGGCAGGCTTGCTGCACGGGTGCGGGTGGCCTTGATAAGCTCTGCGAGGCTCGCGCTATAACCGACATAAACATCAAACAAATCACGGCACGCGCCCCACAGCGCATGGGTGTGGCTTTCGACAAGCCCAGGCATAATATGCCGCCCGTGAAGCCGCGTGTGCTTTGTGCCAGCGCCTGTCAGCGCTTCGATTTCGGCGTCCGTGCCTACGGCCAGAATGCGGCCGCCGGCAAGTGCCATTGCGCTGGCGAGGGGCTGGTGCGGATCCATTGTCAGAAGCCTTCCACCTGTGAGAATTTCGTCGGGGATCGGATGGGGCATTGGGGACTCCTTTTAGCGGATATTGGCTGAGGTGCGACATATTGTCAAAAATTTGTTGACTTAATCAACTAAATTGACACTGTTAAGGAAAGGGGAGGGCCAGACATGCAAGCCAGAAAAGCAGAGCAAGCTGACGTGGAGCAAATCCATCCGCCAATTGAGGCGGTGACGGATGCGCTTTCTTTTCGAATTGCTCGTTTCAATCTGCTCAACGAGCGGCTTGGCGGCGCGAACTTCCAAAATCGGCTCGGTGTGACGCTGAACGAGTGGCGTGTGATAGGGCTGACCGAGGCTTTGTCGCCTGCCGTGGTTTCTGATGTGCGCAAGATGCTTTTGATGGATAAAGGCCAACTCAGCCGCGTGGTTAGCGGGCTGGTTGGCCGCGGGTTTCTTACAACCCACCCCTCACAAGAAGACCGCCGCGTTGTGACGCTTTCGCTGACCAGGGCAGGGCGGGAACTGCACGGGCGGGTGCTTGCCGAGGCTGCTATGCGTAACGAAAGCGTTGTGGGCTGCTTCACACCAGATGAGTGCGCCGAGTTTTTGCGGCTGCTCGATAAGCTGACGGCGCACAGCATCGAGAGAGCAAAAGCGGAAGGGGTTACACTATGAGCGAAGGGTTGACGCCAACTGGCCCACAAACCCCGCTGCAACAGGCCGGAGGCGTTCTGGCGGGGGTGTTCTCGCTTGTTGTGATTGCGGTCATCGCGTTTTTCACGCTCGATGAGGTGACAGCCCGCTTTGGTGTGATTGCGCTTAGCTCGGCGATTGTGCTGCTCACGCAGTCCGCCGCCAAGACCCAGCTTTTCGAGCGCGCACCGTGGCTTGGCTATGTGTTTGATGCGCTTCTCGTGGCGGCGTTTGTCTTCTCGGCGATCTGGTTTTACCGCGTCAAGGCTGAGCTTTGGACAGGGTTCTACATGGCGACTCCGATGAACATCGCGGGCGGCCTCATGGGCGTTGCCGCGATCATCTTACTGACCATTCGCGCATGGGGTTGGTCTCTTGTAATTATGGCGCTTTGCTTTGTGGCCTTCGGCTTTGCTGGGCCGTATCTGCCCAGTATTCTCAAGCATTTCGGCACAAACATCGCCGATTTCATGCAGATTGTCTGGTATTCCTTTGACGGTGTCTTTGGCCGCACGACCGGGCTTGTGGCCGATAATGTGCTGATCTTCCTCATCTTCGGAGCGGTGCTCGAGCGCACAGGGGCGGGCGAAAGCCTCATTCATATTTCCACGGCTCTCACAGGCCGTATCCGTGGCGGCGCGGCTCATGCGGCCATTGTGGCGAGTGCAGTCTTTGGCATGATGTCAGGCTCCGTTGCGGCTAATATTGCAGGCACTGGCGTGTTCACGATCCCTATGATCAAGCGACAGGGCTTTTCGGCTAACTTTGCGGGCGCAGTTGAAACAGCGGCCTCCTCGGGCGGGCAACTCACCCCGCCGATCATGGCGGCAGCGGTCTTTATCATGGCCGATCTTGTGGGCATGCCCTTCGCCATGGTGATTGCTGCCGCAGCCCTGCCTGCTTTGTTCAAATACATCGGCCTATTTGCGCAGGTTTACGCCGAGGCGATCCGGCTTGATATCAAACCAATGGCCAAGGAAGACCTGCCCGTGCTCACAGCGCGGGACTGGCTTAATTCACTTCTCGTGTTCTTGCCCATTGCGATGCTGATGGCCACTTTCCTGATGGGCAAATCGCCTGCCACAGCGGGGCTTGTGGGTGTGCTCACAGCCATAGGTGCGGGCTTTGTTCTTAACCCCAACTTCCGCCGCGAACCCAAGCGAATCTGGGATGCGCTGGTGGCTGGGGGTATATCTTCCGCACAGATTATGCTGGCAGTTGCTGTTATTGGCGTTGTGCTGGCGGTCATCAACGAAACAGGCGTGGCTATCCGTTTTGCCACAGCAATTTCAGGCTGGGGTGAGGACTATCTCATCATGGCGCTCATTCTGGCGATGTTCGGGGCGCTCATCCTTGGCATGGGGCTGCCCACGCTGCCCGCTTATCTCATTATTGCGATCATGATTGCGCCTGCGATCATCAAGGCAGGGGTGCTGCCGCTCGCGGCGCATATGTTCGTGCTTTACTATGCGGTTTATTCTTCGATTGTGCCGCCTATCGCCTATGGCTGTTATGTGGCCGCGCCCATTGCGGGGGGCAACCCTTTGCAAACGGCCTTCGTTGCGCTGCGTATTTCGATTGTCGGGCTGCTTGTGCCCTATGTCTTTGTTTATTCGCCCTCGCTCCTTCTGGTCGCGGGGGAGTTTAGCTGGAGCGAGCTTGTTATCACAATGCTCCGCCTCCTTGCCGCGATCTGGATGTTTGCCACCTCGTTGGGCCGCGCGGACCCGATGTTGGGGCGGATCGGCATTGGCCAGTCAGGCGTGCGCTTTATCATCGGGGTCGGGGCCATGATCCCCATTCCGATGGTCTATGTTCCGGCTCTCATACTCACACTTGTTGCAGGACTTTTCTCACGCCGTTTGACGGTGCAACCAGCGTAAAACAACCAACATAAAAGGGAGAAAACTATGAAGGATATGTTTGCCAAAACACTGCGCTTTGCCGCTGTAGGGGCCGTTGCGGGCGGGCTAATGGCCAGTGCTGCAGTTGCCGAGATTTATAAGGTTACCTCAATCGCGCCGGGTATGTCGCCCTTCGTGGTCAACACGGCGATTTCCAAGGTGGTCAACACCAAGGTTGATGGCGTGGAGTTTCAGGTGCGCGCGACGGGCGCTGCGACCAAGCACATGGTTGACGCGGGCATGGGCAAGGTTGATTTCCTCTTTGGCTCGCCGACCATCAACTGGCTGATGGTCAACAACATCGGCCCCTTCAAAGACATGGCCGCGGCTCCCGAACTTGAAAAGGGCGTTGGGATGATTTTCTCTTACCAGATGGGGCCGTATCACTATGTGACGCGTGCGGATTCAGGCATTATGACGCTCGATGACATGAAGGGTAAAACGGTTTTCTTCGGTCCTCCGGGCGGGGCTGCAAAAAACGTAGTGACGACTAATGTAAAGGCAGCCACAGGCCTGACACCAGAAGATATGAACCTGGTGGAGTTTGGCTATGATGCGGCGATTCAGGCATTTCAGGATGATAAAGTCGACGTGATTGTACTTCCGACCAACTCGCCGAGCCCGTCTATCCAGCAGTTTTCACTGACCAAAGAGATTCGCCTTCTGGATGTGCCGATCGAGAAGCTTTCGATCAACCCTGCGACAGGTGGCACCGTTAACGAGATTGCTGCGGGTACATATGGCGAGAACCAAATGAATGAGTCTAGCATACGCACCCATGGCGCGATTGTGAATTTCAGCGCCGGTATGCATGTGGATGAAGAGGTGGTTTATCAGGTTACCAAAGCGATCTGGGAGAACCTGAGCGATATCCATGAGGCTGCGGCATGGATGCCGAACACGATCACCAAGGAAGACGGCCTTGCCCTCATCGCCAGCCGCCTGCACCCTGGTGCAGAACGCTACTACCGCGAAGCGGGTTGGGACATTCCTGAGCCAGTTGTCTTTACCAAAGGCAACTGAGCGAACTAAATTGTGAGCAAGGCCCGTGGCTTAGGCTGCGGGCCTTTTGCGTTGCCGATTTGCTCGATTGACAGAGACAGGCGCGGCTGCATAACTGGCCTTAGATGGTTCTGGCCAGTTTGTCAGATGAAAATGGGAACACGGTGCGGCCCGCCTTCAACGGCATATGGCTTATTCCGCGACTGCCCCCGCAACTGTAAGCGGCGAGCGCCCTCCGAAACATCCACTGAGCAAGATGTGCTCGGGAAGGACGGAGACGCGCTTTGACCCGCAAGTCAGGAGACCTGCCATCAGATGTCAACCACCGGGCGGGGTGCCTCGGAACGGGTGATTGCTGATGGCTTATGCCGCGATCTCTCTTTCCAAGCCCTTTGCCCAAACGATTCGCGCGGAGGGCGCTATGATTTTGGAAAGAACGCTGCACATGTTGCAGACACAAACTGACACTGAAGATCGAGTGGCCGAACTGGCCCGAATGGGCTTTATGCAGTGGCTCGGCAGCCTTAAGGGCTGCGCAAGCTTCCCGCTACAAGCCGAGTATGCTTTGAAGGCGGCGGAAAAATTCCGACAGACCGACCCTGCCGTGGCGGTGTTTTGCGCTCTTATCGAGGAATCTTTACTTATGCCGCCCCGACCCATGAGCCTTGCGTTGCCTCAAAAACGCCGCCGTGGCGGCGCAAAGTCTCGGCGTCAGCGTATCTAGTGCACAAGGAGAACTGGCTTGAAAGTTCGCCAGCGAAAGGGATGGCTTCGGCAACGGCCAATTCAGTGCGCGATATGTGAAAGGGGGCTTGCCCCATCCGTTGATGGTTTTGACTTCGATGAGCCGCGGAGGACCCTCTGGTGTGAGGCTGGCACTGTCATCACACTCCGCATCTCGCAGGCTCTGGCGCTAGAGTATGCTCTTAATCGGCCTCTGATGCTGTATTTTGGTCCATATGGAAATGGAGGCGAGTAGGAGAATCGAACTCCTGTACACGGATTTGCAATCCGCTGCGTAACCACTCCGCCAACTCGCCGAAGCCATGGGTTTCTTAGGGTTTCCTTGCCGCGCCTGCAAGGGGGTAAACGGCCAGTTCTTACTTTCTTGCTTTGTGTCCGTCTTTTTGCCGATCGTTTGAGGCGGCCCATCGGAGGTGAAGGGTTATTTATTGTTGGCACTCTGCTGGTCTGGAGACATCTCTTCCACCCCGGACTTGGGGCGAAGGAGATGTCCATCAGTAAGGATCAACGCGGGATGCAGTGCAATGTGCAACTGTGGGGACATTCAGGGCACCGTGATGTCGGCCTTGCGGATGTAGTGGAGGAACCTGAGCCCCGGTTATGATTTCACCCAAAGTTCGCGCTTGGTATTGCACAGGCATTCGTGGCCGTCTTCAGTGATCAGAATTGGTTCGGTGATTTCCAGTCCGCCATCATCCAGCCACAGTGCCGGCATGAAGTGGAACGTCATTCCCGCTTCCAGTATGGTGGTATCGCCGCGCCGGAAAGATATGGTTCGCTCGCCCCAATCCGGGGGGTAGCTGATGCCGATGGCATAGCCACAACGGCTGTCCTTTTCGAACCCGGCCTTATTTAGCGTGGCGTTGAAGGCGTTCGCGATGTCCTGTGCCTGATTGCCTGGTTTAGCCTGCTCCAGACCGGCCTCGATTGCGTCGAGCACAGCGGATTCTGCATCACGATACTTTTGGGGGACCTCGCCTAGAAACAAGGTGCGCGACTGTGGGCATTGATAGCGGCGGTGTGCGCCCGCGATTTCAAAGAATGTTGCTTCACCTGATTGCATGGGGCGGTCATCCCACGTCAGATGCGGTGCGGTGGCGTCAAGGCCCGATGGAGCCATCGGCACAATGGCAGGGTAGTCCCCCCAAAACCCGTCAATACCGCGGATGCTCGTTGCATAGATTTCTGCGATAAGTTCGTTTTTGCGAACGCCCGGCTCGGCGAACTCGAAAATGCGTTCATGCATTGCTTCTGTGATACGGGCGGCACGCTGCATGTATTCAATTTCGCGTTCCGATTTAACAGCGCGCTGCCAGTTAACCAGCCCAGTTGCGTCTTTGAATGTGGCCTTTGGCAGAGCCGTTATCAGCTTTTCATGAGCTCTGGCGGAGTAATAGTAGTTGTCCATCTCCACGCCTATGGTTGCGGCCTCCAGCCCGACCTCGGCCAGAAGTAAAGCAAGATCTTCCATCGGATGCTTCTCGGGGTTTTGTACGAAAGTGTCGTCGTAGCCGCGAATCTGATCATCTTCTTCCATAAAGACAGTGCGGCGCGCACCAAGTGCATCCATTGCGCGGCCCCACCAGATCGGGTCGCCCTCATGGGTCAGGATGACCCCCTGAAAGACGTAAAACGACCAGCCGTCATAGCCTGTGATCCATGACATATTCGACGGGTCAATCATGAAAATTGCATCGAGACCCTTGGCAGACATACTGGCGCGGGTCTTGGTGATACGGCGCTGGTATTCGTCTGTTGTGAAGTTTTTTTGATATGTTGTCATGTGCCAGCCTTTGGTTTTGAGTGCCGCAAAGGGCACGTATCGCGATTACAGAACCTTGAGCGCCAGTACCGGTCAAATCGACGGTGGTTACTTATTCAGGGATTTGTGATCGGATTTTAGTGTTGAATATAGGCACTATTGCCCCTTTTTCGCGGGTTTTATCGACCAAATACGCCATCAAACGGAACGCCTCCGACTCTTCGATGATTTGTCATCAGCACCTCACATCATTGGGGAGCTTACGGGGCTTTGTAACTGGCAATAAGGCTAGGCTGGTTGCGCGCAACGCATGGCTTGGTGTTGCGCCAATCGCGTTTTTTTACGGGTAAAGCTGTGTAGGAGCTAAACGTATCTTTGATGTGCAAAAACAGAAAATAAGACCATGTTTCTGCGAGGGGTGCGACCAATCTGTGGCCACACGCGGATATAGATGTCAGACAACAAGGACCGGTTGCTTGGCCAGTCCTGTCACTTTATGTGACACGCTGCCGAGCAAATAGCCGTCGATTGCGCCGTTTCCACGAGAGCCCAGCACTATCAAATCCGTCTCGTGTTTCTTTGCAAACTCCACGATTGTGCGGGAGATTTGACCGGACCTTACGAAGGCCCGTACGTCGGTAAACCCGCAGTCATTCGCGATCTTGCGTCCGTTGTTTGCGATCTCGGTTGCGCCTGCTGCCAAAGCCTTGTCTGGCGTGTCGTGCTCTGCGCCACGCACCATCGAGAATGATGCTTCCAGCATGGAGTGGTGCCGGTAAACCGTAAGAATCATCATCTTCGCGTTGCAAAGCTGTGCAAGCTCGACGGCCTTTCTAAGAGCTCTTTCAGATTGGGCGGACCCGTCAAAAGGGACTAGGATGTTTTCAAACATAGGTTATCTCACTTGAACGCAATATCACGCAGGAACAGGGCGATCTGAGGGAAGAAGATCAAGGCAATCGACACTGTCAGCAGCATAAAGATGAATGGCGGCGTGCCGCGAATGACCTCCATATAGGGGCGCTTGAAGACGGCAATGGCTGTAAATATATCGCAGCCGAACGGGGGCGTGGCCGAGCCAATCGCGACTTGCAACGTGATGATAATACCAACGTGCACCGGATCAAGCCCGACAGCATTCACAACCGGCGCAAAGATCGGGACCAACACCAGGATGACGACGATAGGGTCAACGAACATACAGCCGACGAAGAACGCGACGGAGATGACGAACAACACGCCAATCGCGCCCATTTCATCAATACCGACAGCACCAAGCACCGATTGTGGGATCTGTGCGAAAGAGATGATCCATGAGAAGGCTGCACCTGCTGCCACGAGAATGAATACAACTGCGGTGATCAGACCTGTGGATTTTGCGGTATCAAAGACGCCTCGAACGTTCAGCGACTTGAAAATCACGACCTCAAGAACAAGCGCATACAGCACACAGGCAGCCGCGGCTTCGGTTGGAGAAAAGATGCCGCCATAAATCCCGCCGATAATGATCGCTGGAAAACCCATGGGCCAAAGGGCGCGTTGCACCGCTTTGATGCGCATGGCCCAAGCGGCCTTTGGTTCGGTCGGTACGTCATTGCGGATCGCGTAAAGGACCGAGTAAATCGAAAACATGAGAAGGATCAGCAAGCCAGGGCCGATGCCCGCGATGAACAGTTCCGCGATCGACGTGTTGGAAACAACGCCATAGATGATCATCCCGATAGAAGGGGGGATCAAAAACGCGATGTCACTTGCATTGACGATCAGAGCGAGAACAAAATTGTCTTTATAGCCCGCCTTCAACATGCGCGGGCGCAAGGGCGAACCGATGGCAACAACGGTTGCCTGTGTTGATCCTGACACGGCGCCAAACATGGTGCAGGCCGTTGCTGTTGTCACAGCAAGTCCGCCCTTAAGATGGCCGACAAAACTCATCACCATATCAATCAGGCGGCCAGCGGATTGCCCGCGTGTCATGATGTCGGCTGCGAAGATGAACATTGGCACAGCAATGAGAGAGGCCGGACGAATACCGGCGATCATTTGCTGGACTGCGGTTTCAAGCTGTCCGAAATCACCAAAGATCATCAGGAAGCCGGTGAGTGTTCCGGCCAAAAGCGGGATCATCATCGGAAAACCCAAAAGCAAAAGCACGATCATGACTGCAAAAACGGTTAGTGCCATGGATCAGATCTCCCGTTCGTCGTTGTCGTAGCCTTCGAGCACGTTTGTCGAAAGGTAGATGTCATTTTCGATGATGTTTTTAACTGCTGTCAGGGTGTATTGAATGCCCGTAAGCAAGAAACCCAATGGCACCCAGCATAAGGTAATCCAGACGGGTATTTGCAAGGCGGGCAGGACGCGTCCGCGCCCCATTGTTGTCAGCAGGAATTGCAAGGAATACCATGCCAGGCCCAACATAAAGGCCGCCGTGACAAGCGAAATCAGGATTGTGAGAAGTTTTCGCGGGCGCGGTGGCAACGTATCATAGATCGCAGACATGCGGATGTGGCGTCCGTGACGCGCGGCATAGCTGATCCCTGCAAAGGTAATCAGAATGATGAGGATTCTGTTCAGCTCCTCCGAAAAATAGATACTTTCGAAAAAGACGCGGCCAATCACATTTGCCACAGTGTTCAAGGCCATGAGTAAAACGCCGAGCGCGAGCATTATTGCTTCGAGTCGTGCAATGGCGAGATCAAGCACCCCTAGAAGCCCCGGCAATGCCGACGTCGTATCTTCGAGGATGTCCTGTTCGACATCGGTGCTGATGATGGCGGCCGGATCGGGCGACTGGGGCGGTTCTTGCGTCACAGGGAATTCCTGATTTTGGAAAAAGAAATAGGTGGTGTGTGTCGGGCTCTATCTAGCCCGACACATTGGAACGAAGTTCATTCCGTGGCGCCTTCTGCTGCCTTGAGGTCTGCTTTCAACTGGTTGAGAATTTTCTCGCCACGCTCTCCTGCCATTTCGATGAATGCAGCTTCGACAGGTTCTGATGTCGCCATGAACGGCTTGCGCTCTTCCTCTGACAGAATGTTGATTTCCATCTCGGGCTTGGCTTTGAGGATATTGTCAAAGCTCTTTTCACCCAGTTCCTGCTGGTAGCCGAGGATGTATTCAAACGCAGCGTCCGTGGCGTTTTGGATCAGCTCCTGATCCTCTTCGCCGAGGCCATCAAAGAAGTCTTTATTGGCCATCATTGCAGTGGTGAAGTTGTTGTGACCAATGCAGGTGATCACGTCGGTGACTTCATACATCTTGGTTGAATCAAGGAAGAACCGAGGGTTTTCCTGACCTTGGATAATGCCCGTCTGCAAGGCGCCGTAGACTTCGCCCCATGGCAATGGTGTCGGTGTTGCACCAAATGCAGCATAGCTTTCAACAAGTAGCGGGTTGGTCATGACGCGGAACTTAACGCCGTCCAGATCCGCAGGTGAGCGGACTGGTTCTTGCGTTGTCATGCAGACTTCGCCTTCCGGATACATTGTCATAAGTTCAAGCCCTTGCTCGGCATATAGCTCGGGGAACATTTCGTTAATGGCGACAGAATTTGTGAAGAATTCTTGAAGCGTATTCTCGTTTTGCGGCAAGAGGTAAGGCACAAAGAACACCTGTGCTTCAGGGATCAGCGCGCCAGTGAAACCCGGCGATTGGTTCACAAATTGCAAAATGCCGGCTTGGGCTTGTTCCATGATGTCTGCGCTTTCGCCCAATGTCCCGAATGGGAACAACTGGACCTCATGATCGGAGTTGGCTTCGATCTCTTCTTTGAATTTTTGGGCAAAGACACCCTGTACTTCGGTTGCGGCCTCTTCGTGGGCATAGCGCCAAGTGTCAGCGAAGGCTGTATTGGCGGACACGAGAATTGTTGCTCCGGCAAGAACGGCTTTCAGGTTCGGTCGCATAAGGTACTCCTTAAATTGATTTTCATCCCCCGCAAAGCAGTTTGCGGGCATTCCCATCAAGGATTGAATCAATACAAAGTGGAGTCAATGACAACATTAAATCATTACAATGTGTCGGCTGGAGTAACGGCTGGTCTCATTTCAGAGGCCAGCCGTGCCAGTGCTTGCAGCCCCCCGCGCAGGTCTGTCGGGTTCTTTTGACCAAGGGATATGCGCACCCCGGGCAAGGATGGCAGGGTTCCGATAGAGAAAGTGGAACCAGGTGCGACGAGCACGTCATCATTGCGCGCAAGATCCACCAGTCGGGCTTCGGAGCCAATGTCAGGAAGAGGCAGCCATGCCATTAAGCCATTTGTGCGGACATCGAATGAATGCAGCACGTCCCAGGCTATGTCGCGCCGGGCTTGCAACGCAGTGCGCTGCCACTTCAAAAGTTGCTCGGCCGTGCCAGTGGCAATCATTTGCGCTGCGATCTCCAGCATCAATGGCGTAACCATCCAGTTGGTCAGCATGTGACGCTCCTGAATTGTCCTGGCAGCTGATTCCGGGGCGACGAGGAATCCGACACGCATCCCAGGCGCGATACACTTGGTCAAGCTGGTGAAGTAGTAACAACGTTCAGGAGCCAACTGTGAAAACGAAGGAATATTGATGCCATTCAGCGGCCCCCAGCTATCATTCTCGATGATTGCGACCCCATGTTGACGGGCAACGGCTACGAGCGCCCGCCGCCGCTCCTCTCCCATGAGGTTACCGGTAGGGCTACAACGTGGCATAACATAAATTGCCTTAATTGTCGCGGCCTGACAGGCCTCATTGAGGGCGGTGGGCAACATGCCCTCTCTATCGGTTTCAAGCCCCTTCAGACGCATTCCGAGACTGCGGCACAGAGATGGTAGAGTGTGATGCCCTGTTTTTTCCGCTACGATAAGATCACCACTGTGCGCCACACTTAATAATGCGACGGTCATTGCTGATGTGTTGCCATTCGTTGGGATAAAAGTCTGCTCCTGACGTTTAACACCACATAGCGCAAGCCATTGATCAATGGCTGGAATGTGTCGTTTGGCGATGGTGGAGGCACGGAATGAGAACAGCAGTTCATCGGGCAGGGCCTTTGCTATTCTCGTTAGTGCGGCCTTCATAGCATCCTTGTGGATGTCACTCGATACCGGCTTAAGGAGTGCGAGATCCAGTGTTCCCCGTTTTGCTCTCTGCGCGGAAAAGGGTAAGGATGCGGCGCCTGCCAAAGGACGCACAAAGCTGCCACGCCCTACTTCTCCTACGATTTTTCCGGCTTCGACAAGGCGGGAGTATGCGCGGCTTACAGTCTGGATACTGACGCCCAACTGATAAGCTAATTCCCTGTGTGTCGGGAGGCGCTGGCCAGGTTTAAGGGTCCCATTTTCGATTTTGTCCTCGATACAACTCATCAAGGAGCGGTATCGCGGGCGTTTCAGGTCGGATTTCGGAGGGAGCCATTCAATCATGACAATATCGTCCAATGTTTCATATCAATTGACAAGTCGTTCTGCTTGTTTGACATGATATCAGAATGAGTATGTTTCGCTTGGATAAGATTGATATTTCTTTATTGGCGCAGCTTGCCAAAAATGGGCGGCTGAGCAAAAGCGAGTTGGCGCGCCGTGTTGGTTTGGGTCCAACGGCTTGTTGGGACCGTATGCAACGGCTGGAAAAAGCCGGTGTGATTACTGGTTATAGAGCTGAATTTTCGCTCCGAGCCATCGGGCCATGTGTCACGATTTTTGTTATGGTCGAACTTGGCGAGCATAAGGCGCAGAATTTTGATCGCTTCGAGCGCGAAATTGCCCGCCATGAAGAAGTTACCGGATGTTGGGCGGTCGGTGGCGGATATGATTACCTGATGCAGATCGTCACACGCGATATCGACAGTTATCAGGCATTGATTGATACCGTTTTGGAGCAACGTGCCGGAGTCTCGCGATATTTCAGCTACATTGTTACGAAGGCGGTTAAAGACGCACCGCCACCGTTTGATGTTCTTTCAAAAATATAGCGCCTGCACCGATGATTTTTCGTTGGGAGCTGTGAACTTCAAGCAAAGCTTCGCCGGGGGGGAGGTTATCCTTTTGGAAACTCTCATTTTTGCGACGGAGTGCAACATGACTGCGATGATCAACAGCCGCCACCCTCTCTTCTCAGCACTTTCTGATAGTAAGCTGCTGCGCACCAAGGCGCATTTGAACGGTGAATGGGTGGATGGGCAGTCGGGTACCAGCCAGGCCGTTAACGATCCATCCAATGGTGCCAGGATTGCGCAAGTTGCCTGCTTGTCGGCTCTGGATGCAAAGCGCGCTGCAAAAGCGGCCCACGATGCGTGGCTTGGTTGGGCCGGATTGTTGCCGCAACAGAGGACTGAGATTTTGCGCCGTTGGTTTGAGTTGATGCTTGAACATCGTGAAGATCTGGTTCTGATCATGACCTATGAGCAAGGCAAGCCGATTTCTGAAGCACGGGGCGAAATCGACTATGCGGCCGCCTTTGTAGAGTTTTATGCGGAGGAAGCCCGCCGTCCCAACATTGAAAGCGTTACTTCGCACTTGCCCGACGCGGAAGTGGAAGTCTGGCGTGAGCCAGTTGGCGTGGCGGCTCTGATTACCCCTTGGAACTTTCCGTCTGCTATGTTGACACGCAAAGCCTCGGCGGCTCTTGCTGCGGGGTGCACAGTTGTCGCGCATCCTTCGATCGAGACACCACTGTCTGCGCTGGCACTGGCCGAGCTTGCGCAGCGTGCGGGTATGCCGGACGGGGTGTTCAACGTGATCACGGGGAATGCGCCAGATATTGTCGGAGCCTGGATGGAAGACGCCCGCATTCGTGCTGTTTCCTTCACCGGATCAACAGAGATTGGCCGTCTTTTATATCGGCAGGGCGCGGACACGATCAAAAGGTTGGTGTTGGAGCTGGGTGGTCATGCGCCATTCGTGGTGTTTGCTGATGCCGATATGGATCAGGCCGTGGAGGAGGCGATCAAAGCCAAATTCGCAACTTCAGGCCAGGACTGCCTTGGTGCGAACCGCTTTTTTGTCGAGCGTTCCATCTATGATGAGTTCTGCGCGCGTTTCACAACTGCTACCCAGGCTCTAAGCGTTGGCGTCGGTATGGATGACCCAGATATTGGCCCCTTGATGAACGCGAAAGCGATTGAGAAGCAGGAAGAACATGTGAAAGACGCGCTTGAAAAAGGGGCGCGCTTGTTGTGCGGTGGGAAGCTGCACCCGGCGGGCGACTTGTTTTACCAGCCGACGGTGTTGGCCGATGTCCCGGCGAATGCCAAAATAATGACCGAGGAAACATTCGGTCCTGTGGCTGCCATCACCTTGTTTGATACCGAAGATGAGGCGTTGAAGCGAGCGAATGACACCGAATACGGCCTTGTCGCATATCTTCATAGTCAAGACCCACGTCGTATCTACCGCGCCAGCCGCGCGTTGCGGTTCGGCATGGTTGCGGTCAACCGCACAAAGGTCACGGGGGCGCCGATCCCGTTTGGAGGGATGAAGCAATCGGGCCTTGGACGTGAAGGGTCACGCCTCGGATTGGAGGCCTTTACTGAAGTGAAATACGTATGCCGGGATTGGGCCTGACACCGTGCGAAGTAAGACGCCAAGATGCGCCGCGTTTAAAACGCAGGGTCTGACGAGAGAGTTGATTTTAGAATCCGCTGGCCTTTGGAAGCCACGTGGACAATGCAGGAATGAACGTGATCAGCAGCAATGCGGAGGCAAGGGCGATAAAGAACGGCGGCATTTCTTTGATCAAGGTCGAAGGCTTCATCTTCATGGTTGACGAAACTACGAAGATCAAGCTGCCAACCGGTGGCGTGGTGAGTCCCAGTGTCAGGTTTACGATGACTACGATTGCAAAATGATTGGGGTCTATTCCAAGTGCGAAGCTGATGGGAGCCAGGATGGGCACAAGGATCATCACGCCAGGGAGTGGGTCCATAAACAGACCGAAAATTAGCAGTAATACATTCACAGCCAGCAAGAACACGATTGGGGATAAATCCCATGAGATGATCGTTCCCGCAAGATACTGTGGGAGGCTCTCGATAATCAGAATCCAGGCAAAGGCACGTGCTGCTCCGAGGATCAGCAATACAGCGCCTGAGACCAGCGCGGCGCGAAGAATGATCGCCGGCAGATCCCTGATTTGGAGTGAGCGGTAGATAAACATACCAACGAGCAGGGCGTAAAAGACCGCGATGACAGAGGCTTCGGTTGGCGTGAAAACGCCAAAGCGAATACCGCCAACGATGAGCACCACGAGAAGCAGTGCAGGCAACGCGTAGAGTGCAATTCGCAAGATTTCCTTCGGTGGTGGCATGGGATCACCACTGGCGTAGCCGCGTATATGGCTCACGCGCGCGTTGGCCAAAATCACCATTCCGGTAATCAGGATCCCTGGTAAAACTCCAGCCATGAACAGAGAGCCGACCGAGACTTTTTCATCTTGCATGGCATAGATGATCATCGTGATTGATGGCGGGATGATGGGGCCGACAACTGAACTCGCAATTGTTAGGGCGCCAGCATAGGCACGACCGTAGCCGCCTCTTTCCATCATCCGTATCATCATTGTGCCGGGGCCTGCAGCATCGGCGAGGGCGCTTCCTGAAATCCCGGCGAACATCGCCGAGCTCACGACGTTGGCGTGCCCTAGGCCGCCTATTAGGTGCCCAACAAGAGACTGTGCGAGACGTAGCATTGCCAGAGTTACGGCGCCGCCAGTCATAATCTCGGCGGCAAGAATAAAGAATGGCACTGCTAGGAGCGGAAAGCTGTCGAGGCCTGAGAACATCTCTTTAACCACGACGATGTTAGGATATGATGACCCGAGATTAAGCGCGAGAAAGACAGAGATCGCCATGGCAAAGGCTACGGGGATTCCAAGCGCCAGCAGGATGAATAGGGCTGCGAATAGTATTTCAGCCATTTGCGCCTCCGGGAAGGACATCGCCTGTGTTGTCGGTGTTTTTATACTCACCTGCGGTGATAAAGGGATGTGCTATCAGGATGAGATGTAAGATCAGCAGGCCAAAGCCGATGGGCATTGCCGCATAGACATAAAGAAAGGGTATGCGCATTGCAGGTGTGACTTGATACTGCATGCGCTGTGCATATTGAATACCGACATAAACCATGAAGCAGAAGAACAGGAGCAATCCGACAACGATGGCGCCACGAAGAATCTTTTGGCCCATCTTCGGGAGTGCATCTTGCAGGTTTGTGATCGCGACATGTCCACCCGTGCGCAGGACCAAGCCTGCGGCGACGAATGTCATCCAGATCATGAGGTAACGTGCGGCTTCATCTGCCCAAGGCAATGACTGTGCCGTTGTGTAGCGCAACGCGATGTTCGCGCCGACGATAAGTGTCATCGCGGACAACATAAGGATGAGCACCCAGCTGTTCAGAGTGACGAAAATGGATTCCAGTCGTTTCAAAGGGCGCCCTCTGGCCGTGCGCCGGCGCCACGAGGGCGCCGGCTGACGTGTTTCACTCGAAGTTTACGATCGAGTCGACAAGCTCTTGGCCGTAAGTCTCATAGTAGCCCTCGTAGGCAGACTTGATCGAGCCTTGGAACGCGGCTTTTTCCTCGGCGGACAGGATATTTACTTCCATGCCCCGCTCCTTCAGTGTCTCTACGCCGGATGTTTCGACATTGTCCACATAGCCGCGCATTGTGACCACGGCTTCTGTCGCTGCTTTTTCCATCGCGGCTTTTTGTGTGTCATCAAGGCCGTCCCAGAAGGGCTTAGACACCAGCAGCATTGCGGGGGAGTAAACGTGGCCAGAGACTGTCAGATATTTCTGAACTTCATTCAGCTTGACTGACACGATGACGGAAAGCGGGTTTTCTTGTCCATCGATCACGCCCTGTTGCAGAGACGAAATGACTTCGGGCCATGCCATTGGAGTTGGCGCTGCGCCCATGGCGTCAAACGCGGCGAGGTGAACCGGGTTTTCCATGGTGCGGATTTTGAGGCCTTCAACATCTGCAGGCGTATGGATTGCGTTACGGTTGTTGGTGATGTGGCGGAAGCCTTGTTCGCCCCATGCCAGACCGTGGAGGCCGACACCGTCAAACTTGGCGAGAATATCCTGACCGATGGGGCCGTCCAGAACGGCGCGCGCATGTGGTAGGCCGCTGAACAGGAACGGAATGTCAAAAACGCCGGTTTCGGGCACGAAGTTTGCGAGTGTGCCCGAGGACACGATTGTCGCTTCGACTGTGCCGATCTGAAGCCCTTCAATGACTTCGCGTTCACCGCCAAGGCCCGATGATGGGAAATGTGTGACTTTGAACTGGTCGCCAGTTTCTGCAAGCAGAACTTCCTCAAACTTCAGTGCCGCCACGCCGTAGTGGCTGTCGGGTGCTAGCGCGTAGCCCAGTTTGATTTCTGTTTCAGCAAAAGCCGGAAAGCCGATTGCTACCAAAGCACCAGCGGCAGCCAGTGTGCGATAATTGATCATCATGGTGTCCTCCCATTAAACATAGAATATGTGCTACAGAAGCCTTGGGTGATAGGCAAGCCTGCCTGAGGTGTTCTGCCGCCGTGCAAATAAGTTCCAGCGAGTGGCGGTCAGAGTGCGCCTTTCTGGCGGAACAGCTTGACCAACTCGGGGACGTAAGCTTCGCCATGACCCTCTTCTACGGCCATGGAAAGCGTTGCTGATATGCTGTCGGCAACGGTCACTTTTGCGCCCGCTGCATGGGCCATTGAATGGTAGTATCCCATGTCTTTCTGCGCGTTGGCGATGGAGAACGGGAGCGTCTCGCGGTCGCCCTTGATGATGTAGGGGGTGAGACGGTTTAACGCCGCGCTTGCACCACCTCCGCCCGCCAGAACATCTACGAACACTTGCGGGTCGATGTCTGCATCAGCGGCTTGTGCGGCGGCCTCGGCGAGTAGGGTCATGAAGCCGACGGAGACATAATTGTGCAGTAGTTTGAGCCTATGGCCGTGACCAAGCGGGCCGACATGATCGGCGCGTTCGGTAAAGGAGGCGAGCACGGGGCTGACTTTTTCCAGCACGGCGGTGTCACCACCGACGAGGAGGTTGAGCTTGCCATCGTGGGCTTCTTTGGCCGTGCGGGTCATCGGGGCGTCGATATATTCTCCGCCAGCGGCTTGGACGAGAGCGCCCATACGCAGCGTGGATTCGGGCAGGGCGGTGGAGCAATCGACGATTATCGTGCCGGGCTTTAGAGCAGAGACCAGCCCGTTTTCACCCGCGACAATGGCTTCGACTTGCGGCGAGCCGGTGACGCAAAGGATTACTATATCACAATTTGTGGCGATATCTGCTGGGGTGGCGCAAGCTGTCGCGCCATGGCTGATTAGCTCGTCAACCGGCTGGTTGCCCGGATGGTCGAGAAAGCTAAGCTTGAAGCCGCCTCTCAACAGGACGTTGCGCGCAATCCCGTGGCCCATGAGCCCAACACCGATAATTCCGACATGCATATGGTAGTCTCCTTTGGTCGTCTTCTTGCGAGGGATCAGTCCGTGTTGATCCAGATCGCTTTTGTATCCAGGTATTCTTCCATGTGCTCGGTTCCGCCTTCGCGTCCGTATCCGGACATTTTGACACCACCGAACGGCACTGCCGGGTCAATGGCGTGATACATATTGACCCAGACGGAACCTGCTTTGAGGCGGTGCGCGAGCTTGTGTGCTGTTCCAAGGTGTGTCGAAAAGACGCCAGCGGCCAGGCCGTAAGGGGTGGCATTGGCGCGTGTGACCACTTCGTCGATTGTATCAAAAGGCAGCGCGGAAATGACGGGCCCGAAGATTTCTTCGCGGGCGACTGACATTTCGTCAGTCACGCCGCCAAAGACGGTTGGCTGAATGAAATGCCCACCTTGCAGATGGTCGCCTTCGGCAATGCAGCCGCCTGTCAACACTTCGGCACCTTCGTTTGGCCCTGCGGCAAGGAAGCCGGCGATGCGCTCGGCCTGACGGGCCGAGATAATCGGGCCGATGTCTGTGTCGGCGTCGATACCTTGGCCAATTTTCAGATTGGCGGCGAAGGTGGCGACGCGCTGCACGAATTCGTCATGAATTTCACGGGCGACGAACAGGCGGGAGCCTGCAATGCAGATCTGGCCCGAGTTGGCAAAGACAGCCATAGCCGCGACGGGCACGGCTTTTTCGATGTCGGCGTCCTTACAGACAATCACAGGTGACTTACCGCCCAATTCAAGCGAAACCTTTTTGAGGTTGCCTGTCGCTGCGCGGGCAATGGCTTGTCCGGTTGCAGTAGATCCGGTGAAGACGATCTTGTCCACACCCTGATGCTCTGCCAGCGCGGCTCCAGCTTCGGAGCCAAGCCCCGTGACCACGTTGAGGACGCCATCAGGCAAACCGGCTTCCTGCATGATCCGCGCAATCATCAGGACGGTAAGAGAGGCCTCTTCAGAAGGCTTCAACACAACTGTGCAGCCTGTTGCGATTGCTGGTGCGATTTTCCAGATTGAGCCAGCAATAGGCGCATTCCAGGGAATGATAGCCCCGACAACGCCCACGGGCTCGCGGACCGTCGAAGAGTAGATTTCGCCTGGGAATGAATTTGGAATCGTGCTGCCGTGGATCGTAACCGCTTGACCAGCGTAGAAACGCAGCATTCCCAGAACCCTGCGACTGTTTGCGAGTGTTCGCTGGATCGGCATCCCCATGTCCAGAGTATCTGATAGGCAGAGCGTTTCCCATTCGGCTTCAAACTTGTCGGCAATGCGAAGCAAGAGCGCCTGACGTTCGAAGGGTGTGAACTTTGACCACGGCCCCTCAAAGGCTTTGCGGGCGGCGGCAACTGCGGCGTCGATGTCGGCGCTTTCACCCTTCGGGACGGTGGCGAGTAAAGATCCGTTGGCAGGGTTGCGGGCTTCGATAGTTTTGCCTGATTGGGCTTCGCGCCATTCCCCGTTGATTAACATCGGGTGAAAGCCGCCATCATACAGCTCGGTTGCTAATGCGCTCCAATCTTTCATCTCGTCTCCTTCGCCTTTTGGCGTTTACACGGTATTGCCCCTTCATGCACCTTGGCTGGCCGAGCCGCAAGATGGCAGTGAAGGCCGCTAGGGAGTTGGCTCTCGGGAGTTATTGTTTGCCTTTTGGTGGCAAGGGCGAGATGGCGTTTGCTGTGTCTTGAAGCCATGGAAGGATTTCCGAGCGGATGCGGTCATCGTTCCAATGGTGAGATGAGACCGAGCACTGCACGGCTGACCATGCCCTTCCGTCAGGACCACGAATGGCGCAGGCAATTCCAACCTCGCTCAGAATCAACTGGCTGTAGGTAATAGAAAAGCCTTTTTGAACGACTATTTCGATCTGCTCTGCGATTGTGGCGCGGTCCATGACTGTTTGGGGGGTGTGGCGCTCCAGAAGCCAGCTTTGAACGGCTGTTGCGCGCTCCTCGGGCGGGAAAGTCGCCAGAATGGCCTGCCCCGCAGAGGTGCATAGTGCAGGTACAGTTCTGCCTGAAACAGAGGCTGCGAAGGTTGTGCGGGTGCTGGGGAGACGGGTGGCGTAGATGATTTCCTGCCCAGACAGTTGCGCAAGGTTGACTGTTTCTCCCAAGCGTTGCGAGAGGTCGATGAGCTTGGGCATGGCGCGTGCGATGAGCGGATCTGACCAGTAATAGGCGTAGGCCAGTTTCAGCCATGCATGAGAGGGACGATAGCGCCGTGTTACAGGGTCTTTGTCGAGCATACCCTCAAGGTGAAGTGTGTTGGCAAGGCGTTGAACGGCGCTTTTGTCGAGGCATGTTATTTCTGAAAGCTCTGTTAGGGACAGTTCGGTGTGGGTTTCGTCAAAGGCGCGGAGAACGCGCAGCCCTTTTGCAAGTGTTCCAACAAAAAGCGTATTCTGCTTAGTTTTTGTCATCAGGGCTCCGGAATATAAAATTTAGGGCAATTTTGTGAGTTTGGTCTTGATTTTTTCCGACCTTGGAGTCCAACATAATTATATCACGATTTTGCATATCACTATATGATATCTCCGCTCAGGTAAACGAAAAGTTCAACAGATGGTGCAGTTCGCTGCAGTAAGGAAGGAAGTAAGATGAAAGCTGCTTATTTGAAAACAACAGCCTTGGCACTGGCTATGTCAGTTGCAACCACAGGCATAGCGCTGGCTGATAAAGCAAATGACACATTGCGCGTGGCTTACACAAAAGAGCTGGAGAACGTAGACAGCTACTTTAACTCTTCTCGTGAAGGTGTTGTCTTGCAGCGAGCCGTCTGGGATGGCCTGATATACCGTGACCCTATCACTAACGAATATAAGGGGAACCTTGCGACGAGCTGGGAGTGGATTGATGACAAGACACTTGAGCTTAAGCTGCGCGAAGGTGTGACCTTCCACAATGGCGACGCGTTTGATGCGGATGACGTGGTTGCAACGGTCAACTTCGTTGCCAAAGAGGAAAGCGGGGTTAAGACACAGCGAAACGTGAACTGGATGGAAACAGCCGAGAAAGTTGATGATTACACAGTTCGTATTAAAACCAAGGAAGTTTTCCCTGCGGCGATTGAATTTCTTTCCGGGCCCGTTTCCATGTATCCGGCGGAGTATTACGCTGAAGTTGGCCCGTCAGGCATGGGGCTGAAGCCGGTTGGCACGGGGCCTTACAAAGTGGTCGAGGTTATCCCCGGTCAAAAGTTTGTGCTAGAAAAAAACGAAAACTATCATGATAGCCCCAAAGGCCAGCCTTCGATTGGTAAGGTTGAAATTCGCACAATTCCTGATGTGAACACCCAGATTGCCGAGCTGTTTTCCGGTTCTCTCGATCTGATTTGGCAAGTCCCCGCGGACCAAGCAGAAAAGCTGGCGGCTATGGGTGACCAGTTTGTCGTTACCAACGAATCCACGATGCGTGTCGGTTACTTGTCGATGGATGCGGCGGGGCGCTCATCGATGGACCCGAATCCGTTTCAGGATATCAAGGTGCGCCAGGCTGTAAACTATGCCATCGACCGAAACGCGCTTGTGGACAACTTGCTGAAAGGTAAGTCCAAAGTTGTTTGGACGCCCTGTTTCCCCAGCCAGTTTGGTTGTGACCAGAACGTTACCGAATACCCTTATGATCCAGCAAAGGCGAAGGAACTGCTGGCCGAGGCGGGCTATCCCGACGGATTTGAAACCGAGTTTTATGCGTATCGCGACCGCGACTATGCCGAAGCGATTTCGAGCTATTTGAACGCTGTTGGCATCAAGACCGACTTCAAGATGCTTCAGTACTCTGCGTTGCGCGAGCTGAACATGAAGGGAGAGGTACCTCTCTCGTTCCAGACTTGGGGCAGCTACTCGATCAACGATGCGTCGGCCATGGTTAGCCAGTTCTTCAAGCATGGTAGCCTTGACACGACACGTGATGATCAAGTTCTCGAGTGGCTGGACGTTGCTGACCAATCGAATGACCCTGCGAAACGGATCGAATACTACAGCAAGGCTCTGACACGTATTGCGGATGAAGCATACTGGGCGCCGATGTTCAGCTACAACACCAACTATGTAATGAACACGGACGTAGAATACACGCCCACTGCAGACGAAGTGCTGCGGTTCACGACAATGAGCTGGAAGTAAACACTGCAACAGGCCTGAAGCGTCATCGCGACGCTTTGGGCCTTTTTCTTTTTATTAAAAGCCTTCGCAAAACCGGCAAGGAGACAGCACGCAATGCTGCCATTCATTCTCAAGCGACTTGGCCTCGCAGGCCTCGTGGCCTTTACAGTCAGCTTCATAAGTTTTTCATTGCTGTTTCTGTCGGGAGATCCGGCGGCGGCCCTGGCAGGAGAGACTGCGAGCGGTGAAGACATTGAAGCGATCAGGCGCCTCTATGGTTTTGACCGCCCGATGCTGGTCCAATATGGTGAATGGCTTTTTCAAGCTTTGCGCGGAAATTTCGGCGAGAGCTATTATTTCAAACTCCCCGTTTCGAGCCTTATCGCTGACCGACTGTCCGTGACGATGACGCTGGGTGTTTGCGGGATAACCTTTGCTTTGCTGACAGCTGTGCCATTAGGCGTGGCCGCTGCGATCAGACCAAATTCCATAATTGACCGAGTTGCGCTGTTTCTGTCTGTCGCCGGTCAAGCGATGCCGAGCTTTTGGTTCGGTCTGATCCTGATCGTTCTGTTCGGGATCAAACTGAGGTGGTTGCCGCCATCGGGTGCATCGACATGGCAACACTTCATTATGCCCACGATCGTTTTGGGATATTACGCGATGCCCGCGATCATGCGTTTGACCCGTGCAGGGATGCTTGAAGTTCTGAACTCCGATTACATTCGAACCGCGCGCGCAAAGGGTGCAGGCGAGGGGCGTGTGCTGTTCAAGCACGCGTTACGCAACGCGATTATTCCGGTGGTAAGCTTGGCTGCTGTTCAAATGGGCTTCATGCTGGGCGGCTCAATCGTAGTGGAGTCAATCTTCGCTCTGCATGGTGCTGGCTACCTTGCTTGGGAAAGTATCGCGCGAAACGACTTACCGACAGTGCAAGCGTTGATCCTGATCTTTTCGATGTTCTACATCATCTTCACCTTTTTGGCTGACGTATTGAATGCGTGGCTAGACCCCCGCATGAGGAGTTCGTGATATGGCGCTTCAAGAACCAATAGATCCCCTTCTCGAAGAAATCAGCGGTCCGACCCCGCGCCAGATCCTGCGGAAGAGAGTGCAGGGACATATGGGGCTGCTCTTTGGCGCTGGTGTTGTCTTGGTATTGCTGGTTATTGCTATCCTTGCACCGGTGCTCGCGCCGCATGACCCATATCTGCAAGACCTTGCGAACCGCATGGTTAAACCTGTCTTTATGGGGGGCACCTGGGAACATCCGCTCGGCACCGACCACTTGGGGCGCGACTACCTCTCGCGCTTGATTTATGGTGCGCGGGTTTCATTGCTGATCGGTTCCGTTGCGGCTTTGATCTCTGGTGTCATAGGAACGGCGATGGGCGTCGCTGCTGGTTATTTCGGCGGCAGGGTTGATGCTGTCGTGACCTTTCTCATCAACGTGCGCCTCGCGATGCCAGTAGTTCTGGTGGCCTTGGCCGTTGTCGCTATTCTCGGGGGGTCGTTGCAAGTGGTGATTGCGGTTCTTGGCCTACTGCTCTGGGATCGCTTTGCAGTTGTGATGCGTGCGTCGACCTTACAAGTAAGACGGCGCGAATACGTTTCTGCGGCACAAGCAATCGGCGCTTCGACGCCGCGTGTGATTTTGTCTGAAATCATGCCGAATATCGTAAATAACCTGATCGTTATTGTTACATTGGAAATGGCCCATGCAATTCTGCTGGAGGCGGCTCTGTCGTTCCTCGGGCTTGGCGTGCAACCTCCGACCCCAAGTTGGGGGCTTATGGTCAGCGAAGGTAAAAACATGATGCTCTTCGAGCCGTGGCTGGTGCTGATCCCAGGCGTTGTCCTGTTTGTCTTGGTGCTCGCGATCAACCTTATGGGTGACGGACTACGAGACGTGACTGCCCCCGATAGCCGGAGCTAACTTATGAGTCATATACAAGATACTGTTAAACCACTGCTCAGCGTGCGCGGTCTTACCTTAGATATCCCTCTGGCCAGTGGAACGCTTCACGCAGTCCGGGGTATTGATTTTGATCTTCACAAGGGTGAAACACTCTGCATCGTTGGAGAATCCGGTTCGGGAAAGTCGCTTACCTCGCTTGCTGTTATGGGGCTTCTCGAAAAGAATATCCGACGCAGTGCTGAGCAGTTAAATTTTGACGGGATTGATCTGATCGGAGCCTCCAAGCGCCAGATGCGCGGGCTGCGAGGGGATCGTATCGCGATGATCTTCCAGGAGCCGATGACCTCGCTGAACCCTGCTTATACTATCGGTGACCAGTTGGTCGAAGCCTTGCGCTTGCACCGGAAGGTGAGCCGAGAGAAAGCCCGCGAGCGTGCAATAGAACTTTTGGAGAAGGTCGGAATTACTGCGGCTGCGAGTCGTCTTAGCCAGTATCCGCATCAGTTGTCAGGTGGCTTGCGCCAGCGCGTGGTGATCGCGATGGCCCTTATGTGTGAGCCCGAGCTTATCATCGCAGATGAACCAACAACGGCGCTTGATGTCACCATTCAGGCGCAGATTCTGAGCCTGTTGGTTGAGCTGACCAAAGAGATGGATGTTGCTATGATCCTGATCACGCACGATCTTGGGGTTGTGGCACGTGTCGCTGACAAAGTGGGCGTCATGTATGCTGGCGAGCTGGTTGAGACCGGCCCCGCCACGGACGTTTTTGGTAAACCAATGCACCCTTATACACGTGGACTGCTGCATTGCATTCCTCAACCGGGCAAAACGAAGCGTGGTGAGAAGCTGGGCACGATACCTGGTATCGTGCCTTCATTGATTGGCGACGTGCAAGGTTGTGCCTTTCGCACACGCTGCCCGCATGTTGTAGAGGCTTGCCGCGGCGACATCCCCGAACGCGGACAACCGCCACATGAGTTTCTATGTGTCCACGCTGATGGCGCACGTGCTGCCGAAGGAGAACCTGCATGAGCGCCCCAGTGCTTGAGTTGAAAAATGTAGCCAAAACATACCGTGTAAAACAGGGGCTGTTTGGTAAGCCTAAGCCGCTGAAAGCTGTGAATGATGTCTCGCTCAAGTTGGAACGCGGCGAAGTGTTGGGCCTTGTCGGAGAGTCCGGCTGCGGAAAGTCAACTATGGCGAAAATCCTGTTGGGCCTTGAAGCTCCTACAGAAGGGCAGGTGTTGGTTGACGGAGATGCAATCGGAGGACAAGACCGCCTTGCACTCGCGAAACGCATACAGCCGATTTTTCAAGACCCATACTCTTCGTTGAACCCGCGCAAGACGATCGCTGATATTGTATCGCTGCCTTTGCGTGTTCATAGCATTGGGGATGCCAATAGCCGGGAAAAAGCTGTGCGGGAAACGCTTGAATTGGTCGGATTGCCTGCACGTGTATTGAATACATATCCGAGCCAGATGTCGGGTGGGCAGCGTCAGCGTGTCGCTATTGCTCGGGCACTGATTATGCGCCCCGAAATCGTTATTTGCGATGAGCCGACTTCGGCGTTGGACGTCTCTGTGCAGAGCCAGATCCTCAATTTGCTGAATGATCTCCGCGAAGAATTCGGTTTGACTTATTTGTTCATCAGCCACGATTTGGCCGTTGTCGAGCATCTGGCCACGCGCGTTGCGGTAATGTATTTAGGCCGCATCGTTGAAGAAGCGAATGTTGAAGAGTTGTTTGCCACCCCGCGCCACCCTTACTCTAGAGCGCTTTTGAATTCGGTTCTGACTCCAGACCCGTCGCAAGGGGTTCCTGATACCCAGCTTGGGGCAGCCTATCCAAACCCTATTGCGCCACCTTCGGGCTGTCATTTCCACCCGCGTTGTCCATTCGCCCAGGACCACTGCAAGATATCTACACCACGCACTGTGCCCACCAACAGCGGGCATGTTGAATGTCATTTGCAGGATCCGAAAAGCCCTATGTACCGCGAAAATTTCTCTGTCTAGACAACCTTAAGGAACATCCCATGGCTTCCAGCCTGTCGCGTACTATGCAGACTCGTAAAACCGTGATCAAAACCAAAGGCGGTGTAGTTGCTTCGCAGCATCGTCTTGCTGCGGAAGCCGGTGCTGCGGTTCTGAGAGCCGGTGGTGATGCTGTTGATGCGGCCGTCGCAACGTCTTTCGTGATCGGTGTGCTTGAGCCATGGATGAGCGGCCCCGCGGGAGGCGGCGCAATGATGCTTTGGCGCGCGGGAGAAAGTGAGGCCATTGCGTTAAACCATGGCATGCGGTCCCCGAAAGGGCTGCGTGTCGAAGATTTTCCTCTGTCTGGAGAAGGTGTCTCCGGGGACTTGTTTCCTTGGGAGAAGGTCACGGGTGATGTGAATGTTCAGGGGGCCAAATCTATCGCAGTTCCGGGCGTTGTTGACGGATTGGGGCAGGTGCACGAGCGTTTTGGACGGATGCCTTGGTCTGAGTTGCTGGCCCCCGCCATTGCCCATGCCCGTGAAGGGCTGCTTGTTGACTGGTATGCGGCGCTGATTATCGCTTCTGCGACATGCGCTCTTGCGCAGGATGCGGATGCGGCTGCACTTTTCCTTGAGGATGGTCATTGGCCGACAATCTCGGGTTGGACGGCGCTTGCCGAAAAACGGCTGGATCAGCGTCGGATGGCCGATAGTCTTGAAAACATCGCACGTGAAGGAGCGCGTGCACTCTATGACGGCGAATTGGGTGTCGCTATGGTGCGTGATGTGCAAGACAAAGGGGGTTACCTCGCTCGGGAAGATATGTGCGACTACAGTGCAGCAATGCAGGCGCCGCTCAAAGTCTCTTACCGAGATGCCGTTTTCAATGTTGTTGGAGGGCTGACGGCAGGGCCAACTTTTGCTCACGCGATGTCCGAATTGGAACCACGTGATTTGGGCAATAAACCAACCGCCTTTGCCGCCTATGCAGAAGCGCTAAACGAAGCCTATGCCGCACGCCTTGGAAGTATGGGCGACGATGGCGAAAGCCCTGATGCGCCAGGTTGCACCACGCATTTTTCGGTTGTCGACCGCGACGGGAACATGGTCTCCCAGACACAGACTTTGTTGTCGATTTTTGGTAGTCGCGTTGTTTCGCCCTCAACAGGCTTTCTGATGAACAACGGTATCATGTGGTTCGATCCTGTTCAGGGGCGGGCAAACTCGCTCGGCCCGGATAAGCGCTGCCTGATGAATGTTTGCCCAATTGTTGGTGAGACTGGCGGCAAACGTTTTGCCTTTGGCGCGTCAGGCGGGCGCAAGATCGTCTCGGCGATGACACAAATGGCATCTTTTGTGGCTGACTTTGACATGGATGTTGAGGAGGCATTCCACCAGCCACGCATTGATGTGTCGGGCGGAACCAAGGTTGTTGCTGATGAAAGTCATGCGCCCGAAGTGTTGGAGTGCTTGCGTAAGAAACATGATGTTGTCACGGCGCCGCGAACGGTTTTTCCTTATGCGTTTGCCTGTCCTGCCGGTGTTATGCGCGAAGGCAACACAAACTCCGGTTGCACCGAGATAATGTCGCCATGGGGCGATGCCGCACTTGAAGAGGACTAAGCCATGAGCCGCCAAGCAGCTATCAAAGCCGTTACGACCTATTTTGACGTGGGCACATTCCAGAGCGAGCTATCTGCTTTGGTTGCCTACCCTACGGAAAGCCAGAACCCCGACGCTGCGCCAGAATTGATGCGTTATCTCAAGGAGGCGATGCAGCCTCGGCTCGAAGCGCTCGGCTTTACGACTGAAATTGTTGAAAACCCCGACGCACGCGGTGGACCACTTTTAATCGGAGAAAGACGCGAAGGGGATGACCTGCCAACCGTGTTGACATATGGACATGGCGACGTGATCCGCGCGCAGGAAGGTATGTGGAAAGAGGGGCTGGCGCCTTTTGAACTCGTTGAAGAGGGTGACAAGCTCTACGGTCGAGGCACTGCTGACAACAAGGGGCAGCATTTGATCAACATTGCGGCGCTTGAAGCCGTTTTGAGTGTGCGCGGCAGACTTGGCTTTAATGTGCGTATCATTCTGGAGATGAGCGAAGAAGTTGGTTCAAGCGGGCTTGCTGACATTTTCCACAGCTACAAAGACCAGCTGACAGCCGATGTGTTGATTGCTTCTGATGGTCCTCGTTTGCAGCCCGAAGTGCCGACCGTGTTTATGGGCTCACGCGGCGGTGTTACGTTTGATCTTGAACTCACGTTGCGTGAGGGCGCGCATCATTCGGGAAACTGGGGTGGGTTACTGGCCGATCCGGCGATTATTATGGCTCACGCGCTGGCGACGATTGTTGACCGCCGTGGGCAAATCCAGATCTCTGAATGGCGGCCTGACAGTCTGACGGATGATATCCGTAAGGCTCTTGATGGGCTGCCTGTTACAGGAGGGGAAGGGCCAGCTGTCGACCTAGAGTGGGGTGAAGAAAGCTTGACACCTGCCGAGCGTGTCTACGGCTGGAACAGCTTTGCCGTGCTGGCGATGACAAGCGGTGTACCGGCGGCTCCGGTGAATGCGATCTCTGATATGGCGCGTGCAACATGTCAGTTGCGGTATGTTGTTGGGACGGATCAGGAGGATATCCTGCCCGCTTTGCGCCGTCACTTGGATGCGCTTGGATATGAAGCAATCAAGATCGTTCCGCATGATCGCGGTTTCTTTGCCGCGACACGGCTTGATCCCAAGCATCCGTGGGTGCAATTCGTGACCTCTTCGATAGAGCAAACTTGTGGCCAACCGCCGCACGTATTGCCCAATCTCGCAGGGTCTCTCCCCAACGATTGTTTTGCCGACATTCTAGGCTTGCCAACTGTGTGGGTACCACATTCCTACCGTGGCTGCTCGCAACACGCACCGAATGAACATGTGCTGAAGTCTCTTAGTCGTGATGCGCTTCGTGTGATGGCAGGAGTTTTCTGGGATATCGGTGATGGGCTGACTCCGAAAAGCTAGGTTTGATATAGGTTGTGTTGCAGAACAGTATTAGCGAGCAACTGGATCTAAAGCGTTTCGAACGCTTGATGCCGGCACTTGGTTGCGCTTCCTGCGAACTGATGTGGCATGAAAATCCATTGTAGCTCTGCTTAAATTTGGCCAAGTATTTTCCACCACAGAAAATCAAGCGGTACAAGAACCAGGAGTGTGAGGACGAACAGAGATAATGTGACCTTCAACAAGGGTCGTGTGCTTTCACCCGCTAGCCCCATTGCTACAATCAACGGTCCGACTTGATAGGGAAGCAGGATGGTTGAAAACCCGATGACTTGCGTCATCAATACCGCGCTTAGAGAAAAGTCGGTCGTTTGCGCCAACTCTGGTGCGAGGGGCACGAGAACGGCAGGCATACCCGGCGATGTAGTGAAAATAGATGTGCTGATGCCTAGAAGCGAAAGTGAGATGAAGTTCAGAAAGTCGCGGCCTTCTTGAAACGGCAACATCTGCAATACTGCGTGCGCGATAATGTTACCCAAACCGCTGGCGTTAACGACGGTCCCAAGTGTTAACGCTCCCGCGACAAACAAAATCATTGAAAAATCGACTGAGGATTTGAAAATTGGAGGCGGAACAAAGCCAAGCTTTGGTATCATTAACACCAGAGAGGTTGTCAGCCCGACCCAGGCTGCATTGATCCCATGGATTTGGTCGGTCGACCATAAACCCAATGTCACCATCAGGATTGCTAAAAGCGCCAATTGACTGCGGCTGGGCAGGCTGGTCATCGCGGGCTCGTCTGAGGCCGCTGAAACGCGTGCAGGAAAGAAATAGAGCACAAGCCCTACAATGAAAACCGACTTCAGCACTCCCAAGATGGGGTAGTGCAGCATGAGATAGTCAGCATAGCTGAATTGCACGCCCAAGGATTGTTCAGCAACACCTGAAAAGATGATGTTAGGAATATTGGATGGCAGGATAGCAAAGCTCGGCATGTTCGTTCCGATCGCAATGATCACAGCAACGCCGGTGCGCCCGAGAGTGTCTTTTTCCAAGCCCAGAGAGCCTGCGAGGGTCATTCCGACGGGCACGAGCACAGCGGCACGTCCGAGTGATGACGGCATCACGAATCCCAGTGCTATGCCCAGTACCATTAATCCAGCGATCAACGCGGCATAGCTTTTGGATAGATGTGGTCGCGCCAAAGCTCCTATACGCACCCCGAGCCCTGAATGGGTGATCGCTGCGCCTATTACAAACCCTGCAACGACCAGCCAGATTGCGGAGGACGAGAAACTTGAAAAAACCTCTTGCGGGGTGGATAGGCCTGTCAGGATCAGCGAGACAAATAGAAAAGTCGAGGCTACATAACCTGGCACAAGGCCAGTTCCCCAAAGCGAGAGCGTAAGGAGTACGATGCCGAAAGTTAGTCCTTGGTCGGGCGTCATACCTGCGGGAAGGGTAATCACTGTCCATGCGGCAAGTGCAAGTGCAATGGCTAAGATGGTTTCTTTCAGTCGGATCATTTTGGGCCTCGTCTATATCTTCCTTTTGGCTACCGCGTGGGGTGTTGATGTTCTAGAGTGACAATATGACAAATAATGTCGAATTTCCGCCACTCGGTCGGCGTCCGGTTGTGGTATGGTCTGGTCCCTTGGAAAAAGGCGCACTCAGGTTTGTTGATAATGGCCTTGCGCTAGCAATGTTCTGCTTTGACGGTATGATGCGTGTCGAGGTGGCCGAAGATCGCTGGTTTATCCCGGACCGGTTTGGAATCTGGATTCCTGCCGGAATGGCGCCACTGGTAGCGGCATCTGACAGGATCGAATTTCAGGTGTTTCAAGTGAATTCTAGATTTTGCGATCGTATCGCTATGCCTGATCATCCCGCTGTTTTGCGCGCAACGCCATTGATGCGCGGTATTGCGCGACGAATGGTGCAAGGCGACCCCTTGCCTAACGCACAGGAGAGGCGCCTGGGTTGGGTTGCATTAGACGAAATTTCGCGACTTGAGCGCCCTGATCTGCATTTGCCAGGTAGTAAAGATGTCCGACTGGCGCAGATCATCTCGCACATTCTGGCCGAGCCTCGAGAGGCTGGCAGTCTAGCACGTCTTGCGAGGAGGGCGGGGATCAGCGAGCGCACGCTAAGCCGGCTTTTTCAAAACGAAACTGGCATGACATGGAGAAATTGGCGCGATCGGATGCGTTTTGTACTGGCGCTTGAGGGTATTCAGCGTGGGCACGGCAGCACCAAGCTCGCCGCATCGTTAGGGTATTCAAGCCCTTCGGCCTTTGTCGCTGCTTTCCGGCGCCAAAGCGGGATGACACCGACTGAATGGCGCCATCACCGCTAAGGAGGTTGAGTTTAGCGGCTCGCGAAGTAATTCAACGGGACCTTCAGGTAAGAACGCCCGTTGTCTTCTGCCTTCGGTAAGCGACCACCACGAATGTTGATCTGCAAGGCGGCCAACATCAACTTAGGAAGTGACAAGGTTGCGTCGCGGGCGTCGCGCACGGCGCGGTATTCAGCCTCTGAAGGATTGTCCTTCCAGTGGATGTTGAGTGCTTTGTGCTGGGCGACCGTTGCTTCACAGGCCGCCTCCCGGTTGGGGGCATAGTCGTGCCCGACGAACACGCGGGTTTCTTCCGGCAAGGCGAGGATGGCTGAAATGCTGTTAAATAACTCGACTGAACTGCCGCCTGGGAAATCAGCGCGTGAGCTGCCGCTATCTGGCATCATTAACGTATCATGTACAAATGCGGCGTTGCCCGCCACATATGTGATCGATGCCAACGTATGGCCAGGTGAAAACATTACCGATACCGGCACATTGCCGACCATAAATGTATCGCCATCGGAGAACAGCCTGTCCCATTGACTGCCATCTGTTGGGAAATCTTTGGGCAGGTTGTAGATACCCTGCCAAAGGGTTTGTACACTGGTGACCTTTTCACCGATTCCGGTGGAGGCGCCTGTCTGCGCTTTGAGCCACGGCGCGGCTGAAAAGTGGTCGGCATGTGGGTGGGTGTCGAGGATCCAAACCAGGTCGATGCCCGTCTCACGGACATATTCCAACAGCTTCTCGGCGTTTTGGGTTGTTGTCGCGCCTGCCAGTGGATCGTAATCCATCACGGGATCAATGATCGCCCCTTTCATTGTTTCGGGGTCGTGAAACACATATTGCCAGCTTCCAGTCGGTTTGTCCCAGAAGCTTTTTACGATAGGATTACTCATTGGTCTTCTCCAGTTAGATATATGGTGTGGGGGCAGCCCGAAGGCGTGTCCAAAGTGGTTTAGCGGGTGCTGGCTTTCATCATCCAAAGCTCTTTTTCATGCCACTCCAGACGGTCGGTCAAAATACCGGCAGAAACTTCATCCCCGGCCTCCCCGCTTGTCTCGATGGCTGCGCGCAAGGTCTCGGCCAAAACTTCATGGCCAGTGATCAATTTGCTGATCATCTCGTCAGACGACTGCGCCGTCGCGTCCTCGGGACCAGCCAAGGCCATTAGCTCAGCGACAGACCCGGGTGCATGAGCCCCTTGGGTGCGGATACGTTCGGCGATCTCGTCCAAAGCGCCCCAGAGGTTTTGATATTGCTCCTCAAACAGCACGTGCAACTGGCGAAAGCTGGGGCCTTCGACGTTCCAGTGATACCCGTGTGTCTGAACATAGAGGCGGAATGTTTCGCCCAATACGGACTTCAAACTGTTGGTATTCTTTTGCGATGCAGCGGTCATGAGATGTCTCCTTTTATGAGGCTGTGGATAGGGCGGGGCAGTCCTCGTTGCATAACTTAAGTCGGTGTGAGCGGGCCTCAAAGGCCCGCTCAAGTTTCAGAGTGTGCGGGTCGAGAAATACCAGTCCACAGTCTCGTAACCTTCCTCGGCACGGGCCATTGCAGCCTCGGGGGTTGCGGGTGTCGGCACGATCACAGGCTGGCCTGGCTTCCAATTTTCCGGCATCGCACATTTGTTCTCGTCAGCGGTCTGCATTGCAACGAGCAGGCGGTAAATCTCATCCACCGAGCGACCCGCGTTCATCGGATAATAGACCATTGCACGCAGAACCCCTTCGGGATCGATCAGGAATGTTGCCCGAACCGCTGCCGTATCCGACGCGCCCGGCTGGATCATTCCGTAGGCTTGTGCAACTGCCATGTTAAGATCGGCAATAATCGGGAATTTGATCTCGACACCGAACTTTTCCTTGATGTTCAACATCCATGCGATGTGGCTGTAGTGGCTGTCGATAGACAATCCCAAGAGCTCGGTGTTGCGGGCAGTGAAATCATCCTGCTTTTTGGCAAAGGCGATAAATTCTGTTGTGCAAACAGGGGTGAAATCGGCGGGGTGTGAGAACAACACCAGCCATTTTCCACGGTAATCTTCCAGTGTTTTGCGACCATGGGTGGTAGGTGCATCAAATGCGGGGGCGGGTTCGTTCAAGCGGGCGCCAGTGGTTTGTATCTGGTCAGTCATGTCTGCTTTCCTTCATGTCAGCGTTTCGATGTCACAGAAATAGCGGCTGGACATGGATAGGAGAAATTGAATATAAAGCTAAATGTAATAGAGGAAATCAATAAGTGATTACACTGCGTCAAATGCGATATCTTATCGCTGTTGCGGACACATTGAGCTTTTCACGCGCGGCGGAACTGTGCTTCGTGACCCAGCCAACGCTGAGTGCGGGAATTAAGGAGCTCGAAGACCGCCTCGGTGTGCAATTGATTGAGCGGACACGGCGCAGCGTTTTAATGACACCATTAGGTGAAGAACTGACCGAACGTGCCCGAGAACTTTTGTTGGGGGCAGCCGAGATTGAGGCCGTGGCACAGGCACATAAGAATCCATTTGAAGGAGACTTGAAGCTTGGATCCATTCCCACCATTGGCCCTTATTTGCTGCCTCGCGCTTTGCCCGCGATCCGCAACGCCTTTCCTGATCTGCGAGTGTATTTGCGTGAAGAAATGACTGAGGCCCTGATTGATGGGCTAAAGGCAGGGCGGCTTGATTTGGTGCTGATCGCCTTACCGTTTGAGACGGGGGCATTAGAAACCATGACGCTTTTTGACGACGGTTACCAATTGGCTTCGCCTGCCGGTTGGCCCTTGCCACACGGCGCTGAGGAGTTGACAGAAAGTGGCCAGCTTATGCTTCTGGAGAAGGGGCACTGCCTCCAGCGTCACGCATTGGAGGCCTATCCTGGGCGTATTGCCGCTTCTGAAGACAGCTTTGCAGCAACAAGCCTGACCACATTGATCGCGATGGTGTCTGAGGGGTTGGGAATAACCCTTCTTCCAAACCTTGCAATACAAGCAGGCGTCGTGGGCAACACACAGATTCAGCTTACGCCTCTTCCTGATGCTTGTCCGCGCCGCGTCGCCCTAGCGTGGCGTGCAGGATCAGCTAGAGTCGAGGTTTTCAAAAAGCTCGGAGGTTTGCTGCTGGAAGAGCATAAGAGGGCTTCAAGGAGCGGTACTAACGAATGACCCCTGTCCGGAACGTCCTGTCATTGTGCTGTAATATAAAACTGTCAGACGTTGGCCCGAGCTCGGCGAGAAAGAACAGTTGCCAGCGTAGGGTGTCAGCTTCTAGGCTGACTTAGGAAATCAGAATGGGGAGACATTCAAATGTTTTTGAGAAACACAGTTTTGGCGAGTGTTGCTGCTTTGGTGAGTGCAATGCCCGCTGTAGCGCAGACAGAGGTGGAATTCTGGCATGCCTTTACCGGGCGGTTGGGGGAACTGGTGGCTGAACAGGTTGAGACCTTCAATGCTTCACAGTCTGATTACAAGGTTACGGCATCGCATAAGGGCAATTATTCAGAAACGCTGAACGCCGGGATCGCGGCATTCCGTGCGGGAGAACAGCCTGACATCCTGATGGTTTTTGAGGTTGGTACAGCCACAATGATGGCTGCCAAAGGAGCGATCAAGCCTGTGTATGAGGTGATGGCGGATGCGGGTGCTGACTTTAACCCAGATGATTTTATCGGGTCGGTCAACGGCTACTACACGACAAGTGGTGGCCAGATGCTTTCTCTTCCGTTCAACGCGTCCACCCCGGTTCTGTGGGTGAATCGCGACGCTTTGACGAATGCGGGAATTGATGCGGATGTTGATCTGAACACATGGGATCAGGTTGGAGATGTGCTTGGCCAATTGAAAGATGCGGGCCATGCCTGTCCGTTAGTAACCGCATGGCAAAGCTGGATCCACTTGGAAAACCTGTCAGCTTATCACAACACGCCGTTTGCCACGAAAGCCAACGGGTTTGATGGTGTTGACACCGAGTTGGCGATGAATGGCCCAATTCAGGTCAAACACATTCAGACCATGGGGGAATGGGCTAAAGACGGAAAATTCATTTACACGGGCCGACGAAATGAAAGCGGCGCAAACTTTCGTAGCGGTGAATGTGCACTCTTCACCGAGAGTTCTGCAGGCTATGCGGGTATCAAGGATGAGGCTACGTTTGAGTTTGATGTGCGGCCTTTGCCCTATTGGTCAGATGTTGAAGGTGCACCGCAGAACACGATTATCGGCGGTGCTTCTTTGTGGGTTATGGCAGGACAGCCTGACGAGGAATACAAAGGTGTTGCAGCCTTTTTGAACTTCCTCTCATCGCCTGAAATCCAAGCGAAGTGGCATCAGGATACGGGCTATCTTCCGATTACCCAGGCTGCAGCTGACCTAACCAAGGAACAAGGGTTTTATGATGTTAACCCTGGCACGGATATTGCGGTTATCCAGATGACAGCCAATGCACCAACCGAAAACTCCAAAGGTATTCGTCTGGGTTCGTTCGATCAGGTCCGCGGGATTATCGACGAAGAGCTTGAAGCTGTCTGGTCTGGTGACAAAGACGCGCAGGCGGCTCTGGACTCGGCAAAACAGCGGGGTGACGAGCTGCTCCGCCGTTTTGAACAGACAAACCGCTAAAGGAAATTCCCGCGCTCTGGCATCTGTCGGAGCGCGGGCTTTGATATGGAAAAGCGCGTTAATTTCAAGGGCATATGGTTGCCGTTGCTGCTGGTTCTCCCGCAACTGGTAGTGACAGCTGTTTTCTTTTTCTACCCAGCTGGGCAGGCGATCTATCAGTCACTTTTCATCCCGGATCCGTTCGGCTTGTCAATGCAGTGGGTCGGTCTAGGCAACTTTGAATACCTGTTGGGGAACGCCTATTATCGCGCGTCGTTTGTGACGACAGCCATATTTTCCATATTGGTGACGCTCGTGTCTATGGGTGTGGCACTTTACCTCGCCGTGCTGGCAGACCGATTGATCAAAGGCTCGGGTGTTTACCGCACCTTGCTGATCTGGCCCTACGCTGTGGCTCCTGCTGTGGCAGGGGTCTTGTGGCTTTTCATGTTCAACACTCGCGTCGGGGTTGTAACTTGGTATCTGGGCCAGCTTGGGTATGACTGGAACCATGTTCTGAACGGCGAGGAGGCGATGGGCCTTGTCGTGGTCGCTTCTGCATGGGGCCGGATCAGTTATAACTTCCTGTTCTTCCTTGCGGGGCTTCAGGCTATTCCGCGCAGCGTGATTGAAGCGGCGGCGATTGATGGAGCAAAGTTCTGGACACGGTTCCGCACCATCGTCTGGCCGCTCTTGTCGCCCGTTACGTTCTTTTTGCTGGTGGTCAACATTGTCTATGCCTTCTTTGAAACCTTCGGGGTGATCCATACGATTACTAGTGGCGGACCGCAGCAAACGACTACGATCCTTGTGTACAAGGTGTTCAAGGACGGCTTCGTGGGGCAGGATCTTGGCTCCTCTGCCGCCCAATCAGTGATCTTGCTGGTGATTGTCGGCATCCTGACTATTGTACAGTTTAAGTTTATCGAGCGCCGGGTGCACTACTGATGGCTGGCATGGTGGAAAGACGCGGTGTCGGACGCTGGATGACGCATCTGGGCCTGATTGTTGGGCTGCTGTTTATCTTTTTTCCGATCTGGCTTGCGTTTGTCGCCTCGACAGTGACGCAACCTGAAATCGTAAAACCACCGATGCCACTATTGCCAGGGGACCAGTTTTTCGAGAATTATCGCAGGGCTTTGATCTCGGGCGTAAATGCGCCTGTTGGCTGGATGATGCTTAACTCTCTGGTGATGGCGATGGGTATCGCTGTGGGCAAGATTGTGATCTCACTGCTGTCCGCATTTGCTATCGTGTATTTCAAGTTCCCCGGGCGGCGGCTTTTCTTCTGGTTGATTTTTATGACCCTAATGTTGCCTGTTGAAGTGCGAATTGTTCCAACTTACGAAGTTGCTGCGAATTTTGGTATGCTCAACAGCTATTCAGGCCTGATATTTCCACTGATCGCGTCAGCCACCGCGACGTTCTTGTTTCGTCAGTTTTTTATGACCGTTCCAGACGAGTTGACCGAGGCCGCGCGTGTCGATGGCGCGGGGCCAATGCGTTTCTTCTGGGATATCCTGCTTCCAATGAGCCGCACAAATGTTGCTGCGCTTTTTGTGATTTTGTTCATATATGGCTGGAACCAGTATCTGTGGCCGCTACTGATTACTACGGACCCCTCGATGAACACCATTGTTATGGGTATCAAACAGATGTTTCCGAGCGGCGATGATACGGCGGATTGGCCGGTTATCATGGCAACCTCGATTTTGGCGATGATCCCGCCTGTGATTGTGGTGATCAGCATGCAAAAGCTGTTCATCCGCGGCCTTGTAGACAGCGAGAAATAGACATGGCGACAGTGACTCTTAAAGAGCTCAAAAAGAGCTTTGGAAAAACGCAAGTGATACACGGGATCGATCTGGAGGTTCTGGATGGTGAGTTCATCGTGATTGTCGGTCCTTCTGGGTGTGGCAAGTCGACATTGCTGCGCATGGTGGCAGGGCTAGAAACTGTCACGGACGGTGAAGTCCAGATTGGGGGTGAGCGGGTCAACGATAGTGAGCCGATGGAACGGGACATAGCGATGGTGTTCCAGAACTACGCACTTTACCCACATATGACGGTGTTTGATAATATGGCCTACGGGTTGAAAATTGCAGGGAAGCCGAAGGCGGAGATTGTCGAGCGGGTGCATGAGGCAGCAAAACTCTTGCAACTGGAAAGTTACCTGAAACGCCGCCCGCGTGAACTATCTGGTGGACAAAGGCAGCGGGTTGCGATGGGGCGGGCGATTGTGCGTAAACCATCAGTGTTCCTTTTTGATGAACCGCTGTCAAACCTTGATGCAAAGCTGCGGGTGCAGATGCGACTGGAGATCAAGCAGTTACAGCGTCGCCTGGGAGTCACATCCTTGTATGTGACCCATGATCAGGTTGAGGCGATGACGCTGGCGGACCGAATGATCGTGATGAACGCGGGAAAGGCTGATCAGATCGGTGCGCCGCTCGAAGTTTATGCCAATCCGCAGACGCAGTTTGTTGCAGGCTTTATCGGGTCGCCGCCGATGAATTTTCTGCCCTCTGAAATGGCCAATGATGCACCAGGCGGAGCGAAAACGCTCGGTATCCGGCCTGAGCATATGCGGTTTGCACGGACTGGAAAAGAGGCCACTGTAATTTACACCGAAGCTCTCGGAGCTGAAACACTGGTGCATGTCGAGCTGAAGCAGGGCGCGAGTGCCACCATCCGTCAGAATGCCGCAGGGCCTGTGCCAAGCGAGGGAGCGGTGGTGCATCTGGATTGGGATGCTGGTGACCGATTATTCTTTGACTCGCAGGGCAGACGGTGCTGATATTACTGCAATGAATAGTCATTATTTGTCACGTCAGTGTCATACGTAAACGCTACCGACGGGGAAGTTTGGTGCGGTACAGCCGTAGCCAGTATAAATTGGAGAAAAAGATGACCACGAGATTTGTTCTACCGACAGTCGCTTTCATGGCGCTGACATCTGCCGCGCAAGCAGAAACACTACGGCTGCTCACTTGGGGCGGCTATGCGCCGGAGGATGTGATTGCATTGTTTGAGGCAGAGACTGGCCACACTGTTGAAGTTACAAAATCCAACAACGAAGAAATGATTGCCAAGCTGCGTGCTACCAATGGTGGAGGGTTTGACCTCGCTCAGCCGAGCCAGGACCGCATCGCGGGGCCGCAGGCAGAGTTCGGCATCTACAAGCCGTTGGATATGTCCAAGATTGATGCATCTCTATTCATCCCTTCGATGCTTGCCGCGACCGCGGGCAACACCACGGTTGATGGCGAAGTTTATGCCGTTCCACATATCTGGGGCACATCCGGTTTGGTTGTAAACACTGCCGAAGCTGGCGATGTAAAGGATTACACCGACCTCTGCAGCGCGACTTATGCTGGCAAAGTGTCTTACCGCCTCAAGCGCCCGACTTTGATCGGATTTGCTTTTTCAATGGGTCTAGATCCCTTTGCGGCCTATGGCGATGAAGCGGCCTATAAAGAGATACTCGACCAAGTCGAAGCGAAGCTTGTCGAGTGCAAACCCAATGTGAAAACATATTGGGACGGTGGGGACGAGTTGAAAAACCTGATCCGCTCTGGTGAAATCGTTGCGGCGATGGCTTGGGATACGGGCGGCTGGCAGTTGAACGACGACAATAAAGACATCACGTTTGTTGCACCAACATCTGGCGCGCTAGGTTGGATCGATACGTTCGTATTGCCAGCGCGGGGTCGGGCCGACGATGCGGCCTATGCATGGATAAATTTTGTTTCAAAACCCGAAATTGCAGCCATGATCACCACCTCGGCAGGCAACTTCACCGCTTCCAAAGGGGGGGATGCCGGTGTCGATGATGCTCTCAAAGCCAAGTATCAGGCAAGCTTTTCTCAGGAGGCGATTGATAACATCAAGTGGTATCCAACGGTTCCCGCAGGGCTTGAAGCACTGGAAGGTGCCGCTTTGGACCGGATCAACGCCGCCAAATAAATTTGGTGAGACACATTCAGGAAGCGCGCTCGCCGCGCTTCCTGTTTTCATTTAAGGTCTGCTTCAATGTCTGATATCCCCGATCTGGAATGCCGCTCGATTTCCAAGAGCTTTGATACGTTCAAAGCCGTTAGAGACGTTAGTTTCAGCGTTCCGCAAGGCACGTTCTTTTCCATTTTAGGGCCGTCTGGCTGTGGTAAGACCACGCTTTTGCGTATGATTGCAGGGTTTCAGAAACCCAGCGGAGGAGATTTGCTGATCAAGGGCAAATCGGTGTTGGATGTGCCGCCCAATAAGCGGCCAGTTTCGATGGTGTTTCAGCATCTCGCTCTTTTTCCGATGATGAACATCGGGGCCAACGTAGGTTTCGGCTTGCGCCAGCGCGGCGTGAACAAGACAGATGTCACGAAACAAGTCGAGCGAGTGCTAGAGCGTGTTGGCCTGGGCGGCGTAGCGGACCGCCCCGTCAGCTCGCTTTCTGGTGGACAGAAGCAACGTGTGGCGATTGCCCGGTGCATGGTGCTGGAGCCGGATGTTCTGCTATTGGATGAGCCTCTTGGAGCGCTTGATTTGAAATTGCGTGAACACATGAAAGTTGAACTCAAGCAGTTACAATCCGAGTTCAATACGACGTTTGTTTACATCACGCACGACCAGTCTGAAGCCTTGGTGATGAGTGATCAGATTGCAGTAATGAACCATGGTGTGTTTGAGCAGGTCGGCACTGCCAAAGAACTATACTACGAGCCGAATACAGCCTTTGTTGCTGGTTTTGTGGGCGAGGCAAACCGCTTTGGAGCGACCGTTGATGGTAAAACTGGTGACGCCGTTCACATGGTCACTTCCTATGGCCAGACCTTACTGGGTTTGAATGCAGGGCATGGGCTGTCAAAGGGTGACAAGATTGATGTCTTCGTGCGACCCGAGGCGGTGCGACTGTCGCGCAAGTCTTCTGACGTGGCCGGAATGGAAAATAGCGGGCAAGGTCTGGTCGAAAACGTGCTGTTCAACGGCGCCAACAGCCAGCTGATTTTGCGTGATCAGATGACTGGTGCGGAAATGAATGTGGCGCTGCCGCAGACTGGGGAGTTTCGAGATCTGAAGCGTGGTGATGTAATCTCTTTCGGCTGGGCTTCGCAGCAAACCCGCTGCTACAGGGCTGGGATTGAAAAATGAGTTCAGATCGCTCCAAACTTGCTTTCTGGTTGTTGATGGCTCCCCTGCTGATCTGGCTCGTAACGCTGATCATATTACCGCATGTCGGTATGTTTCTGGTTTCACTTCGGGAAAAAGTGGGTGTGCGTGAATACGAGACGAGCTTTGCCAATTATGCTGTCTTTTTTAACGAGCCTCTCTATTGGAACACCTTTGCGCGCACCGCGTATATGTCGATTGCGTCAACAGTTCTGACGCTTCTGATCGGGTTTCCGATTGCCTATTACATTGCCAAACTGACACGAGGGCGCACGAAAACTACGCTGTTTCTGATGTGTCTTATTCCCTTCTGGGTGAGCGAACTAGTACGCACATTCGGTTGGATGATCTTGCTGCGGGAGACGGGTGTTATTTCTAATGTGTTGCAGTACTTGGGCCTAATCGGTGGGCCTGTCGAGATGCTTTACAACGATGCAGCGATCATGACGGGGCTGGTTTACACCTCGATGTTGTTCATGGTTGTTCCACTGATTACGACGCTCGACAGTCTTGATGACAGCCTGATAGAGGCGGGCTACGATCTTGGTGCCAGCGGGTTTTCCATACTTCGCGAAATTGTCATTCCGCATGCCATGCCCGGTATCGTTTCTGGCTGTATTGTGGTGTTCATGCTGTCCTTGGGGAATTATCTCACCCCGATCCTACTGGGCGGTAAAGACAGCTTGTGGTTTACAGGGCTGATTTACAGCCAGTTTATCACAAGGTTTAACTGGGAGCTTGGGTCGGCCTTTGGCTTCTTGCTCTTGGGCCTGTCCTCGCTAATCGTATTTGTCGGACTTAAGCTTTCACGTCAATCTCTAGGAAAGACGATGGCGCAATGATCACGGGTATTCCGCAAAGCACTGGTTTCAAATGGGCTTATAAAGCCTACGTGACGTTGTTTTTCATCTATCTCGCGTTACCCCTCGCCACCGTTTGTGTCTTTGCTTTTAACGATTCTGTATTTCCATCGCTGCCTTGGGAGGGATTCACATGGGCGTGGTTTTTTGGCAATGACGCGCCTTACATCGGGGTGTTTCACGAGAGGCCGATCCTGCGGTCTATTGTAACTTCTGGCATAGTCGCGTTCTGGGTGTCGCTCTTGGCCGTGTTTGTAGGCACCTGCAACGCCTTCTTGTTTGTGCGACACGAATTTCGCGGTAAGGGATTTCTATATATTTTGATGCTGCTCCCCCTCATCATCCCAGGCATTATTTTGGGAATTTCTATTTTGGTGTTTTCATCCTCGGCTGCCAATTTCTTAGAAGATGCAACGGGCCTTTGGTTTGACGGGCTGCGCCCTGGTTTGATCCTTGTGGTATTGGGGCAGTTCTCATTTATCACCACCTTTGCTACGCTGGTCATTTCGGCGCGTTTACAAAAGTTTGACCCCTCTCTTGAAGAAGCCGCACTGAACCTTGGCGCGACGCATTGGGGCGCAGTGCGAGCGGTGACGCTACCGTTTCTGTTTCCAGCGATGGCGGCGGCAGGGGTGGTCGCTGTGTTGATGAGTTTTGAGAACTTCAACACCACGCTGATGCTTGTTGGCTCCGATGCGCCGCTGACAATCACCATGTTCGACCGCCTCAAGCTTGGCTCGACACCCGTGTTGAACGCGGTGTCTCTGTTGCTAATTGTGGTTTCGGCTTTATTGGGGCTGGCGTCACTTCTGCTTCAGAAACGGGAGGATTAGCCTGCACTTGAAAACGGACTGTAATGCACGGCTTCCACATTTGGGTGACCGCGCATAGGTAGTGCTTTCATCGAAATGATGCTGAGCCTAGAAGCACGATAACAGCAGCGCTTTGGTATTGTGCTCTGTCATCGCAACAGGATTGCCACCCACAGAGGGGTCGCGCAAGGCCGAGGCAATCAGTGCATCGATGTCAGGGTTTGCGACGCCGAGTTCCGTCAGGTTCGCAGGGATCGACAGGCTTGTGTTGAGATTACTGACAAATGCACAGAAGCCATCGAAGCCGCCTGAAATACCCAGATAATTTGCCGCTCGCGCCAAAGGCTTTCTGATCTTGGGACGGTTGAAATTCAGAACCGGTAACATCAAGACCGCATTGGTGGTGCCGTGGTGCGTGTGATGGACTGCGCCAATCGGATGGCTAAGGGCGTGGATCGCTCCGAGACCTTTCTGGAAGGCCGTGGCTCCCATGGCGGCGGCAGACATCATATGTGCCCGCGCGGCAATGTCGGTTCCATCGGCGTAGGCGCGGGGCAGGTAGTCCTTCACCAGCCGCATGCCTTCCAGCGCAATGCCTTGGGACATCGGGTGGTAATGCGGCGAACAGAATGCTTCAAGACAATGGGCAAACGCATCCATTCCCGTGCCCGCTGTAATGGCGGCAGGCATGCCGACTGTCAGCTCTGGGTCACAAATGACTACGGTAGGCAGAAACTTAGGGTGGAAGATGATCTTTTTCTCATGGGTCTGCGAATTTGTGATGACACTGGCACGCCCGACTTCGGAACCGGTTCCTGCCGTGGTCGGCACTGCTACTATGGGCGCAATGGCATTGGCATCTGCGCGCGTCCACCAGTCGTCGATATCCTCAAAATCCCACAGAGGACGGGTTTGTCCTGCCATGAAAGCCACGGCCTTGCCCAGATCAAGACCAGAGCCGCCGCCAAAGGCGATTACACCATCGTGGCCGCCAGTCTTATAGGCCAGCACACCTGCTTCGACGTTCTGCTCGGTTGGGTTTGGGTCCACATCAGAGAACATTGAGCGGCCAAGGCCAGCTGCTTCCATTAGGTCAAGTGTAGTCTGCGTGATAGGAAGATTTGCCAGCCCTTTGTCGGTGACAAGTAAGGGCTTAGCAATGCCGGCAGATGTACAGGCGTCGGCGAGCTCGGAAATGCGTCCCGCGCCAAAGCGGATGGCGGTTGGGTAGGACCAGTTGGCTCTTAGGGTCATGTCTCGGGCTTTCTTGAGGTGATAGGATTCAGGCTTGTTCAAAGCCGCGCGCGACTTCCCAATCGGTTACGATGCGATCAAACTCTTCCTGTTCCCATTCGGCGCAGCGAATGTAGTGATCAATAACATCATTGCCCATTGCTTCGCGTAAAAATACAGAGTTACGGAGTTTATCAATCGCATCGCGTAGAGTTTGCGGGATATCCCCCGCCTTTTCGTCTTTGTAAACATCGCCTTTGGTGGGCGACGATAATTTCATCTTTTCCTCGATTCCCTTGATACCAGCGGCCAGCATTGCGGCTTGAGCAAGATAGGGATTGATATCGGAGCCGCCAATGCGGCATTCAACTCGCACACCTTTGGTTCCGGCTCCGCAAAGCCTGAAGCCGGCAGTGCGATTGTCAACGGACCAGACGGTTTTAGTGGGTGCAAAGGTTCCTTTTGCAAAGCGCTTGTAACTGTTGATATAGGGGGCGAGAAAATAAGTGTAATCAGGGGCGTATTCAATCAGCCCGGCCATGTAGCTTTTCATGAGATCGGACATGCCCAGTTTGTCATAACTGTCAGCAAACATTGGCTTTCCATCGGCCCAAAGCGATTGATGCACATGGCTGGATGAGCCGACCTTGTCGTGATGCCACTTTGCCACGAATGTAGCTGAATGGCCCTGCTGCCACGCGATTTCTTTGATCGCATGTTTGGCGATCGTGTGATGGTCGGCGCAGTTGAGCGCGGGAGAGTAACGGATGTTCAACTCTTCTTGCCCTGCTTCGGCTTCGCCCTTGCTGCCTTCAACGGGTAAACCGGCGGCGAAAAGGTGATTGCGGATCGGACGCATCACGTTCTCTTCCTTGGTGGTCTGGAAAATATGATAGTCTTCGTTGTAGGCGCTGAGCGGCTTGAGATTGTGAAAACCGTTTTCGCGAATTGTATCGAGGGTATCAGCGAAGAGGAAAAACTCCAGTTCTGTCGCCATCATCGCTTCAAATCCAAGTTCGGCCAGTCGTGCGATCTGTTTTTTCAAAACAGCGCGGGGCGAATGCTGCACTGGGTTCTCATGGTGGTCGAGCACATCGCAGAGCACCATTACGGTGCCTTCAAGCCATGGAACCAGACGGATAGTGCCCAGATCGGGTTTCATGACGTAGTCACCATAGCCAGACTGCCACGAGGTAGAGGCATATCCCGACGGGGTGGCCATCGTGAGATCGGTGGCTAAAAGATAGTTGCAGCAATGGGTTTCGCGATATGAAGTTTCCACGAAATTCACTGCATGAAAACGCTTGCCCATCAAACGGCCTTGCATGTCCACCATACAGACGAGAACGGTATCAATGATTCCATCTATGGCGTGCTTCTTGAGCTCTTCAAAACTGAGAGTGCGGGGCATGGCTGTGTCCATTCTTCAGGATGACATGGGCATAATTCACACCCGCGTTTATGTTGTGGTCAACCAAAAGTATATAGAGGACCAGCCTGCTGGCAAGGTCATCAAAGGGGCTAACGGGTGGCGCGGTGTGACAGTGTTTTTACGCTGACATTATCTTTCGTTAAGTGTGCTCAGGCCTAAATCGTCCAGAATTGAGTAGATCGCGGGCAACACGAATAACACCACAAGGCTAGCAGCGAGTAGCCCGAAGACCAGACTGGCGACGAGAGGGATTAGAATCTGTGCTTGCAAACTCGTTTCTGTAAGTATCGGTAGCAAGCCAGCGGTGGTTGTTGTGGTTGTCAGGAAGATTGCCCGAAACCGCGCCCGTGCAGCGCGCGCTGCGGCGATTGAAACCGATTCTGCATCGGCGTGCTCATGTTTCACAAAATCGACCAGCAGGATGGAATTATTAACTACGACGCCGGCTAGCGCCACAAAGCCCAGCATGCTTGGCATGGAGAAATCGAGACCCATAGCCATATGTCCGAAAATTGCGCCGGGTAATGAGAGAGGGATCACCAGCATTACCACTAGTGGCTCAACATAGGAGCGGAACAAAAAACTGAGCAGTAGAAACACGCCCAAGAGGCCGATGAGGAAGCCTTTGAGCATGGACTTTTGGGTTTTGCCTGCTTCTGCATTCTGTCCTTCGACATCCAGCGTAACACTCGGATGGCGCTTCAGTAATTCAGGTAAAAACCGCGCCATCGTGTCGCTTACAATGGCGTTTGCATTGGCAATGCGGGTGTCGATAGAACCTTGGACTGTCACAGTGCGGATACCGTTCTCGTGGTTGATCCGGCTGTAGCCTTGACTTGTCTCGATATTGGCCACGACATTTAACGGCACATAGGTGCCATCGGCGCGCTTAATTGTGAAGTATTCAAAGACATCACGATCACTTCGATCTGACAAGCCAAACTGTGCGGTAAGCTCGACCAAATTGCCAGCGTCCTGCATCTCGCTGATGGTGCTCCCGATATAGGCGGCGCGCAGTTGATCAGCGACTGTTGCTGCAGTAATGCCCATTGGTCCTGCAATGTCTTTGAGGGTTATGCGCAGCTCTCGTTTGCCCGGGCGCAAATCATCAAGAACCGATGTCACCCCCTGATATTGCCAAAGCCAGTCCTGCAACTCGACGGATGCGGCCTTAAGCGCGCCCAGATCATCGCCTTTCAAGCGCAGATCAATCGCGATGCCTGCGGGACCGATCGTGCTTTCGGCATATTTGAGGCTGATCACATCGGGTACGGGGCCAACGGTATCGCGCCATAACTCCATGATATCGTCGGGGCTGTTGATCCGTTCGGCCGAGGGCAGCAGATCAACGCTGATTGTGACAACATGTGCGCCAGTCTCGAAAGCATCGCTGTTTACGCCGTGAAAAATCGAAACATGCCGCACCAAATTGGCGCTATCGGGTTGCTTGGGGCTGAGTGTGGCGTTTACCTCGTCCAGCCCTGTTTCTAGCTGCGCGACAACCTCATTGGTGCGGGCCAGTGGCGTGCCTTGCGGCAGCAAAACCCGTGCCACGATGGTATCCCCATCCAGTTCGGGGAAGGCGGTGAACTTGAGGTATCCACCCGCCAGCATGCTAACCGATAGGAGAAGCACCGTGAGGCTCAGTCCGGCAACGGCATAGCGCCAACGGATAGTGAGATCGACCAGCGGCCCGACAAGGCCTTCGCGGGTCCAGTCCACGGCTGCTTCGACTCGTGCGCGCAGACCTGTGGCGTTGTTTGTCTCTCCCAGTGCATGAATGAGGTGATGCGGCAAAATCAGGAAAGCTTCAACGAGCGAAACCAAAAGCACGAACAGCATGACCACTGGCACAACTCGCAGAACTGCACCCAGATCACCTGACAAGAAGGCGAGGGAGCCAAAAATCATTGCCGTAGTCCCGAAGGATGCGAGCACATTGGGAAAGACCTGCTCCGCTCCCTTAACAGCCGCTTCAAGCGGGCTAAGCCCTTTCTCGCGCTGGCGGGCTATGTTTTCGGCGATCACGATGGCATCATCCATCAACAATCCGATCACAATTAGTAGGCCCAGCGATGTCATTAGGTTGAGCGAATAGCCGACGAGCGACATCAGCGCGACGCCCCCCATAAAGGCAACCGGCAGCCCCATCGCCACCCAGAAGGAAAAGCGAAAGCCAAAGAAGAGCCACAGAACGGCAAATACCAGAGCCAGTCCTTGCAGCCCGTTGACCACCACCAGCGCCAGACGTTCACGCACAACTGATACGCCATCTGCAGTAATAGTCAGCGTCACTTTAGAAGGAGCCTGCATGCGTTCAGCCTCCAAAAAGGCTTGCAGCGCGTCCAGCGTGCGTAAGCTGTCGTCAGATGGAGGCTTGGTCACGTCAAGAATGGCGGCAGGTTGACCGTCGAACAAAATGACGTCGTCGTCCTGCGCGAAACCAGCCGAGATATTGGCGATATCGCTCAGCCTTACTTGCCCGCCTTGGGCCGAGGATCGCACGATCAAGGCGGCAAGTGATGCAGTGTCCTGCCGTTCTTCTGCTACGCGCACCAATAGGGTTTCTGTCGCAGTCTCAATGCTGCCTGCGGGTAAATCGAGGCTTCTGGCTTGCACGGAACGCGCAACATCCAAAACTGAGACGCCGAATTTCTGTAAGTCTTCAGGACGCAAGTTGATCTGGAATTCGCGTGTGGAGAAGCCACGAATATCGACCTTGGGGATGCCTCCCCACCGCAACATCTTGGTGCGTATATCTTCGGCATAGCTGTATAGATCAGTGCGTGTCTGTGGGCCGGTGATAGCCACCGAGGCGACAAAATCGGTGCGCCCCAGCGGTTTGATCGTTGCTGCTTCGGCCCGTTCGGGGAAATCGGTTATCGCGTCAATTTCGGTTTTGACATCGTTAGAGAAGGTCTGGAAGTTGTCGCCTTCGCGCATTTTAACGACGGCACGGCCCAGGTTTTCACGTGCTTCACAGGACTGACGGTCAACGCCTGTTATGGCATCTAAGGCATTCTCGATTCTCTCGCAAATTGCGGTTTCCACCTCCTCTGGCCGCGCACCAGGGTAAGGCACGCTGATTTCGACTTCGCTCAGTGCCTTTCGGGGAAAGGTTTCGCGCAGCAAGGTCGGAGTTGTGAGCAAACCCGCAGCAAGAAAAAGGATCATCAGAAGATTGGCGATTGTGGGGTGGGCCGCAAAAAAACGGATCATTGCTGCGCATCCCCTGCCAAAAGCCGCATCATAGCGGCTTCATCGGTGTGAGGATCAAGCAACTGCCCCTCAATGACGGGTACTGGCGGGACAAGCACAATACGGCTTCCTTCGGCAATTTTATTAGTGAAAACGGCGATCTCGCCTTGTTCAAATTGCGGTGTTGCGGAAGTGCTTTGCAGACGGTTTTCGGCGTCGGCCATGAAAACCTTGCCGTCGCGTAGGGCGCTGCGCGGCAAAACTACGCCCTGAACAGCTGTCGCACTGAGCACGGCCTCAACGAACATGCCTTTTGTCAGGGGCGGGCGGATATTCTCTCCCGTGCGGCCATAGGCGTTTTCCACCACCACCACAACGCCTACGGTGCCAGATTGCTGGTTGATTCCGTCGCTGATCCTGTCAACCGTGGCGGGCCAAGTCACCACTTCTGCGCCTAACCTCAATTGCAGTTCTGCGACAATGCCCAAGCCGCGCAATGCCTGCATCATTTGGGAAGGGTCCAACAATAATTCCGGTGGGGAGGTTTGGCTCAAACGGACGAGGCCGCGAAAGCTCTCCATCGACAGTTGCACAACAACCTCTGCACGCTCTATTCCATCAAGTGTGGCTGCCGTCTGTCCTGCCTTTAGATATTGTCCGACTTCAATTGAATGAGACGCCACGCGCGCCGCAAAAGGTAAGGTGATTTCGCTGCGGGCCATATTTAATTCTGCTGTAGCAAGGCTTGCTTTATATACAGCGATTTGTTCGATCTGGACAGCGCGCTGGGTTGGGAAAAGGGCGAGTGTACTTTCGATACCCTGCACTTTTTGGCGTTGTGCCAGATGCGCGGCACGGGTCACGTCGCGGTTGCCCTGCGACATGGTTCCTGCGCTGAACAATGCTTCCGCCCGCTCAAGATCAGAGGTTTTGACGGTCAGTGCCTCGCGCTCTATCTCCAGTGCGTTACGCTGGTTTTGCTCGGAGACGTCAATCTCGACCAAACGGGCCTCGGCGGCGCGAATATTGGCCTTGGCCTGCGCAATGGCAAGGTTGAAATCGGCAGGCGAGAGGCGGAACAAGACATCTCCCGCTGGTAGGATTTGCCCGTCGCGCAGGGCGGGGTTTACATAATCGATCCGTCCGCCAACCTCGGCGATGGCTTCAAATGTGCGCTCGGGTGCTACTATGCCAAACCCTGTGATGTAGGGCGTGACCGTCATTGATTGCGCTGTGATTACTCGTACTGCCGCTGCGCGTTCTGCAACTTCAAGGCGTTCTGGCGGAGGACTGCTGGATACCACATAGGCCAGAATGCCGAGCCCGATGGCGGCAAGCGGCAAGGTGATCAAGATCAGTTTGAAGCCTGTTTTCATGCGCTGTCTCCTTCATGTGTAACGAGTGCCAGTTGCAGATCGAATAATCGTTCGGCGTCTTTTGCGATAATCGACGGATTCCGCGTCACGATAAGGCGTAATACAAGGCTTTGAATGATCCCGAAGAAAAGCATTACACCATCTTCAGTGGTAATCCCTGTGCGCAATTGGCCAGCGGCTTTGGCTGCGCTGAGGTTGCTGTGTAGTGCCGCACGAAGTTCGCCCATGGCTTCGTGGATGTGGCGGCGAATGTCGTTCAGATTGCCACCCGGATCGCGTGTTGCCATGATCTCGGACAAAGCGGGTGTGGTGTAGACGAGGTTCAGATGACCGAGGATAAGCCGCTTTAGGGCTAAGAGGGGGGCTTTTGCCTGTGTTGAACGCGCTACATTGTCCCGTATTTGCACGCACAGAGAACTGGTGATTGCGTGCCAGATATCTTCTTTCTTGGGAAAATGCTTGTAAATTGCCGGTTGTGTCAAGCCAAGCCGCGCAGCAATCATACTTGTGGTTACATGGTCCGCCCCGACCTCGAATATCAGATCAAGCGTTGTATTTAGTATTTCAACCTTGCGATCTTCCGAAGATTTACGCGCAATCATGGCAGTTATACTCGCGACTTTTTCTTATGGCTTATGTGGCGCAAAAATTAATATTTTTGCAATAGGTTATAGGATTATAACTTATTCGAAATTTCAAATACTTCAAGCGCAAAAACAGTCTGCTTGAAACTCGTTCAAAAGAGAGGGTGAGTTTCTCTATTCGTTTTCTCAACGCTGTTGTTGAGTATATTTCTCTAGAAGGCGATCTTAACCTGACAGAGGGTGGGGTTATGTCTCTAGTACTGTCGGCTGGTAGGAGCGGTTTACCCTCAGGTTTATTGGATGAGTGGCAAGAACACTCATGATGTTGGTAAGGACTGAAATGAACGGTCGAGATAGCCTTTCTTTGCTAAGCTCGACACTTTGCAAGTGGGGAAGGTGTGGTCAATTGGATGTGTAGCGACACTTGCAGCCGAAACTTTGAATCGCAGTAGTTTCTTCGCCAAAATCCTATTTTGCCAAACGTCTCTTCTGTCAAAACCTCTTCAGTTTCGCTGTCTAAAGGGTAAGCGTTCCGACGCTACCACCTCCGCAGACGTATAGCGTTTGGCCGGTTACAAAACCGTTCTCCGGGTCACAGAAGTAAAGAAACGCGTTGGAGATATCACGTACAGTGCCGAGTCTACCGACTGGAATACGCTTTGCGAGTTCTTCTTCTCGTGCGCTACCTTTTTCGATAATGCCCCAAAAGTTATCGGTTTGGACTGGACCCGGCGCGACAACGTTTACAGTTATTCCATACTGCGCCAACTCTAACGCCCAAGTGCGCGCCATGCCAATTATGCCTGCTTTTGTGGCCGAGTATGCTGTGCGCGTCGGCACTCCAAGTGCAGCCCGCGAGCCGTTGAACAATACGCGGCCGAAGTGTTTTTCCTTCATCGAGGGAAGGCAGGCTTGCAGCAAAGTAAGTGCGCACCCAAGATGTAGTTGCGTTAGATCTGTAAGGTCGCTTTGCTTGGCGTCCTCAACTAAACTAGGCAAGATCATCCCGGCGTTGTGCACCAGATGTGATACTTCATGCTGAGCCACGATTTCGGCAGCGGCTTGCGCAGTTGCTTGTGCGCTGAGTAGGTCGACTTCCACATGCACGAGCTTTGAGTTGTTCCATTCGGGCGCACCGCGCGATAGGGAAATGACTGTATAACCCTTCTCGATTAGGCGCTGGCCCAAGTCGGCTCCAATGCCTTTGCTGCCGCCAGTAATAATTGCAGTGTAATTGCTCATCTTGTCACCATCGCCAAGACACGGAGCGGACTACCCGTGCCGCCCTTTATCTTGAGTGGGGGCGCTATCAAAAGCGCACCTGTAGGGGGCATTTGATCCAGATTGCGTAAGCATTGCAGCCCGAATTTTCCGGCTCCATGCAGCAAATAGTGTGCAGGATATGGCGGCACGTAATGCATGCCTTGCCCCGCGTCAGTGCCGACAGTTTCTGTGCCAAAGCCGCGAATATTACGCTTTAACAGAAGCTCTACCGCCGCTGGCGTCGGCCCCGGTGAATGTGGACCATCCGGTGCCATATTGAGATAATCCGTTCCGCTGCGTTTAGACCAATCGGTTCGCATCAACACCCATGTATCCGCAGGGATCATGCCGTGCTCGGTTTCCCATGCCTCAATAGTCTCGGGCGTTAGCTCAAAGTCATCGTCCGTAGCTGCGCCAGCCGAACAATCAATCACCACTACAGGACCAATGAAGGCCGCGGGGTCAATCTCATCTACTGCACCGTTGGGCACATCTTTACCTGAAATCCAATGGATGGGGGCATCAAAATGCGTGCCTGTATGCTCGTTCAATGTCAGGTTATGCCACTTCCAAGCAGGTCCGCGATGGTCATAGGCGCTGACCTCTTCCATACGAAAGCGGGCGCATTGGCCAAACTCTGGCGGAAGAATAATCACTGGAAAATCGGGGTCTAGTGTGTGGGTCAAATCTATGATCCGCGCCGCTCCGCTAGCCAGTGCATCGGTCACATTTGCGATACTGTCGCTCATGGGGCTTCTCCGGTGATTTCCCGCTCGAGTAGCAGCGCATCTGCGCGCCACCGTGCGTAAATGTCTTTCGCAATGTCGCCGCAGGGGACTTCTTCAAGCCCTTCAATCAAGCTGTTTACAGTTGCACGGGCTACGGCGTTTGGTGTCACTTTTGGAGGCGGAAGGTGTTGAAACCAAGGATCCCCCTCGATAGGCCCGATGTATACGTTTACCAAACGTAATCCTGATCCACGAAACTCTGCTCGCAAGCTCTGGGTGATCGAGTGCGCGGCTGCTTGGCTTGCAGCGTAGGCGCTGTAGTTTTTGTCAGGCATAAGGGACTGAACCGAAAGGATACTTACAATAGCTGTGGCTGAATTTATGCCGTCCTGCGCACGAGCGGCCATGCCCGGACCAAAACCTTGCGCCAGCCGCATTAAACCCAGAGTGTTCACATCAAAACAGTCCCGTGCAAATGTTGTATCGTTGCCCAGAACACCGCCTGAGCGGACGAAGCTGGCCGTGTTGATCAGGATATCGACTTTGCCGCCAATTTCAGCACTCAATTTGGCGATTGAACTGGTATCGGTGGCATCAAGCGGCAACAGCGAAACATTCTCCCGCCCCTCAAAAGCCTTGCGTTCTGGCCACGCACGCCATGCTTCCGGCTCTCCGAGAAAAACGTGACTTGCTCCAGCTTTGAGCAAGGCTTCGGTTAACGCCAGTGCTATAGGGGCACGCGCATCGCTGATCAGAATGCGCCGTCGCTTTGGGTTACACGACATGGCGCGCAACGTCGGGTCATCTTGCATGTTCTCGCTTCCTTCCAGTGGGAGCGCGATCAACACACCTTGCCCAGCTTTATCTAGTTTGAGCGCCATTTGGACATTATTGCCGCGGCCGACCTCGCCGTGCAAATGACAGTTCAACATTGGTCCGGCGTTTAGCTTCACCAATCCCATGCGCCATGGCATTCGTTCGCGAAAGTAGGGTTCGGGTGAGACACGGATTGTCGTTTCAGCCAGTATGGTCCCGTAAGGAGAGACATCCTGCCAGTTTAGTTCGCTCGAGAGACATTTTAGACATGCATCGCGTGGTGGGTATTGCACAGCTTCGCATTCGACGCAGACTTGCAAACCAAAGCGCCCTTGTGCAGCCATGACACCCAACCCGAGGGAAGCGCGCGAGCGTGATACGGGTGGCAAAACGGGAACAGGGGTGTGTTTCTGCGGGTCTTTCTTTGAGGGGAAAGGAAGGGCGCTTGTCATACGGTTTCCCCTGTAATGATTGCTGCGGAGGAACATAGGCCGCGATCATAGTTGATCACTCCAAAGCCCGAAACCAAAGCACGCCTTGCATTCTCAACCTGTGTGCCGCCCGCTTGCCCCGTGACTTGGCGGATCGCTTCGACAAGTCCTAGATAGCCACCTGCAGCACCCGCTTGTCCTACAGAGAGTTGGCCACCAGAAGTATTATGCGGGAAGTCACCCCCGTTCGTAAGGTCGTGTTTGCGCACAAAATCTGGGCCTTCGCCCTTGGCGCAAAAGCCCAGGTCTTCGAATTGCATCATACAAATCACGGGGTAGTCATCATATGTTTGCAACAAATCAATGGCTTCTGGACCATGTCCTGCCATCGCCCAAAGGTCATCAATATCAACGGCCCAACCGCCGCGCAGCTGGATCGGATCATCTGGAAACGCATTGGTGCGCTCGATCGTTGATGAAATGCGAGCAAACGGCAGACCTTTAGCAACTGCCGTTTCTTCACGCATCATCACAAACGCTTCCGCACCAGCACAAGGCATGACGCAATCAAACAGTCCGATGGGATCTGAAATCATCCGCGCGCCCATGTATTGTTCAAGCGTCAATGGGTTTTTCATTATCGCTTGAGGGTTACTCAATGCATTGACACGTTGGGCAACTGCGATGCGGCCGAAGTCTTCCCGTGTTGCGCCGAACTCTTGCATATAGGCATCTTGGAGCAGCGCAAAGCTGGCGTTGGGCCCGCCAAAACCATAGGGAAACGTAGCGTCCATGGCGAAGCGGGAAAAGGCGCTGAGCAGATTACGAAAACTGTCGATGCGATTGGTGTCACCCGAGACGCAGGCGACAACATCAACATCTCCCGCCTGTATCGCTCGCGCAGCGCGGCGTATGGCTGCAACACCGCAAGCACCGCCCATGGGCACAGTGTCAAGCCAGCGAGGCGAGATGCCAAGATGCTGCGTCAGGCCAACAGGTGTATCTGGTGCAAGCGTGAAGCTAGACACGGATAAGCCGTCAATCTCTTGCGGGGTCATCTTGATCTTGATCAATGCCTCACGCAGAGCTCTGGCAATCCACCAATGTGCAGTTTCGTTTGTGTACCGCACATAAGGAACCGAAATCGGCGCTGTTAGAACAACACCTTCATATGATTGACGCGTCATGCTGCCGACCGCTTTTTCAAATGTCTGGTGTCAATTGTATTTGAGTCGCCCAAAAGATCGTTCGCCAGGGTTTTCAGTGTGGCGCGCTGTAATTTCTGAGTGGCAGTGACGGGAAGGTTGTCTACAAAAGCAATATACCCGGGCGCTTTGTAGTAAGCGAGTTGTGTAAGACACCACTGGGTGATTTCATAAGCCAACTCCCGAGATGCACCCATTTTCGGGATGATGCACGCGAAGACTTCGTCGCCTCGGATTTCATCGGGAACCGCAGCCACAGCAACGCCCGCGATTGCAGGATGTTTGGCCAGTGCGCTTTCCACTTCCACGGCAGCGATATTTTCTCCCGAGCGGCGGATCACGTTTTTCTTACGATCTACAAAATACATCATCCCGTCAGCTTCACGGCGCACAATGTCGCCCGTGTGAAACCAACCGCCTTGCCAAGCTTCGTCAGTGGCTACTTCATTTTTGAAGTAGCCTGCAAAGAAGCCTTTGCGAGGGTTTGGCCCAACTGCGCGCACCAACAATTCGCCATGCTCGCAATCGTTGCCAGTGTCATCAACCAAACGCGCCTCGACTTTTTCATCGGGTGAGCCGATCGAGCTTTTGCCTATTACTCGGGGTTCGCGGTTTGCGCAGATCGTGCCGCCAGCGCCTGTTTCGGTCATTGCCCACCCTTCGCTGAGGGGAAAGCCGAAGCGCTCTTCGAATGAAGCGTGGAGTTTTGGGTCAATACCCGCGCCGAAACCAAACCTTACCGTATGGTTTTTGTCTTCGTCAGAAGCAACAGCACTCATCAACATTGAGGGCATGACTCCCAGATAGTGAAGGCAAGTTGCCTTGCTTTCACGTACAGACGTCCACCAGGAGCGGGGATGAAAGCGGTCTAGAGCAGTGAGACATCCCCCCACCGCAATCATCGCCATGAAAGAAAATGCCATCGCGTTCATGTGGAAGATAGGCAGCGGGGTGATCATCCGCTCGCCATCTGTGTTGAGTGCGCAAATGCCAGTTGCCGAGGAATACCAGCGGCCTGCTTCAATGAAATACTCGTTGGTCAGTATGCAACCCTTGGGGTTGCCTGTTGTGCCAGAGGTATAGAGCAATGCAGCCTCAGGGTCGCCTTCTCTGGTTGCGATGCAGACGGTCGTTTTGGCGTTGGGCAAAGGGTCACCAAACTGGATGACATTCAGAGGAGTTCCAGCATTCCTAGCAGCTTCGCGTAGCTCATCACATCTGTTTTCGAGCGCGATTGCCAGAACTGGCTCTGCGTGGCCTATCATGTACGACAGCTCGGCGGCGCGCAAATCGGGATTGATCGGAACGACCGAAATACCAATCTTGTTGAAAGCAAGCCACCACAAAAAATAGCTCGGGCGGTTTTCGAGCAGGAGCATTACCCGCTGGCCCTTGCGGTAGCCTGCCGCGCTAATTTGGGTCGCGTAGCTTTGCACCTGAGCCAGTGCATCGCCATAAGTTATCTCTCCAGCTTCAATTTCGTAGATGTTTGCCGTTTCTGGCATGACATTTAGAAAGGGCCGTTCAGGCCAGCGCGCAGCACTATCGGAAAAAGCACCAAAAACAGTGTCAGATGAAATCATGGCAATAACTGGATATTACGGAACGCTGCATCGCAGTTGAGGATATCTACGCGCTTGTTTGCAATCCGTAGCTTACCTTCCACCAGCTTCAAATCATGACGCGCGGTGAGGGCAAGCAATTGCTGCTCGTCAAGTCGCGTCTCGACGTAATGCATCGCGGTATTGGTCACAAAGCTGTCTCCGTTCATTTCATCCACAAAGGGGCGCTGGATAACATGGTGGCAGCGACTTTTGGGTTTTTGGCTGAAAGTGCGTGCACCGTTCAGGCGCTCCACTCTCAGGTTGAGCATGAAAAGGTCTTCGTAGAGTAGTGAGGTTTGGTTGATCGGATCACTTTGTTTGTAGTCAAGAGGCATCCAGTAATGCCCATCTGGCAACCAAAGTGCGAGCCACTCGGAGTAGCGACCTTCATCGAGCATACGCGCCTCATCGTAGATGAAGTCAATCAGTTGGTCTTTCGAAATGCTCATTCCGCTGCCTCCTGTTTTTCTGAATCGTATGTCATAAACTTGCGCCATGCGTCGAATTGATTGCGCATCTGGCGTTCGGTCGTGCCGTTCAATACGGCTTCCTCCGAGAAGTCCTCATTCTCTTCCAGCAGGCGCTGGATGTTCACCCATTCGATGCCATTGACGTGCAGACCTTCTTGAGCACGTTCGTACATTTCCAAATCGTCATGGCCGACGATTGATGTGGGAGCATTGATCATGCGGTTATACATTGCCGTGCGCGCGGTCAGTTCATCTGGCGCGCCGACAAGGCGGTAGATATAGCTTTCCACAATGGTTTTGTCGGCGGCCAGTGGGATAAAGTTGCGTAACTGTTGGATCGGGCCCTTGATCATGATGTTGGGGAAGTAGACCGTGTTGTGCCGGTTCTCGTCCAGAATGGCTTTGGCCTTCTCCTCACCGTAGGTCTCACTCATTGCTTCAACATAGCCGGGAATGGCAGAGTAATCTGAGTGGATTGAGTGATGAACGCCAGTATGGCCATGCCCGTTTGGCCAAGTGCGGATGCCCATGTCCTCGAAGAATTCATAGGGTGACATGAATGGCGCGATGATCTCCATGGCGGCCGGCTTGGGCGTGCCTGCGGGGAGGTCTAAATCCTCATATATTTTGACAGCCGTGCCTGCGCTTGATTCATGTGCTACCATAGGATGGCAAGTGTCTGTCTGGTTCTCTACCAGCATCTTCCAGTTGCAATAATGCAAGTAGCGTAGCGGCTGGCCGACAACCTCGAGCCTCCCTTCGGGCGAGCGGTCCACCATGTTATCAAGCGAACTGAGGCTATCGCCGAAGAAATCTTCAAAGCTGATGCCTTCTTCTGCCAGACGTGCAAAAATAAAGCCGCGATAGTTTTTCACGGCACCAACGGCTTTCATGCCTTTTCCGCTGTCGGTTTTTTCAAGCCCCGTGCCTTCATAGCCCTTTTTCAAAGGGATGGCGAGCAGACAGCCGTCAGTCTTGAACGACCATGCGTGATAAGGGCAGCGGAAGAATTTTCCAGTATTGCCTTGCCGGTCAATCACGATCTTGGTGCCTTTGTGCGGGCAGCGGTTATACAGAACATGAATGTCGTCAGGCTTATGGCGGACTTGGATTACGGGCTGATCGCCGATTTGCGTGGCGAAGTAATCGCCTTTTTCAGGTGTCTGGCTTTCATGTCCGACAAAAACCCAGGAATTTGCGAACACATGCTTCATTTCGAGCGCGTAAATGTCTTGATTTATATAGATATCGCGGTGCACTTGATGAGGTTGCACTAATGCTGCGGCTGCAGTCGGATTTCCAGTGTAGTTAGCCATTCTCGCTTCTCCCTAAATATCCAGAACCAGCCGTGGGGACTTTGCCCTGCTGACGCAAATTTGCATGATCTCACCTGCGTCACGCTCTGCTTGAGACAACACAACATCGCGGTGATCGGGCACTCCCGCCAAGACATCGCACTGACAAATCCCACAATCGCCACGCTGGCAATCATACATCACATCAATGTCGTTTTCTTCCAGAACCTCGACAATTGTTTTGCCAACCGGGATTGTGAATACCGTTCCATCGTTAATCTGCACTTCAAATGGAACGTCTCCGCTTGCGGCTTCAGCAGCCTCGAAAAGCTCGAAGTGGATGCGCTCCGGCGCGATATCCGCGCCATCTGCTTTGGCGCGCGCGACATCGATCATTTTGCGAGGGCCGCAGACATAGAGATGTGCATCGCCAAGTTTGGAAATGATGCTGTCGAGATCGATGATGCCCGATTGATCATCAAAATGAAGGTGAAGTTTGTCTCCAAGCGCATCGCGCAGTCTGCTGCAAAAGGCCATGTCGGCCTCGGTCCGCCCTGCGAAAATCAGTGAGAAGTCTTGTTCCGCAACTTTTAGGGCGCTGGCCATCGAGATCATCGGAGTGATGCCAATACCGCCCGCCAGAAGAACCGCGGGAGCAGATGTGTTGAGCGGAAAATCATTTTTGGGTGGACTAAAGGTGACAACATCACCAACACGGAGCCCGTGCATGTATTTTGATCCGCCTTTGCCGTCATATTCACGTTGGACGGCAACGAGGTAGCTGTCGGGCGTATCAAATTTGGCATCGAAAGAAACAAGCGAATAGGCTCTTGTTTCCCCATTAGGCAAATCAAACTCCAGATGTGCACCAGCTTCGTAGCTTGGCAGAGCCCCATCCTGTACTGCACCAATGTGCAGCGACGTTATGCGGTCTGTCAAAGGCTCTACCGCCAGAATCACACCCTGAATTTTTGCCATTTCGTCACCTCCCGCAATTAATATGAATTTTCATATAGTTTCGGTCAAGAAGTTTTTTATAAAGCAGTTTATTGACTTTACTTGCACCTGCCATGACATGTTCTGACGAAATCGGGGTCAGATCGAGGGAAGCCATTGAAGCAATCTAAGACGCAAAGTATCGACACCGAGACCGGGTTTGTTGACGATTATCTGCTTTATCTCTTGGCTGCTGCCAGTGAAGCTGCGAGCGCCCAGTTTCACGCACAGGTGCGTCAGGCAGGGCTGCGAGTTCCTGAGTGGCGTGTTCTTGCTTGCTTGTATGACAACGATGGAGCGATGATCACCCAGCTTGCGCGTATTGCCTTGGCGGAGCAGTCCCGTCTCACTCGCATCATTATACAGATGGAAGAACGGGGTCTGGTCTCCCGTAAAGGTGATCCGAATGATGGCCGCCGTGTCCGGGTCTATCTCAGCGATGAAGGACGCTCTCTGGTCAGCAGTCTTGTTCCCGACGCCCGGCGCCATGAAACATATTTGCTTGCACAGCTCAATGACAGTGATGGCAGGCATTTAAAAACGGCTTTGCATTCTCTGCTCGAAGCACTCGAAGTAAAGCGCGACGGGAAAAACTGAACTTCGTTTCTGAAAAGAAAACAGTTTGCAAAAGCAAAAAGATGTGTTTGCATGAAAACGCATATAATTTCTGCTGAGTCCGGCGAACGGCCTGATAGGGCAGAGAATGATCAACGGGAGAACGATCTTATGGGCAAACTTACGAATTTTCTAGGCAGCGCTGCGTTGGCGGTCACAACTGCGTCCAGCGCCTTTGCTGCTGACAACCTCGTTATTTCAACTTGGTTGCCGCCAAGCCACCCTGTTAATACCGAGATGTTTACACAGCTCACTACGATGATGGCCGAAGCAACTGACGGTGGCATCACAACCGAGCTGAAAAACGGGTTGGCCTCTCCGCCTGCGCAGATGGATCTGGTTCTTGATGGCGTGGCAGATATCGCTATTCTATTCCATGGTTACACACCAGGACGTTTTGTCGGAACAAAGCTGATCGAAATCCCGGGCTATGAGGGAAATGCGGAAGCTGCATCTGTCGCCCATTGGCGCGTTCATGATGCGATGCTGAAAGATTTGAACGAGCATCGCGGTGTTAAAGTTATTGCTTTGACAACACACGGCCCCGGCCAGATACACTCTAATAAAGCGGTGGATACTTTGGCCGACCTAAACGGCTTGAAGACACGCCTAGGTGGTGGTGTTTCCGCGGATGTTGGCGCAGAGCTCGGCTTGGTGGGTATTCAGGTGCCAGCCCCTAAGGTCTATGAGACACTTGATTCTGGAGCAGCTGATGCTGTTGCGATGAACCTTGGCGAACGGATCAGTTTTAAGCTGAACGAGGTTGCCAAGAACGTTTATGAAATGCCTGGCGGTTTTTATCGGGGGTCTTTTTCTGTGATCATGAGCCAGGAAAAGTTTGATAGCCTGCCGGCAGATGTGCAAACAGCCCTCGATAGTAAGGTTTTTGGCGAAACGGCCTCGCGGATGATGGGTGCTGTATGGGATGATAGCGATGTCGCTGCGCGCAAACTAACCTTGGAAGCGGGCGACAACAAAATCGTTACTGCCAGCGCTGAAGACCAAGCTGCTTTTGCGTTGATTGCCGAAAAAGTGCGCGCCAAAATTATTGGCGAAGTGACTGAAGCTGGCGTCGATGGGCAAGCGGCTTATGAGATGATCGTTAAGGACATGGCGGCCGAATCCGGCAACTGAGGCTCACATGATATTCAGGCGTGTCGCGTCAATGGCACGCCTGTTTCTTTACATCATTACCCGTAAGGATAGCTCTATGCCGCCTGTCATACTGTTTCTAAAAGCACTATCGCAGTTGCCGATGTTTATCGCGTCGATGGCGCTTTTTGCCCTGATGTGCCTGACCTTTGCCGACGTACTGATGCGTTCGATCTTCAATGCACCGATCGAGGCCGCGACAGAATTGATCCGCATGGGGATCGCATTGATTGTCTTTGCCGCGTTGCCGGTTTTGTCTGCCAGAAACCAACATATTGCAGTTGATTTGCTCGATGGACCGTTTCGGAAATTCCGGCTTGAGCGTGTGCGTGATGCACTCGTAGCTCTTGCATGTGCTGCAATGCTCTGGTGGCCTGCGGGGCGCATTGTTGATCTAGCGGTGCGTGCCAAAAGCTATGGTGATGTTACCGAGTATCTTCAAATTCCCACATATTACGTTGCTTATTTCGTTGCTGTGATGACATATCTTACGGCTGTCGCGCTGATCGGGCGCGCATTTCTACATATTTTCGCTCCACAAACTCTGGTTTCCCAATATGATTGAATCAGCCATCGGCTTTGTCGCCGTTTTCCTGCTCGTGTTGCTGCGTATTCCCATCGCCTTTGCTATGGGTTTTGTCGGTATGGTCGGCCTTGCTTATGAAACCAGCTATCGAGCCGCCATATCGGTAGTAGGTCGTTTGATCATAGACACCTCACAAGATTACGGACTTTCAGTCATTCCGCTTTTTATCCTTATGGGACTATTTGTGAACAAAGGAGGTATCAGCCGCGAACTTTACAACGTTTCAAACGCTTTTCTGGGGCATTTTCGCGGCGGATTGGCAATGGCAACGATTGTGGCCTGTGGTGGCTTTGCCGCGATCTGTGGGTCATCGTTGGCGACAGCGGCGACCATGTCCAAGGTAGCGATGCCTGAAATGCGTAAATACGGTTACGCCGATAGTCTTTCGACAGCCTCTATTGCCGCAGGTGGCACACTAGGTATCCTGATACCACCGTCAGTTATTCTCGTGATTTACGGCCTATTGACCGAAACCTCTATTGGCCAGCTTTTTGTCGCGGGCATTATTCCGGGGTTCCTCGGAATCTTGCTGTATCTGGTCGCCGTGAAAATTACCGTGGTACGCAACCCTGAAGCCGGGCCTGCTGGCCCGCGGTCAAGCTGGAGCGACCGATTTGGCGCGCTCAGTCATGTTTGGGCAGTCTTGCTTTTGTTTGGGCTTGTCATTGGCGGTCTCTACGGGGCATTGGACTTCTGGCCAATTCACTTGGCGTTTTCTCCAACGGAGGCCGCAGGAATGGGTGCAGCAGGCGCCTTCCTGATTGCGTTGGCACGTGGTGGCCTCAGTTGGCGCGGGATGCGCGAAGTGATGGAAGAAACGACGTTGACCTCGGCCTCACTTTTTGCGGTGCTCATAGGGGCTTGGATATTCTCTAACTTCGTTAATCTTGCAGGCTTGCCCGAGGGGCTTTTGGCCGCTGTGACCGCTTTAGATATGGGGCCTTGGGTCGTGATGGGGTTGATCCTCCTTATCTACATTGCGCTGGGGTGTATTTTCGAGAGTATGTCAATGTTGCTGCTGACCGTGCCAATCTTTTTTCCGTTGGTTACCAGTCTCGGGTTTGATCCGGTCTGGTTTGGTATCATTGTTGTCGTGGTGACCGAAATCAGCCTCATTACACCTCCCGTCGGTTTGAATGTCTTTGTGCTAAAAGGTGTTGTCGGAGACGTGACAACCGGTACGATTTTTAAAGGTGTGACACCGTTCTGGTTAATGGATATTTTGAGATTGATTTTACTGCTCGCCTTTCCGACACTCGTTCTGTTCCTGCCTTCACAAATGTAAGTGGTTTGCTGATTTTATTTGCAAACGCATATTGTTTTAGGTAATCCAATTGCATGAGCAATGAACCGAGAAACCTCGATGCCCTCGGCCTCGAAAACTTTGTCCCATACTTGATGAACCGCATCATGGGGCGCTACAATTCTGCGCTTCACACAGAGGTCATAGCACTGGGCCTGACAACGCCAAAACTTCGGGCGCTTGCGGTGCTGTCGGTTCATGATGGTATCTTGATCCGTGAGTTGGCGGTGTATGCGGTGGTGGAGCAGTCCACCCTTAGTCGTGCGCTGGATGGCCTGGAGAAAGACGGGTTGATTGTGCGCAAGGCAAACCAAGATGATGGCCGCGCTTTTCATGTCTTTCTAACCGAAGCCGGCCGCGCGGCTCATACGCGTTTATGGCCGCATATGGCCATCGCTAGCGAAGCGATGTTCAAAGGTATTTCAGACAGCGAACGGGCGGCGCTGATTGGCACTTTGCAGAAAATGTTGCGCAATATCCGTAAACACGATTTTTAAGGGGCAGTCATGGCAGAACGATCATTTAAAGCCGAAGTCGAACATCTGCGTAAAGGTGACGGCGACACGTTCACTGGCGAGGGTATTCTCGCAATCACCAAAGCGCTTTTGGAAAATGGCGTTGGTTATGTGGGGGGGTATCAGGGCGCACCGATTTCGCATCTGATGGACGTTCTGGCCGATGCAGAGGATTTGATGGGAGAACTTGGCGTACGGTTCGAAGCCAACGCATCTGAAGCCGCGGCGGCGGCCATGCTGGCGGCCTCCGTGCATTATCCAATCCGCGGCGCCGTAACCTTCAAAGGCCCCGTTGGCGTCAACGTTGCCTCTGATGCCATTGCCAACCTAAGCTCTTCCGGTGTGACAGGTGGCGCTCTGATTATTGTGGGTGAGGATTATGGTGAGGGCTCGTCCATTATGCAGGAGCGCAGCCACGGATTTGCTATGAAATCGCAGTTCTGGATGCTTGATCCGCGTCCCAACTTGCCTTCGATCACGAAGGCAGTGAAAGACGGGTTTGAGCTGTCAGAAGCGTCCAACACGCCTGTCATGCTAATGGTGCGCATTCGCGCTTGTCATGTGACAGGCAGTTTTCAAACTAAAGACAACCAGCGTCCGAAACTGACGGTGAAGGATGCTGCTGCCAATCCGCAGAGTGATTTTAAACGGGTGGTTTTGCCGCCATGGAGCTATGTTCACGAACAGGACAAGATCAACAACCGCTGGCCCGATGCTGAAAAATTTATTGTTGATAATAAATTGAACGAACATTTCGGCCCCGCAGATGCCCCGATTGGCATCGTCCTGCAAGGAGGCATGTACAACGGCGTAATCCGTGCGTTGCAGCGCCTTGGCCTTGCAGATGCTTTCGGAAATACTGACATCCCACTTTATGTGCTGAATGTTACCTATCCGATCGTTCAATCCGAGTTTGATGCCTTCTGCGAGGGCAAGGATCATGTGATGATTGTGGAAGAAGGCCAGCCTGACCACATCGAACAGCAGCTTGGCAGCTTTCTCTACAAGGCCGGGCGGAGTGTTAAGCTACATGGCAAAGATGTATTGCCAATGGCCGGTGAATACACGGGGCAAGTGATGCTTGACGGGGTGACTGCATTTCTCAAACAAGCAGCGCCAGATATGCTGCCAGATCACATCCGCGCACCGAATATGGACGCTCCTGCAATTCCCGACCTAAGTAAAACCGTGCCGATCCGCCCGCCCGGGTTCTGCACCGGGTGTCCTGAGCGGCCTATTTTTGCTGCGATGAAATTAACCCAAGAAGAGTTGGGCAAGCACCAAATTACCGGTGATATTGGCTGTCATTTGTTCGGTTCTTTGCCCCCGTTTGAAATTGGCGGCGCAACGATGGGTTACGGGCTCGGCCCCGCATCCAACGCCGCATTTGACGGCGGTGGTGAACGACGCGCGATTTCCATGTTGGGTGATGGCGGTTTTTGGCACAACGGGCTTAGTAGCTCGATCGGTAATATGGTGTTCAACAAATCGGATTCTGTTGCCGTTATTGTTGATAATTATTACTCGGCGGCGACAGGCGGTCAGGACGTGTTGTCATCGCGTGCAGACAACGACACCAAATCGACGAACAATCCGATTTCCAAAGCGCTTGAGGGAGTTGGCGTGAAGTGGATTCGTCAGATTGATCGCACCTATGATGTGGGCAAGCTACGCGAAGTTCTGCACGAAGCCCTGACAACAGATTATGACGGCCCCAAAGTGATTGTGGCTTCCTCTGAGTGTATGCTCAACAAACAGCGCCGAGAAAAGCCTTTGCGTGCCAAAGCGATCAAGGATGGCCGCCGTGTGGACGTGCCGCGTTTTGGTGTGGATAGCGATGTTTGCACAGGTGATCACGCCTGTATGCGGTTGTCTGGCTGCCCGTCCTTGTCGCTCAAAACGCTGGATGATCCGCTGCGCGATGATCCTGTCGCGCACATTGACCAAACTTGTGTGGGCTGCGGCAACTGTGGAGAAGTTGCCGATACGGCAGTGCTCTGCCCTTCCTTTTATCAGGCGGATGTTGTGCATAACCCAAGCGGTTTTGAAAAGTGGCGCTCCGGATTGCGTGCACGTATTGTTACAGCTCTACAAACCCGCCGCGACGCCAAGCGCCTGCGCCTATCGGGGAATGTATCATGAACGCTCTTTTACCAGACCGTGGGCCTGATGCCCAAACCGCTGCTATCCTGAAGCTTGCCATTATGGCGGTCGGCGGACAGGGCGGCGGGGTCCTGACATCGTGGATAGAGGCTTTGGCACGGTCGCAAGGCTATGCTTGCCAGGCCACCTCTGTGGCAGGTGTCGCCCAGCGCACTGGATCTACGGTCTACTATGTGGAAATGACGCCTGTATCTGAGCAGCAACCTGTGTTTGCCCTCGCACCATCAGGGGGAGATGTGGATGTGCTCATCGCCTCCGAGATGATGGAAGTCGGCCGTTCTATCATGCGCGGATTTGTGACGCCTGATCGGACGACACTGATCGGGTCGACGCACCGTTCACTCGCATACAGTGAGAAGGCCGCCCCAGGAAACGGTATGGCTGACAGTGATGAAGTGCGTGCGGGTGCGGAAATTGCTGCACAAAGATTAATCCTCGCGGATATGGACCGTTTGGCAACCGAGCAAGGCTCGGTTATTTCGTCCTCGTTGTTTGGTGCGTTGGCCGGCTCGGGCGCCTTGCCATTTGAGCGGGCGGCATTTGAAGATGCGATCCGTGCTTCGGGAAAGGGTGTCGAGGCTTCGTTGAGAGCTTTTAATGCGGGCTTTGAGGCTGCGACACAGGGCGCGGCCGTTCCTGTGGTCACAGACAAAGCTCCGGAGCCACGCCAGATTGTTGGGCCAGAAAAGCAACTGGACGCATGGCATAACCTCGTAGCGCGCCTGTTAGAATTACCGGCCGAAGTGCGTGAAATTGCCGAGGCAGGGCTAGCGAAAACAGTAGACTATCAAGACTGTATATATGGTGCAGCCTACCTTGATCACCTTGACAAAATTGTCGCCCGCGACAGTGCGGCTCAAGGCTGGATGCTCTCTCAAACGGCTGCCAAGTATATCGCAAATGCCATGTGCTATGATGACATCATCCGTGTTGCCGATTTGAAAACCCGCGCGCCACGTATGATGAGGATTCGTCGTGAAATGGGTGTTCGTGATGAAAATGTTATGCAACTGACGGAGTATTTTCATCCGCGTGCCGAAGAGATCACTGGAATGCTGCCCGCAAAAATGGGCGCGCGTCTGGAGGCAAATCCGAAAGCCATGGAACGGCTAACACGTTGGTTCGGGAAGGGGCGTCGCCTGCGCACTGATACGTTGCGCGCCTTTGCTATGCTACATGTGCTCGGGGGGATGAAATCTTACCGTCTCAAGACCCATCGCCACGCCGTCGAACTCCAGCATTTGGAAAAATGGCTCTCGGCATCGCTGGCTTCGCTTGATACCGACTACGGGCTTTGCATCGAGCTTTTGAAGAACCGCAGGCTGATCAAAGGATATTCTGACACCCACACGCGCGGCCTTGGTAAATTTGACAAGCTGATGAAAAGCGCCGAATTGCTCCAAGGGCGTGAAGATGCTGCCGAGTGGATGGCACGCTTACGTGAGGCGGCGTTGCAAGATCCGGAAGGCAAAGCCTTGGACGGGGCAATCGAAACTATTAAATCGTTTGCCTGATTTGCGCGCTCTGAAAACTGACTAAACTTCAGTTGGATTGTCCGGTTTCCTAAAGAGATTTCTTCCGCACGAATTTATGGTGCGGATATGATGTAAGGTGCTCGAAAAACGAACTCTCAAAAACGTGTCGTTGTTATCGGTGGCGGAGTTGGAGGGTGATTGGCGGCGCAAATGGCAAGCATTGCCATGACCCAGAAGATGGTGGGCCTCAAAACATATTCGATCAACCTCTACAAAGAGTTGTCCGAAGACCCGGAGTATATCTTGGTCCGCGCTTAGGCGCGCCTAAACCTTCTGTATGAGAGTTTGAGAAAAAGCTTTCCTTTGGTAGGCTTTGGCGAGAAGCTGTGTAGATGAATCAATCTCTGTGAAAAAGATCGGCACCATAAGATGTGCGGCGGTCACAGGGAAAAACGGGAGAACGGTATGAAACTTTCAACGACAAAACTGGGCGTAGCCCTTGCGGCTGGTCTCAGCCTTGCGGGCGTAGCGATGGCCGACACCAAAGTTGGTATGATTACAACGCTGTCCGGCGGCGGTGCGGGCCTTGGTATTGATGTGCGCGATGGCTTTATGCTTGCCATCAAGCAATCGGGACGCGACGATATCGAAGTTGTCATAGAGGATGACCAGCGGAAACCTGATATTGCCGTGCAGCTCGCCGACAAAATGGTGCAGTCTGAAAAGGTCGATGTCATGACAGGCATCATCTGGTCAAACCTTGCCATGGCCGTGGTTCCTTCGGTGACGGCGCAGGGCAAGTTCTACCTGTCGCCCAACGCTGGGCCATCCGCTCTTGCAGGCAAGGGGTGCCAAGCCAATTACTTCAACGTGGCATGGCAGAACGACAACCTGCATGAAGCGGCGGGTGCTTACGCCAATTCGGCGGGATATGGAAAAACTTTCATTCTTGCGCCCAACTACCCTGCCGGGCAGGATGCGCTGACAGGCTACAAACGCTTCTTCAAAGGCGAGCTGGCGGGCGAGATTTACACCAAGCTTGGCCAGACAGATTACGCCGCCGAAATCGCTCAAATCCGCGCAAGCGGGGCAGATTCGGTTTTCTTCTTCCTGCCAGGTGGCATGGGGATTGCGTTTCTGAAGCAATATGCAGACTCAGGCGTTGATCTTCCCGTTGTCGGGCCGGCCTTCTCGTTTGACCAAGGTATTTTGCAAGCGGTTGGCGACGCTGCGCTTGGCGTTGTGAACACATCACAGTGGAATAAAGACCTCGACAATGCTGCAAACGTGGCTTTTGTTGAAACCTTCCAAGCCGAGTTTGGACGCTTGCCTTCGCTTTACGCGAGCCAAGGATTTGACACGGCAAACCTGTTGATTTCGGCGCTTGAAAAAGCTGATGTAAGTGATGCCGATGCCTTCCGTGCAGCGCTTAAAGCGGCCGACTTTGAAAGCACGCGAGGTGATTTCAAGTTTGGCAACAACCATCACCCGATCCAGACAATCTATGCGCGCGAAGTTGTTAAAGAAGGCGATGTCTACACCAACAAGCTGATCGGCCCTGCGCTTGAAAACCATGCGGATGCCTATGCGGCTGACTGTAAAATGTAATTGATCATGGCTGCGCCTTTCGAGGCGCGGCCGGTTTGCAAAGCACATGTCTTTTATTCTCATAGCAGAGCAGGTGCTGAACGGGCTTCAGTTCGGTATCATGCTGTTTCTCATGGCGGCGGGCCTTACCCTCATTTTCGGGGTGATGGGGCTGATCAACCTTGCCCATGGCTCGCTTTACATGGTTGGCGCGTTTGCGGCTGCGGCTGTGGCAGGGGCGACAGGCTCGTTCGTACTCGCGCTTGCGGCTGCGATGGCGGCAGCGGCCCTGGCGGGGGCATTGGTCGAGCTTCTGGTGATCCGACGGCTTTATGACAAGGACCATCTTGATCAGGTTCTGGCGACTTTTGCGCTGATCCTGATTTTCTCGGAAGGAACGCGCTGGCTCTTCGGGTCATTTCCGTTGTTTCTGCAAATCCCCCCCTATTTAAGCGGTCCGGTGAGCCTGCCTGGCGGGATCGAGTATCCGATTTACCGCCTTGTTCTCATCATTGTGGGCCTTGTTGTGGCGGCTGGCTTGGGACTTATGATTACCCGCACGCGCATCGGCATTCAGATTCGCGCGGGCGAGAATGACCGTGAGATGATTGCTGCTTTGGGCGTTGATATCTCAAAACTTTACACGCTGATCTTTGCGCTTGGCGCAGCCTTGGCAGGCTTGGCTGGTGCGCTTGTCGGAGCGATCCAGTCGGTGCAGGTCGGGATGGGCGAGCCGGTGCTGATTCTGGCCTTCGTGGTAATCGTGATCGGTGGGATAGGGTCGATCAAGGGTGCGCTTGTGGGCGCGCTTCTGGTGGGGCTGACGGACACCCTCGGCGGGGTATTTCTGCCGCAATTCTTCGGCCTCTTCATGGAGCCTTCGGCGGCCTCATCTGTCGGCTCCTCATTGGCTTCAATGGCGATTTACATTCTGATGGGGGCGGTGCTGATCTGGCGGCCAACGGGCCTCTATGGTGCGCGCGCATGATGAAGGAAGCTCACCTTAATGCTTTGATTTTTGCGATTTTCATCGCCGTTCCGGCTTGGGCGCTTTGGGCGGAAGAGCCTTTTACCATCACCCTCATGACGCGCGCGGCTGTCTTTGCTCTTGCGGCTGTGGGCCTTAATATTGCCCTTGGCCTTGGTGGGCTGGTGAGCTTTGGACATGCGGTTTTCTTTGGTCTTGGTGGTTATTCCATGGGTATTCTGGCCTATCATGCACAGACGTTTACGCCTGTCATGGAAGTGCCATTGCTCATTGAAGGCACAAAGTCGATGCCAGTGATCTGGCTTGTAGCGGTGTTTGTGTCTACCTTGGCGGCTCTTCTGATCGGGGTGCTTTCGCTGCGCACTGGCGGTGTTTATTTCATCATGATTACGCTCGCTTTCGGCCAGATGTTTTACTACTTCGCGATCAGCTGGTCGGCTTATGGCGGTGAAGACGGGTTGTCCATCTACGTGCGCAACGGCTTTCCCGGGCTGAACACGCTTGATCCGATCCAGTATTACGGGCTCTGCCTCGTCATCCTCAGTGCCGCATTATTTGTCTCGCACAGGCTGGCGAAATCGCCTTTCGGCCTCGCGCTTGGCGCGGTGCGGCAAGTGCCGCAGAGGGTGGAAACTGTGGGGCTTGATGGTATGCGCCTCAAGCTTGTAGCGTTTGTTGTTTCGGGGGCCATAACGGGCCTTGCGGGTGCACTGTTTGCCGATCTCAATCGCTTTGTCAGTCCGACGATGTTTAGCTGGCAGCTTTCGGGTGAGATCATGGTGTTTATCATCATTGGCGGGGTCGGGCGGCTCTTCGGGCCTGTGGCGGGGGCGCTTGTGTTTGTCGGGCTTGAGCACCGGCTGGGGGGGCTCAGCGAGTTCTGGCATATTTACCTTGGCCTGCTTTTGTTGCTCATCGTTCTGTTCGGGCGCGGCGGGGTGATCGGGATGCTTGCAGGGCGGGAGCAGAGCGATGGTTGAGACAGTTCTAGCAACGCGCGGGATCAGCAAATCTTTCGGGGCCCTCAAGGCGAGTTCGGATATTTCGCTCGATCTGAAGGCCGGTGAAATTCACGCTATCATTGGCCCCAACGGTGCGGGGAAGTCGACGCTCATAGCGCAAATTTGCGGCACGCTTGCTCCTGATGAGGGGCGTGTGGAGTTGATGGGGAAAGACATCACTGCGCTCACCGCACGTGCGCGGGCGCGCAAGGGGATGGGGCGGACTTTCCAGATATCGGCGCTGGCGATGGAAGATACTGTCTTGCAAAACGCGGTGCTGGGCGCGCTTGGGGCCACTGGCCGTCCGTGGCGGTTCTGGGCTCCTGCGCTCAAGGATGAAGCCCTTGTGGCTCGGGCTGATGAAGCTTTGGCGCGGGTGGGGCTCGAAGACTTTCGCAATATGCGCACCGCTGAACTGAGCCACGGGCAGCGCCGCCAGCTTGAAGTGGCCGTGGCGCTGACGCTGAGGCCCAAGGCCTTCGTGATGGACGAGCCGATGGCGGGGCTTGGAACTGAAGGCAGCCTGCGGCTTACGGATTTTCTGGCCAAACTCAAGCAAGAGGCACCGATCCTACTTGTCGAGCATGATATGGACGCGGTGTTTGCATTGGCCGACCGTATCAGTGTGCTTGTTTATGGCCGGATTATCGCGACCGGGACAGTTGATGAAATCCGCGCGAACCCTGACGTGAGAGAAGCTTATTTGGGGGAGGAAGAATGAGCCTTTTGACGCTCTCCAAGGTCTCGGCTTCATATGGGGCCAGTCAGGCGTTGTTTGGTGTGTCGCTCAAGCTTGCCGAAGGCGAAGTGATGGCGCTTATGGGGCGCAACGGGATGGGCAAAAGCACGACCGTGAAGTGCATTTGCCGTATGTTGCCCGCACAGGGGCAGATTGTTTTTGACGGGCATGACCTAACGCATCTGCCGAGCCACCGTACAGCGCGACTCGGGATCGGACTTGTGCCGGAGGGGCGACGTTGTTTTGCCTCTCTGACAGTGCAAGAAAATCTGATGGCCGCTGCGCGCGCAGGCGAGTGGGATTTGGCCAAAGTGGCGGGGCTTTTCCCGCGCTTGGCCGAGCGCAAGCATCAGCTTTCGGCCTCGCTTTCGGGGGGCGAGCAGCAAATGCTGGCGATCGGGCGTGCTCTCATGACCAACCCACGCCTGCTTATTCTGGATGAGGCAACAGAAGGCTTAGCGCCGATAATCAGACAAGAAATCTGGGCGGCCGTGGCTGAACTGAAGGCCAAGACGGGGATGTCTATTCTGGTAATAGACAAGTCGGTGAAAGAGCTTCGCGGTGTCTGTGACAGCGCGGTCATTCTTGAGCGGGGCCGTTCTGTCTGGCGCGGTGCGATGAGCGAGCTGACAGATGAAATTACACATGATTATGTGGGCGTTTAGGCTGCTGACTGTTCAACCAGTGTGATCGCCTCAAAAGGGCGTAAAACAGGGTGAGCCGAGCGCAAGTGCTCGGGCAGCTGGTTGCGTGGAAGCTTACTGAGAAGGCTCTGTGCATGGTTTTCGGGCTTGCGGCGGATGCGGCCGATGAACAGGCTTTCAAGTGCCGAGCCTGCGGCAATGAGCGTTTCGTGTTCGGGCAGCACAAGCTGATGATAGGTTGTTGTCAGGTCAAGGTCCTGCCAGATTGCCGAGGTGCCGTTGACAAGGTGGCGGGCAGGAACGAGCACCGCCTCGCAGCCGAACATATATTCAACCATCGGCTTGCTCACCACGAGCTTCTGGTCGGGAGCTACGATGATATCTTTTTGCAAGCCGAAGTAAGGTGCACGAAGTCGCACAGGGCGGAAGCTGCCACGTGCAGGCACGGTGCGCGATACATGGGCCAGCACGGGCACGGGGCCATGCTCTACCGTCTCAACGAGATCTCCGCGCGCGAGCTTGTCGACAGGGCGGTATCCCTCCTGCGCCATAAGTGGCACATTTGCTGTAAGGCTGGGCATCGGGCCAAGTGGCTCGACTGTATCGGAAAAAGCGAAGAACTCTACATCGTCATCAAGCTGGATCAGGCCTCGCGAGGTGGCCATTGCTTCGATATCTCCAAGCCAGAGAGGGCGTGGGCGCAGGGCCAGAACCGTGCGCACGGAGCCGCGTTCGGGGCGCTCTATCGCCAGCCTGCCCCAGCGGGCAGGCGCATCCCAGCTATAGGTAATGCGCAAAAGATCGGCGCGCTCGGAATCTTCGAGCGATAAGGCCACATGTGCGCTCTCACCGTTCTGGCTTGTGATCAGAACAATGCCGCCGCCAGGTATGGCTTGAAGCGAAAGACTCCGCTCCCATGGGTAGCGCTCGCGGTAGGCGAGCAGGGTCTGAGGACGATCATCAGGGGAAAGGCGTGTTTCGACAACAAGGCTGCCACGGGGCAGGAAAGACTGCGGATCTGGCGCGGAAAAATACTGGCGGTCGGCATCGGATATGGCGAGCCATGTCATTGTGGCTCAGGCCACTTGAGCTTCGAAAGCGCAGAGCAGCTGCGCCTCGAAGGGCTTGAGTGTGCGCCGTGCCGCAGGGCTGTAACCGAGGCCTGTTGCCGGGTCGATTTCGGGGAAAAGATCATAGATTTCGGCGGCCACTTCTTCTTCGAAGCTGTTGGCAAGCTGCGGACCGGGCAGGAAACTTTCGGTCGGCAGGCCTTCGGAATAGATTACCTCATGTTGATCAAAGAGCAGGTGGAAATACTCGACTTCACGGCCTTCAACCACGGTGACAGAGTTGTCATTGACCAGATCGCGCGCAGTGACGAGCACTTCGTATTCGCCAAAGAGCAGTTCTGCCAGAGAGTCGCGAATGAGGACGCGGTGCAAGGGGGAAACCCAGAGCTCGTTGTGCGCTCCAAAGGTGCCTGCTCTGATGCGGATCGGAGCGTGTTTGCCCTGTGCGGCGATGACTCGATTGCCTATCCAGCGCAGAGGCTGGAAACCGTTGTCACGGGTCTGGACGAGATCATCGAGGGTGAGTTCTTCAACAGGGACATGTCCGCGTTCTGTCAGAATGCGGGTGCCGCGCACGAAGCAAGGCACTGAATCCACGATAACGTAAGCGACATCGGTGTTGGTTCCGTCGTCGATTGTATAAGTGAAGTTGAAGTCTTCGGCCGCGTTGTCGCCCACAAGTGTGAAGGTGCCATCGGCATTGAGCGTGACAGTCTGGCCAGTGTTGAGCGTAACTGTGCTACCTGCTGTGACGGCCACGCCATTGATGTGCGTGATGGTGAGCGTGGAGCCGTTAGGGCCTACATCATTGCTGAGAACATCAATGGTTTTGACTTGGTTCGGGTCGGGCAGCGAGAACCTGTCATCATGTGCAATAAGCACGGTTTGCAGGCTGTCGGCGGCGATAAGCAGGTTGGAATCATAGCTGCTGTCAAGCACGTCGGCGATGCCGATGCGGATCGTATTGGTGGCATTCGGGATGACATTCATAGTGAGCGTCATGGTGACGGTGAAGCCATCCATCTCAGTGTTGTAGTCATCGTTGGCGTTGTTGAAAAAGAGGTTTTCGTTGTCGCTGTTGTTCAGGTTGGAGGGGTTCACACTGCCCGATCCGACGCTGACATCAACAAAGCTGCCATTGACCCAGACGCCGATAAAATCCTGATACTGCGAGTTGGTGAACTCGGGGTATTCCTCGGACGAGAAGACAAATTGCATTGTCAGAGTGTCGCCAGTTGGCGTGAAATCAACATCGAGGTAGGCGGCGTCGTAGGTACGTGCGCCAGCGGCAGAGTTGAAGCTGGACAGGTTGTCGTTGCTGTTCCGGCCAGCGTTTGTCGAGGAGCTTGTGCTGTTGCTTTGGTTTGAACTGCCCGATGAGTTTGTGAAGTCTCGTGCATCGCCTGTAGAGAGAATGACCCCTGTATCCGAAGGGGTTACGCCAGAGGTGACGCTGTCGCCATTGGAGTAAATGCCGGACGAGTTGTTGCTGCCAAAGTAGGACGCGCCCTCAATGGTTACTCCGTCTCCGAAGATTGCTTGAGCCATCTGCATAGCAGACGCATTTGTGTTGATCGGCAATTCTGACGCCGCGACCATTCTACTACTGCCTCATTCAGGGCAAAGCGACCGGCACGGACCTGTAAGTTACAGATATCGTTGGCGATTTTCGCTCTTTGGATGATCGGGGTTGGTGTAACCCCGCGCACCTGCTCTGCCTCTGGTTTATTATTACCGAAACGTTAACACTAAAGAATCCACGCTGTTAAGGGATTATGGAATTGACTCAGCGGAAACGTGGCAAAATTGCGGCGGTCTCTTGTTTGCGAAGGCCTCTGTGCCACGATATGTAGTGGTATGTGCACGGAAACGGCGAAAGGCAGAAAAATGGCTCCTCAGGTTGATGCGGCAGAACTGACGAAATCACTTATACAATGTGCATCAGTAACACCCGTTGAAGGCGGCGCACTGTCGTTGCTCGACAAACTGCTGACAGAGGCGGGGTTTGAGTGCACACGGGTGGACCGTGGCGAGGTGTGTAACCTCTTTGCGCGCTGGGGCACAAAAGGCGCGAATAAATCCTTCGGTTTCAACGGCCATACTGATGTTGTGCCTGTGGGGGATGAGGCTGCCTGGAGCGTGCCGCCCTTTGGGGCCGTGGAAAAAGACGGGATGATCTGGGGTCGTGGCGCGACGGATATGAAATCAGGCGTGGCCGCCTTTGCCGCCGCTGCCATCGAATTTGTGCAAGACATGCCCCCTGACGGCGCAGTGATCCTCACCATCACGGGGGATGAGGAGGGCGATGCGATTGACGGCACAACTGCGCTTCTGGATTATATGGCCGAAGCGGGCGAGCGCATGGATGTGTGCCTTGTGGGTGAGCCGACCTGTCCGAACGAGATGGGTGAGATGATGAAGATCGGGCGGCGCGGCTCGCTTTCGGCCTGGTTTACCGTGACGGGCGTGCAGGGCCATTCGGCCTATCCGCACCGCGCCAACAACCCGCTTAACGCCATGGTGCGGTTGATGGACACGCTGGCCAGCGCCGAGCTTGACCAAGGCACAGAACACTTTGATGCCTCGACCCTTGCCGTTGTGACGATTGACACGGGCAATGCCGCAACCAACGTGATCCCTGCACAGAGCAAGGCTTGTGTGAACATCCGCTTCAATGACAGCCATTCGGGCGCATCCTTGAGTGCATGGCTTGAGGAGGAGGCGGCGAAGGTGCGTGAGGCTTTCGGCGTAGGCATTGATCTGAAAGTGAAAATTTCAGGCGAGAGCTTTATCACTCCGCCGGGGGAGCTTTCTTCGCTGATTGCAAAAAGTGTTCAGGCCGAGACGGGGCGTGTGCCTGAAATGTCGACAACGGGCGGCACATCGGATGCGCGCTTTGTGATGAAGCATTGCCCTGTGGTTGAGTTTGGCCTTGTGGGCAAGACGATGCATCAGGTGGACGAGCGGGTCGAAACCGCCCAGATCCATCAGCTTAAGGCGATTTATAAGCGTATTTTGGGCGACTATTTTGGCTAGTCAGACGCCTGTGCAGCATTTGATTGTGATGGTGAAATTTCCTGCCGCAGGGCGGGTGAAAACACGGTTGGCGAGAGATATCGGCTCTGTTGCGGCGGCGTGGTGGTTTCGCCATTCTGTGCGGCGATTGTTGCGGCGGCTGTCTGATCCGCGCTGGCAGATATGGCTGAGTGTGGCGCCAGACACAGCTTTGGAAAGCTCTGTCTGGCCCGCGCATTTACCGCGCATTTCACAAGGGCAGGGCGACTTGGGGCAGCGTATGACCGCGGCCTTTGAGGCGCTGCCCAAGGGGCGCGCTTGCCTGATTGGCGGAGATATTCCGGCTGTGACCAAGCGCGAGATTGCCGAGGCTTTTGCAGTCCTTGGGAGCTGTGATGCGGTGTTTGGGCCTGCAACTGACGGGGGCTTCTGGCTGACAGGGTTCAAGCGCAGCCGCCCTCTGCCACGCGGGCTTTTCAGAGATGTGCGCTGGTCAAGCGCGCACGCTTTGGCCGACAGTCTGGCCACGCTTTCGGGGCAGTCCCATGCGCTTGTGGCCGAGCTTTCAGATGTGGACACGGCCCGCGACTTACCGAAAGCCTAGGCCTTCGTTCCGCATGGTTAACGGCTCAAAACTGTGCTGATTCCAGGGGGGTGATAAGCGTGCACAATGCGTGCACCCCCCGTGCACCGCCAAAACGGGGTTTGTGGTAGGAAAAATTAGCTAAGCCAGCGTGCGCCGCGCGGTGCGTTAACCGATCTCTGAACAGAAGGTAAATATTCCATTCCGATTTGCGCCGTGGTAGCGCTGATCTTATGAATAGATTGCCATCAAAAGACGAAATCCTCACATGGATTTCCGAGAACCCGACCCAGACCGCAAAACGCGATATTGCCAAGGCTTTTGGCATCAAGGGCGCTGCGCGGATCGATCTGAAGCGCATGATGAAAGAGCTCGAAGACGAGGGGCATTTGAAGCGGCGCAAAAAGACCTATCGCGAGGCCGACAAACTGCCGCCTGTATCGGTTTTGCGGATGGTCCAGCCGACGAGTGACGGTGACCCGATGGCGGAGCCGATGGAATGGCAGGGCGAGGGCGAAGCGCCGCTTGTTCTGATGATTGTGAAGGCTTCCGACCCTGCGCTTGGCGCGGGTGACCAGATTCTGGCACGGCTCACGCAGGTGACGGGCGAGCCACATGGCTATGAGGGCCGCCTTATCCGCCGCATCGGGACCAACCCTTCGCTTGTGCTCGGGATTTACCGTGCTGGCTCCGATGGCGGGCGGATTGTGCCGATCGACAAGGGCGAGCAGAAGGAATGGACGGTCGGCGCGGGCGAGGTGAATGGTGCCAAAGACGGCGAGCTTGTGGAAGGGGCCGCGATTGGCCCCAAGGCGCGCATGGGGCTGCCCAAGGCGCGGATCGTCAACCGCTTGGGCGACCCCTCGCAGCCGAGGGCCGTGAGCCTGATTGCGATCCATCAGCACGGGATTCCCGACCGCTTCCCCGATGCGGTGATTGCCGAGGCGGACAGCATGAAGCCTGCGGGCCTCAAGGGACGCGAAGACTTGCGCGAGATGCCTCTGATCACGATTGATCCGCATGATGCGCGTGACCATGACGATGCTTGCTATGCCGAGCCTGATACGGACCCGAAAAACGAGGGCGGCCATATCATCTGGGTCGCGATTGCCGATGTGGCGCATTATGTGCGCGCGGGCACGGCACTTGACCGCGAGGCAAGGAAGCGCGGCAACTCAAGCTACTTCCCCGACCGCGTTGTGCCGATGTTGCCTGATCGTTTATCGGGCGATTTGTGCTCTTTGCACGAAGGCGTGCCGCGCGCTTGTATTGCCGTGCGGATGCAGATTGATGCAAAGGGACACAAGCTGTCCCACAGGTTTGTGCGCGGGCTCATGCGCTCGGATGCTTCGTTGAATTACAAGGAAGTGCAGGCGGCGCAAGACGGCGCGCCAAACGAGAAATGCGCGCCTTTGATGGGCGATGTGATCGCGCCGTTGTATGAGGCCTACTATGCCCTGCGCCACGCGCGCTCGGTGCGCCAGCCGCTTGAGCTTGACTTGCCGGAGCGCAAGATTGTGCTGAATGACGAGGGCGAGGTTGTCTCGATTGATTATGCCGAGCGGCTTGATGCGCACCGGATGATCGAGGAGTTCATGGTGCTGGCCAATGTCGCCGCCGCCGAGGAACTTATTGCGCGCAAATCGGTGCAGCTTTTCCGCGTGCACGAAGAGCCAAGCGTTGAAAAGCTTGATGCCCTGCGAGAGGTAGCGCAGGCCTCGGGGCTGACTTTGGCCAAGGGGCAGGTGCTTAAAACGATGCACCTCAACCGCCTTCTGGCGCAGGCCGAGGGCATGGAAGAGGCCGAGCTGATCAACATGAGCACCCTGCGTGCCATGACGCAGGCTTATTATTCGCCGCAGAATTTCAGCCACTTTGGGCTGGCGCTTCAGGCCTATTCGCACTTTACCTCGCCAATCCGCCGCTACGCCGACCTGATCGTGCACCGCGCTCTGGTTTCAGCGCATGGTTGGGGCAATGACGGCCTGACAGCTGAGGATGAAGCCGGCTTGGAAGAAACAGCGCAGCATATCTCGGCGACAGAACGGCGTTCCATGCTGGCCGAGCGCGACACGACAGACCGCTACCTCGCCTCCTATCTCAACAAACGTGTGGGCGAGGCATTTGAAGGCAAAGTCAGTGGTATCGCGCGTTTCGGTATCTTTGTGAAGCTCGACGAAACAGGCGCTGACGGCCTTGTGCCGATGCGCGAGCTGGGGCGCGAGTATTTCAATTACGATGCCGATCGCGGGGTGCTTATAGGCTCCGAGACCCGCCGCGAGATCAACCTTGGTCTGCGGGTGAAAGTGAAGCTCGCCGAGGCCGCGCCTGTGACAGGTGGCATTGTGCTTGAATTGCTCGAGATGGATGGCAAACCTGTAGAGCAGGGCCGCGGAGGCCCTCGTGGCCGCGCCCGTGGCAAGCCGCCCAAACGCGCCCAAAGCAAAGCCAAAACCAAAGCCGCCAAAACCAAACGCAAGATTGAACGCAAGCGCAAATAGGCTTCTTCTGCTCACAAATATCTTGGGGGTGCGGGGGCAAAGCCCCCGCCTCGGTCGGATTTTGCGAAGCAAAATTCGATCCCTAAGCTTCGTGATACCTCAGCGCATGGGCGATCAGCTGGCCAAGCCGCGCGGCATCGATTTCGCTCACATCGTCAAACAGAACCGCTCGGTTGCCTTCGATGCGGTCTTGCCCTGCAAAGGCCGCCGCATAGTCTGAAATCACGGTGCTCTGGCAATGGGCGTAAAGCGCAAAGCCGCCCGCCTTTGGCGCGGCAAGTCTGAGCGTGCTTCCCTTGGGCGCGAGGTATGCGGGTTGGCCCCAGCGGAGTTCTTCGCGCACTTCAAGGTCGCCCGCGACGTCAAAGATCAGCGCGCGCAGGTGCATCAGCCCGGCCCGCGCTTCGGGAGGGAAGGCGGCGAAAGCGGCTTCCACTTCAGGGCTTGCGAAAGGTCTCACCTTATCGCCACCGTGGTTTCCATGCGGTTTACATAATCCATGAGTGCAGTATCGCTGCCAACACGTTTGGATTGCAAGGTTTCTACAGGGCTGGCGCGCATGCCGCCGAGCATCGCCGCGACAGAAGCATCGGCGGCGCCGGGGGTGTTGCCAAAGAGGAAAGGCCGCGTGGAAAGTCGCGCAGAGATGGCCTGCAAATCGCCCTCCAGCCGTGCGAGGCGCTCTTCGGGTGTGAAGCGGCCGAGGCCTTGGGCATTCATCCCGTGCAGGAGGCTTTTGCGCAGTTTGCCTGTTACAAAGCCGCGCAGCAGCGTGGGGATCATGCTGAAAAACTCGATCTGGAGGATTTTGAAGATCTCGTCATTTGCCCATCGGTCAAGCACCTGATGAAAATACATGTGTTCTTCCGCCATCACCGTAAAGGCGCGGGCGCAGGCGCGGTCGTCTGCGGACAGGCCTTTGAAGAAGTCAGCGCCCAGCGCCTCCAGATGTACGCGAATGTTTTCGCTGTCGCAGATCAGGTCGCCGGATGCCAAGCGGATGGCGGGGAGTTTGCCATATTTGAAAGGGCGCGGATCGAGTGTGTCTTCGCGCTTCCAAGGTTGGCCTGACATTTGCAACAGGTAGGCCGCTTTGGTGCAAAACGGTGAGGCGGCGAATTCACCGAAGGTTTCGGGAAAGGTGATGAGAGTGATCATGAAAGCTGTCCTTTGCTGAACTTTGTTGAGCAAGCTATAGAGAGAAATGCTGACAAAATATGGCAGCAGCTTATGGGAAGGTCAGATATGTCTCGCACCGCGCGCCTCTTTCAGCTCATGCAAGCCTTGCGCAGCGCGGCCCCGCCTGTGCGCGCCGAGAGCCTTGCGCAGGAGACGGGCGTGAGCCTGCGCACGATCTACCGTGACATAGACGAACTGCGCGCTTTGGGTGCTGTCATCGAGGGCGAGGCGGGCTTTGGCTACACCTTGCGAGAGGATGCTGCCCTACCACCTTTGGGCTTTGAGCCCGACGAACTGGAAGCGCTGGTTCTGGGCCTTAAGGAAGTTGCCGAGATTGCCGACCCTGCGTTGGGCAAGGCGGCGATGAGCGCTTTGTCAAAGATCCGTGCGCGTGTGCCTGCAGGGCAGGCGCGCCGCCTTGAGCACGCTGTTTTGAGTGCGCGGCGGTTTCGCAAGCCTACTGCGCCGGGAGTGGATGTGGCTGCCTTGCGCAGCGCGGCTTGGGAGGAGTTGGTTGTGAGCTTTGCCTATAAGGATGCGGAGGGCCGAGAAAGCGAGCGCTCGGTGAAACCTTTGGGCATTGTCTATATGAGTGATGCGCATGTGCTTTTGGCGTGGTGTCTGCTGCGGAGGGATTTTCGTGCGTTCCGGCTGGATCGTATGGCGGAGCTTGTCGTGAGCGGGCAGAGCTTTCGCCCCGAGCGTGTGCCGCTATTGCGCGAACATATCGCGAAGATAAGGGGCGGGTATCCGCCTGCACCGGGGAAAAGTGACTGAGACTGCTCTTTCAGAAACGACTGTTTCGCGCTAGGTTATAAATGCAAAAAAAAATGCGGGCAGTAAAAAAGAGGCTAACATGCTTCGAAGATTTTTAGGACTTTCGGTTTTGACAGCCGGGCTTTCGGGTTCTGTGGCGGCGAGCGGCACGGTGGATACTTCACTGCGCCCTGTCTTGCGGCCCGGCTCCGGCACGGGCGGCGAGGTTGTCTCAGTAATGCGGGTGAGTGCGATTGCGCCCACGCTGCGGCCTGTGGTGCGGCCTGCTGATCTGCAGCTTGATGCCGCCCCCTCGGCTTCGCTTGTCGAGGTGAAGAGCTATCCGCGCAATGCGGGCTTTGAGCGCTGGGTGGAAAGCTTCAAGCCGCGCGCGGCCAATGCAGGCATCAGCCAGAGTGTGATCAATCAGGCGTTTCGCGGCATTCGCTACAACACTGATGTGGTTGCGAGTGACGGCAATCAGGCCGAGTTTAGCAAGACGATTTGGGAATATCTCTCCAACGCCACCTCGGACAAGCGGGTGGCCGATGGCAAGCGGATGTTGCGCAAGCACCGCCGCACGCTTGAGGCGATCGAGCGCAAATATGGCGTGGAAAAAGAGATTGTCACGGCTGTCTGGGGGCTTGAGAGCTTTTATGGAGACATCAAGGGCGATTACAATGTGATCGAGGCGATGGCGACGCTGGCCTATGACGGGCGGCGGCGCGACTTTTTTTCCAAGCAGTTGATTGCGGCACTCAAGATTTTGCAGCGCGGTGATACCACGCCTGCCAAGATGAAAGGCTCATGGGCAGGGGCGATGGGGCATACGCAGTTTATCCCCACGTCTTACGAGCTGTTTGCTGTGGATTTCACCGGCGATGGAAAGCGCGACATCTGGAGCAACGATCCGAGTGATGCCTTGGCCTCGACGGCTGCATACCTTGCGCGCTCGGGGTGGCAGAAGGGGATGCCGTGGGGTGTGGAAGTGCGCTTGCCTCAGGGCTTTAACCGCGGGCTTGCGAGCCGTAAAACACTCAAGATGCCGTCTGACTGGGCCAGACTCGGGGTGACGGATGTGCAGGGCCGCGCGGTGCGCGACTATGGCTCGGCGTCGATCCTGTTTCCCGAGGGCGGACGCGGTTTGGCGCTTATGATCTTCGAGAAGAACTTCCGCGCGATCGAGCGGTATAATGCGGCAGATGCCTATGTGATCGGTGTGGGGCATCTGGCGGACCGTTTGAGAGGGGGGATTCCCTTGCAGGGCAATTTCGGCCCCGGCGAGCGGCCTTTGAGCGAAGAAGAGACCAAGGATTTGCAACGGCTTTTGAAGCGTAAGGGGTATGCGCTTGAGAAAGTCGACGGCAAGATCGGGCCAAACACCAAGGCGCAGATCAAGGCGTATCAGAGCCGCAATGGTTTGACGGCGGATGGCTATGCTTCGGAAGCATTGTTGCAGCATGTGAAGCGGCGGTAGTCTGATTTCGAATTTCCGCTGCGCGAAAATCCGACCGGCTGGGGGCTTTGCCCCCAGACCCCCAAGGTATTTTGGAACAGAAGAAGCAGGGCGCTTTTCAGCCGCCTTCGAGGCGGTTGAGGAGGACGACTTCGCTTGATTCCGTGATCGGCTGAAACCAGCTGTCGTTGTAGATTTTACCGTCGATGGAGACGGATACGCCGCGCTCGAGCTGGGGACGCAGGGCGGGGTAGTCTTTGTCGAGCGCGGTGAGAAGCTCGCGCAGGTTTTTCGCCTCGACTTCAATGTTACGTTGGCCCCCCGCCAGATCGGCGAGGGAGCCCCAGAGTGTTACCGTGACCACCTTAGCTGGCCTTGATGGCCGCCAAGAGCTTGGGCGGGGACATCGGCAGGCTTGTCATACGCACGCCTGCGGCGCGGCTGACGGCGTTGGCCAGTGTGGCCAGCGGCGGGACGATGCCTGTTTCGCCAACGCCACGGACGCCGTAGGGGTGACCGGGGTTGGGGATTTCGAGGATGACAGGCTCGATCATCGGCAAATCTGATGCGACGGGGATGCGGTAATCGAGGTAGCCTGCGTTTTGCAGGGTCCCGTCTTTGCCGTAGATGTATTCCTCGTTGAGTGCCCAGCCGATGCCTTGCACAGCGCCACCCTGAAGCTGGCCTTCGACATAGTCGGGGTGGACGGCCTTGCCTGCGTCCTGGAATACGGTGTAGCGGACAACCTTCACCGCGCCTGTTTCGGGATCGACCTCTGTGTCGGCGATATGTGTGCCGAAACTGACGCCTGCGCCTTCGGCGTTGACTTCGTGGTGGCCCGCGATGGGACCGCCTGTGTTTGAGGCGATTGCGGCGATTTCCTTCAGGGTCATTGGAGGGAATTTGCCCGCGTTCGGCCCTGCCGGTTGTGCGGCTCCGTCGACCCATTCGACAGCGTCAGGCTCGATGCCCCAAGTGGCGGCGGCGCGGGTCTTCATGATTTCGATCGCGTGGCGGGCGGCTTTGATTGTGGCCAGGCCCACCGCGAAAGTGACGCGGGAGCCGTCTGTGACCTCGTTCTGGCCGAGCGTTGCCGTATCGGCGATGACGGTGCGGACATGCTCGTAAGGGATGCCGAGCTCTTCGGCGGCCATCATTGTCATCGCGGCACGGGAGCCGCCGATATCGGGGTTGCCTTCTGACAAGCTCACCGTTCCGTCGGGATTGATCATCAGGGAGACACAAGTGTCGCCACCGAAGTTGAACCAGAAGCCGCAGGCGAGGCCGCGACCCTGATTTTTGCCCAAGGGTGCGGACCAATGCGGATGTGCCTTGGCCGCCTCAAGCGTGGCTTTGAGGCCGATGGCGGGATAGGTCGGACCATAGGCTGATTTGGTGCCTTCCTCGGCGGCGTTCTTGAGGCGCAGCTCGATCGGGTCCATGTCGAGTTCTTTCGCCAACTCGTCCATCACACTTTCAACCGCGAAGGCGGCCATGGGCGCGCCGGGGGCGCGGTAGGCGGCGGCTTTGGGGCGGTTTGTCACAACTTCCCAGCCGACGGACTGGAGGTTTTCCAGATCATAGGGTGCAAAGCCGCACATGGCGCCGAGCGCGCCGTTCATTGCGTAGAACGCGCCTGACTGATAGCGGAACTCACCTTGGGCGGCAGTGATCTTTCCCTCTTTGGTCATGCCGATTTTGATATCAATCGAGGTGGAGGCCGTCGGCCCCGAAGCGCGCAGAACTTCATCACGCGACATGGTCATCTTTACGGGTTTGCCCGCCTTTTTAGAGAGCATAAGCGCGACAGGTTCGAGGAACACGGTTGTTTTGCCGCCAAAGCCACCGCCGATCTCAGACGCCGTCACCTTGAGGCGGCCTGCGTCCATGCCCAGAATGGCGGAGCAGGTGTTGCGGACCATGTAGTGCCCTTGGGTGCAGCACCAGAGATCGCCCTGGCCATCGTTGCCCATTGTCGCGAGGCAGGCGTGCGGCTCGATATAGCCCTGATGCGTTGCGGCTGTTGTAAAGCTGCGTTCGACGATGATGTCGGCTTTTTTGAAGCCTGCTTCAATGTCGCCGTGGCCGTATTGTGAGCGCGCAAGCACGTTCTGGCTGTAGCCCTTTGGCACGCTCTCTTGCTGGCGGCCTTCGTGGAGCACGGGGGCATCGGGCTTCATGGCCTCGTCAACGTCAACGACATGAGGCAGCACTTCATACTCAACCTTGATTGCCTTGAGCGCGGCACGGGCCACGGAGCGCGAGGTGGCGGCGACGGCCGCGACGGTGTGGCCATCATAGAGTGCCTTTTCGCCTGCCATGACATTATCAAGGATATCGCGTGTGCCCTGATCTTCGGGGGTTGTTGTGAAGTCGGCACGGGTGACGACCGCTTTCACGCCTTTCATGGCCTCGGCGGCCGAGGTGTCGATAGACTTGATCCGCGCGTGGGCATGGGGGCTGCGGAGGCAGAGGCCGATCAGCATTCCGGGGGCAGACATATCCGCGCCGTAGCGTGCGCGGCCTGTGACTTTATCCAGCCCGTCGGGACGGGGCGGGCGTGTGCCGACAACTTTGAAGGTGCGGGGGGTGAACTCGTCTTTGGCCATCAGGCTGCTCCTCGCATTTCGGCAGCGGTTTCAAGAACCGTGCGGATGATTTTATCATAGCCCGTGCAGCGGCAGAGATTGCCTGCGAGCCAGTAGCGGACTTCTTCCTCGGTCGGGTCGGGGTTGCGCTCGAGCAGGTCTTTCGCGGCCACGAGGATACCGGGTGTGCAGATACCGCACTGGAGCGCGGCCTTGTCGATGAAGTTTTTTTGCAGGGGGTGAAGCGTTTCACCATCGGCCATGCCTTCGATGGTTTCGACTGTGCGGCCCTCGGCTTCGGCGCCGAGCACAAGGCAGGAGCAGACGAGGCGGCCATCGAGCCGCACGGTGCATGCGCCGCAATCGCCCGAGGCGCAGCCTTCTTTGGAGCCTGTCATATCAAGCTGGTCGCGGAGCACATCAAGGAGCGTGTCCTCGGCTTCGCAGAGATAGTCTGTGGCATCGCCATTGATGGTTGTGTTGACGTGGATACGGCTCATGATTTTTCTCCCATTGCGCGGGTGTAGGCAAGCTTGGCGGCGCGGCGGGCGAGGACGCCCGACACATCCTTGCGGAAGGCCACTGTGCCGCGCTTGTCATCAATCGGGGTGGCGGCGGCTGTTGCGGCAGTCGCAAGCGCTTCAAGGGCTGCGTCTTCGCATTTGCTTCCGATCAGCGCGGCGGCGGCTTCTGGCACATCGAGCACTTTGGGCGCGACGGCACCGAGGGAAACGTGGGCTTCCTTGACGGTTCCATCTTCGTTGAGGCTGAGGTTTACCGCGCAGCCGACCACGGCGATATCCATCTCGGTTCGGGGGATGAAGCGCAGGTAGGCGTCACTGCTGCGCGCAGGCCGGGCGGGCAGGAAAACCGAGGTGACGAACTCGCCTTTGGCGAGCGAGGTTTTTCCGGGGCTGAGAGGAATGTCGATGACGGGGACATCGCGCGTGCCTTCGGGGCCAGCGATGCGCACGCTTGCGCCAGCGGCGACCATAGCGGGGACGCTATCGCCTGCGGGGCCGGCATTGCAGAGGTTCCCGACCATGGTGCAGCGGCCCTGAACCTGAGTGGAGCCGATCAGCTCGGCGCCTTCGACGACGCCGGGGTAGGCGGCCTTAAGGCCGTCATGCTCGCCCATGACAGAGCAGGGCACAGCCGCGCCGATGCGCCAGCCGCCATCTTCCTGCGTTATGTCACTCATGCCTTTGATGCGTTTGATATCAATAACGGCGGAGGGCTCGATCTGCCCTGCACGCAAGCGCACGAGAAGGTCGGTTCCGCCTGCCAGCACACGCGCGCCCGCATCGGCGGCGAGAAGCGCTGTGGCGGCTTCAATGGTCTGTGGGGTTTCAAATTTCATACCCGTCTCCCTTGGGTCAATGTGTCTGGGTGTTCTACGGGGCAAGACTCAGCGCTGCCCTTTGGCCATACCTTCGCCAATGTATTTGGGCTTGGCAAGGGCAGTGCGCGACAAGATGTGGCATGCGCGGGAAATCAGCTGCCGCAGATGCCTTGCAGGCGGAGCCAGTCATTGTCTGACAAGAGCGGTTCGGGGGTGTCCGTGACAAACGGATCGGCCTCGATGAGCGTGAGGGTTTCCTCGCCTGTGATATCGCGGGCGTAGGCGTAGGGGCGGGCGCGGACAGACCATGCCTTGAAGCCTGCCAGCAGCGTGGCATCGGGCACGTTGGCGCGCGGGCGGGTGAGCAGGTGCTCGGCGTAGGCATCTTGTGCGGCATCGCTGACGGCGCCTGTGGTGAGAAGCTGGAGTGTGGCGACGAGGCCTGCGTGATCAAGGAAATCGCGCAGGGGATCGCTGAGTTCGGCGGCGAGGTGCTCGGCGATGATATAGCCTGCGACGACATCGGGCTCCTCGTAGTCCTCAATAAGCGCGCGGCCCAGCAGGATGACACCCCCCGGCAGATGCGCGGCCTCGAGCACACCGCCGGGCAGAACGACAAGACGCGCGGCCCCGTCGGGCGAAGGCAGGCGCGCGCCGAGTTTGCGCAGGGTGCGTGCGCCTTCGGGGGCGGTGCAGGGCAGGCCCGTGACGCGGCTGATGCGGGCCAGAAGGGCGGAGCCGATTTCGGCACGCTTTACATCGGGAACAACGCGCAGGGCATGATCGCGTGCGGCGGAAGGCAGCCAGAAGACGCCGAGCGCCACGACAGCGGCGACCACGCCGAGGCTGACCCAGAGCCTGAGGCGGCCCGGGTGCGGGCGGGCGCGTTCGATGCGGGCGCGCAGCTTTTCGATGGCGTCGATCATCTGGCCTTCGTCTTCGCCAAGTTCGAGTGTTTCGCCTGTGTCGCCATCGGGGTGAAAAATCGCCGGGCGGGAGCCTGCATTGGCGCGCACTATGGCGGGCAGGGACCAATGCGCCAAAGCGGAATCGTTGTGATCGGTGATTGTGAGGGTGGCATTGCCTATCGAGACGATAACCTCGCGGCGCTGGGCCTGCGGGGTTGCGCGCCAGAGACCTGTGGCCTCGATGCGGTCGTATTCTTTTAGGGCCGTCATACTGTGGGGCTGCTCCTGCCTCTTTGGGAAAGGGTAGCATGGGGGCGCGCCCCGTGGAAAGAGGGATTGCGCCGCGCTTCGCGCGTCGCTCCGCCGGGGGCTTCGCCCCCGGACCCCCAGGATATTTAGGGCAATAAGAAAGACGCCGGGTGATCGGGACCTAGAGGGTGGCTGCGGTTTTGCGGAGTTCGAATTTCTGGATTTTGCCTGTGGACGTTTTGGGAAGCTCTTGAAAGACGACTTTCTTGGGGGTTTTGAAGCCAGCGAGTTTTGAGCGGGCGAAGGTGATGAGCTCTTCTTCGGTGGCGCTGGCCTTTGGTTTCAGCTCGACAAAGGCGCAGGGAACTTCGCCCCATTTGTCATCGGGCATCGCCACCACGGCGCAGAGCAAGACAGCGGGGTGGGCGGCGAGCACGCCTTCGACTTCGACGGAGCTGACATTTTCTCCTCCCGAGATGATGATATCTTTGGAGCGGTCCATGATTTGCAGGTAGGTATCCGGGTGTTGGATCGCGATATCGCCTGAATGAAAGTAACCGCCTTTGAAGGCTTCGGCGGTGGCCTCGGGGTTTTTGTAGTATCCTTTCATGACCGTATGACCCCGGATCATGATTTCGCCCTGGGTTTTGCCATCATGCGGAACGGGGGCCATTGTTTCGGGATCAAGCACCACGGCTTCGTCCATCATCGGCATCAGCACACCCGTGCGGGCCTTGATGGCATAGCGTTCTTCCTCGGGGTGGTCATCCCAGCGGGCGCGCCAGAGGCATTCTGTGATGTGGCCGTAAGTTTCTGTGAGCCCGTAGACCTGCGTGACGTTGAAGCCCAGCGGCTCGATTGCCGCCAGTGTGGCGGCGGGCGGCGGCGCGCCTGCGGTAAAGACCTGAACGGTGTGGTCAAAGCCGCGCCTGTCTTCATCCTCGCAGTTGACCAGCGAGTTGAGCACGATGGGCGCGCCGCCGAAGTGGGTGACGCCTTCATCGGCGATGGCATCGTAGATTGCCTTGGCGGTGATGTTGCGGCAGCAGATAATTGTGCCGCCAAGCAATGGCATCATCCATGTGTGGTTCCAGCCGTTGCAGTGAAACAGCGGCACGATTGTAAGGTAGATCGGGCGCAGGGTGAGTTGCCAGCTGACCACAGTTCCCATTGTCATGAGATAAGCGCCGCGATGATGATAAACCACGCCTTTGGGGCGGCCTGTTGTGCCTGAGGTATAGTTGAGCGCGAGGCTTTCCCACTCGTCCTCTGGCATGATCCAGTTGAAGGCGGGGTTGCCGCTTGCAAGAAAGTTTTCATACTCGGGGTACCGCCCTGTGGCGGGATGATTTGCCGAAGGGTCGGCGACTTCGATGATCTGCGGGCCTTGACCTTCCATCGCGGCGATGGCGGCTTCGACAGACGGCAAAAACTCGGTATCCACCAGCACCATCTTCGCCTCGCCATGTTCAAAGATGTAGCGAATGGTTTCGACATCAAGACGTGTGTTCACAGCGTTGAGCACGGCCCCGGCGGCGGGCACGGCGAAATGCGCCTCGGCGTGGGCCGGGATGTTGGGCAGGAGGGTGGCCACCACATCACCCGGCCGGATGCCTGCCTGAGCCAGTGCCGAGGCGAGCCGGCTGACGCGGGCGTGATACTGGGCATAGGTTTTACGGTGCTGCGTGCCGTAGGCGACGGCGAGGCGGTCGGGGAAGATATAGGACGCGCGCTTCAGGTGCGAAAGCGGTGTGAGCGGCACATAATTGGCGGCGGCTTTGTCCAAACCTGTTTCATCACGCATCTGGCCCATTGTCTTCCTCCCTCATTTGCGAACTTATGTCGCAGTCGGGAAAGACTAGCGCCATGTGGGCAGTTTTGAAAAGCCCATGTGCGACCAGTTAAAGGTGAAAATGACGTGACCGAGACAAGACCAATGGCTGCGGCATTGTGGATGCTGGCGGCGATGCTGATCCTCGGGGTGATTGACAACTTCATTGTTGTGGTGGCCGAGGTGATCAGCGTTTGGCAGATGTATTTCATCCGCCTGTGCATTGCGCTGCCTGTGATTTACCTTGCCGCAAGGCTGTTGAGGCAGCGGTTTTTGCCAGTGAACTGGGGGCCAGTCCTGTTGCGCAGTTTTCTCTTTGCCTCGGCGATGCTTTTTTACTTTGCCTCGCTGGCTTTTTTGCCGATTGCGCAGTCTCTTGCGGGGCTGTTTACCTCGCCTATCATTGTTGTGACCATCACGGCGCTGTTTCTGCGCGAGAAAATCGGGGCGTACCGGATTGGCGCGGTGATTGCAGGATTTGTCGGCACGTTGATTGTGCTTCAGGTGAGCCCCGGAAACTTCAGCCCCTTGGTGATTGTGCCTGTGATTGGCGGGGTGCTTTATGCGCTGAACGCGGTGATCACGCGGAGGATGTGTGGGGGAGAGAGCACCTGCACGCTTCTGGCGGGAACCATGGGGATGCAGGGTATTTTGGGCATCCTCGGGCTTGGTGCGATTGCTTTATTCGGGATTGAGGAAGTGAGCGGGCCGCTGGCTTTTGTGACCCGTGGTTGGGGCTGGCCGATGGAGGGTGTGAGCCTGCTTCTGGTGGGGCATGTGCTTGGCTCGATTGTGGGGGTGTTTGCCTTGACGCGCGCGTATCAGCTGGGCGAGGCCTCGCATGTGGCGGTGTTTGAGTATTCGATCATGGTGTTCGGGCCAGCTTTTGCCTTTGTCTGGTTCGGACAGAGCCTGAGCGCGGTGCAGATGGCCGGTGTGGGGCTGATTATTGCGGCAGGCGCGGTGATTGCTTTGCGCTCGGGGCGGGGCTAGCTTGAAGGCATGATCATTTCGCGCGGGCGCTCCTATATTTTTGTGCATATTCCCAAGACGGGAGGAACCTCGCTTGCTCTTGCGCTGGAAGCGCGGATGATGGGCGACGATCTGATACTGGGCGATACGCCGAAAGCACTTAAGCAGCGCAGGAAGTTGAAAAAGGCCGAGGCACGCGGGCGGCTTTGGAAACATTCAACGCTTGCCGACATTGAGGGGCTGGTGAGCCGTGAGGAAATGCAGGGAATGCTGCGTTTTACGCTGGTGCGCAACCCTTGGGACAGGATGGTGAGTTATTATCACTGGCTCAAGGAGCAGAGCTTTGATCATCCGGCGGTGGCTACGGCGAAGACGCTTGGCTTTAGCGAGTTTCTGCGCGCGCCTGCGGTGTGGGGGCCGGTGAAGTTGCACCCTTACGCAAGCTATATGCGGGCAAGTGACGGGAGCGCGCATGAGGCGCTTTACATCAGGCTGGAGCATTTTGCCCAAGATGCGGCGCCACTTGCTGAACATTTGGGCTTTGAGCTTGATATGCCATGGGTGAACGAGAGCGCGCGCCGGCGCGACTATCGCAGTTATTACAACGCGCAAGATACAAAGGCTGTGGCCGAAACCTGCGCGGAAGATATCGAAAAGTTTAACTACAGTTTCGACTGAGTTGCCTAACTATTCTGCCTGAATTGTGAATAGTCCCGGCTGTGGGTGCGGTCTGTTGCCGGTGTGGCGACAATGCCCAGAAGTGGCCGCAAACCTGCCCCACAACTTGCAAGGGAATCACTTTTTATAGGTTCACTGCCAACGATAGGCCGCCTGCCAGCGGATAGAGAAAAGCCTGGGGACGAAGAAATGTTTGGATGGAAGGGCGCAAAGCGTCAGAAAACTTATCGTGCACCAGACGGCGCAGAAGGCGGCAACGGCACCAAAACGGGTGTTATGTCGGGCCTCGTCTCGGGAACGAAAGTGGCGACGGCGCTTGGCTGGCGCGATGTGAACTCGCTGCAAGAGGGCGACATGGTTCTGACATTTGATGCGGGGCTACAGCCTGTGAAACGGATCAGCCGCACGCCGCTCTGGAGCGGGGCGGGGTCTTGCCCTACAGCCTTCTGGCCGCTGCTGGTTCCTGCGGGCGTGTTGGAGAATGAGGCTGCGATGACCCTTTTGCCGCGTCAGGGCGTGATGCTGGAAAGCGATGCGGCAGAGAAAACGCTGGGTGACCCGTTTGCGCTTATCCTTGCCGGAACACTGGACGGGGCACACGGGATCGAGCGGGTGTTTCCGCAGGATGATATGACCGTTGTTACGCTTCACTTTGATAGTGCGCAGGTTGTTTTTGCCGAACAGGGTGCGCTGCTGTTTTGCCCGGCGGGGGGCGATCTTCTGGATTATGCCAGCGGCAAAGCGCAGGGGCAGGGGCCTTACAGTATTCTGCCCGAGCTTTTTGCGGCGCAGCTTGTGCAGGATGGATACGCCTACGCTTGAGTGTGCTTTGATATGGCCCCCAAGCGCCTCCGTAATTTCGGGGGCGTTTTGCGTTCTGCAGCAATGATCCGAAAAAAGCAGGATTGTTTGGCCTGTGGAAACAGTGCCTAAAACTTGCCTTAATTCGGCCTCATAGCGGGCTATTTTTAAGCCCAAATTTGACTTGCTGAACAAGGCTGTCTGCCAGCAGTCGAACACTTGGGGAAGCAGGTCTGAGCGAAGAGAGAGCGCGTCGGGCCTGATGACAACAAGCGCTTGGAGGGCGCTTTCCCATGAGGTTCGCGGCATTCGGCAGATATCTGTTTCTGGTCGGTTGCCTCGTGTACCAATCCCCGACTTGCAAGAGTCATGCGTGGGAAGACCGCCGGAAACAGAAGAAAGGGTGCGCCGCAAAGCGCACCCTTTCGTTTTTTAGGGTTACTTGCCTCAGGCGGCTTTTTCGGCCTCGGGCGCAAAGCGTGTGTAGAAGCTTTGGCCTTTGTCGCCCATTTCCTTAAGCAGCGCGGGCGTTTCAAAACGCGTGCCATATTTGGCGGCGAGCGCGGCTGTGCGCTCGGCGGCATAGGGTGTGCCGATCATGTCGAGCCATGAGAGCGGGCCGCCCGACCATGGCGCAAAGCCCCAGGCCAGGATTGCGCCGACATCAGCTTCGCGGATATCCATGACAACGCCTTCTTCGAGCGCGCGGACGGCTTCGAGCACTTGTGAGAACATCAGGCGCTCTTGCACTTCGATGAGGTCGGGCTGGTCTTCGGCGAGGGGGTATTTCTCGCCCAAGCCCGGCCAGAAGCCTGTGCGCTTGCCCTTGTCGTCATACTCATAGAAGCCTGCGTTGGCTTTACGGCCCAAGCGGCCTTCGGCTTCCATCCAGAAGATGAGATCATCGCCGGGGCTATCGGGGTAGTCATCGCCCATGGCCGCTTTGGTGGCGCGGGCGATCTTGGCGCCCAGATCAATCGAGGTTTCATCGTTGAGCTGCAATGGTCCGACCGGGAAGCCAAGCTGGCGCGCAGCGTTGTCGATGAGCGAGGGGGAGACCCCTTCGGTGATCATGCGCAGGCCTTCATTGATGTAGGGAATGATGCAGCGGTTGCAGTAGAAGAAGCGCGCATCGTTGACGACGATGGGTGTTTTGCGGATCTGGCGCACATAGTCGAGCGCTTTGGCGACGGCACGGTCGCCTGTCTTTTCGCCCTTGATGATTTCAACCAGCAACATTTTCTCGACGGGCGAGAAGAAGTGAATGCCGATGAACTGCTCGGGGCGCGCGCTTGCTTTGGCCAGATCGGTGATCGGCAAGGTCGAGGTGTTGGAGGCGAAGATGCAATCCTCGGGGATGACGGCTTCGACCTTCTTGGTCATCTCGGCTTTTACGGCGGGGTCTTCGAACACCGCCTCGATGATAAGGTCGCAGCCTTTAAGCGCATCGAGATCAGGCGTGGCCGTGATGCGTGCGAGCATCTCTTCTTTCTTTTCAGGGGTCGCCTTTTTGCGGGCGATGCCTTTGTCCATGTAGGTGGCGGTGTAGGCTTTGCCCTTGTCGGCTGCGGCTTGGTCACGGTCGATCAACACAACTTCCATACCCGCTTGCGCGGAGACAAGAGCGATACCTGCACCCATCATACCCGCACCGAGGACACCTATTTTCCTGACCTTCTGATCAGGCACATCGGCGGGGCGGACAGCGCCTTTTTCGAGCGCTTCCTTGTTGATGAAAAGCGAGCGGATCATGGCGCTTGAACTTGGGTTGAGCAGGGTGTGAACAAACCAGCGTGTCTCGATTTTGAGTGCTGTATCAAACGGCACGAGCGCGCCTTCGTAAACAGCGGAGAGCAGCGCTTTGGCGGCAGGGAATGCGCCTTGGGTTTCCGAGTGCACCATGACAGAGGCGCCAAGGAAAGTCATGAAGCCTGCGGGGTGATAGGGTGCGCCGCCGGGCATTTTGTAGCCCTTTTCATCCCATGGTTTGACGATGTTCGGCTCTGAAAGCACCCATGCGCGGGCGTCTGCCATGGGGTCATCGGAGACCTCGTCGATGAGGCCGGCTTGCTTGGCTTTTGCGGGATCAGAGAGCTTGCCTTGCAGCAGGAACGGCGCGGCTGCCATTGCGCCGAGCTTGCGCACAAGGCGGGTTGTGCCGCCAGCGCCCGGGAAGATGCCAACCATGATTTCGGGCAGGCCGATCTTTGCCTTCGGGTTGTTGGCGACGAATGTGCGGTGGCAAGACAGCGGAATTTCAAAGCCGATGCCAAGTGCTGTGCCCGGCATGACGCAAGCGATGGGTTTGCCGCCTTTGTTTGTTTTCGGGTCCATGCCTGCGCGCTCGATCTTGCGCAGGACGGCGTGCATGTTCATGACGCCGTCGAAGAGGCCTTTTGCGGGGTCGTCGCCTGCATCGTCTTTCATTTTGGCGATGACGTTAAGGTCCATCCCGCCGGCAAAAGAACCCTCTTTGCCCGAGGTGATGATAATGCCTTTGACGGCGTCGTCGGCCAGTGCATCATCAACCATATCGGAGAGGTCGGAGAAGCCCTGAATGCTCATCACGTTCATGGACTTGCCTTCGGTATCCCATGTGATTGTGGCGATGCCTTCGGCGTCTTTATTCAGTGTGAAATCGGTCATGTTTTTTATCCTGTCGTAGTCGCTTACACGCGTTCGATGATTGTGGCGGCGCCCATACCCGAGCCGATGCAGAGCGTGGCAAGGCCAAGCTCTTTGTCGCTGCGTTCAAGCTCGTCGAGCAATGCGCCGATGATCATTGCGCCGGTTGCGCCGAGCGGGTGGCCCATCGCGATCGAGCCACCGTTGACGTTGACCTTGTCGTGATCGACGTTGAAGGCCTGCTCAAAGCGCATGACGACCGAGGCGAAGGCTTCGTTGACTTCAAAGAGGTCGATGTCGCTCACCTGCATACCGCTGTCGCGCATGATTTTTTCGGTCACGGGCACGGGGCCTGTGAGCATGATTGTCGGGTCTGTGCCGATTTTGGCGGTGGCGCGGATGCGCGCGCGGGGCTTGAGGCCGAGCTGCTCGCCCAGTTCCTTGTTGCCGATGAGCACGGCTGATGCGCCATCAACGATGCCTGACGAGTTGCCTGCATGGTGAATGTGGTTCACGCGTTCAAGCTCCGGATATTTGAGGATCGCGATTTTATCAAAGCCGGGCATGACCTCGCCCATTTGCTTGAACGAGGGGTTCAGAGCGCCGAGGCTTTGCATATCGGTTTCGGGGCGCATGTATTCATCATGAGTCAGGATAGGCAGACCGTTTACATCATACACAGGCACGATGGAGCGCGAGAAGTGCCCCGCATCCCAAGCCGCTTTGGCGCGGCGCTGGCTTTCGACGGCCATGGCATCGGCCATGTCGCGGGTGAAGCCGTATTTGGTTGCGATAATGTCGGCGGAGATGCCTTGTGGCACGAAGTAGTTGTCGATCGCGATGCTTGGATCAACGGCGATGGCGCCGCCGTCAGAGCCCATGGGCACGCGCGACATGCACTCGACGCCGCCTGCGATATAGCCGTTGCCCGCGCCGCCGCGGACCTGGTTGGCGGCCACGTTGACGGCCTCAAGGCCCGAGGCGCAGAAGCGGTTGATGGAGAGGCCCGGGATGCTTTCATCGAGATCGGAGGCCAGAACGGCTGTGCGAGCAAGACATGCGCCTTGCTCGGCGACCTGTGTGACATTGCCCCAGATCACATCTTCGACGGCGTGGCCTTCGAGGTTGTTGCGCTCTTTGAGCGCATTGAGCGCCACGGCGGAGAGCCGCGCGGCTGTGACTTCGTGCAGGGCGCCGTCTTTGCGGCCCTTGCCGCGCGGTGTGCGCACAGCGTCGTAGATATAGGCTTCGGTCATGGTGTGTCTCCTTACGTTCGGATGAGAGGGTTAGGCGCGGTCAGCGGGGCTGCCGGGCATAAGGTCATAGGGGGCTTTCCAGCCGTTGGTGTCCTGGATGTTGCTCAGCCAACGGTCGATGTTGGGCCAGTCGGTGCGGGTGAACCCGAAAGGTTCCGGGTAAAACAGATAGCCGCAGTTGGAGATATCGGCGTTTGTGAGGCTGTCGCCGACGATATAGTTGCGGCCCTCAAGATGTGTATCAAGGGTTGCGTAGGCGGCTTTGAGGCGGCCTTGGAGGAAGGCGATGACCTCTTGGGGGCGTTTTTCTTCGGGGAGAAAATTCATCAGGAAACGGGTGACGCCGGCTTGCGAGGACATTTTGTGATTGTCCCAGAGCACCCAGCGGAGGACTTCGTATTTGTCCTCCGGCGCGCCGCCGAATTTGCCTGATTTATCCGTAATGTATTGCTGGATAGCGCCTGACTGGGTGAGGCGAAAATCACCATCCACAAGCAAGGGCGCTTCGCCCATGACATTTTTTTCGCGATACTCGGGCGATCGGGCTTCGCCGCCGAAAAAGTCGACGTAAACGGGCTCCCATTCCAGGCCTGACAATTCGAGGGCAAGGGCGGCTTTGTAGGCGTTGCCTGACTCGCCGAAGCAGTGGAGTTTGAGTGTCATGTCTTGTTCCTTTGTGGCTGGCGGCCGGGGGGGGGTGCACCCCCGGACCCCCGCAGGATATTTGTGGCAATAAAAAAGAGCCTAGAGGGTTCTGGAGATCAACTCTTTCATGATTTCATTGGTTCCGCCGTATATGCGCTGCACGCGGGCGTCGGCCCACATTTCGGCGACGGGGTATTCCATCATAAAGCCGTAACCGCCGAAGAGCTGGACGCATTCGTCAAGCACTTCGCCTTGGGTGTCGGTGAGCCAGTATTTGGCCATGGCGGCTTTTTCGACGGTAAGTTCGCCGCGCAGGTGCTCGACCATGCAGTCATCGAGGAAGGCGCGGGCGACTGTGAGTTTGGTTTTGCACTCGGCCAGCTTGAAGCGGGTGTTCTGGAACTGCATGATCGGGCCGCCGAAGGCCTCACGCTCTTTGCAGTATTCAATGGTGCGTTCGACCGCGCCCTGCATGGCACCGACCGCGCCGCAGCCGATGATGAGGCGCTCCTGGGGGAGCTGTTTCATCATCTGGTAGAAGCCTTGCCCCTCTTCGCCGCCGAGCAGGTTTTCGGGCGGGATTTCGACATTGTCAAAGAAGAGCTCGGAGGTGTCGGCGGCGTGGCAGCCGACTTTTTCAAGATTACGGCCGCGTTTGAAGCCTTCCGCTTTCGCGGTTTCGACCACAATCAGCGAGGTGCCTTTGGACCCTTCCTTGGGGTCGGTCTTGGCCGCGACGATGATGAGATCGGCGTGTTGGCCGTTGGTTATGAACGTCTTGGAGCCTGTGAGGCGGTAGGCGTTGCCGTCTTTGATGGCGCGGGTTTTGAGGCCTTGCACATCGGAGCCGCCTGACGGCTCGGTCATGGCCAGTGCGCCGACCATTTCGCCCGAGACCATTTTGGGCAGCCAGCGCTTTTTTTGCTCTTCAGAGCCATAGGCAAGGATGTAATGCGCGACGATGCCCGAGTGAATGCCATTGCCCCAGCTTGCCAGATTGGCGCGGGAAGCCTCGATGAGAATGGCGGCTTCATGGCCGAAATCGCCGCCAGCGCCGCCGTATTCTTCGGGGATCGACGGACAGAGCAGGCCAAGTTCACCGGCTTGCTGCCATGTGGAGCGGTCCATCTCTCCCTGTTTGCGCCATTTGTCATACTGAGGCATCCATTCCTCGGTGATGAACTTCTGCGTCATGTCGGCGATCATTTGGTGTTCTTCGGTCATCCATGCGGAAGCCATATCGTGTCTCCTCCCCAGAAGAATTTAGCGTTTGCGCGCATCAAGCTCGGAATTGAAGAGCCTGAGGCGGGCTGTCAGGTTTTCGTGGTTCATCACGCTTTCAAAGTTCTCGAACAGGAATGAAAGCGCCTCGCCCTCATCAAGCCCCGCCTCTTGTGCGAACTTCTTGAGCCTGCGGTAACCGTCTTCTGTCATGGCGGCAGGGAAGCGGCGGGTGAGGCGGAAGCGTTTGGGCATCAGGCGTCTTTCTTGTTTTTCCAGAGTAGCGAAGTGAGGATGAACAGCGCGAGGCCTGCGAAGAACAAGTAGGGGCTTTTGCCCATGCCTGCGTGTTCGGCGGCCTCTGTGCCTTTGGCGACCTCAAGAGAGACGACGCCAAGGGCCATGTAGATCGCTGCGCCAAGCCATGTAAAGCAGGACAGGATCAGGACAAGTTCTCGCAGGCTGTTCATCGGTTCCTCGGTGCTTAAAACTGGTCCTCGCTCAGTGCCATGACAGGATCTGCTCCGCTTTCGATTCTTGCAAGGTGCAAGGCTGTGGCGGGCAGGCGGCGTGCCATATAGTAGCGGCCTGTTGCCAGTTTGGTCTCGTAAAACGCTGCGTCAGAGGCACCTGCGGCGAGGGCATCAAGCGAGGCGCGCGCCATGCGGGCCCACATGAGGCCAAGGCAGACATGGCCCATCATGTGCATGAAGTCGGTTGAGCCAGCCAGTGCTGCGTTGGGGTTCTTCATGCCGTTTTGCATGAAGAACATGCCTGCTGCCTGAAGGTCCTTCGATGCTTTCTTGAGCGGCTCGACAAAGGGCTCCATGCCTTTGACATCTTTTTGCTCGGCGCAGAAGGATTTGACCATATCAAAGAAGGCCATGACATGTTTGCCACCGTCTTGCGCCAGCTTGCGACCCACCAGATCGAGGGCCTGAACGCCATTGGCGCCCTCGTAGATCATGGCGATGCGGGCATCGCGGGTAAACTGCGACATGCCCCATTCCTCAATGTAGCCGTGACCGCCGTAAACCTGCTGCGCCTCGACTGTCATGGCGTAGCCCATATCGGTGAGGAAGCCTTTGACCACCGGGGTCATCAGCGAGATGAGGCCGTCGGCGTCTTTGTCATCGGCGCGGTGGGCGGCATCAATGAGCGACGAACCCCAGAGAATAAAGGCGCGGCCCGCTTCGACGAAGCTTTTCTGATCCATCAACATGCGGCGCACATCGGGGTGCACGATGAGCGGATCGGCGGGGCCATCGGGGTTTTTCACGCCTGTGACATCGCGGCCTTGAAGGCGGTCTTTGGCGTAGAAAACAGCGTTTTGATAAGCGGCTTCGGCTTGGGCGAGGCCTTGCATGCCAACGCCGATGCGGGCTTCGTTCATCATGGTGAACATGGCGCGCATGCCTTTGTGCTCGGTTCCGAGCAGGTAGCCTGTGGCACCGTCATAATCCATCACGCAGGTCGAGTTGCCGTGAATCCCCATCTTTTCTTCGAGCTTGCCGCAAACCACGCCGTTACGATTGCCCAGAGAGCCGTCGTCCTTGACTATGAATTTGGGCACGATGAAGAGCGACACACCTTTGATGCCATCGGGGCCGCCCGGGATTTTGGCGAGGACCAGGTGGATGATGTTGTCGGCCATCTCGTGTTCACCTGAGGAGATAAAGATTTTCTGGCCGGAGATTTTGAAGCTGCCATCGTCCTGTGGCTCCGCTTTGGTGCGCATGAGGCCCAAATCGGTTCCGCAGTGTGGCTCTGTCAGGTTCATCGTGCCGGTCCACTCGCAAGAGACCATCTTGGGCAGATAAGTGTCTTTTTGGGCGTCTGTTCCGTGGGCAAGGATGGCCGAGGCCGCGCCGTGCGTGAGGCCTTGATACATGGTGAAGGCCTGATTGGCGGCCGAGAACATTTCACCGACAGCCGTGCCGAGCACATAGGGCATACCTTGGCCGCCGTATTGTTCGGGCATATCCAGACCTGTCCAGCCACCTTCGCGGACCTGATCAAAGGCTTCCTTGAAGCCTGTCGGCACGCGGACCACCCCATTTTCAAGCGAGCAGCCCTCGTTATCGCCAACCACATTGAGGGGGGCAAGAACATCGGAGCAGATTTTGCCTGCTTCTTCCAGCACGGCAGATGTGAAATCGGGCTCAAGCTCGCTGTAGCCCGGAATATCGGAGGCGCTGGCTTTGAGAACTTCGTGCAGGACGAACTGAAGGTCTTTGACGGGGGCGGTGTAGGTTGGCATGTGGTCTCTCTCCCTAGTGGTCTTGTTATCGGCTTATTCGGCGGCGTCTTTGGACACGGCCGTGCTGGCGAGGGTTTGGGTGACCCAGTCGATTTGCTCACCCAGATCATTGATGGCTTCGTTGAACTCGTTGCGCTGGCGCTCCATGTCGGCGAGGCGCTCTTTGGCTATGGCAAGCGTGCGTGCGAGCTGGGTCTGTTGCTGGTCGCCAACGTGGTAAAGCTCAAGCAGCTGGCGGATTTCTTCGAGTGAAAAGCCGAAGCGTTTGCCGCGCAAGATCAGCTTGAGGCGAGCGCGGTCTCGGCGCGTGAACAGGCGCTTCTGGCCTTCACGATTGGGCGAAAGAAGCTCTTTGGCCTCATAGAAGCGCAGGGTGCGGGGCGTCACCTCGTAAGTGTCGCACATCTCGCGGATTGTCATAAGTCGGTCAGTATCGGGCATGTGTGCCTCTCTGAAAGATCAGGTTAAGTCATCGCATTACAGTCTAGATGCGGGGCTTGACCGAGTCGTTCAAGAGGGAGTTGACGTTAACGTAAGGAATACGTTGCGTCACTTTTTGGTTTTCAGCGTCTCAAGTGTTTCGCTGCGGCTGTGGGTGAGCTCGCTGATGGCTGTTTCGGTCTCGGCGCGCTGTTTTTCGAGCACGGCGAGTTGGCTATCGGCCATATCTATCCAGTGTTGAAGCTGTGCTTTCGTGCCGTGTTCTTCGTAAATCATCAGGAACTGGCGGATATCTTCAAGGGGGAAACCCCAACGGCGGCCGCGCATGATCAGGGTCATTCGCGCCACCTCGCGGGGGGAGTAAAACCGTGCGCGGCCTTCACGCTCGGGCTGGAGAAGCTCGATATATTCGTAGTAACGCAGTGTGCGCGGCGTTACGTCAAATTTGGCGCACATCTCTTTGAAAGTTACCCGTGTTTCGCTCATCGTTTTTCTCCTCTCGCTAAACTTATGGTGGTAGCCCGCAAGACACAAGATAGGCTGATGCGTGGTTACAGCTTGCGAAGGCTGCGCGCCTCTGGAAGTATCGCGCAAAAGGAAGCAGAGCACCCGATGGACAAATCCAAGATTGCCAAACAGTTTATTCAGGCCATCCCGCACAGCCGCGCGCTGGGAATGGAGCTTACCGATATCGGCGATGGCTTTGCCCGCATCGAGATGCCTTATGCCGAGCAGCTCGTGGGCGACCCTGAAACAGGGGTTGTGCATGGTGGCGCGGTTTCGGCGCTGATGGACACGTGCTGCGGGGCGGCGGCGATGAGCCATCCAAGCTCGCCCGCGGGCACGGCAACGATTGATTTGCGCATTGACTATATGCGTGCCGCCACGCCCGGCCAGACGATTGCCACCGAGGCGCATTGCTATCATATCACCCGCTCGGTTGCCTTTGTGCGGGCTGTTGCGACCGATGATGACAAAGACAATCCTGTGGCCACGGCCACGGGTGCTTTTACGGTGGAGCGCTGAACATGAGCCGCAAACGTCCTGAACCTGTGCAGGTTATCAAACAACGCCGTGATGCGGCCTTGAATGCGCTTGTGCACGGTGTGCCCTATATCAACTTTATGGGCATTGAATTTGACCGCAGGGGGGACGAGCTCACCGCGATGCTGCCCTATGATGACAAGCTTATCGGCAACCCGTTTTTGCCGGCGCTACATGGTGGGGCGATTTCGGGGTTTATGGAAGTTGCGGCTGTCATCGGGCTGAGCTGGGTGCATTTGTGGGACGAGATCGAGCGCGGAGAGATGGACGCGGACGAGGTTGTCAAAGGCCATTTGCCGCGTTTGCCCAAGACAATTGATTTTACCGTCGATTATCTGCGCACAGGCCTGCCGCGCGACGCCTATGCGCGCGCTAAGGTGAACCGCTCGGGGCGACGCTATGCGAGTGTGCATGTGGAAGCGTGGCAAGATAACCGTGGCCGTATTTTTGCACAAGGCACGGGGCATTTTCTGATGCCGATGCGCGATGACTGACGCGCCAGTGGACGCAACGCCGATCACCAACAGGCGTGTGCTGAAAATTGCCATTCCGATTTTGCTGGCCAATGTGACCATCCCTGTTCTGGGCGCGGTGGATACGGCTGTCGTGGGCCAGATCCCCGATGCTGCGCCGATTGCGGCGGTGGGCGTCGGGGCTGTAATCCTCTCGGCCATTTACTGGGTGTTCGGCTTTTTGCGGATGGGCACCACAGGGCTTACCAGCCAGGCGGCGGGCCGTGGCGAGGCGGGCGAAGTGGCGGCGTTACTCACCCGCGCGCTCATGATCGGCTTGGCGGGGGGGGTGTTTTTTATCCTGATCCAACCGCTGTTGATCTGGGGGGCGTTTCGCCTTTCGCCTGCGAGCGGTGAAGTTGAGGGGCTAGCGGAAACCTATATGCGGATTCGTATATGGTCGGCCCCTGCGGCGATTGCGATGTATGGCATCACCGGCTGGTTGATTGCGCAGGAACGCACGCGGGAGGTTTTGTGGATTCAACTGATCATGAACGGGGTGAATGTGGGGCTTGATCTGCTTTTCGTGCTTTCGTTTGGATGGGGTGTTGCAGGTGTCGCTTGGGCGACGTTTATTGCCGAATGGTCGGGGCTGGTCTTCGGGTTGTGGATGTGTCGGGAAGCGTTTCGCCATTCTGCATGGCGGGATTGGGCACGAGTGTTTGACCGCATCAAGCTCAAGCGCATGGCGGTTGTGAACACCGATATCATGATCCGCTCGCTCTTGTTGCAGGGCATCTTCGTGTCGTTCCTGCTGCTTGGGGGGCGCTTTGGTGATGTGACGCTGGCGGCCAATCAGGTGTTGCTGCAATTCCTGCACATCACGGGCTACGCGCTTGACGGATTTGCCTTTGCCGCCGAGGCGCTGGTGGGGCAGGCATATGGTGCGGCGGCTGTTGCCCGCGTGCGGAGAGCGGCTGTTCTGACGAGCATGTGGGCGCTGGGGCTGGGCGTGTTTATGGCGCTGGCCTTCTGGGCTTTCGGCCCCATGATGATTGATGTGATGACCAAAGCGCCAGAGGTGCAGGCAGAGGCGCGCAGCTACTTGCCATGGATGATTGCCGCGCCCGTGATCATTGTCGGGCTGACGCAATTTGACGGCATATTCATTGGCGCGACCCGCACGGCGGATATGCGCAATATGATGTTTGTGGCCTTTGTGATCTATGTTGTGGCCGCGTGGATGTTGATGCCGCTTATGCAAAACCACGGGCTTTGGCTGGCGCTGCATATCTCGTTTATCGCCCGCGCGGGAAGCCTGGCCTTGCGCTACCCTGCGCTTGAGCGGGCAGCTAGAGCAGGCTGAGAACAGCCTCGGGCGGGCGGCCTATGGCGGCTTTGTCACCCGCGAACACGATGGGTCGCTCTATGAGCTTGGGTGTTTGGGCCATGGCGGCAAAGAGCGCATCATCGGGGCTTGCTTTGTTGAGGCCCTGATCTTTGAATTCGGCCTCACCTGTGCGCATCATGTCGACCGGTTTTACGCCGAGCACCTTGGCGGCGGCGCGCAATTCGGCTTCGCTTGGCGCGTCTGTCAGGTAGAGGCGGATTGTGGGCGCGTGCGCCTCGATCAGCGCCAATGTCTGGCGCGATTTCGAGCAGCGCGGGTTGTGCCAGATTGTTAGAGCCATGCGTCACGTCCTGTTCCGACCGCGTCAGCGACATTTGCGAAACCGTCTTTTTCCAAGAGTGTATCAAGCCCCTGAGCGATTTCGGAGGCGAGGTTAAGCCCATGATAAACGAGGGCTGTGTAAAGTTGCACGGCAGATGCGCCTGCGCGAATTTTGTCGTAAGCCTGTTCGGCTGTGCTTATTCCGCCGACACCGACGAGAGGGAGCTTGCCTTCGGTCGCATGGCTCAACTTGGCCAGAACACGGGTGGAGCGCTCGAACAGCGGCGCGCCGGAGAGGCCGCCGGCCTCGGATTTGGCGGGGCTTTGAAGGCCCTCGCGGCTGAGGGTCGTATTTGTGGCGATGATGCCAGAAAGGCCTTGAGCGAGGGCGACATCGGCGATTTCGCTGATTTCTGTGTCTGTCAGATCGGGGGCGATCTTGAGAAACACAGGCAGCGGTTTTTTCAGCCAGCTGTTGGCTTCCATGACACCGGCGAGCAGGGCGGAGAGAGCTTCAGCGCCCTGAAGATCGCGCAGCTTTTCGGTGTTGGGGGAGGAGACATTGACGGTGGCAAAATCAAGATGTGCGCCGCAATAGCTGAGCACGCGCGCAAAGTCTTCCGCGCGGTTTTCGCTGTCCTTGTTGGCACCGAGGTTGAGGCCGATCACGGCATCGCTCGGGCGGGTGGCCAGCCGTGCGTTGGCGGCTTCCATGCCTTTGTTGTTAAAGCCGAAGCGGTTGATCGCGGCTTGATCTTCTGTCAGGCGAAAGAGCCGTGGCTTGGGATTGCCGTTCTGAGCGCGCGGCGTGACAGCTCCGACCTCGACAAAGCCGAACCCCGCGCGGGACAGGGGGCCGAGCACTTCGGCGTTTTTGTCAAAGCCTGCGGCGAGGCCGACGGGATTGGGCAAGCTAAGGCCTGCCAGTGTCGTAGTCAGGCGCTTTGATGTGACGGGGCCAGGAAGCGGTACAAGGCCCAGCTTGAGCGCGCGGATGGCGAGACCGTGGGCGCGCTCGGGGTCAAGCTTGTGCATGGCTTTGAGGGCAAGTGCTTCGAGTGTGCTCATTTTGTGAGGGCCTCATCGGGGAATATATGAACACCATCGACCAGTGGTAGGGGCCATGAGGCGGTGACATCGGACAGTTTGATATTGCGGTAAAGATGCGGGAAGAGCGCGCCGCCGCGGGAAACCTCCCATTTGAGGGCATCGCCGAGTGTGTCGGCCTCTACCGCCAGAAGCACAAGGCCTTGAACGCCTGCAAAGTGCTTGGCGGCGGTTTCTTGTGCCTGTTCGGGTGTTGAAAAATGCACATAACCGTCGGCTATATCAATCGGCGCGCCTTGGCTTTCGCCGCTTGCGCGCAGGGCGTCCCATTCGGGGGCGCGGAGTATCTTGAGGATCAGCATAATAGGCAGATGCCTGTTCGCTGCAGGTGCGTCAAGCCTTGGCGAATTGCGGCACATAAGTTTTGACTAAGCTGCGTAAGCGTAGCACCATCGGGTATCAACCAGGGAGAGACTCACTATGCTCACACGTATTTTGGGCGGCACTGCTGCATTGGCACTGTTCACAGGCGTGATCACCGGCCTGAGTGCCGGAACAGCAAAAGCCGATTACACGCTGCATATTGTTCACATCAACGATCTGCACAGCCGGATCGAGCCGATCAACAAGTACGACTCGACCTGCAACGCCGAGGACGCGGCTGCGGGCGCGTGCTTTGGCGGTTATGCGCGTGTTGCGACCAAGATCAACGAGTTGCGCGAAGAACTGGACGGACAAAACCTGCTCGTGCTGGATGCGGGGGACCAGTATCAGGGGTCGCTGATGTATACGACGCATAAGGGCGACGTTGAAATCGAGATGATGGAGAAAGTCGGTTTTGACGTTATGGCCGTTGGCAACCACGAGTTTGATGATGGCCCCGAGGGGCTGTTGAAGCTGGTGGAGGGCGTGTCCTTTCCTGTGATCTCCGGCAATATTGATGTTTCGCGTTCAAACGTTCTGGCAGGCAAGGTGGTAAACCATGTGGTGCTTGATGTGGGCGGTGAGAAGGTCGCGATTATCTCGGCTCTGGCGACAGACACATCCGAGACATCTTCTCCCGGAGATGCGGTGATATTTCAGGATGAAATCGAGAGCCTGAAAGCCGATGTTGCGGCGCTGGAAGCGGAAGGGGTGAACAAGATCATCGCGCTCAACCATGTCGGGGTGAAGAAAGACATGGCGATAGCCGGGGCTGTGGCCGGACTTGACGCTGTGGTCGGCGGCCATTCGCACACCTTGTTCTCAAACACCGAAGACGGCGCGATGGCTTATCCGACGATGGTGGGAGGCGTGCCTGTCGTGCAGGCCTATGCCTACTCGAAGTATGTCGGCCACCTTGTGTTGACGTTTGATGATGAAGGAAACGTGACTGCCGCCGAGGGCGACACGATTTTGCTGGATGCGTCTGTTGCGGAAGACCCTGAAATTGTCGCTCGTGTGGCGGAGCTTGCGGGGCCGATCGAGGAGATGAAAAACCGCGTTGTTGCGGAGGCAGCTGATGTGATCAGCGGGGACCGCACGACATGCCGCGCGGAGGAATGCTCTATGGGTAACCTTATTGCCGAGGCGATGCTGGACCGTGTGAAAGACCAGGGTGTTGAAATTGCCCTTCAGAACGGTGGCGGTATTCGCTCTTCTATTGATGCTGGTGAGGTGACTATGGGTGAAGTGCTTTCGGTGCTGCCGTTCCAGAATACGCTTTCTACCTTTGAAGTGAGCGGTGAAGTGCTGCTCGCGGCGCTTGAAAACGGGGTGAGCCAGTATGAAGACGGCGCGGGGCGGTTTCTGCAGGTGGCGGGGATGATCTATGCGTTTGATCCGAGCCAGCCCGTGGGCGAGCGGATTTCCGATGTGATGGTGGGCGATGAACCGCTGGATCTTGCGAAGGATTATAAGGTTGTGTCCAACAACTATGTGCGCGGTGGCGGAGACGGCTTTGCCATGTTCCGCGATGCGGCGAATGCTTATGACTTTGGCCCCGATCTGGCCGATGTGACAGCGGAGTATATGGCGCAGAATATCCCTTACACGCCGATGACGGACGGGCGGATTGTGAAGAAGTGATTGGCTGAAGTGCGGCCCCGCCTGTGGAAGCCGGCGGGGTTGCGCACTTCGGCTGGCCCTATAGTGTCGAGCGTATGAATAAGAAATACACTGGAAAATGTCTGTGTGGCGGCGTGACCTATGTTGCCGAAGCAGAGCCAGTTATTGTTGCGCAGTGTCATTGTGAAGTGTGCCGCCGCTTGAGCGGGACGGGTCATACGGTGGGCGCTATGTTTCCCGCAAGCGCTGTTTCGGTGCACGGAAGGCTGAGTGAATTCAGATATGTGTCTGATCGCCGATCAGAGGTTACAAAAGCGTTCTGCCCGACCTGTGGCAGCCCTGTTTACGGCAAGAACACGCGCGCGCCTGACCATATAACACTCACGCTCGGCACGATGGACGATGCCAGCGGGCTGGACGTTGAGGTTGTTATATTCGAGCGCGACAAAGCAGGTTGGGACCAACTTGGGGACAGTGTCGTATGCTTTGCGACGCAGCCTGACTGGACGCCTGAGGGGTGATGACTGTGAGGTCGATCGCCTTTTGGGGCGGCGTCCTAGCGCTCGGGCGGTGTCCAGTCGCTTTCTATGTCTGCACCTTGTCGCCGTAACCGTAGAGCAAGGCCGATAGCCACGCCGACGCCTATTGCGACTGTCAGGTCTGTGAAGACGGTGAGCACCAGCGTCAGCAGAAGGAGCACCCTGTCGGAGAGGCGGGTTTGCATGTAGCCACGCCATTTGTGCGGCTCGCTCATGTTCCAGGCTGTCAGGATGAGCAGGCCCGCGAGGGCAGGCATGGCGAGATAGCCCGCGAGCGGGGCGGCCAGCAACATGACCAGCAGAATGGTGAGGGCGTGAACGAGGCCTGCAACGGGCGTTTTGCCGCCTGCACGGACATTTGTAGCTGTGCGGGCAATGGCGCCTGTGGCGGGGAGGCCGCCGAACATGGCGGAGCCGATGTTGGCGAAACCCTGCGCCAGCACCTCGGCGTTTGGCCTGTGGTGGCCGCCTATCATTTTGTCGGCAACCATGGCTGACAGGAGCGATTCAATACTGGCGAGGAAGGCAATGACGAGGGCCGAGGGAAGCAGTTCCATGACCCGCTCGAAACTGATTGCTGGAAGGGAGGGAGCGGGCAGGGTGCTTGGCAAGGCGCCGAATTGGGAAAAGATCGTATCAACTTGAAGGTTGGCCAGCGCCACGAAGGCGGAAGTTATGCCGACGGCGATGATCAGCCCCGGGAACTTTGGCGCGGCGCGGCGCAGGGCCACAATAAGAACCATCGTGGCGAGGCCAATTGCGAGGGCGTAAGTGTTCAAGGCTGTGCGTGCGCTCCAGAGCACTTCGACTTTTTCGATAAACTCCGCAGGGACACCGGAAAGGGACAGGCCGAGCAGGTCATTGATCTGGCTTGTGGCGATAATGACGGCGATACCTATGGTAAAGCCGTTGATCACCGGCTCGGGCACATAGGCGACAAGGTTACCGGCGCGCAGGAAGCCTGCGAGTAACATGATGATTCCAGCCATGAAGGTTGCGAGGACGAGGCCGTCGTATCCGAACTCGGCGATGACACCGAAAACGACGACGATAAACGCGCCTGTCGGTCCGCCGATCTGCACACGGCTGCCACCAAGTAGAGAGATCAGGAAGCCAGCGACGATGGCCGTTATGATGCCTTTTTCCGGCCCGGCCCCCGAAGCGATTGAGATGGCAAGGCTCAAGGGCAAGGCCACCATGGCCACAGTCACCCCTGCGATCATGTCGCTGGCGAATTGCGCACGGTCATAAGTGGAAAGGGTGGTCAGTATTTTGGGTTTCATGACGTGATCTAAATCTTCAGGCCGAGAAGAAGCAACCGGTTAACGATGCATAGCCACCATGCGCCTCATTCGGTGCTGAGCAGAACCACTTCAACACGCCTGTTGGCCTCGCGGCCTGCGGCGGTGAGATTGCTCAGGATGGGGGAGAGATAGCCCATGCCTTCGGCTTCCATTTGCGTGGCGGGAATGGAATAGGCTGAAGAAAGCCGCTGCATGACCGAGGTTGCGCGGCGTTTGGAGAGGGAAATGTTGTTTGCGAGCGCGCCGACCGTATCGGTATGACCGACGAGGGCGATTTTGCGGTTTGGATTGTTGCGTAGGTAGGTGGCGAGGGCCTCAAGACTGGCAAAGCTGCCTTGGCCAAGGTCGGACGAGCCTGTTTCAAAGGTGAGGTCGGGCAGCACGGCGTGGCCCAAAGTTTCGAGTTGCTCGCCGAGCGGACCTTTGGCGGTAGGCTGCGTGCTTGGCTGTGATTGGGCCACGATGGCTTCCCCGCGGGCTGTTTGAAGCGGGGCAGCGCCTTCGGGGGCGACCTGCACGATCTGCACATAGCCTGCCGTTGTGTCGCGGCTGACAAGCACAGTGACATATTCCGTGCGCGAACCTTCTTCGGCGTTTTCAGACGTGCGGCGGGCGGTGAGGAAGATGTAATCAAACAGATCGACGAACATATCGGGTGCGGCGATCACATCGGTTGAAAAGCGGAAGTCAAAGCCACCGCAGAATCTGTCTTGGCATTTGAACAGCAACTCGAAACCCGCCTCGGTGAGGCTGGCCTCGATGGGCGAAAGGATCTGTTGCGGTGTGACTCCTTGATGCGGGATGCGGTAAGCTTGTTTGGTGACGCGCCCCGAAATGTCGAACACGGGCAGCAAGCCTCCCGTATAGGGTGCTATGGGGGCAGAATAAGTGCCCTGAGCGCTGGTTGTGTTGAACGTCAGATTGGCGTTGGACGGCAGAGCCAGCCCCTCGGCCAGAAGCGGCGAAGGGGACAGCGCCATAAGCGCCAGAGCAGCAAGGCTGTATTTAGCGCGCCATTTAGCGCGACTGTGCGTGATACTCGTCATTCGGGCGCATATCTGTGGCAGAGGCCACACGGTTGGTCATGTTGTAAAAACCGGCAACATTGGCGATGTCCCAGATATCGCGGTCGGAAAAACCCACGGCGCGCAGGCCTTCGCGATCGGCCTCGACAATCGTATAGCTGGCTATTGTTACTTTCTCGGAAAAGGCGAGCATGGCGGTTTGGCGGGCGTCCAGATCGGCGGCGCGCCAGTTCATAACCAGCATTTCACCAAGCATCGGATCACCCGACAGCTCGCGCACGGCCTGACCATGGGCGGTGAGGCAATAGAAGCACTTGTTGATGGAGGAGACCGCCACAGCGATCATCTCGCGTTCAAGCTTTGATAGGCCGCTTTGGGCGAGCATCAGGTCATTGTAGAGCGCGGTGAAGGCGTTGAGCTTGTCGATGTCAAACGCATAGGCTTGCAGCACGTTCGGCACGAGGCCGAGCTTTTCCTGACAGATGTCAAAATATTTTTGTGTGGCTTCGGGGAGCGGGTCAACCATCGGCAGGTCAAGCGCTGTGGGGTGTTTATAGCTCATGTCGGCTCTCTCTTTTCAGGCGGTAGTGATACTGTCCCACACATGTCATGCCGAGGGAAGTGTAGAGCGCATTGCCAGCAGCATTGGCCTGTGTGACGACAAGCGAGATATGGTCCGCACCGTTTTGAGCGGCCCAGTGGGCGAGTTCGTACATGGCGTATTTGCCCATGCTTTGCTTGCGTTGGTGCGGCAAGACCTCAAGCGCGTGGACCATCGCGATACCTTTATGAATGGCACAGAAGGCAGCCGCAGCAGGGTGATCATTGAGCCGTCCGATGAGGCCTGTCTTGGGGCTGTAAGCGCGGTGCATCACTGCTACGCGGCCTGCGCCTATGCCGCCTTTGGCCCAGATATCGAGCATGATGGCCAGAGGCTCCCATGCCAGAAGGGCAGTCACGCGGGGCGGATGTTTGTCATCAAAGACCGAGACGGGAGCAACATAGGCATTCACGGGGTCCTGAATAGCGTAGCCCTGCGCCTCAAGCAGCGCATCAAGCGCCTCGTCGCCTTCGCGGATCATGAAGAGTTTGGGCTGGTTGAGCGCTTCCATTCTGGTTTCGGCGGCTGCGATATCGCTGGCTGTGACAGGCTGGCGTGCGGTTGTGGCGCTCACGCGCTGGCCGCCACCTTCGCCACGGCGGAACAGCCACGGGCCTTCAGGCATATACTCGGCAGCGGGCCATGTGCCATCGACCACATCGTAGATTTGCTGGATATCGGGCAAGGTCATTCGGGAAACATCTCCGCGAGTTCGCACATGGCTTTATCAAGTGCCGGCCCGTCTGCGCTGCGCATCACGATGTTGGAGCCGTAAGCGCCATTGTCCTGAAACGGATAGGAGCCGATGGAAAGCTGCGGGTAGCGTTGGGCCAATTCGCCAAGCGGGCCAGCGATATCGCCTTCGCCACGGTTGATGCGAAGCGTCTGGCTGAGGAGCGGCGCGCCGCCTGTAAGAGTTGGCAGCACGGAGGCGAGCATGGCCTGGAAGACGGACGGCACGCCCGCCATGACATGCACATTTTTCAGGGTGAAACCCGGAGCGATGGAAACGGGGTTATCGATCAACGTAGCGCCATCGGGGATGCGGGCCATGCGCATGCGCGCGGCGTTGAACTCGCGGCCTGTTTCTTCATAGAAGGCGGTGAGGAGCGCACGGGCGTCATCGCGCACGTCGATATGCGCGTCAAAGGCTTCTGCGATACAATCGGCGGTGATGTCATCATGGGTTGGACCGATGCCACCTGAGGTGAACACGGTGTCATAGCTTTTTGAGAGGGCTTGAACGGCGGCCACGATTGCGGGGGCGTCATCGGAGACGACGCGAACCTCGGCCAGAGTGATTCCTGCCTTGGTCAGCTCGCCTGCGAGGAAGTGCATATTGGCGTCACGGGTGCGGCCTGAGAGAATTTCATCGCCAATGACAAGCATTGCGGCTGTTGGGTTGGACATTTGCTCTCCTTGAAGATGGCTTGGCTTGGGTATAGGCCCTATCCCATGCGCTTTCAAACCCCACTTGAGCCTGCGACACTCTTGCGCCGCTATAAACGCTTTCTCGCCGATATCAGGCTGGGCGACGGGCGCGAAGCGGTGGCGCATTGTGCGAACCCCGGCAGCATGATGGGACTGGCGGAAGAGGGGATGCGGATATGGGTGGAGCCCAATGATGACCCTAAGAAGAAGCTCAAGTATGGCTGGCGGCTTGTGGAGCATGGCGGGGGGCATTTTACGGGGGTTGATACCTCTGTGCCGAACCGTGCGCTGAAGGCTGCACTTGAAGCGCGCGAGATTGGCGGGCTGGAGTATAATGTGGTGCGCCCCGAGGTGAAATATGGCGAGAAGAGCCGTGTAGATTTTCTGCTACAAGGCGGGGCGCGGGATATTTACCTGGAGGTGAAATCCGTCACGCTGATGCGGCAGGCAGGTTTGGCTGAGTTTCCCGACTCGGTCACGGCGCGGGGGCTGAAGCACTTGCAGGAACTGGCGGCTATGGTGCATGCGGGGCACAGGGCTGTCTTGTTCTTTTTGGTACAGCGCACGGACGCTACGGCGGTGAGCGTAGCGGAAGACATTGATGCGGCTTATGCAGCAGGCCTGCGGGAGGCCATGGCGGCGGGCGTTGAGGTGGTGGCTTATGATTGCTTGATTGACCCTTACGACATCAGCCTTGGTAAGCCCTTGCCTGTGCGGCTCTGATCCAAAGGAGGCGCTGCCGCGCCGCTCTTATTCAGGACTTTGCGAGCCGACGTGCTTAACGAGCGTTGTTTGCTTTTGAGGTGTCGAAATTTAGGTATTTGGGAACAGAAGAAGCAGAGGCGTGCGCGCCTTGATGCATGGGGTGGCCCTTGGGGCAGATCCGATTTATGTAGGGCGAAAGTGATCAGACAAAGATGAGGCGAGTCCCGTGAACAAAGCGCATACAGGACCAGTGACGAAAGATGGCATCCGCATTCATCGCGAGGCGGATTTTGCAGGAATGCGTAAGGCCGGGCGTTTGGCCGCCGAGATTCTTGACCGTATTGGCGAGCATGTTTTTGTTGGCCAGACCACAGCCGAGCTTGACCGTATTGTTGAGGAAATGGTCAACGAGGCGGGTGCGAAATCGGCGACCATCGGCTATAAGGGCTATGAGCATGCAAGCTGTATTTCGATTAACCATGTTGTCTGTCACGGCATCCCCGGCGACAAGAAGCTGAAAGATGGCGACATCCTCAATATTGATGTCACTGTAATTGTTGATGGCTGGTTCGGAGACACGAGCCGTATGTTTGTGGCGGGCAAGCTCGGGCGCAAGGCGGAGCGGCTTATCGAGGTGACGCATGAGGCGCTGTTTAAGGGCATTGAGGCGGTGAAACCCGGCAATACGTTTGGCGACATTGGTCATGCGATCCAGAGCTTTGTGGAAGGTCACCGCATGAGTGTTGTGCGTGATTTTTGCGGCCACGGGCTTGGCAGTGTTTTTCATGCGCCGCCGAATGTTTTGCACTATGGTCGCGCTGGCACGGGGCCTGTGCTGGAAGAGGGCATGTTCTTTACCATCGAACCGATGGTGAACCTTGGACGGCCGGAAACCAAGGTGCTGGCTGATGACTGGACGGCTGTGACGCGTGACAAATCACTCTCGGCACAGTTTGAGCACTCGATCGGGGTGACGGCGAGCGGCTATGAGATTTTTACTTTGTCGCCGGCGGGAACGTTTCATCCGACATACGGCTAAGCGCTGCGTCTGAGGATGGTGATCACTGTGCTGCCGTATTTGCGCTGATCTTCAAGTGTGAAGCCTTGGGGCACTATGGTTGCTGCGCTTTCTTCCCAGACGATGAGGGCATCCGCGGTGAGCCAGCCTTGCGCGAGGGCTGAGGCGAGGGCTTTTTCGCCCATTGATTTGCCGTAGGGCGGATCGAGGAAGACAAGCGAACAGGGGGCTTTTGCGGTGGGCAGAAGCGTGGCATCGGCCTTGAGCAGCGTGGCATCGGCCTGACGGCGGGCTTTGGTGAGGTTTTCGGATATGAGCTTCTGCCCTGTGCGACCATTCTCAACATAAGTGACATGCGCAGCCCCCCGTGAGAGGGCTTCCAGACCGAGCGCGCCTGTGCCTGCGAAGAGATCCAGCACGCGCGCGCCTGCCGGCTGACCGTAGTGCGCCAGAATGTTGAACAGGCTTTCGCGGACGCGATCAGACGTTGGGCGCAGGTGTGCCTCCGCATCGCCTTTTCCGACCTCTGCAAGCACCAGGCCGCGGTGTTTTCCTGCGATAATCCTCACGTTTTCATCAGTGCTTTCATGTCGGTTTCCGGATCGGCTATCTCTTCCGGAGAGGGCGATTTCCCCGCTTCGATGAGGCGCTTACCGATCATGTAGGCGCGGGGATCGTTTGCGGCATCGACAGCGAGGAGCGTTTGGCCCTGATAATACCAGAAAGAGATGCTGCCGTCTTTTTCGCCAAGGCGGGTGACGACGCGGTCATAGCCAGTGTTGAGGCCGGCGATTTGCAGTTTCACATCGTATTGATCGGACCAGAACCAAGGTTTTGCTGTGTAATCAACGCCTTTTCCGAGCATGTTTTGGGCAACCACTTCGGCTTGGTCGATGGCGTTTGGCACGCTTTCAAGGCGGATGCGGGTGCCGCGATAGGGGAAGGACGCGCAATCGCCTGCGGCCCAGATGAAGGGATCGGAGGTGCACCCTTGAGCATCTGTCATGATGCCGTTTTCCAGAGTGAGGCCAGCGGCTTCGGCCAGTTGTGTGGCGGGGGCAATACCAACGCCGACGACGGCGAAATCTATTTCAAGCGCGGTTCCGTCAGACAGCTCGGCGCCTGTGACGCGGCCTTCGCCTGTGAGACGGGTGAGGCCTGTGCCTTCAAGGATTTCGACGCCGTGTGAGGTGTGCAGCGCGCGGAAATAGTCGGATGTTTCAGGCGACGCGACACGCTGCAAGATGCGGTCGGCCATTTCCACAAGGGTGACTTTGAGGCCCTTTTTCGAGGCCACAGCAGCGGCTTCAAGCCCGATGTAGCCGCCCCCGATGATGAGGACGCGCTTGCCTGTCGCAAATTCGGGTTCCATCGCATCGACATCGGACAAGCCGCGTACCACATAGACCCCTTGCAGCGCGCCGCCGATGCTGGCGGGGAGGCGATGAGGCGTGGAGCCTGTGGTGAGGGCGAGTTGGTCATAGCTCAGAAGCTCGCCATCCACCGTCAGTGTCTTGGCGCGCGGATCAATCGCGCTCACATGTGCGTCAAGGCGCAGTGTGATGTTCTGATCGGCGTAGAAACTTGCGGGGCGCAGGTAGAGGCGTTCAAGCTCCATCTCTCCAAGCAGATAAGCTTTGGAGAGCGGCGGGCGCTGGTAGGGCGGGGCGGATTCTTCTCCGATGAGCGTGATATCGCCTTCAAAGCCCTCGTTGCGCAGCTTGGCGACAAGAGAGGAGCCTGCCTGACCTGCTCCGATTACGACGATATGTGACATGAGACTGATCCTTCTGCTGGCCCTAGGCGTAAAGAACCCTATATGCTTTGAAGAAGAAAGCGCAAACAGGAGACATAGACGTTATGACAATTTCAGTTGGAGACAAGCTGCCAGAGATGGCTGTGATGACACTCGGTGCAGACGGGCCTGCGCCTGTGGAACTGGGCGAGAAGCTTAAGGGGCGCAAGGTTGTGATCTTTGCTGTGCCCGGGGCGTTTACGCCAACGTGCCATAGCGCACATGTGCCAAGTTTTGTGCGCCAGAAAGAGGCGCTTGCGGCCAAAGGAGTGGACGAGATCATCTGCCTCGCGGTCAATGACCCGTGGGTTGTGAACGCTTGGGGCGAAGCAACGGGTGCGGCGGGCGAAGGCATAACCATGCTCAGTGATGCCTCCGGCGCGTTTACCAAAGCGATTGGTATGGATTTTGACGCGCCACCTGTGGGTTTTGCGGGCCGCTCGAAGCGCTATGCGCTGATGGCGGAAGATGGTGTGGTAAAGGTGCTGCACGCCGAAGACAGCCCCGGCGAGTGCGAGATTTCGGGCGGTGAAGCTATGGTTGCGGCGCTCTAAAGCACGCATTTCAGAGAGATTTGTCAGGCCCTCCATTCGGGGGGCCTTTCTTTATGCGCTTTCACATGGGCGCGAGACGCAGTAGGCGGGGCCAACTTCACAGCTCAGGAGCCGGACATGGCGCAGAACGCGACGATATATAAAGTTGAACTCTCCGTGTCTGACATGGACCGGCATTATTACGAGACCCACAAGCTGACCGTCGCCAAGCACCCCTCGGAAACCGACGAGCGCCTGATGGTGCGGCTGCTTGCTTTTGCTTTGAATGCGCATGAGCAGCTGGAAATGACCAAGGGGATTTCAACGGACGGGGAACCGGACATCTGGCAGAAAAGCCTTGGGGGTGAGCTGGATCTCTGGATCGCGCTGGGGCAGCCGAGCGAGAAGCTTGTGCGGCAATCCTGCGGCAAAGCCAGCAAGGTGGTTGTCTATAGCTACGGGGGCAGGACAGCGGAGATGTGGTGGGAGAAACTCAAGAACAGCACCACCCGTTTTGACAACCTGCAGGTTGTGAACCTCTCTGAGAAAGACACAGCCGAGCTGGCAAAAATGGCAAACCGCTCGATGAAGCTGCAGGTGAATATTCAGGACCGCGAAGTGATGCTTAGCGTTGATGAGAGCATGGTCTATGTGACGCCTGTTGAGTGGAAGGCAGCCGAGAGCTGAGCTGAAGGCGCGGGCCTCACAGGCTGTCCAGTTTGCGGGCGAGCTTGGCATCGAGAGAGCTGAGGCCGCCTGCGTCGTGGGTTGTGAGCGTGACGGTGACCTTGTTGTAAACGTTGCTCCATTCGGGGTGGTGGTTCCACTTTTCCGCCCAGAGCGCGGCTTGGGTCATCCAACCAAAGGCTTCGGCGAAGTCTTTGAATTTGTAGGTTTTGGTCATGGCGTCGCGGGTCTCGTCCTGTGACCAGCCGTTTTGATAGAGCGGTGCGAGGAGTTGCTCGCGCGCTGTATCGCTGAGAACTTCTATCAATCTTGTTCCTCCCTCGTTTCAGTTTTGAACGGGCCGAAGCCCGTGAGAATTTCGATTTCTTCGCCAATGGCGCGGCGCTCGGCCTTTAGGTAGTGTTCCACGGCGCCGGAAAAGCCTTCATCGGCCAGCCAGTGCAGTGAATGGCAGGTTTGCGGAAGGTAGCCGCGCGCAAGCTTGTGTTCTCCTTGTGCGCCAGCCTCGACACGGGGCAGGCCAAGTTCTATGGCCGCTTCGATTGCCTGATAATAGCACAGCTCGAAATGCAGGCAGCGGTGATCTTCGGTGCAGCCCCAGTAGCGGCCATAAAGCGCCTGCTCGCCGATAAAGTTGAGCGCGCCGGCGATGGGCGTGCCATCGCGCTCTGCGAGCACGAGGATGATATCGTCACGTAGGGTTTCGTGTGCGATGTCGAAGAATGCGCGTGTGAGATAGGGCGTGCCCCATTTGCGCGCGCCGGTGTCTTGGTAGAATTCCCAGAAGGCATCCCAGTGCTGTGGCTCGATCTGATCGCCTGTGAGACGGTGGATTGTGCCGCCGAAAGCCTGTGCTTCGGCACGCTCGCGGCGGATATTCTTGCGCTTGCGCGATGTGAGGGAGGCGAGGAAACCGTCAAAAGATGTGTAGTTTTGATTGTGCCAGTGAAACTGCTGGGTGGTGCGCCGCAAAAGGCCCATGGCCTCGCCTGCGATGACCTCGTCTTCGGTGCAGAATGTCACATGGAGCGAGCTGACGCCTTGCTCGGCGGCAACCTGAACCGCGCCTTGCACGAGGGCGGGCATTGCGCGGGCTTCGCACCCTTCGCGCGCCAGAAACCGGCGGCCTGTGGCAGGGGTGAAGGGCACGGCGATTTGAAGCTTGGGGTAATATTGCCCGCCAGCGCGCTGGAAGGCATCTGCCCAGTTGAAATCGAAGATATATTCTCCTTGGGAGTGTGACTTGCCATAAAGCGGTGCGCAGCCGATCATCTGTCCGTTTTCGTGCGCGGTGAGGTAGAGCGGCTGCCAGCCTGTGCCTGTGCCGACTGAGCCGCTTTCTTCGAGTGCGAGCAGGAAGCGGTGGGTTGTAAAAGGGTCAAGCGGGCGGGGGCCGAGCGCGCGGGCGCAGGTGTCCCAGTCGACTGAGGGGATGTCCTTCAGCGACGGATTGAGCCGAATCTCGATGTGCGCGTCGCTGTCCATATCAGCCCTTATATTGCTACGGGCGCACGCGCTTTCAAGCGGGCAGGTAGCCCTCGAACGTGACGTTATCGGCCAGTTTGCGTGCGGCAGCCTCTTCCATACTTGTCCGTATGGTCCAGCAAAGCACAGGCACGCCCTGAGCCTTGAGGGCCGCGACGTGAGGGCTTGCAAGGTCGCTCGCCTGATGGCTGATGAAGCCTGCGCTTGTGCGAGTGAAATCGGGGATGGGCACTAGCTCTGCAAGGCGGGCCTTGGGGATTGTGGTCCAATCCTTCGGGTCATAGTTGCAAGTGGTGAGTCCACGGGGAATATGCGGCGCGAGCTTGGCCAGAGCAGCGACGGCATGGGGATTGAACGACATCAGCGCTACATCGCCTGCGTAGCCCGTAAGCGCCTTGACTGCGGCCTCTTCGAGCGGGCCGACATTGGGGCCAAGCGCGCCGTCTTGGTCCTTGATCTCTATGAGCAGAGGCGCACGGCCTGCGACCAGAGCAAGGGTTTGGGCCAATGTCGGGATACCCTCTTGGCCACCTGTGAGGGGAATTTGGCCGAGTTGGTGGGCTGTGCGCTGCGCCACTGCGCCTTTTTCCCCTGTGAGGCGCTCGAGTGAATAATCATGAAAGACCATTGCCACGCCATCGGCTGACATCTGTAAATCAAGCTCGATGCCATAGCCGTTCGCTATGGCGGCATCGAAAGAGGCGAGGCTGTTCTCGGGGACGCCATTGGCAAGGTCATGCAGCCCGCGATGGGCTATCGGGGCTGCAAGGAAACTTGCGGGCAGGGGGGCTTGCTGCATTATTTTATCTCGAAGATGCCTTCGATCTCTACGGCAACGCCGAGCGGCAGGGAAGCCGCAGAGACAGCCGAGCGTGCGTGGCGGCCGATGTCGCCAAGTGCTTCGACCATGAAATCGGACGCGCCGTTGATGACTTTGGGCTGGTCTGTGAAATCTGCTGTCGAGTTTACGAACCCGACGAGCTTTACAACACGCACGAGGCGGTCAAGGTCGCCATCGCAAGCAGCTTTCAGTTGTGCCAGCAGGCTGAGCGCGCAAGTGCGGGCGGCGGCTGCGCCGTCTTCTGTGCTCATGTTGTCACCGAGTTTGCCGAGGATGAGGCCATCGGAACCGTTGGATATCTGGCCCGAGACATAGACGGTGTTACCTGTAACGACGAAGGGCACATAGTTGGCCGCAGGTGCGGGGGCCGCGGGCAGGGTGATGCCCATCTCGGTGAGGCGTTGTTCGAGTTTGCTGCTCATGGTGTATCTCCTGAAAATGGCGAGTCGGGGTGAGGCTAGCGGGAAACGCGCCGGGCCGATACGGCAAAATGAGCGTGCTATTCGCGGAAGGCTTGTTCGAAATAATCCCAGAACGGTTTGATCAGATAGTCCATCGGGCTTTGTTCGGATGTGAGGATGAAAGCCTCGGCGGGCATACCGGGAATAAGCGCGGCTCCTTCGGGGAGCTTGCCGAGTTCGCCTTCCTTGAGAGCAATCTCGGCGCGGTAATAGGAAGCCCCGCTGGCGTCATCGGTGAAAGCATCGGCCGAGACCCTGACCACCTCGCCGAAAAGCTCGGGGGTGCGGCGCTGATCAAGGGCGGAAAAGCGCAGGTTAACGCTTTGGCCCGTGTAGATTTTATCGACATGGATTGTCGGAACTTGTGCTGCGATAACAAGAGGGCGGTCTTGTGGAACGATGTAAAGCACGGGCTCGGCTGCGCGAATAACGGAGCGGGGCGTATTGACGGTGAGGCCATAGACGATGCCTGAGGCGGGCGCCTGAATGGACAGGCGCGAGAGCCGCTCGGAGAGAGAGGTGCGCCGTTCGCGGAATTCGAGCTCCTGGACACGCAGGTCGCGCAGCTGGGAAATGGCGTCTTCGCGCAAGGAGCTGGTGAGCTTGAGGCTTTCGATATCCAACTCGGTGGTGCGGCCTTGGGCTTGTGCTTTGCTGGCGCGCAATTCGCCAACCTCGCCCAGCAGGCGCGCTTCCTCGCGGCGCAGTGACAGCACGCGGGAGGCTTGTGCAAGCCCACGCTCTAAAAGGCTGCTCTGGGCTTCGAGCTCTTCGCCTATGAGCGCGACTTGAAGTTCGAGCGCCTCGGTTTGGGCTTCGATACCTCGTATTTGATCGCCGATTTGTTCGCGTTGTTTGGCGAGTTGGTCGCGCTGCTGGGTGATGCTTTCGTTGCGGGCCTCAAAGAGCCGCCGCTGGCCTTCCATCAGATCAGCGACCTCGCTTATTTGCGGGGCGAGTGTGACGAGTTCGGGATCAAACGCCAGATCTGTAAGCGCATCGCGCTCCGCCTGAAGGCGGGCGCGGCGGGCCATCAACTCGAAGAGTTGGCTTTCAACGATGTTGAGCTCGGAGGTGAGCGTTTTGCTGTCAAGGTTGATCAGCACTTGACCGGCTGTGACACGGTCGCCCTCCTGAACCATAAGTTCAGCTACGACTCCGCCGTCAGGGTGCTGGACGATCTGGCGGTTTTGCTCGACTTCAACACGCCCTGAGGCCACGATAGCGCCCGCGAGCGAGCTGAATACCGACCAGCCACCGAATCCGCCGACAAGCAGGGCCAATGCGAATAAACCAACGAAAACAGGCATTCTGACCGGCCATTTGCGGCGCATTTCGGCCTGCGCCTCTTTGGCAGCACAAGCGGGTGTGCGAGCGGGCAAGGTCTGGACGCTGTGGGCGAGAGCCGTCTGGTCGGGGGCGGCTTTTCTCTCGGTGCTCATGGCTTGTTGTCCCCCGTGATCGAGCCGCCTTTGCCCGCATTTTTGCCGATCTCGGCGTGGTTTTGCACCATACGGCGCAGCACCTCTTCTTTGGGCCCATAGGCCAGCGCGCGGCCATCTTCGAGCATGAGCAGCATGTCGCACTCTTCAATCGCTGCAGGCCTATGCGCCATGATTAAAACGGATTTCCCCTCGGTGCGAAACGCGGCGATGGCGCGGTTGAGCGCTTGGCTGCCGTCATTGTCGAGGTTGGAATTGGGCTCATCGAGGATAAGCAGAACAGGGTCGCCATACATGGCGCGGGCCAAGCCGATGCGCTGGATCTGGCCGCCAGAAAGCCGCCCGCCATTGGTGGAGACTTTGGTGTCGTAGCCATCGGGCAGCTTGACGATCATGGCGTGGGCATCGGCGCGCTTGGCGGCCGCCACGACGGCGGGAGCATCGGGCGTGGGCGAGAGGCGGGCGATGTTTTCGGCGATAGTGCCATCAAATAATTCGACCCTTTGGGGCAGGTAGCCGATCAGCTCGCCCAGCACGCTTGGATCGTATTGATCGAGCGCGGCGTTATCGAGCCGGATTTTACCGCCGGCAGGCCGCCATGCACCTGTGAGGGCGCGCGCAAGAGTTGATTTGCCAGAGCCCGATTTGCCGATGACGCCGACGGCCTGACCGGGCTTTACGGTAAAGTTGACCATTTTGAGCGAAGCCTGAGACTCGCCGGGGGGGACGACCGTGGCTTGAGAGACCTCAAGCGAAGCTTGAGGGCGCGGAAGGGGCATGCGAGCGGCTTCAGGCGGAACTTCGGACAAAAGCTGTGCAAGAGTTTGCCAGCCTTTGCGCGCACGGGCGAAGAGCGGCCATTGGCCAATGCTCATCTCGATCGGGGCAAGGGCGCGCCCCATGAGGATGGAGCCGGCGATCATGGCGCCAGGGGTCAGCTCGGCTTGCAGCACCAGATAAGCGCCAAGACCGAGCATGGCCGATTGCAAAAGCAAACGGAAGGTTTTGCCTGCGGTGGAAAACGTGCCGCCCAGATCGGCGGCGTGCAGGTGCTCTTCCAGCGAGGCCGCCCGCGCTTTTTGCCAGCGTTGGAAGGCGGCCTCGCGCATGCCCATGGCCTGAATCATCTCGGCCTCGGAGCGCAACTGTTCGGACATGATTTCGGCTTTGGCGACAGCGCGGTTGGCGCGGATCAGCGGGCGGCGTGTTGTCAGTTGGTTGCTGAGTGTGATGGTGACAAGAATTGCTCCGCCGATGAGGGAGAGGATGCCAAGCCACGGATGAAACAGGAAGATGCCAAAAATGAAAAGGGGTGTGAACGGCAGATCAAACAGAGCCATAAGCGCGGGAGAGGTAAGCAGGCGCTGCACCGCCTCAAGATCCCGAAGGGCAAGTGCGCTTTCATCGCGCACGCCGAGCGCATTTTTGCGGATGACTGCATCAAATACCCTTTTGTCGAGACGGGATTGGAAGCGCGCGCCGACGCGGGCCATGATCCGGCCACGGGCGTAATCGAGCAGGCCCATCATCGTGTAGAGAAAAACCACAAGGAGGGTGAGGGCCACCAGAGTGGCCACGGAACGCGAGCCAAGCACGCGATCGTAAACCTGCAACATATAGAGCGGGCCAGTGAGCATCAGCAGATTTACGAATGCACTGAAAAGACCCGCCGCCCAAAACAGAAAGCGCGACTCCCGCCGCGCGGCGCGCAACTCATCAAGACCTTTTTGCAAGTTTGGTGCTTTCATGGGCTCTTTTTCAGGCTAAGTTCTTTATAATTACTTTTTTCCCAAAAAATCGCGCGGGTTCTTGCGCATTTGTTGGTATCTGCTGTTTCCAAACTGCCACATATTAGCAATAACCCTCATAGAACCTTGGGCTTTGGGCCGCAATAACATAGATCAGACAGAGTTTTTTGGGAGGATGCTTTGAAAGCAAGGCTTTTTAAACCATTTGCAGTTGTTTCGATGCTTGTGCTGGCGTCGGGGTGCACGCATCCTGATGCGGGGCATGACCCTGCCTTGCCATTTGATCCTTATGAGCAAACCAACCGCGACAATCACGAGTTCAACCGCGCGGTTGACCGCGCGCTTCTGCGCCCTGCGGGCAAAGGTTATGTCGCAATCATTCCGAGGCCTGTGCAGAAGGGTGTGAGCAATTTTTCATCAAACCTGTCTTTGCCCGGCACGATTGTAAACAATGTTCTGCAAGGGCGTTTGGGTGAAGCAAGCCAGAACACACTGCGTTTCGCGCTGAACACCACGATTGGTATTGGCGGCGTGTTTGACCCTTCAACAGAGTTCAAACTTTATGAAGCCAAGGCCGACTTTGGTGAAACTCTGGCTGTCTGGGGTGTGCGGGAGGGCGCATTTGTCGAATTGCCGTTGCTGGGCCCGTCGACAGAGCGGGACGCTGTGGGCAAGGTTGTCGATCTTTTCACCAACCCGCTGACCTATATGGTACAGAGCCCCGAGAAATATTACGGGACAGGTGCCTCAGTTGCGTCGCGCCTTGGGGATCGTGGAACATACGGCGACACGATTGATTCCATCCTTTATGAAAGTGCGGACAGCTATGCGCAGGCCCGCACGATATATTTGCAAAACCGCCGTTTCGAACTGGGTGAGGCTGTGCCTGAAGACCAGTCCAACGATCCGTTTGACCTTAATACCGAGGGGTTCTAGCCATGACTTTTATGACACGCCGCCATTCCATGAAGCTTCTCGCCGCAACCGGCCTGACGCTTGCCTTTGCTCCAACGGCCACTTTGGCCTTGTCCGAAGGTGAGGCAAAAGCGCTTGTCGACAAGCTTGTTGGCGAAATCAACAGGGTGATCGCCTCGGGCAAATCCGAAAGCGCGATGTATGGTGACTTCGAGCGTATCTTTGCACGTTATTCCGACACGTCCTATATTGCGGCCTATACGCTGGGCAACGATGGCCGCCGTGCCAGTTCTGCGCAGAAGAAGGCCTATTCCGCCGCTTTTGAAACCTATGTGTCACGCAAGTATGGCCGTCGCTTCCGCGAGTTTATCGGCGGGCGTCTTGAAGTGACGGGTGTGAAGCAGGTGAAGAAGTGGTTCGAGGTGAGCGCTGTCGCCTATCTGAAGGGGCAAGCGCCGTTTGAGGTAACCTTCCTTGTTTCGGACCGTTCCGGAGGCCACAAGTTTTTTAATCTCTACATTGAAGGCATCAATATGCTTCTGACCGAACGCACAGAGATTGGCTCGATGCTTGATAAGCGTCGCGGTGACATTGATGCGCTGATTTCTGATTTGAAACAGATCAGCTAGCCACTGGTTTGCCTTTCTCGGACTTGCTATGTGTGGCGTCGAAACGGGCGGCTGGACGCCTGTATGTGAGGTATCTATGCGTAACTTTTTAAGTGCGGCACTGGCCGTTGCAATTCTGGCAGCACCGCTCGCAGCCGAGGCGAAATGTGGCGGAAAGTTCTCTGATTTTGTCAGCGATATGAAAAACGAGGCGCGTGCCAAGGGCTATGATGCGGCGACTGTCGATAGCTTCTTTGCGAATGTGCGCCCTGACAGCAAAGTTTTGAAAGCGGATCGCTCACAAGGTGTTTTCCAGCTCGATTTTACCAGCTTCGCACGCAGGCTCATTTCAAGCGGCCGCCTCAATAATGCGCGCAGCAATGGTCAGAAATACGACGGAATTTTCGACCGTATGGAGCGTGACTATGGTGTAAGCCGCGGGGTGCTTCTGGCATTTTGGGCGTTTGAGACGGATTTCGGCTCGTATCAGGGTGATTTCAATACACTCAATGCGCTGATGACACTCAGCCACGATTGCCGCCGGCCCGAGTTGTTCCGGCCACAGGTTTTTGCGGCGCTTGAGTTATACAGGCACGGCGATTTTAGCCCGACCAAGACAACAGGCGCTTGGGCCGGTGAAATCGGCATGGTGCAGATGCTCCCGCAGGATATTATCGACAACGGTGTCGATGGTGACGGTGACGGGCATGTGCTTTTGAAAACCTCGCCGGCAGATGCGCTTTTGAGCGGGGCCAAAATGCTCAAACACCTCGGCTGGCGTGCGGGCGAGCCCTGGTTGCAGGAAGTTGCTGTGCCTGAAAATATGGATTGGTCCAAATCGGGGTTGCGCACGCAGATCAAGGCTTCGGACTGGGCCAGGATGGGGGTAAAGCCTCGCCACGGCAAGCTTGCCGGAAACCTGCCTGCCTCGCTTATTCTGCCACAAGGGCGCAAGGGGCCTGCCTTTTTAGCTTATCCGAACTTTCGCGTATATTTTGAGTGGAACCAGAGCTTTACCTATGTTTTGACGGCTGCTTACTTTGCAAACCGTATTGAAGGCGCACCCGTTTTTAACGCGGGGAACCCCGAGCGCGGGCTTGGCGGAGGCGATTTGAAAGTGCTTCAGGAAAAGCTGACGCGCAAAGGCTATGATGTTGGCAAGATTGACGGAATTTTGGGCGCGGGCACGCGCGCCGCGGTGCAGGACATGCAACAAAAGCTTGGCCTGCCAGCTGACGCATGGCCCACGCGTCAGCTGCTTAACCGGCTTTAGAGCTTAGCTCGCTGCGGCAAAGCCTGCATCGAGCGCTGTCAGCATCACCTGCACATCATCACTTGTGAGCACGAGGGGTGGCGAAAGGATGACGTTTGGCCCCGAAATGCGCACCATCGCGCCGTTTTGGTAGGTGGTTTCTTGCAGCGTGGCGATCGGGCCTTTGCCTATTGGGGTTTTGCTGGCGCGATCTGAAACAAGCTCCATCGCACACATGAGGCCATGCCCGCCGCGCACATCGCCGATCATCTCATACTTCTCGTGCAGCGCTTGCAGGCCTGAAAAAAGCTCGGCTCCGCGCGCGGCGGCGTTTTCATTGACCTTGAGGCGCTTTGTCTCGGCCAGACAAGCCAGTGCGGCAGCAGCGCCGACAGGGTGCCCTGAGTAGGTATACCCGTGCCCGATGGCGGCCTTGCCTGTTTTGTCTTGTTCGAACACTTGCACAACGTCATCGGCGATCATGACCGCGCCGAAGGGGAAGTAACCGTTGGTGATGGCTTTGGCCGTGCACATGAAGTCGGGTTTCACGCCCCAGTGGCGGCTGCCTGACCACGAGCCAGTGCGGCCAAAGGCGGTGATGACCTCGTCAGCAATGAGCAGGATGCCGTTGCGCGTGCAGATGTCGCGCACGCCGGGCATGAAGCTTTCATGGGGCGGAATAACACCGCCCGCACCAAGCACAGGCTCCATGATGAAGGCCGCGATTGTGCCCGCGCCTTGGAAGGCGATCTCGTCTTCCAGCGCGGCCAGGCAGAGTTGCGCGAGCTTTTCCGGGTCTGTTTCGTTAAACGGGTTGCGGTAGGTGTAGGGGGCTGGGATGTGGAAGCAACCTGCCAGCAGCGGCTCGTAAGCGGTGCGGAAGTTCGCGTTGCCGTTCACGGAAGCGCCGCCAAAGTGTGTGCCGTGGTAACCTTTCTTCAGAGAAAGGAACTTGGTGCGCGCGGGCTCGCCCTTCACTTTGTGATACTGCCGCGCAAGCCTCAGGGCTGTTTCGACGGAGTCAGAACCCCCTGATGTATAGAACGCGCGGGTGAGGCCGTCGGGCGCAAAGAAATCGCGCAGCTCTTCTGAGAGCTCGATGACGGCATCGTTTGTCGTACCGCGGAAGGTCGAATAATAAGGCAGCTGCTCAAGTTGGGCTGCGATGGCATCCTTGATAGGCTGGCAGGAGAAGCCGAGGTTCACGTTCCAGAGCCCGCCAACGCCGTCTACAACTTCGTGACCGTCGACATCTGAAATCCGCACGCCCTGCGCACCCGTCACGATTGTGGGCGGATTGGCAAGGCTGTCGGCGGGATGCGCCATTGGATGCCAGAGCGAGCGGGCGTTCTTTTCCTTGAGGAAATTACTGTCTTTCATGTCGATATCCTTTCAGTGGGAGTGCGGGCAGGACTAGTTCTTGCAGAACAGCTTCATAGGCGCGGGCATTCATTCGGCGGCCTCCCTTTGGGTGTAACTCGGCGGAAGAAAGCCGCCCATGAGCCGTGTGAGGCGTGGGCCGGATTCGAGCAATGCGGCGCGGATAGCCTCACGTAGTTCGGGTGTCATGCGCGCGGCGGGGGCGGCTATTGCCACCGCGCCAATGCAGGCTTGGCGCGCGTCGAAAAGTGGAACTGCATGGGTATGCACATCGGTTTCAAAGGCGCTAATGGCTTCAGCGAGGCCTGTTGTGCGCACGTCAGCCATTTTGGCGGCGAGCATCTTACGGTCTGTCAGTGTGCTGGCGGTATATGCCTCGAGCGTGTGCTCCAGCGCGTTTTTTGCAAAGGCCGGATCGGAGAAGGCGAGCACGGCATGACCCGAGCTTGTGGCGTGAAGCGGCAGAATTTCTGCATCATCCATAGTGACCTGTAATCCGTGCTGGTGCGCATAGGCATAGGCGATGGTGCTGAGCATTATACCATTGAGGAGTGAGACATGGGCTGTTTCGCCTGTCTGGGCGGCGAGTTCGTCGACAACGCTTTGGGCCAGATCGCGCATTGGCACTGTGGCTTCGCGCAACGCGGCGAGGCGTAAAAAGGCGGGACCGAGGCGGTACTCACGGCTGGAATTGGCCTGCTCGACGAATCCTGCAGCCTGAAGCTCGGTGAGCATACGGTGCGCTGTTGTCTTGTTCATTCCTGCGAGGCGAGACATCTCGCTCAGCCCGATCAGGCTTCGGGAGCGGCTGAAAAAACTCAACAATGAAAGGGCTTTGGACACAGTTCCCATGGGTTTCCTTTTGGCCGTAATAGCTGCGTTCTCAGTTTGAAGAAGGGCTGGCCCTACTTCACATGTTAAAGGTGTTGACAGACTCGGCATGGCTCTGTCAATCTGTTTTAGAACCAACGGTTCAAATAATGAACCATACGAACAGGGAGAATAAGATGATAGGTAACAAACTTCTCGGCGGAGCCTTGGCTCTTACGATGGCGGCAACGGGCGGGGTGGCTCTTGCTGAATATCCTGAAAAACCGGTGAGCTTTATTGTGCCGTTTCCTCCGGGTGATCTGGAAGATGTGCTGACCCGGATGATTGCAGAAGATTTTCAAAATGAATATGGTGTCTCGGCGGCTGTGGTAAACAAGCCCGGCGGTGGTGGCGGACCTTTCCCCGGTGCTATCGACGTAGCGATGGCACCAGCGGATGGTTACACTATCGGCTCTTTTGTGATCGGCGTGCCTGTCGTGGGTCATGCTATCGGCATCGACGAGTTGACACCCGCGAAGTTTGACCCGCTGGGGATATTCCTTACCTATCCTTTCGTCATCGCAACGAGCAAAGATGCGCCCTATTCGACCATGGAAGAGCTGGCAGCCTATGCGAAAGAGAACGAGGTTGCGCTCGGCCACTTTGGCGACCCGCTGACACCGACGCAGGTGACAAAGGCCATGGCTGTGAACCAAGGCTTTGAATGGGGTTCGGATGCAGCGTTTGATGCCCTTGATTGCAATACGCTGGCTTCGGGTGATGCAGATGTGATCAACACAACTTTGCAGCTCATTTTGCCCTGTCTTGACGATGTGCAAGTGCTTGTCTCGATCACCGACGAACGTATCAGTCTTGTGCCTGACGCGCCGACAGCGGGGGAGATTGATCCTGAATTGAACATTGCGCTTTGGAATGGTCTGTTTGTTCATAAAGACACGCCTGCGGATGTGCGCGAAAAGATTATCGCTGTTGCCGAGAAAACTGTGATGAGCGAGCGCGCACAGAATGTAGCCAAGGAAACCGGCGCGCTTGTTTATTGGCAAGGTGCTGATGACTCGGCGGCCCGTGTGGCACGGAACATTGAAACTGTTGGCAAAATCCAGGGGCTTTTGGAGTAAGCCGATACCAGCAGGCTGGGCGGTTGTTTGCGCCCGGCCTTTCGGTGTCTTGAGGATGGATATGAGCAAAGATCGCAGTGAAGAAATCCGCCGTTTTGAGGGGCCGTTGAGGGGGCAGGCGTTGTTTGCGATTGTCTTTCTCGTGGCTTCGACTTTGCTTTTGAGCCAGATCGGTAGTGAGACCAAATGGGCCAAGGGCACACAGTTTTTCGCCCAACCGCGCTTCTGGCCTGCTGTGTCGCTTGTTGGAATGGTGCTGTTTGGCGGGCTGCATTTATGGAAGCTTCCACGCCGCGGGTTTCAGCGGGTTGATGTGACAGAGTGGAAAACATGGTTTTTCGCGATCGAATATGTGCTCTGGTTTCTGACTTATGTGTTGCTTGTGCCGATCCTTGGCTACCTGCCTATGACCATCGCGCTTATGCTCGCGCTTTGTTACCGCCTTGGGTATCGCACACGATTGATGCTTTGGGTGGCCGTGGTGTTTGCCGTGGCGGTTGTGGTGTTGTTCAAGTCATTCCTGAGCGTCAATATTCCGGGTGGGGCAATCTATGAATACCTGCCTGGTGCCTTGCGCTCTTTTTTCATCCTGAACCTTTGAGGCGCGCATGGACCTGATACTCTCAAGCCTCGAAATTCTGGCCCGCTGGGATGTAATGATTGCGCTGCTTGTCGGTTCCATCGGTGGTGTCCTGATCGGGGCGATCCCCGGTGTCGGGCCTGCCGTTGCCATTGCCATTTTGCTGCCTGCGACCTTCAGTATGGACCCTATTGTTGGGCTTACAGTTCTCTTGGGCATCTATGGTAGCTCCATGTATGGTGGTTCGATCCCTGCGATCCTGATCAACACACCCGGCACAGCTGTGAATGCGCTGACGACCTATGACGGCTACCCCATGACAACACGGGGCGAGGCGCGACGGGCTTTGAGCCTTGCCTATTCCTCGAGCTTTTTTGGCGGAGTGTTCTCTGTCATCTGCCTCATTCTCTTTGCGCCAGTGTTGGCGAAGATCGCGCCAATGTTCGGGAGCCGTGAGATATTTCTCGCGGCCTTGCTGGGGATTATCCTTGTGGTTGTTGCCCACCGCGGACAAAGCCTGATTGCGGCGGCGCTCGCGTGTTTCGGGATATTCCTGCACACGGTCGGGCTTGAACCTGTTAAATATTCCAAGCGCTTTACCTTCGATCAGTCGTGGTTGTCTTCTGGTGTTGATCTCATTGTTGTCGTGCTTGGCCTTTTTGCCATTTCCCAAGCAATTTTCCTGCTTCAAGGGCAGGATGAGAAAATCCGTATGACAAAGCTGCGCGGCGGGCTGTTTCAGGGGATGCGCGAGTTGGCGCGGCATCCTCGGGTTGCCACTGTTTCGGCCAGCCTGGGCGTGCTTATGGGGATGATCCCCGGTGTTGGCGAATTTACCGCGCAGTTCCTTAGCTACACCTATGCGCAGCGCTCCTCGGAGCGGCCTGACGACTTTGGTCATGGCGCGAGCGAAGGATTGATCGCGGCAGAGACTTCGAACAATGCGGTGCCGGCGGCGGCAATGGTCCCGCTGCTTGCGCTTGGTATACCGGGAGAGGCGCTGACGGCGATGATGCTCTCGGTGTTTTATGTGCACAATGTCGTGCCCGGGCCTGCGCTATTTCAGAACGATATGGATTTTGTCGTGGCGCTTTATCTGGCGCTTCTCATTCTCAATGTGCTGGTGCTGATCTTCCTATTGTTTGCCACCAACCAACTCATCAAAGTTGTCAAAATTCCCAATCGCTTTCTTGGTGCGGCAATCCTCACGCTGAGTTTTGTGGGCGTTTACAGCTTGCGTAACTCTTTTACCGACTGCCTCATAGCGGCGTGCTTTGGTATCTTCGGTTTTGTGTTGAAGCGGCTTAGCTTGCCCGCTGTGCCGATCGTGCTTGGCATGGTCCTTGGCGGTATCATGGAAGTGAAGCTGCGCGCAGGTATGGCGCGGGTGAAAACACCTTTTGATTTTATCGACCGCCCCGTGGCGATGATCTTGTTTATCATGATCCTCGGGGTGCTTCTTATTCACTTCCGCCGCGTCTGGCAGGAACGTAAATCGCTCAAGGAGGCCAAATGGCAAGCCAAGCACAGATCGACGAGCTTCGCCGCGCAGATGTCGCGCCGCAAAGACTATTTATTGACGGAACGTGGCAAGAGGCTGCGGGAGAAGCGCTCGAAATACGCTCCCCGATTGACGGACAAAAACTCACGACGATAGAGCGCGCAACGGTTGCTGATGTAGACCGTGCTGTGGCTGCGGCGCGGCGCGCTTTTGAAGACGGGCGCTGGCGCGATATGTCGCCTGCGGGGCGCAAGAAAGTGCTGCACAAGATTGCCGATCTGATCGAGCAATATGCGCTTGAGCTGACAGTGCTTGGCGTGCGTGACAACGGCACGGAATTTAACATGGCTTTGAAAGCCGAAGCCGGCTCGGCTGCGGGAACCTTCCGCTACTATGCCGAGGCCGTCGACAAGATTTATGGCGAGGTTGCTCCGACGGCCCCAGACGTGTTGGGCCTTGTGCATCATGCGCCTGTGGGAGTTGTCGGCGCGATTGTGCCCTGGAACTTCCCCTTGATGATTGGCGCGTGGAAGCTTGCGCCTGCGTTAGCCACCGGTAACTCTGTTGTCTTGAAGCCCGCCGAAACGGCTTCACTTTCGCTTTTGAGGCTGGCCGAGATTTGCGCCGAGGCTGGCCTGCCTGATGGTGTGCTTAACGTGGTCACAGGGCAAGGCTCTGTGACGGGCGAGGCGCTGGCGATGAGCCATGGTGTTGATGTCTTGGTTTTCACCGGTTCGGGCGGTGTGGGCCGTCGCTTGCTGGAATATTCAGCGCGTTCAAATCTGAAACGGGTTTATCTCGAACTTGGGGGCAAGTCGCCAAATGTGGTCTTTGCAGATGCGCCTGACTTGGAGCTTGCGGCGAAGGTTTCGGCGATGGGTATTTTCCGCAACTCGGGGCAGGTTTGTGTGGCGGGGTCGCGGCTCTTGGTCGAGCGTTCGGTGCATGACGAATTTGTGGCGCTGTTGGGCGCGGAGGCCGAGAAGCTCAAAGTGGGTGATCCGCTTGATCTTGGAACGCATATAGGCGCGGTGAATTCTATTCCGCAGCTTGAGGGCAACCTTGGCTTTGTTGAAAAAGCCTTGGCCGAAGGCGCGGAAGTTGCCACGGGTGGTGAACGCATCCTGGAGGAAACGGGCGGTTATTACATGGCTCCGACGATCCTGACAGGCGTTGAGCGCGAGCATAATGTATTCCAGAACGAGGTCTTCGGACCTGTGCTTGCTGTGACGGCGTTTGATACAGATGCCGAAGCGGTGAGCCTTGCCAACGGGACGGATTATGGCCTGTCGGCGGGTGTCTGGACCAGCAACCTGAGCCGCGCGCACCGTATGGTGCATGGCATTCGCGCAGGGATTGTCCATGTGAACACCTATGGTGGCTCGGACAACACGGTGCCTTTGGGCGGCGTCAAACAGTCGGGCAACGGGCATGACAAATCGCTCCATGCGATCGACAAATATGTGGATCTGAAAACGGCGTGGATCCAGCTTTGAGTCTTGAGCGCGCAGCAAAGGCGGCGGCGATCTGGGGGTTTGAAAACCCCAGGATCACGCTTGCGGCGGCGCGGGAGAATACGGTTTATCGCTTGAATTCGGCATATGCGCTGCGCCTGCATCGTGTGGGGTATCGCAGTGCAGAAGAGCTTGGCCACGAACTTGCGTGGATTGCAGCGATGAGGGAAGCAGGGCTACCCGTGCCGCGGCCTGTTGCCTTGCTTGACGGCGGATTTGTTGCTGTGGTTGATGGCCAGTTTGTGAGCGTGATTACTTGGCTTGAAGGCGCGCCTTTGGGCGATCCTGGCGAGATTAACAACGTGGCCGACAGGCCGGCGTTCTGCCATAAGCTGGGGGCAACGATGGCGGATTTGCACGCGGCTTGCGATGCGTGGCAACCACTTGTGGGGTTCACCCGCCCTGCATGGGACCGCGCAGGCCTCCTAGGCGATACGCCGCTTTGGGGCCGCTTTTGGGAACACCCTGATCTGAGCCTTTCTGAGCGCGATCTGCTTTTGGCTGCGCGGGCGAAGGCGGATGAGGTGTTGGCCAAAGGGGAAGGCGTGCTTGATTATGGCCTTATACATGCAGACCTTGTGGGCCAGAATGTGATGTGGGACGGAGCCAATGTTGGTCTCATTGACTTTGACGACGGCGGTTACGGCTTTCGCATATTCGAGCTTGCGACATTCCTTTTACGGTTTATGGACAAGCCTGATTACCCTGATCTGCGCACGGCTTTGTGCGAGGGCTACAGTGCGCGAGCCGAGGTTGCCTCCGCCGATCTTGACCTGTTTCTGATGCTGCGCGCTTTTACTTACCCCGGTTGGTTTATGGACAGGGCGGGCGAGCCAAACACCGCAGCGCGTTCGGCAAGGGCCACTAGAGCCGCACTTAAGCTGGCGCAGGCGTTTATGGAGAGATGAGATGAGCCAAGACAAAACAATCCTCATTGTGGGCACATATGACACAAAGAATGAAGAGCTCGGCTATCTGGCAGAGTGCATCCGCGGCCAAGGCGGGCATGTGGCCACTATGGATGTGAGCGTGCTTGGCGAGCCGTCGGAGCCGACGGATTATTCCAAACATGAGGTAGCCGAAGCGGGCGGAAGTTCCGTTGCTGCCGCAATCGGCGCGGGGGATGAGAATGTTGCGATGCAGATTATGGCTGATGGTGCGGCGGGGCTTGCCCTTAAGCTTTTTCGCGCGGGCAAGTTTGACGGGGTGATCGTGCTTGGCGGCTCTATGGGCACGGACCTCGCGCTTGATGTCTGCGCGGCCCTGCCTTTGGGAGTGCCGAAGTATGTTGTCTCGACCGTTTCTTTCTCGGCCATGCTACCGCCTGAGCGTCTTGCGCCCGATATCCAGATGATCTTGTGGGCAGGAGGGCTTTACGGGCTGAACTCTGTTTGCAAATCGTCGCTGTCCCAAGCGGCAGGGGCCGTTCTGGGGGCCGCGCGCGCTGTGGAAGCGCCGAAGTGGGAGAAGCCGCTGATTGGCATGACGTCTTTTGGCAAAACCGTGCTGCGCTATATGGTGGCGCTCAAGCCCGCTCTTGAAGAACGCGGATTTGAAGTGGCGGTGTTTCACGCCACAGGAATGGGCGGACGGGCCTTTGAAGGGTTGGCTGCGGAGGGCGCTTTTGCCGCTGTGATGGATTTTGCGCCGCAGGAAGTGACGAACCACCTTTTTGGCTCCAACATTACAGCAGGCGCTGACCGCCTCACCAACGCGGGGCGCAAGGGCATTCCACAACTGTTTGCGCCGGGCTGTTATGATTTGGTGGATTTTGTCGGTTGGCAAGCGCCGCCTTCCCGGCTTGAGGGCTATGAAACCCATGCGCATAATCGCTTGCTGACGTCTGCTATGATTGCGGCGAAGGACCGTGCCGAAGTTGCTCAAGTGATCTGTGAAAAGCTGGCGGAGGCCACAGGGCCAACCGAGGTGATCCTGCCGTTGCAGGGGTGTAACGAGTGGGATCGTGCGGGAGAGCCACTACACGACGCCGAGGGGCTGCGTGTATTTATGGAGGCAATGCGCAAGCATATGCCAGACAACGCCAACCTGCATGAACTTGACTGCCATATCAATGATCTGGCGTTTGGCGAGGCGGTGTTGGCGATCTTTGACAAATGGGTCGCAGAGGGCGTGGTGAAGCGCTAATCTCACCCCATGGAATGGCGTGACACAGGAATATTGCTGGCCGTGCGGCCCCATGGCGAAAGCAGCGCCATTCTGGATGTGCTCACCCCCGAGCGCGGCCTGCATGCGGGCGTTGTCCGCGGCGGGGCAAGCCGCAAGATGGCTCCTATTCTGCAACCGGGTGCTCAGCTTGATCTGGTTTGGCGCGCGCGGTTGGAAGAACATATCGGCAGCTTTACCGCCGAGCTGATCCGTTCGCGTTCGGCTGTCGTGATGAATTCGCGGCTGGCTTTGGCGGGGCTCAACACGGTTACAGCCCTGTTGCGCTTTTCCTTGCCTGAAAGGGAAGTGCACTTACCGCTTTACCGGCGCACCGAGGCTTTGATGGACCTTCTGGGGCAGGATGAGCTTTGGCCGCTTGCCTACCTCAAGTGGGAGTTGGCTTTGCTTGAGGAGTTAGGCTTTGGTCTCGATTTGACATGCTGTGCCGTGACCGGTGCAAAAGAGGGGCTGGTTTATCTCTCGCCGAAGACGGGGCGTGCCGTGACAGCAGACGGCGCGGGAGCTTGGGCGGCAAAGCTTTTGCCGCTGCCGCCTGTTTTGCTGGGCGAAGGTGAGGCCAGTGACGAAGATATCGCCGCCGGCCTGCGCATTACCGGATATTTTCTGGCCGAACACCTTGCGCCGGAACTCGGCTCAAAGCCTCTGCCCGATGCACGCGGGCGGTTTCTGGCGGTGTTCGAGCGGCATCTTACTCGGCTTTGAAGATCATTTCACGGCCTGCATCATTGCTTAACACCAGCGTGTTGCCGGAAATATCTGTTCGGTTCATTTCGTTGAGCGCAGAGAAGAACTGCCCCTCGGCTTCAAGATCCTGACAGGCCATTTTGGTTGAGGCGACCATGCCAGCATCAAACTGCGGATAAGGTGCCTTCATTTCGCCGAAATAACGGTTGCAAGGGGCTTGGCCTGCAACTTTGCCTGCTTCAGGAAAAGTGAGCGTGGCGCGGGCACCAAAGGCTTTGCCATCAATCGCTTCCAGCTTCCAGATTGTGTCGGGCCCGCTGTAACCGCTCCCGGCTTTTTCTGGCTGACAGGCAGGCAGGGTGGCAAGGGCAGGTATAAGCAGGAGAGCGTATAGGCTGTTTTTCATAATCTTGACCTGTATTTCATCTTACGGGCCTATCTAAGCGCCAGTATTAAATCCACAAGTGAGGTGAGCGCATTCTTGCCAAGTGTTTCATCATTGTCGGGGAGGGTTTCAATGCCGACCATGGCTGCATAAAGGGCGCATGCCAAATCAGGGTTGCCGACACCACAGCGTTTGAGCAAGGTCGTAAGATACTTCAGCCGGGCCTTGTCGATATGGGCAACCGCTTTGGCAACGGAGGTATCCGTCCGGGCCCAGGCCCGAACGGCGGCAGAATTGGTGTTGCCTTTGGAAGACTGAACAAACCTCTGCAAAGTTGCGACAGCGGTGTCTTTTGTTTCAATCTCTGCCACAAGCCCGTTAAGCGCCTGCTGTTCCCAATGCGTGAGCATGTGGGTGTGGAAGGCTGGGACGTCTTTGAAGTGCCAATAAAACGAACCCTTAGTCGTGTCGAGTGTGCGTGCCAAGGCCTCTGCCTTGAGGGCGGCGGGCCCGTGATCAATGAGGGCGTGGAAGCCCGCGGCGATCCAGTCATCTTTGCTCAAGCGTTTGTTTTTCATACCGTGACCCTACGCAGGCGTAGGGCATTTGCCAAGTGAGGCTGTGAGTCGCTAGAAAAGCCGTGAGGGATAGACGCTTTTCCGCGTCAGCATTTTTGCCACAATAGGGATTCTTCGCATGTTTGCGGGGGTATGCAGGCGGAATCTCGCGTGTTAGCTTAAGGGCAATATAATAAAAAAAGAACGAGGCAGGCAGTATCGATGGAAACGGGCTTTAAAGGCACGTTTGTCATTTCCTGGCCGCAAACAAAAGTAGACGGGTTGGCGCAAGCGCCAGTGGCAGACCTGAGCGTTGGGGCAACGTGGTCTTGGCAGGGAGACGCTGTGCGCGTTGACGGGCCATCTGAACTTTTGCGGTTGGAGCAGACAAGCGACGAGACAAACCTCCGGCGCCGCGCGGCACGTATGGTGCACAGGCTGGTGGGAGCCGCTGTTAGCGAAACATCTGATCTGGATGCGGTTGAAGGGTTGGACGGCCTGAGAGACAACAGTTTTGTCGTGACCGACGGGTCGCGCAGCTACACAGTTACGCTGATAGACATTGGCAACGGGGCGCAACCTTTGCTTATGTTTGTCGATCAACTTCCGCCGAAAAACCACGACCTATGGGTTGTTCACCAAAGCTTCGAGCCGGCACGCCAGAGTGCCGAAGGCCCTGATGCGGGGGGCGTGATTTGTTTTACGCCGGGAACGCGGATCAACACATCTGATGGCCCCCGCGCGATTGAAACGCTGCGGCAGGGCGATCTGGTTTTGACCAAAGACAATGGCGAGCAGGAAATTCAATGGATCGGACAACGGCGCATGTCGGGCGCACGGCTGTTTGCGATGCCAAGGTTGCGGCCGATCCGCTTTCGGTCGGGCTCGCTCGGGATTGAGCGGCCTGACGAGGAGCTTGTGGTTTCACCCGAGCACAGGATGCTGGTGAAAGGCGCTGTGGCGCGGGCGCTGTTCAATACCGATGAGGTGCTGGTGCGGGCCAAGGACATGTTGAATGATCATAACGTGGTGATCGACAGTCAGCTGAAGGAGGTGACGTATGTACACCTCCTGTTGCCGAAGCACCAGATTGTCTGGGCCAATGGCGTTGAGACAGAGAGCTTTCACCCGGCCAATACGGCGCTTTCGACACTGAGTGACGAAGACCGCGAAACGCTTTTGGCGATGCGGCCTGATTTTGAAGTGCAGCCCGAACGCTACGGTGCATTCGCGCGGCGCAATCTTTCGGCTTCGGAAGCAGCGATTCTCAACCACGAGGCGGCTTGATCTGATTGTGTGGCTGATGGCGCAAGACTTCAGTGCCTCCGAACCCCGCAGCCCTGCCCACAAGGCGAGGGAACTCTTTGGTGGGCCGCCCCAGTCAAATGAGTGCCGCGGGTTTTGCTGGAGTAGCGTTTAGGTGTTTTTGAACAGAAAAAGCAGGGGTTTGCGCTTGACTCGCGAGGACGTGCAGATATAAGCGCGGCTTCATTGGTGTTGGTGGCCCTCGCAAGAGCCAGCCTGTCGGGAGAAATCCAGAGGACAACGCCCTTCATAGTGGCCTATATGAGGCCTCGTTTTTAGAAGGAAATCAGCTGTGACCAAACGCACATCTGCCAAGTACAAAATTGACCGCCGCATGGGCGAAAACATTTGGGGCCGCCCCAAATCACCAGTTAATCGCCGTGAATATGGCCCCGGCCAGCACGGCCAGCGCCGCAAGGGCAAACTGTCTGACTTCGGTCTTCAGCTGCGCGCCAAGCAGAAGCTTAAGGGTTACTACGGCGACCTGACAGAAAAGCAATTCCGCCGCATCTTTAAAGAAGCTGAACGTGTTAAAGGCGATACAGGCGAGAACCTGATTGCATTGCTTGAGCGCCGCCTCGACGCGGTTGTTTACCGTGCCAAGTTTGTAGCAACAGTTTTCGCGGCCCGCCAGTTTGTGAACCACGGCCATGTCCGTGTGAACGGCAAAAAGGTGAACATTCCTTCATACCGCGTTAAAGAAGGTGACGTAGTTGAAGTGCGTGACCGTTCAAAGCAAATGGTTGCTCTTCTGGAAGCTACACAACTCGCAGAGCGCGATGTGCCTGACTACATCGATGCAGATCACTCAAAGATGACAGCGACATTCGTGCGCGCACCAGGCCTTGGCGATGTGCCATATCCTGTTGTGATGGAACCGAACCTCGTCATCGAATATTACGCACAGAACTAAGCGCGCGTATTTCGCATGAGCTTATGGAAGGGCTGTGGCGGGATACCGCTGCGGCCCTTTTTCTTTGCTGGCTTGCCTTTGCAGCAGCTTGTATGACCCTTGAGCACTTGGGAGACTAAAATGAGCCTTACACCGCAATCAGGCATCATGAATATCGCGCTTTATGAGGGCGGAAAGTCCAGTATCGCCGGACGTTCCGACGTTTTGAAGCTGTCTTCAAACGAGAACCCTTTGGGCCCGCCGCCTTCTGCTAAAGCCGCGATATTGCTGGCGGTCAGCGAGGTCTATCGCTATCCTTCAACTGACCATGCAGAGCTGCGCGATGCGATTGGTAAGGCTTACGGGCTTGAGCCGGAGCAAATTATTTGCGGGGTCGGATCTGACGAAGTTTTGCAGTTTGTCTGTCAGGCCTTTGCCGGGGAAGGTGACGAGATCATCCATACCGAGCACGGCTTTTCGATGTATCCGATTTTAGCGCATATGGCGGGGGCAACGCCTGTGAACGTGGCCGAGACCGAGCGGGTTGTGAGTGTGGATAACATCCTTGCAGCCGTGACGGATGCGACACGGATTGTGATGTTGGCGAACCCTGCGAACCCGACGGGAACCATGCTGCCCGAGGGCGAACTTGAGCGACTGGCACGGAACCTGCCCGAGAGCGTCATTCTGGTGATCGACGGTGCTTATACGGAATATGCCGAAGGCTATTCCGGTGGTGCCGAGCTTGCCCGCACAATGCCCAATGTGTTGATGACACGGACTTTTTCAAAAGTGTATGGCCTTGGCGGCTTGCGCATTGGCTGGGGCTATGGCGCGCGTGGGATGATTGATGTGATGACGCGGATCAGGCAGCCGTTTAACCTATCAACCATACAGCTTGCGGCAGCGAAAGCGGCTGTGGAAGATCAGGATTGGGTGCCCGCCTGCACGGCTTTGAACGCGGCTCAGCGCGCGCGATTGACGGGCGCTTTGCGCCAGCTGGGCGTGGCTTGTGACGAGAGCTTTGCCAACTTTGTGCTGGCGCGGTTTTCGGATGAAGCAGAAGCTAGTGCGGTGGATTTGGCCCTGCAAGGCGAGGGCATACTGGTGCGGCGGGTCACGGGATATGGCTTTCCTGAAGGATTGCGGATGACTGTGGGCGACGAAGAACAAACGGGCCGTTTGATTGCGGCGCTGACGAAATGGCGGGAGGGGCAAGCATGAGCCAGACTTACGACAAGGTTGCTCTGATCGGACTGGGGCTGATTGCCTCTTCGATGTATTGGGCAATGAAACGCGAGGGCCTGGCGGGCGAGGTGCGCGGCTATGCGCGCTCAAGCGAGACCCGTGATGTGGCGCGCGAGATCGGGCTGTGCGATAGTGTTTGCGACAGTGCGGCCGAGGCTGTGAGAGACGCGGACCTTGTGGTGCTTTGTGTGCCCGTGGGCGCGATGGGCGCTGTGGCCGAGGAGATTGCTCCGCATTTAAAGGCTGGCGCGACTGTGAGTGATGTGGGCTCTGTGAAGAAGGCAGTTATTGAGGCTGTTGGCCCCTATCTGCCTGATAACGTGAACTTTATTCCAGCACACCCTTTGGCGGGGACAGAGCATTCCGGCCCGGGATCGGGCTTTGCGGAGCTGTTTGACAACCGTTACACCCTGCTTGTGCCTGCTCAAAACACGCCGCAGAAGGCTGTGCAAAAGCTGCGTGAGCTTTGGGAAGGGATTGGCGCGAAGGTTGAGGAAATGGACGCGGAGCACCACGATCTGGTGCTGGGTGTGACCTCTCATGCGCCGCATTTGATTGCTTATACCATGGTCGGCGTGGCGGATGACTTGCGCCGAGTGACGGACAGTGAAGTGATCAAATATTCGGCAGCGGGTTTTCGGGATTTTACCCGAATTGCAGCCTCTGACCCGACGATGTGGCGCGATGTTTTTCTGAACAACAAAGAGGCCACACTGGAAATTCTGGGGCGCTTTACCGAGGAGCTTTTTGCGCTGCAAAGGGCGATCCGCACGGGCGACGGGGACTTGTTACATGCGTATTTTACCCGCACTCGCGCGATCAGACGCGGGATTATCGAGGCTGGGCAGGATACGGATGCGCCAGATTTCGGAAGGGTTAAGAAATGATTAAGAAACTCGCTAGTGTTTTGTTTTTGATATGTTTTGCGTCATCCTGTTCATTGGCGGGTGGATCGAAAAGTTCCAAGAGGGCCGAATCGCGCGCTGCGGGGGCGGCTGTGACAGGGGGAATGATCTGTGGTGATCCTTCTATTATCGGCGAAGTTGTCGGCGATGTTCCCGGTAAGCTTAAGGGCTGCGGGATTAACGACGCGGTAAAGGTCCGAGCGGTGAGCGGTGTGGTGTTGAGCCAAGGGGCTGTTGTTGAATGTGAAACGGCTAAGGCTTTGAAAACATGGCTCGATACGGGCGTGAAACCAGCCTTTAGCGGCGTTGGTGGCGGCATATCCAAGCTGAGAGTTGCGGCGCATTATTCTTGCCGCACGCGCAACCACAAAAAGGGCGCAAAAATCAGCGAACACGGCAAGGGCCGCGCGATTGATATTTCGGGCTTCACCACGAAAGATGGTAATGAATACAGTGTCTTGAGTGACTACGGTAAGGGCAAAGCCGGCAAGGCGATCCGGCATTCCCATAAGGCGGCTTGCGGGCCGTTCGGCACAACACTTGGGCCGAAATCGGACGGTTACCACGAGGACCATTTGCACATGGATACGGCGCGGTATCGCAGCGGGACGTATTGCAGATAAAATGGTTAATGCCCTCTGATTCCAGGGGGGTGATTAGCGTGCACAATGCGTGCACAAAGCGTGCACCGCCAAAACGGGATTTCGGAGTGTTAATAAAGCGCACGGTGACGTGTCGCTGGGCGCACGGTGACCTGCGTAGAGTGGTGGATTGGCCGCACCCTACGGTGTTTGGTGTGTTGCAGGTCGGCCCTTCGGGGAGGATATTTTCGGCAAAAAAAGAACGGGGGCGGTTTAGCCCTCGTCGATCTCGCCTGTGAGGCGGGCGAGGAAGGCGCGCAGGTAATCGGTGCGCTCTTTTGCGATCTGGCGGGCTGTGGCGGTTTGCATGGTGTCGGCCAGAGTGAAGAGTTTTGTCTGGAAATGATCGAGCGCGAAGGCGGTGTCATCGGGCGCACGGTTTTGGGCCAGCGGGTCGGCCGGATCATAGAGCGGGCGGTTGAGGGCGCCTGAAACCATGAGCATCCGCGCGAGGCCGATTGCGCCGAGGGCATCGAGGCGGTCGGCGTCTTGCAGGATTTTTGCCTCGATCGTTTCCGGGGTTACTTTGGCGGAAAAGCTGTGTGCGGTGATCGTGTGTTTTAAGGCGGGGAGCTTTTCTGGCGGCAGCCCGCATTGCAACGCCAACGGGGCAGCGGCCCCGGCCGAGAGGCGGGAAGCCTCGGCACGGTTGGGTGCGTCTTTGGGGAGATTGACCAGATCATGAAAATGCGCGGCAGCCTGGAGAAGTTCCATGTCTGCGGGCGCGGCTTCGCCTTTTGCAATGTGTTGGCAGTTGGCCCAGACGCGGCGGATATGGGCGAGGTCGTGTGCGCTGTCTTGAGTGTTTCCCCAATGAGCGAGCAGAGCTGTCTCGTAGGGGCAACTCATCGGATAAAGATGCGCGGGGCGGGGGCGATGGGCACGGGGCCGAGCTTTATGAACCCGCCTGAAAAGCCAAGAGGGATGTCGAGGGTTTCAACATTGCCCGAGAGACCCGCGAGCAGGGTGAGACCTTGCTCGACCTGATCGGCGAGGCTTTCGGGGAGGACGCCTGCAGCCTTGGCCAGCGTAAGAATTTCGCGCCAGTTGCGCGCCTTTAGGGTGAGCGTGCCTGTGGGGGTTCCAGCACTGTCAATTGTGAGGTCGCCTGCGGCGGCGAGCTTGAGTTTGCCCCATTCGGCCTCGGCCAGATGCAGCTTGAGGCTTGTCGGCTGTGGGCGGCCCTCTTCGAGCGCGGTGATATCCCATGCCTTTGTGAAACCGAGCGTGGCATCGGCGCGGAAGGTGGAGAGCGTGTCAGGCAGATCGCCCGTGATGCGCGCGGGCAGAGGCGGGGCGAGGCCATCGGCGTTGAAAGCGGCGCGGTAGTCGGCACCGCTCTCGCGGGTGAGCGCGACCTGGAGGCCGGAAAGCTTTGTGCGTGCTCCATCTTCTGCAGTGATGGTGAGCGCGCCTGCGGCGAGGTTGGCGCGGTTGAAGGCGAGGGCGGTGTTCGGCTCCATTACCATCGAGGCGCGCATGTCCTCGCTTTGTAGCGAGAGCTTGGCAAAGGGGCTGGCAAGGGTTTGCCACTCGGGGAAGGCGGCGATGATGTGATTGGGCTTGTAGCTGAGCGCGAAGATTTGCACGAAAGGGGCGGACCACGCGAGGCCTGTGTTTGGATCGGCCAGTGCCGGATCTGTCAGGGTGGTGTCAAAGCGGTTTGGGAAACCTTTGACGGCGAGATCGGAGTAGTCGGCTTGCCAGCCATCAAGGCGGCGCGCCTCGAACCAGTTGGTAAAACCCGACTTGACGCCAGATGCGCCGATGAACCAGTAGCCGGACCAGAGAGAAGCCACAGCGACGATAAGAATGAGCAATTTTTTCACGCGCGCACCTTTTATGCGAGTTGTTGATGGTGTTTATGGGGGCAAGGGCGCAAAGGGACAAGTGCAATGACAATGTGGGTGTTTGGTTACGGATCGCTGATCTGGAACCCCGGTTTTGAAGTAGATGAGATGCGGATTGCCACGCTTGAGGGCTATGCGCGCAGTTTTTGTATGCGCTCGATTCACCACCGCGGCACAGACGACAACCCCGGCCTTGTGCTTGCGCTGGACGAGGCGGCGGGTGCGCGCTGCCATGGCGTTGGATTTTCGGTGCACACGGGGCAGGAAGACGAGGTGCTGGCTTATTTGCGCGAGCGCGAACTGATCTCATCGGCCTATCTCGAGAAGCATCTCGAAATTACGCTGGCAGACAAACGCCGTGTTGCAGCGGTGACTTTTGTCATTGATCCGAACCATGTGCAGTACTGCGGCGGACTCGACTTTGAAGAGCAGGCGCTGATTATTGCGCGTGCGCACGGTGGACGCGGGCCGAACAGCGAGTATTTGTTCAACACGGCAGCCCATTTGCACGAGCTCGGGATATCGGACTCCGACCTTGACGGGCTTGTGGCGCGGGTGAAAAGCCTGAGTTGAGGGCGAAAATCTTGTAACATTTGGTGCGTTTTGATCACAGAATCCGCTCGCAAGGCGGCTTTTGTGCATTATTGCACATAAGTTTTCGATCACAAAACCCCCTGTTTTTTGCTCATGCGGCTGTGAAATGGCTGAAATATTTCAGAGGCTGTCTTTGGGGGTGAGTCTCAAGTCTATAATATTAAACAAGAAATAGTGGATCAAAAAGAGCAGGGAAGAAACTCTCACAATGCTGTCGCGTTTTCGCACGGCGCGGTGAGCAGGGGTGTTTTGATAAACCGGGCGGTAAAGGCCAGATTGGTTGCATACCGAACGGCAGAGACGCCGACGGGACGAAACGAAGCAACCGCGTCACTGACGCACCATATATAAAGGATTACATTATGAAACTCGCACTTAACACAATCGCCGCTTTTGCCCTGACAACGACAACTGCTTTCGCCATGAGCACAGGTGGCCCGAGCATGGACGGTGTCTCAAAGCCTTCCGAGCGCACATCAGGTGAAGTCGTGACCATTCAGTCAAACGATTTCAACAGCAAGCGCGAAGGCCGCGAAGCCACAAACGGCACAGTTCAGGCGACGCTTTTTGAAGGCTCTGACAAGATCGACACAACACCGGGTGGCGCGCACTTCCGCTAAGCTCGAGTAAACTCTTCTCTCCCGGGGGCGGTGCACATGATTTGTGCGCCGCCTTTTCTTATCTGTGACGTGCAGGCATTTTCCTTGGCTTGAGCGCGGGTTTTGCTTATGGTCGGGTCATTGGAATAAGCGTCAGGAGCAGGCACGATGGCGCATACGGACCGAGAGGCCGAGCTGTATTTTTCGCAACCCTTCCGGCAGATCATCTTGATGCTGCTGGCTTTGGGGCTGGCAGGGTTTGTGACCATGCTGGCTTTGCCGCGGGTATTGCCTGTGTTCGAGGCGAACCCCTATTTGAACGGATTTATCGTCTTTGTCTTTGGCATGGGCGTTTTGGCGACGTTTTGGCAAATTTACCAGATGATGCGCTCGGTGCGCTGGATCGAGGCTTTTGCTTCCGACCGTGCGGAGCGGGAGGGGGTTGTGCCGCCGTCCTTGCTGACGCCTTTGGCGAATTTGCTCGGTACACGGGCGCGGGGGCGGCAGATCAGCTCGGGCTCGGCGCGTTCGATACTGGATTCGGTGGCGCAGCGGATTGACGAAGAACGCGAGATTACCCGCTATATTGTGAGCCTGCTGATTTTCCTCGGGCTGTTGGGCACGTTTTACGGCCTGGCCACCACAGTTCCTGCTTTGGTGGATACCATTCGCGGGCTTGCGCCTGCGGAGGGCGAGAGCGGTGTCGAGGTGTTTGCGCGGTTGATGAGCGGACTTGATGCGCAGCTTTCGGGCATGGGCGTTGCATTTGCCTCTTCGCTTTTGGGGCTTGCCGGCTCGCTTGTTGTGGGCTTGCTCGAGCTGTTTGCCGGTCATGCGCAGAACCGTTTTTACCGTGAGTTGGAAGAGTGGCTCTCCTCGATCACGCGGCTGGGCTTTTCCAGCGGTGAAGGAGAGGACGGCGGGCAAGCGGCTGTGCTTGACGGTGTGCTGGAGCATATGACCGAACAGATGAGTGGGCAGATGCAAGACCTGCAACAGATGTTTGCCGACAGCGATGTGAGCCGTGCCGTTGTGGACCAGAAGCTCGGCAGCCTCACAGATTCGATCGAGCGGTTGACCTTTCGCCTTGGTGATCAAAACCCGACGGTGAGTGCGTTGACCCGTGTGGCCGAAGGGCAGGAAGCGCTGATTGGCGAGTTGCGCCAACGCGGCGCAAGTAGCACAGATGCGGGGATTGATGCGGAGAGCCGTATGCGGCTGCGCTCGATTGATGTGCAGATGTTGCGGGTGCTGGAAGAGATCAGCGCGGGGCGACAGGAGATGATGGCCGAGCTGCGCACTGACCTCAATGCGTTGGCCAAGGTGCTGCGCGAACAGCGCGGCGGGAGCCCGCGCCCGGTGCGAGCGGCAGGCAAAACAGTAGAAGATAAAGCATCAGACGACACGGAAAGCGAGGGCTAGGCCATGGCGCTTTCCCGCCGCACAGGGCAACGCTTTCAGGCCAGTATCTGGCCCGGATTTGTCGATGCGATGACGGGTCTTTTGCTTGTTCTGATGTTTGTGCTGACCATCTTTATGGTCGTGCAGTTTGTGCTGCGTGAGACAATCACGGGGCAGGAAACCGAGATGGACCAGCTTAACTCGGAGATTGCCAAGCTTGCGCAGGCTTTGGGGCTTGAGCAGCGCCGCGCCACCGGGCTTGAAGCGCGGGTGAGCGAGCTTGGCACGACACTTGAGGCAGCGCGCACGCGGGCGAGCGAACAGGCGGCTTTGATTGCGAGCCTGCGCGCCCAGACGCAGGCGCAAGACGAAGCCTTGAGCGCGGCTGAAGCGAAGATAACAGGCTTTGAAGCGCAGGTGGCGAGCTTGCTGGCCGAGCGCGACACGGCGCAGAGCGAGGCCGAGGCTTTGCGGGCCGAGCGCGCGGATCTGGCCACGCAGAAGGCGGCTTTGGAAGCGGTGATTGCAGCGGCCGAGGCCGAAGTGGCGGCGAAAGATGAGGAGCTCGAAGGGGTCAAGACGGCGTTGAGCGAGGAAGAAGCGGCACGGGCTGTCGAGCTTGCGGCAGCGGAGGCGTTGCGCGAGCGACTGGCGGCGGCAGATACGGAGCTGACCGCTATGACGCTGGCGCTGGAAGCCGCGCGTAAGGATGCGGAAGAAACGCTGACACTGCTGGCGGCGGCAGAGGCGGCGAAGCAGGATTTGAACGAAGAGATCACGGCATTGAGCGCCGAGGTGAGTGATGCAGATGCGCGGCGGGCTTTGCTGGCTTTGGCCAATGAAAAGCTTTCCGAGGAGGAAGCACGCTCGGCGGAGGCGCTGCGCGAGCAGGCTTTGCTTAACCAGCAGGTGGCGGCGTTGCGCGCGCAGCTTGGCAGCCTTCAGGCGATTATTGATGATTACAAAGAGCGCGATGCGGCGAGTGATATCCAACTGTCCAACCTCGGGCAGGACTTGAACGCGGCTCTGGCGCGTGCGGCGGCCGAAGAACGCAAGCGGCGCGAGTTGGAAGAGGCCGAGCGGATCAGGCTTGAGGCCGAAAAGCAGAACCTCGAGCGCTATCGCAGCGAGTTTTTCGGGCGGCTGAGAGATGTGATGGGCGCACAGGACGGGGTGCGCATTGTGGGTGACAGATTTGTTTTTTCCTCAGAGGTCCTGTTTGCGCAAGGCGCGGCAAACCTGAGCCCCGAGGGGCAGGGGGAACTGGCCAAGATCGCCGGTATTCTACACAATGTGATGGGTGATATTCCTGACGGGATTGACTGGGTGATCCGTGTGGACGGGCACACCGACAATGTGCCGCTGTCGGGGGGAGGCGCATTTGCCGACAACTGGGAACTGTCTCAGGCGCGGGCGCTTTCGGTGGTGCGCTATATGGTGAATTTTCTGGCGATCCCGCCTGACCGCCTGAGCGCCAACGGCTTTGGACAATATCAGCCGATTGCCAGCGGGAACTCGGCGGAGGCGCGGGCGCAGAACCGCCGGATCGAGCTGAAGTTTACCGAGAAGTGAAGCAAAGGAGCTGCTGTGCAGCGCAGGCTGTTTGCTTGGGGCTCTGCCCCAAACCCCGGGATATTTAGAGCAAAAAGAAAGAGCGGGTTGTTTTTGACCTGAAGGCGGGGCAGCTTGGGCGGGCGATTTGGGAGAGTGAAATGCAAGCGTTGAAACCGACTGATTTTAGGGCCGTGATCAAGTGGATCGGCTATGTTCCTGACCGTGAGGCGGGCTTGTGTTCGGTTCCGCTTGAGCGGGCGATGCTTGAGTTTGGCGGGATTGCAGGCGAGGCGCATGGAGGAGTCACGCGGCCCTCTGACAGCCGCGTTTTGTTGCAGCATCCGCGTGACACCGAGATTGCCAATGTGCGACAACTGTCGGTTTTGTCGGCTGAAGAGCTGTCGCTGATTGCGGGCGAGATGGGGCTTGAGGCGCTTGACCCTGCATATTTGGGGGCTTCGCTGATTATTGAGGGTATTCCTGATCTGACGTTTGTTCCGCCGTCTTCCCGTTTGCAGGCGCCATCAGGTGCGACACTTGTGGTTGATATGGAGAATCGCCCCTGCACTCTGCCTGCGCGCGAAATCGAGGCGGCGCATGAGGGGTATGGCAAAGCGTTCAAGCCTGCTGCGAAGAACCGCCGCGGTGTGACGGCTTGGGTAGAGCGTGTTGGCGAGATTGCGCTGGGCGACGAACTGGTTCTGCATGTGCCGGACCAGCCTGCCTGGCCGCACTTGGGGCGCGCCCGCGGCGCTTGAGCTTGTGGAGGCGTATCCCGCCGCTCAGAGCTTGGGAAATGTCGGATTCCGCGCGCCGCCTTTGAAAAGGGAGCGGTAGAAGTGCCTTAAGTGAAGCCGGATGGGAAAAGGGAATCCGCTATGAGCTATAAGTCCGACATTGAAATTGCACGTGCTGCGAAAAAACGACCTATTCAGGAGATAGGGGAGAAGCTCGGGATCGGAAGTGAGCATCTGCTGCCTTATGGACATGATAAGGCCAAGGTGAGCCAGAGCTTTATCAACTCCGTGCAGAAGAACAAAAACGGAAAGCTGATCCTTGTGACAGCGATCAACCCGACGCCTGCGGGCGAGGGCAAGACCACAACGACTGTGGGTCTTGGCGACGGTTTGAACGCGATTGGCAAGAAGGCCATGGTCTGTATTCGCGAGGCGAGCCTGGGGCCGAACTTCGGCATGAAAGGCGGAGCTGCGGGAGGCGGCTATGCGCAAGTTGTGCCGATGGAAGACATGAACCTGCATTTCACAGGGGATTTTCACGCCATTACCAGCGCGCACTCGCTTTTGAGCGCGATGCTCGACAACCACATCTATTGGGGCAATGAGGCCGATATCGACACCCGCCGCGTCACATGGCGCCGTGTTGTCGACATGAACGACCGCAGCTTGCGCCAGATCACCTCGAGCCTTGGCGGTGTATCGAACGGTTTTGCGCGCGAAGACGGGTTTGACATTACGGTGGCCTCCGAGGTGATGGCGATCTTGTGTCTCTCTAAAGATTTGAAGGATCTTGAAGAGCGCCTTGGCAGTATGATTGTGGCTTATCGCCGCGACCGCTCGCCTGTTTATGCCCGCGACATCAAGGCGGAAGGCGCGATGACTGTTTTGCTGAAAGACGCGATGCAGCCGAACCTTGTGCAGACTCTCGAGAACAACCCTGCCTTTGTGCACGGTGGCCCGTTTGCCAATATTGCGCATGGCTGTAACTCGGTGATTGCAACGCAGACGGCGCTGAAGCTGGCGGATTATGTTGTGACCGAAGCGGGCTTTGGCGCGGACCTTGGCGCAGAGAAGTTCATGAACATCAAGTGCCGTAAAGCGGGCCTTGCGCCTGACTGTGTGGTGCTTGTGGCCACTGTGCGCGCGATGAAGATGAACGGCGGGGTTGCGAAGGCCGACCTTGGCGGCGAGAATGTGGCCGCTGTTGAAAAGGGGTGTGCGAACCTTGGCCGCCACATTGGCAACCTCAAATCATTCGGTGTGCCTGTTGTGGTTGCGATCAACCATTTTGTGACGGACACCGAGGCCGAAGTACAGGCTGTGAAAGACTATGTGAAGAGCCAGGGCTCGGAAGCGATTGTCAGCCAGCATTGGGAATTTGGCTCCAAGGGCAGCGCCGAGCTCGCCAAGCGTGTGGCCGAGATTGCGGACAGTGGCGTGAGCCAGTTTGCACCGCTTTACCCGGATGCCATGCCGCTGTTCGAGAAAATCGAGCGGATTGCCAAGGGGATTTACCGTGCCGACGAGGTGATTGCGGACAAGAAAATCCGTGACCAGCTCAAGCTTTGGGAAGAGCAGGGCTACGGAAACCTGCCTGTCTGTATGGCGAAAACGCAATACAGCTTCTCGACCGATCCGAACCTGCGCGGCGCGCCCACCGGGCACTCTGTGCCTGTGCGTGAAGTGCGGCTTTCTGCCGGTGCCGGATTCGTTGTTGTGGTCTGTGGTGAGATTATGACAATGCCGGGCTTGCCACGGGTTCCTGCGGCTGAAACAATCCGCTTGAATGACGCAGGCGAGATTGAAGGCCTGTTTTAAGAAATGAGGCTGGAGCACCAAGGGCATCGAGCCCTCGGTGCTCCAGTCGCCGCCGTGCGGCTCCATGCCTTCGGCGAGGATATTTAGAGCAAGAAAAAAGAGGGTGGCATGAGCGCGACGATTATTGACGGGAAAGCCTTTGCGGGCACAGTACGCGGGAAAGTCGCTGCGCATGTGAGCCGCCTCAAGGAAGAGCACGGAATTACACCGGGGTTGGCTGTTGTTCTGGTCGGTGAAGACCCTGCGAGCCAGGTTTATGTGCGCTCGAAAGGCAAGATGACCGTGGAAGTGGGGATGAAGTCTGTCGAGCATAAGCTTGATGTGGACACGTCCGAGGCGGATTTGCTGGCGCTGATTGATACACTGAACAACGATCCTGAAATTCACGGCATTCTGGTGCAGTTGCCGCTGCCCAAGCACCTCAACGAAGATCTGGTGATCAACTCGATTGACCCCGCCAAGGATGTGGACGGATTTCATATTTCCAATGTCGGGCTTTTGGGCACGGGGCAAAAAAGCATGGTGCCTTGCACGCCGCTTGGCTGCCTTATGATGCTACGTGACCATCACGGAAGCCTGAGCGGAATGGATGCTGTTGTCATCGGGCGCAGCAATATTGTGGGCAAGCCTATGGCGCAGCTATTGCTGGGCGACAGCTGCACGGTGACGATTGCGCATTCGCGCACCAAGGATCTGGCCGATGTGGTGCGCCGTGCGGATATTGTCGTGGCGGCTGTCGGGCGGGCTGAAATGGTGCCGGGAGACTGGATCAAAAAGGGTGCGACCGTGATTGACGTGGGCATCAACCGCATTGATGCGCCTGAAAAGGGCGAAGGGAAAACGCGGCTTGTCGGCGATGTGGATTTCGAGAGCTGCGCGGCTGTGGCAGGGGCGATTACGCCAGTGCCAGGCGGCGTCGGGCCGATGACGATTGCCTGTTTGCTGGCGAACACTGTGACGGCCTGCTGCCGCGCCAACGGGCTTGCAGAGCCTGAGGGGCTGACGGCCTAGCCTATTCACAACATTGGCCGCAGGGTTGCTATGAGATTGTCGCGCAGGCGCACGGGGGCGGAGCGGCCCTCGATTGCTTGCAGCGAAACCGGGTGCGCATCGGCGAGATAGCTCTCTTGGCGGGTGCGAATCTGGCTGGTGAGGTTTTGATCATAGAACAGAAGATCATTCTCGAAATTGAGATCGAAGCTGCGCAGGTCGAGGTTGGAGGAGCCAAGCAGGGTGACGGTGTCATCGACAGTGACGATTTTGGAATGCAGCAGGCCGGGGCCATGCTCCATGATGTGCACACCCGAACGCAGGAGGGCGGCATAGTTGCCGTGGCTGGCGGACTTGACGATCCAGCTGTCGTTGCGGGCGGGCAGGATGAGAGTGACGGAAACACCGCGCAAAGCGGCAGACTGGAGCGCACTGAGCACGGTGCTGTCAGGGACAAAATAGGGCGTTGTGATCACCAGTTCGCGCTCGGCCAGCTCGAACAGGGTGCAGAAAAGCTGGGTTGAGGACAGGCTGTTCTCGAGCGGGCCGGTGCCGATGATCTGGGCGGGAAAGCCTTTAGCCGCGGGTTTTGCGGCGAAGTTGAAGGCATCGGCCGGGACTTCGGTGTGGAGCATCCAGTCACTGGCGAAGAGGGCTTGCGCCTGTGCTGCAACAGGACCTTGAACGCGTAACATTATATCAATCCAAGGGCCGTATTTTGCTTTGGGGAGAAAAGCCGGATCGGCGGCGTTTTTGCTGCCGATATAAGCGGTTGTTCCGTCGATGATTGTAAGCTTGCGGTGATTGCGCAAATCAAAGCGTGTGATCAGGTTGAGGCCGAAAAGCGAGGGCAGGGGCATGGCGGCTTGTAGCTGAACGCCCGCAGTGGCCATGTCTTTCCAGAGCGGGCTTTTGAAAAGTTTGCGCGAGCCGAGGTTATCAGCGGCGGCGCGGCAGGTGACGCCACGCTTTGCCGCGCGGATGAGGGCTTGGGCGATTTCGGTTCCAGTGGTGTCTGTGAGCCAGATATAGAACAGGATGTTGACGCTGTCGCGGGCGCTGTCGATATCGGCGATGAGGCGGCGCTGGGTCTCGGCGGCGTCTTGCATGAGCTTGGCTGTGTTGCCCTGCGAGGGCTGAAACCCGTTGATCGAACTGGCGAAGCGAAAGGGCTTCTGCGCGTGTTTGGGGATGTCATCGAGGGCATTTGTTTGTTTGAAAAGTTGCGGTTGCGTTTGTTTTATTTGGGTGATGACTTTTGCGTAACGGGCGCGCAGGGAAGACGAGATGCGTGCTTCACCAAAGAGCAGATAGGCCGTAAGGCCGAGCACGGGCATGGTTATGATTACGATGAACCACGCCATCCGCGCGGAGGGCGATATGTTTTCGCGCAGAAGGATGCGCAGGGCTGTCGTGCCTGACACGAGAAAGTGCAGTGCGCTGAGGACGGTTAGGAAATTTGCCAAGGCCGGCCCTCCCTTTAGGTTTGAGTGCAATATCCAAACTTAAAGGGATTCTGCCGCGCGGCAAGCTGTGCGTGAATTTAGTTTACGATGTCTTCTTCTTTGACAAACATATTGGCCCATGCACGATCAATCAGGCTGGGGGACATTTTGTAGGGAATGCCCTCGAAATCACAGATGGCGCGCATCTGGTCAATCAGGAAGCCGGGCTGGTAGTTGGCATAGATGTTGTCGATTGTCGGGTATTTGACCTTGAGCAGGTGCACGAGCGCGGCCTCGTCGAGCTCCATTTTCTTGGCGCGCGCGACCATGGCGAAAATCTTGAGGAAGTTCTCCTGATCGGGGCCGTCGATCTTGATTTTGAAAAAGATACGGCGGAGCGCAGCTTGGTCAAAGATTTTGTTGGGGTGAAAGTTGGTCGAGAAGATGACCAGCGTGTCGAACGGCACCTCGAATTTTTCACCCGATTGCAGCGCGAGGATATCCTTGCTTTCTTCGAGCGGAACGATCCAGCGGTTGATCAGCGCTTGGGGTGGCTCCTTTTGGCGGCCCAAATCGTCGACGATGAAGATGCCGCCGGTGGACTTGAGCTGAAGCGGGGCCTGGTAGGTGCGCGCCGTGGGGTTGTAGACCAGATCGAGCATATCAAGCGAAAGCTCGCCCCCTGTGATCACTGTGGGGCGGTCACATTTGACATAGCGGGTGTCAAAGCTGACGCGGCGGCGCAGCGCGTTGGGATCATCGACCTCCTCATCGACGGCTGTGTGAACGATCGGGTCATAAACGGTGATTACCTGGCCTGCATACTCGATGGCGCGGGGGACATAGACCTTGTCACCCATCGCGTCGCGAATGCCATTGGAAATGGAGGATTTGCCGTTGCCGGGGGGGCCATACATGAGTACCGAGCGGCCAGCAGAAACGGCCGGGCCGAGGTGATCAAGAAGCTCGTTTGGCAGGACAAGATGCCCCATCGCGCCGACAAGTTGCTCACGGGTGACTTGAATGTTGCGGATTGACTGGCGCTTGACCTGCTCTCGGTAAACATCGAGGGGCACGGGCATTGCGCCGAAATATTCGGACTGGCTGAGCGCGTCGAGTGTGCGCGATTTACCCGCATCGGTAAGTTGGTAGCCCATTTCGCCGCCAGAGTTTGCGTTGAGCGTGCCTGTGGCTTGAAGCAGCTTATGCTCGCGGGCCATGTCGATCAGCTCTTGGGTGACCTGACGGGGGAGGCAGATGGCTTTTGCGAGCTCGCTCACCTCGGTGATGTTTTTGCGAAACATCGTTTTGAGCGCGATATCACGCATCATCACAATGGGAAGCTGCATGTCGTTCAGCGTTTTGGGCGGGGGCGGAGCCATTACGGCTGTTGGTTGCATGTTCATCACTGCCTCGGTCTGCTCAATGTTTCGGGCCGTTCTGCACCGTTTCTGGCGTAGCCTCTTGAGCAAGAGTTTAGCCATGTTGTGGCCAAGGCCCAAACAAAAACCGTGCAATGCCCAGTATGGCCCCATAATGTGCAAAAAAAATGAAGAGGTTGTGATGCAGAACGCACAGGCGCGCAGGGTTTTGGGCATTGTTGTGGCAATTGTTGCGGTGCTGGCCGCGCTGGCCGCGATGCGTAGTGGGCTGGACTTTGCCAAACACGAAACGGATATGCTGCACCTGGTGGATATTGTGCTGCGTCTTGAAGGCGGTGCGCGGCTGCATGAGGGCGTCATGACGCCGTTGGGGCTTTGGAGTGTTGCACCGTTTGTGATGCTCAAACAGGCGGGACTTGGGCTTGGGGCTGCGCTGAAATGGGGGCAGATCGCGGTTGCGGCGCTGTTGATTTTTCCGGCTTACTGGGTTGGCGTGAGCCGTATGCGCACAGTGCCGCTGGCGGCGGCTTTTGGTGCGGCGGTGCTCCTGCTGGCGGCCGGGATGGTTTATGGCGGTGACGATGCGAAGCTGTCGCTCTCGATGCATTATAACCGTTGGGCCTGGGCGATCGTGTTTCCTGCGCTGGCGCTGGTGATCTTGCCAGCCGGACGGCAAAACACATGGGCCGATGCGGCGGTGATTGGCGCGGCGATGGCGGCGCTTGTGCTGGTGAAAGTGACCTATTTTGTCGCTTTTGCTCCTGCGGTCATTCTGGGGCTATTGCTGCGTGGGCAGGGCAAGACGCTTGGCTTTGCGGTGCTTGTCGGGCTTGGAATGTTGGCCGTGCAGACGCTTTTTTCTGGATTTGGCTACTGGCAGGCATACTTGGGTGATTTGTTGACGGTTGCGGCCTCGGAAGTGCGCCCACAGCCCGGTCAGAGCTGGGCGCAGGTGATGCTTTCGCCAGCCTATGCGGCAGGGACGCTGCTGGCGATGGTCTCGGTGTTGTGGCTGCGCAGCAAACATAAGGGCGAGCCGGCAGGACTTATTCTTGCGCTGGTGTTGCCGGGCGCGATTTATGTGTCTTATCAGAACTTTGGCAATGATCCGCTGTGGCTTGTGCTTTGGGGGCTGATGCTTCTGGTGCTGGCCCGGGGGCAGGACGACCGCCGTGCGATGACGTTGCAGGGCGCGTTGGCGCTGGCCTTTGTGGCAACGCCTGCGATCAACATTGCGGTGAGCCCGCTGCGGCACTTGATGCAGCCTGCAGCGGTATTTGAGCCTTTGGTGGCGCAGTATCCCGACTTGCGCGGTGTGGGCGCGCGCTTTGGCAATATTGCAGGAACTTACAGCCTGATCGAAGAAGACGGCGATTGCACGCTTGCGCAGGGTGCTGTCGGATATATGCGCTTGATGGCGGAGCGGCTGGAACAGGCCGGGCTTGCGGGCGAAGCGGTCTATGCTGCGGGGCTGTTCAACACCTTTTGGCTTTACGGCGATTTCACCTCGTTGAAGGGCGGAGCGCCGTGGTATTATGGCGGCTTGCCGGGCATTGAAAGTGCGGGTGTTTTTGTGCTGCCGGAGTGCAGTTTCAAGCCCGAATACAAAGAACTGGTGATGCGGGACATCACGAAACGCGGGATCAAGCTTGAGCCTGTTTATCAGGACGAGCTTCTTGCGGCGTTCAGGCTTCAGCTGCCGTAGTAAGTGCCCATTGCAAGATAGATTGCCAATGTTCCGCCGAGGCTGAAGCCCATCGGGAAATCAGGCCCGACATGCCAGCTTTTCCACTCGGGGGCCAACTCGCGCAGCTTTGTGTTTTTGGCGAGGCGGTGGGTGAGGTAAGCGGCGAGAAGATTGGCCGCGTAGAGCCAGAGCAGCAGGCCAAGATCCCCCATGGCGATAAAGGGGGCGGCGGCGGCGGCGAACTTGGCGTCGCCCGCGCCCAGAGCGCCAGCGGCATTGAGCACAATACCGGCCAGCAGCACGATAACGAGGTGTGACAGCCGCCAGAGATACTCGTTCAGCGGCAAGACGAACAGGCCAAGGAGGATAAAGACCAACGCCAGCGCGATCACCGATTTGTTCGGGATCTTCATAGCGCGCATATCGTTCCACGCGGCCCAGATGCAGATGGGCACAACGAATGGCAGAAAGAGCCACGCGGCTTGGGTGGTCAGTTCCATGCCGCGTCAGTTGCTGACGTTGCTGTCAAGCGCACGCAGAGAGCGCACGGCGGCCTCGAAGTGCTGCGGATGCGTGTTGATTGCCTCTTGCAGCAGGCCTTTGCCGGTTTCCACATCGCCCTGTTTGATGGCCGAGAGGCCGAGGGTGTGCAAAAGCTGGGCGCGCTCGACCTGACTCATCGGAATGACGGGCAGGTTGTAATTGCGCTGCGCACCACGGGCCAGAACCATGTTGTTCTTGGCGGTGAAGAGCGAGTTGTCCTGACGGATGGCATCGGTAAAGAGGCGCTCGGCATCTTTGTAATCGCCGCGGGTGAGCTTGGAGTAGCCCCAGTTGTTGAGCACGCCGGAAGGGCGGGTTGTGAGGCCCACGGCTGTTTCATAAAAGCTGTCGGCTTTTTTCCACTCTTTGTTGCTGTCGGCCACCATGGCTTCAAGGCGGTAGCGCTTGAAGGTTTCAAAGGTGGGCGGAACCTGATCGAGGGTTTTCTCGGCTTTGGCCCAATCGCCTGCGCGGATGAGCGCATCGGCGTAGTCGACGCGGTCTTCATTGGTTGCGCCTTCAAGAGCCATCAGGCTCTCGTAAACCGGCACAGCTTCTGTGGGGCGCTTGGCACGGATGAGCGATGATGCAAGGCCGCGCTGAAGATCGGCTCGGTCGGGGTTTTCAACCACGGAGCGCTTGAAATAAGTCACCGCTTCGTTGGGATCTGCCACCGTGAGCATGATATCGTTGAGATTGCTTTCATCGACCACATTCACGTTTTGAAACGCGCGGTCGACATCCTGGTCACCTGCTTTTTGGCAGCCAGCCAAAACGGCCATGCCAACAAAGCACAGTGGAACTACTTTAAAATGGCGCATTTGCCTGCGTCCTTTTACTGCCTCAGCCTCGTCATGGTATCGATCTTATCAGGAAGTCGCTGCTTCCGCGCCGTACCAATTTATAGTTTTGTTGTTCTTCTACGTCATCATAGCCCGAATTGTCGGATTTTGCCAACGCTAAGCGTAGATTATCGCGAATTGAGTCACTTTGGCCATCATCTAGTGCGTAGGCACGCTGAAATATTTGCGCAGCTTCGGCATATTCGCCACGCTCCATCAGGATAACACCCAGATTGTTCCACGCTTCGGGCACGGCCTCGTCTGTTTCGGTGGCGCGGCGCAAGAGTTTTTCGGCCTGTCCGAGCCGCCCTAGCCCGATGTTGGCGGAGCCGAGGGCCGCGAGAACATCAACTGTCATGCCATATTCGCCCGCCGCACGGGTGAAGGCTCTGAGCGCCAGCTCGTATTCTCCGGCCTCCATAAGGCGGTGGCCGACCAGCAGGCCATCAACCGCCTCGGCCCCGGCCACACGGCCCGGGGCGTAGGGGCTGTCTTTGGATGTGCTGAGGCCGCCCGTCGAGCAGGCGGCCAAAGCGAAGATAAGAGGTGATGCCAGCAACAGCCCGAAGTGGCGCGTAATCATGAAAGCCCTACATATTGCCCAACTGTGTGATGCCGTGAACCGATGGCCCGACCAGAATGATCAGGAGCGGCGGCACTGTGAACATCATTGTGGCAAGTGTCATCTTGGTTGGCAACTTGTTCGCGGCTTCTTCTGCGCGCATGACGCGTTTATCACGCATTTCGGCAGAGTAGACACGCAAAGCATCGGAAATGGGTGTGCCGAAAGCCTGTGACTGGTTCATCACGGTCACGAAGCTTGAGATATCCTGTGAACCGCAGCGCTCGGCCATATCGTTGAGGACCGTTGCCTTGTCTTTACCGGCTTTCATTTCGTGCGAGACGATTTCAAGCTCGTCGGCCAGATCGGCGCAAGAGGGGCGCACTTCCTTTGACACGCGGATGATGGATTGTTCCATAGACTGCCCAGCTTCAACGCAGACCAAGAGCATATCGAGTGAATCGGGAAAGCCGTTGGTCAGGTTGCCCTGGCGGGTTTGCTGACGCTTTGTCACCCAGTATTTTGGGAACATGTAGCCTACAATGCCCGGGCCGAGGATATACATGAGCGTCTTCTGCATACTTGTCTGCTCATCCTGCACGAAGAGCACAAAATACGCGACGCCCAGCACCAAAGCACCGACGCCGAGGGCGAACTGGGCAAAGTGAAAGTAGCGCACAGAGTCTTTGCCACGGTAGCCCGCCTGCATGAGTTTGAGCTTCATGCCTTGCAGTTCTTGCTCGTCCTGTGGCTCAAGGAAGTTTGCGTAGCGCTCGAGCTTTTCGTTGCGTTGCGAGCCGCGCAGTTTTTGTTTGACCTGACGGGAATTGGACGGCAGCCGTGTATCATGCTTGAGCCGTTCAAGCGGATCGTTTCGCTGCCCCATCATCATCGAGATTGCGACGAAGATAAGGATCAGTCCGAGCAGGCCAACCGCGATGAGCGGGCCGAAAGGGCCGAGAACCCCAGTAAGTGAATCGTTTAACTGGTCCATAAAATCGTTCCTTAAACCTTGATATCCGTAAGTATGCGCATGACCAGGAGGTTTACCGAAAGGAAAACACCCACAAAGATACAGGCCGGGATAAAGTAGGGGTGGTCCATGACCTCATCGTAGTAGTTTGGTTTTGATACGTTGATGAAAACGAGCGCGGCCAAGGGAAACGCTGACAGGAACTTGCCTGACCATTGCGCCTCGGCGGTGATTGCCTTGACGCGGCGGAACAGGCGGAAGCGCGACCGGATGACCTGTGCGAGACCGGCCAGAATTTCGGCCAGGTTGCCGCCTGATTGCTGCTGGATGGTTACGGCAACAGCGAGGAAGCGCAAATCCTGCAAGCCGATCCGCTCGGCGAGATCTTTGAGAGCTTCGCCCACATCGCGACCATAGGCGCATTCATCGGCGATGATTCCGAACTCCGAGGCCAGAGGATCTTTGATCTCTTTGGAGACAATCTGCACGGCAGACGCAAACGGATGCCCCACGCGCAAGGAGCGCACCATAAGCTCAACGGCATCGGGCAGTTGCTCTTCGATCATTGAGAGGCGCTTTTTGGCTTTGGAGCTGACCCAGAAGAAAATTGCGCCGATGCCTATGAGAGGGGCAAGGGCGGCGCGCACGGCCAACGGTGTTTCTGTGCCGAGGGTCAGCCCGAAGAAAGCCACAACCGAAATCAAACCCATCAGCATGATGAGTTGTGTCGGGGTGAAGGCCAGCGCGGCTCTTTGTGCTTTGGTGGCAAGAAGCGAATAAAGCGGAATGCCCATCGACTTCTTGTGCTGGTTCATCTCCTTGCGGAGTTTGTCCATCACATCGGCGCGCTTGGTGCCTTTCTGGATCATCTCCAGGCGGCGGTTGACCCGGCTATTGAGCGAGATCGAGCGGCCAAAGACTGTCAGGTAGATACCTTCGACGAGCACGAGCACGCCGATGAAGATCAGACCGTAAATCAGGGGTTCTGCGCTAATGGCCATGAGGCTTACTCCGCTGCGACTGGTTCAAAGAGGGAGGCGGGCAAATCGTAACCCCAGAGGCGGAAGCGCTCGGAGAAGTGGCTGCGCACGCCCGTGGCGGTGAAGTGACCGATGATTTTGTTGTCGGGTGTGAGACCGACGCGCTGGAAGCGGAAGATTTCCTGCATCGAGATAACATCGCCTTCCATCCCGGTGATCTCGGTGATCGAGGTCATCCGGCGGGAGCCGTCTTGCAAGCGGGAGGCCTGCACCAGAAGGTTCACAGCCGAGGAGATTTGCGAGCGCACCGCTTTAAGCGGCATTTCGATACCGGCCATTGCGACCATGTTTTCGAGACGTGAAATACCATCGCGCGGGTTGTTGGCGTGAATGGTCGTCATCGAGCCGTCGTGGCCCGTGTTCATGGCTTGAAGCATGTCGATAACTTCCTCGCCGCGGGTCTCGCCCACGATGATGCGGTCAGGACGCATACGAAGGGCGTTTTTCAGGCAGTCGCGCGGGGAAACCTCGCCTTTTCCCTCAACGTTGGGCGGGCGGCTTTCCATCCGGCCTACGTGTGTTTGCTGGAGCTGGAGTTCGGCCGTATCCTCGATTGTCAGGATGCGTTCGTCATCGGCAATAAAGCTGGACAGCGCGTTGAGCGTTGTTGTCTTACCCGAGCCCGTACCGCCGGAAACGATGATGTTGAGGCGGGTAGATACGGCGGCCTGAAGATAGGCGGCCATCTCTTCGGAGAAGGCCCCGAAGGCGACCAGATCGTCAATGCCGAGCTTGTCTTTTTTGAATTTCCGAATGGAGACAAGGCTGCCATCGACGGCAATGGGCGGAACCATCGCGTTGAAGCGCGAGCCGTCTTGCAAGCGCGCATCGACGTAGGGGTTGCTTTCATCGACGCGGCGGCCCACAGCGGAAACGATCTTGTCGATGATCCGCATCAGGTGCTTTTCGTCTTTGAACGTGATGTCGGAAAGCATGAGCTTACCGTTGCGTTCCACAAAAATCTGCTTGGGGCCGTTCACGAGAATATCGTTCACGGTTTCATCTTGCAGAAGCGTTTCGAGCGGGCCAAGGCCCTTCACTTCATCAAACAGTTCTTTGTTGAGCGTTGTGCGGTCATTGCGGTTGAGCACGACGTTTTTGCTTGCCAGCACCTCATCGGTGATAGCGTTGATCTCGGCACGCAGGTCGGCCTCGGTTGCGTTTTCGAGCGCGGCCAGGTTGAGGTTGTCGAGCAGCTCCCGGTGCAACTCCAGCTTCAGATCGGCGATGCGCTCGCGGCGCTTGGCTTCCTTGTCGCCAGCAGGGGCTGCGGCCGGCGCGTTTGTTGAGGGACGGCGCAAGCTTGTCGACGCTTTGGGTGCCAAAGGTGCGACAGGTTCGGAGGATGCTTTTTTAGGAAGCTCGGTAACATTGGCGCCCATGGCAGATTTGCCTGCGGCACCATCTTTTTTATAACGTGAGAACATCTACAGGTTTCCTTAAGCGGCTTCGGCTTCAGCCTGACCGAGAGCGTGAAGCTCGGCGGCCAGCTTGGCGATTTCTTTGCGCAGCGGGTTTTTAGCGGCCGAGCTGGCCAATGGCAGGCCATGATCGGCCCCCTGCGTGACGGGTTTTCCGCCGTCCGAGAGGATGATTTCAATTTTGATTTCCAAGCTCTCGGCCATGCGCTTGATGCGCGCCTTGCCGTTGAGATCGGTAAACTTCGGTCCGCGGTTGAGCACATAGCGCAGCTTTTTGGCGGGAAGCTCTTCGGCCTGAAGAGCACGCACAAGGCGCAGTGCATTCTGGGCCGAGCGCATATCAAGCTCGAGCGTGGCAAAATAGACAGGTGCTTTGCGCAACACGGTTTCGGACCATTGCACAAGGGTTTTGGGCATATCGACGATGACATAATCAAAGTGCGACGCTGCCATATCGAGCACGCGCTCCACATCGGTTGAGGTGATCAGATCCAGCGGGATCATATCGGAAGGTGCCGTGAAAACGCTGAGCTGCTCTTCATAGCCGACAAGCGCGGCTTTGAAGCTTTGGTCATCCATGCTTTCCGTGTCTGTCCAAAGCTCGAACACCGGCTCAAGGCGCGGCAGGTCGAGATAGGTTGCAACAGAACCGAACTGCAGATCGAGGTCAATCAGGCAGACTTTGGGCGGGTTTTTCTTATCGGCGTTGGCCAGCTCCCATGCAAGATTGACCGCAAGGGTTGTTGCACCTGTGCCGCCGGCAAGACCGTGACAGGCGATAATCACGCCATCCCTTTTACCGGGCCCTTGTGCCGCAGGCACTGGAGCGGCCACGGCCTCAGGGGCTGCGGGCGCAGGTGCATTAAGGCGCTCGATGGCGGCGTGAAGCTCGCCTTCGGGCAGGGGGTAGGGGACAAACTCGTCCGCCCCGTCACGCAGAAGCTGGTGCAGGGACGCGGGGGTGACATCTTCGGCGATGACAATGACGTTGATGCCTTTGGCCTTGGCTGATTTGATAATCTCGCTGAGGAAGACGACCTTGTCTTCATCTTCGGCATCAAGTGCCAGAGCGACAAATTCGAGCGCTTCGGCTTCGGGCTGTTCAAAGAAGTGACGGGCCTCGTTGAAGCCGAGATCGCCCCAGGCTTCACCAAGGGCAGATTCCATATCCTCGATCAAAAGATCGAAGTTCTGCACGTCACGGCTGACAGTGCAGGCCTTGAGCGGGGGAAGCTCCTGGGGTGTTGTATCCGAACGCGTCATTGCCTCATTCCTCATTCTGGAACACACAGGCGGGCATTTTGCACCGTTTGTCCTATGGTTCATCGCCTCGCTTTACGAAAGGCGCACTACTGCTTTTGAGGAACTGTCGCTTGAGAGTGGGGCAGAATTGGGGCCAAAAACATGCATTTCTGCGATTTTTCAGCGTTCTTGAGGGCCATTTGGCCGACTTCAAGGAGCGGCGAAAGGGGCGCAAAACATGCGCCCCTTGCCTGAAGTTCTATTGGCTTGTCGCCATATCGGCGCCGGTTATGCCGGAGGTGGCGGTCGCCGGAGCGGCCGATGTGATATAGTCGCGATAGATGATCTGACCATATTTGCCGTCAAGCACAGAGGGGTGTGAGCGCACAAAGCCTGAAACCTCGGTTACAGCGCGACGGTTGCGGCGTTCGCGGCCTTCTGTTGCCACGAGAGGCTGCGTTTCGCCCAACGAGGAGACCGCCTCAAGCCGTTTCCGACTGATACCCTGCGTTGCAAGGAAGGCCACAACGGCTTGCGCACGGCGCAGACCGAGAGTTTTGTTATAGCTGTTCGAGCCGGGGGCGTCAGCATGACCGAAAACACGGAAGGTGATTTCGGGGAATTGCCGGATCCAGTTGGCCTGTTCGCGCAAGGCATCCTGAGCGCCTGCATCGAGCTGGGCCGAGTTGAACGCAAAATGCACTGTGGTAATCACTTCGGCGGCAAATCTGTTTGCCAAATCAATGGCATAAGACTTCTCGCCCGACATGATCTGAGTGTTGTTCATTGTCGAGTTGCCGAAATCCTGCCCCTGGAGAAGCAAGCCGGATTCGCTTTCAAAGCGCATCATGGCCGGGTTGTTTGTGCAGGCGGTGAGCGCTGTGCACGCGGCCAATGCGATCAGACTGTTTCGTGCGATACGTTTTTTCATGTGCCCCATCATCTGCCTCACTCCATCACATAGCCATAAGAGCCGTTGAAGTCTTGTTTGGCAACCTCGCCGACAACACCGCCCTGACCTGTGGTGGCAACGCGGCCATGCAGGAACAGATCTTTTTCTGACGGCGGGCGCACACGATCTGTGGGAAGCGCAAGCACTTCGCCGCGTGTCGGGGTGACAAGATGGGCTGTGATAATGATTACCAGCTCGGATTGTTCGCGGTAATAGTCGGCGCTGCGGAAGAGGGCGCCAAGGATCGGCAGATCACCGAGCCAAGGAACCTGGCCAGCGTTATCGCGGAAGTCATCCTGCAGAAGGCCGGCGATTGCGAAGCTTTCGCCATCACGCAGCTCGACCGTTGTTTTGGTTTCACGGCGCTTGAACGCGTCAATCGTGAAGTTGTTGAAAGTGACACCATTGCCTGTGTCGATTGACGATACAGCGGCTTCAAGCTCGAGGTTGATCAGGTCGCCATCCACCACACGGGGAATGAAGTTAAGCTCTACACCAAAAGGCTTATACTGAACCGTGACCGAGCCACCGTCTTGTGAAATCGGGACGGGATACTCGCCACCTGCAAGAAACTTGGCCTCCTGCCCTGAAAGGGCGGTGAGGTTCGGCTCTGCAAGGGTGCGCACGAGGCCTTTTGTTTCAAGAGCTTCGAGCAAAACGCCAACTTCGACGGAACCGGCGTTAAAGCCAAACAGCAATGCGCCGTTGTTTTCGTTGCCTGCGGGCACGTTGCCGCCGAGAGCTGTGGCGATGGCGCCGGAGTTGTTTGTTGTGTTCGAGCCGCCATTGATGCCGAGATTGCCGCCCGCCATATTGCCGTTGAGCGAAAGAGACGCGCTGAGCGACTTTGACACGGTGCGCTGCATCTCAGCGAAGCGCACTTTGAGCATAACCTGTTGAATGCCGCCTACGACCATAAGGTTCGAGACCCGCTCGGGGGCGTAACGCTCGGCCAGATCAAGCGCGCGCTGGAGGCGCGTGATGGATGAAACCGTGCCCGAGAGCACGATACCGTCATTTGCGGTGCGCACTTCGATTTTCTCGCCGGGGAGAATTTGGCGCAGGCGCTCTTTGAATTCGGAAATGTCCGAAGCTACGCGCACATCGACGTTTGTGATGAGGCGGCCGTTGGCATCCAGAAGGGTAAGCGTTGTCAGACCCGGCGATTTACCGAGAACATAGATTGTCCGGTCCGAAAGTGACGAGATGTCAGCGATGCCCGGGTTGGCGATGGATAGCTGATCGAACGCCTGGTCGCTTTCTACAACGACCGCGCGGTTCATCGGAACCTCGAGGGTGCTTGATGTGCCGCGTTTTACAACGCGCAGGGACTCAGCCAAAACGGCGTCGGGAACGGCCGTTAGCGTAAGCGCAAAGCTTGCTACAGCTGCTTTAATGAATCTGCTCAATGTCATTGTGACCTGCCTCTCTGATCACATTAGTGTCGTGGGCTTTTTGCCCGTTATTGCCGTGACCATGCGTTAGTTTGGTTTTTATTGCAAGAATCAAAGGTTTCCGACGATTTATTTATGTTGATCTGTGGCAACAGGTGCCCATTTCCCCTTGATATAAAAACGGGGACCGGCGCGAGCCGGACCCCATTATGATGTGTTTGCGTGGCGCTGGCCTACTCTAGTTGGTGCAGGGGATCTGCATTTCGACCACTTCCGCACCGCGGCGCACACGGGTCGTGCAGACCTGTTCTTGCTGCTGCACCACAGGGGCTTGGGCTGCCGCAAGCCCGAGAAGGGCGTTTTGATCAACCTCGATTATCTCTTCGGTGGGGGCATCGCCCGAGCCGACAAGCGAGAGCGAAAGACGCCCTGTTGACTGGGCTTGAGCCAGTGCCGCAACGCGCTGTGCAGAGGCGGCCACTGTAACTGTGCGCGCGATACCTGATTTTAGAACCTCTTCATTGGCTGATTGATCAATCGCGATGAGCGGCAGACTGGATTCAATCAGCTTTGTCACCTCGGCGGTGCGATTTTGAGTGGCGACGCGACCTGTCCAGTATACATCAACCTGGTGGCCGGGACGCAGGAAGCCTGAAACGCCCGAGGAGACGTTGACTTCGATTGTGAAGGCGCGCTGTCCGGGCTTGAGCAGGGATGTCAGGCCGGCTGCCTCACCAGCTTCAGTGAGTTTTACGGCCAGAATAGCTTCGCCCGGCTCGATCGAGCGCAGCACGGAACGGGGCTGATCAAAGCCTTGCGGGAAGAGAACTTCGGGCTTGAGAAAAGCGCCATCGGGAACGGATTTTGTGGGCCAGCTCACGAGGCGGACATCTTTTGCCGTAAGCTGGTCACCGTATTTGACCGACTTTTTGGACACGAAGATTTCAACTGTGTCGATAGAGCCGCCTTTCGAGCGCTCTGCAGCGAGGGCGTTTTGATAACCCTCAATGTAGTCTTTTGCCATGTAGACAGCAAAGCCTGCAAGGCCGATGCCTACAAGGAGTACCAATCCGAAAACGCCACGCATGTTAAGCTCCTCAAGTTTTGTTATTGTGCAAGCCGCACGGGCTATGCCTTGGTCAGCTATCTAGCTTGTGAATATGGCAAGATCATGGTGCGGTAGGGGTGATAAAGTGAACTTGACGGCAGGGGGGGCGCAAAAGAAAAAGCCGCCAGTGATGTGGCGGCAATAATCATTCAGGTCGTGACTGGAGCTTGGATAGGGCGCTGCGAAACTCAGAAATCGTCTGGCCTGGTGGAGCCCATGTAGGCTTCGGTCGTGTCTGCAAGATCTGTAGCGGCGGTTCGCATCATACCGTAGCCGACACCAAGGAGCCCGACCACTGCGGCGGAGAGGACAACCCAATCAACTGTCACTGCACCTTCTTCACGCGAGATAAGACGTTTTATAATACGGCGCATTTCTGTGACCTTTCATGCTTCGGCTTTCCTGCCGATGGCAGAAAGAAGGGGCCGCGCCCCCTCATTCGGGAGGTGCGGCCCCTCAAAGTCAGCTTAGTCGCCGATTGCGCCAGGGTTCTGTGAACCCATGTAGGCGTTCGTGCGTGACGTCAGCTCAACTGCGCCGTCTTTGATCGAGCCGTAGGCCGCTACTGCGAGGCCCACGACCGCGGCTGTAAGAACAACCCAGTCAACTGTTACTGCGCCGTCTTCGTCTTTGCTGAAGTTTTTGATAAAATTCATCATCGTAAATTCCTTCATAGAGCGCTTCGTGGAAATTGTGAGCCGCAGCGCCTTTAGAGAGCGCTGCGGCGAAGCAGGAGCAGGTCTTAGAAGTTGCCTACGTCGATGCTGCCCATGTAATCGCTTGTTGCTGATGTCAGGTCTGTTGAGCCGCCTTTGATTGAGCCATAGGCTGCTACTGCGAGGCCAACAACTGCGGCTGTAAGAACAACCCAGTCAACTGTTACTGCGCCGTCTTCGTCTTTGCTGAAGTTTTTGATAAAGTTCATCATGGTGTGTCCCTCCAAAGGATCATTAGGTTTATGTTCACCGGTTCGGGTTATTGATGTGCCGCTCTCTCTCTTTGGCTCATCACCGTCTCGGTATGGGCAGATATAGCCAGTTGAAAGAGGCAGGAATTGGGCGCGATTTAAGCAATTTTGGCGCAATTCAAAGAACCTGTTGCCCTATTTTGTAAGCTTTTGATATTAAATGATTTTTGTGCTGAATTTTTATTAAAAAGGGCGGATTTTTTTATTTCTTCTTACGTATTGAGCCAAATTTAACGTGAAAATTCGCGCAAGGCTGGCCCAAATCGAAAGATTCTGCGATAGTCGTGTCAAAATAACAGGCAGAGCAGAACGCAAAAATGCGGGCCCTATATATAACGAGTCTCGTGGCGCTGGTCGGTGCCGCCCCTGTGACGGCTGAAGAGCCGGCACAATTCCGTGAATTTACGTTTAAAATGGTGAAGCCGCCGAAGGCCGGTTCGAACAACCGGATCAATATCCAGATCGAACCCGAAGACCTTGAGCGCCAGCGCGGCAAGAGCAGCAGCCTTGTAAGCCGCCCTGCGACGGAAGCGGATGAGCCGAAAGCGGATGGCGAAGCAAAGCCAATGCCCAAGCAAAAGACGGGCACTTATGCGTGGTTCTGGGACAAGATCTCACCGAACATTGCGGAAAGCGCACCCGGGCGGCTTGCGCCTGCGCTCGTGGCTGTCAACAACGGGCCAGGCGGCAAGGCGGTGCTGACTCCCCGGCTTGAAACCCTGCGCGCGATTGTTGAAGTGCGCGGTGCGGAGATATTGAAAGCGACAATCGGCACGGAGGTTTCACCCGCGCTTGTGCTGGCTGTGATCGCGATTGAAAGCGGTGGGCGTGTTGACGCTGTGAGCAGTGCAGGTGCGCAGGGGCTTATGCAGCTTATGCCCGCAGCTGCCGAACGCTTTGGCGTGAGTGACGCTCTTTTGCCTGCGGAGAATATCAAGGGCGGTGTGGCTTACCTTGATGCGCTGATGAAAGAGTTTGACCGCGACCCTATACTGGTGCTGGCGGGATATAATGCGGGCGAGAATGCGGTGAAGCGCGCGGGCGGTGTGCCTGATTATGCCGAGACACGTGACTATGTCCCCAAAGTTCTGGCGGCTTTTCAAACAGCGAAGGGGCTTTGCGTCACGCCTCCCGAGCTGGCCAGTGACGGTTGCGTGTTCAACTTCAAAATGGCGAAAGCAGACTGATGGGGCTGACGGTTTTTGCACTGAAGGGCGGCTTGCTACGCACGAACCCGGGGCTTGAATATTTCTGGGGCACATTGGGCGTGAACCCGAAGGCCGCATTGGCAAGCCTTGCAAGCGGGGAGAAGCCAGACGGTGAAGTGCTGAGGGTGGATTTGCTACCACTTGATGCAGATGTGTTGACCGAGATCGCCAAGCTGAAGGCTGCGGGGCAACGCGTGGCGCTGTCTACGGCTGTGCATCCCGAGATTGCCGAGGCTCTGGCAGCAGAGCATGGGCTTGAACTGAGCGATGCCAAAGGCGAGACGCGGGTGCAGAGCTGGAACATGGCGGCTTTGCTGAAGGCGATCAGGCCGCATCAATGGGTGAAGAACATTCTGCTCTTATTGCCGCTTCTGGCGGCGCATCGCTTTGATGGCGCCTCCATCGGGCTGGCGCTTCTGGGGATGATCGCGTTTTCGGCGGCGGCCTCTTCGATTTATGTTGTGAATGATCTGGTTGATCTGGAGGCCGACCGCCTGCACCCCAAGAAATGCAAACGCCCCTTTGCCAGCGGGACAGTGCCGCTGACTGTGGGGATGCTGGCGGGACTTTTGCTTGTCAGTGTCGCGCTTGGCGTGGGTGCCTATTTGGGACCGAAGTTTCTGGCGGTGACAGTTCTTTATGTTTTTGTGTCGGTCGCCTACTCGATGCGCCTCAAGAGGATGCGCTGGGTGGATATTGCCATGCTGGCGTCGCTCTACTCTGTGCGCGTTGTGGCAGGTGCGGCCGCGGCGGGGGTTGCTGTTTCGGGTGCGATGCTGTTTTTCATCTTTCCCGTTTTCCTCACGCTGGGGGCTGTGAAGCGGCTGACCGAGCTGACCCTTGCAACAAATGACGAGCGCCTGCCGGGGCGGGGCTACGGGCGGCCTGATCGCGGCAAGCTGCTCAACTTTGCTGTGGTGAGCATGATCTCGGCCTTGGTGATTTTCTTTATCTACAGCCACAGTGCGCAGGCGCATGCGCTTTATCCTGACCGCTGGTTTCTCTGGCTCGCCATGGTGCCGCTGGCGGCATGGCTCTTCCGGATGGTGCGGCTTGGTTATTATGGCAAACAGGATTACGATCCGATTGTTTTTGCACTCAGCGACAAGCGCGGGATCGGGTTGATCCTTATCACGCTGTCGTTGATGTTTTATGCGGCGGGGCTTTGGGGCAAGTGGTTCGGCTTCTGAGCCTCGTTCAGATCGACATTTTTTTGAAGATCGGCTCGGGGATATTGCGGATCACCAGCATGACCAACCGCCATATGCCTGCCGTGTAGACAGTATTGCGCTGCTTCTTCAGGCCTTTGAGAATGTCCCCAGCCACACCTTCCGAGGTTGTCATGAAGGGTTGTTTGCCAAGCCCCCATGTCATGGCTGTGTCTACAGGGCCGGGCTTCACCGTCATCACATGCACACCGGAGCGGCCCATGCGGTTGCGCAGGCCCGAGAGGTAAGTCGCAAAACCGGCTTTAGCCGCGCCGTAGACATAGTTGCCAAGGCGGCCACGGTCGCCCGCGACAGAGCCGATGCCCACAACCGTTCCGCCGCCGCGCGCTTCCATCTGGGGGGCGAGCAACTGCAAGAATTGCGCTGGTCCCGTAAAGCTGTCGGCGATTACACCGTCAATCAACGAGGGGTCCGCATCAATTTCGCTCTGGTCCGGCATGGAGCCGAGAAAGACCGCGCAAGAGAGCTGGCCTTCCAACCCGCTGGCATGGGTGAGGATGGGGGCAAAAGTTGCGGCATCGCGGGCATCAATCGGGAAGTTGGTGGCCGAGCTTGCGCCGCGGGCCTTACAATCGGCAGCAATGCGGGCCAGATCGTCTTTATCGCGGCCTGTGAGGATGAGGCCGTGTCCGTCTTCGGCCAAGCGGCGCACAAAGGCACGTGCCATGGAGGAGCTTGCACCGAGGATGATCCATGTGTCTTTGCTATCTTGTGTCATGTCAGATGCTCCTCAGGCCAAGGCGGCGTGTCAGGTCGGTTTCAAACGTATGCTCGGGGTCGGCTTTGTTGACCTCTGCGGCCCATGCGGCCCAGTCGGGATACATGGCCTTGGCCTCCGCCTCGGTGGCGAGGCTGTCTTTGGCGAAATAGATCCGCCCGCCTGCGGCCAGAGTGGCGGCGTTAAGCTTTTTGATGAGCTTGCGCGCCTTCTCGCTTTCGCGAAAATCAACGGCAAGGGTGTAGCCCTGCATCGGAAAGGACATCACGCCGGCGGCATCAGAGCCCAGCCGCTTGAGCACGGCGAGTGGTGACGCGAGGCCGCTTTGAGCGATTGTTTCAACCATGGCGCGCAGCTCGGGGAGCTTGTCATCGGGCAAGACGCATTGGAACTGGTGAAAGCCGCTCTTGCCGTAGAGGCGGTTCCAGTTGTGGATTTTATCGAGCGGGAAGAAGAACTCCTCCAGCGGCTTGATACGGGTCTGGCCGCCGTCTCGGATGCGCAGGTAATAGGCTTTGTTAAAGCCCGAGACCATGGCTTTGGACAGGGTGAAGCGGGGGAAGTTGAAGGGAACGGATTTGCTGCCGCCCTTGTGCGAGGATTGCGGGCGCACGGCGGTGCTGCGTGCTTCTTCGACAATTCCACGGCCGAGGTTTTTGCCTTTGGCGGTGCAATCGAGCCAGCCCACAGTGTAGCGGGCTTGGGAGCTTGAGAGCAGGGCGATGTGCTCCTCCCAGTTTTCGGCGCGCTGCTCGGTCACTTCCATGCCTGTGCCTTCACAGCGGCTCATCTGGAGTGTGGCAGAGGCGATGATACCGGTTTGGCCGAGGCCCCCGATGGTGGCTTTGAAAAGGGCGGCATTGCGCTTGGGGGTGATGGTTCTGGGTTTGCCGTTCACCATGAGCTTGATTGCGGTGACATGGCTTCCGAAGCTGCCATCAACATGGTGGTTCTTGCCGTGAACGTCCATTGCGATACAGCCGCCGACCGTGGCAAAGCCTGTGCCGGGCATAACTGTGGGCATCCAGCCCATGGGCGCAAAGAGGCGGGCAAGCTCACCGATGGGCGCGCCTGCTTCGGCTTCGACAAGGCCTGTGGAAACGTCAAAGCTGAGGACGCGATCGAGCCGTGACATGTCAACGGCTGAGCCTTTGCTGTTGAGGCAAGCATCACCATAGGAGCGGCGTGCGCCGATGGCGGGGTGTGTGACAAGGCCTGCCAGAGCGGCGGCGCGTTCGGGGCGGGCGAGTTCGCCTTCGGCGGAAAGCGCACGGCCCCAACCTGTGTATGTTTGGGTGTTCCAGAGCATTAATGCGCTCCTTTTTCGTTGGATTTTGCTTCGGCGTAAGGAAAGACGCCAAGACCGATGAGAATGGCAAACCAAAGCGTGGTGAGCCGGATGACAGCTGTTGCGGGCAAGGCCACTTCGAGTGGGATGCCTTCAAGGAGCAGGAGGCCAACCATGGCCGCCTCTGCCCCGCCGATGCCACCGGGTGCGCCTGTGAGGCCGCCTGCAAGTGTTGAGAACACAAAGATCAGCACGGCGAGCCAGAAGGAGATTTCGGCGTCCATCCATGTGAGCAGAAGCCAGAAGGCGTAGCCCTCGGCCAGCCAACCGATGAGGCCAAGGGCTGTCGCCAGTATAAGGATGCCCGCGCTGGAGAAGGCTTTGAGCGAGCGCGCGGCGCGGCGGATGCGGGCCATGAGGCGGGGGAAGAGACCTGTTGTGCGGTAAAACAGCCCCGCGCTGGCCGAGAGAAGCGTGGGGCGGGTGACGAGGACTGCGCCCGCAAAAGCCAGAAGCGTGACGGGAATTGCGAAGCGGATCATCGCGCCTGAAAAGAGGAGCGCGACCGCGAGTATGAGGGCCATGGCAGCCAGATCGGAGGCACGGTCAACCAGAACGAGGGGGGCTGTGCGCTCAAAGCTCCAGCCTGTTTCGCGCTTGATCCAGCGCATGCGGATCAGCTCGCCCACACGGCCCGGTGTGACGGACATAGCGAAGCCGCCGAGGAAATGGCGGATGTTTTGGGCGAGGTGCGTGCCGATGCCGAGGCAGCGGGTGAAGTAATGCCAGCGCAGGGCGCGGAAGAGGTAATTGACAAGGCTGAGGGCGAGAAGGATGACAACTTCGAACGCGGAGAGCTTGCGCAGCTGGTCCATTGTCTCTTGCCAGCCCGTTGCAGCGGCGAGGGAAGCGAGGCCGACAAGCACAAGCACAAAGAGCCCGCCCAAAAGCGCATAATCGCGCCAGCGGTTTGGTCCCGTTCTGATGGGCTTTGCTGGAAAGTCACTGCTCATTGTCATTGCCCGGCATTTTAGAAACAGATTAGGGCAATTTTATGGATTTGTCCCAACAGGAGGACAATAAAAAGCGGGCCACGCTCGCAGCCCGCTTTTTGCAACATCTTGACGGTGTTCAGACCAGTGTCGCCTGCGTTGCAGCGCGCATTTCTTCTTCTGTTACGCCATCGGCAAGCTCGACAATCTTGAGGCCGCCTTCGACGACATCCAGCACACCGAGGTTCGAGATGATACGATCGACAACAGCCTTGCCTGTGAGCGGCAGGGTGCATTCCTTGAGCACCTTACTTTCGCCATGTTTGTTGGTGTGATCCATAACCACAACCACACGGCCTACACCTGCGACAAGGTCCATCGCGCCGCCCATACCTTTGACGAGCTTGCCGGGGATCATCCAGTTGGCGAGATCGCCGTTTTCGGCAACTTCCATCGCACCGAGGATCGCCATGGCGATTTTGCCGCCGCGGATCATCCCGAAGCTTTGGGCACTGTCGAAATAGGCGGTTTGGGGCAGCTCGGTGATGGTTTGCTTGCCCGCGTTGATGAGATCGGCGTCTTCTGTGCCTTCGATGGGGAAAGGCCCCATGCCGAGCATACCGTTTTCCGATTGCAGTGTTACTTCAACGCCCTCGGGGATGTAGTTACTTACCAGCGTCGGGATACCGATGCCGAGATTTACATACCAGCCGTCTTGCAGTTCTTGTGCGGCGCGTGCCGCCATTTGATTGCGATCCCACATATTATGCGCTCCGTACTGTGCGTTGCTCGATACGTTTCTCGTGATCACCCTGAATGATGCGGTGCACGTAGATGCCGGGCAGGTGGATGCTGTCAGGATCAAGCGAGCCTGTCGGCACGATTTCTTCAACTTCGACAACACAGACCTTGCCACACATGGCGGCGGGCGGGTTGAAGTTGCGGGCCGTTTTGCGGAACACGAGGTTGCCTGTTGCGTCGGCTTTCCACGCTTTCACGATGGCCAGATCGGCGAAGATGCCGTTTTCCATAATGTAAGTCTCGGACTCGCCATTGGGGCCAGTCGGGAAGTCTTTGTGCTCTTTGCCTTCGGCGATGACCGTGCCGACACCTGTTTTGGTGTAAAAGCCGGGGATGCCGCAGCCGCCGGAGCGCATACGCTCGGCCAAGGTGCCTTGGGGGTTGAACTCGAGCTCAAGCTCGCCCGAGAGATACTGGCGCATGAACTCTGCATTTTCGCCCACATAGGAGCTGATCATTTTCTTGACCTGCTTTGTTTGCAGCAAGATGCCGATGCCGAAATCATCAACGCCCGCGTTGTTGGAGGCGAAGGTGAGATCTTTTGTGCCGGCTTCCTTGATGGCTTGCAAAAGCAGCTCTGGAATACCGCAAAGGCCGAAACCGCCCGAAGCGATGAACATGCCGTCATGCAGAAGGCCGTCCAGCGCTTCGGTGGCTGATCCGTAGACTTTTTTCATGGAATAACTCCTGAAGTGAAAGGGTTGCCCGACTTGTGGCGCGCGGCGCGCGCAGAGTCAATCGTAGCAGGGTTTCTACTTAAGGATCATTCCCGTGAAAATCAGATGAGGCGCACCTGTGTTCCGATATCGGCAACAGCGAAGAGCTCTTCGATCTTTTCGTTGTAGAGCCCGATGCAGCCATCGGACGAGGGGCGACCGATCTTGCGGGTGTCGTGGGTGCCGTGAATGAGGTAGGCGGGCCAGTCGAGATAGAGCGCATGTGTGCCCAGCGGATTGTCGGGCGCGCCGCCTGCAACGGGTTTCCAATCGGGGAAACGCTCCATCATGGAGGCGGTTGGCGTCCAGCTTGGGCCGACTTTCTTGCGCACAATTTTGGTGTAGCCGCGCTTTGTCAGCTCGTCCGATCTGGGAACCGAGGTGGGATAGACGCGGTAATCACTGCCATCTGCGGACCAATAGTGAAGTGCGCGCGAGGTTGTATCACAGACAATAGCGCCGGCGCCGAGAGTCTCGAAGTGATCGCGCCAGTCTTGCGTCGTGAAACTCGAGATGTGGCGGCGTGCAAGTTCCTCGACTTGTGCGGTAGGCGCTGTTTGGGCGCGGGCAATGGCAGGCATTGCAAAAGCGGCGCTTGCGCCCAGCAAAAGGGCGCGGCGTGAAAGGGTGGAATCAGACATGGGTTTGCCTTTCGGTAAGTTTCGGGTTGAGGCTGTAAAAACAGCTTTTCCGCTCACCCGAAACTCACATTTGCGTGCGCCGCCGCCAGTGTGGCCGGAAGACTACTTCGACGCCGCTTTTTTGGCCGCAGGCTTTTTGGCGGCTGGCTTTTTGGCAGGTGCCTTTTTCTTGGGTGCGGCTTTCTTTTTGCCGCCTTTCGCAGCCTTCTCGGCGATCCATTCAACGGCCTGTTCCATGGTAACGTTTGCCGCTTCCACATCTTTCGGAATGGTCGCGTTGACTTTGTCCCATTTCACATAGGGGCCATAGCGCCCTTCCATGACATTCACCGGCCCGCCGCTTTCGGGGTGTTCTCCCAACTCTTTGAGCGGCTTGGCGGCAGCAGAGCGGCCGCGGCCCGGATTGGCGCGCTTTTCAGCCAGAAGCTCGACTGCGCGGTTCATGCCGAGTTCAAACACATCGTTGGGGTCTTTGAGGTTGGCATAGGTGGGTTTGGCATCATCGGGCAGCTGGTGCATCACATAGGGGCCGAAGCGGCCAAAGTTGGTTGTGATGGCGCCACCTTCAGGGTGCTCGCCTATTTCGCGAGGCAAGCTGAGAAGCGTGAGGGCTTTTTCAAGGTCCATCGCGTCTTTGTCCCAGCCTTTGGGCAGGGAAGCGCGGGGTGGTTTCTTGTTTTCGGGCGTTGGCTCGCCGCGCTGCACGTAGGGGCCGAAGCGGCCTGACTTGAGCCAGATTTCGTCGCCTGCATCCTCACCGAGCACCCGCTCGTCGCCCTCTGCACCCTCGCCCGCGATGGGGCGCGTATAGGTGCATTCGGGGTAATTGCCGCAGCCGACAAAGCCGCCGGTGCGGGATGATTTGAGGTGAAGCTGGCCTGTGCCGCACTTGGGACAGACGCGCGGGTCTGAACCGTCTTCTCGCGGCGGATAAAGCTGCGGCGCGAGGGCGGCATCGAGCACATCAAGCACCTCGGAGATGCGCAAATCGCTTGTTTCGGCGATCGCTGCGGAGAAATCCTTCCAAAAGCGGGCAAGCACCGATTTGTAGTCGCGGTTGCCTGCGGAGACATCGTCAAGCTCGTCCTCAAGGGAGGATGTGAACTCGTAACCGACATACTTGCGGAAGAAGTTGAGCAGGAAGATCGTGACAATGCGGCCTTTGTCTTCGGGGAAAAGGCGGTTTTGTTCTTTGCGGACATATTCACGGTCTTGAATCGTGGTGATTACACTCGCGTAGGTTGAGGGGCGGCCGATGCCGAGCTCTTCCATGCGTTTTACCAGGGTTGCCTCGGTGTAGCGGGGCGGCGGCTGGGTGTGGTGTTGATCGGGGATGACAGATTTTTTGGGCGCAGGGTCACCCTGGCTGATCTGGGGCAGGCGCTTGTCATCATCATCAACAACGGTATCATCCCGGCCTTCTTCGTAAACGGCCATGAAGCCGTCAAACAAAACAACTTGTCCGGTGGCGCGCAGGCCGACCTGACCGTCTTGCGAGCCGATCTCGACGGTGGTGCGCTCCATGCGTGCACTTTCCATCTGGCAGGCCAGCGTGCGCTTCCAGATCAAGTCGTAAAGCTTGGCTTGGTCGGCATCGCGCAGCTTGAGTTCGGCGGCGTCAGCCCCAAGGTTGGTGGGGCGGATACATTCGTGCGCCTCTTGGGCGTTTTTGGCTTTGTTCTTGTAGATGCGCGGTTCTTTCGGCACGTATTTCTCGCCGAAACGCGCGGCGATTGCGGCGCGCGCTTCTGTCACGGCTTCCGGGGCCATGTCGATGCCATCGGTTCGCATATATGTGATGTGACCCGCTTCATAGAGGCGCTGCGCTGTGCTCATACAGGCGCGGGCACCCATGCCGAACTTGCGGCTGGCTTCCTGTTGAAGCGTTGATGTCATGAAGGGGGCTGAGGGGTTGCGTGCGGCGGGCTTGGCCTCGACCGAGGTGATGGAGAGGTCACGGCTGTTGACTGCCTGCACGGCAAGCTCGGCTTGAGTTTCGTTTGAGATATCAAACTTCTCAAGTTTCTTGCCTGCGAGCACTGTGAGGCGGGCCTCATATTCCTGGCCACGAGAGGTGCCGAGCACGGCTTTCACTGTCCAGTATTCTTGCGGATTGAACGCCTCGATCTCCATTTCGCGCTCGACAATGAGGCGCAGGCAGACTGATTGCACACGGCCAGCGCTGCGTGCCCCGGGGAGCTTACGCCAAAGAACAGGCGAGAGATTGAAACCGACGAGATAATCCAGCGCACGGCGGGCGAGGTAGGCCTCGACCAGTGGCGCGTCGATCTCGCGTGGGTTTTTCATCGCTTCGGTGACGGCGGCCTTGGTGATTGCGTTGAAGACAACGCGGCTGACGGGCGTGTCTTTCTTGATTGCCTTGCGCTTGCGCAGGGCCTCTTCCAAGTGCCAGCTGATTGCCTCTCCCTCGCGGTCAGGGTCGGTTGCGAGAATGAGGTTTGGGTCATTTTTGAGCGCATCTGCGATGGCTTTGACATGCTTGCGGCTGTCAACGCCGATCTCCCATTTCATGTCAAAGTCATGCTCGGTATCGACCGATCCGTCCTTGGGTGGCAGGTCGCGCACGTGACCGTAGGAGGCAAGCACGGTGTAATCGGACCCCAGATATTTATTGATCGTTTTGGCCTTGGCCGGGGATTCGACAACAACTACGGGCATAAACTTCCTCTCAAATTCGCGGGCTCTATGGCCGCGCAAAATGTGTCCAGAGGGCAGGGAATGTCAATGCGGTGATTTTCACTTGGCTTGAAAATGCCCGTTATGCCACGCTAATGGGGCTGGTTTTCAAGCTCTTTTGTGAGCATTCCGCCAGCGGCGCGGCTGATTTTTCCGTCAAGTTCCAACTCGACAAGCACAGGGCCGATTGCGGCTGCGGGCTGTGCAAGATCGCGGATGAGCTGATCTTCGGGCAGAGGCGATGGGCCGAGACGCGAGAGAATTTGTTGGTGCAATGCAGCCGTTTCGGCCAAGCCACGCGTCTGCGGCGGGGGCGGCGGAATGTCGAGTGAAAGCTCTGATTGAAGCTCCGGCGCGGCGGGGACAAGGGGCGCAAGGGTTTCGAGCACATCAGCTGCGGAGCGCACGAGCGTTGCACCATCACGGATGAGCATATTGCAGCCAGAGGCGCGGGCATCAAACGGGTGGCCCGGCACTGCGAGCACCTCGCGGCCCTGATCCAGCGCGTTACGCGCCGTGATCAGGCTGCCCGATTTGGCGGCGGCCTCTACAACGATAAGGCCCATGGAGAGGCCCGAGATAAGCCTGTTGCGGCGCGGAAAATGCCGGGCCTGCGGGCTTAACCCCATGGGTTGTTCACTGAGCAGGAGACCTTTTTGCGAGATATCCTTGGCCAGATGGGCATTTTCAGAGGGATAGATCACATCAACACCGCCTGCGAGCACTGCGATTGTGCCGTTGTCCAAACTGGCCAGATGGGCGGACGTATCGATGCCACGGGCGAGTCCCGAGATGATGACATGGCCCTGCTCAGACAGCTCGGACGCCAGCATGCGGGCAGTGCGCCCACCGAGAGAAGACGCATTGCGCGCGCCGACCATGCCGATACCGGTACGATGCAGGAGGGACACATCGCCGCGTACCCAGAGAAGCGGGGGCGGATCGGAGAGATCATAAAGCGCTTGGGGGTATTCTGGCGCACCGTAGCAAAGCAGTGTCGCACCTGTCTCAGCCCCACGGGCAAGCTCGGCGCGGGCGGCTTCTTCGGAGAAGGTATGATAAGGCTCGACACCGGCTTCGCGGGCAATATCGGGCAGGGCCGCAAGGGCTGCGGCCGCGCTGCCACGTTCGGACAGAAGGCGAAAGAATGTCGCAATCCCGACACGGCGGGAACGCAAGAGACGAAGCCACAACACCTGATCATCTTCCGTGGTGGGTGGGAGTGGGGGGTGAGTGGAAGGATGTAAAGCTTCAGGCATTGTGACTCCGATCTCTTACAGAATCATCATTACCTTTAGATGGTTAACAGCTTCTGAATCAGTTTAACTTTTTGCAGACAGGACAGTGCCGGGATTCATGATCCCTTGCGGATCAAGCGCGGCCTTTATGCCCTGCATGGCGGTAAGCTTGGTCGGGTCACCGTAGTGCTCAAGATCGTTTACCTTGAGGCGGCCAAGGCCGTGCTCGGCAGAGAACGAGCCGTTCATGGAAACAACAATGTCATGCACGATGCCTTGCACCTCACTTGCCATAGCCTTGTAAGTATCGCGCTGCGCCCCTTTGGGCGGGAAGACATTGTAGTGCAGGTTGCCATCGCCCAAGTGGCCGAAACAGTTGACGCGGTAAACGCCGTGCGCTGCGAGAGCCTCGCCGGCGCGGGGAATGAAGGCTGGCATGGCGCTCAGCGGGAGGGAGACATCGTGACTAGAAATGGAACCGATGTTTTTGTTGGCAATCGGTATTGCCTCGCGCAGGGCCCAGAGCGCTTCGGACTGGGCCTCGCTTTGGGCGATGATGCCGTCATGTGCCAGACCCTGTTCAAGCGCGGCTTCGAACAGCTCTTCAAAGAGCGCCTGAGGCGAGGGCCCGCGCGCAAGGCCAAGCTCGGTGAGCACCATCCATTCGGGCGGATCGGGCCATGGCAGGCGCACATCGGGCATGGTTTCGGAGATAAACTCAAGCCCCTGGCGATGTATCAGTTCAAATGCGCTAACGGTTTCGCCCGCGATCTCACGCAGGAGCGAGAGGAGTGCGAGAGCGGATGCTGGGCTTTTCACGGCGAAGAGCGCTGTGCCGGTTTGCGCGGGGCGCGGGAAAAGCTTGAGTGCTGCTGCGGTGATTATGCCGAGCGTTCCTTCGGAGCCGATGAGCAGGTTGCGCAGATCATAGCCTGTGTTGTCTTTGCGTAAACGCGTGAGGCCATTCCATACGCTGCCGTCTGGAAAAACGGCTTCAAGGCCAAGTGCCAGGTCACGGGCGTTGCCGTAACGCAGTACATTGATGCCGCCTGCATTGGTCGCGAGGTTGCCGCCGATCTGGGCCGTGCCCTTAGAGCCGATGGAGAGCGGGAAAAGGCGGTTGGCCTCAAGGGCCGCGTCCTGCACGGCTTGCAGCGTGCAGCCCGCCTCGACGACGATGACATTTTCAGACGCGTGCACATCGCGCACGTGGTTCATGCGCTCAAGCGAGACGACCAGCGGGGCGCCTGTGGACGTGACTTGTCCTCCGACAAGCCCAGTGCCGCCGCCATAAGGGACGAGTGCAATGTGGTGCTTGGCGGCAAAGCTGACAATGATGCTGACCTCGGCGGCAGTTTTGGGCGCAGCCACGGCGGCGGCGACCCCCTGCCACTTGCCGCGTGGCTCCTCAAGATAGCGCGGGGCCGCCTCGCGCAGGGTGCCTTGCGGCAGCAGCGCGTCTAGCTTGGTGAGCAGATCGGGAGAAAGCGGCGTGAGCATGGCCCTAGCCTATATCGGTTTTGCCGCGGCGGTCCATCCGCAAGGCGGCATAAAGCACGTGGTTGCGCCAGCGCCCGTTGATTTGCAGATAGCTTTGCGCGACGCCTTCATATTTGAAGCCCGCCCGCTCAAGCAGGCCGCGCGAGGCGGCGTTTTCGGGCAGGCAGGCGGCCTCGATGCGGGAAAGGTCCATCACATGGAAGCTGTGGTGCACGACAGCCATGAGAGCTTCGCGCATGTAGCCCTGACGGGTGAAGCTTTCACCTGTCCAATAGCCGACAGTTGCGGCTTGGGCAGGGCCGCGGCGGATGTTGTCTATCGTGATTGCGCCGAGCAGTTGTTGATCGGCACGCCGGAAGATGAAGAGCGGCAGGGCTGTGTCGCCCGACATGGAGCGCTGCGCCCAATAGACACGGTTGGTAAAGGCGCGGCGGGAGAGGTGATCAATGTTCCAGCTTGGCTCCCAAGGGGTGAGGAACGGCTCGGAGGCGCGGCGCAGGGCGGACCAGCTGTGGAAATCGGAATGAACGGGCGCGCGCAGGGTGAGACGCTCGGTCTCGATCCTGAGTTTTTTGCGCACCCGCATCAGCATTATGCGGCCCGTTTTTGCAAGAGCGCGCCAAGTTCGGGCGCATCGGCGACCGGGCCGTAAAGCGCGAGGGCGGTTTTGGCCGAGGTTGCTATGCCCGCCCCAAAGCTGCGTACGTCTTGCAGGGCTACGGCGTCGATTTTTGCGACCACCTCGTCGAGATTTGGCACGCGGCCCCAGATCTGGGTCATGCGGGCCAACCTCTCGGCACGGCTTGAGGGGCTTTCAAGGCCCATGAGCATACCCGCCTTCATCTGGATACGGGCGCGGTCTACCTCGGCTTGGGACATATCATCTGCTGCGCGGGTCATTTCGGCCAGCGTGATTTCGGCCAGTTCGCCGATTTGCTCGCCTGATGTTCCCGCGTAGATTGTCATCATGCCGGTGTCGGAATGTGCGCCTGCGGAGGCAAAGATAGTGTAACAGAGGCCGCGTTTTTCGCGGATCTCCTGAAACAGGCGCGAGGACATGCTGCCGCCGAGGGCGGAGGCGTATATTTGCGCTGTAAAGATGGCATCGTCACGGTAGGCTGGCCCTTCGAAACCCATGGCAAGATGGGCTTGCTCAAGGTCTTTCACCACCCGCCGCTCGCCACCTGCGAAATAGGCAGGGGTTTCGGAAGGTGCGTTGCCGCGCGGCAACGCGGAGAAGAGCGCTTCGGCCTGTTTGACAAGCGCATCATGATCCACTCCGCCAGCGGCGGAGAGGATCATATTCTCGGGGCCGTAATACTGCGCCACGAAGTCTTTGAGGTTGTCGCGTGTGAAGGCTTTGATGCGCTCGGTCGGGCCAAGAATGGTCCGGCCCAAGGCTTGCTCGGGGTAGGCCTCTTCCTGAAGCCAGTCAAAGATCACATCATCGGGTGTATCGAGCGCCTGTCCGATCTCTTGCAGGATCACGCCGCGCTCCACCTCGATTTCGCGGGGGTCAAACACTGGATTCACAAGGATATCGCCGATCACGTCGACCGCAAGAGGCACATCACCCGCCAGAACGCGCGCGTAATAGGCTGTGGTTTCGCGGCTGGTGTAGGCATTGATATAGCCGCCGACATTTTCGATGGATTCGGCAATATCAAGAGCTGAGCGTGTCTTGGTGCCCTTGAACGCCATATGTTCGAGGAAGTGCGCGATGCCGTTTTGCTGCAGGGTTTCGTTGCGCGCGCCTGCGGTGATCCAGATGCCGACGGACGCCGACTGGAGGCCCGGCATGTGCTCGGTTACGATGCGAAAGCCGTTGGAAAGCGTGTGGGTCTGGATGCTCAATGCGCGATCCGTTCTTTGATGAGGGTTTGCAGGGCGGCGAGATCATTTTCGACACGGGTGACGCGCTCGTCACGTTCGAAAAGATCATGCATACGGGGCGGAAGTGGCGGGCGGATGCCTGTGGCCGCTTCGACCGCGTCAGGGAATTTGGCAGGATGGGCCGTGGCCAGAGTGATCATCGGGGTATCCGCCTTAAGGTGCTCTTCGGCGACTTTGACGCCAATAGCGGAGTGTGGGCAGAGAAGCTCGCCTGTTTCGGCCAGAGTGCGTTTGATGGTTTCGCTGGTTTCAGCTTCGGAACAGTTGCCGCTGTCATAGTTCTCGCGCAGGGCTTGTAGGGCGCCCTGACTGACGGAGAAGCCTTGCTGCTTCAGTTCGTCCATGAGTTGCGCCACGGGGGCGGCATCGCGCGCGTAAGCCTCAAACAGAGCACGTTCGAAATTGGAGCTGACCTGAATGTCCATCGACGGGCTTATGGAAGGCGTGACGCCATCGGGGCGATACTCGGATGTTTCGAGACAGCGGTGGAGGATATCGTTCTGGTTTGTTGCCACAACGAGGCGGTCGATGGGCAGGCCCATGCGTTTGGCGATGTAGCCTGCGAAAATGTCACCGAAGTTGCCTGTAGGCACTGTGAAGCTGACGCGACGCGCGGGTGCGCCAAGGGAGACGGCTGAGGAGAAATAGTAAACCACCTGCGCGAGGACGCGGCCCCAGTTGATGGAGTTGACACCGGCGAGGGACACGCCATCGCGGAACTCAAAATCGTTGAACATGTCTTTGACACGGGCCTGACAGTCGTCAAAGTCACCCGTGACGGCGAGGGCGTGAACATTGGACTCAGATGGTGTTGTCATCTGGCGGCGCTGCACTTCGGAGACCCGACCGTGCGGGTAGAGGATAAAGACATCGACATTGGAAAGGCCGCGGAAGGCCTCGATGGCGGCGGAACCTGTATCTCCCGAGGTGGCACCGACGATTGTGATGCGTTTACCAGAGCGTTCAAGAGCGGCCTGGAACATCTGGCCGATGATCTGCATGGCGAAATCTTTGAAGGCGAGTGTCGGGCCGTGAAACAGCTCGAGCAGGAAGTGGCCGCTGCCGAGTTGCACCAGAGGTGCGCGGGCGGCGTGGCCGAAGCCTGCGTAGGCTTTGCCGAGCAGCCCTTTGAACTCGGTGTCTGTGAAAGTGTCGCCGATGTAGGGCCGCATGATGCGAAAGGCGGTTTCTTCATAGGAAAGGCCAGCGAGGTCGGCTATCTCGGCTTCGCTAAGCGTTGGGATCTCTTTTGGCAGATAGAGGCCCCCGTCACGGGCGAGGCCAGTGAGCATGGCGTCTTCAAAGGTGAGTTCAGGCGCTTGGCCGCGGGTGGAGATATATTTCATGTGTTCGCTTTCGCGCTTCGGCGTTTGAGAAAGTAGGCGGTCATTAGCACCCAAACGGCGGCCAATCCATACCATGTGATGATGTATTCGAGGTGGCGGTTGGGGATTGCGCTTGTATCGAGCGGGAGCGGGAGAATTTTTGCGCTTTCGGGGGTCTCATGGCGGGCGACGATGAGCACTTCTTCGGTTTGTAAGGTGTCGGCCAAAGCGCTTACGTCGCGGGCATACCATGTGTTGTTGGTGAGGTCGTTCTCAGGTGTGTAACTATCGCGCTCGTCAGGCCAGTGCAGATTGCCTGTGACTGTGGCCGCGCCAGCAGGGCGGGGGGTGTCTTTTTCAGCGACACGGATGTAGCCGCGATCAACTAGGATGCGGCGGCCCCCGCTCTCGAAGGCTTGAATGATACGATAGCCGGCACCGTAATCACGAGTTGAGACAAGCACGCGGATATCGGGGCCGGTGAACGCGCCTGTGGCGGTGACAGAGAGAAACTGATCGGCTTCTGGGGCAAGGCGAGCAGGCACCGGCACGGGCGCTGCATCAAGGCGGGCCTCGACGTCGGCGATATACTCAGCTTTCTCGGCCATGCGCCGCACCTGCCAGTTGCCAAGGCTGATGAGCGCCGCAAGCACGAACGCGGAAAGCAGGAGGAAAGACCAGTTCTGTTTCATGGCCAAGAAGTAGGGCGAGAGAGGGGGCACGTGCAAGGGCTCAAACGCGAAACGCCCCATCAAATGACGGGGCGTTTGCTGTGATTTTGTTGAAAAGGCGCTTGGCCTTATTGGCCCCAGACGTAGATACTGGCGAAGAGTAACAACCAGACCACATCAACAAAGTGCCAATACCAAGCCGCGGCTTCGAAGCCGACGTGGCTTTCTTGCGTGAACTGGCCCGCTTGCAGGCGGAAGAGGCAAACGGCAAGGAAGATTGTGCCGATCACAACGTGGAAGCCGTGAAAGCCTGTGGCCATGAAGAAGTTGGCGCCATAGATGTTGCCTGCAAAACCAAATGCGGCGTGGCTGTATTCGTAGGCCTGAAAGCCCGTGAAGAGAATGCCGAGCGCGACTGCGATGATCAGGCCCCACTTCATGTCTTCGCGGTTGTTTTCATGGGCAATCGCGTGGTGTGCCCATGTTGCAGCCGCGCCGGAGCACAGAAGGATGAGTGTGTTGATCAGCGGCAGATGCCAAGGGTCAAAGGTTTCAATACCTGCGGGCGGGAATTGCCCGTCAATCATCGGACTGTCCGGGCCCATCGGGTAGAAGGCATGTTTGAAAAAGCTCCAGAACCACGCTGCGAAGAACATGACCTCGGACATGATGAAGAGCACAACCCCATAGCGCAGACCAATCTGGACGACTGGAGTGTGATCGCCTGTGTTGCCCTCATGGGCCACCTCGGCCCACCAGCCATACATGACGTAGAAGGTGAACAGGAAACCCGCAATCATGACGAAGGAGGTTATATCGTGAAAATAAAGCACCGCACCAAAGAGCAGCGTAAAACAGGCCAGCGCGCCCAGAAGCGGCCATGCTGATGGTGGTAGGATGTGATAGTCGTGGTTTTTTTCGTGCGCCATGATGTCCCTCGTTGGAGGCTAGATGTGATTAGTTAAGGTTTGTTGTTGCCTCGGTAGTCGGTTCGGAGACCAGAGCCGCTTGCGCCTCTGGCAGATCGGTTTCGTAGAACGTGTAGCCCAGTGTGATCGTGTGGACATACTGGCCTTCACGATCGGTGACGATTTCGGGGTCAACAAAGAAGGTGACGGGCATGATTGCCGTCTCGCCGGGTTGCAAGATTTGCTCTTCAAAGCAGAAGCAATCAATCTTGGTGAAGAAACCGCCTGCCTCGTAAGGCGTCACATTATAAGCTGCTGTGCCTGCAACGGGGCGGTTTGTCGGGTTGTGGGCTTCATAAAAGGCAAGGCCCGTCTCACCTATGCGCACTTCCATTTGGCGCTGCATGGGTTTGAATGTCCAAGGGAAATCACGCTCTGTCGACGCATCGAAGCGGACCTTGATGGTTTGATCAAGGATCACATCGGAGCCAGACAATGCGGTATTTGTCACGCCGCCAAAGCCTGTGACGCGGCAGAACCAGTCATAAAACGGGACCGAGGCCCAAGCGAGGGCGCCCATGACGAAGACCACACTGAGGGTCTGGGCGAGCGTCTTGTTTTTGCCTTCCAGTGCCATCAGTCAGATTCCCCCGCGGTTGAGGAGGATTGCGTGGATGAGTCCGATGCGGCCGCAGCGGCTTGCTCTTTGGCGCGTTCTTCGGCCATCATGGCGTTTTGCGCCGTGAGTTTTACATAGGTCATACCCATAACGAGCAGCACAAACGCGCCAAGCGTAATGCCGAGGCCGACATTACGGCTGCGGCGGCGTTGGTGAAGCTCGTGCTCAACGCGGGGTGCGGTGCTCATGACCAGCCTCCAAGACCATAGGCTGCGAGGCCTTTTTCAACCAGAATGAACACAAAATGTGCGAAGAGATAGACGAGAGAGAAGGCGAAAAACTTTTTCTCTGTCTTATAGCTGTCGGCTTCGGCCTGCGCTTCGTCGCGGCGCCAGATATCCCATGCGCCTTTGAGGAATACAGCATTCAGCACCAGTGCCGCTGTAAGGTAGACAGGGCCGCCGATGCTTGTGAAGCCTGTGCCGATCGCGATGGGCGCGAGCAGGATGGTGTAGATGATGATATGCGCGCGGGTCGCTTTGCGGCCATGTGTGACGGTGAGCATGGGGACGCCAGCATCGCGGTAATCTGATTTCATGAACAGAGCCAGCGCCCAGAAGTGGGGCGGCGTCCACATGAAAGTGATGGTGAACATGAGCACGCTTTCAACGCTGATGCCGCCCGTGGCCACGGCCCAGCCGATCATCGGAGGGAAAGCCCCCGCAGCGCCACCTATGACGATGTTTTGCGGTGTCCAGCGTTTGAGCCACATGGTGTAAACCACCACGTAAAAGAAGATCGTAAAGGCCAGAAGGCCTGCGGCAACAAGGTTGCTTGCCAGCGCCAGCATGACCACGGCAAACACCGAGAGGAACATACCGAATGCAAATGTCTCTTTTTCGGTGATCTTGCCAGCAGGGATCGGACGGCTCTGAGTGCGGCGCATGATGCGGTCGATATCGGCATCATACCACATATTCAAAGCGCCCGATGCGCCACCGCCAATGGCGATAAACAGAACGGCGGCGAAGGCGAGGAGCGGATGCACAGGCACGGGTGCGGCGAGCAGGCCCACCAGTGCTGTGAACACAACAAGCGACATGACACGCGGCTTGAGCAGGGCAAAATAATCGCCGAAGCTTGCCTCGCTGGTGTCTACCTGTGTGTTTGTTGAAATATCGCTCATCACATTACTCTGGATCAGGTGAAGAGAAAGGGGCAGCGTGCCGCCCCTCTCCGTTATTTAGTCAGCCGAAGCGACAGTGACGGGGGCTGTAACGCCTGCGTATTCTTCTTTCGCACCGACCAGCCACTCGTCGTAGGCTGCCTGGCTCACAACCTCTACAACGATTGGCATATAGGCGTGGTCTTTGCCGCAGAGCTCGGAGCACTGGCCAAAGTAGAGGCCTTCTTTTTCGGCGGTGAACCAGAGTTGCGCAAGGCGGCCCGGAACGGCATCTTGCTTTACTCCGAATGCGGGGATTGTCCAGGAGTGGATCACATCAGCGCCGGTCACTGTCATGACGACCGTTTTATTGACGGGCACAACGATACGTGTGTCTGTCGCGAGCAGAAACTCGTCAGGCGTGTAACCGAAGTAGGCGAGCTTCTGAGCGGCGATGTCGTTCATCACTTGAGCTTGGCCCATGGGCTGATCATCGCCCCAGCCGGCGGCTTCATCATCGATTTTGTAGCTGGCATCGACAAGGTAGCTCGAGAATTCGAACTCTTCATCGGTGTATTCATAGCCCCAGTACCACTGATAGCCCGTGACTTTGATGTTCACATCGCCCTCGGGGATGATTTGTTGTTTGAACAGAATGGGCAGAGAGAACGCGCCGATAAACACGAGGATCAATACCGGCCCAAGTGTCCACATTACTTCAATCGGGGTGTTGTGTGTAAAGGTTGCTGGCGTCGGGTTGGCCTTGCGGTTGTGGCGCAGGATAATCCAGAGAACCAATCCGATGACCAAAAAGCAGATTGCGAAGATGATCCAGTTGATGGCTGTGTCGAGCCAGTGGATGTCACGGGACAGCTCGGTCGCGGCATATTGGAAGTTCAATGCGCCATCGATTGGCTTGCCGACGCGCTCGACGCTGTCCTGCGCAAGGGCCGGAAGGGCAAAAATGGCTGTCATAAGAGCCAGAAGAGAAGAAAGAATTCGCATGGTTCACCCTGATCGGTTGGTATGTCTGTTTTGTCGTAAAGCAAATTGAACCAGAGACTCACGTCTCGGCCCATTGCGTCTTGAGGCTCCAGAAACCATATTCTGAGCTCAGAGACAATATTGCCGCTTGCGTCAAAGAGACGCTTTTTTGATTTAGATCAAGAAAATACGCCCGCAGACAGACAGGAAAAATCATGAGCAACCCGCCCTTCCGCCCCTTCGAGACAGAGATCGACGAGGGAAAAACCCTTAAATTACTGGAGAAAGCTTGTGCCGGTGCGGAAGATGGAGAGCTTTTTCTGGAGCGCGCCAAATCGGAATCTCTGGTGCTTGATGACGGAAGGGTAAAGACGGCCAGTTTTGATACATCTCAAGGTTTTGGCCTGCGCGCCGTGCTCGGGGAGGTGGCGGGATACGCACATTCGACCGAAATCAGCGAGGCGGCGGTGACTCGCGCGGTTGAAACGGCGCGGTTGGCCGTGGCTGAAGGCGGCGGAACCATGGCGGCGGGACCGAAAGGAACCAACGCGCGTCTCTATGAGGCGATTGACCCGATCGAGAGCGCGGGATTTGCCGCCAAGCTGGATATTTTGAAAGAAATTGACGCTTATGCGCGCGGCCTTGATGCGCGGGTGGTGCAGGTGACCGCGTCGGTTTCGGCGACCTATCAGGAAGTTGAAATCCTGCGGGTTGGCGGGCAGCGGCTAACCGATGTGCGCCCTATGGCGCGGCTGAATGTGGGTGTAATTGTCGAGCAGGACGGCCGCCGCGAAAGCGGTTCGGCGGGCGGCGGAGGGCGTGTCGGGCTTATGGGGCTGCTCGACCCTGAAAACTGGCAAGCCAAAGCGCGCGAGGCTTTGCGTGTTGCTGTTGTGAACCTTGAGGCTGTGCCCGCGCCCGCTGGGCAGCTTGATATTGTACTTGGGCCGGGCTGGCCGGGAATTTTGTTGCATGAAGCTATCGGACATGGGCTTGAAGGCGATTTCAACCGTAAGGGAAGCTCTGCGTTTGCGGGGCTGATGGGCCAGCAGATCGCCGCGAAGGGCGTGACTGTGCTGGACGATGGAACCATCCCTGACAGGCGCGGCTCTATCACCATTGACGATGAAGGCACGCCGAGTGCGAAGAATGTGCTGATCGAAGACGGTGTGCTTGTGGGCTATATGCAAGACCGCCAGAACGCGCGGCTGGTGGGGGTAGAGCCCACTGGCAACGGGCGGCGTGAGAGCTTTCAGCACGCTCCGATGCCGCGGATGACCAACACCTATATGATGGGCGGGGATGTGGAGCCGAGCGATATTGTGGCCGACCTCAAGGATGGTATCTGGGCCGTGGGCTTCGGCGGCGGGCAGGTTGATATTACCAACGGCAAGTTTGTTTTCTCCTGCACCGAGGCTTACCGCGTTAGAAACGGCCAGGTCATGGAGCCTGTGAAGGGTGCAACGCTGATTGGCGACGGGGCGACAGCGCTGAAGAACATCCGTGCGCTGGGCAACGATATGGCGCTTGACCCGGGTATGGGCAACTGCGGCAAGGCGGGCCAGTGGGTGCCTGTGGGAGTTGGGCAACCCACTGTTATGATTGGCGGTTTGACCGTAGGCGGCTCTGCCGCCGAAGGCTGACAGGCGCACTTGCTGCGCCGAAGGCTGACAGGCGGTTAAAGCCCGTCAAACTCGCAGAGCGCCATCACGTCCATGCCCATGGCTTCGAGGCGTTTGCGGCCGCCGAGATCGGGCAGATCAATGATGAAGGCGCAGCCGATGATCTCGCCACCCAAACGCTCGATCAGTTTTATGCCGGCCTCGGCTGTGCCACCTGTGGCGAGGAGATCATCGACCACGAGAATTTTCTCGCCAGCTTGAATGGCATCGTCATGTATCTCGACAATCGCTTCGCCATATTCGAGCGTATATTCTTCCGAAATGACCGTGCCGGGGAGCTTGCCTTTCTTGCGAATGGGCACGAAGCCGACAGAAAGCTGGTGCGCAATTGCACCGCCGAGAATGAAACCGCGCGCCTCGAGGCCGACGACCTTGTCGATCTGCATCCCGGCGTAGGGGTGCAGCATCTGGTCGATCGCCATGCGAAAGCCGCGCGGGTCGGCGAAGAGCGTGGTGACATCGCGGAACATGATACCCTCGTGGGGGAAATCAACGATGGTGCGGATGTAGTCTTTGACGGTTTTCATATGGTTCCTTAAGGAGTTGCGCGCTTGAGCGTGGCGGTGAAGAGACCCATGGCAACGAGCGTTGCGCCGCCTGCGCGGGTCATCCAGACGAGGGCTTTTGGCTGCGAAATGAGGCTGCGCAGGCGGTCAGCGAGGAGCGCGTAGGCCAATGCGTTGAAGGTGGCGAGAGTGACAAACGTGACAATGAGCACGCCGACTTGCGGGAGGAAAGCTGCCTCGGGGCGGATGAATTGAGGCACGAAAGCTATGAAAAACGCGATACTCTTCGGGTTGAGTGCGGTGACGGCTGCGGCGTGTTTGAAGACGCTGCGGGGCGTGACGCTTCGGGACGCACTTGGCAGGCTCAGGCCCTCTTCCTTGGCCGAAAGCAGAAGCTTCACGCCCAGATAGACCAGATAGGCCGCGCCGACCCATTTGAGCACGGTAAAGGCTGTGGCCGAGGCCAGAACCAGCGCGCCGAGCCCCGCCAGAGAGGCGGACATGGCGACAAGATCGCCCAGAGCGACACCTGCGGCGGAAGCCACGGCAACAGAGCGGCCCTTGCTGATGGCGTAGCTCATGACCAGAAGGATCGTTGGGCCGGGGATCATCAGAAGCACGGTTGAGGCGACAACGAAGGTAATCCATATCTCGAACGTCATACTGGCAGCTCTTTCTTAACAAGTGGTAACGATGCAGCGCGAGACTAGCAGCGAGGCCAGTTTGCGCAACTTATTTTGGGGGGTAATGTTGCCGCAGGGAGGCCTTGTCTTGTGCACCCAGATTTGTGATGCGGTTGCCATCTTGGGAGGGCACAGAGACGCCCACGTAAGCGGGGCTTTTCACATCGGGCATGAAGCCGAGCGTCTGGGTGAGTTCTGTCGCCGCTCGACCTGCCAGCGCACAAAGGGTTTTGGGCTGGGTTGCTCCGGGCGGGGCGGCACCGGCCATGGTTGTGAAGGCCAGAGAAAGCCTCACAGGATTCGGCCGGCGACGGCATCAAGCCTGGCCAGAAGTGCCGGATCACGGGCCTCGGGGGCGGTGAGGATGGCGTATTCCAAGGCGCGGTCGCAACCGTGCGGGCAGGCCTCTCGGGAGGCTCCGAGAAGGGCGGGTAGGCGAGATACCAACGCGCGGGCTTTATCGGCGTTGCCCATTAAAGTTTTAATGATTTCAGTGACATCAACCTCGCCATGGTCGGGATGCCAGCTGTCGTAATCGGTGATCATGGCGACGGAAGCGTAGCAAAGTTCGGCCTCTCGGGCGAGTTTGGCTTCGGGCATGTTTGTCATACCGATGACATCTGCCCCCCAGCTTTCACGATACATTTTGCTCTCGGCCAATGTGGAGAATTGCGGGCCTTCCATGGCGAGATATGTGCCGCCATTGTGCACGGTGATACCGGCGTCTTTGGCGGCCGTGAAACAGGCTTCTCCAAGGCGTGGGCAGGTCGGATGCGCCACGCTCACATGGGCCACACAGCCTGTGCCGAAGAAAGACTTTTCGCGCGCGAAGGTGCGGTCAATGAATTGATCTAAAACAACAAAATCTCCAGGGGCCATTTCTTCGCGAAATGAGCCGCAGGCTGACACAGAGATCACATCGGTGACTCCTATGCGCTTGAGAGCGTCAATATTGGCGCGGTAGGGAACGCTGCTCGGCGAGTGGATATGACCGCGGCCGTGACGGGGGAGAAAGGCCATTTTGACGCCGTTCAAGCTGCCTGTGAGAACGGAGTCAGAGGGCGCGCCCCAAGGGGTTTCAACCGCTTGCCAGCTTGCGTTTTCCAGCCCGTCTATCTCGTAGATGCCTGACCCGCCGATGACTCCAATCATTGTCTCGCTCATGGTATTCTCCTGCTGTTTATGACTGTCTTTGTGGCCCTCTAAATGGCCGAGCGCAAGGGAGCGTGCGCTTTCTTAACACAGGCGTGAAGCGCTGATTCCAGGGGGGTGATATGCGTGCACCCTGCGTGCACAACCCGTGCACCGGGGGAATCGGCTTCAGATGTTGGCTGCATGGTTAACCTTTTGGCGCTAGACTGGCCTAAAGACTGTGCAGACGGGCAACGCGGAGGACGGGCGGACGCTGCGGCCTGTCTTGGGGCTGGCTATTTTTCTTCGGGCGCGTTAGGGCGCAGGGCTGAATACTATCCCGAATGCTGCGAATAGGACTGACGATATGAAACGCGCCCTGATGGCTGCTTTTGCCAACCGCCTTGCCATGCCCGACCTGAGGCTGATGCCTGACGAACCATGGAGCGTGTCGCGGATGCGGATCGAGCTGTTGGCGGGCCTTACTGTGGCACTGGCGCTTGTGCCCGAGGCTGTGGCCTTTGCATTTGTTGCAAACGTTCATCCGCTTGTCGGGCTTTACGCGGCCTTTCTTGTGGGGCTTATCACCGCTGTTTTCGGCGGGCGGCCCGGGATGATCTCGGGGGCGACGGGGGCTTTGGCTGTTGTCATGGTTGCTTTGGTGGCCGAACACGGCGTGGAATATCTCTTTGCCACGGTTGTTCTTATGGGGATTTTACAGCTTATCGCGGGGGCGATGCATTGGGGCAAGTTTATCCGCCTTGTGCCGCATCCTGTGATGCTGGGCTTTGTGAACGGCCTTGCGATTGTTATTTTTCTTGCGCAGATGACGCAGTTCAAGGTGCCCGGCACGATGGTGAACACGGGCCACGGCATGAGCGGCGGCGAGTGGCTGTCGGGCACACCTCTGATGATGATGTTGAGCCTTGTGGCGCTGACCATGGCGATTATCTGGGTGATGCCCAAGGTGACACGGTTTGTGCCTGCGCCTCTGGCGGGCATCGGGATTGTTGCGATACTGGTGATTGCGCTGGGGCTCGAGGTGCCGCGTGTAGGTGATCTGGCGTCAATTCAGGGCGGATTTCCGAGCTTTCACAACCCGTTTGGCACGGGAGAGGGGCTTTACGGAACCGCGCTTGCGCCGCTTACTCTGGAGACGTTTTATATCATCCTGCCTTACGCGGTTATTCTGGCGGCGATTGGCCTGATCGAAAGCCTGCTGACGCTGAACCTTGTCGGTGAGATCACCGGCAAGCGCGGCGGAGCCTCGCAGGAATGTATGGCGCAGGGCGCGGCCAATGTTGTGACCGGGTTTTTCGGCGGCATGGGCGGCTGCGCAATGATCGGGCAGAGCATGATCAACGTGAAATCAGGCGGGCGCACACGGATTGCAGGGATTGCGGCGGCGCTGTTTTTGCTGATCTTCATCATGTTTGCCTCGCCTCTGATCGAGCAGATCCCGCTGGCGGCGTTGGTCGGCGTGATGTTTATGGTGGTGATCGGGACATTTGCCTGGAACTCGCTCACCATCCTGCGGCGCGTGCCTTTGACCGATGCTTTTGTGACCGTCTTGGTGACGATTGTGACCGTGGCGTATGACTTGGCGATTGCCGTTGTTGTCGGCGTGATTGTTTCGGCGCTGGCTTATGCGTGGAACAACGCGAGCCGTATTCATGCTGTTACACGGGAGTCGACGACAGACGAGGGCGCGAAGGTTTATGAAATCAAGGGGCCACTTTTCTTCGGGTCAAGCGACGGGTTTGCCGAGATTTTTGAAGTGGAAAGCGACCCTGATCTGGTGATTGTAGACTTCAAGGAAAGTCGCGTTGTGGACCAATCGGCCTTGCAGGCGATTGAAGCATTGGCGGCGAAATACGAGGCTGTGGGCAAGCAGATCAAGCTGCGCCATCTGAGCCGCGATTGCCACAAGTTGCTCAACAAGGCGGGGCATTTGATTGTCGATAGCGACGATGACCCCGATTATGCGCTGGCTGTGGATTATGATGTCCAGACAGGCATTCTGGGGAGCGGTCACTAAGGCAGGTTTGCCTGCCTTTGAGACGGGTTACAAATAGAAGAGGGCACGACATGAAACAGCGCGAACTTGGCCGCACGGGTATCTCTGTGAGCGAGATGTGCCTTGGCACGATGACTTTCGGCACACAGACGGACGAGGCCGATGCCCATGCACAGATGGACATGGCGCTGGCGCATGGCGTGCAGTTTTGGGACTGTGCCGAGATGTACCCTGTGAACCCTTTGAGCAAGGAAAAACAGGGTGATTCCGAGCGTATCCTTGGCAACTGGTTTGAAAAGACCGGACGGCGCGGCGAGGTTGTGCTGGCGACAAAACATTCTGGCGAAGGCTATATGAATGTGCGCGAGGGGGCTGCGATCAGCTCCAAGACGATCCCGGTGGCGATTGAGGGCGCTTTGAAGCGGCTCAAGACCGATGTGATTGATCTTTACCAGTTTCACTGGCCCAACCGCGGCTCTTATATGTTTCGCAAAAACTGGAGTTTTGACCCCTCAGGGCAGAACCGTGAAGAAACGATTGCGCATATGGAAGACGCCCTTGGGGCGCTGCAAAAAGAAGTCGAGCGTGGGACGATCCGTGCTTTTGGCCTTTCGAACGAGAGCGCTTGGGGGACATGTCAGTGGCTCAATGTAGCCGAGCGTATGGGCGGGCCGAGGGTTGCTTCGGTGCAGAACGAGTACTCGCTGCTGTGCCGCATGTATGACACCGACATGGCCGAGATGAGCGTGAATGAAGACGTGGGCTTGCTGGCGTTTTCACCGCTTGGCGCGGGGCTGTTGAGCGGGAAATATCAGGGCGGTGCTGTGCCAGACGGCTCGCGCAAGAGCCTTGTGCCAGAGCTGGGCGGGCGGATGACGCCGCGTGTTCTGGAGGCGGTTGCGGCTTATCTTGCGATTGCGCAGAAGCATGGGCTGGACCCTGTGCATATGGCGCTGGCCTGGACGTTGACACGGCCGTTTATGGGCAGCTCGATTTTTGGCGCGACGACTGTGGGCCAGCTTGAACACGCCCTGGGCGCGGCAGATGTGGCGCTTTCAAGCGAGGTGCTTGAAGAGATCGACGCGGCGCACAAGCAGCATCCGATGCCTTACTAGGCTTTCTGACGCAGGGTGCGCACGGAGCGACCGTGGGCTTTTCGGAAAGCGCGGGCAAAGCTGGCTTGGGAGGCAAAGCCCGTGGCCAGTGCGATGTCTTGGACCGGCAGCGATGTGTCGAGCGCGAGGCGGTGGGCTTCGGAGAGGCGCAGAGCGAGATAGGTAGCTTTCGGGCTTTGGCCAAGGGCGGCTTTGAAGCGCATCTCGAGCAAGCGGGGCGAAAGCGAGAGCTGCGTGGCGAGCGCGGCTATGCCGAGCGGTGTTTCGACATTGGCTTGCATCAGCGAAAGGGCGCGGGCCACGGCGGGGTGATGGCGTGCAAGGCTCTGGCGGCTGGCGGGGTTTTGCGGCAGATCGGCGGGGAGGGACGGATCGTGCAGGAAAGCGCCTGCAACCTCTTGTGCAAGCCGCGCGCCAAAGCGCTCCTCTATCAACCGTAGCATCATATCAAGGCCGGGCATGGCCGCGCCTGCTGTGGCGAACTTGCCTGACTGAACGAAGCGGTGCGGGAGGGTCTCAACTGCGTCAAAGCGGGTGGCGAATGTTTCCAGGTCTTCCCAGTGGGTTGTGGCGCTCTGGCCATCGAGAAGGCCTGCGCGCGCGAGAAGCCAGCTTGCGCCATCAATCGCCGCGATCTGGCCTGCGCGGGGCGCAACGCGACGCAGTGCTGTAAGAAGCTGGGGCGTTGCGTGGGCTTCAAGGTTGAAGCCCGCGACGATGATGAGCAAATCGCAATTTTCGAGCGTTGCGATTGCTGCGCCATGAACCTCGATGCCAGAGGTGAGCTTTGCTGCCGCCTCTGTGGGGGTGATGAAGCGCCATGAAAACAGCGGACGGCCTGCGCGGCGATTGGCGGCGCGCAAAGGGTCAACCGCGGCGGCAAAGCTGAGCGTGTTGCTGTCACTGAGGACAAGGACAGCAGTGTCGAGCGGTTTTGCAGAGATTTTCTCGGATAATGTCATATTATTTTCGTAAAAGATCAAAAGGAGCGGTGCAAGAGCGGTGATACTTTGGGTAACGCGCCATGAAGAAGAGGATTCGCCAATGCCACTGACAATGAACAAAGAGGTTTTCATAACCTGCGCCGTGACAGGCTCGGGCGGAACACAGGACCGAAGCCCGCATGTTCCGCGCTCGCCAAAGGAGATTGCCGAGAGCGCGATCAAGGCGGCCAAGGCCGGTGCGGCTGTGGTGCATTGCCATGTGCGCGACCCCGAGACAGGCAAGCCGAGCCGCGACCTCAAGCTTTACCGCGAGCTGACAGACCGTGTGCGGGACGCAGACACAGATGTGGTTCTGAACCTCACGGCCGGCATGGGCGGTGACATTATTTTTGGTGGTGTCGAGAGCCCGTTTCCGACGGTTGAGGGCACAGACATGGTGGGAGCGACAGAGCGTGTGGCGCATATTGCCGAGTGTCTGCCCGAAATCTGCACGCTTGATTGCGGGACGATGAACTTTGCCGAGGCTGATTATGTGATGACCAATACGCCTGGCATGTTGACGGCGATGGGCAGTATGATGACCAAGCTTGGCGTGAAGCCCGAGATTGAGGCGTTTGACACCGGACATCTTTGGTATGCCAAGCAGTTGGTTGCCGATGGTGTGCTGGAGCCTGACGCGCTGGTGCAGCTTTGCATGGGCGTGCCTTGGGGCGCGCCTGATGACTTGAACACCTTTATGGCGATGGTGAACAATGTGCCTGACAACTGGACGTTCAGCGCCTTTGCGCTGGGGCGCAACCAGATGGCTTATGTTGCGGCGGCAGTGCTGGCGGGCGGCAACGTGCGTGTAGGGCTTGAGGACAATCTGTGGCTTGATAAGGGCGTTTTGGCGGAAAACTACCAGCTGGTCGAGCGTGCTGTGAGCATCATTGAGAACATGGGGGCGAAGGTAATCGGGCCGCAAGCTGTGCGCGAAAAGCTGAAATTGACCAAGCAAGCTCCGAAAGGATGAAGACACGTTTCGCCGCGCTTTCTGCTATTCTGGCTTTGCTGGTTGGCTGCGCGGCGGCTCCGCCGACGCAAGGCGGGCGGATGACTTACCGTGATGACGGCGCGATGATCTCTTCGACCTTGCGGTTTGATTTGGCGCAGTTTGCAGGTGACTGGATTGTGAGGGCGTATTTTCCGCAAGGCGGGACTTTGCAGGACTTTAACCTGAAGCCCGAGGCGGGCGCGCGCTTTGTCTTGGCCGAAACCGGCGCGCCGGCGACACTGGTGGGGCAGGTCACGGGGCCGGGGCGGTTTAAGCTTGATGGACGGAGCCGCGAATATTGGGTGCTTTGGGTGGATGAGGGCTTTCGCACGGCTGCCATCGGGACGCCTGACGGAACGTTTGGCTACATTCTCGACCGCAAGCCGAGCGGCGGGCAGGACAGATACGTCGCGGCGCGGGAGATCCTGGACTTTAACGGCTATGATGTGAGCAAACTTGTGGTGCGAAAGTGAGACCGGAAGATTTGACGATAACAAAGAGGGGCTGAAGCCATGATCCGTTTACTTACCATCTTGACTGCGGTTTTGACGCTGGCGGCGTGCCAGCTTGAGGAAACCACATCCTCTGAAGGGGGCGTGAGTGCGCCCAAGGTTAAGTCAGGCGGGCGCTCGCATTTGCTTGTGGAGCAGGATTGTCTGGCGGCCGGTGGGCAGATGGTTGTGGGTCTTGCGGGGCCGCAATGTGCGCGCCCTCAGCCAGACGCGGGCAAAGCCTGTAGCGACAGTGCCGACTGCGCGGGTATTTGTTTGGCGAATACAAGAAGTTGCTCACCTGTGACGCCGTATTTCGGCTGCCATCAGGTGCTTGAAGGCGGCAAGCTGGCCGCGATCTGTATTGATTAACCTTTGAAGGACGAGACAAAATGACAAAACGGGCTGCTATCATTGGTGGTGGTGTAATTGGCGGCGGCTGGGCTGCACGCTTTTTGCTCAACGGTTGGGATGTGCGGGTATTTGACCCTGACCCCGAGGCAGAACGCAAGATTGGTGAAGTGCTCGCCAACGCGCGCCGCAGCTTGCCTGGCCTTGGCAATATGGCGCTGCCTGCGGAGGGTAAGCTGAGCCTGCATGCCGACCTGGCCGAGGCCTGCGAAGGTGCGACATGGGTGCAGGAGAGTGTGCCCGAACGGCTGGAACTGAAGCATAAGGTTTATGCCCAGCTTGCCGAGTGTGTTGCGAGCGATGCTGTCATTGGCTCTTCAACCTCGGGCTACAAGCCGAGCGAGTTGCAGGCGGGCATGAAAAACGCCGCGCAGATTGTGGTGACGCATCCGTTTAACCCTGTTTATCTGCTGCCGCTGATCGAGCTTGTCACGACAGATGCGAACAGTGCTGATGTGATCGCCACGGCGAAAGAGGTAATCTCGGGGATCGGGATGTATCCTTTGCATTTGAAGAAAGAGATTGATGCGCATATTGCCGACCGCTTTCTTGAGGCCGTGTGGCGCGAGGCGCTCTGGCTGGTCAAGGACGGGATTGCCACCACAGAAGAGATCGACAATGCGATCCGCTATGGCTTTGGCATCCGTTGGGCGCAGATGGGGCTTTTCGAGACTTACCGTGTGGCCGGTGGCGAGGCGGGGATGCGCCACTTTATTGCGCAGTTTGGCCCTTGCCTGAGTTGGCCATGGACCAAGCTGATGGATGTGCCCGAGCTGACCGAAGAGCTTGTTGACGCGATTGCCGACCAGTCGGATGCACAATCCGGTATGCACACCATTCGCGAGCTGGAGCGCATTCGGGACGACAACCTTGTCGGCATGATGCGCGCTTTGGGTGCGAATGACTGGGGGGCCGGGGCGCTTCAGAATGCCCATGACAAGACACTGCGTGCAGGCGCGGGGATTGTGGCGCATGTGGATGATGTGGCCGATTTGAGCCAGCCTGTGCTGACGCTCAACCGCGTGGTTCCGCTCGATTGGCTGGATTACAACGGCCATATGACCGAGAGCCGCTATTTGCAGGCTTTTGCCGACAGCACTGACCGCTTTATGGAGATGATCGGCTGTGACGCGGAGTATATCGCCAGCGGCGGTAGCTACTTTACCGCCGAGACGCATATTCGCCACATTGATGAGGTGCATGCGGGGGCGAAGATAACGGTGCATACGCAGGTGATATTGGGCGAGGGCAAGAAGATGCATCTTTTCCACGAAATGCGTGAAGGCGAGCGGGTGCTTGCGACCGGAGAGCATATGCTTTTGCATGTGGACCTTGCGACGCGGCGCTCGGCCCCACCTGCGGGGCAGGTTGAGGCGGCTTTGGGGAAAGTGGCCCGCGCGCACGCAAGCCTGCCCGCGCCTGAAGGGCTTGGCCGTGCGATTGGCGCAGCGCGGTGACAGGGCGTGTTCTGATCACGGCGGGCGCGTCCGGTATCGGGCGCGCCATGGCCGAGGCTTTTGTGGAGGCGGGTGCGCAAGTCTGGGTGACAGACGTGGACAAGAAAGCGCTTTCGCGCTTGCCTGCGAGCTGGGGTGCGGCCGATGTGGACGCTTCAGACGAGGCCGCTATGGCCGAGTTTTTTGGTGAAGTGGAGGCGCGCTGGGGCGGGCTTGATGTGCTCTGCGCAAATGCCGGCGTTGCGGGGCCAACGGCGGCTGTTGAAGACATTGCGCTTGAAGACTGGCAGCGCTGCGTGAGCGTGAACCTTGAGGGCGCGTTTCTGGCCGCAAAATATGCCGCCCCGATGATGAAGCGCGAGCGCCACGGCGCGATTATTCTCACCTCTTCGACGGCGGGGCAGTATGGCTATCCGTTTCGCGCGCCCTATGCGGCGGCGAAATGGGCGGTGATTGGCCTTATGAAAACGCTGGCGATGGAGCTGGGGCCTTATGGTATCAGGGCCAATGCGATCTGCCCCGGGGCTGTGGAGGGGGACCGCATGGAAGGCGTGCTGGCGCGTGAAGCCCTGGCCAAGGGGATGACGCGCGACGAGGTTTATGACGGCTACGCGAGCGGGACATCCATGCGCAGCTTTGTGAGCGCGGAAGATATTGCCAATATGGCGGTTTTTCTGGGCTCGGATAAGGCACGGCTTGTGAGCGGGCAGGTTATTGCTGTGGACGGGCACACGGAAAACCCTGATCCGAGAATTTGATTTCGAATTTCGCTTCGCGAAATCCGACCGTTGCGAGGGGCGCTGCCCCTCGCGCTCTCCGAGGTATTTTTGAACAGAAGAAGGGCTAGGGGAGTTCGGCTGCGAGGGAGTCGAGATGATCGGGGAAGTCACGGGCGGTGATGCGGGCCTCAACCACGAGGGCGTCGAAGTGTTGGGTGAGGGCGGTGACGCGCTCGCGGTCGCGGAAGGTGAGATAGTCGCGGCCTACGTAGAGGGCGGCGAGGAGGGGGCCGAAGATTGTGACAGGGGATGAAAACAGGCGGCGGGCATCGAAGAGATAGATGCGCAGGCGCGGGTAGAGCTGGTGATGCAGCTCTTTGAAGCGTTCGATTTGGGCGCGGCGTGCGGCGAGGGGGAGGCCGCGGTAGTACCCTTCGCCGTGCACGAAGCTGGCAAGCTCAAAGAGCGGCAGGGCGATTTCGTAATCAGACGGGCTTTGGCGAAGGAGGGTGAGGCGGTCTTCCATGGCACCGATAGCCTGCTCGGTGGTGCGGCCCAGATGTGGGGAATATTCCCAGCTGAGCACCTCGCGGGTTTTGAGCATGTCGGGCAGGGCGGCGGGGACATGGCGGATTTTGTAGCCTGCGGCCTCTTTGTGCCATTGAAAGATTTGCTCATCAATCATGGCGCGGGGGGCTTCTGTGAGGGTGAGTGAATTGGCCAGAAGGGCGGCGGCGGTTTCGGGGCGATCAGACAGCGACAGGAGCCAGTCGGCCGAAACGCCAAGGGCGGCGGCGCATTCGCCCACCACCTGCGCATTGGGCAGGCGCGCGCCTGTGCCTGAGAGAAGCTGCGAGATTGTCGAGCGATCCACACCGATCTGACGGGCGAGGGCGGCCTGACTTTGGCTTGCCCCGGTCATCGCGGTGGCGAGACGCTGGCGAAATTGGGCGGCGCGGAGGCGTTTGTCGATTTTATCCTGCATTTGGTGATATATATCACCATTGATGAGAAATGTTAATCATATTCAGGCTGCGCGGGGGCGGGAAGCCTGTGTAACGTTTCTGTGAACCCAATGACAGGAGCAGATATTGGAAACCCGCCGTCGCACTTTGACCAAAGCTGTATTGTGGAACCTATTGGGGTTTGCCATCATGAGTGCTGTGGGTTTTATCGCCACGGGTTCTTTTGCAACCGGCGGGGCCATGGCGCTGGTGAACACCACGCTCGGATTTGTGAGTTATGTGGCTTACGAGCGCTTTTGGGCCAATGTCGCGTGGGGGCGCGTGTGAAGGTCGCCAAGGTTGAATGGCCTACGCTTGGGCTGCTGGTTGGAACTTACGGGCTTTTTGCGCTTGGAACAACTTGGGCGGCAGAGGCTTGGCTGCCTTTTGGAATGGCCTGTGTGATGCTTTCGGCGGTGATGCATTCCTCCCTTTGCCACGAGGCGCTGCACGGGCATCCGACGCGGGTGAAATGGCTGAACGAGGCTTTGGTCTTTGTGCAGCTTACGCTTTGTGTTCCTTACGGGCGGTTTCGCGACTTGCACCTTATCCACCATCAGGATGAAAACCTGACCGACCCTTATGATGACCCGGAAAGCAACTACCGTGACCCTGCCATTTGGGCGGTAACGCCGCGCTGGGGGAAGGTTTTGCTGAGCTTTAACAACACTTTGCTGGGGCGCATTCTTGTCGGGCCTGCGGTGGGCCAGTTTTTCTTTATGCGGGATGACTGGCGCGCGATACTGGCGGGAGACCGTGCTGCGCTGAGCGCGTGGCTTGTGCATATTCCTGCTGTTGCCATTGTGATCTGGTGGGTTGTGGCTCACGGCAGTCTTCCGCTTTGGGCGCTGTTTGTGGCGGTTTATGCGGCACTCGGGGTGCTCAAAATCCGCACTTTTCTGGAGCACCGCGCGCATGAGGCCACGCAGGGCCGCACTGTGATTGTGGAAGACCGCGGGCCGCTGGCGCTTTTGTTTCTGAATAACAATTACCATGTGGTGCATCACGAGCGGCCCGGCGTGCCATGGTACCGCTTGCCAGCTTTGTTTCGCGCCGAGCGGGAAGCGTTTTTAGGTAAGAACGACGGCTATTATTACCGCTCTTACGCGCATGTTTTTGCGAAATATTTTCTACGTGCGAAAGACCCTGTGCCGCATCCGCTCTGGCCAAAGCCGTAAAGCGGGCCCATTAAGGCCGGATGAGCTGGATTTATCTTTCTGTAATGGCGGCGGCGTTTCAGACGCTGCGCTTTATGCTGCAAAAGCGCCTGAGCATGGGCACGCTTTCGGCGGGCGGGGCCACGCTGGCGCGTTTTTTTTACACTGCGCCGTTTGTGACGCTGTTGGCGGCGGGATACCTGCTGTGGCGCGGGCAGGGGGTGCCCGAGATAGGCCCGCGCTTTTGGGTCTATGTGCTAAGCGGCGGCATTGCGCAGATTCTGGCGACATGGTGTGTGGTGGCGATATTTGCCAGCCGCAACTTTGCTGTCGGGATTACGTTCAAGAAAACCGAGGTGATGCTGACGGCGCTTGTCGGCTTTGTTGTGCTGGGCGATATGGTGACTTTCGGCGGTTTGATGGCGATCGGGCTGGGGCTGGTGGGTGTTTTGGTGCTTTCGGATATTCCAGAAGGGGCGGGAGGGCTTTTGCGCCGTGCAATGAACCGCGCGGCCGGGCTTGGCATCCTTTCAGGTGTTTTGTTTGCGGTTTCGGCTGTGGCTTACCGCGGTGCGACTCTTGAGGTGCAGGCGGAGGATGCGTTGATGCGCGCGCTGGTGGCAATGCCTTGTGTGACGATTTTCCAGACGCTCGCTTTGAGCGCATATCTGCGTTGGCGTGAGGTGGGGGAGGTGGGCCGTGTTGTGGCCTCATGGCGCACCTCGGTCTGGATGGGCCTTGCGGGGATGGGCGGCTCGATCTGCTGGTTTACAGCTTTCGCGATGATGAACGCGGCTTATGTTTTTGCGGTCGGGCAGGTCGAGGTGATCTTTTCGATCATTGTCTCGGTGTGGTTTTTCAACGAGGTGATCACGCGGCGCGAGTGGGTTGGTATGGCGTTGATCACCATGTCAGTGCTGGCGCTTGTCTGGCTGCATTGAGGGATTTCGAATGTGCTTTGCACATCCGACCATTGCGAGAGGGCTTTGCCCCCTCGCGCTCCCCCAGGATATTTCCGGCAATAAGAAAGACGAAAGAGTTCCAGCGATGGGCTTAGTCGTTTGCGATTTGCTTGCCTGTGAGGGGGCCGCGCCCGCCGAGGCGCAAAAACAGGCTTTCTTCTTCGCCATTGTGGAAGAAGGGCACGTTGTCGGGCGGCTCGATTGTGTGCGCGCGGTGGGCAACCTCGGCCAGCACCACCTCGGTGATGAAGGGCAGATCAAAGCTGCGGACCTCTTCGAGCGGGATCCACTGAAGATGCGAAAGCTCGTCTTCGGCGCCTGAGAAATCATCCAGATCAGAGGCGATTTCATCGGCATCGACGAGAAAGAAACGCGCATCAAAGCGGCGGGGGCGGCCCGGAGGCGTGACAGCGCGGAAGACAAATTGCAAAGGCCGTGCGGAGGGTAAGAAGCCTTCTTCGGCGAACTCTTCCCAATCATCAGGGACATCGCCAGCCCATTCGCCTTTGGTGCCGAGGATGAGGCCTGTTTCCTCCCAGAGCTCGCGAATGGCGGCGACGCCGAGCGCGCGGGAAATATCGCGGGGGCAGCCCTCGGCGAGGCGGTCGGCGCAGACGGGATGAAAGCCTTCGGCGAGGGGTACTTCAAAGTCGTCATCATCCAGCGCGCCGCCGGGGAAGACGAACTTGTTGGGCATGAAGGCGGCTTTTTCGCCGCGCTGGCCCATGAGAACCTTGGGGGCTGTGAAGCGGTCGCGCAGGGCGATCACTGTGGCGGCGTTGCGGATGGCGGTTTTGTCTATGATTTTGTTCATGTGGCCCTCATTGGCGTGAGGGTAAGCCTACTCAGCGGTGTCAAAGCCATGCATACGGCGCGCCCACTGAAAGCCGATCACCACGCCTTTCATTCGAGGCAGAAGGTATAGGGTGAGCACAGTCGTGCCAAGCGCGAAGATGGTGAAGAGCGTGAGCGGCTCCGGGCGGTAGTGCACAAAAGTAATGTGCAAGAGCGGAATCATCAGATGCCCGACCAGAAGGATTGTAAGGTAGGCCGGGCCATCATCTGCACGGTGATGGCTGAAATCTTCACCGCAAACAGCGCAGTCATCATGCACCTTGAGGTAGCTCTTGAGCAGTGGGCCTGAGCCGCAGTTGGGGCATTTGCGCTTCCAGCCCTTGAAGAGGGCAAGCTTGAGCGGGCGATCTGCCCCGGCGGTATGCGCACTTTGGGCAAGGGTTTGTTGAGTGTTGGGCATGTGAAGTCCGTTCGCTGGCGTTTGGGGAACTGTGAGGCCAAAAGCCCAAAGAATAAAGGGCGCAATGTGAGCTTGCGGCGGGATGTCGCGACTTTTGTGCAATCTGTGCGACGGAAAGCCGGCGGGGCTGCGTATCAGCCCCAGACGCCGAGGACAGGACCAAGGCGCAGAACAGGAGATACCCGATGAAACGGAATTATGCAGTTGCAATTATTGTCGCAGCCAGCCTTGTAACAGCCGGTGGAAGCGCCATGGCCTTTGGTGGCCACAAAAAAGGCGACGACAGAGGCCAGATGCGCTTCGAGCAGTTGGACACCAACAAAGACGGCAAGTTGAGCCTTGAGGAAATGCAGGCTGGCCCCGCTGCGCGCTTTGCGGAAGGCGACACCAACGGCGACGGCAAAATCAGTGCTGACGAGGCGAAAGCGGCAGGTTCCAAGCGTGCTGAAAAGCGCTTCGCGAAGATGCTGGAACGCCATGATGCCGACAAGGACGGTGCGCTGAGCATGGACGAGTTGAAAGACACCGAGCGTCAGGCCAAACATGCGAAGATGTTTGAAAAGCTTGATGCCGACGAAGACGGCTTTCTGAGCAAGGACGAGCTTGCCAAGATGCGCGGTAAAGGAAAAGACCGCGACGACCGCAAGAAGCGCGACTAAGCAAACGGCGCGCGCGAGGCTGGAGCTTTGCGCGCTTGCCATACTGGCTGATGATAGCTAGGCCCATGGAATGATGCAGATGCCGCTGGATGACTTGAGAAAGCTGAGTGATGATACGCTCCTGCTGATGTTTGCAGGGGGAGACGAGTATGCGGCCGGGGCTTTGAATGCGCGGCTGACACCTGTTGTTCTGGCACATGCATATCGCCTTTTGGGCGACAGGGCTGAGGCTGAAGATATTGCGCAAGAAGCGATGTTGAAGCTGTGGCGGGTTGCCCCCGAGTGGCGCATGGGTGAAGCGAAAGTGACGACATGGCTGTATCGTGTGGTTGCAAACGCCTGCACCGACAGGCTGCGCAAGCGGCGGACCATTGATATTGACTCGGTTGCCGAGCCGGAAGACGGCGCGCCGAGTGCCGCGGACAGAATACAGGACCGCTCCCGTGCGGAAGCTTTGCAAGAGGCACTGGGGCAACTGCCGGACCGTCAGCGCCAAGCTGTTGTTTTGCGCCACATTGAAGGGCTTTCAAACCCCGAGATCGCGCAGATTATGGACCTGAAAGTTGAAGCGGTGGAAAGCCTGACCGCGCGGGGAAAACGGGCCTTGAAGGCTGTGCTTGAAGGGCGCAAGGATGAACTGGGGTATGATGATGACTGATCACAAGCACGTTGATGACACCATGCTGGACGAGATGTTTGCTGCGGCAAGAGCCGACGCACCCGAGCCTGACGCAGCCCTTTTGGCGCGGGTTCTGGAGGACGCTGCCGATGTGCAGGCGGGCTTTGCCACAGCTTCCGTGCCGCGAGCGCCGCGCCGTGCAAGGGGGAGCGGGTTCTTCGATATGATCGGTGGTTGGACCGGCCTTGGCGGACTTGTGGCGGCCTCGTCCTTTGGTCTCTGGCTTGGTATGAGCTCGATGCCGGGCTTGACGGATACGTTTGGATTGCCCGGATACGAAAGTGCTGCCGCTCTTGAAAGCCTTGGCGACGACTATGAGTATCTTGCAGCACTGGGAGAGTTCTGATGACCGAAACAGCAAAGAAAACCGGGCCGCGTATGAGCCGCAAGGTCAAGGCGCTGCTCATTGGCTCGCTGGCGCTGAACCTTGTTGTGGCGGGGCTATTTGTTGGCGTTGCTTTCAGGCACGGCGGGGCTTCGGAGAGATACGTGAATAGCGATGCGTTGGTGCGTGCCCTTGACCATGAGGACCGCCGCGCCATTGGCAAGGCTGTGAAAGAGGCTCAGGGCGGCGGGCGGAAGGCCTTTTGGGAAGCTCAGAAGGAAGCGTTGCAAAACGTTGCTGTGGCTCTGAGAGCCGAGCCGTTTGATGCAGCCGCACTTAAGGCGGCCTTGGCGCAAAAGTCGGCGCATTTGCGTAAAAACCGTGATGCTGCCGAAGCGGCTATGCTGGCGCGGTTCACTGCTATGAGCGCAGATGAGCGCGCTAAACTTGCCGACCGTCTGGAGGAGGCGCTTGCGCGCGGCCCCCACAAGCGCAAACGAGAAGATTGAACCTGCTCAGGCTGCGCTGCGCGCACTCATTGTGACCCGATTACGGCCATGGTGCTTTGAGCGATAGAGCGCGGCATCTGCGCGCTCCAGAAGAGCACTGGAAAGCCTCTCGGCCATGTCGGACGAGGCGGCGGCTTTGGCCTCAGGCTCTTGCACGGCGACCCCGATACTGACAGTGAGATGCTGCGCTGGAATATGCGTGCCGAGGCGAAAGGCGTGTGCGCCGATAATGCTGCAAAGCCGTGTGGCGGCGCGCTGGGCATGGGCATGGCTTGTGTCGGGGAGGATAACGAGAAACTCCTCGCCGCCGATGCGCGCGACGAGATCATCGGGGCGCATATTGTCTTTCAGAACGCCTGCAAGAGCCACCAGCGCAGCATCGCCCGCGGTATGGCCGAGGGCGTCATTGACGCGCTTGAAGTGATCTACATCAATGGCCATGACGGCGCAGCTTTGGCCCTTGCAGGCACAATCGGCGAGAAGCCGGGCCAGTTTGGGGTGTGCGAAGCGGCGGTTGTAGAGGCCTGTTAACGGATCGGTCACGGCGGCGCGCAGGCCTTCGTGCATATGGGCGCGGCGGTGGTCATTGCGGCTTTTGCGCGCGGCCAGAGGGGCAATCCGCAGGGCAAGCTCTTCGGCGCAGAACCCGTGCGGGAGCACCTCGTCTGCGCCCCGGTCAAGCGCGTTGCAATAGAGGGCTTCGATCGGCTCGTCTATCACCGCGATGAGCCCCGCATGCCGCGATTGTGGATGCGCGCGCAAATCGGCAAGCAGACAGAGCCCCTCTTCGGGCGTTTGGGCGGAAAGCTCGACCACGATCACATCGGGGTTGAGTGCTGTGCGCTCGTTGAGAATGTCGGCCTCGGTGCAGGCGAAGGCCGCGTTGTTGGGCGCGCTTGCAAGGCCCGTAAGCCAGGCTTTGGAGCGGGTTGAGTTGGGGGTGATAATGGCGGTGCGTGTGGGCTTTGTGAAGCCGGCAGGTGCCTCGGCAAACCCGAGAGTCTGTGACATGCGCTCGGCCAGCAAGGTCTCTTCCTGGCTGTCATGGTTGCGCAGGATCGAACGAAAGCGCGCCAGAAGCGGTGCGACTTTGGCCGGCTGACACATCACATCGGCGGCCCCTGCCTTGAGAAGGGAAAGCCGTGAGGTGAAGTTGTTGCACTCCATGAGCATGATGACGGGGAGCGTTGCGAGCTGTCTATCGGAGGTGAAGGCCTCAAGGAAACGCTGGGGGCTGATTTTATCGGGCCGTGCGGTGGCGAGCACAAGATCAGGGCGGTCGCGCCGTGCCGCGATGAGGCCTTCTGCAATGTTTGTGGCTTGCACGACCTCATAACCGGCAGTTGAAAGCTTGACGTTGAGCACGATCCGGTTGGTCGCGATATCATCAACGATTAAGACTTTACGTGGCATGAGCTACAACATCCCCTTTGCGCTTGCGGTTCTGTTCATCATTTCGCAAAAGTAGTTAAGAATTCCTTTCTAGGTTTGTTAAAAATGTCTGCGTCACAGGAAATGGCCGAGGATATCGGCATAAAAGCGCTTATCTGGCTGGCGGGGAATGAGGATCTGCTGCCGGTTTTTCTGGGCGCGAGTGGTGCTTCTGTGAACGATATCAAGGCACAGGCGGGTGAACCTGCCTTTCTGGCATCGGTTTTGGACTTTCTGTTAATGGATGACGCCTGGGTCATGGGGTTTTGCGAGGCAGAGGGGCTGAAGTATGAACAGCCGATGCGGGCGCGGGCTGCGTTGCCGGGCGGGGAGCAGGTGAATTGGACATGAAACCCGTGGAGGCCGTGATCTTTGACAAGGACGGCACACTGTTTGACTTTGCGAGCACATGGGAGGCTTGGGCGCTGGCGTTTTTACGGCGTTTGGCGCGGGATGAGGCACATGCGCGGGCGATGGCCGGTGCTGTGGGCTTTGATTATGATGCGCAGCATTTTCATGCGGATTCCATTGTGATTGCGGGGATGCCCAGCGAGGTGGCCGAGGCTTTGGCGGTGCATTTGCCCGACCGGGAGCACGCGGCGATTGTGGATATGCTTAACGAGGAAGCAGGCAAGGCGCCACAGGCTGAAGCCGTGCCGCTTGCGCCGCTTTTGGGCCGTTTGCGCAGCGCGGGGCTGAAGCTTGGTGTGGCGACGAATGATGCGGAAGTGCCTGCTTTGGAGCATTTGAAAAGCGCGGGTGTGACTGGCTTTTTCGACTTTATCGCCGGGTTTGACAGCGGCTTTGGCGGCAAGCCCGCGCCGGGGCAGCTTCTGGCGTTTTGCAAGGCGGTGGGCGTGGCGCCCGAGGCCGCCGTGATGGTGGGCGACAGCACGCATGATTTGCGCGCAGGTCGTGCGGCGGGGATGCGCACGGTGGCTGTGTTGACTGGCATGGCGGGGGAGGCTGATCTTAGGCCGTTGGCGGATGTGGTTTTGCCCGATATCGGCCATTTGCCGGATTGGTTGGGCTCTCTTTAAAAGGGTTTGCGCTTTGGCTTCGCCAAAGCGCGGTGAGTGAGAGGGGCTTTGCCCCTCTCGCGCTCTCCCCAGGATATTTTCGGCAATAAGAAAGCCTGTTTAGTGAGCGGGTTTGATGAAGGTTCCGTTGCGAAGATCTGACATGGCTTGGCGGATTTCGTCTTTGGTGTTCATCACGATGGGGCCGTGCCACGCGACAGGTTCTTGAATGGGGGCGCCGGAGATGAGCAAAAAGCGTATACCTTCTTCTCCCGCCTGAACGGTGATTTCATCCCCTGTTCCGAAGCGGATGAGGGTGCGATCGCCTGACATGTCGCGGATGTTGACTTCCTTGCCCATCACTTCTTTTTCAAGGAGCACACCTGAGGGTGCGCTGGCATCGGCAAAGGCGCCCTGGCCCTCGAAGACATAGGCGAAGGCACGGCGGTAAGTGTCTATAGGCAAGGTCTTTTTTACACCTGCAGGCACAAAAACATCGAGATACTGAGGGTCGGCGGCGATGCCATCGACGGGGCCGCGTTTGCCCCAGAATTCGCCTGTAACGACGCGAACGCGCGTGCCGTCATCGTCGATGATTTCTGGAATTTCTTTTGCTTCAACGTCTTGATAGCGCGGGTCGGTCATTTTGAGATCCTGCGGCAGGTTGGCCCAGAGCTGGAAGCCGTGCATCTGGCCCTTGGCGTTTCCACGTGGCATTTCCTGATGCATGATGCCTGATCCTGCGGTCATCCATTGCACATCGCCAGCCGTGAGGCGACCTTCGTTGCCGAGGCTGTCGGCGTGATCAACCTCGCCCGACAAGACATAGGTGATGGTTTCGATGCCGCGGTGGGGATGCCAGGGGAAGCCTTTGGCGTAGTGATCGGGATGCTCGTTGCGGAAATCATCGAACAGCAGAAAAGGGTCAAGCTCGGAGGGGTCGTGAAAGCCGAAAGCGCGGTGCAAATGCACGCCTGCGCCTTCCATGGTGGCTTGGGCTTTGCGGGCTTCGAGTATGGGGCGGATGGACATGACTTAAGCTCCTGTTGCTTGTGAGACAAAAGGTAGGCGTGGCGGGACCATTGCGCAATTCTGTGTCGTGAAGAGGCATATGTGCATTTCTGCACAGCTCGACCTTGTGACCGCATGAAAAAGCCCTGTCAGTCGCCAAAAACACACGGCAGTGTCGCTTCTGGGCCAGAAGGCCGAACGGCAGAGCGGAACGATGACGCAACACAGGGAGGCGAAAATGAAGGTCGGATTTATAGGGCTTGGGAATGTGGGGGGGAAGTTGTCTGGCTCTCTCCTGCGCAATGGTGTGGACGTTATGGTCCATGATTTGAATGAAGAGTTTGTTAAGGCCAAGGTTGCCGCCGGTGCGGTTGCAGGTGAGTCGCCTGCGAAAATGATGCGCGCGTGTGATGCGGTGATCACTTGCCTGCCGAGCCCCGCGGCCAGCGCCGCTGTGCTTGAGGAGATGCTGCCAGAGGTCTGCGAGGGCAAGATCTGGATGGAGATGAGCACCACGGACGAGGCCGAGGTGAAGCGCATCGGGGCCGAGGTGATTGCGGCGGGAGGCGCGGCTGTGGATTGCCCCGTTTCGGGCGGGTGCCATCGTGCCGATACGGGCAATATCTCTATTTTTGCGGGCTGTGAGCGCGAAACATTCGAGCGTATTCTGCCGCTTCTGACGATTATGGGGCGGCGTGTCCTGCACACCGGGCCGCTGGGGTCGGCCTCTGTTTTGAAGGTGCTGACGAACTTCCTTGCCACGGCGAACCTTGTCTCTGTGGCCGAGGCTTTGACCGTGGCCAAGGGCGCGGGCATGGACCTCGGTGTGGCCTATGAAGCGATGGCGATTTCCTCGGGCACGAGCTTTGTGCATGAGACGGAAGGGCAGGTGATCTTGAACGGGAGCCGCGATATTTCGTTTACGATGGACCTGGTTGCGAAAGATATCGGGCTTTTTCAAGAGGTTGCCGACCGTGCCGGCGTTCCGCTGGAGCTTAACCCGCTGCTCATCAGCATCTTTCAGGACGGGATCAGCCGCTTTGGTCCGCGCGAGCTTTCTCCTAATATTATCAAACGTTTGGAAGAGGCGACGGGGCTTGATGTGACGGCGCCCGGCTTCCCCGCGGAAATGACGGATGACGAACCCGAAGAGCGCGGCGCAGAGGTGACTGTTAAGCGATAGTTCTCGCTGCGACCCGAGGGGTTAACGGGGCGCAAAATGTGCTGATTCCAGGGGGTGATAGGCGTGCACAACACGTGCACCATGCGTGCACCGCCTGAAAAGGCCAAGTGTTAACAGGAATTAGGTTAACGCGCCGTGCGACAGGCAAAGGAAAAGGCCGGAGCGAGGGATCGATCATCGCTCCGGCCTTTGTATGTGTGTTGTCGGGGCTGTTTTTTCAGCAGTCTTCCCAGCAAACTTGCGGAGCAAAGCGCGGGCGCGAGAAGATGAAGGTTTGCAACTCGTTCTCTTCGTTCAGACCGAAGAGGAAGGGCGGTGTGTAGTTGATCCTGGTTTCGACGAGAATGATACGCTCTTGATTGACCAGCATTGGCAGTTTTTCATGCCAGTTTTTGACTTGAGCGTTGGTCAGGCTGTTGAAACCTCCACGGCTTGAAGACCAGTCCAGACGAAATTCGTTGCGGCTTTTGACAAAGCGGATGACAGAAACCCGCAGATCGGGATTCTCGCTGGTGCGTGTCAGGAATTGAACCAGCTCGCGGGTTGCATCAATGTAATCATCGTCAATCGGAGCTGTTTCGCGGCTGATCATATCCGCCACAGTGAAGGCGGCCTTTTCGTGGACGCCGACCTGACGGTAGGCATCAAACCACGAGAACATCGAGGCATAGGCCCAAAACACGATGGGGGCCATAACGATGAATTCGATTGATACAGTGCCCCCTGTTTCGTCGCGGAAGGCGACGAGGCGGGATTTGATATAGGACCAGATCATTAGAGCGGCTCCTGAACAAAGGCGGATGTCGCGATCATCCACGCATGACCGTTCCCGTCCCAATCGAGGTGACGGCCAAGGCCTGTCAGCGGGAAAACGGGCTTGAAGACAAAGCAGGCACGCAGAACCATCATCTGGTTTTGCTGGCCGTTGCTGAACTGCTTCAGCGGGTTGGCCACCTGGGTGATATCCGAACAACGTGCTGTGCGGCTGGGGGCCGTGAAATTGCGCATATCCAGCGGCTGCATTTCGAGGTGCAGCTGTGTCATGCAATTGGGCAAAATACCTGCAAAATCACACGCCATTTGCTTGATGTCGTCGTGCTGGTAGTCTGCCGCTGTTGTGAGGCGGACATTGCGCACGGCCAGATCGAGGCCGCGCTCCAGCATGGAGTGGCGGAACGTGACCATGCCAAGCTCGACGGCGGCGCAGAACATGAAGACAAAGAAAGGGAACAGGATTGCAAACTCGACTGTTGCGTTCCCGTCTTCAGCGCGGCCGAAGCGACGGATTTTCTGAATGAACTGTCTCATTGTGTAAGCTTCAACTGGCTAATGGATTGCGCGATGGCCGAGAAGGCTTCGCTGATTTCGAGGCCATCCACATCAAAGAAGTGGCTGGGTGAGCTTGCACAGTCCTTTAGCTCGTTTGCGCCGTGTGTCGGGGCTTCAAAGCCGATGGTGTAGATGACGACACCCTGGTTTTTGGCGGCATTGCAGATGGATTGCATGCGGGAGTCTTTTGTCCCTCCGCCTACAGACGTTTGCGGGTTATCATACCAGTTGTTCCAGGCGTAATAGTCAAGACGGCCGTAGAGGTAATTTGCGACCCAAGCGAGGCTGGCTTTGGCGAAGAGCTCTTCATAGCTCAACCGCTTCCAGTTGCTGTCGAGTGACCAGCTGCGGTTGCTCCAGCTTGACTGGATCTGCGAGTTGCCGCTCGAGGACTGTTTATAGTAGTAGCTGCCGCTTTTCACGGCATAACGGTCATTTCCTGCGTTGTAGTAAACATCAGAGTTGCCAGAGCGAAACTGTGACCGCAGCATGTATTGGTTGGTGTTTTGGCCGTCAGTCATCACAACGAGCACTTTGATCGAGTTCGGATCATCGTATTCGAGCGGACGATCGGAAAACGCATTGTCGATCTGGTTTGCGGCGACCAGATTGCTGACCACAGGTTGCAGGCTCGGGTCAAGCAGGGCTGCGCCCCATTTGATGCCGAGGTCGGCCGAAGTGTTGCCGCCTGCCGCAAGCGCGTTGATCTGGCCATGCAGCGTTGAGGCGTTGTTGCTGAGCGGAAGGATGTGTGACGACGGACGGTTCGGACAGACGGTCAAAGAGTCGTGTTCATCGTCGACCAGCCCGGTATCATCGGCGGTTTCGGCATATGTGAAGACGTCGAAGTGTTTGGTCTGCTCATAGCTGCGTGACCCGCCGCTCAGGGGCTCCATGGTTGTGGAATAAAAATCGCTGGAGTCAAAGTTCACGCAATGTGAATAGTCGTGGTCATCATGTGTTCTGAACTGGCTGAGCAGTGTCGGGCCGGCGCTGACCTGGGTTGCGTAGGGCACGATAGAGATCGAGATGTCATCGGCATCGGACAGTTCCAGAACGGTATCAACGAAATCGACGGCGGCGGGTTTCAGGTTTTCGATACGGCTGCCATCCATGGAGCCTGACACGTCGAGCACCAGCGAGATTTCGACAGAGTCGACACGCTCTTCGGCAGAGGAGGAGGCAGGCGCCATCATCTCGTTTACGCCGAGCATGTGCATGAGTTGTGTTGGAACAAGTTCACGCGCCGTGGCTGTCACTTCGCGGTAGTTCAGCCCCTGATCAACGACGGTTGAAAGAAGCTCGGCATTGGCCAGACCGGACTTTATGAAATAGTCGGCCACAACCTCTGCAGGCGGGCTTTTCTGATCAAGGTCGGTGGCGGCGAGCACGGCTTGGTCAAGCACGTGTTGCAGGCGCGAGCGCTGGGATTCAAAACGCATGATATCGACACCGAGCGCCCCGACGAAGAGGATCATCAGCATAAAGTAAACAGAGAAGGCGACCAGAACCCCGTCTTCTTCTTTGGCAAACTGCCGAACGAAGGGAGCGATCTTGTGGGGCATCATGAAGCGGTCTGCGGTGCGCCGACGCCGAGATGTGACAGTTGTCAGTTCCATGTTTCTTCTCCTGCCCGGCATCGGGATTCGGGGTGTGCCGGGACTCATTTCACATTGGTCCAGTGTTTCTTTTGGTTTAGTTCTGTGGCGGAATTAGGGCGAGAAATGCGGTTTTTTTAGGGAAAAAGGGGAGTTTTGGAACCGGTTGGACCGTTTGGGCCGGACTGTTTCGAGCTGTTCAACAAAGGGGCAAATTTCCGTTAACCTTTTGAGGCGGGTGAAGGGCAGCCGATTGGTTCGAGCGCAGCCTGACGGGCCATTCGTGAAAGTGGTTTTTTAATCTTTGCGCACTAACAATCAGGAATGACGGTTGGCCCTTTGCAAGATAGGTGCGACAAATGTGCACATTGGACCCGAGTCGCTGCAATGCGGCATGGACGCCAGCAATGGGAGAAAAGATATGAACGCCAATTTTAAAGAACCGAGTTTTCGCGAAAGCGTAGATTTGATGTTTAACCGTGCTGTCGCGGTGATGGATCTGCCACCCGGGTTGGAGGAGAAGATCCGGGTCTGCAATGCGACTTACACGGTGCGGTTTGGCGTGCGTTTGCGGGGACAGATCCAGACGTTCACAGGTTACCGCTCGGTGCACAGCGAGCATATGGAGCCTGTGAAGGGCGGTATCCGCTATGCTCTCGGTGTCAATCAGGACGAAGTCGAGGCGCTTGCGGCGCTGATGACGTATAAATGTGCTCTGGTGGAAGCGCCGTTTGGCGGCTCCAAGGGCGGGCTTTGCATTGATCCCCGCCAGTATGACGAACACGAGCTCGAGCTGATCACCCGCCGCTTTGCCTATGAGCTGGCCAAGCGCGATCTGATCCACCCGAGCCAGAACGTGCCGGCGCCTGACATGGGCACAGGCGAGCGCGAGATGGCGTGGATTGCCGACCAGTATCGCCGCATGAACACGACCGATATCAACGCGGCGGCTTGTGTGACGGGCAAGCCGATCAACGCGGGCGGCATTCAGGGCCGCACCGAAGCCACGGGGCGTGGTGTGCAATATGCGCTACGCGAGTTTTTCCGCCATCCTGAAGATGTGAAAATAGCCGGCATGCAGGGCAAGCTCGAGGGCAAGCGCGTGATTGTGCAGGGGCTTGGCAACGTGGGTTACCACGCAGCGAAGTTTCTGGGCGATGAAGACGGTGCGCTCATCACCGGCATTATCGAGCGCGACGGCGCCTTGTTTAGCCCCAAGGGGCTGGATGTTGATGCGGTGCGCGGCTGGATTGTGAAACATGGCGGGGTTTCGGGCTTTCCGGACGCCACTTATGTGCCCGACGGCTCTGTGGTGTTGGAGGAAGACTGCGACATTCTCATCCCTGCGGCGCTTGAGGGTGTTATCAACCTCGGCAACGCCGAGCGCATCAAGGCACCGCTCATCATCGAGGCTGCAAACGGGCCGATCACGGCGGGGGCAGACGAGATCCTGCGCAAGAATGGCTGTGTAATTATCCCGGATATGTATGCCAACGCGGGTGGTGTGACGGTTTCTTACTTTGAATGGGTGAAAAACCTGAGCCACATCCGCTTTGGCCGCATGGGCCGCCGTCAGGAAGAGGCGCGCCACGAGCTGATCGTGAGCGAGCTTGAACGCCTGAGCCGCCATCTGGGCGATGCGTGGTCGATGACGCCTGACTTCAAGTCAAAGTATCTGCGCGGCGCGGACGAGCTTGAGCTTGTGCGTTCGGGCCTCGATGACACGATGCGCACGGCCTACCAGAGCATGCGCGAAGTGTGGCATGAGCGCGAGGATGTGCCTGACCTGCGCATGGCTGCTTACCTTGTGGCGATCAAGAAAGTGGCGGCGAGCTACCGTGCCAAGGGGCTTTAGGCTTCGGCGCTTTGCGGCAGGAGATAGAAAAGGCGGCTTTCGGGCCGCCTTTTTCGTGAGAGAAGGTTGGTGTGGCGAATGTGGGGATTGAGCCCTCTATACCGCACTTCTGCATCTCGGCGAATGTCTGCTATGAACGCATAAGGCAAAATCGTTCAACAAACCTTTGGATTTTGAACGGTTTTTTGGTGCCGCTAAACGGGGCGTTTTCGGCTCCTACCAAAAACGAGGGTTTGAGTGCTCGACGCCTTGGAGCTCCCGCACATCCCGCCCCCCCCTTACGGAGCACCCCGACTGTTCATCTGCCGATCCTTTCAAGGGGGTAGCTTTCACGCTCTTTCCCCCTTGGCCGTCGGCAATCCACGTCGGCTTCGGGGCCACTACGACTTCACTGATTTGCGGGGTTAGATGTTCGCCTGCACCTTGGCACTACACCGGACGTTCGCGCTCCACGACGGAGTTTTCCCGGCGATCCAAGCACCATAGCCGACGCCCAAAAGACCGGGATGCTGGCCATCGGGGCAGATGCCCTGCGCGCGGTATGCATCGCGCAGCATGTTCTGCACCTCGCGATCATCCGCCGCCGTCGCGGTGAAGGGCGTGCCACGCATCACCTGTGTGACCACCTTGTCCGAACGCACCAGCGGGTCACGCTTACGCCAGATCGCATAGGTCTTGCCATTGGCACTGAAGTCAAAGCGGGTGAAGTTCTTCGACGCCATGAATTGCGGCGTCAGCGCTTGCGGGTCAACACGCGGCCCGTTCGCCGCAGCTGGGGTCGCTGTGCTGTCCCCGGTTGTGCAGGCCGCAAGCAGCAGACCGACCAGTGGCAGAAGTAATTGAATTTTTGACATAAAGAATTTCCCCTAATCTCATAAAGCGACGATAATTTGGCATTCTCCAAGTGGCATGCCGCGTAGCGTCAAGTTCACCTAAATCTGCTTGCCGCACAAGCGATTGTTCGCCCCGAGCAGCCTCGGCGGTCACGAAGGCTGCTGGAATTAGGCGGAACCGGCGGTGGTGTTTTCAGCGCGGCGGGCAAACCTGTCGAGCCGGTTTCAATTCGCTTAAGAGTGGTGGCGAAACGAACTCTAAATTTTGGCGGTCGGGAGAGAATCGGGAGAGAATAAGTCGTCCCCCCGCACAGACGCTATCGCGTTCAAAGAAAATATTCATCCCGTATGAATGCTTGCCACCGCTTGCGCAACAAGACACCAAAACAGCCGTTCCAAAAACCACCGTTTGTTGAACAGCTATCAAAAGTGGCCATTGGTGCAGCCGCAGCGAAAGCTCACTTCGTCCGCATAGCAGCCATTGCGTTTGAATAGGTTGTTCTGCGGGCCGTCGTGCATCGTCAGCCGTTCCCACGGGCTGGCGATTTGGCTGATGCAAGCTATGCCCTTCGTTTCGAGGATGTGTTTGGCGGGCATAAAGCGCTTCACACATCCGTTGGATCGCCACCTCAGGGGCTGACGTCGGCTTCCGTCGCGAACGGTAGCCCCATCCCGCGTAGCGGACCTGACGCTTTGGGAGATTGATATTCAGGCAGACCTTTTTTGCCGCCGCTTCAGCCTGACTGAAGCGCATTTGGACATTTCTCAAAGTCACAGTCGCCAGCGGGACAGTCTATGTCGAAAAGGGGACTTCCCTTCATGGTTCGGCTTGATAGTCTGGCACGGATTGATGGGGCGGGCTGTGGCGCGCCGAAGCTTGTGCGCCGAGAGGCCAAGGGGGACACATGCGCTTTTCTGCGCTGAAAATTCTCAAAGAGGGCCTCACGGGCAACAAAGGCTGGGCCCCGCATTGGCGCGACCCTGCGCCAAAGCCTGAATATGACGCGATCATCATCGGCGGTGGCGGGCACGGGCTTTCGACGGCCTATTACCTCGCCAAGAACCATGGGATGACCAACATTGCGGTGCTGGAAAAGGGCTACCTTGGCGGCGGCAACGTGGGGCGCAACACGACGATTGTGCGCGCGAATTACGGCCTTGAGGGCAACTCGCAGTTTTACTCGCATTCGCTCAAGCTTTGGGAGGGGCTGGAGCAAGACCTGAACTACAACGCGATGATGAGCCAGCGTGGCGTGATCAACCTGTTTCACTCTGACGGGCAGCGCGATGCGGCGGCGAAGCGCGCGAATATGATGATCTCTCAGGGCGATGACGCGATTTTGCTGGATAAGGTGAGTGTGCGCGAGCTGTTGCCGAACCTAAACCACGACAACATCCGCTTCCCTATCTATGGCGGCTTGTATCACAAGCGCGGCGGCACAGCGCGCCACGATGCCGTGGCATGGGGTTTTGCGCGCGGCGCGGACCTGCGGGGTGTGGACCTGATCCAGAACTGTGAAGTGACGGGGATTGATATTGTGAACGGCGTAGTGCAGGGCGTGCAGACCACGCGTGGCGCGATCAAGGCCAAGAAAGTCGGTATGGTTGTGGCGGGGCGTTCAAGCCAGGTTGCGGCGATGGCGGGGCTGCGCTTGCCCATCGAGAGCCATGTTTTGCAGGCGTTTGTGAGCGAGGGCTTGAAGCCTTGTATCGACCATGTCGTCACCTTTGGCATGGGGCACATGTATATGAGCCAGTCCGACAAGGGCGGGTTGGTCTTTGGCGGTGATCTGGATTTTTATGCGTCTTACGCACAGAGGGGCAATTTGCCGACCGCCGAGCATGTGATGGAAGCCGCGATGTGTCTTTTGCCACAGATCGGCAAGGCGCGGGTTTTGCGCAGCTGGGGCGGGATCATGGACATGACGCCTGATGGAAGCTTTATCATCGACAAGACGCCTGTAGACGGGCTTTTTGTGAATGCAGGCTGGTGTTATGGCGGGTTCAAGGCTGTGCCTGCGTCCGGATATTGCATGGCGCATCTGATGGCGACGGGGCAGCCGCATGAGGCGGCGATGAAGCACCGTTTGGACCGCTTCGAGACGGGCCGTGGCTTGATGGACGAAGAGCACAGCGGCAGCCAGCATAACCTGCACTGAAGGAGAGAGACATGCGTTTGATGATTTTGGCAGTGGTGGCGAGCGGTTTTGCGGCGGCTGCGCAGGCGGATGTAAAATTCGGCACCCCGCCGCCAAGCGCCCATATACACCACATGATGCAAGAGGTTCTGGGGCGGGCGCAAGCCGGTATAGGTGAAGAAATCAGCCCCGGGATGAAGCTGACGGCGGCGACATCGCAGGGGGACACGATTGTTTTCATGACGCGGGCGAAGGATATCGCTTCGGTCGAGCGCGGCATGGTGCGCGACCCGAAGCTGAGCCTTCAGCAGCGGTTTGTGAAAACGTTTGGCAAGAAGTTTTGCCGCAAGGGCTCGGGTTCGCGGCGGTTTGTCGATGCGGGCGGGGCGATCTCGATTGCGGCCATGTCGCGCAGCGGAGAGCTCCTTGCGGGCGGCAAGCTGACCAAATGTTGATAGGACAAGACTTATGCGCATAGCCTGCCCCCTTTGTGGCGAGAGAGACAGCCGCGAATTTTCCTACAAGGGCCATGCTTTGGCACTTGAGCGACCAAGCGAGGACGCGGGCTTTGGTGCGTGGGATGATTACCTGCACAACCGCGAAAACCCTGCGGGCTGGACGCGGGAGTTGTGGTTTCATGATTTCGGCTGCGGCAGCTGGCTTGTGGCCGAGCGCAACACGGTGACTCATGAATTCGGCAAGGTCGAGTTGGCTGAAAACGTCAAGGAGGCCATGGCATGAGGCTGCAAGGCAAAGGGCTGATCAACCGCAGCCGCAAGGTGAGATTCAGCTTTGACGGGCGCAGCTATGAGGGCTTTGAAGGCGATACCCTTGCCTCGGCTCTGCTGGCCAATGGCGTGAAGCTGATGGCGCGCTCGTTCAAGTATCATCGACCACGCGGTGTGCTGACAGCAGGTTCCGAGGAGCCGAACGCTTTGGTGACTGTGGGCAAGGGCGGCTCTCAGGACCCTAACATGCGTGCGACCGTGCAGGAGATATACGAGGGGCTGGAGGCGGTGAGCCAGAACCGCTGGCCCTCGCTCGACTTTGATGTGATGGGCGTTAACGACCTTGGCGCGCCGTTTCTTGGCGCTGGATTTTATTACAAGACCTTCATGTGGCCCAAAGCCTTTTGGGAGAAGCTTTACGAGCCTGTCATCCGCCGCGCGGCGGGGCTTGGAGCCATATCGGGTGATCCGATCAGCGACAAGTACGAACGCGGGTTTGCGCACTGCGATGTGCTTGTTATCGGCTCGGGGCCGTCGGGGCTTATGGCCGCTTTGACGGCGGCTGAGGCGGGGGCGGATGTGATCCTTGCGGAAGAAGACAGTGCGCTGGGCGGGCGGCTTCTCAGCGAAAGCGGCGAGATTGACGGGACGCCTGCGCGCGACTGGGCCGAAGCGATTGTCGGGCGGCTAGACGCGATGGACAACGTGCGGATCATGACGCGCACCTCGGTGACAGGGGCCTATGACGGCGGCACATATGGCGCGCTGGAGCGTGTGGCGCATCACCGCCCGTTGGCCAAGGGTTTGCCGAAAGAGTGCTTCTGGAAAATTGCTGCCAAGCGGGCTGTGCTGGCGGCGGGGGCTTTGGAACGGCCAGTGGCGTTTCAGAACAATGACCGCCCCGGTGTGATGATGGCGAGCGCTGTGCGCGCCTATGTGAACCGCTGGAATGTAGCCCCCGGGCAGGCTGTTGCGCTGTTTGGCAACAACGACAGCATTCATGATGTGGCGGCGGATTTGCTGGCGGCAGGAGTGCATGTTGCGGCGCTGATCGACAGCCGCGCGGATGCGCGCTGTGCGCTCGATGTGCCGTTTTATGCGGGCGCGCAGGCGTGCGGAACCGAGGGGCGAAAGGCGCTTGAGGCCGTGAGTATTGCGCGGCCTTCCGGGATCGAGAAAGTGCAGGCGGACTGCCTTGGTATGTCGGGCGGCTGGAACCCGACGCTGCACCTCACTTGCCATATGAACGGGCGGCCAGAATGGAATGAGGCGATTGCGGCGTTTGTGCCGAAAGTTGGCATGGTTCCGGGGCTGATTGCGGCGGGGGCGTGTAACGGTGTGTTCTCGACAGCGGCGTGCCTTGGGGAAGGTGTCGGTGCGGCGCAGGCGGCTTGCGAGGCGTTGGGGCTGAAAGCGAAGGTGCCGCAGATGCCGAGGGCTGAAGACCGTCCTTATAACATCGCACCGCTTTGGGCTGTGGCAGGCAAGGGCCGGGCCTGGCTTGATTTTCAGAACGATGTGACTGTGAAGGATGTGAAGCAGGCTGCGGTGGAGAACTTCCGCTCGGTCGAGCATATGAAGCGCTACACCACGCAAGGGATGGCGACGGACCAAGGCAAGAACTCCAACGTGCAGGCGCTGGCCGTTTTGGCAGATGCGACGGGGCGCGGCATTCCCGAGACGGGCACGACGACCTATCGGCCACCGTTTACGCCTGTGGCGATTGCCGCAATGGCGGCGGGGGCGGCGGACAAGGGGTTTGCGCCCGAGCGGTTTACGACCTCGCACCGCCTGACTGTGGCGGCGAATGCGCCGATGATCGAGGCGGGGCTGTGGTATCGGCCCAGCTATTTCCCCGCCAAGGGCGAGACAACGTGGCGGCAGAGCTGTGACCGTGAGGTTGGCTATGTGCGCAACGCCGTGGGCGTGTGTGATGTGTCTACGCTTGGCAAGATCGACATCAAGGGCAAGGACGCCGGCGCGTTTCTCGACTTTGTTTACACCAATATGTTCTCCACTCTTAAGGTGGGCCGTGTGCGCTATGGGCTTATGCTGCGCGAAGACGGGCATGTGATGGACGATGGCACGACCGCGCGGCTTGCGGAGGATCATTTTGTGATGACCACCACCACGGCGGCGGCGGGCGAAGTGATGAAGCATATGGAGTTTGTGAGCCAAGGTTTGCGGCCTGATTTAGATGTGCGGTTTGCTTCGGTCACCGAGCACTGGGCGCAGTTTGCTGTGGCGGGGCCGAAGGCGCGCGAGCTTCTCAACGGTCTTTTGGATGCGCCGATTGAGGGCGAGAGCTGGCCCTTTATGGCCTGTGGTAATGTGAAGGTTGCGGGCGTTTCTGGTCGCTTGTTCCGCATCAGCTTTTCGGGCGAACATGCCTATGAGGTCGCTGTGCCTGCGCGCTATGGCGAGAGCTTGTTTGGCGAGTTGCGCAAGCGGGCAGAAAAGCTTGGCGGCGGTGCTTACGGAATGGAGGCGCTCAATGTGCTGCGCATCGAGAAAGGCTTTATCACCCACGGCGAAATCCACGGACGGGTGACGGCGTTTGACATCGGTATGCAGGGGATGATGAGCAAGAAGAAAGACTTTATCGGTAAGGCCGCGGCAATGCGCCCCGGTTTGTTGGATGAAGACCGCGAAATGATGGTCGGGTTGAAGCCAGTGGGGGTTGTGAAGCAACTGACCGCAGGGGCGCATTTGTATAACGAGGGTGCGGAGCCTGTGCGCAAGAACAATCAGGGGTATCTGACGTCGGTGGCGTTTTCTCCGACGATGGAAACATTCCTTGGCCTCGGGTTCTTGCGCGGCGGGCGGGCGCGGCACGGCGAGATTGTGCAGATGGTTGACCATGTGCGCGGGATTTCGACGACTTGCGAAGTCTGCCATCCGGTATTCCTGGATCCAGAAGGGGAGCGCAGCCGTGACTGAACTGAAAGCATTATCACCCGCAGCCGGGCTTTTGCCGCTCGAGATTGGCGGGGCCGCGTTGCGCGAGGACGAGATGCGCCAGCTTACGCTGGTTGCGCCGTTTAAGGGAAAAGAGGCAGCTTTGGCCAAGGCGCTGGAAGCGGCGCATGGGCTGCGTTGGCCCGAGGCTGGCGAGACTTCGGTTAGTGGCGCGGTGCGACTGGTGTGGTTTGGCCGTGGGGCGGCGCTTCTGATGGGGGGGGAAGCCTCAAGCAAGCTTGCACCGTATGCGGCGCTGACAGATCAGTCGGATGCCTGGTCTTGCCTTGTGCTTGAGGGGGCGGGCGCGCGCGATGTGTTGGCGCGGCTGACACCTTTGGACATGCGCGATGTTGCTTTCCCTATGGGAGCCACGGCGCGCACGGAAGTCTTTCATATGGCCTGCTCGATCACACGATTGGCGGCGGAGAGCTGGCAGATCATGGGTTTCCGCTCGATGGCCAAGACGCTGGTGCATGACTTGCAGGTTGCCATGGAAGGCGTCGCGGCGCGGGCCTCTTAAACGGCCTCGGATGTGAGCCAGACACCGCCTTCGGGGCGCAAGGTCAGGATCATCACGGGGTTGGGCGCACGGCCTTCAACGGGCTTGAAACGGCGCTTTGAAAGTAGCGTGGCGAGGATGATCACTGCCTCTTGCAGAGCGAAACTGGCCCCGATGCAGATGCGTGGGCCGTCACCGAAGGGCAGGTAAGCGTAACGCTCGGGCTTCTCTGTGAAGCGCTCGGGGCGGAAGCTGTCGGGGTCGTCCCAGAGGAGCGCGTTGCGGTGCAAGGCGTAAATCGGGATCATCACGGTATCGCCTTTTTGCACCTCGCGGCCTGCGAGGGTATCGCTTGTCCGGGCCGTGCGGGAGATGAGCGAGGCGGGCGGATAGAGACGCAGAGCTTCATCAATGATCATGCGGCAATAGGGCAGATCGGGTAGATCTTCCGCTGTGGCGGTGCGGCCCTGCAGAGCGGACTGTGCCTCGGCGCGGGCTTTGTCCTGCACATCCTGATCAAAGGCGCAGAGGTAGAACGCCCATGCCAGCGTGAGTGCGGTTGTCTCGTGGCCGGCGACAATAAAGGTGAGCAGATTGTCACGCAGCTCTGCGGTGCTCATCGAGCGGCCTGTCTCGGGATCTTCGCCCTCGAGCAGAAGATCGAGCAGGTCGGGCACTTCGCCCGCGCCCGCTGTTCGGCGGGAATTGACGGCATCATCGGCGATGGCTTTCATTTGCTTGAGCGAGGCCCCCGCCATGAGGCGCGAAGGCCGCGGAACCCACATTGGCACACCGAGGATATCAAAGAGGGAGACCTTGCCCGCAGCGGCGATGTAGGCATCGATGGCTTTGTGAACCTCGTCAGAGGAGAAAAGCGCGCTGCCCGAAAGGGTGACTTTGGCGGTGATATCAAAGGTGGCGCGCACCATTTCGGCGTAAATATCGCTGGCGTGTTTGTCTGCCCTTTCAATACGGGCGAGGGATGCCTCGGCGGCGGCGCTCATCACGGGGGCAAGGGCGCTCACGTTGCGGTGTGAAAAGACGGGGGCGGCGGCGCGGCGCTGCCAGCGCCAGTGCGCGCCCTCGGCTATGAAAAGGCTTTCGCCGATTGCGGGGCGGAGGAGGTTTTTTGTCACATCGGATTTGGGATAATTCTCAAGCTCTTCGAGGAGCACACGGCGGATGGCGTCAGGGTCCATCAGCATGTGCCACCGGATGCCTGTTTTGCCCGAAACGACAGGCTGCTGCGTGGCGATGTAGGGGATGATCGAGAGGACATTCTTGCGCGCCGCAGACAGGCTGCGCAGCATCCCCCAAGGCTCGCGGACGAGCGGAACAGAAACAGGAGTTCGGGCTGTGGACATGGTGTATCCTTCGCGGTTGTCCTTCATATAGGGGTGCAAGACGGGCAGGGCAATTGCATGCGCGGCTGTGCTGGTATAGGTGCAGGCAGAGTTTTTAACGGAGAGCTGTCCATGCTGCGTCGATTCTTTTTGCTTGCTGCCCTCGGCATGTTGGCCGCCTGCGCCAACCCTGACGACCTTGACCAACCTGCCGTTGATTTGGGCAACTTCCGCCTCGGGCATAACATTGTCGTTGCGCCGAAGTTTGAAAAAGGCCCGCTGAGCCGCGAGAAACCGAAAGAAGAGTGGGTTGAAGCCGTGACCGCGCGGATCGCCGAGCGGTTTGACCGCTATGAAGGCGACAAGCTCTATCACTTCGGGGTGAGCCTTGAGGGCTATGTGCTGGCGCAGCCGGGGATTCCTGTTGTGGCCAGCCCCAAATCGGCGCTGGTCATCAGGATTACGGTTTGGGACGATGCGGCGAACAAGAAGCTCAACGAGAAGGCCCACCAGATTGTGGTGTTCGAACAGCTTTCAGGCGAACAGGTGATCGGCTCGGGCCTGACCCAATCGGCAGAAGAACAGCTGGAAAACCTTAGCAAGAACGCGGCCAAGATGATCGAGCTCTGGCTGGTGCGCCAGAATGCGAGCGAAGGGTGGTTCAATGATGCGCCGGAAGATGCGCTGGAAGATGAGCCCGAAGGCTGATTTCGCGGGTTGATTTCTTTGTCATAAGGTCATATGTGCGCGCTCAGATTAACTTTGGTCGCGCACATGCGGGCCGTAACATGAAGGGGCGCCAACGCGATGGCAAAGGAAAAGTTCAGCCGTAATAAACCACACTGCAACATCGGCACGATTGGTCACGTTGACCACGGCAAGAC